>NZ_LR130844.1:1738785-1836452 GCF_900626155.1 Anaerococcus vaginimassiliensis | reverse complement strand
AATGAGCAAACAAACATTTGAAAGAAGCAAACCACATATTAATATTGGTACAATCGGACACGTTGACCACGGTAAAACAACAACAACAGCAGCAATCACACAAGCTCTAAACAAAAAATATGGTACAGGTGAATTCGTAGACTACGAACACATCGACAAAGCACCAGAAGAAAGAGAACGTGGAATCACAATCAACACATCAGTAGTAGAATACGAAACAGCAAACAGACACTACGCACACATCGACGCTCCAGGCCACGCTGACTACGTTAAAAACATGATTACAGGTGCAGCACAAATGGACGGCGCAATCATCGTAGTAAGTGCAGCTGATGGTCCAATGCCACAAACAAGAGAACACATCCTACTAGCAAGACAAGTAGGCGTTCCAAAAATCGCAGTATTCCTAAACAAAGAAGACCAAGTAGACGATCCAGAACTAATCGAATTAGTAGAAATGGAAATCAGAGACCTACTAAGTGAATATGACTTCGATGGAGACAACGCACCAGTAGTAGTAGGAAGCGCACTAAAATCACTACAAGAAGGTGGAGAAGGTCCATGGTCAGACAAGATTCTACAACTAATGGATGAAGTAGACGAATACTTTGACATTCCAGAAAGAGACAACGACCAACCATTCCTAATGCCAGTAGAAGACGTAATGACAATCTCAGGACGTGGAACAGTAGCAACAGGAAGAGTAGAAAGAGGAACACTAAAAGTAGGTGATACTGTAGAAATCGTAGGACTTGAAGAAAAAACAAGCCAAGCAGTAGTAACCGGAGTAGAAATGTTCCACAAATCACTAGAACAAGCAGAATCAGGAGATAACGTAGGACTACTACTAAGAGGAGTACAAAGAAACGAAATCTCAAGAGGACAAGTACTAGCAAAACCAGGAAGTGTAAACCCACACACAGAATTTGAAGGTCAAGTATACGTACTAACAAAAGAAGAAGGTGGACGTCACACACCATTCTTCAGTGGATACAGACCACAATTCTTCTTCAGAACAACAGACGTAACAGGAGATATTGAACTAGAAGAAGGCGTAGAAATGGTAATGCCAGGAGACAACGCAACATTCAAGATCAAACTACAAAAACCAATCGCACTAGAAGAAGGACTAAGATTCGCTGTACGTGAAGGTGGTAGAACAGTAGCATCTGGAGTTGTTACAAAGATTATTGCTTAATAATATTTAGTGATAAAAACAGGTTATAATTTGTATTAACGCTAATTGTTATTTAAGGGATATAACATTATAACAAAATATTAAATCGTAACATAAACAAGGCTTAAATTTAGCGATTTAAGTAAAATAAGTTTAAATTATTTTTAGTTTAACTTTAAGATATATAGTTAGGTTCACTCCTAGAGTGATCCGATCAAATGACTTAATACAAGTATATAAGAGCGGACCAATGGGTTCGCTCTTATTTCTTAAGGAGTTTTTATATGAAAAATAAAAAAGTTCTGATTTCATTTTTCCTCTTGTGTGTATTAGTTCTTGCCTCTTGCTCTAAAAAAAGCGTGGATACGAAAACTAGTAAAACAGAAAATGAAGCTAGCGAAAATGTAGATAATGATAATTCAAAAGAAGATGCTTCTAATAAAGAGGAAAATAAAGGGCTAGTAAATGATGCAGTAGATAAAGAAGTCGGAGTACCTTATGAGGTTGGTGTAACACCAGATGATTATAATATGGACTATGATACATCTAGACTTCTCTCTCTAAATGAAAAAAAGAGCAAGTATTATCCGAAAGATGGGGTTAAAGGTTTATATTTTAATACTTATAATATAAATGATCCAGAAACCTACGAAAAAATAATGGATCTTATGGAAAATACTCGCTTAAATACTATAGTCGTAGATATCAAGGATGATTGGGGTAATGTTACCATGAATTTTGATACGGATGACGAAGATATAAAATATTCTAAAACTGATATAGTCGATCCAGTAGATTTCGTAGAAAAAATGCACGAAAAAGGCATATATGTAATAGGAAGGGTTACAACCTTCAAGGATTCTATAATTACTGAAAAACACCCTGATTGGGGATTTACCTTAGAAGATGGCACACTATGGACAAATGGACATGGGGAAGCTTTCATGAATCCATTTCTAAAAGAAGTGCAAGACTATGATATAAAGATAGCGAAACTTGCTGCAAAGGCTGGATTTGATGAAATTCAATTTGACTATGTTAGATTTGCCGAAGGTTTTGAAACGTTTGGTGATACACTAAACTATTCTAGAGGTGAATTTGAAGATAAGGAAATGGAAGAAGGGGACAAGAGAGTAGGAGCTATAACTGGATTTGTTAGAAGAGCTAGGGAAGAACTTCAAGATATGAATGTTCCTATGTCAATAGATGTCTTTGGATATGCCCTTCAAGTTCAAAGAGCAGATGGTATAGGTCAAGACTTTGGAGAAATGAGTAATGAAACTGATGTTATCTCATCTATGATTTATCCTTCTCACTGGGGATTGACATCATTTGATATTGAAAAACCAGATCTTGAGCCATACGAATTAGTAAAAAGATATCTAGCAGCTGAACAAGAATATCTATCTCAACTTGAACATCCGCCTGTATCACGTCCATGGATCCAAGATTTTACGGCAACTTGGATTGGTGAAGGAAATTGGATGGAATATGACAAAGAGGCAGTTGAAGCGCAAATACAAGCAATATATGATTCAGGTCAAAATGAATTTTTGATTTGGAATGCTAGCGGTGATTATACCGAGGGTGTTGACTACTGATGAAACATAATAAGGCGAATAATTTTATAGATAAAACGGTTAATATAATTGAAATATTAATTTGTATTATAGTAATATTAGGAGTTTGCTCAGGTATTCCTAAGCTAATCCATTATATTTTAGAAATAATGCGAGTAGAAAATTTACAGAATTCGTATATGCTTATGAATGAATTTCTAAAGCATGCTCTTCTATTAATAGTTGGAATTGAACTTATAGCAATGATTATTACAAGAAGTCACGAGTCTATCTTGACTTTGATACTTTTTGTAATAGCTAGAAAAATGTTGGTATACTCTCAAGGTTTGACAGATATACTGATAGGAACAGTTTCTGTTGCTATAATATTTGCTGTGATGAAATTTATTTTATCAGATAAAAAACTTATAGCTAAACTTGATAACACATTTGATGCTTCAGTTTCAATTAATAAGCTAAATAAAGAATATAATTTAAATCTTCCAACTATGACCCATACTCTGGCAGGTCTTATCTATGAGCTTGCAGAAAAAGAGAATATAAAAGATATACATGAAAATACAACTATTGTATATGGTCAATATGTATTTAGGGTTTTATCTATTGATAATGATATAATTACTAGGGTTAGAATAGAGGATAATTGAAAAAGCCGCAGCTAAGATTTAACTTAGCTGGCGGCTTTTATAGTCTGTGTTTCTTTCTAAATTGTGATGGAGTAAATCCAACCTTTTTTCTAAATACTTGGTTAAAATAGGACTGAGAATTAAAGCCTACAATATGGGCTATTG
The DNA here is from genome assembly GCF_900626155.1 of Anaerococcus vaginimassiliensis. Lineage (GTDB taxonomy): Bacteria > Bacillota > Clostridia > Tissierellales > Peptoniphilaceae > Anaerococcus > Anaerococcus vaginimassiliensis. The sequence continues at coordinate 1,832,904 of NZ_LR130844.1, read as the reverse complement.
TTTCCATAGAGTGGTTTGTTGATATCAATAAACCTTTTGATACTTCAACCCTTTTTAAAATTAAATATTCAATAGGAGTTACCCTATAGGCTTGTTTGAATTCAGCAATTAGATGAAATTTATTCATATAGGCAAGAGAAGAAAGTTCTTCAAGCTTTATGTCTGTCGAGTAGTTGCCGTCGATATAAGATTTTATGTAGTCGACCTGTCTGTTTATATTTACATCATGAACTATTTCAATTTTTCCCTTTAATAACCTTAGTAATTTAATTATAAAATAAGATGCCATGCTATCAGCAAGAGTTCTAGCATATAAATCATCACTAGAAAACTCTTCGACAATACTTGAGAAAATTTCGTATACTCTTTTTCCTTCTTCCTTACAAGGAATTAATATGTAATTATCTATTTCTAATTTTATTTTTTCTTCATCTTCACTCTCGTCTAAAGAATTTGGGTCTTTGTTTGAATCAATTTTTTCATCAGCTTTATTATTGTTGATTTCCTCTTTAACAGTATTTATACCTATGCTTTCAACACCAAATCCTATGCTTCTGCATGCATATTCATTCTCATCTACAAAAATATTGTGACCAATATTAGAATTAATTATAACCAAGTCATTTTTTTTGATTTTTACAGCATCACTTTCTATAAAAAAAGTTCCACTACCTTCTGCTAAAAAATAAAAATAAATGAAAGGATTAAATTGTATCCTAGAATTTTTGCCGTTAGTAATAATATTTTCTCTAGCATCTAGAACTTTGATATCAATATCATCTTTAAATAAACTCGACTCTAAGATGCTTTCGCTTGTGCTATCCATTGTATTCCCCTAAAATTTTCAAATAAATCATTTAGTAAAATTAGTATGTAAAAACAAATATAATATTACTGATATTATACAATAATTCTAAAATTTAACAATAATTTATAATTTAATTAAAAAATTAATGACATAAACTGGAAAACCACTTTATTGAAAAGAAAAGCAAGATAAGTATAATTTAGATAGGTGATTTTATGGGTTTAATTTCTGATGATAAGATTAATCAAATAGTACAAAGTTCAAACATAGTTGATATTATAGGAGAATACGTCGATCTGAAAAGATCAGGATCTTCTTTTAAGGGACTATGTCCTTTTCACAATGAAAAAACCCCATCTTTTACTGTAGATGACAAGAAACAATTATTTCACTGCTTCGGTTGTGGAGCAGGAGGAGATGTTGTTTCTTTTATAATGCAAAAAGAAGGGTTAAATTATCCTCAAAGTTTGGAGTTTCTAGCTAACAAAGCTGGGATTAGTATTGACTATACAGAAAATCCTAAGGTTAACAAGAGAAATAACGAACTTTATGAAATAAATAAAGATATCATGATGTTTTATTACAAAAATTTGTTGACTGATAGGAAGGCTCAAATGTATCTTAAGCAAAGGGGACTTTCAAGTAAAATTGTGAATACCTTTATGTTAGGATATTCAAAAGACTCATGGAATGATTTATATGACTACATCAGATCGAAAAATTATAAAGAAGAAGATATAGAAGAGTTGGGTCTAATAAAGAAATCTTCAAAAGGAAATTATTATGATAAGTATAGAGATAGAATAATATTTCCAATAATAAATCACTATGGAAAAGTCATAGGATTTGGTGGAAGAGCTGTTTCTGGACAGATGCCAAAATATTTAAATTCACCCGAATCAAGTATTTTTAAGAAGAGATATAATCTATATGGGCTCAATGTATATAAAAGACAAAAAAGAAAAGAAATTATTCTCGTAGAAGGATATATGGATGTAATTGCATTAAACAACCACGGACTAGATATAGCTGTTGCATCATTAGGTACAGCTTTGACAAAAGATCAAGCAAATCTAATAAAAAGATATTCAGATGACATTTATATTTGCTATGACCAAGATGGTGCGGGAATAAAGGCTACAGAAAAGGCCATAACTATATTTCACGATATAGGTGTAAATCCAAGTATAATAAGTCTAAGTGAAGGTAAAGATCCAGATGATTTTATTAGAGAAAATGGTAAAGATGCTTTCGAAGATAAAATAAAAAATGCAAATGACTCATTAAATTATCAATATGAAAAAATCCTTGATGAATATACTAAGGCAACACCTGCGGAACGATTTGATAAATTGAATTTATTTGTAGCTTTTCTTTCTTCGATAAAGCAAGAACTAACAAGAGAGATTTTTATCAACAATGTTTCCAAGTTATTTGAGATAGACAAAAGTACTTTAAAACAAGCTATTGACAGGTATAATAAAGATACTGACTTAAAAATAAAAAATAAAGGTAAATTTAATAATAAACCTATAATTGTAGAGAAGAAAACCAATAATTTTAACATAAATGAGCTTGAAGTTTTGAGATTATTTTTCAACCAAAGGTCCGACTACGAAAAACACAGAGATTTTTTTGATAAAGCTATTGAAGACGAAAAGATAAATAATGTCAAAACTTTTTTGAAAGAAAAGGATGTTAGTAAGTTCAATCTAGATGATAAGGACTATAAGTATATTCTTGATTATATAAGAGATAATACTAATCCTATACTAGCAGAAGAATTGAAGAGAAAAATTATTCTTTTTAATAGGAAAAGAGAACTTAAAAGATTAAAGAATAGATAGTCTTTAGGTAAGGGGAGTATTAATGACTAGCGATGACAGCAAATTGCTCGATGATGATGTTCTAAAAGAAATAATAGAGGAATTCCAATCGATCAGCGAGTCTCAAGATGGACTAATTACTTATTCGCAGATTTATACATTTGAAAACTTCAAGGAAATGGAAGATGATAGCAAGAAGTTTGTTATAAACCAAGTCCTTAGTTTAGGAATAGAGATTGTAGAAAAATCAGAAACTGTTCTTGAAGATGAAGAAGTAACAGAAGATATGAAAGACGATCTTTCTGATGATGAAGATTTGGAAGAAGAAATAGAAGAAGATGAAGTAGAAGAAAATTTAAATAAAAATGTAGATATCATGGTAGGTGTCAAAGTAGACGACCCTGTAAAGATGTATCTAAAAGAAATTGGAAAAGTTAGTCTACTTACAGCTACAGAAGAGATAATTCTTGCTCGTAGAATGGAAATGGGCGAGATAGCTAGAAAAAAACTCAATGGGGTTAAATTTAATAAACAAAATAAGACTAAACTTGCGAATGACATTTTCTTTGGAGATTTAGCTAACATATTAAAACTTGCAAATGAAGATCTTAAAAACGATGGAAATTTAGATGATAAAACTCAAAAAGAGATTGACGGTCTTTTGAACATGGGCGATTTGTTTAAGCAAATTATGGATGAAGATTTAGACAAAAAGACTCTAGAAGAGTTAAAAACTAAAGTAATGATTTGTAATATTGCAGAAAATTCTGTAAGTGAAGATGATTTAGATAAGAGCAAAGCAAACTCATTATGTGATCTCTTTGATTCATTTGATCATATGTTAAATATCACAGAATCTGATGACATTGTAAATCTTGTTTATTTATCCTTCAATGATATATTGTCAAAAGCTGCAAATAAAGAGCAAATCAAAACAAATGATAGGATGATTTTAAACGATTTTATCGTAACTAGCGAAAGAGCAAGGGCGATCTCTAACAAGATAGAACTAAGCAAAGAAGAATTAGATGAAATTGAAGCGAGTATTGAACTAAGAGATTTGGCTTACAAGATTATTACTGATGATGATTTAAGCGAAGCTGACTATTATGAATTAAAAAAAGCTGTTTTTATTTCTAAAGCGGCTAAACAAAAGCTTGCTGAGACTAACCTTAGACTTGTAGTTTCAATTGCCAAAAAATATGTTGGGCGTGGCATGAGCTTTTTGGACTTGATTCAAGAAGGAAATATGGGTCTGATGAAAGCTGTTGATAAGTACGACTACAATAGAGGATTTAAGTTTTCAACTTATGCGACTTGGTGGATTAGACAAGCGATAACACGTGCAATCGCAGATCAAGCGAGAACTATAAGAATACCTGTTCATATGGTTGAAACAATTAATAAACTTGTTAGAATCCAAAGACAACTTGTTCAAGATCTAGGCCGTGACCCATCAAACGAAGAAATTGCGGAACAAATGGGTATTGAGGTAGAAAAGGTGCAAGAGATTAGAAAAATATCTCAAGAACCTGTTTCTTTAGAAACTCCAATAGGTGAAGAAGATGACAGCCACTTAGGAGATTTTATAGAAGATGATACAGCAATTGATCCAGGAGAGGCTGCCAATTACACTATGCTTCGCGAACAATTAAACGATGTTTTATCTTGTCTTGGAGCAAGAGAAAAAAGAGTCCTACAACTTAGATTTGGATTGATAGACGGAACTCCAAGAACTCTAGAAGAAGTAGGAAAAGAATTTGACGTTACAAGAGAGAGAATTAGACAAATTGAGGCTAAGGCCTTGAGAAAGCTAAAATCTCCAAACAAGAGCGAATTATTGAAAGACTTTTTATAATGGAAGATAAAAAAAGATTATTAGATATTATAGGTCTAATAGACAAAAATAAAAAAGTTATAGATATAGGAACTGATCATGGATTAGTTCCTTTATATTTAGCAAAAAATGGAATTAGCAAGGAAATACTAGCGACAGATATTTCAGAAAAATCACTAGATAAACTTAGGAGTGCCTTAACGCCAGAATTAGAAAATAAGATTTCTACAAAAGTTACTGATGGTTTTAAAGGGATTGCTGAGGATGAGAATCAAGTTGCAGTAATAGCAGGAATGGGTGCAAATACAATTATAGATATAATTGATCAGTCCTTAGATTTCGCTCATAATTTAGACTATATAATTTTAGCTAGCAATATTAACACAGAAAAACTTAGAGTATATTTAATCGATAATGGTTTTGAAATTATAAATGATTTTTTAACCTATGATAATGGCAAATACTATGATATTATAAAGGCTAAGTTTGGTAATGGAGAAAATCTTTCTATAGGTGAAATATACTACGGTAAAGATAATATAGTAAATAAAAGTGAAATACTTAAAGAAAAATTGAATATAGATTATAAGAAAAATACTTCTTTTAAGAAAGCGATTTTAGAAAAATCTAAAGATAGAAAAAGCTTAGATAGAATAGAAGAAAAGTTGCACGCCATAGAGGAGATTAGAAAACAATGGAAATTAGAGAATTAATAGATAAACTGGAAGAAAAATATCCTTTTAGCCTACAAGAATCATGGGATAATTCAGGCTTGCAAGTCGGCAATCCAAACGATAAGCTTAAAAATGTTCTTATATCTTTGGATTTAGAAGAAGAAGGAATTAAAAAAGCTATAGAAAATGACTGTAATTTAATTATCACTCATCATCCATATTTATTTGCTGGTGCTAAAGTTATTGATTTTAGTAAAAAATTCTACAAAAGATTACAAATGGCTATTAAAAATGATATTACTATCTATGCATTTCATACGAATTTAGATATAGCGGATGGCGGATTAAATGACAATCTCTGCAACATTTTAGATATAAAAGATACTAAAGTGTTGGAAAGAGACAAAAATCCTGGATTAGGACGATTTGGAATAATCAATAGACAAAGTGCAACAGAATATGTAGAAAAAATAAAAAATGAACTTAGAGCAGAGGGTCTTGTTGTCTACGGAGATATAAATAAAGATATAGAAAAAATTGCAGTATGTGGTGGTGCAGGAGCTGAATTAATCGAAGATGCTATATCAAACAAGTGTGATATGATTGTAACAGGTGATGTAAAGTATCACGACGGCATGGACCTAGCTAACGAGGGAATAATAATAGTAGATGCTGGGCATTTTGCAAGCGAGAATCATGTAATATTTATGTTAGAAGATGAAATAAGAGGCATGATTGATGGGAAAGTTTTAACATATTCTAAGGAAGATTCATTTAGAAAATTCTTTTAGTTTGTTTGTAACAATATTTGAGGTAAAATAAAAGATGGAGTAAATCGGATAATCGCGGGGATTAGTCCACGAGGAAAGTCCGTGCACCACAGAGCGAGGATGCTTGATAACGTCAAGTAAGAGTGATCTTCAGGCTAGTGCAACAGAAAGTATACCGCCAGTTTTTTTGGTAAGGTTGGAATGGCGAGGTAAGAGCTCACCAGCTATCTAGTGATAGGTAGGCTATGTAAACCCCATCCGGTGCAAGAACGAAAGGGACAGTAGGATGTTTGCTCGACACGGTCCAGTATGGTTGTTCGCTTGAGCTTGTTGGCGACAATAAGCCTAGACAGATGATTATCTAAGACAGAACACGGCTTATAGATTTGCTCCTTACATAAATAATTAACATTTTGTAACTAATTATGAAGAAAATGTTAAATATGATTACATTTTTCTGTGTTTTTTTTAGTTATATTGGTTATTTGATAGGATATTTCCAATAAAGCTAAAAGAATCATCGAAAAGTGTAATTTTTTTGTAACTAAATCTTGACACTTTTGTTAAAAAGATATAAAATATAAACAGATTTGAGTGCAAGACATAAATAATAAATATTAACAAATTTTCGTTTAATGATGGAGGACTTAATGAACAAAAAGAAAATAGGAGCTATGCTTTCAGTCGTAGCTGCAGTAACAGCTGGTGCAAGCGCATATGCTACTACAATAGGTAATTTAGACCAAGATCAAAATACAAATTCACTAATCTCAGAGGTAGACTATGTAGATAGTTATTCTGACTATGATGTCGTTAAAAGCGAATATACTAATGAAGTTAAAAATACAAAAATAGCAGAAAATAAAAATGCTACAGCTAACAAAAATGAGAAAGTTGAAGATTTAATAGAAACAGCTGCAAGAAATGCTGTTGTTGAAGTTGAAGCTAGTAAAAAATCAGATGTAAAATCTGATGATGAAGTTGTTGAAACTAAATATAATCTTGAAGAAGAATACAATAAAGATTCTGAAGAAGATATTGTAGATAATAGTGAAATAGAAGTAGCTGATAATGAAGAAGTAGTAGAAGAAAAGCCTTTAGAAGTTAAAGAGGCTGATGTAGTAAGCGAAGAAGATTCTAACGAAGCTATTGAATTATCTAAAGAAGTAGAAGCTAAAGAAGAAAATAACAATATAAATCTTGTTAAATACGTAAATGCTGAAGTATTAAATGTTAGAAGTAGCAAAAATCTAGAAGATAATAATATCATTTCATCTTTAAAAGCTGGTGACAAGGTAGAAGGAACACTAGAAGATGGATTTTTGAAAACAGAATTTGGATACATAAAAGATGATTTCTTAGTAGAAGCATATCCAGAAACTTTAGTTAATGACATTGAGAATAGAAAAGCTGAAGAGGCAAAGAAGGCTGAAGAAGCTAAAAAAGCTGAAGAAGCAAGAAAAGCCGAAGAAGCTAAAAAGGCTGAGGAAGCAAGAATAGCTGAAGAGGCAAAGAAGGCTGAAGAAGCTAAAGCTCAACAATCATATTATTATTCAGGTTGGGTTAATACTTCAATCCTAAATGTTAGAACAAGTCCAGGTAACGGAAATGTTATTGGATCATATAGAAAAGGTGATTGGGTAGAAGGCCAAGCTAAAAATGGTTGGCTTGAAGTAAATTACAACGGACAAACTTCTTATATCTCACTTGATTTTATATCAGATACAGAAGTTGCTAAAGAAATAGTTGAAGAAGTTAAAGAAACAACTGAATCAAATGATTATGTTGAAGAATCTTCATATGAGCCATCATACGAAGCATCAGGATCTGGTCTAAGTGCAGCTAATATTGCATCTCAATTTATTGGTATGCCATATATATGGGGCGCATCTGATCCAAATTCAGGATTTGATTGCTCAGGACTTACTTCATATGCGTATGCACAAATTGGAGTTTATATTCCTCATCAATCAGCACAACAATATTCATATGGTTATAGTGTAGACTATAATAACTTACAAGCAGGAGATTTAGTATTTTTCTCTACTGCAGGTACAGGTTCAATTGACCACGTTGGTATTATGACAAGCTCAGATGGTACATTTGTTCATGCTGCAGGCTATGGCAGAGGTGTTAGATTCGATAATATATACAATTCTTACTATACAAACTGCTATATAGGAGCAAGAAGAATATTCTAGGAAATTATGATGCCCTAATTAGGATTTCTAATTGGGGCTTTTTTAGTGGAGGAAAATTGAAAATTTTAACAACTGATGATCTTAAAAGATTGCTTTTAACAAAGTTAGAAGATCATAAGATAGAAAATAAGATAATCATCTTAAGCAAAAAACCTTCAAAAGAAGCAATTTATTATAAAAAAGTAATTATTAAAAGATGCAATGAATTAGAAATTGAATACGTTGACTATGAATTTACAGACGAATCAGTAGAAGATATAATTAATTACGTAAATTCATTTGAAGCTAATGATGGATTCATAGTCTTATCTCCATTTAGAAGCAATGATTCTAATATTAAAACTATGAAAAGTTTCATTACTATTAGAGATTTAGATTCATTCACATATAAAAATTTGGGCTTAAGTCTAGAGGGAGATATCAATTACTTGCCAGCTACTGCAAAAGCAGTTGCTATGTTCATTGATGATAAATTTAAAGATACTAGGGGAAAATCCATTGTTATAGCAAATAGAACAAATGTTATAGGTAAGCCTCTAGCTATGCATTTAGTGACAATGGGAGCCACTGTAACTGTTCTAAACAGCAATTCAAAAAACACCAAAGATGTAATAAGAAATTCTGATATTTTTATATCTGCTATTGGCAAAGCAAATTATTATGATTCAACTTACTTTAAAGATGGAATGACTCTTATTGATGTAGGGACTAGCCTAGTTGATGGGAAAGTCCTAGGAGATATTGATTACAATAGTTTAGAAAAATTGAATGTTGAAGTTCTTACAAATAAAAAAGGTATAGGGGCAATTACAACTTTATGTTTATTAGAAGGCCTAATTTAAAAACTCCAGATCCAAGCAAAACTTGGTCTGGAGTTTTTTTTATTTATCTAAGTCTTTTACTATTTCTATAGCTTTTTCATATTCTGGAAGGTCTGTATTTTGATCAAGATATTCTGAGTAGACAATTTTGTTATCCTTATCAACTACAAAAACTGATCTATTTAATAATTGCAATTCATTAATTAGAGTAGAGTATTTCTTAGCAAAGTCATTGTATATATAGTCTGATACAAATTTATTATTAGAAATTTCCTTATCTTCTGAAAATCTAGCTTGGGCAAATGGTAGGTCATTTGATATCGTTATTAAAACTACATCATCTGAAAAATTCTCTGCAGCCTTTGTGAACATTGTTGTCTGAATTTCACAAACGGAAGTATCAATTGATGGTATTACAGAAATTAATTTAATCTTTCCTTCGTCTTCCTTGGAAGAATAATCGCTCAAATCATTATTAATAGCTCTAAATTCTGGAGCAAAATCACCGACTTGTAATTTTTCACCGTCTACAGTTACATCTATTGTTCCGAATTTTATTTTCCTTGACATAATATATCCTTTCTGTTTCTTATGTTATTATTATACCCAATAGCTTGTTTACAAAACTATATAATTGTAAATGATGAGATTATGAGGTATAATTAGTGAGTATGAATATATAAGGAGGCAAAATGGCAGAGATAGTTTTACAAGCACAAAAAAGAGAAGCTACTGGTAAAAACAAAGTTAACAAGCTTAGAAACGAAGAACTTGTACCAGCAGTTATATATGCCAAAGGTGAAGAAAATATTAATGTTCAAGTAACATCTAGAGAATTTGAAAAAGTACTTAAAAAAGCAGGAACATCAACAATTATAACATTAGATTTTGGAGATGAAAAGAAAGACGTTCTTATAAAAGCTTACCAAAATCACCCATTCAAAAATATATTTTTACATGTTGATTTCCAAGCTATTAATCAAAACGAAACAATCAGAGTTCAAGTTCCAGTTGTACTAGTTGGAAGAGATGATATCAGAGTTGAACCTTCTGTACTTGTTCAAAATATAGACGTTGTAGAAGTAGAATGTCTACCAAGATACATTCCACAAACTGCAGATGTTGAAGTAAGTGACCTTCAAATTGGTGATAACAGAACTGTAGCTGATCTTGATATTGCTAAGGTTGATGATATCACAATTTTACTTGAAGATGATGAAGTTATCTGCTCACTACAAGAGCCAAATGAGGAAGAAATTCCTGAAGAAGGCGAAGAAGCAGATGCAGCTGAAGTTCCAACTGTTGATGAAACAGAAGAAACTGAAACTAGCGAAGAAGAATAATAAAAAAGGCCATATGGTCTTTTTTTTTTACCCAAATATGGTCGAAATTTGTAAATGAAAAATCATTTAATATGGTATAATGGTATATATGAGAGGAAAATTAATTGTATTTGAAGGTCCAGATGGATCAGGTAAGACAAGTGTATTAAACGAAGTAAAAAAAATATTAGACCAAGATGGTATCGAATATCTAACCTTTAGAGAACCTGGTGGTACAGATATATCTGAGAAAATTAGAGATATAATTATAGACAATGACAACGAGAAAATGACAGCTAGGTGCGAGTGTCTGTTATTCGCTGCCTCAAGGGCTCAACTAATAGAAGAAGAAATTAGGCCTTCCTTAGAAGCTGGTAAGACTGTACTTTGCGATAGGTTTGTACTAAGTTCTCTTCTATACCAAGGAGTTGGTAGAAATCTTGGTATAGAAGAAGTTAAGAAAATAAATGATTTTGCCACTGACAATATTAGAGCTGACCTTACTATATTTTTTGATATAGACTATAAAACTGCATTGATTAGAAAAAGAAAGAATTTTACAGCAGATAGGTTAGAAAATGAAGACTTCGATTTTCACAAAAAAATATTTGATGCTTACAAGAAAATGGCAGATGAATATGAAGATGAAATAAAGAAGATAGATGCCAGTTTGTCGATAGAAGATGTTACAAGACAAGCGATACAACTTATATATGAATCATTGGAGGATAAACAATGAAACTTTTGATAGCTATAGTACAAGATGCTGATGTTAACTTTTTGGTAGACTCTTTGACAGATAAGGGCTACAGAATAACTAAGCTTGCAACAACAGGTGGTTTCCTTAAAAAGGGAAATACCACTTTACTTATAGGTGTGGAAGAAGAGGATTTGGATGAAGTGTTAGGAATTATTGAGAAAAATTGCAAAAAGAGAAGTACTACAACAACAATAATTAATCCAACAGCAGAAAGCTCTCTTCTAACAAATACAGTTCCAATAGATATTACAGTAGGAGGAGCTACAATCTTCTTGATAGATGTTGATAAATATATTCAACTATGAGTATCTTAGACGAACAGTTAAAGAATGATAAACTTGCAAGTGCCTATATTTTTGAGGGAAAAAATCCTTCATCAAATAAGGAATTTGCCCTTGATTTTGCAAAAAATGTCTTTACTTCCTACAAAGTAGCAAGCGATATTGAAAACAACCCTGATTTATATGTACTAGATAAAGAAGGGGATGTTATAGATATTCAAAGTATTAGGAATATTCTAAAAGACGTTTACCTAAGACCTGACAATGGCAAGATTAAAATATATATAATCCACAACGCACAAGATATGAGGGATGTTGGAGCAAATGCCATGCTTAAAAGCTTGGAAGAACTAAAGCCTTATGTGAAAATTATCTTCACTTGTGTAAATAGGGATTCAATTATTCCAACAATTAGGTCTAGGTGCCAGATTATTTCAATAAAAACTTCAGATATTGATTTATCGGTGGATAAAGACAAGCTTTATAGAATTATAGCTGATGTTTATTCCGGCAAAATCGAGGCATATTATAAAGAAAAAGAGTTTTTCAGCAAGTTTAAAGATGATAGATCAAAAATTATAAATGCTATGCTCAACCTATTTCAAAATCTTATAAAATATAAGTACAGCGGAATGACTTTACCTAGCAATGAAGCTTATCTAATAAGAAAGTTTGATAAGATGAATCTAGATATCATAGAAAAAATAATTAGTTTATTAGAAGATATAAAGACAGCATACAGAACAAATATTAATTATGATTTAAGTATAGAAAAAATCATTTTTACCATATATAGAGAGGGGAAACACTGATTGAAAGTCGTAGGAGTAAGATTTAGACAAGCAGGAAAAATATATTATTTCGACTCTTGTGGTATGGACTTTGATTACAAGGACTTGGCAGTAGTTGAAACATCTAATGGTGTAGAGATAGCAGAAGTCGCATTGACAGATGTAGATGTGGACGAGGATAATTTTAAAGAAAAATTATTGCCCGTTATAAGAAAAGCAACAATAGATGATATATATTATCATAAGAAAAACGAGCAAGATGCCAAAGCTGCCATAGATGTTTGTCAACAAAAGTCTGAGGAACATGGACTCAATATGAAAATTATTGATGCTAAATTTACATTTGATAGGAGTAAAATTACATTTTATTTTAAATCAGAAAAGAGAGTGGATTTTAGGTCTCTAGTCAAAGATTTAGCTGCAATATATAGAAATAGGATAGAACTTAGACAAGTTGGAGTAAGAGATCATGCAAAAATGATAGAACATTATGGTCCTTGCGGCCAAAAATGCTGCTGCGGAAGATTTTTAAATGATTTTAAACCTCTATCTATAAAGATGGCAAAAGACCAAGATATTACACTTGACCCAAGCAAAATTTCTGGAATATGTGGAAGACTCATGTGTTGTCTGTCTTATGAAGAAGAATGTTATAAACAAGCTAAAAACAATATGCCTAAAGAAGGTCAAAAGGTTAATACTTGTGACGGAGTAGGTATAGTTTTAGACAATGATTATGTTAGGGAATGCTGTAAAGTAAGAGTAAAACTTAAAGATTCAGATTCCAATGAAGAAATGGAAAAAAGTTATCCTAACGAAGAACTAGAATATTAAAAATGATAATTAGTATCAATTTGAATAAATTATCATTATTAAATTAAAATTAGAATAAATATAAAAAAATTCTTGACTTTTGGGTTGGTCTGTTGTATATTATAGACATAAGAAATAATAAATAGGAGGAATAATATGGCTTATAGAATAGATGAAAATACATGTATTTCTTGCGGAACATGTGAAGGTGAATGCCCAGTAGGAGCTATCTCACAAGGTGATGCAGCTTACGAAATTGATGCAGACGCATGTATCGACTGTGGTTCTTGTGCAGCAGTATGTCCTGTAGAAGCAATCGACCAAGAATAATTTTTACTACATAAAAAATATGACGTACAAAAAGACCCTCTGAGGGTCTTTTTTTTGTTGGGATAATAAGACTACAAGTTAAATTTTATAATGTAATACTATGAAGTTCATAAAATAAATTAAAGTAACTATTGACATATTTTTATTATCTGCTATTATATAGACAAGAGAAGATAGTATATGATAATCCATTATGTAAGACGTAAGTTTGTGTGATCCCGGATTATCATACACTTAACAAAGTAATCTCTTATGTACCCGCGTTAGCGGGTGTTAGGCTCCTAGATTTATAAATTCAATAAGGAGAATTAATGGAAAAGACAAAAGATACAAAAATAGGATGGAAACTTACCTCTAATAGAATTTATGAAAAGATATTTTTAATTGTTGGTAGAAGAAAGTTAATTAGAAAAACTAACTATAGAAATATTAAAATAGAAAAAATTTTAACAACTAAGAAAACGATTGTTTGAATTATAGCAGAGGCAGTGCATGAATTAAATGAAGAAAATAAAACTAGGAGCTAATATGGATTACAGGTATTTATGGGCTAAGAAAAAAAGAATAGATGGTGATTATTATTGGTTACCTCTCTACATCCACTTAGAAGATACTGCATATGTAGCAGGTCTATTGTGGGAACATTGGTTAAGTGAAGGAGTTAAGGAAAATATTTATGAAAATATTAGAAAAACTTCTCCAATTGATGAGGATTATCCTAAAAATCTATCTATGTTTTTAGGATACAGTCATGATCTTGGAAAATGTAGTGCAAATTTTGAGTTCAAAAAAACTTTCCCTATTGATCCTGATTTAGATTTAGCTATTTTTGATAAACTTAAATCTGGTGGTTTTGACTTTGTAAATTATTATATGATAAGGAACTTTAGACACAATTTAGTTAGCGAATATATCCTAAACGAGAAAGGACTTGATCCTAGTGTTTCCGTTATTCTAGGGGCTCATCATGGGAAACCAATAAGCACAGATGCTTATCAAGCTTTAGAGGAATATAAGTATGAAGTCTATCAAAGTGATGATAAAACTTCCGTACTTTATAAAAATTGGGATAATCTTCATGAACATTTTATAAAAAATGCTTTAGATATTAGTGGGTTAGAGGATATTTCAAAGATTGTAACTTTACAAGAAAGTGCTCAGGTAATTTTCTCGGGTCTTTTAATTCTTGCTGATTGGATAGCATCTAACGAAAAGTATTTTCCTCTAATTCCTATAGATGATTTTTGCGGATCAAAAAATAGAATTGAAGAAGGTTTTATATCTTGGCAAAATGATAAAGCAAATCCTTGGGATCCTAAACCTTGCGATACGTCAAAAATGTTTGAAGAAAGATTTAACTTCAAACCACGAAAAGACCAAGAGATTTTGACAGATATTGTAAAAAAGATAAAAGAACCAGGAATACTTATCTATGAGGCAACTACAGGATCTGGCAAAACAGAAGCGGCCCTTATAGGAGCAGAAATTATGGCGGAAAAGTCCCACCGTTCAGGATTGTTTTTTGCTCTACCAAGTCAAGCAACTTCTAATGGTATTTTTCTAAGGATGAAAGAATGGCTAAATAACCTCTCTAGTCTTAAAAAGGGGGATATGGGTCTTAGGCTAATCCATGGAAAGGCAAGTCTAAATGACGAATTTACTTCTATAAAGCCATCTTCAAATATTTACGAGGAAGATAAATATGGAGTTAGTGTGAACTCATACTTTGCTGGTAACAAATTATCAATATTAGATGATTTTACGGTGGGTACCATCGATCAACTTCTACTCATGGCTCTTAAACAAAAACACCTTATGTTAAGACACCTTGGATTTTCAAATAAGGTTGTAATAATTGATGAGGCACACGCTTATTCTACTTACATGAATATCTATCTAGACCAAGCGCTTAAATGGCTTGGAGCCTATAAAGTTCCGGTAATAATTTTATCTGCCACCCTTCCTCTAAAGAGAAGAAATGAGCTAATCAAAGCATATCTTCTAGGCCAAAACAAAAAATCTAAAGATATAGAAAAACCAATGGACTTTGAGACAGAAAAATCCTATCCTCTTGTAAGCTTCACTGACGGAAATAATATTATCCAGTTTAAAGATTTTGAGAAAACCTCCTCCAAAAGGTTTTAAATAATCAAATTAGATAAGAGTGAAAGCGAAAATATAGCGGAAAGAATAAGAAAAGATTCGAAAAGTGGAGGCGTTTTTGGAGTAATAGTAAATACTGTTAAGAAGTGTCAGAAACTTTCAAAAGAACTAATTGGAATATTCGGAGAAAATAAGGTAGAAATTCTCCATTCTTCCTTCATATCAACTGAAAGAATAGAAAAAGAAAATAATCTACTTAAAACTATTGGGAAAAATGGCAAGAGACCTGATTTTAAAATAATAATCGGAACTCAAGTTATCGAGCAATCTCTAGATATTGACTTTGATGTTTTATACACTGATCTTGCTCCAATTGATTTACTTATCCAAAGAATTGGAAGACTTCATAGGCATAAGGAAACTAAAAGACCTAAAAATTTTCTTAACCCTAAAGTATATGTAATGGACTCCGTATCATACGATTTTGATAAGGGATCAACACATGTATATCAAGAATACATTTTGATGAGAACGGAATTTTACTTACCAGGTGAAATTTATATTCCTAAAGATGTGTCAGATCTTGTGCAGAAGGTTTATTCTGATACTGATATTGAAATTGAAGAAACATATAGAAAGGCTTATGAAGATTGCAAAATTGAGTATCATGCACACAAGCAAAATAAGAAATTTCAAGCAGATAAATTCGCTCTAGCAAATCCAAAGCATAATGTTGGACCTGACAAAAATATAAGTAAATGGTTAGAAAATTCTAATAATATAGCTGAGTTATCAGAAACTAAGGGAGCTTGTGAGGTAAGAGATAGTGCAGATAGTATAGAGCTTATTTGCCTACAAGAAAAAGTAGGTGGATATGGATATTTTGGGGATAAAAATGCGTTAGGAGAGCTTGATAATAACCTAGCTAAAGAAATAGCAAAACATACAATAAAACTTCCGACTGGTATGTCTTATGGCGAAAATTTAGATAAATATATAGAAATTTTGGAAAACTATTATATCAAATACTTAAGAAACTGGGATAAGTATACTTGGCTAAAGGGAAATCTAGCTATAATATTTGATAAAAATGGCGACTTTGACCTAGGAAATTGTAATCTTAATTATGCTGAAAAATTAGGTCTATCATATGAAAGGAAGGAGTGATTATGGGAAGATTTAACTTAATAGATGAACCGTGGATAGAAGTCATGGTAGATAAGAAGGGAGAGAAGAATTTAGTATCTATGAGAGATATTTTTGAAAACTCTCAGGACTACCTTGATATAACAGGTGATATGCATATCCAAGATTTCGCCATTATGAGAGTTTTATTATCTGTCATGCATACAGTTTTTTCTAGGTATGATGTTTTTGGAAATCCTTACGAAGAAATTGAAGTGGATGAAAATATGAAACAAATTTATCCTGTAGATGAAGAAGATTACGAGGACTACGAAGATGACTTGATGTCTACGTGGGAAAATTTGTGGAAAGCTGGGAAATTCCCAAGGATAGTTATAGATTATTTAGATAAGTGGCATGATAGGTTTTATCTTTATGATGAAAAGTATCCGTTTTTTCAAGTGACTGAAGATAATATGAGTATAGATAAAATCAAGGGTAAGTCCATAGGACAAATTTCTGGAAAAACTATCAATAGAACTATAACAGAATCTAATAATAAAAAGGCTCTCTTTTCTCCAAAAAGTGAAGCTAGTAAAAATATTCTAAGAGATGATGAGATAGCTAGATGGCTAATTTGCTTTCAGGGATATACTGGACTTTCTGATAAAACCATATATGGAAATGAAAATTACAAGACTAGAAATTCTAAGGGTTGGCTATATGATTTGGGTGCGATTTATTTTAAGGGGGACAATCTCTTTAAGACCTTGATGCTAAATTTTGTACTATTTACTAATCAAAGCTATTCTTATAATATCCAAAAACCTGCTTGGGAGTTTAAAGATAGCGAACTACTTCATTCTTATTTAAATTATTTACCTATAGATAATATGTCAGAGCTTTATACGACATACTCCAGGGCCCTGTATATAGATCCATCTTATAAAATTGGTAAAGACTTTGTAATGAACTTGATAAAGCTTCCTGAAGTAGACCACCTCGATAATTTCTTGGAACCAATGACCATATATGGGACAAATAAGACAGGACCAAACAAGGAAAGATCCACACCTAAAAAACACCCTGCTAATCAATCAATGTGGAGATCATTTGGTCAAATTACTCTAGGAAAAGTAAGTTCTTATGGATCAAGTAGTGAGGATAAGGTTCCTAAACCGGGGATAATTTCTTGGCTAAAAGTGATTGAAGGAAAAATAAATGATAGAAACATTTTGATAAATACCTTATCTCTAGAAGATGACGGCAATGCAACATCTTGGGTACCAGTTAATGAAATCTACGACTATATGCCTTTGTATATAGAATTACTAATAGGTGAAAATAAGGAAGATTGGACCCACCATATTTATGAAATGGTAGAAAAGACCAAAAATGTCATAAGTAATATATATGGTGGATTTTTAAGGGATATAGTTAATATTCGTGGTCTTGATAAAAGCGGCTATGTAAATAATGAAATAGAAAAGATGTATTATCTTGTAGATAAACCCTTTAGAGATCTAATAGAATCAATAGGAGAATCCACTGATAAGAAAAGTATTTTGATAAAATGGGATGAAATATTAAAGGACATTGTTTATAAAGAAGCTTATATGAAACTTGAATCAGCTTCTATTAGAGACTACCGATATATCGGTGACCCTAAGAATAGCTTAAATATTGTTACATCTTTTAATAAGTTTACCAGTATATTAAACAAAGTTATAGAAAGGAGATAAAGTGAACAAAGAGACTAATGTTTATAAAACGAGTAAGCATATACTAACTTACTTGGAAAATACTAAAAAAGAGTCTAGCACTAAGGCGATTTTGGCCCAGTTAAGAAATTCAATAAATAAGGATCTTGGCGAAAATATAGAGTCTTTGGCTTTTATCTTTTCAATGATACCAGAAGATAAACTTGGTACAGGGAAAAATCTAAATTATTATGAACAAGCTATACTAACAACCCTACAAATTTATGCAATCTATCAGCAAGGAGAAGATAGGTCTGTTATTTATAGAAATGAAGATTTTCCATATAAAAGCTTGGGTCAAAGTCTTAGATCTTTGAGAAATCCTGAGGATAAGAGTGCTAATAAGTCAGTTGATCTAAGATTTAATTCTCTAATTAGTTCACCAAATTATAGGATGTTAGAATATCGCCTTAGACAAATTATAAAACTATTAAAGGCAAAAAGCGAAGAACAGGTTGACTTTTTTAGCCTTTCAAATGATTTATATGCTTACTTGTTAGGAGATGTAAACCCTATTAGGATAAAATGGGCAAGAGATTATTATTGGAATATTACAAGATAAAAAGGAGAAGAAAATGACTAAAGACAGATTATTTCTAGATATCCACCTAATACAAACCCTACCACCATCAAATGTAAACAGGGACGATACAGGAAGTCCCAAAACTGCTCAATATGGAGGAGTAACTAGAGCTAGAGTAAGTTCGCAAGCTTGGAAGAGAGCAGTCAGAAAGTATTTTAAGGACGAATATGACTTAGAAAATCAAGGCGTTAGAAGTAGGGATATAGTTAACTATATAGCAGAAAAAATAGTAGATTTAGATTCTAATAAAAGTCATGAAGATGCCTTAAAACTTGCCGAAGAAACTTTAAATAAGGCGAAAATTTCTACAAAAGAACAAAAAGTTAAGGCTCTTTTCTTTATATCAAACAAGCAAGCAACAGACCTTGCTCAGGCAGCTCTTGATGGCATAAAGGATAAGAAAATCCTTCAAGAAATATTAAAAGATAATCCATCTATAGATATATCCTTATTTGGAAGAATGGTAGCAGATGCCCCTACCTTAAATGAAGATGCTTCTTGTCAATTTGCTCATGCAATCTCAACTCATGCTATAGAAAGAGAATTTGATTATTTTACAGCTGTTGATGACCTAGCCAAAGAAGATAATGTTGGTGCAGGGATGCTTGGAACTATAGAATACAATTCATCTACAGTATATAGGTATGCAAACATCGCCCTTCATGAATTTAAAAACCAACTTGATGATGTAGAAGCTTGTGCTTATGCTTCTAGGCTTTTCGTAGAAGCTTTTATTAAATCAATTCCTACAGGAAAAATTAATTCTTTTGCTAATCAAACTCTTCCAAAGGCAATCCTTCTTACTTTAAGAAAGGATAGACCGCTAAATTTGGTGACCGCCTTTGAAAATCCAATCAAATCAAAAGAAGGCTATGAGAAAAAATCTGTTGAAAGACTCTTTGATGAAAATACAAAGTATGAAAAGCTATTAGGAAATGCAGCATATAAGTCTTGTATAGTTGCTTACGACATGGATATTGATGATATTGACACTAGGAAAGACTCCATAAAAGACTTAGTTTACGATATAGAAGAGAAAATAAAAGCGAACTTATCCTAGGAGGTAGATGTGAAAACAATACTTCTAAAACTATCTGGCCCCATGCAAGCTTGGGGAACAGGTTCTAAGTTTGAGACTAGATATACAGATCATTATCCCTCAAAATCAGCTATAATTGGGATGTTAGCAGCAAGCCTTGGTTACAGGAGAGATGATGAAAGAATAAGTGAATTAAACGAAATAGACTTTGCGGTTAGGGTTGACCAAAGGCCAAACCTAATAAGAGATTATCATATAGCTAGTAAGTACAAGAAAAATGGAACGTTTGAAAGAAACTATGTTACTAACAGATATTATCTTGAAGATGGAGTATTTGTTGTAGCTGTTGGATCAAATGATGAGTTGATTGAAAAGCTCTATAGAGCTTTGGGAAATCCATACTTTCAAACCTATATGGGCAGGAGATCCTGTCCTCCTCCTGCAGATTTTCTAATTGGTGTAAAGGAGCTTGGTCCAATTGATGCCCTAAAAGAGTTAGACTGGCAGGCAAGTTCTTATTTTAAAAAGAGACATCCTAGCTATGTGGCAGGCCTTTACGCAGACAGTCATTTATTAGCTGGTAAAGAAAAAATAAGAAATGACAGGGTGGCATCATTTTCTTATGAAGGAAGAAAATTTATACCAAGATTTGAAAGTGAATCTTCAATAAGCTTTGGTTATGAAACAAGCCATGACCCATTTAAAGCATTGTAAGGAGGGCTAATGTATTTATCAAGAGTAGAACTAGATGTGTACAATAGACGAAAAATGCGTGATCTCAAGGACTTAAATTCCTACCATGGATTTGTAGAATCTTGCTTTCCAGAAGAAATAGAAAAAGGAATCAGAACAAGAAAGCTTTGGAGAATAGATAAACTAAACAAGAAAACCTACTTACTAATTCAAAGCCAAAGTAAACCTAACATAGAAATACTAGAAAAATATGGTGTTATTGGAACTAGTTTATGTAAGGACTATGATAAATTTATAGATAGTCTAGAAGAAGGGATGAAAGCGAGATTTAGGGTAAAACTAAATACAGTTATATCAAAATCAACTGGAAATAAAGATGAGAGAGGAAGGATTGTACCTGTACCTACACGTGACTTGGCGGATTTCTTTTTAGCCAGAACTGATAAAAATGGTTTTGAAGTTTTGCCCAATGATTTTGATATTTTTGAAAAAGAACTACTTCCTTACAAGAAAGTTAATAAGAAACCCTATGCTCTTGTGTCAGCAAGCTACGAGGGAGTCCTAACTATAAGTGACATAGAAACATTTAGACAAAGCCTAAAAAATGGTATTGGCAGAAAAAAAGCTTATGGCTTTGGGATGCTTACAATAATTCCTTATGAAAAATAAAGTATTTAACAGTAAGACTGACCTAAAAGATCTACCTAGAATATCCGATAGGGTAACATTTATCTATATAGAAAGGGCTAAGATTAACAGGATAGATGGAGCTATAACTGCCAGAGACATCAGAGGATTAGTAAAAATACCAGCTGCTATGATTGGAATTTTGATGCTTGGTCCTGGAGTAGAGATAACCCATAGGGCTATGGAGCTATTAGGAGATACGGGTACTTCTGTAATTTGGGTAGGTGAAAATGGAGTCAGAAATTACTCTAACGGAAGACCCTTAGCTCACTCAACCAAATTATTAGAAAAACAAGCCAAACTTGTATCAAATAGCAAAAGTCGAATAAAAGTTGCAAGACTTATGTATGCTATGAGATTTGAAGGTGAAGATGTAAGCAGACTAACCATGCAACAACTAAGAGGAAGAGAAGGATCTAGGATTAGATCGGTCTATAGGAAAAATAGTCAACTATTTGATGTTGAATGGACAAGAAGAGACTACAACCCAGATGATTTTGATGATTCGACACCTATCAACCAAGCCTTATCAGCATGTCATGTATGCTTGTATGGATTATGCCACAGTATAATTACTGCCCTTGGAATGGCTCCAGGATTGGGTTTTGTCCATACAGGCCACGATAAATCTTTTGTTTATGATATAGCCGACCTATACAAGGCAGAAACAAGCATCCCACTTGCCTTTGAAATAGTGAAAGAATCAAGCGAGGATGATGATATAGGAAGTATATCTAGAAGAAAAATGAGAGACTTATTTAGGGAAAGGAAAATTGCCAAGCAAATTACCAGAGATTTGCAATTCCTAATGGGTATTGATGACGAGGATATATTTGAAATAGAAACCATAAATCTATGGGATGAAAAAGAAAACCATGTTCCATACGGAATTAACTACGAGGTAGACTGATGCCTCTAACTATAATTACAATAAGTAAGGTTAAAAATTCTCTTAGGGGAGATTTGACTAAGTGGATGCAAGAAATAGATGCAGGAGTGTATGTAGGTAATTTCAATAGCAGAGTACGAGAAAATCTCTGGCAAAGGATAATAGATAATATAGGTGACGGCTCGGCTACAATGACTTACGCCTATAGAAATGAAATTGGATATACCTTTAAAACCCACAACACAAATAGAAATATAGTAGACTTAGATGGAATTCCCTTAGTATTAGTCAGATCAGATAAAAAAGAGGAAACTAAGATAAAACATGGATTTAGCAAACAAGCAAAACATCGTAAAGCTAGAACCTACCAAGGAAAAACTCAAGCGAAAAAATATGTAGTAGTAGATATAGAAACAAGTGGATTAGACAATGAAAAGCATAAGATAATAGAAATTGGAGCTGTACTCACTAATAGTCAAGGTGAAGTTTTAGATAAATTCGAAAGTCTTATAAGGCAGGAAATAAAACTATCAAATGAAATAATAAAACTGACTGGAATAACTGGTAATGACCTAATAAATGGAGGGGACGAAAAGAAAGTACTAGAAGATTTCGTTTGTTTTATAAAAAACTACCCTCTGGTTGGCTATAACTTTAACTTTGATATGAAGTTTCTAAATTACAATTTAGAGAAAAATTCTCTAAAAGAAATCACAAACACTACCTACGACCTAAAAACTTATGTAAAAAGAGAAAAAATGTTTCTAAAAAACTATAAACTAGAAACAGTCCTTAAAGAATACGGGATCAAAAAGAAAGTTGACCATAGAGCCTTAGCTGATGCTCTAGTGACAGTTGACTTAGCAAGCCAAGTAAATGAATTTCTAAAAAAGCTATAATAAGAATTGCTTAAAATAGAGAAATATTTACTGTTGTACCCGCGTAAGCGGGGGTGATCCTGAATGCTTAGATTTAGTAGATCAGCTTATAGAGTTGTACCCGCGTAAGCGGGGGTGATCCTTCTTCAGCTGTAGGATACATGGCAAAGTGTATGTTGTACCCGCGTAAGCGGGGGTGATCCTCTAACCTCGTAAGACCATCTGCAATGATTTCTGTTGTACCCGCGTAAGCGGGGGTGATCCCGCCTTGGAGATAACAGACGGGTTTCGTGTCATAATAGTGATAGAGGCAAATAGTTATGTAAATACAAGGAGTTCAAGACTTCTACCAAAGTTTAAAATTCAAAAAATAAATAGTTGGTGTGCTGCTTAGAGTATCCATTTTAATAATGGATATTGTAAATAGCATACCAATAAAACTAAAGATTCTTTAAAGAGTCTTATTTTGTGATGAAAATTTAATATGCAAATCTCAGACGATAGAAAGCAATAATTCTGTCGTTTTTTTATTTTAAAGAAAGGAGGTAAGAATGAATTTTGATTATTTTTATAATAGGCAATCTGAGATGTATAACTTCATTAGATTACCTATGGTATTAATGGAAGATGAAGTTTTTGAGAGCATTTCTATTGAAGCAAAAGTTTTGTATTCATATATGCTTAATCGAATGGGTCTTTCATATAAAAATGGCTGGATAGATGAAGACGGAAAAGTCTTTATTTACTACACAATTGAAAGTATAAAAGATCAATTTAATTGTGCCAGTGAAAAAGCAAACAAATTAATAGCTGAACTTGATATTAAATCAGGGATAGGACTAATTGAAAAGAAAAGACAAGGACTGGGAAAGCCTAACAGAATTTATGTTAAAGATTTTATGAGCATATTTAATAATATAGAATTAAAAAATCAAGAAGTTCGAAAAACAAAATTCCAGAAGTTCGATAATCGAAATTCAAGAGATTCGAATATCGAAAGTCAAGATTTTCGAAAATCGGAAAGTAACTATAACAATATTAAAAATAATGAGTTAAGAAAGAATGATTTTAGTAAGGGACAAAAGCCTTATGGAATATATAAAAATATATTTTTGACTGATGAAGAATACAAGGAATTAACAAATGAGTTAGGAAGTAGAATTAATGAATACATTGATAGATTGTCGTCATATATGAAAGCAAATAACAGAGTGTATCAAGACCACAAGGCAACGATAATTAATTGGTATCTTAATGATCAGGCAAAAAACATTAATGATAATACAACAAGGAAAATGAATTACGATATAGGAGAGAGTTTATGAAAAGCTTAAAAGATTTTGTATTAAGAGAAAATGATATTGAAAGAAATGGACATATCTATTGTAAATCATGTGGTAAAAGAGTCGATGGAGAATTACTTGACCTCGGATTTACAAAGTTTATTCCCAGAATTAAATGTGAATGTGAAATAAAAAGAGATAAGGAAAACGAAGAAAGAGAAATATTAACTAGAATATCATCGCTAAAAAGAGATTGTTTTTCATCGCCAAACCAACACCAATATACTTTTGAGAGATTCTTAAATGAAAAAGGTCAAGCTTACAAGGTTGCCTATAATTATGCTAAAAATTTTGAACAAATGAAGGAAGACAATGTAGGACTTTTATTTTATGGAGATGTTGGTAGTGGAAAAACTTATCTTGCTTGTTCAATTGCAAATGAATTAATTGAAAGAAAACAAGTTAGAGTTAAAATCATGAATTTATCCCAGGTTATAAATCAAATACAAAAATCAGCATTTAAGCTAGATTCAAACGAAATTATAAATAACCTATCTAATATTCCTTTATTAATCTTAGATGACCTTGGAATTGAAAGGGACACATCCTATGCAAGAGAACAAGTATATAACATTATAAACTCAAGATACTTAAAGGGTAGGCCGACAATTTTCACTACAAACTTATCATTAGAAATTATTCAAAATCCTAATATTGACCTTGAGTATCAGAGGATATATTCAAGAATACTTGAAATGACAATACCAGTTAAAGTTATAGGAGAAGATTTTAGAAGAAAAATCCATCAAGAGAAGTTAAGAAAATACAAAGAGTTACTTTTATATGGAGGTGGAATAGATGATTAATGAAGAAGTATCTAGGTCGAGTCTTAATCTTGAAGTAAGACTTGCAAAAGCAACAAGTAAAGCAATTCTTGATGCCTTAAAGAAAGTACACAAGCAAATAGAAGAACAAGGAGGCTTGAAAAATGTAATAAAAAATAATGGAGAAGAAGTAAAGCTAAAAGATATGGTTAAAAAGGGACAGTTAGAAGAAATTAATCTAAAAGATCCTGAGTTAAAAGAACTAAAGAAAATTTTAAATAAACACGGAGTGAAGTTTTCTGTTATGAAAGATAAGGAAACTGGCAACCACTCTGTGTTTTTTCAATCTAAGGATATAAAGGTAATGGAACACGCCTTTAAAAAAGCAGTTAAGGCTTCTGAAAAAAAGGCCGATAGAAAAGATTCAATAACGAAGACTATAAATAAGTTTAAAGATATGGCTAAGGACACCATTAGTAAAGATAAAGTTAAAAATAAACATAAGGAGCAAAGCTTATGATAAGTAATCTAAAAACATTTGAAAATAAGAATTTTGGGAAACTCACTGTTATTGAAAAAGATGGTGAGTTTTTCTTTATAGCAAATGAAGTAGCAACGATGTTGGGATATGTCAATCCCAGAAAAGCTATTTATGACCATGTAGACGAAGAAGATAAGGGTGTAACGAAATGGAACACCCCTGGAGGAATACAGAATATTTCAATAATTAACGAATCAGGATTGTATTCACTTATCCTCTCATCAAAACTACCACAAGCAAAAATATTCAAAGCTTGGGTAACTAGAGAAGTCTTACCAAGTATTAGAAAAAACGGAGGATATATAGTAGGGCAAGAAAAGAAAACTAATGAAGATCTACTTGCAGATGCAATTCTTGTAGCCAATAGAATTATTGCTGAAAGAGAAGAAGAAATTGAAGAATTAAGACCAAAGGCAGACTATTATGACAAATTAGTAGATTATAACCTACTTACAAACTTTAGAAATACTGCCAAAGAGTTAGGAATACCACAAAATCAATTTATAAGTTTTCTAATGGATAAGGGATTAATTTACAGAGATAAGAAAAAGAAACTCTTACCTTATGCAGATAAGAACAAGGGATATTTTGAAGTAAAAGAATGGATTGATCCACTAGGTACACTTGTAGGAATACAAACATTAATAACACCAAAGGGAAGACACTACCTACTAATTTTATTAGATAGTGAAGGTTTCTACGATGAATAAGATATTGGAAGCCATTCTTTCTGATATTAAAAATTTAATTAAAATAGACAACCCAAAGAAATTTATATTATCAAACATTCCTTATCTATCATTCTTCTACATTGGAAATATCTTTTCTAAGCACATCAATTCCTATGTTGGAGGAGATATTATTGATAAAATAATGGTGGGAATTTCTGATATAGGAACTTTATCTTATATACCAAGCCTTAATCCAAGGGACTTGTTAGTAGGTATTTCAGTTGCTGGTCTTGTTAAGTTAATTGTTTACAGCAAAGGTAAAAACAAAAAGAAATATAGGCAAGGCAAGGAATATGGATCTGCAAGATGGGGAGAAAGTAAGGATATTGCTCCATATATTGACCCTAAGTTTGCAAACAATGTTCTCATAACTAATACCGAAAGACTAACAATGAACTCAAGACCTAAAAACCCTAAATATGCCAGAAATAAAAATGTATTAGTAATAGGTGGTTCTGGATCAGGTAAAACGAGATTTTATGTAAAGCCAAATCTAATGCAAATGCATTCTTCCTATGTAGTAACAGACCCTAAAGGCACACTTGTGTTAGAATGTGGAAAAATGCTTTATGAAAATGGTTACGACATAAAGATATTAAACACAATAAACTTTAAAAAATCTATGAAATACAATCCCTTTGCATACTTGAGAAGTGAAAAAGATATTTTAAAGCTTGTCCAAACCATAATTGCTAACACCAAGGGAGATGGAGAAAAGGCAGGAGAAGATTTTTGGGTAAAGGCTGAAAAGTTATATTACACTGCTCTTATTGGGTATATTTATTATGAAGCACCTGAAGAAGAAAAGAATTTTAAAACACTCTTAGATATGATTGACGCAAGTGAGGTTAGAGAAGATGACGAAACCTATATGAACCCAATTGATAGGCTTTTTGAAGCTCTTGAAAAGAAAGATCCAAGTCATTTTGCAGTTAAGCAATACAAGAAATATAAGCTGGCAGCAGGAAAAACTGCCAAGTCAATTCTAATATCTTGTGGAGCAAGACTTGCACCTTTTGATATAAGAGAGCTTAGAGAACTAATGAGCGAAGATGAATTAGAGCTTGATAAAATTGGAGATAGAAAAACTGCTTTATTCGTAATAATATCAGATACAGATGATACCTTTAACTTTGTAGTTTCAATAATGTATTCTCAACTATTTAATCTTCTATGTGATAAGGCAGATGATGTGTATGGTGGAAGACTTCCAGTTCATGTTAGGTGTCTACTTGATGAGTTTGCAAATATAGGATTAATTCCTAAATTTGAAAAATTGATTGCAACAATTCGTTCAAGAGAAATATCGGCAAGCATAATACTGCAAGCACAATCTCAATTAAAAGCAATCTATAAAGACCATGCAGATACAATAGTTGGTAACTGCGACTCTACACTCTTTTTAGGAGGAAAAGAAAAAACAACAGTAAAAGAATTATCTGAAACCTTAGGAAAAGAAACCATAGACCTATATAACACATCAGAAACAAGATCCAATCAAAAATCTTTTGGTCTAAATTACCAAAAAACTGGCAAGGAACTTATGAGTCAAGATGAAATAACTGTAATGGATGGCGGTAAGTGTATTTATCAGTTAAGAGGAGTAAGACCTTTTCTATCTGATAAATTCGATATTACAAAGCATAAGAATTACAAGTTGTTGGAAGATTATGATAAGAAAAACTTGTTTGATGTGGAAGAGTATTTAACAAATAGAGATAAAATAAAAATAAACAGGAACAGTTTGATTACAAGATTATGAATTAAGCCTAGGATAAAAATATTTTTGGTATAATATCTATATAAACCATGGAGGTAGGCATATGAGGTCTTATGAAAGTAAGGAAGAATTAAAAAATGAGATAAAGAAAACTTTTGGAAAATATATTTCAGAGTTTGATAATATCCCAGAAGAATTAAAAGATAAAAGAGTAGATCAAGTTGATAGGACACCAGCTGAAAATCTTGCCTATCAAGTAGGTTGGACAACTTTAGTTTTGAAATGGGAAGAAGATGAAAAAAAGGGAATTGAGGTTAAAACGCCATCTGACAAATTTAAGTGGAATCAACTTGGAGAATTGTATCAATGGTTTACAGATACCTATGCTCATAAATCGTTAAAGGAATTAAAAGAACAACTATCACAGAATATAGAAGATATTTACTCTTTGATAGATAATCTTACAGAGGAAGAATTATTTAAACCACATATGAGAAAATGGGCAGATGAAGCAACAAAAACTGCAACTTGGGAAGTATATAAATTTATCCATGTAAATACAGTAGCACCATTTGGAACATTTAGGACTAAGATTAGAAAATGGAAAAAACTTAATAATTTTGTGAATGTAATTAAATAATAAGGTTGGTGCTTTAATTGAATTATGAAAAATTTAAAAAAATAATAAATAGAAAAACCTCTATAATAGTATTAGATACAAATGTAATACTTGACTTAGCTCGATATTCATTATACAGTAGCAAAAACATATTAGAAATTTTCAAGGAGTGTAAGGATTTAATATGGATTCCGAATCAAGTGTATAAAGAATTTAATAAAAATAAATATAGCGTATTCGGACAATTGAAAAAAAAGTATCAAAATTTTGAAAAAGATTTACTAAGAGTAATTGAAAGGAGTCAAAAAAATTTAGAGAGTGTCTTGATTAAATCATCTAAATATAATTATTTTGGAAGAAAAAATTTGGAGAATGATTTAAATAACAAGTTAGTTGAATTAAAACAAATAATCAAATCTTATAAAAATAGTGTTGGTATTGAATATGATGAAATAACAACAGATTCTCCTGAAATAATTAAAGATATAGATAATCTTATTTCATATTTAGAAAAAAATAATAGGATAGGTAATAGGATAAGGTTTAGTGAACAATTAAAAATTATTAGAGAGGGTGAACTTAGGTATAAATATAAAATTCCGCCTGGATATGAGGACATTAATAAAGATGGAGTTGAAAAATTTGGAGATTTATTTGTTTGGAAAGAGATATTAGATTTACCAGTTGAAAAATCAGTAAAAGATATTATTTTTATTACGAATGATATAAAAGAAGACTGGTGGAGTAAGGATAGTCAAGATAATTTAGTAGTTCACGATAAATTATTAAGTGAATTTAAAGAAAAAAATCCAAATGTAAATATTGAATTTTTAACAACAGGAATGTTTCAGAATTTCGCTTCAAAAGTATATGATAGATATGATTTTAATGTTTATGTAGATTTAAATAGAAAAGATGTGTCATATGTAGAAAGAGTAAAACAAGATATTTCTAATGATATAGTTGACAGTATTTATAATAACAACTATTATTATCTAGAATCGTATGTTATTGGAAGTGAGGGTATTGAAGAATTAGATATAAATAATTGTGAATTCAATGAGATATTAGATACTTATGAAGAGTTTACAGACGAGATTGTTAGTATAACTTATGAGCTAGAATATTTAATAAATTTAAGTTGTGTATCCTTTGATTATTGGGGACGTGATGATGATACAAAAGAAGTCATACAATCACCACCAATAGAACAAGAATTTAGTGGAAGTGTCATAGTTAATGTCACAAGATTAATTAATAAAGATGATATCGAAGAAGATTCTTTTTATATTAATAATGATAAAGAATATACAGATATTGAAATAATTGAAATTCAGATAGATCAAGATTCTATAAACAAAAATGAAGAAGACTACGATGACTCTTATTTAGAAGAGGAGAATTACAATAATGATTATGCATTTATTTGCTCTAAATGTGGAAAGGGATTTAAGGATAGGCGAGAAGATGTAGGTGGTATTTGTCGAGATTGTTCATTTAATGATTAATAATATAGGATATTTTATTAAAGCAGTAATTATAAAGTTTACTGCTTTTTTTATACTCAAAATTAGGAGGTTAAGATGTTAAGGATAAGAGCTCCTACTTAGAACAATTTAATAAGGAATAATGTATAGCGATTGGAAATAAATAGATCCAGTCGCTTTTTTAATTGAAATTTACAGATTAAGGAGAAGAAATTAATGGATAGAGAAATGATAAATATTAATGCAAATTTAGTTAAGGAAGCTGAATTTTCAGAATTTGAAAAAGATGGAGAAAGTGTTCAAGTAGCAAATTTTGCTCTTGTTAAAAAATATGGAAAGGGCAAAGAATATACAAATTGCTCAGTATATGGAGAAAAGGTAGAAATTGTTAAAGAATTTGAAAAAGGAGATCTAATCCATGTTTTTGGTTATTTCAAAGAAAATAAAAAAGGAGATAAGGTCTACAAGAATTTTATAGTTAAATCACTAAACAAAATAGAAAATAAGAAAGAAAACGAGGAGGAATAATATGGAATTTTTTACAGCTGGAGTTGGAGTTTTAAAGACACTTGTAACTGCAATTGGTGCAGGTTTAGGAGCATGGGGAGTTATTAACTTGATGGAGGGTTATGGTAATGATAACCCTGGTGCTAAATCTCAAGGTATTAAGCAATTTATGGCAAAATAAGGACGGAATAACACAACAAATTCTCTAAAACAAATCACTAAATCAATGTAAGATTGAATGAAATCAATATTTATGCTATAATTAAATAAATCTAATGAAGAGAAAAAGAGGGATATTATGGCACTTAACTATAAACCATTATGGATACAGTTAGCAAAAAAAGGATTAAAGAAAACAGATGTGATAGCCATGGCAGGACTTACAACAAATGTTATGGCACAAATGGGCAAGGATAAACCAATTACATTTAAAAATTTAGAAAGAATATGTAAGGCTCTATCTTGCACCCCTAATGATATTATTAGTTTTGAAGACAATTTTAGTGAAGAGGAATAGTAAATGACTTTAAGGATAGAAGATCAAGCTAGGGATTATCCGAAATTGGTATTAGGCTTTGATGAAGCTGAAGACAACATTGATCAAGAGACTGGTCAAATAAAAAGCTTTAAGACAGATGACAAAACTAAGTCAACTAAGAAAAACCATAGCAAAGGTGCAGAGAGGTAAATATTGGCAGTATTCGGACTGCCTTTATTTTTTTGCTATATTTAAACAGATTGTATAATGACGTCATAAGTCGACTTAGGAAAATGTTGAAGATATTATTTTGTTAGTTCATGATTAGGATATCTGGATATATTTAAATCAAGAAATCTTGATGTTATATAACATATAATGTAATAAGTAGATGATTATATAGAGGCATCAATAGTCAAAATAAGAATACTTAGAAAAATACAATTAAGCTATTGACGTCTAATACTATACGACATATAATATAGACAAGGATACTATATGACATATAGCATAATAAGTTTAAAAGTGAGGTGATTGGGATTGTTTGAAATAGATACTCGAGTTTTAGAGCTATGTGTTTTAATAGCAATCGATAAGGAAGATACCTATGGGTACAAGTTGACCCAAGAGTTATCAGATGAATTTAATATTTCAGAATCTACCGTTTATCCAGTATTAAGAAGGTTGCAAAAATCCAATTATCTTGCAACATATAATAAATCCATAAATGGAAGAAGTAGGCGATATTACACTTTAACGGATGATGGAAAAAAAGAATTGGAGAAGCAATTAGAAAGCTGGTCAAAGTATAAAAATACAGTAGATGATTTTATTTTGAAAAGTAAGGAGGGTAGAGATGATTAGGAAATCTTTTTTACAAACTTTGGATAAAAAATTAAAGAAATTTGATAACAGAGAAAGAGAAGAGGCAATTCTATTTTACTCAGAGTTATTTGATGAAATGAATTTAGCGGATGAAGATCAAATACCAAATCAATATGATGTAAATAAAATTGCTAGGGAATTAAATGTATCTATGAAAATAGATAACTGGGAAGATGAAAACAGTTCGATTAAGAAAATTTTTAAAGGGATACCAATAATTACCTTAAGTATTTTATCACTACCAACAATTTTGGTAGGATTAATAGTATTCTTGGCTTTGTTATTTACAGCTATTTTTTTAATAGCTGCTACTTATTTCACTGTAATCTTATTAGTTATTGGAACAGTAAAAAACTTCTTTTTAGGTGGATTCTCGATAGCAAGTTTATGTTTGCTACTGGGAGTAATACTTTTAGTTATTTCAGCAACAGGGATATTGATTGAAATAATTAACCTAATTGGGAAATTAATAATAAAAAGAATCAAGGAAAAAAACATCAATAGTTAGAAAGGGGTTTTAATATGAAAAAGAAATTGTGGATTACCTTGGCATTAGGTATAGTTTTAACTCTTGTCGGATGCAGTATGGGAGGAAAGCTAAATCTAAAATTATCTGAAGATGAATATTATATTGACAAAAATGGCTTAGATCCTGTAGTGGCATCTAGTTATACAGGAACAAAAAAATTTGAAAAAATCAAAGAACTAC
This sequence comes from Anaerococcus vaginimassiliensis, assembly GCF_900626155.1. GTDB lineage: Bacteria > Bacillota > Clostridia > Tissierellales > Peptoniphilaceae > Anaerococcus > Anaerococcus vaginimassiliensis. The sequence goes on along the minus strand of NZ_LR130844.1, from coordinate 1,800,129 downwards.
AAATTGATACAAATATTACAAATATAGAGTTAGTATCCAATACAAGTGAAAATTACAATGTAGAGATTGAAAATTTAAAATCAGACTATGTAAGTCCTATAGAGGTCGAAGAAAAAAATAGTGTAATTAGTATCTCTAACAAGATATTAAAACAAAAACCAATAGGAATACTAGACGAAGAATCATCTAAATTGAAATTGGTAATTGAAGGACCTATACAAAACATAGATAAGATTTCTATAAATGATAGAGTTGGTTCAATAAGTATTAAGAATGCAACGCTTAAGAATGTAGGGATTAAGGGTAATGCAATTGATGTTGATCTTACTGATTCAACGATAAACAAATTAAATCTTGATTTAGAACTATCAGATTTAAGTATGAGTTCTACAAATATTAGTGATAGTAAACTAAATTTAAATAAATCCCGAATTTTTGGAGAAAAAAATGAGTTTAAAGGAGACAATATATTGAATTTCTCTATTGTTGAAGGCGAACTTGGTTTAAAAAATTATGATGAGATATTTAATCAAAATACGCCCAATAAAATAAAATTAGAAGGTAAACTAAATAGATTTGAATTTATCAATGAGAGGTGAAAAGATCATGAAATATATTAAAGCTGAGATTTTTAGAATTTTTCATACAAGAAATTATCTTAAATTTATCTTTGCTATTACATTGATATTACTAGGAAGTATGATTTATTCATCCATAGACTCTAATTCGGGAGAATATTTTGAATCTATGGAAACATTTTTAAAGATTGTTAGTATTATAATTTCAATTTTTTTCAGCGTGACTATTTTTAAGAAAAAAGATATAAAAGTAGAGCTACTATCAATGGGGCTTAGTAGAAAGCACATATTTGTATGCGACCTTATTACTTTACAAATTTTTACTCTTTTTTCTATAGTAATAATGGGAGGATTAATTTTATTATTCAGTTTATTAAAAAATCTAGTGGGATCTGATTACACTGGAGGATCATATATCGGATTTGTCTTTTTCTTGATTAGAATGATAATATTGATGATAAATGTAAACAATGGTGTCATGGGATTAACTTATTTATTGAACAATGTTGCTCTAGGCATTGCAACTTCCTTTGTTATAATTCCATCAGTTTTTCAAATCGGAATGTATATGACTGAAGGAAAAGTCTACGATGTATTTAATAACCTTCTTCTAATACAACCATTCAAGCTATTAGATTTAGGATTGGCAACAGAGCAAATTGGAAATAGCTTTATGAAGACAGCTAGTATTAGTTTTGTTTTTATCTTTATAATTTATCTAATGAGCGGATATGTAAGATTTAGTAGAAAAGAAATCAATTGAGGTGGATTATGGATGCTATAGTAAAAACAGATAATCTTTCAAAAAAATATAATGACAAATACGCTTTAAATAACTGTTCGCTAACAGTGAATAGAGGAGATATCTATGGTATAATTGGTAAAAATGGTGCTGGAAAATCAACACTGATGAAAATTCTCTGTGGAATTACTGAGAAAACTCAAGGTGATTATGAATTGTTTGGAGGGAAGAATCTTTCAGAAGGAAGAAAGAAAATTGGAGCAATTTTGGAAAATCCAACCTTGTTTGGTAATTTGACAGGTAAAGATAATTTGAGATATTTTGCCATTCAAAAAGGCATTACTAATGAGAATACTATAAAGAAATCTTTAGAATTAGTTGGATTAAGCTACAATGATGGTAAGGTAGTTAAAAACTATTCAGTTGGTATGAAGCAGAGATTAGCTTTATCTGTATGTCTTTTGGGGAAACCAGAACTTCTAATTTTAGATGAGCCTATTAATGGAATAGATCCTACCGGGATAGTAGAAATAAGAGACTTATTAAAAAGACTAAATGAAGAAAATGGAGTGACTATTATTATTTCTAGTCATGTACTTCCGGAGTTGGAAAACTTGGTAAATAAAATAGCGATTATTAATGACGGTCAAGTGATAGATAAATTAAGTTTGGATGATTTGCATAGCAGAGATTTTAATTATATAGAAATCTACACTTCAGATATTAATAGAACTGTAGAGATATTAAAGGAACAAGAAATCTCCAAAATTGATATTCAAAATGGCAGGATTCGAGTTAAAGAAAATATAGAAGACAGTTCAGAGGTTGTTAGTCTATTAGTTAATAATGGCATAAAAGTCTATGAAATTTTTAGAAAAGAAGAAACATTGGAAGAATTTTATTTAAGAAATATAAGCTAATTATTTTAGTAGGGGTATAAAGATGATAAAAATTATAAAGTTTTTGAAAATTTTATATCTGTTTCATTTTAGGATCAGTCTTTTATCATAAATATGAAGCAAGCCTAGATATGAAAATTCATTGTTTAAAATTAAAAAATAAAGAATTGAATAGAGAAGTAGCATTCTATTTAACTTCAATTATTAGGCAAGCTTTAAAAAATACTGAATATAAAGATCAAATATCTAGCACAGTATTGACAGATATAAAAATTAAATTGCCAATAGACAGTAGAGGTACTTCAGATTGTGATTACATGGAAAGAAATATAGAAAACATAAAATTAAAATGGAATATAGCAAATTATAATATTTAAAACGAAAACGATTAGAAATAAAAATCTAGTCGTTTTTTTATTACAAGAAAGGATATAAGTATGAAAAATTTAGAACAAATAAGACAAGAATCAAAAGAAATAAAAGATAAAATTGATGATACAGAAGAAAGATTAAGGCAACTAAAAAATCAAGAAAAGAAGATATTAAAACAAGACATAGTGAAAAGAAGAAAAGAAAGAACTCATAGGCTAATAACAAGAGGAGCAATCTTAGAAAGCCTTATAGAAAATGCAGAAGAACTAACAGATGAAGAAATAAAAATCCTACTAGAAGAAGCAACAAAGACAAAAGAATTTAAAGAAACACTAAAAATAATGAGAGAAAATTAGGAAAAATATAATAATTAAATCTCCCTTAGATTTTCTAAGGGCGCAATTATACACCCTAAAGGGTGTTTGCGTCCTGCGGAGCCAAACCCTTGCAGGGAGCAACAACCATTCGCTTTTTAAAAGTCAAGGGTAAATAAACTCGCTAAGGCTCGCCCTTGACTTTTAAAATTTGAAATGAACAAAACAATTAAGCCGACATACTGAAACAACAAAAATTAATTCAGTAGTCGGCTTTTTTAATTCTATCATTTCAAAACGCTCATTCACAAAGTGGATATAAAAAATCTATTAAGCCTCCACCTAAAACAACAAAGAAAGAAAGGAAATGATAAAAATGGCAGACAGTTTTCATTTTTCAGTAAACATAATATCAAGAGGAAAAGGAAAAAGTGCAGTAGCAAGTGCAGCATATATAAGTGGAGAAAAAATAAAAAATGAATGGGACGGAGTAACCCATGACTATACAAGAAAAGAAAAAGTATTAGTAAAAAATATAATATTACCTGATCATATACCAAAAGAATTTAATGATAGGTCGACCTTATGGAATAAAGTAGAAATGGCAGAAAAAAATTCTAATGCACAACTAGCAAGACAATTCATAATAGGACTACCAAAAGAGTTATCTTTAAGTGAAAATAAAAACCTAGTTGAAAGATTTATAAAAGAAAATCTAACATCACAAGGAATGATAGTAGATTATGCAATTCATGATGAGAGTCAAGACAAAAATGGAAATATTCATTGTCATATAATGACCATAATGCGACCCATAAACGAAAAAGGAGAGTTCTTAGCAAAGTCAAAAAAAGAATATATCCTAGATGAAAAAGGGGAAAAGATTTTAAACAAAAATGGAAAACCAAAGACAAGAAAAGTAGAACTAACAACCTGGAATGATAAAGGCAATGTAGAAAAATGGAGAGAAAATTTTTCAAACCTTTGCAACGAATATCTAGCAAAAAACAAGATAGAAAAAAGAGTAGACCATAGGAGTTTTAAAAGACAAAATTCAGATTATCTACCGACAATCCATTTAGGATCAGCAGCAAGTGCAATGGAACGAAAGGGAATAGAAACTGACAAGGGAAACTATAATAGAGAAATAAGAAAATATAATCAACTTGTAAAAACAATAAAAGAAGAGATAAAAACATTAAAGGGTTGGATAGGGAATTTATTAGATAACCTATCTACTGCTTATGAAAAATTTAAGGATATAGAAAGAGATAAGGTAATAGAAAACCCTAAACTTTTCAATCTAACAAATTATCTATTAACTTATTCAGAAATTCAAAAAGAAAAAGGTAAATACCTAAAAGGATATGCAAAAACTAATAAAGAAAAGTATGACTTCAAAAAGCTAACAAGTGCATATAGTTATTTAAGAAAAAATGACATAGAAACCATAGGTCAGTTACAAACAAAAATAGAAAGTTTAAAGTCTAATAGTTATAGGCAAAATAAAAAAGCAAAGACAATCCATAAAGAAATGGAAGATGTAGAAAAGAAAATTCTATACTATGAAATCTACAAAGCTAAAAAAGAAGTTTATGAAGAATACCAAAAGAAAAACATATTCACAAAAGATGCATTTTATAATAAACATAAGAAAGATATAGACCAATATAAGGTAGTAAGAGAGAAATTAAAAAAACTCCTATCAGACAAAGAAAAACTAAGTCCTAAAAAATGGAATGAAGAAAAAGATCTTTTAATGGCAAATCTTGAAGAAATAAATAAAGAAAAAGATAAGATAAAAGATGAATATCAGGAAATTAATCATATAAAATATTCAGTAGATTTTGTAAACAAAGAACTTGGCATAGATTTATCCATAGAAATAGATAAGCTAATAAAACAAGGTGAAAAACCAAGTGTAATAGCACAGATTAAAAAATTCCAAGACCAAGTTATTAAAGACAATGAATACAGAGAAATGATGAAAAACAAGAAAATGGATCAAGAAAGATAAGACCTGGTAAAAATATCTTATCCAAGCTATAATATGTCCAAGAAAATAAAGGCAGATCTAGGAGGTAATAGAGATGAATAAAAGGCAAGAGCTAATAGACGAACTCATAAAAGCAGATCAAGATGGAACATACAAAACATATAAAAGCACAGAAGAAATAAAAGCGATGAGCAATGAAGAAATACAGATTATATATTCCAACATGAAAAACTATCTATCAGATAAAAGAACACACATAAACTACTAAAGGTGGAAAAGCAAAATAAGAGCAGAAAAACAATAAAAGGTACAAATACCTAAGTAAGCTATAAAAACATCTAAAATAAGCATTCCACCATCACCAACAACCAAATAAAAACAAGCAAAGGGAAGTATAGAAAAATTAAAGCCTATACTTCCCTTTTTTTAATTCAAACAAAGGAGATAAAACATGATAAACGAAGAAATAAGCAAAGAAGCAGGTCAAGCAGCACAAACCATAATAACATACACAATAAAGGCAGCAAAAGAATCAATCAACTTAGACAAAGAAATAAGAAAAAAGATGAATGATACTTTAGAAAAAGCAAACGGAAACCTCAAAAGTCTTATGGGCGATGAAATAAAAATAAAAGACCTCTACAAAAAAGGACAACTAGAAAATATAAGCATAGATCAAAGCGACCTCAAAGACTTAAAAAAAGAACTAAACAAACTTGGAGTAAGTTTCTCAGTAATGAAAAACAAAGAAACTCAAAACTATGAAGTATTTTTCCAAGCCAAAGACATAAAAGTGATGGAATATGCCTTTAAGCAAGTCATAGCCAAGGAAAATAAAAAAGAAAAAGAAAGTATCCTAAAGCAGATAAAGAAATACAAAGACCTATCCAAGAACAAGGATAAGACAAAAGAGAAAGTCAAAAGAAAAGTAAAAGAAAAAGTAAAACCAAACAAAAAAGATATGACCAGAGAAATCTAAGGGAGTAACGAAAAGTTACTCCCTTAGATAACCATAATAACAAGACTTCCGAAAATCGGAAATCAAGAATTTCGATTATCGAAAATCAAGAAAGGAGCAGATATGGCAACAAACAAAAGATATTATTGGATAAAATTAAAAGAGGAATTTTTCACAGACAAAAGGATAAAAAGATTAAGGAAAATATCGGGAGGAGATACCTACACGATAATCTACTTAAAACTTCTACTACTAAGCTTAAAAGATGAGGGCAAACTCTATTATGACGGAGTAGAAAGTGATTTTATAAAAGAGTTAGCACTAACCATAGATGAAACAGACGATGATGTAATGGTTACGGTAAATTATTTAATCAATCAAGGCTTATTAGAAGTTGTAACAGAAAATGATGAATACTACCTAACTGAAATACCAAACCTAATCGGATCAGAAACAGCATGGGCAGAGAAAAAAAGAAGATACAGACAAAATAAACAGAGGACATTGTCCTTAATGAGTCCAACCCATGTCCGACAAGAGATAGAGATAGAGAAAGATATAGATAAAGATATAGAGATAGAGGGAGAGATAGAAAAGATTTAACATTTTTGGTATAATCACATTAATTAAACTAAATGTGTAATGATAAAATGAGCTTGTTTACAGTAAGCTGATTATGATAAAAAATTAAAACTCCCACCATTGGTGTAAGAAACAGAATAAAATAAAGAATCAGATTGGAGTGATGAGAATGGATAAAAAAGATTTAGCTATTGTAGGAGATAGTGAATATATAAAAATGCTTGAGAAAATAAAAAAATCATATACAAGCAGGCAACTTAAAGCAGCAGTTTCGGTCAATTCTGAAATGCTAAAGTTTTATTATAGTTTAGGAGAAGAAATTATTAGTTTAAAGGCAGAAAGCAGATGGGGTAGCGGATTCTATAAAAAATTAAGTTCGGATTTAAAAAATGAAATTCCCAATGTTAAAGGATTTTCTGTTACTAATTTAAAATATATGAAAAAATTTTATGAAATGTATTCGCCATTAAATCGTCCACAGCTTGTGGACGATTTACAAATATCTAAAGTCGGTGGAGATTTTAATATGATTTTTAGTATCCCATGGGGACATCAAAGATATATTATGGATAGATGTGAGGGAAATTTGAATAAAGCATTTTTCTTTATATCTAAAACATTAGAAAATAGCTGGAGTAGAGCTGTGCTTTTAAATTTCTTGGATACAGATCTATTTGAGAGACAAGGAAAAGCAATAACAAATTTCACAAATAATTTGCCTGCTACACAAAGTGATTTAGCCAATGAAATGACGAGAGATCCGTATAATTTTGACTTTATATCTATAAGGCAAAATTATGATGAAAAAGAATTGAAAGACGCTTTGATGGATAATATTCAAAAATTCTTATTGGAGCTAGGGACAGGTTTTTCGTTCGTGGGCAGAGAATATAGACTTGTAGTTGGAAATTCAGAAGAATTTATTGATATGTTATTCTACAATATTAAGCTACATTGCTATGTAGTTGTGGAGGTTAAAATTTCCGCATTTAAACCTGCGGATATAGGACAACTTGGAACCTATGTAACATCTGTAAACCATATATTAAAGGGAGATGGGGATAATCAAACAATAGGTCTTTTAATCTGTAAGACAAAGGATAATGTATTGGCAAAATATGCTTCTGAAAGCTCAAGAGAGCCTATTGGAATTTCAGAATATCAACTACAAAACTTAATTCCCGAAAGTTTAAAAGGAGCATTACCAACCATAGAAGAAATTGAAAACGAACTAAAATAAATTTTAAAAACATAATAAATGTACGCAAGGCGGTAGAAGTAAAAACTATCGTCTTTTTTTATTTGAAGAAAGGTAGGAGAGCATGGCAGATAAAAGAATGTTTTCACTAAAGATAGTGGATAGCGACTTATTTTTGGATATGCCACTAAGTAGTCAATGCCTGTATTTTCATCTATCAATGAGGGCAGATGATGATGGTTTTGTAAATAATCCTAAGAAGATCATCAAAATTATCGGAGCTAATGAAGATGACCTGAAAATACTTATTGCCAAAGGCTTTGTGATAGTCTTTGATCAGGGAATTATCGTCATTACTCATTGGAAGATAAATAACTATATTAGAAAAGACAGATATAAACCAACAATGTATATAGAGCAAAAACAACAGCTCTATCAAACAGAAAATGGAACATATATTTTAGAAGAAAAAGCTGGTTGTCATCTGGTTGACCAAAGGTTGTCAAGTGGTCAACCCAGTATAGGTAAGGGTAGATTAGATAAGGTTAGTATAGATAAGGGGAGAGAAGAACAGTCCACCCCCATCTTTTATGGAGAATACAAAAATGTAAGGCTAAGCAAAGAAGAATATAAAAAACTTAAAGAAAAACTAAACTCACACACAGACATAATGATAAATAAACTATCCAGATACATGGAAAGCAGTGGTAAGACCTATCAAAACCACTATGTGACAATCTTAAAATGGTATGAAGAAGATAAAGAAAAACTAACACAGAAAAGTTTAAATAAAAAAATGAACTATGATGTAGGAGAATCTTTATAGATAAAAAGAGGTGGAAAGCCACTATTAAAGACTTTAAGTCTAAAAAGGTATCAAAGTATGCCAGAGATAATAAAAAGATAAATATGACACTTTAAAGGCGATTAGAAAATTAAAAATCTAATCGTCTTTTTTTATTGCATGAAAGGATAAGCTATGACAAAAAGACAAACAAAATACATTGTAAAAAGAAATTATGATAATAGAAGAACAGATACAGACGCTTTTCTAAGACTAATAAAAAAATCAAGCAAATTAAACAAGACCAATGAAATTGAGTGTAACAAATATAATATTGATAGTAATGAAAAAGAGTGCTATAATAAAAATAGTTTTAGAGAAAGTTGTGTTATTTCTGAAAACTCAAACAAGGAGGAATAGGAAATGATACAAACAAATTCAAATCACTTTTCATTCAAAGCTGCAATTTATTGCAGACTATCTAAAGATGATGAGCAGAAAGGAGAGAGTGCCAGCATACAAAACCAAAAGGAACTTTTAGAAAACTATGTAAAATCAAAAGGTTGGAGTATTTACGATGTATATATAGATGATGGATATACTGGATTAAATACGAACAGACCATCATTTCAAAGGTTAATTAGAGATGTTGAAAATAAAGAAGTAGATATAGTCATCACCAAAGACTTATCAAGGCTTGGAAGAAACTATTTGCAGACTGGATACTATACAGAAAATTTCTTTCCAAAGAACAATGTCAGATATATAGCCTTAAATGATGGAGTAGATACCTTTCAAGAAAACAACGAAATAGTTCCTTTTAAAAATGTTTTAAACGAGTTTTATTCAAGAGATGTTTCCAAAAAGATGAAATCTGCATATATGACAAGGGCAAGGCAAGGGAAATTTATTGGTTGTCTTGCTCCAATAGGATATAGGAAAGACGATGAAGATCCACATAAATTAGTAATCGATGATGAAACTTCATGGATTGTTGAAAAAATTTTTGAACTTGCTTTTAGTGGTTACGGAGTCCAGGCAATTAGAAGAAGACTTTTTGAAGAAAAAATACCTACACCTACCTGGTGGAATAGAAAAAAAGGACTTAGAAATAAAAAAACTAAGTTAGAAATGACCGTAGATGGTGGAGAGTATTGGTGGGACTGCACAACCCTAAAAGAAATTATTGAAAACCCAGTTTATATTGGTCATATTGCTAGTCAAAAAGTTAATTATAAATTCAAAGTAGGTTGGTTATCCGATAAACCTAAAGAGGAATGGATAATAGTAGAAAATACACACGAACCAATTATTTCTGAAGATATTTATAATATAGCAAATGAAAAATTAAAGAGCAGGAGAAGACCATTCAAAAATGGAGAAGAAAGCATATTTGCAGGCATTGTGAAATGTCCCGATTGTGGAAAATCTTTAAATCTTGGAAGAAACAAATCGAAAAAAAGAGAAAAGTTACTCACTTGTAACACTTATAGAAGATATGGAAAGTCATTATGTAGTCAACATAGAATTTATTACGATACTCTTTATGAGATAGTGCTTAAAGATATTAGGAAAAATGCAGAAATAGCATTAAAAGACGAAAAAGAAATTATAAAAGCACTTGAAAAATCACGAGAAATTGATAATGAAGAAGAACAAAAATTTATTATGGATAAGATTTATGAAGATCAGATAAGAGTAGAAGACTTAACTAAAAAGATTGAAAGACTATATGATGACTGGCTAGATAATAAGATAAGTGAAAGTAACTTCCAAAAAATTCTTGAAAAATCACAGAAAGAACAAGACTATTTAAACCAAAGAATAGAAGATAATCAAAAATTGATTGTTAAAGAAGATCTTGAAGATATTAATGTCAAAAAATGGATTGAACTCATAAAAAAACATAGGGATATAAAGAAGCTGGACAAAGAAACCTTAAACGAGCTCATCTCAAAAATCTATGTTCACGAAAAAGAAGTAGTGAATGGAGAAATCACCCAAACAATTGATATTTACTACAATTTCATAGGAAATACAGACACACTACAAGTATTTTACAATCTCTAATTAGGTATTAAGCAGCTTATGGCTGGTGGGGGAATTGTACTAATCGGTATTAAATTAATTCCACTACTTGCAAATGCTTTAAATTAGGAGAAAGTCTATGTTTGGTATCTTTGACAAGCTAACTGAATTTTTTAAGGATATGCTACTCGGAGGTATCAAAGCAAATCTTGAGTCCATGTTCTTAGATATAAATGACAAGGTAGGAGTTATTGCAACTGATGTTGGGAAGACGCCAATGGGTTGGAATGGAGAAGTATATAACTTTATTAAAAACATTAATGATAATGTGATTGTTCCAATAGCAGGTCTTATCATAACAGCAGTTTTATGTATTGAACTCATAAATATGGTTATGCAAAAGAATAATATGCATGATACAGATACTTTTGAGTTTTTCAAATACATTATAAAGATGTTTATAGCAGTCTACCTTGCAAGCCATGCCTTTGAATTTTCAATGGCAGTCTTTGATGTGGCACAAAATCTTGTAAACAAAGCGGCAGGGGTAATCACTACTTCTGCCACTGTTTCAGGAGATCAGATAGTTGCAATGGTTGATACATTAAAAGAAAAAGAAATAGGTGAGCTTTTAATGATACTAGTTGAAACAAGCCTTGTAAGGATTGCAATTCAATGTATATCTTTAACTATTACATTAATAGTATATGGGCGTATGTTTGAAATATATGTCTACTCATCAGTATCATCCATACCATTTGCGACTATGGGAAATAAAGAATGGGGTCAGATTGGAACAAATTATATCAAGGGACTTTTTGCCTTGGGACTACAAGGTTTGTTTTTGATGGTATGTTTAGGTATCTACACCGTTTTAATAAGAACGGTACAGGTTACAGATATTCACGCAAGCTTGTTTAGTATATTAGGATATGCTCTACTACTTGGACTTATGATGTTTAAGAGTGGAACAGTTGCAAAAAGTATTATGAATACGCACTAGGAGGAATAAATGTTAAAAAAGAAAAATTGTGCTTTATTGGGACTTGGAATTTTATTGGGAGGAACTTATGAAATTTTAAAAGAGAAAAAAAGGAATGAAGAGATTAGAAATTTAAAGAGGAGAATAAATAGACTCGGAAGATGTCACAATGAATTTGTTATGTATCAAGGAGAATACAATGACAAAAATGAAGAAAAACAAGAAGAATTAGAAGAAAGAATTAGCTACCTGGAAGAGGAAACAACATCTAATTATGACCATATACTTGAACTTTCCAAAGAAGAAGTAGAGGGAGATTAAAATGGCATATGTACCAATACCAAAAGATTTGGACAAGATTAAAACAAAGGTTGCCTTTAACTTAACTAAAAGACAACTTATAGGTTTTTCTGTGGCAGGACTAATTGGCATACCAACCTATTTATTTATGAAGAAATATCTACCTAATGATGTTTCAATCATTGTAATGCTAATAGTAACCCTGCCAATCTTTTTTATAACCTTATATGAAAAAGACACCTTAACTTTTGAAAAATATTTTAAATTTTTCTATCTTCATAAGTTTTATCAACCAACTAAGAGAATAAGAAAGGAGGCATACCTTGAAGCAAAGAAAAAAGCAAATCAGCGACTTAAATCTAAGGGAAAAACAATTAAAAAAAGACCGAAAGGAAGTAAGAAAGCTAAAAACAAAGAAAGATCCGACAAATAGTCTTCTAAGTGTACTTTTAAAGAAAGAGAAAAAGAGATTTACAGTTGAGGATACAATTCCATATATAAGAATGTTACCAGAGGGCATTTGCCAGTTAGATGAAAAAAATTATTCAAAGACAATTTCATTTCAAGATATAAATTACCAGTTGGCATTGGAAGAAGATAGAGATTTAATCTTTAACCAATTTGCCAACTTTTTAAATTCTTTTGATCCAAGTGTCCACATAGAACTTTCATATGTAAATCAATTAGGGAGAAATAAAGACCTACAAGACGCAATTAAAATTGCTGATAAGGGAGACTTTTATGACGATGTAAGAAAAGAGTTTAGGGAGATGTTAAAGCTTCAACTTGCAAAGGGCAATAACGGACTTAAAAAGATGAAGTATATAACCTTTACAACAGAAGCCGATAACCTAGAGCAAGCAAGAGCAAAGTTAAATAGACTTGAAGTGGATATTTTATCCAACTTTAAATCTATGGGAGTAAGAGCAGAAAGTCTTGATGGCGAAGAAAGATTAAGACTTGTTCACGATATGTTAAATCCAGACAAGAACTTTGATTTTTCATATAAAGATTTGAAGAAAAAAGAGTCTACAAAATCACATATAACTCCCAATATCTTTAATTTTGCACCAGCAAATAATTTTAAATTTGGGAAATTCATTGGAGCAGTAAGTCATTTTCAAATACTTGCAAGTGAGTTATCAGACAGAATGTTATCTGAGTTTTTAGATATTGATGACAATATTTATGTAGCTTTTCATATAGATGTAGTTGAACAAGCAGAAGCTATTAAACTCATTAAAAGAAAAAATACAGACCTAGACAGAATGAAAATTGAAGAACAAAAGAAAGCAGTTCGTGCTGGATATGATATGGATATTATTCCTTCAGATATAAATACTTTTGGTGCGGATGTTAAGTCCATGTTATCTGACTTACAAAATAGAGATGAAAGGCTCTTTGTAGTTACCATAGTAATGATGAATTTTGCTAGGACTAATCAAAAATTAGAAAATACTATTGCTCAAATCTCATCAATTGCTAACAGACATAATTGTCAGGTAAAAAGATTATCTCATCAACAAGAACAAGGACTTGTTTCTGTCTTACCTCTAGGAGTTAACCAAGTCGAGATAAAAAGATTTTTAACTTCATCATCAACGGCAGTATTTATGCCTTTTACAACAGAAGAGCTATTTATTGATTCGGCAAATTCCTTGTATTATGGCTTAAATGCCCTTAGCCAAAACTTGATTATGGCAGATAGGAAGAAACTAAAGAATCCTAACGGACTAATATTAGGAACACCAGGTTCTGGTAAATCTTTCTCGGCAAAAAGAGAGATGGCAAATGCAATTCTTGTCACAGATGATGATGTAATTATTTGTGATCCTGAAGGCGAGTATTCAAACCTTGTAAAACAATTTAATGGAGAAGTTATTAAAGTTTCGGCAAAGTCAAAGGACTACCTAAATCCACTAGATATAAATATGAACTATGGAGATGGGGACGCACCTTTAAAGGATAAGGCGAACTTCATAATGTCTATGCTTGAACTTGTAGTAGGAGGATCTGGTCTTACTGCTGCAGAAAAATCTGTTATAGATAGGTGCTTACCAAAGATATATCAAAAATATTTTGAAGACCCAAAACTAGAAAATATGCCAATATTAGGAGATTTATATGATATGCTCCTATCCCAAGAAGAGGGAGTTGGTAGAAAACTCGCAACAGAAATGGAAATTTATGTTAAAGGAAGTCTTAATGTATTTAATAATAGGTCTAATGTTGACCTAAATAGACAACTGCTCTGTTTTGATATAAAAGAGCTAGGAACACAACTTAAAAAAATAGGTATGCTTGTAATTCAAGACCAGGTTTGGAACAAGGTTTCCCTTAATAGAGGAAGCAAGTCTACAAGATACTATATAGATGAGTTCCACCTTTTATTAAAAGACCCACAAACTGCTTCATATTCAGTAGAAATCTGGAAAAGATTTAGAAAATGGGGCGGTATTCCAACAGGTATAACTCAAAACGTAAAAGACCTTTTAACAAGTCAGGAAATTGAAAATATCTTTGATAATACAGACTTTGTTCTAATGTTAAATCAAGCATCTGGAGATAGAGATATTCTTGCTAAGAAATTAAAAATATCACCTTATCAGTTAAACTATATTACTAACTCAAATGCAGGTGAGGGACTATTATTCTTTGGAAATACTATTGTTCCATTTATTGATAAATTCCCTAAAGACACTATGCTATATAAGCTAATGACAACTAAACCAGAAGAAGCTAAGTAGGTGTGATATGGATAAAAAACTAAAAAAAGATTTTCAAAAGAAAATTATACGAAATAGGGACGCTCCTGAAAAGAATCTTGAAAGTAAACTTGTTCATTCAGATGATTATACAAATAAGATAATTAAGACTAAGGATAGGTTCGGAGATAAAATTTCAGAAAAAGAATCTAAACTTATCCATGAGAATGTATTAGCTAAAGATCAAAAACAGGATAAACTAAAAGATTTTCAGAAGGCTAAAAACAAGGAAAGAATCAGAAAAGAAGTTTTAGATAATAAGGATAAGGCTAATGAAGTTAAACAGACTAATCTTGAAATAAGGGCAGATGAAAGCTTTAAACTTGATGAAGACTTAGATGTAGACTACAAAAAGGTAAATTTTGATAGTGAAAACAGTAGAAATGTTAACTCTAATAAATTAACAACAGATGATATTTCAGCTAAGGCTCAACCAATAAGCAATAAGAAGGAATCAAGTAAAAGACAAGTTCTTAAAAATTACGAGGATAAACTTATCCATAGTAAGGATAAATTCCAAGACAAAATTAACGAGAAAGAGTCTAAGCGAATCCAGACAAGTGAAGATAAACCTATCGAAGCAAAGAAAAGCAAGAGAGTATATAGAAAAGATAAGCTTGTTAAAGATGAAGTAAGTAAGAACGAAAGTAATACTAATATCGATAAAAAGCAAAAGCAGAAACTTTATCAAGAAAAGAAGTTTAGAGATAAGGAAAAAATTTCTAAAGAGATAGATAAAGAAAGTAAGCTAAGCGAAGTTGATACAGATAAAACATTTGATAATCCTGAGTTTAAAGACAATAATCAAGAATTTATAAAAGATGAAAAGGAAACAAGCCTTAAAGCTTCAGAACAAAAGAAAGTTAACAAAAAGAAGACCTACTACAAAAGAAAAAATTATGAAAGTGATAAATTCACTCGAAAGAAAATCGATGACTTAAAAGATGAATCTAAGAAAGTTACAAGAAAAGATTCTAAGAAGGCACAAGATGTTAAAGATTTTATATCAGATAAAAAGATTGGAGAGCTTGAAAAGTCTAAAAGCAATCTAAAGGATAATATCTTAAAGAATAAAACTAAAGGAAGTCTATCTTCTGGAGTTTTATTATCTGGAGCTAAGTCTTCAGAGTTAGTGAGAGATTATTTAAGTTCAGGATCTGATAATACTGGTGTAGAATCTGGAGAAAAGGTCGCCAATGTAAGCTCTAAACTCCAGCATGGAATAAGGAAGTATAAGCTAGACAAAAAGAAAAAGTCCTTAAAAAAGCTATCTAAACTCGATAAGAAAATAAGAAAGAGAAAAAGCAAGTTGGAGTTTAAAAGTGGATTAGAAGATTTAAAAAAATCAGATGCTTATATAAAGAAAAATAGATTTAAAAAGTTTTACCAAAGAAAACAAATGAAAAGCATGATATCTAAAAAGCACGAAACAAGACTTGTAGATAGAGTTAAAAAAGCTATTTTAAGTTTAGGTAAGGCTTCTAAAGAGCTAATAGTAAGAAAAAGCAAGATGGTTCTATTTCTAGTAATAGGACTAGGTCTTATGATATCAATCATGATTGGTGGTGGAAGTGTTGGTATGAGTGGACTAAGCAACTCAGTAAACTCAGTAATGACAACAACATACCTATCACAAGATACAGTTCTAAGTGAAGTTAATCAAGAATTTTCGTCAATGGAGTATGACCTACAATCACAAATCGAAAGTATAAAGACAAGTCACCCTGGATATGACGAATATATCATAAACAAAGAAGGAGAAATTGGTCATAATACCCATGAACTTTTATCCTATATAACTTCAAGATGTGGAGAAGTAAAATCAGCATCTGAAGTAAAAGGAATTTTAAAAGAATTTTTCTATAAGATGTATAAGCTTGATTTTAAGGAAGAAATTGAAATTAGAACAAGAACAGTAGCAAGAACTAGATATGATAGTCGTGGCAATCCTTATACTAGTTATGAAAAAGAAGAGTACGAATATAAAAAGTTAATTGTAACTTTAAAGAAAAAAGAAATGGATGAAGTTGTTAGGGAAATATTTAAAGATTATCCAGACAATGTAGTTCATTATGAAGCTCTTCTTGAAGCTAAGGGGAATATGGGAGATGTTTTTGGATCGGGTAATGGGGACTTAGGAGAAATAGTAGACAATCCAAACTTTGGAAATCCTGGTCTTGCTTTTGATTCAGCTACTGCAAAAGCCTTATTTAATGAAGCAGAAAAACATATAGGCAAAAGATATGTGTTTGGAGCAAGTGGACCATCTAACTTTGATTGTTCAGGTTTTGTATGTTGGTCATTTACAAAGTCTGGTGTAAAGAGTATGCCAAGAACAACTGCATGGAGAATATACAAAGACTATTGTAATCCAGTAAGTCCAAGTGAAGCTCAACCTGGAGATATTATATTTTTCCATTCAACATATAACAGTGGAACTCCAATATCTCATGTAGGAATATACGCAGGTAATGGAATGATGATTCACGCAGGAGATCCAATTCAATACACATCAATAAATTCAAAATATTGGAAATCACACTTTTATGGTTTTGGAAGACCAAGATAGAAGGGAGATATTGTGTGAACAGAAAACTTATAAGTATCAGGAACAAAAAGAAAAAAATAGAAGAGAAGTTAAAAGATTTAAATGCAAAATACAAGGAAATTTGCGATGAAGAAATACAAGTTGAGAATGAAGAAATAATTGTAACTCTTAGGAGAAACAATATTAGCTTGGAAGAATTAATGGAGAAAATTAATGACAGAAAAATAGAAGAAAAATTAAAAGAAAAGGAGAACATTCATAATGAAGAAATTTAATACGAACAGACTAAGAGCCTTTTTTATGGCTCTTTTATTAGTTTTAACATCAACCTCAACTACTAATGTACTAGCTAAAGCTGATGATACAGATGGTAGTAAAAAAGTGATAGAAAGTTCTATAAGTAAAATTAGTGATTTAGAAAATCAGATCAAAGACTTAAATGATAAGAAACAAGAAGACCAATCAAAGATAGATGAATTAAAGGAAAAGTTAGAATCTTGCAAAGATAATGGAGAGAATCTGAAACAAGAAAAGGCTAAATTAGAAGAAAAGATTAGAGATAAAGATAATAAGATTGTTCAATTGAATAAAGAAATTGAGAATCTTAGAAACTCCAATAATGATGAACTAATAGCAGAAATTACTCAACTTAAAGATGAATTAAAAAGATTACAAGATGAAAATGCAAAACTAAAAGAAGATTATTCATCTACAAAATGGGAGTTAGAAGCTGAGAAAGAAAAGACCGATAAAAACGAAAATAAAGTCAAAGAAATGCAAGAAAAGCTCGAGTCTTTAGAAGAGGAACTTTCAAAGAAGACTAAAGAAATTGAGGATAAAAATAATAGAATTAAGGACTTAGAAAAAGTTCTTGAAGAAAAAGATACTAAGATAAAAGAATTAGAGAATAAAAAGAAAGAGACAGAAAATTCTAAGTCAGAATGCTTTAAGAAAATTGAAGAGCTTCAAAAGGCTATTGATAGTTTAAAAGAATCTTCTGAAAATACTAAAAAAGAATTAGAAGAAAAAATTAAAGAACTAGAAGAAAAACAAAAAGCTTCTGAAGAAGAAATTAAAAAGCTAAAAGAAGAATTAGATAAGAAAATTGAAGAAGCAAAGAAGTTAATCGAGGAAGCAAATAAAAAAGCGAAAGAAGAACTTGAAAAACAAGTTAAAGATGAAAAAGACAAAAATCTAAACCAAGACTTATCTAAGAAATTAGATGAACTTCTAAAACTCCAAAAAGAAAACAAAGATAAGAAAGAAGATAATAAATCTCAAGATAAAAAGTGGGACGAAATTTTGAAAGCTGATGATAAGAATATCCTAAATCAATTTGATCTTAACAAGATGAAAAAGCAAGAAGAAAAACAGGACAAAAAACAAGTTAAAGATGAAAAAGAATTTGCAGTTTTCCAAGTAGACAAAAACTTTTATAACATTATCAACAAAGATGGTAAGACAACAGTATATATGGATGTAAAAACTTATGTAGACCAAGGAAGAACTATGATTCCAGTAAGATATATTGCTTATACTCTAGGTTTTAATGTTGAGTATGACAACTCTACTCGTGAAGCTATTTTCTCAAATAAAGAGAATAATATCCTAGCAAAAAAGACATTAAGACTAAATATTGATACTGGTGTTATGAAAGATTCAGATGGAAAGGTCTACAATTCAGATGTTAAGCCAGTGATTATAAATGGAAGAATTCATGCTTCAATTTCAAATATTGCTAAAGCTTTTGGAGCAAGTCATGGAGATATTAAAGATGGCAAAAACCAAACAATAGAATGGGACAATGCTAGAAAAGCAGTCTATGTATTTAAAAATGTAAAATAAGAAAGGATAGAAAAATGAATAAGAGTATTAAACGAGGAGTAGCCATAGCGTTACTCCTTTTTACATTTACAGTACCAGCAACTACATTTGCGATGACAAATGAAGGACAAATTGAAAGTCAAAACGAATCAATCTATGAACCACAAAAAGAAGAATTTGAGAAAATGTTGAAAGATGATGTTTTTACACCATCAAAAGAAGAAATTCCTTATCAAGATGTTCCAAGAATACAAGGAAATACAAGTGAAGCAACCAAGCCTTCAAATAATCCACCAAAGAAAACCCCACTTGTAAAAGGTGGTAATACAAAGGCAGTAAATAATCTTGCAACACAGGAAAATAAGGCAAGAGGTTCAGTAATTGAAAATGTAGATAGGAATGGAAAAGATATTACACCAAGTGGAGATACAGAAAAAGATAAAGAAAATCCAGTTGATGTAAGACAATTTTTAACATTTCAAACCAAAAGTGGAAAAACTATGCACCTAATAGTAGATCACTCATCAAATCAAGATAATGTAAGGCTATTGACAGAAGTAGGAGAGCAAGACCTGCTTAATATGATTGAATCAGAAGATAAAAACACTATAAAGGTTGAAGAGCCTAAGAAAGAAGAAGTAAAAAAAGAAGAACCTAAGGCTGTACCAGTAAAAGAAGAAAAGAAAAGCGGAATAGGTTCATTTCTAATTATTGCACTTGTAATTGGAGGAGTTGTAGGAGCAGGATATTATTTTAAAGTAGTCAAAGCAAAAGAAGATAGAATGTTGGAAGACTTTGAAGAAGATGATGAGGATTATATTAGTGAGTCAGAAGATGAATCTGACAATGAAGAAAGTCATGAAGAGTCTTTAGATGAAGACGATGAAGATGATGAACTATTATAAATCTCAAGTCCTATCATCGAATAAACAATACAAAAATATGGTATAATTAAGTATAATATTTGTCAGAGAGGGGGGATACTTTGAACTTAAAAGACTATCTTGGAGAAACAAATCTATATGACAAAAAAGAAAAATTAGAAAGGAACAAACCAAAGTCTTGGTTAAAATCTGTGTCAGCCTTTGCTAATGGTAGAGGTGGGAAGCTAATATTTGGAGTTAAAGAAGATAACACAATTCTTGGACTTAGTGACTATCAAGAAGTTTCTGAAAATATTTCTGAAATCATAAAAATTAAAATGGATCCGAATCCAGAATTTGATATGGAAATCAAGGAGCTTGATGGAAAAGTTATATTGATTTTAAGTGTATTTGCTGGGAAGAACACACCATATTTTGTAGTTGATGGTGGAACGAGAACTGCTTATAAAAGAGTAGGAAATCAAAGTGTCCCTGCAAGTCGAATTGATCTTTTTAATTTGTCTTTAAAGGGAGAACATATAAGTTACGATTCACTTCAGTCAAAGAAAAAACTAGAAGATGTAAGCTTTAAGGAACTTAAAATTGAGTACAAAGAAAGAACGGGAAAAGATTTTGAAGAAAAAGATTTGAAATCTTTTGGACTTGTAAATGACGAGAATAATTTAACCATAGCAGGAGCTTTATTTGCAGATAACTATCAAGTTTATCAGTCAAGAGTATTTTGTACTAGGTGGAATGGGCTTACTAAAGCGAATGGTCGAATGGATGCCTTAGATGATGCTGAATTTGAAGGTAATATAATTTATCTTTTAAAAGCATCTTTAGACTTTGTGAAGAGAAATTCTAAAAAGATGTGGAAAAAAGGTCCAGTCTATAGAATAGAATATCCAGAATATCCAGAAAGAGCAGTGCAGGAAGCCTTAGTAAATGCATTAATTCATAGAGATTATTCTGTGATAGGAAGTGAAGTTCATGTAGATATCTATGATGATAGGTTAGAAATCTATTCTCCTGGAGGTATGTATGATGGAACTTTCGTCCAAGATCTAAATCCATTAAACGTATCTTCAATAAGAAGAAACCCAATTATAGCGGATGTATTTGCAAGAATGGATTTAATGGAAAGGAGAGGATCTGGACTTAGAAAAATCATAGAAGCTTATGAAGCAGAAGAAAATTATAAAGAAGAATTAAAACCAGTCTTTAAGTCAACAGAATCTTCTTTTATTACGATTCTAAAAAATCTAAATTATGACATTCAAAATGTCACCCAAAATGTCACTCAAAATGTCACTCAAAGTGAGGTAGAAAATAATGGTCAAAAATTAAAGCCAAGTGTTAGGCGTGATAAAATTCTTGAAATAATAAAAAGTAATCCTAAAATAACTGCCTATGATTTATCTAAACAATTTAATGTAACCGATAGAACTATAAAAAGAGATTTAAAAGTTCTAACAGACGAAAAAACAATCGAGTATATAGGCAGTGCTAAAGATGGACATTGGAAAGTAAACAAATAAAGTTAAAAAGAAAATAGAATTCTCCCGAAAATAATACAATATTCGGGAGAAAAACTTTGAGCGAGAGAGAAATCTTTCGCTCTTTTTTTATTTATGGAGGTATTAATGAAGTTAGTAATAGCAGAAAAGCCAAGTGTAGCGGTTACAATTGCAAAAGTAATTGGAGCAAGAACAAGAAAAAACGGATATTATGAGGGGAATGGATACATTGTTTCATGGTGCGTAGGTCATTTAATTCAAATGGCAAGTCCAGATAAGATAGATGAAAAATGGAAGAAATGGACAATCGACACTCTTCCTATAATTCCAGAAGAATATATTTATGAAGTATCTAAAAGCACTAAGAAACAATATGGAGTTTTAAAGAAACTTTTAAACGATAAGAACATCGATACAGTAATAAATGCTTGTGATGCTGGTAGAGAAGGAGAGCTTATTTTTAGGCTTGTATATAATCAAACTAAGTGTAAGAAGAAGATTCAAAGACTTTGGATATCTTCAATGGAAAACAAAGCTATTGAAGATGGTTTTAGAAATCTTAAAAACGGAGAAAACTTTGAAGACTTATATAGATCAGCAAGTGCAAGAGCCATTGCAGATTGGCTAGTAGGAATGAATCTAAGTAGGCTTTATTCTTGCATTTACAAGGAAACATATTCAGTTGGTAGAGTACAAACACCAACTCTATATATAATAGCTAAAAGAGATAGTGAAATAAACCTATTTAAGAAGCAAAAATATTATACAGTTGACCTATCTTATGGAGTATTGAAACTTGTATCAGATAGGATTGATAAAATTGAAGTTGCGGAACAACTATTAAATCTACTAGAAGATGAAATAGTTATTACAGAGGTAGAAGATAAAGAAATAAGCACAAAACCAGATAAGCCTTATGATCTCACTACCTTACAAAGAGAAGCGAATAAATACTTTGGGTATTCAGCAAATGATACTTTAAATCTGGCACAAGCTTTATATGAAAAAAAGCTAATCACATATCCAAGAACAGATAGCAGGTATTTAACCGATGATATGGTTACTACTATGAAAGAATTATTAGAAGGACTTGAAGATGATTTTAAAATTAATGAATCAAACTTTAAGTCTATTTTTAATTCATCTAAGGTTACAGACCACTATGCAATTATTCCTACTATATCTGGCGTTGGAAAAGCCAAAGATTTATCTGATAAAGAAAGTAAAATCTATAATCTAATTAAGGATAAATTACTTGCTTCATGTTCGGATAATTTAAAGGAATCTAGTAGAAAAATCAGATATGAATATGATAAATTTAACTTCAATGCAAGTGGCAAGACTATAATCGATGAAGGTTATACCAAGTATCTAAAGAGCTATGGAAAAGAAAAACAAGAAAATGAATTACCAGATGTAAAGACTGGAGATAAAATTAAGCTAACTTCTAAAAATATATCGAAAAAATTTACAAAAGCTCCAAGTCATTATAATGAAGATACACTTTTAAAGGCTATGGAGAGTGCAGGAGTAGAGTCTTTGGATAAAGATATAGAAGTTGAAAGAAAAGGCTTAGGAACACCAGCTACAAGAGCAGGAATTATTGAAAATCTTATCTATAAAGATCTCATAAGAAGAGATAAGAAAAATTTACTTGTAACAGAAAAAGGCAATAGGCTTGTATCAATTGTAGAGGATAAGTTTAAGTCAGCAGAAACAACATCTGAATGGGAAATGAAACTTGCAAAGATTAGCTCTGGCGAAGTTGATAAAGAAGACTTTTTAAGAGAAATAGAAGATAGTATAAGGGAGCTTGTAGATAGGTACAAGAATAATCTAAATGAATAAGGTAAAAATATTAGAGCTTTTCGGTGGCATAGGTGCTATTAGAAAGGCTTTTATTAATTTAAAGATACCTTATGAAGTTGTTGATTATGTAGAAATAGATAAGGCTTGTGTTAAATCATATAATGAACTTTATGGAGAAGATTATAAGCCAAAATCAGTAGTAGGATATAAAGTACCTAATGAGAATATAGACTTAATAATGCATGGAAGTCCTTGCCAAGACTTTTCAAGAATTGGAAAAAAGCAGGGAGGAGTGAAAAACTCAGGCACTAGATCAAGCTTACTATTTGAAACAATTAGAATAATCAAAGAAATGAAAGATAAACCTAAATGGATAATTTGGGAAAATGTAAAGGGAGTCCTTGATAGAAATATGAGGGACTCCTTTTTTATTTATCTAAAAGAGCTAGAAAACCTTGGATATGAAAGCAAATATGAAATCTTAAATGCAATGGACTTTGGGATACCTCAAAAAAGAGAAAGGATATTTGTTGTTTCGTGTCTTGGAGCAAATAACTTTTCTTTTAATAAATTGGAGAGGAAAGAAACAAGATCACTAAGTGAATTTTTAGAAAAGGATGTAAGTGAACTTTACACAATGACCCAACCTTATATGCTGAAATTTTTAAATAAAGGCATAGATAATAGTTTTAGAGGGCGACTAAAAGTGATTAAAGATTTTTCTTATACTATTTCTACAAAACAGATGAGAGTACCTAATTCTGGAATAATAGATATTGGAAATGGTAAATATAGGTATTTAACAGAAAGAGAATGTTTAAGACTCATGGGTTTTGATGACATTGATATTAACAAACTAGAAGAAGCACATCCAAGAAGAAAAAATTGTACTTCAAGCAAGCTTTATAAGCAGGCCGGCAATTCTATTGTGGTTGATGTTTTAATGGCTATTATAAAAGAAATTCATAGAATGGAGGTAGGAAATGCAAGTAAATGATTTTAAGAATATACAAGAAGCAATAAAGTATGAAGTGTTACAAGATGAAAAAGAGTATTTAAAACTCTTAAAGGTTATAGGTAACAATCAAAAATATGATTTTTCTAGCCAACTAAGTATATATAACAAAGAACCTGAAGCTAGAGCTTGTGCGACTTTTGATATGTGGAAAAAATATTTTGGTCGAGTTGTTATGAGAGGTCAAAAGGGTATTCCAACTTTAGTTGGAAGTGATGTAAATCAAAGAATTTCATATATTTTCGATATTAGTCAGACCACATCAATGGATAGGAATATTAATGAGGTTAGCTTATGGCAGTTTGATCATGAAAATCATAACGAGGCTTTAAAAGAAATAATAAGAGATTATTCATTTGAAGATAGTGATTCACTCAATGAAAATATATTTTCTTTGAGTCGAATTTATGGAGATGAATATATTAACTTGGCTCTTGCTGATTTGAGAATAGATATAGAGGATAGACTGAGTTTTGAAAAGTTTATGAGAGACTCAATATCTTATGCAGTAGCTAATAGGTTTAATACAGTCTATCCTATGGATACGGAAAATTTAAAAAATAATTTTTCTAGGATTAATACTATTTCTTTAGAACAGATAGGTCTTGTAATATCAAGGGTTAGTGAAGATATTATAGATAGCACAATAGAAAAATCTAAGGGAATGGATCGTGCTAGGCTGCTGACAGAAAGGGTCGCTGCCGACTATAATAGAGATATAGAAAATATAAACGAAGATAGAGGAGGTCAAAATGATTTATATAGACGAGATGATAGGTCAAGAATTAGAGATGGACGAGTTTTCACAGATGGAAGCGACAGAGGAAATAGCAATGAAGATCGAAGAGAAAACCTTGGACATGATGGAGAGGGATCTGGAATTTATGGAGAGATTTCCGAATCCAACATACGCAGTTCTAAGACTGTCTTACCTGGTAGGGAGCGAGGAGATGGAGAACTGGAAGAAACTTCAGAAAATGTACGAGGAGAAAACACTTTTGAACCATCTGAAGGAAATTCAAAATCAGGCAGTGGACTTTATCAAGAGAGAAAAAGTCAAAATGATGAAAGCACAAGGATTGACAGAGAAGATGATGAGAGAGAATCCAGAGGAATACCAAGGACAGATGAACAACTTGATGGCAACAGTAAAGAAGATGGCAATCAAGGAATACGTGGAAGCCTAGAAAATGAAATAAGCCAAGAAAAGGAAGCTGATGAAGCTTCTTTTTTTGATGACAAAAACACTGAAAATAGAAAAGATTACTGGATTGTAGAATTTAATGAAAACCACGAATTAGTTCCCGATTATAGTGGGCAAATAGTAACCAAAGAATTAATAAATGTCCTAAGACAAAAGGATATTGATGTTAAAGACCATAATCAAACTCTTGGAGAAAATGAATTTGGAGAAATGACTGATGATTATATCGGATATTTCAAATTCTATTTTGACCACTATGTAGATGGCGAAGTTGTCGAGCATTATAGGATTGACCTTGGTGATGGTGAAGAAGTAAATGAGCGTGAATTTTCATATTTAGAAGACCAAGTTGCACTAAGTGAGGAAAAATCTTTTCAAGAAGAAGTTAAGGAAAAGATAGAACCTAAATTTAAGATAGGCGATCAGGTTAGATATAAAGATAAGGACTTTACCATTACAGATTTTGATGAACTAAGTGGAGGACTTAAAACTGTCACTATCAGAGATAATATGGAATATATGGGAGGTATGATTAGGGGTTCGGAAGTAATTCCATATAGAAACGATTCATACCTTGAAGAAATCTTTGAAAATCTAAGTCAAACATCAGAAAAACTAGCAGTAAAAGTTGGTAAGGAATTTATTTTAGAAGATGAGAATACCTTTAATGGAATTAAATTAATTGAAACAGGAACTAAGGTAGAAGTTAATGGAGAAGAAATCCCCTTATATAAGGGCGAAACATTTGAAGAAAGTAGAAAGATTGATGACCTTTTAGATAGTGGAAACTATGAGATACACAAATTATCTGAGCATGAAAAACAAATTGAAAGACAAGTAGAACAAGAAAGCTTTATTGATGACCACAATCCTGAAATTGACCAAGTGATGGATAGGTATAATGTCCCAAGACAAGCAGCCGAAAACTTATTGAGGGGAAAAGAAGATTTAAAGAATCTAGGCTATGAACCTAATAAGGAAAGATTAAGTTTTGCTAGAAATTATGACTTGAAAAATCATATTTACTCAGAATACCTAACACCATCAGAAAGACTAGATAAAAATATCAAAGCTATTAAAATGCTCAAAAGACTTGAAAATGAAAATAGGAGCCCAAGGGAGTATGAACAAGCCTATCTTGCTGACTATCTAGGTTGGGGTGGTCTTGCCAATGTCTTTGATGAAGAAAAGGGAGGTCAATGGCTTGAAGCAAGAAATATTTTAAAGGAAAATTTAACAAATGAAGAGTATTTGAATGCTAAAGAGTCTACTCTAACATCATTTTATACACCTAGAGAGGTAATGGATGGAATATATAAGACCATAACAGATATGGGTTTTAAGACTGGGAATATCCTTGAACCATCTGCAGGAGTCGGTAATTTTATTGGTAATATGCCAAGTGAAATACAAAGCTCTAAAGTCTATGGAGTAGAAAAAGATAGTCTAAGCGGAAGAATAGCAAGAGAACTTTATCCTGAAGCCAATATTCAAATTAAAGGTTTTGAAGAAACGAACTTCTCAAATAATTTCTTTGACTTGGTAATAGGAAATGTTCCCTTTGGAGATTTTAAAGTTAACGATCGTGAGTATAACAGAAATAACTTTCTGATTCACGATTATTTTTTTGCAAAGTCAATAGATAAGGTTAGGAATGGAGGAATTATTGCCTTCATAACTTCATCTGGAACTATGGATAAAAAAGATGAATCTGTTAGAAAATATATTAATGCAAGATGTGAGTTTTTAGGAGCTATGAGGCTTCCTAATACAATATTTAAAGGACTTGCTGGTACAGAAGTTACTTCAGATATTATTTTCTTGAAAAAGAGAGATTCAGTTATAGAAAGAGATGATGATTGGATTCATCTAGCAACTGATAAAAAGGGTTTGACTTATAATAAATACTTTGTAGATAATCCTCAGATGGTATTAGGGAATATGAAAGAAGTATCTGGCAGATTTGGCAATACTATTACTTGTGATGAAAAAGAAGATGAAAAGTTAAAAGACTTAATGGATATTGCAAGTAAGGAAATATCTTCAAATTCAAAATATGAAGAGGTCGAACTATTGGAAGATGAAGAATTAAGTCTTCCAGCAACAGATGATGTTAAGAATTTTTCTTACACTATTATTGATGAAGAGGTCTACCTAAGAGAAAACTCAGTCTTAATCAAGCAGAATATATCAGATAAAAATAAAGAAAAGATAAAAGATTATCTTGATGTAATGAATGCTTTAAAAGATGTAATAGAAAAACAAAAGGACTATTTTTCAGACGATGAAATAAAAGAGTCACAAGCAAAGTTAAATGAAGTCTATGATAACTTTTCAAAGAAACATGGCTTTATTAACTCCTTATCAAATACTAGAGCCTTAAAGGAAGACTCAAACTTTCCTTTGGTTTCATCAATAGAAATACTTGATGATGAGGATAATTTCAAAGCTAAGAGTGATATATTCTCAAAAAGAACAATAACAAAGGCAAAGGTAGTAGATCATGTAGACACTTCCCTTGAAGCTTTAGTCTTATCAGTTTCACAAAAAGGATATGTAGATTTTGAATATATGGAATCTATCACAAGTAAAGATAGGAACACCTTAATTGGTGAGCTTGAGGGCGAGATATTTTTAGATATTAAGGATACAGACCTAATAAATAACAGAATGCCCTTTGAGAACTTTGACAATGACGATCCATTTCATTTTTCATATGTATCGGCTGATGAATATTTAAGTGGTAATATCAGAGAAAAGATTGGCTACCTCAATTCATATATCGGAGAAATTGAAAATGTAATAGATTTAGCACCTTCTGAAAAGAAAGATACACTATTAAACGAGTTAGGCAAACTCAAATATCAAAGAGAAAAATTACAAGAAGTTATGCCTGAAGAACTTACTGCTTCTGATATAAATGTAAGGTTAGGAGCAACCTGGATACCTCAAAAAGATATAGAAGACTTTACTTTTAACCTTTTAAAAACACCAGGTTATGATAGGTGGAATATAAATGTTAGGTTCTCGCCACACTCAAGTGAATGGAATATTGAGGGTAAAAGTGTTGACTCGACTAATGACCTTGCTAACATGACTTATGGTACAAGTAGAGTAAATGCCTATAAGCTGATTGAAAATGCTCTTAATCTAAAAGATACAAAAGTATTTGACCAAATAATAAATGATGATGGGTCTAAGACTTCTGTATTAAACAAAAAAGAAACTATGCTAGCAAGTCAAAAGCAAGAACTGATAAAAGAAGAATTTAAGAATTGGATATTTGAAGATCCTGATAGAAGATATAGGCTAGAGAAGATTTATAATGAAAAATTCAATTCAATTAGAAATAGAAAATTTGATGGTTCTAACTTAACTTTTGATGGAATGAATACTGAAATTAGACTTCGAGAACATCAAAAAAATGCAATAGCTAGGACTCTTTATGGTGGAAATACACTACTTGCCCATGTAGTAGGAGCAGGAAAAACTTTTGAAATGGTAGCTTCTGCTATGGAATCTAAAAAGTTAGGACTTGCAAGTAAATCATTATTTGTAGTTCCTAACCATCTAACTACTCAAATTGGTAGGGAGTTTATGCAATTATATCCGTCAGCAAATATTATGGTGGCCGATAAAAAAGACTTCCAACCTAAAAATAGAAAAAGATTTATTGGCAGGATTGCAACGGGAGAATATGATGCAGTTATTATAGGACACTCTCAATTTGAAAAAATACCAATGTCTAAGGAATACCAGGTAAGGCATATACAAGATCAAATAGATGATATAGTTTCCTTTATTGATGAGAACAAAAGAAATAGAGGAGAAAATTTCACAGTAAAACAACTGGAAAAGACAAAGAAGAAACTCTTGGTAAGACTTGAAAAACTAAATGATGACTTTAAAAAAGATGATGTAATAACCTTTGAAGAACTAGGAGTAGATAAGTTATTTATAGACGAAGCTCATAATTACAAAAACTTATTTTTGCATACCAAGATGAGAAATGTTGCGGGTATCGGTCAGAGTGAAGCCTTTAAGTCTTCGGATATGTATATGAAATGTAGGTATATGGATGAAATGACAGATGGCAAGGGAGTTGTTTTTGCTACTGGTACACCAATATCAAATTCAATGACAGAGCTTTATACCATGCAAAGATACCTTCAGTATGACGATTTAAAGGCAAGAGGATTAGAACATTTTGACGCTTGGGCTTCTACTTTTGGAGAAACAGAAAACACCTTTGAATTATCTCCAGAAGGCACTGGTTATAGGCAAAAGACAAGATTTTCAAAGTTTTATAACTTGCCAGAGTTGATGAGCATGTTTAAAGAAGTAGCAGATATAAAGACTTCAGATATGTTAAATTTGCCAGTACCAGAAGCAAACTTCGAAGTTATTAAAACAAAACCTACTGAGGAACAAAAAGAAATATTAGAAGCTATTTCAGAAAGAGCTGATGCGGTTAGAAATAACCAAGTCGAGCCTACAGAAGATAACATGCTAAAGATTACAAATGATGGTAAAAACTTGCCCTTGACCAAAGATTAATAAACCCACT
Source organism: Anaerococcus vaginimassiliensis (assembly GCF_900626155.1). Lineage (GTDB taxonomy): Bacteria > Bacillota > Clostridia > Tissierellales > Peptoniphilaceae > Anaerococcus > Anaerococcus vaginimassiliensis. Next base: position 1,770,281 of record NZ_LR130844.1, on the reverse strand, counting down.
ACTTCCAGATGATCCTAATTCGAAGGTAAATGTATGTGTAAAAAATATCTTTTCAATCTGGGATAAGACAAAAGAAAATTCATCGACCCAATTAGTATTTTCAGATATGTCTACACCAAAAGGAGATGGAGAATTTAATATCTATGATGATATTAGAAATAAGCTAGTGAATATGGGAATACCTAAAGAAGAAATAGCCTTTATCCACGAAGCAGATACAGACAAACAAAAAGATGAATTGTTCTCTAAGGTAAGAAGAGGAGAAGTAAGAGTCTTATTAGGTTCTACTCAAAAAATGGGAGCAGGTACAAATGTACAAAATAAACTAATAGCCTTACACGATTTAGACGTCCCATGGAGACCGTCTGACCTAGAGCAAAGAAGTGGTAGAATTGTTCGTCAAGGTAATGAAAATGATAAAGTCAATATCTTTAGATATGTAACAGAAAATACCTTTGATTCTTATTTGTGGGTGCGACATGAAGTCGCTTAATTTAACTGTTTGGCATAATGACCAAACCAACTATTCCGTTAGTTGAGCCAAGTATCGACTGCACTTAGGTGTGGTAAGCCGATATTAAAGTAGCCCTACTTGAGGTTGAACCGTGAGGGAATACCGAAACTGCCAGAAACAAGGCGGTTAGGGAGCGAGGCTTGATAATATGGCTAACATATGTGAACTACTGATAAATGTCGTTAAGGTGAACAGGCTAAAGTTGCTGACAAGCCTGAACCAAAATGGTGCGTAGTCGGATAATCCTTTCCACAGTGGGATTACACGGACAAAATGACTACCGGCAGAGAGGTAGAGCCTAAGTTATCAATGTTAATTAAGTGGAACATGGTAAGCCTGTACCGTTGCCAAAAGGCAAGGTAAATCGTAAGAAATGCTGATAATGGTGCAGGTAAAGGATAATGGAAAAAGCGAACGCCATCTTGTAATGAGATGGATAGGGGTTCAAAATTTGCCCTAACTTGAAAGAGTGCAGACTTCCATTTGGTTTTTAATCACAAGAGAACTTGTAGAATTTTTGAAAGGAGAAAGCAAATGAACAGTAAAAAGTGTGCTACTACTAACAGAGCTAAAGACTGGGAAAGTATAGATTTTTCAGTAGCAGAAAGCTATGTTAAAAAACTACAAATGCGTATTGTGAAAGCGTGGAAAATGAGTAAATACGGAAAGGTAAAATCTTTACAGCATTTACTAACAACTTCATTTTATGCAAAAGCCTTGGCTATTAAGAGGGTAACTGAAAACCAAGGCAAGAAAACAAGTGGTGTTGACGGCGAACTATGGCTAACACCACAGGCAAAGTATAATGCAATAGGAAAGTTAAACTTAAGAGGATATAAACCTAAACCTCTTAAAAGAGTGTATATACCTAAGAAAAATGGTAAGAAAAGACCTCTTAGCATTCCTACAATGACAGACAGAGCAATGCAAACACTATATAAATTTGCACTTGAACCTATTGCAGAAACAACAGCTGATTTTAACTCTTATGGATTTAGAGCGAAAAGGTGTACGCAGGACGCTATTGAGCAATGCTTTACATCTCTAAATAAAAAGAAATCTGCAAAATGGATACTTGAAGGAGATATAAAAGGTTGCTTTGATAATATTAGCCACGAATGGATAATGAATAATATTCCAATGAACAAGTCGTTATTGAAACTTTGGCTTGAATGCGGATATATAGAAAAGCAAAGATTATTTCCTACAGAAACTGGAAGCCCACAAGGCTCACCAATATCACCTGTAATATCTAATATGGTATTAGATGGGTTAGAAAAAGCAATCAAAGAGAAATATCATAAAAGAACAGTAAATAAGAAAGCATATTTTCCAAAAGTTAATTTTGTTAGATATGCAGATGACTTTATTGTTACAGGAGAAAGTGCAGAATTGCTTGAAAATGGTGTTAAGCCAATCATTGTAAAATTTTTAAAAGAAAGAGGGTTAGAACTGTCTGAGGAAAAGACACTCATAACGCACATAAATGACGGTTTCGACTTTCTTGGAGTTAATATTAGGATGTATAAAGATAAGTTACTAACAAAACCATCTGAAAAGAACTTTAAGGCTATTGTTGATAAAATAAGACAAATCATAAAGGATAATCCGTCAATGAAACAAGAAATTCTGATTAGAAAATTAAATTCAATTATTATAGGTTGGATAAACTATCAGAAATATAATGTTTCATCAAAAGCGTTTGAAAAACTTGATTATGAAATATATAAATGCCTGTGGAACTGGTGTGTTCGTAGACATCCTAAGAAAAGTAGAAAATGGATAGCTAAAAAGTATTTCCATACGATTGGAAATAGAACTTGGACTTTTAGTGTAGCAACTGGAGACAGAATGGAAAATGGCGAGAAATACTATCTTCGTCTTAAATATGCTACAGATACTGATATTAAGAGATTTACCAAGATACAAGCTGAAGCAAATCCATTTGATGAAAATTGGCAAATATACTTTGAAGAAAGAGAAGAGTTAAAAATACGAAACGAACTTAAAGGGCGTACAGTTATAAATAGACTGTATAAAACTCAAGACGGAATATGCCCTGTTTGTGGAGAGAAAATAACTCTGGATACAGACTTTAGAGTACATCAAACAACTCAAAACAATATTACCCTTAAAACATTAGTACACCCTTGGTGTCATAGAAAATTGAATATAAATGATAAAGAAAATACGCTGGCTCTTTAATTAGGGCTTATAAAAACTTGAGCCGTGTGAGGGGAAACTCTCATGCACGGTTCTTAGAGGGGAAAGGGATAGTAATATCCCCGACCTACTCGACCAGACAATAGAGAATAAGCAAAAATTCATATCTCAAATTATGACAAGCAAGACGCCTGTGCGTGTTGCTGAAGATGTTGATGAAGCAAGTCTATCTTATTCAGAAATTAAGGCTTTAGCTACTGGTAATCCTCTAATTAAAGAAAAGATGGATTTAGATAACGAAGTTACAAAACTAAAAATGCTGGAAGCAAACTACAAGTCTAATAAATATAAGCTCGAAGATAAGGTAAATAAAATTTATCCTCAAAGTATTTTAAAAACTGAAATGGAAATAAAAGCAGTTAAAGAAGATATTGCAAGTGTTGAAAAATTAGGAGAAGGAGATAGTAAATTTACTTCAATCAGTCTTGGGACAAATAAAATTGTAGATAAGAAAGAGGCTGGAGAGAAGCTACTAGAAGAAATAAAAAAGGTAAAGATAAATGATAGCAAGGTTATTGGTAAATATAGAGATTTAGACTTGCAAGTTTCATATAACTTTATGACTAATACTCACACCTTTAAACTTCTAGGAAAAGCAGAATACTTTGGAGAGTTTTCAAACTCTACTGATGGTAATATAACAAGACTGGATAATGCCATTGAAAAAATGCCTTCAAGACTTGAGAGGTTAAATCAAAATCTTGAAAACTATAAAGAATCTTTAGAAAATGCCAAAGTAGAACTGACTAAACCATTTGAAAAAGCAGATGAGTTAAGGGATAAGACACTAAGACTAGCTGAAATTAATAAACTTTTAGATATGGGAGAAGTAGAAGAATTAGAAAACCAATCACCACTATTAGAGATTTAAAGAGGGCGATAGTTGATTATTCTAACTACGAGTTTTCAGAATCTAATAGCTATGAAGACTTTGACAAATTATATCCTGATTTAAGCCATATAGGACTTGCCTATACAGAAACACCTGATGGTAAGCATTCGATTCAATATGAGGTAAATTTGGAAGAAAAAACATGGACTCAGTATGTAGACAATGTAGCTATTAGAACAGAATCTTTTGTAGAGGAAGATATATCTAATTCACAAGCCATTAAAGATATGACTGAAGCCATAAAAATGTCTAGTTTTGATGATCTGGTATCAGTAGATGAAGAAGATTTAAAACAAGCTCTAGGCTTAGAAATAGATGATGATGGAAACTTCTATGATCCACTTGCAAAAGATCTTGATAATGACGGAATACCAGATAGGTATGATAATGATTTTAAAGATAGTGATTACTTTGAATCAACTTATGATGTAGAGGATAATCTTCACGCAAGGGAAGAGAAGCCATCAATATTAGGACAAATATCAAAATTCAAATCAGAAGAAGAAAAAGATAAAAATCAAGAAAAAAACGAAAAAGGACAAGAAAGATAGAGGAGGGCGAAAGGCTCTCCTTATTTATTACAAGGAGGAAATTATGGAATACAAAGATATTAGAGAAAACTTAGAAGAAATGATGAATGATAATTACAAGGATTTTATAAAAGCACTTGTAAGCATAGAAAAAGGCGTTAATGATGAAAAGGCACTTGAAGAAGTCTATGTTTTATATATGAACAATGACACAACAGGTCTACTAAGTGATGACTTTGACTATATGATTGATGATATGAAAGAACAAGGTAAGATTGTTGAAAATACCAATGAACTTGAAGAAAAAGACGACCTCATAAATCTCGTGGGTAATATAGCTGGAAAAGTAGAAAATCTTGAAAGAGAAAATGCTAATGGAGAAAAGTTCAAGGTAAGCAACTTTTCAATTGTTTCAAAAGATGACGATGGGAATAAAATTTATACCAATTGTTCAGCCTATGGAGATAAGACAAAAGATTTAGAGAACTTAAAACAAGGAGATTTTGTTAAAATATTTGGTCAAGTAAAAACAAGCATTGACAACAACGGAAAGGAACATAAGAATGTCCGTATTTTGTCTTCTAAGCTCTTAAAAGCAAAAGAACAAGTAAAGAGTCAAGATAAGGATAAAAAGTCCATATTAGGTCAAATAAAAAGCTTTAAGACAGATGACAAAACTAAGTCAACTAAGAAAGAGCATAGCAAAGGTGAAGAGAGGTAAATATCGGCAGTCTTCGGACTGCCTTTATTTTTTGCTCATTTTTTAATCTAATTTATTTAGGTCATATATGCATATCCACTTAAACTCATACAAAAATATTGCTTGTAAAAAAAATACTTAATCACAATAATCGCATTTTAACTTGTGATCCTTGCAAGCTAAATGACGAACTTCACTAGGAAGTTTTCCCTTGTATCTTTTGTAATAAATGGAAAATTTGCTATGGGATGTATATCCAACAGATTCTGCTACTTCCTTTATAGGAAGTTTAGTATTTAACAGAAGAGTTTCAGCTACATTCATTCTTTTTCTTTGGGTGTATTCTGTAATACTTTGACCATATTTTTCTTTAAACAAATTCTTTAATTTTGTTCCGCTCATTTTAGATATTTTTTCAAGGGTTTCCTGATTTACAGTCATGGCAAAATGATCATCTAAAAACCTGGATACATCTTCAAGTGCTTTATTATCGTCAGACTCAATTTTATATTTTTTTCTATTTAAGTAGGTATCGATTACTATACTTATCCACTCATTTGCCTTGGCTTTAAAGAAAAAATCAGCGGCAGGAGCGTCCATCTTACAATTTAATATTTCCATTGCTACTTTTTCTAATGACTTTGTAAGTATTATTTGATTTGTTTGAAGTAAAGCCCTATAAAAGGATTCAAGATCGATATTAATGGATGACAGGTGCTTTTCTAAAAGTTCTCTTTTAAATCCAACAGAAACAGTGAGATAGTAACTATTCTCGTGTAATAAAAATAGAAAGTCATCTTCTATATTGTCAAAATCAAGAGTATATAAGGAGTTTGGCGTCAAAGTTTGATAAGGGTTAAATTTTTCGCCGTTTGCACTTACAATATAGCTAGAGCATATCGAAACATAGTCCGACATACTATAAGTATTATTTTGAATTACTTCTTTATTGATATAAAAATCGTGGATATCAATAATAAATCCATTTCCTTCATAAAACCAATATAGGCCTTCTGCATTAATTGAATCATCTTTACTCCAACAAAATGTATGCCCTGCACTTGAATATTTCTTATTATTTTTACATTCATCTACGTTCATATATTCTTTTACAAAATCATAATATGTCATAATACACTATCCCTTTTAGACAATATTCCAATTAGCCTTATTAATTCAAAACTATTGTATTAGTAATTATAACTGATGTATAATAAAAATGCAATGATAATTATTATCGTTCAGGCGAATTTGAATCTAATAGGAATATTAAAGGAGGAAAATATGAAAATTTATAAAAGGCTTTTTTCCTATGTGCCTGAAGAAAAACATAATGGATATATAGCAGTTTTTTTATCAGCACTATCTGCATTTCTAATGGTGTACGGATATTCGTTACTGTATAAACTTTTAAGAAGTTCAATTGTTGAAGGAGATTTATTAGTAGCTAGGACTTTGTCCATTCAAGCTGTCTTATATTTGACGATAGGGGCACTAGTTTACTTTTTGTCAAACTTTTTTTCTCATAAACTTGGATTTCGCTTAGAAACTAATTTAAGAAAAAAAGGTATAGATGGACTTACAGGAGCAAGTTTTCGCTTTTATGATTTAAACCCATCTGGAATTATAAGAAAAACTATTGATGATAATGCAGCTAAAACTCATACGGCAGTAGCACATATGATACCAGATAACTCTCAAGCTTTTTTAATTCCAGTATTATCTTTAATACTTGCCTTTTCTATTAGTAGCAGAGTGGGATTAGTTATTCTTATACTAACAATAGTAGGGGCTCTTATTTTAAAGAACATGATGGGTGGAGGAGAGTTCATGGAATACTACCAAAAATCCTTAGAAATTTTAAGTGGTGAAACAGTTGAATATGTCAGAGGCATGCAAGTTGTTAAAATATTCGGAGCTACTGTAGAGTCTTTTAAAACTCTTTATAAGGCGATTAAGGATTATTCTAAGTATGCTCTTGATTACTCAATTAGTTCTAAAAAACCTTATGTTCTATATCAATGGATATTTTTTGGAATTATTGCAATTTTGTCTATCCCTTTAGTTTTTACCATAAATAAAGTTAATAATGCTAATTTGCTTATTGTTGAACTATTCATGATTTTGTTTTTAAGTGGAGTAATGATGGTTTCATTTATGAAAATTATGTGGGCTAGTATGAACATCTTTAACGCTAGGTATGCTGTAGATACTTTAGAAGACTTATATAAAAAAATGAATGAAGATAAATTAAATTATGGAGAGATTGGTGATTTCAAAAACTATAATATAGAGTTTGAAAAAGTGAATTTTTCTTATAATGAAAACAAAGTACTAGAAAATTTATCTTTTAAATTAGAAGAAGGAAAAAAATATGCTTTGGTGGGTCATTCAGGATCAGGTAAATCGACTATTGTAAAGCTATTATCTGGTTTTTACAAAGTAGATAGTGGCAGTATAAAGATTGGAGAGAGACCCTTAGAATCTTATAGTAAGGATGCTCTAATAAACACAATTTCTTTTGTTTTTCAGGATAGCAAACTTTTTAAGACATCTATTTACGAAAATGTTGCTCTTGCTAATAGAAAGGCAAGTAGAGAAGAAGTTATGAAGGCTATGGAACTTGCCGGTTGTAATGTTATTTTAAATAAGTTTCCTGAAAGGGAGAATACCATGATTGGCTCAAAAGGAGTCTATTTATCAGGAGGAGAAAAACAGAGAATTGCTATTGCGAGAGCCATGCTCAAGAAATCTAAAATTGTAATTATGGATGAAGCTAGTGCTTCTATTGATCCAGACAATGAGTATGAGCTTCAAAAGGCCTTTAAAAACCTTATGAAAGATAAAACAGTTATTATGATTGCCCATAGGATGAGTAGTATTCGTTCTGTTGATGAAATTTTAGTTTTAGAGAATGGAGAAATAATTGAAAGAGGCAGTGATCAAGAACTTATTTCAAAAGGTGGAAAATATAAGGAATTATTAGAGCTTTATGACAGTGCAAATCAATGGAGGGTTAAAGATGAGGAAATTTTATAAAAATCGCTTTTGTCTGACTGATAAAGGGGCTAAAGATCTCACTAAATCTACTATATCAAGTTTCTTGGTCTACTGTATTAATATGGTTCCTGCCTTTATTTTAATGATGTTAACAGATGAGCTTATTTTGAAAAATGTTAAAAGCCCTTATTTATATTTTGGTGTTTCTGTTGTTACATTAGTATTAATGTATGTTTTGTTAGCCAAAGAATATGATGATCTTTATACTACAACTTATGAAGAGAGTGCTAATTTAAGAATAGATATTGCAGAAACTCTATCAAAACTTCCCCTATCCTACTTTTCAAAACATAATTTATCAGATATATCTCAAACGATTATGGCAGATGTGGAAAAAGTAGAACACGCTATGAGTCATTCAATTCCTAAAGTAGGAGGAATGGTTTTATTTTTCCCACTAATTGGAATTATGTTAATGATAGGTAATTTTAAGATGGGGCTTGCAGTAATGATCCCAACTATTTTAAGTTTTATACTAATACCTATTGCTAAAAAGTCGCAGGTAAAAGGAAACAAGAAATATCACAAGGTACTTAGAGAAAACTCAGAAAAATTCCAAGAAACCATTGAACTTCAACAAGAAATAAATAGTTTTAACTTATCCGATGAAGTGAGGTCTTCGTTATATATGCAGATGGATGAAAGTGAAAAAATACATCTTAAAGTTGAACAAGGCTCTCTTTTTGTAATGGGTTTATCCTCTGCTCTTGGCTTTGTAAGTATTGCAGTAGTTAGTTTTGTTGGGATTAGCCTTATTCTATCTGGGGAGATTGACATTTTATATCTCTTAGGTTATTTAATGGCTGCCATAAAGATAAAAGATATTTTCGATTTATCAAAAGAAGGATTATTAGAAGTGTTCTATATAGATCCAAGTGTTGAAAGGATTAGGGAGATTAAGGAAACAAAAATTCAAGAGGGTAAAGATGTAGAACTGAATATGTTTGATATAGTCTTCAAAAATGTAGCTTTTTCTTATGATGATAATCAGGTTTTAAAGGACATTAGCTTTACTGCGAAACAGGGAGAGGTAACGGCTCTAGTTGGAGCTTCTGGCTCTGGAAAGACAAGCATATTAAGATTAATATCAAGATTATATGATTATGATAAAGGTCAAATTTTAATAGATGGAAAGGATATAAAAAACATTTCCACAGATTCTTTATTTAAGAAAATATCTATTGTTTTTCAAGATGTTACTTTATTTAACTCATCTATATTAGAAAATATTCGTATAGGTAAAAAAGATGCCAGCGATGAAGAAGTTGTAAAGGCAGCTACCCTTGCAAATTGTATGGATTTTATTAATAAACTTCCTAATGGGTTAGATACAGTTATAGGAGAAAATGGGTCAGAGCTTTCTGGTGGTGAAAGACAAAGACTTTCTATAGCTAGAGCCTTTCTGAAGGACGCACCAATACTTATATTAGATGAAATATCAGCAAGTTTAGATGTGGACAATGAAAAGAAAATCCAAGAGTCTTTAAATAATTTAATTAAAGATAAAACTGTTGTAATCATTTCACACAGAATGAAATCCATAGAAAATGCTGACAAGATAGTAGTTCTTGAAAACGGAAGAGTAGAAAGCGAAGGTAAGCATGAAGAGCTTTTACAAAAATCAAAAGTTTACAAGAATTTAATAGAAAAAACAAAAATGGCAGAAGAATTTATTTATTAGGAGGATTAGAATGAATAATAAAAAGTTAAAAGGAAAAGATGTTATTACGATAGGTATATTTACTGCAATATATTTTGCAATCAATTTTGGGTTTATGCTTTTAGGCGGTCTTCATCCATTAATGTGGATACTTATGCCTGGCTTTATAGCCTTAGTTGGTTCTATACCATATATGATTATGGTTCAAAAAGTAAAAAAAACAGGAGCAGTCATAATAATGGGAGCTATTGTTGCTATAATATACTACTTAACTGGTCAATTTAGTTTAATAATAATTGCATCATTAGCAATTGCCAGTATTTTGGCAGAAGTGATAAGATACCTATCAAAGTATGACAGTTATAAATGGAATTCACTTTCATATGCTTTCTTTTCATTAGGTATGGTAGGGTCTCCAGCACAAATATGGATTCTAAAAGATGAATTCATATCAAAAATTCTTAAAATGGGGATGCCAGTAGATTATGTTAATATATTAAAAACTTTTATTAACACACCGATGTTAATTGTATTAATTGTAACACCATTTGTTTTTGGATTATTATCTTGTGGGATTTTAAAATCATTTCTATATAAAAATTTTGAGGCGAGGAATTGAAATGTTCAAGCGATTAAAATTAGATCCTAGAACCTCAATAATATTGCTTTTATTAGTAAATATATTTTTCTTTAAAAGTAGATCGTTGGCAAGTGAATTAATTTTAATGAGCTATTTGTTGATTATTTTGACAGTTTGCGGAAATTTTAAACCGGGATTAAAAGTATATTTAACTTTTATTACTTTTTTAATAATAAATTATTTAGTTTTTCCCTATTCACCTAAGTGGATTGTAACGACATTTATTGTACCTGTTTCTTATGCAAGGAAGATTTTTCCTTGCATAATGGCAGGAACATTGTTATACAAAACGGTGACCGTAAGAGGAATTGCAGGAGTTTTTAGAAAATTTAAATTCTCAGAAAATTTTATTTTAGCATTTATGATAACTTATAGATATTTTCCCACATTAAGACAAGATATACATTGTGTTAGAGAATCAATGAAGATTAGGGGGATTAGTATGATTAAAAACATGGATATATTTGTTGTACCTATAATAAATTCTGCAATTGATATGTCTGAAGAGTTATCTAAGGCAGCTGTAACACGAGGAGTCGAGAATCCAGGTAGAAAAACAACTATAATTGATTTTAAATTCACTGTTTATGATGTATTAGTTATTTTATTTGTTGTTTTAATTATGGTTATATTTTAGGTGAGTTAGAATGGGTTATGTAAATATAAATGATGTATCTTGTACCTCTAAAACGGGATATAAAATATTAAAAGATATCAACTTAAATGTTGAAAAAGGCGAATGTATACTACTTATGGGGCTAAGTGGTTCAGGCAAAACGTCATTGACTAAATTAATAAATGGAATTATACCACATTTTGAAGAAGAAACTGACTTTGTTGGAGAAGTTTTAATAGAGGGAGAATCTACTAGAAATATATCGCAATATAAAATTTCAGAAAAAGTTGGTTCAATATTTCAAAATCCAAAATCTCAATTTTTTAATTCTGATGTTGAGGGAGAAATTGTATTCGGTCTTGAAAATATGGGAATTGATCCAGAGTTAATAAAAAAAAGCTTTAAAAAAACTATTAATAATTTAAATATAGATAGATTATTAGGGAAAAATGTCTTCTCATTGTCGAGTGGAGAAAAACAAATTTTAGCTTTTGCATCTATTTTTGCATTAAACACAGATATTGTCGTATTGGATGAGCCATCTTCAAATCTTGATATGGATACAATTGAAACGATAAAAAACAATATTGAAATATTTAAAAAAGAAGGGAAGACAATTATAGTTGCAGAACATCGATTATATTACTTAAAAGACATAATTGATAAAGCATATTATATAGACGAAGGAATAATTAAGGATTGTTTTACACAAGAAGAGATAAAATCATTTAATTCAAAAAAAGAAAATAATCTCAAAATTAGAACCTTATCTACTCCTAAGTTGGAAGTTCTTGAAAAAGAATTTAATAAAAATGATGAGTATTTATGTGAAGATTTATCGTATACAATAAATGGAAATCCAATATTTAAAGATATTAATATTTCTTTAAATAGAGGAGAAGTTTTAGGAATAATAGGAAAAAATGGTATAGGAAAAACTAGTCTGTTAAAGTGCATTTCAGGACTTATGAAGAAAAATACAGGAAGTGTTTTTTTTAACAATAAACTTTTAAATAATAAAGATAGATTAAAAAATACATACCTTGTAACACAGGACATTAATTCACAATTATTCACTCGAAGCGTAAAAGAAGAATGTGAATTAAATTTACCTGGGGATAGATTAAATCAGGTAGATGTAGTTCTAAATAGGCTTGGATTAGATAAATATAAAGATAAGCACCCAATGTCGCTTTCAGGAGGACAAAAACAAAGGTTAACAATTGCCTTAGCTCTACTTTCAAATAAAGAAATCATAATCTTTGATGAGCCTACAAGTGGTTTAGATTTCAAAAATATGATAATTGTATCAGAAGCTATAAAAGATTTGGCGAAAAAATCCAATAAAGTTGTAATTGTTGTTTCGCATGATTATGAGTTTTTAAATAATGTAGCAGATGGAATATATAAAATGTCATAAAATCAATAATTAAAATCTTAAGGGTCTGTAAATAATTTTGTGTATCAACCTAAATCCTGATAAAAAGGTAAGGGTTGATACATTTTTTATTTATCAATGTTTATCTATTCCTCTAGAATTGGAGTTTTACTTAATTTTACACAACTTTGATAAACTATCAATTTTTCATGAAAATTTAGAGTTGATTTTATTGGATGTATTTTTGTAATTGCCATACTAATCACCAGAACTTTCTTTTGATTTATTTAGAAGTAGAGAATGGATCTGCCATATTTCTCTTGATAATTTTTCTATTTTTTCTCTCATATAGTCAATATCTTTTTTGTAAATAACACCAGTTGTATTAGCGGCTTTTGCGATCTGGTTTATGTTATTTGTTGTATTTGAAAGTAGCCATTGGAGATCTATAAATGGTTCTAGGTCTACAACATATATCTCTTTTTCTAATACACATTTTCTAAGAAAGTGGGACATTGTTTTGCAATTTGCAAGTTTCATTTTCTTTTCAAATATTTCTTTTTCTTCATCTGTTAAATATATTTTAAGTTGATTTTTTCTTGTTCTATTATCCATATATTTCTCCTTATTTAGTACAAGGAGGAAATTATGGAATACAAAGATATTAGAGAAAACTTAGAAGAAATGATGAATGATAATTACAAGGATTTTATAAAAGCACTTGTGAGCATAGAAAAAGGTGTCAATGATGAAAAGGCACTTGAAGAAGTCTATGTTTTATATATGAACAATGACACAACAGGTCTACTAAATGAAGACTTTGACTATATGATTGATGATATGAAAGAACAAGGTAAGATTGTTGAAAATGTCAGTGATATTGAAGAAAAAGATGATTTTATAAATCTCGTGGGTAATATAGCTGGCAAAGTAGAAAATCTTGAACGAGAAAATGCTAATGGAGAAAAGTTCAAAGTAAGTAATTTTTCTCTTGTTTCAAAAGATGACGATGGGAATAAAATTTATACGAATTGTTCAGCCTATGGAGATAAGACAAAAGATTTAGAGAACCTAAAACAAGGAGATTTTGTTAAAATATTTGGTCAAGTAAAAACAAGCATTGACAACAAAGGAAAAGAACATAAAAATGTTCGTATTTTGTCTTCTAAGCTCTTAAAAGCAAAAGAACAAGTAAAGAGTCAAGGCAAGGATAAAAAGTCCATATTAGGGCAAATAAAAAGCTTTAAGACAGATGACAAAGTTAAGTCAAACAAGAAAGACCATAGCAAAGGTGCAGAGAGGTAAATATCGGCAGTCTTCGGACTGCCTTTATTTTTTTATATGTATATAGGTTGTATAATGGTGCTATATGTGGAGATTGTAGTATTGATGTATAGATAATAAGATAACAGATTATAAAAGTAGGATTGCACTCAGTAAAATTGAAACAGCTTTAACTGAGAAAAATATGGGATATGATGGAGACTTATAAATCGCTCTTATTCCAGAACTTTTAGAACTAATGTTTTGATGGAAAAATCGGATTCTAACAAAGTTCTAAATGAGTCTTAAAATTCTGCCTCAAATAATTGAATTATGGGGGCTAAACATAAAGTCAGAAGAAGTCCCTAAAAAAAGTAAGACCAACAGAAAGACCAATGACTACACCCTTGTTTTTACTAAGGTCAGTGGAACTTGGTCTTTCTGTTTCTGATTTATCTCTACTAACAATTGGACTTGTAAATGATATGTTTACAGAAAAGAATAACGATGAATATAAATACAAATAAGTAGCTACGCAAGAAGACTTTGATAAGTTTTAAGTCATTACGAATGATATTGACAAATTATAATTATTGTTTTACAATAATAATCAAAGACAATTATCGTTTTACAATAATTCGATGTGGAGGATTATTATGAGAAAAAGATTTTTAACAATGACTATTTTTCTTGTTTTTTCTATAGTTTTAACTTCTTGTAGTCCAAATACTACAACAGAACAAACAAGTAGTAAAAAAGAAGAAAAGATTGAAATATTTGATTCTAACAATAAAAAAATTGTTGAAACAGAAGAACAAGAAGTTTTAGACTACTTTGGCAATTTAACAGGAATGAGCGTAGCAAATATTAATGATAAAAACTTCGACAATTATTTTAAAGAAATACCAGATGATGCAATAGAGTCTTACCATTTCATATTAACCAGCAAGAGAGAGGATAAAAAAGCTACAAAGATAGATTTTTATATTTATGAAAATTATCCATATATTACAATGGAGGGAATGCCCTTGATGCCATCATCATTAACCTGGGAACTTTCTAAAGATGATTTAAATAATCTGGAAGATAAAGTACAAGAATTGAAAGATGTAGATGATAATAGATAAATGAAAGTGTTGAGGAGAAGTTATGAAGAGTTTTATTTTTAAAATAGCGATTATATTATCTAAGGTTTTAAGATATATTTCATATTTAGGAGCAGGTTTTACCTTGCTTGGAAGTGTATTAACTCTGATTTTTAAAGATGATGTAATACAAGTAGTTGAATCTTATCAATTTAATCTACAAGAAGTTTCACTTCCTTTTATTATTTATTCATGCTTGAGTGCCCTTATGGTATTCATTGTTGCTGGTTTCTCATTGGATAAATTTGAGAAGATTTTAGTGAATTTAGAGAAGAAAGATTATTTTTCAGACTTAAATTCAAAATATTCGAGAGATATATTAATAGCACTTATAATTCTGACGATTTGTCAAATTATTTCTATGCTAGTTTTCAATTATTTTAAAGTGGACAATATTAGCAGTGTTTTTAATTTAACTATTAAGGATTATTTAACGAACATAATTTTGGTGGTTATAGCATTTTCATCAATGATTATATTTAATTCGGGAAAATCCTTAAAAGAAGATTCGGAAAGTATAATTTGAAAATGAAGGATCAAATAATTATAAATCTTGATCAAGAGTTAAAAAAGAAAAATATGACATCGAAAGAGCTTGCAGCAAGGATAGGGATAACCGAAGCAAATTTATCAATATTAAAAACAGGAAAAGCCAAAGGTATCAGATTTAATACTTTAGCTAGCATCTGTAAGGAGCTTGATTGTCAACCAGGTGATTTACTTGAGTATGATAATGAAGAATATCAACAGTAAAATTAATGCATAAAATATAATGACAGTGTATTGACTACGCACAAATTTGGTCATATAATAAGGTCAAAGGAGATGGGGAAATGGCTACAACAAATTTGAATATACGAACAGATAAAGAAATAAAAGAAGCTGCCGAAAAAATCTACTCCAGTCTAGGCTTAAATATGACTACTGCCATTAACATGTTTTTAAGGGCGAGTATTAGAGAAAGTGGCATTCCTTTTGATTTAAAACTTAATGTTCCAAGTGATGAAACTATAAAAGCGATTGAAGAAGGAAGAATGATAGCTAAAGATACGAATGTGAAATCCTATGACAATATGGATGACTTGAGGAAAGCCCTTGAAGTATAAGATAAAGTTTACAAGTAGATTTAAAAAAGACCTAAAGCAAGCTAAAAAGCATAGGAAAAGATAATAAGGAATACACAAGTCTAAAAGTATACTCTGCCAAATTATTAAAAGCTAAAGAGCATACTAAAGCAAAAATATCAACAATAGAGAAATTAAAGAAATTTAAGACTAAAGGGGATATGAAAGTGGATGAAAAGAAGAAAAATGATAAAAGCATAGAAAGGTAAAAGATTATAGGGGGCAGGTTTTTGTCTGCTTACTGTATTGTATGATGGGGCAAGTTCCAATACTGGGGTGAAAGTCCCTAAACAGCGTATTTGTCGACGAATTCCATAGCAATCCTGAAATTTCACATGGAGATATGTGGAAGAGAGGAACGACCTGACTTGATGAACATGAATATGATATTAAGGTTGGTTAGATATGTAGATTACAGTATACTAACAGTAGCAAACAGTGTAGTGGCAAATAGAGTAATAGTTTTAGTAACCAATGTATAGAAAAGAAGTTAGGATTAAAATAAATGCAACAAAATTCAAAGTTATTAAACCAACAAAGCTAAAATGTTTTGGATTTGAAGTCTGAAAAAGAAAAGACGATTAGAAGGCTAGAACAGACGAAAACTTTTTAAAAGATATAGTATATGTGATGACAGCAAAGACAATCTATTATCAATATAGTAGATATAGATATTGAAATGAGATAAAGAATAATGGTACAATATCTATAAGTAGACATTTATAAACAACGAAAGAAATGTATATTAAATCAAAAATTATAGATTTAAGAAATTTAGAAAGATATATTTAATTCATTAAAAGGATGTTGTATTGTTCTTCTTGATTCTTTTAATTAAAAAATTTCTTTATTTTTTTAAAGTTGTTTTGACAAAAGTGATAGATTTAAAATGGTGGAAATTTAGTTATGAATTACTCAGTATTAGTAGTAGAAGATGATGAAAGTATTTTAGATTTAATAGAGATATATCTAGAAAATGAAAATTATATTATAAAAAAGGCAACATGTTCAGAGGAAGCAATTAGATATATTAAGGAAGAAGAATTTGATTTAGCGATTTTAGATATTATGTTACCTGATAAAGATGGATATTATTTATGCAAAAAGATTAGAGAGTCTTTTAATTATCCAATTATTATGCTTACATCAAAAGATGATGAGTCAAGTAAAATTAAGGGCTTAACCTTTGGAGCGGATGATTATGTAACTAAACCATTTTTGCCAGGAGAGTTAGTTGCAAGGGTAAAGGCACAATTAAGAAGGTGCAATAATTATAATTTAGAAACTAGAGAAAATTCTGAAGATATTTTGACTTATAAAAATGTAGATCTAAATATAAAATCAAGAGAGGTATTAGTAGATGGGGAAAATGTTGATTTGACTCCTACTGAATTTATTATTTTAAAGTCATTACTAGAAAAAAAATCAGAAGTTTTAGAATCTGAGGATTTGTTTTATAAAATTTATCCAAATGATTATTATGTAAAAAACAATACTATTTCAGTTCATATTAGACATATTAGGGAAAAGTTAGGAGTGCAAAACAATATAATAACAACTGTATGGGGAGTTGGGTATAAAATTGGATAAAGATCAATATTTTAAATATATACTAAAAAAAATAGTAATAAAAATTATGGTATTTTTATTTATTCTAATGAGTTGTATGCTTGCAATAGATAGCAATATTTTTAGATTTAATAATGAAATACACGAATTTTTTGTTAATAGATTGGATCTGATTTTTTTTGTTATTTTATTATTGGGGATATTAATTATTATAATAAAAGAATTTTCAAAATTAGAGAAAGATTATATTGACTTATGCAAAAAAATAGACGATTTGGATGAGAATGTTGTTAGTTTCCCGACTCCTTATAAAACTTTAGAAGATTCCATAAATAGATTAAAATTTAAACAAAAAGAGATAGAATATACGCTTAAAAAAAGAGAAAATGAAGATAATGATTTAATCACCTACTTAGCACATGACTTAAGAACTCCTTTGACATCTATCATTGGATATTTATCAATGCTCGATGAAATGAAAGACTTGCCTAATAAGCAAAGAGAGAAATATATTAGACAATTATTAGAAACAGCATTAGGATTAGAAGATCTTATAAACCAATTTTTTGAAATTGCTAGATTAAATAATGGTGAATTTAGTATTCATAAAGAAAAAATTGATTTAGAATATTTTTTAATACAATTAAGAGATGAGCTTTATCCTATGATGAAAGAGAATAATCATAAGATAAATATCTCAAGTGAAGGCTCAATATTTGTAAATGTCGATCCAAATAA
This sequence comes from Anaerococcus vaginimassiliensis, assembly GCF_900626155.1. Lineage (GTDB taxonomy): Bacteria > Bacillota > Clostridia > Tissierellales > Peptoniphilaceae > Anaerococcus > Anaerococcus vaginimassiliensis. The sequence continues at coordinate 1,752,229 of NZ_LR130844.1, read as the reverse complement.
AATGAAAAGAGCCTTAGAGAATATTTTAAAAAATGCAATCTTATATTCTTATGCAAATACAGAGATAAAAGTTAAAATATATCAAACGTATAAGTGTGTAATATTAAAAATTATTAACAAGGCCGATACACTAGAAGAAGCGCAGATAAGAAATATGTTTAACAAATTTACTAGATTAAATCTAGCAAGAAATTCAAAAAAAGTGGGATCTGGCTTAGGTTTACCTATCGCAAAAGAAATTATTGAATTACATGAGGGTAAGATAGAGGTAGAAAGTTCTAATAATGAAGTTATTGTCATTGTAAGATTAAAAAATAAATGAGGATTACACCTTAATTATGTATAAAACTACATAATTAAGGTGTTTTTTTATTTTTTAAAAATTAATGAAATCTTAAGAATTAATCAATAGAATATTAAAACACTTTTTTATTGTATCAATTAAAATAAAATCATAGAGGAGTAAAATTTTTATCACTAACATGAAGATGTATTTTTTTACTTTTTAATAAGGAAGCATAAAAGATAAGGGAGGTAGTTTAGTGGAATTAGAGATTAAAAACGTAAGTAAGAAATTTAAAGATAAATTAGCGGTTGATAATGCATCAGCTACGTTATGTCCAGGTGTTTGGGGACTCTTAGGTGCAAATGGTGCTGGGAAAACAACTTTAATAAAAATGATCACTGGAATTAGTACACCGAGTCAAGGCGAAATTTTATATAATGGGGAAAGAATCAACAAATTAGGAGAAGAATATAGGAATTTGTTAGGGTTTTTACCTCAAGAATTTATTTGTGCTCCAGAGTTTACTGTAAATTCATTTTTACAATATGTAGCTGCTTTAAAAGGTATAGACAAGAGCAAAACAGAAGAAATGATTGATAAACTCCTAGAAGTATTAAACTTATCTGATGTCAAGTACAAAAAAGTAGTAAAGCTTTCAGGAGGAATGAGAAGGAGAGTAGGAATATGTCAAGCTATTTTAAATGATCCTAAAATATTAATTTTAGATGAACCAACAGCAGGACTTGATCCTGGTGAGAGAATAAAATTAAGAAATTTTATCACGGAAATATCAAAAAATAAAATAGTTTTGCTTTCGACTCATATAGTCTCTGATATTGAATATATATCAACATCAAATTTAATTATGAAAGATGGTAAATTTGTATATTCTGGAACAACTGATGAACTGATATCTAAAATTAAGAATAAGGTATACGAAGCATCTATATCAAATAGAGAATATGCAGAAAAAGAAACACAATTGAATGTTGTTAATGTAAAACAACAAGATGATGGAAACGTACTCATTAGATACATATCAGATAAAGATGATGTTTTAAATAATTCTAAATTAACAAAAGCTCATCTAGAAGACTTCTATTTATGGGTCTTTCCAGAAGATAGAAGTTTTAAGGTGAATTAAAATGAAAATTTACTTAAATGAGATAAAGAGGATTTTATCAATAAGATCAAATCAAATTATAATATTGTTTTCATTACTACTTGCTATATTGCTTTCCATAGCTCCAATTAATTTTACAAAAATTACCTATGGAGAAGGAGATCAAGTAAAAAATTTAAAAGGAAAAGAAGCAATAGAATATATTAAAAAAGCTAAAGAGCCTTATTCAGGAAAGATAACAGAAGATTTAATTTATAATGGCACAAAAAAATATAGAGAAATACTAAGAGAATATAATGTTACTGATAGGTCTGAATTAAAACCTGAAATTAATACAAAGAAGCTTATGCCTATAGAACATATAAGTAAGAAAGTAAATGAAGTATTCACTGATTCTCAAAGTAATAACCTTCCTCCAGTTTTAAGCATAGATATCAATGATACCAAATATTTTTACAATAAAGTATTTGATTATCTAAATAAAGTAATTGAAAATGAATATCCTAATAAAGCTCAGAATCAAATTATAGAAAAATCTGAAAAAGCACTGAGTAAAATAAAGACTCCATATGAATATTATGGATATTATAGTACAGATGCAAATGATTATAGAGGATTTTATAATACGATAATAATAATTTTAATGGTTGTAGTAGCAGCTCCAATATTCTCGTCAGATAGTGAGAATGATTTAGATTATATATTTAAAACAACTAAATATGGCAGAAGAAAGTTTGCCATCTATAAAATCCTAGCAATACTTACGATTTCGGTATTAACTTTGCTCTTAGGAAACTTCATACAAGGCTCTATATTAGACTATGCTTTTGGAACAGAGTATAAAAAGACTTCTGTTCAGATGATGTTTAGTGCTTTAAGTTTGCATAATTGGAACTTTGGACAGTTTAATAAATATATGCTTATTTGTAATAGTATCATATTGATTTCAACCATTCTTGCTACACTAATTATTTCTGTATTAAGTAAAAGAAAAGTTGAATCCATAATGAAATCAATTTTATTAGCAGTATTTCCAACAATAATTTCTCCTATTGGTATGATTAGTGCTATAAACTATATTTTTCCATCTTCAGGAGTAGGACTACTCAATTCATTACAAAATCAAATAGCTGATTTTAATTTTGTAAATGTTTTTGGAAATTGGATGAGTTCATCAAGTCTTATAATGATATCAGCTGTAATATATATTATTATTTTACCAAGTTTAGTAGTAATGATGTATTCAAAAATTGGAGGTAATTATGGACTTAATAACCCTAGAAGCAGAAAAATATAATAATAAAGAAAACATTACCTTAAACATGGTAATCGAAGGACCTGATTATGAGGATAAGTATGATAAGATACAAGTTTATTTAAATGAATGCGATTGGTTGCCTAAGAATATAAACATATTAACATCTTCCATAGATTATGGACCACATGAAAGCATATATACAAGACCACAATCTTATGAAGAAAGAATGATTTTAAAAGATTATTATGATCCAATTTTATCGTGGGATGAAAAAAATAAAATAAGGAGAATATAGAACTGGTAACAGAGTTCGCGCTTTAAAAACTCTTAGAGCATCATATTAATGATGAATCATAGAGGCTCACACTATATAGAAATTTTAGTCTATATTTTGTGGGCTTCTATATTAATTATAAATAATAAGACTAGTTTGCTTTGTCAAAGCTGTAGGGGAGGTATAGATTATGAACATATATTTACAGGAACTAAAAAGATTTTTATCTAAAAAATCAGTAAGAGTTTTTTTGGTCGTGGGTTTATTTTTTACTTTTTTGATATCATTTATTACTTATAGAAGTGTACAATATGATGATATAAGTTCTGGTGATACAATTACCTATTTTGGAAAAGAGGCTATAGATCATTTTAATGAGGATAATAAAGCCTCTGAAGGTTATTTGACAGAAGAAAAAATAACTAAAGTAGTAAAATCTTATAAAGAAATATTAAATAATGAAAATGTAAACAGTAGAGAAAACTTATCAGAGGATGCTAAAAAAAATATATCGAAATTTGATCCTATATTAAGAGTAATAACATACCCATATACAATTACAACATCTGGAAGTTTACTTGATGTAAACGAACTTGATACAGAAAAAGATTTAAATTTTTATCAAAGTTGTTATGATGCATTGGAAAGGGACATAAAACAGAAATATGACAATGACAAGATAACAGAATTTGCTCTAGAAAAATATAAAGAGGTAAATAAACCATTTTATTATGGAGGATATTTTAGTGAAGATATACTATTTTTCGTAAATATTTTTATAACGGTATTATCACTAATTTGTATATTGATTTCATCACAATGCATTGTTGAAGATAAAGAAAATTACCTAGATTCAATTTTTAGAACAACTAGAAATGGAAGAAATAAATATATTTGCAGCAAGATACTTGCCTTAGCAAGTATTATATCGCTTTATTTGATATTAAATATATCTATTTATTATGGAACTATTAAATATCTTTATACTAATGGTTTAGATTCATCTTTTCAAATGTTACTATTTAATCAACTGTCAATATCTAATTTAACTATAGGTAAAGTTATATTAAGTGTATTTTTGTTAAGTATATTATTTACTATTGCAAGTTCAATGATGTCAATATTTGTCGCTATAAATTCAAAAGTTTCTATGGTTTCATCAGCCATATCGAGTGTTTTATTTTTTATTCCATCATTATTGTATGGAAAAAAATTGTTTAAATCAATATTTTATTTTTTGCCGTCTTTGGGATTAGGTACTGCAGAAAATAGCTTAATTGAACAGTATCAAAAATTTGAATTTGTTAAGTTGCCAGGTAAAATTTTATGGATTCCAAAGTTTCTAGTAATAATGGCTTTAATTAATATTGCTCTGTATTTATTGCTAAGTATAAAATCATATAACAAAATAGAGCAATAAATATTTTAATGGGAAGTAGAGGATAAATATATGGGTAAGGATAAAATAAATCATCTTGAATGTATAAAAATAGCATTCAAGATGATTTATGAAGTAGATAAAAATTCTTTTGCGATTACTATAATATTGTCAATTGTAAGTGGTGTTTTTCCGTTTTTAGTTCTTAAATTAGGACAAACAATAATTAATATAATTCAAATTCATTCCACTAGATTTGATAATATTATAATACTTATACTTATATATTTATCTTTACAATTTATATCTGTAATAGTAGATAATATTAAAAACTACTATTTACAAAGGTTAAGTAATGAAGTTACTTATTCTTCTATGAGGAAAGTAATGGGAAAATGTGCTGATTTGCCTTTAAAAAAACTTGAAGATAATAAAACTTACGATATTTTGAACAGAATAGAGCAAGATGCTACATTAATGTAATATCGTTATCTAATATAAGCTTTTCTTATGATGATAATAGTTTAGCTCTGCAAGACATTTCTTTAAAGATAAAAAAAGGAGAATCCATTGCAATAATTTGGGAAAATGGTTCAGGAAAAAGTACACTTCTAAAAATTTTAGCTGGATTATATAGTCCAGATTCAGGTGTGTTTTTAATTAATGGGATGAAATTTGATGATATTGAAATAGAATCTTATAGAATACAGATTAGTTCATTATTTCAAGATTATTTGAAATATGAGGGGACAATAAAAGAGAATATTATATTAGGGCAAATTGATAGAAATGAAGACGACTTTTCGATTCTAACAGCATTAAATAGTGCTGATGCAAAATTTTTAAAAAATGATGGTAAATATAATATTAATAAAGTAGTAGGTAATTGGTTTGAAAATGGGCAGGAACTTTCAGGCGGACAATGGCAAAAAATTGCAATAGCACGAACTATGTATAGAAAATCAAGTCTATTGTTATTTGATGAGCCAAGCTCGTCATTAGACATAATTTCTGAAAAAATCATATTTGATAATATTTTAAATAATTTGAATGATAAGATTATTATATATATCACCCATAGGATAAGATGTGCGATGAATTCTGATAGAATTATTGTGATGGATAATGGAAAAATAGTAGGTGATGGGAGTCACGATGATTTAATTGAAAACTGTAATAGATATAAGTTAATGTATAATAAGGAATTTAAGTGACTTTAATAGATTGAAGGGGAATTAATTATGAAATTGAAAAATCAATATATTTCAGTTGGGATGAAAGTGCTAACTGTATACTATATAATTTGGTTAATCTTTATTGTAGTATTTAAAATGACATTTTCAATCAATAATTTATTGATTGAGCGACAAATAAATTTACTACCATTTTATTATGACAATACAGTTAATATTAAAGTTATTTTTGATGAGATGGTATCAAATATACTCATTTTTTTACCTTTGGGAATTATGATTAGATCTATTTTATTTCGTAAAAACAATTTAAAAAGTATTCTTTTTGTATTTTTCTTTAGTTTAGCTATAGAGTTTTTACAGTACGCATTGTCAATTGGAGTATTTGATATAACTGATATAATTAATAATACATTAGGTGGTGTATTGGGCGTGGGAATATATAATTTAGCTTTAAAAAAATTTAAATCTAAGTTTAAAGTAGATAAATTTATTTTTTGGATAGCTTTTATTAGTGCTATTTTTATAAGTTTAGTATTAATTGTTTTTTTAAAATATAATGGTATTTAAAAAATTTAGTCAAGTCCATAATATTGTACTAGTTTAATTTACACAATATTATGGACTTGACTCTTAAATTCTTATACTTAACAATAAATATTATAATACCCTTTAATGCAATTACACAGAGTTATCGTTTACTCTTTCATAGCTTTTTATCTCTCCACTTCCTTTCCATAATAATTTTCATAGTTTTTCCTATATTGAACAAGGTCAGAAAATTGTTCTTTATTCAAAGAATACTCTAGCATAAGGGTGTTCTTTTTTTCTTGCAATTTATCGAGGTTTGATAGTATTTCTTTTGTGTTTGGTAGTTTTTTATAGTTTTCTAAAATTTCTTTAGCGGCAATTTTATATACGGAAAGTTCGCTATAATATTCTTCTGCAAATTGCTTATCATCAGGATTTTTCTTTTGGTATTTATAGATTTCACGATACTTATTTATAGTATTTATATTTTCCATATTCTCGGATAAACTCTTCATTTCAGTTTCAATCTTCTTTATTTTATCTAATAAGTCTTGTCTATCATCAGCAGATTTTTTGATCAGGTCATCGAGTTGAGTAATTGAATTAATTCCTTGTTCTCGAAGTTTAATTATTGAATCTGCCATTGTTTTGATATTATATTTTATTGCCCAAACTTCATAACCTTTAGAGGATTGAGCTTTCTCATTAGTAGATATATCAATAATATTTCCTACACGTTTTTTAATAGGATTAGCTTTGTTTTTAATAGTTATATCTATTCTTTCTTTGATTTTTTCCTCAGTATAATCTTCTCCGATAGTCTTAGCTCTTGTAAATCTTTGCTTATCTTTATGACGAAAAGCAATGTGTTTACCAAACTTAATTTCATAATCAAGAGATTTCATATTTTCTAAAAATCCTTCCCAAGATCTAGATTTATTAATCATTCTATCTATATCAAATTGAAGTTTAGATTTCCAAGAATTTCCATTCTTGTTTTGGTCATACTCATACCAGGATTTACCTGCAGTTTTATATTTTCTTTTGTTAGCTTCATAGTATTTATCAATAACTGAAAGCTTATTTTCTTTACATAATTCGTCACTTTGATACCTGATTTTATGGTAAGTTTTTTTGTTAGATTGGTAGCATTTACCAGTCTTGTAATTAACATTATTAAAAATAATATGGTTATGGATATGTCCTCTATCTATATGAGTTGCAAGTACAAATTCATAATCTTCTTTTAAAATTTTCTTGCATAACTCCATTCCAATTTCGTGAGCTTTTATAGGATCAACCTCTCCTGGTAGAAAAGATTGGATTAAATGTCTAGCCAAAACTGTACCTTTAGTATCATTATCTTCTCGTGTTTTCATAAATTGTATGTGGGCAGTAGATGGATGACATTTGAATGAAGATACCAAGACTTTTTTATCAGTTTTTTCACTCTTAGTAATGTAATCTATTGCCAAATTTAGAGTTGATTTTATAGGATGTATTTTTGTAATTGCCATACTAATCACCAGAACTTTCTTTTGATTTGTTAAGAAGTAGGGAATGGATCTGCCATATTTCTTTTGATAATTTTTCTATCTGTTTATTCATTGATTCAATTTCATTTTTGTAAATAACACCAGTTGTATTAGTAGCTTTTGCAATCTGGTTTATATTATTTGTTGCATTCGAAAGTAGCCATTGTAGGTTTCTAAATGGTTCTAAATCTACAACATAAATCTCTTTTTCTAATACACATTTCCTAAGAAAGTGGGACATAGTTTTGCAGTTTGCAAGTTTCATTTTCTTTTCAAAAACTTCTTTTTCTTCTTTAGTTAGTTTTATTTCTATTCTTTCATTTCTAAATCTATTTGCCATTTTATTCTCCTTTATAAAATATATTTCGGGGTCTTAGGGTTCTCCCTAACAAGGTAAAAATTAAAAAAATGGAGCATTCCGTAAAGGGCTGCTCCATTAATTTTTTCGTAAGTGTCCGTACACTTACTGTGCTTGCTATTAAAGTTATAAGCGTTAAGCGTTTATTAGGTTTTATTAATTATACCGCATTTAAAAAAATTAATAAAGAAGTATAAGCGAAGCTATTGACAATGATTATCAGAGTTGATACAATAATACCGACAATAGTGTCGGTTTGGAGGTTATTTATGAAATGAAAATGGAAGCTGAAGAAAGAAAAAAGCAGATTAGACAAGCAGCTATGAAAGTCTTTTTGGATAAGGGATTTAGAAATACAGTTATGAATGACATTATGGAAGCTACTGGGCTTTCTAGAGGTGGGTTGTATCATCATTATGGTTCTACCTATGAAATTTTATACGACATTATGTTAGAAGGAAATAAATACAGAGAGAAGATAATCTATGATGAGATGAATAATACAAGTCAGGATTTTAGCGAAGTTTTATCTGAGATTATTTTAGAAAAAATGCTATATCAGAGTGACTATGTTTCAATTTATGCAATGTTTTTGCAGGAATTAAATCATGACGATAAGTTAAAAGACTTATATAAGAAACTAAAAAAATCATCATCTGATAGTATTCTAATGTTATTTGATGAAGATGTAAGAGGTGAATTAAGTGAAGCTATCGAATTAATAACTGATTTGATTAACACATTTATTCTAGGTTGTGAAGTTCTAAATGCAAGAGAAAATTTTGTGAAGAACAAACTTGCATTAAAAAAAATGATAGGAATTATCTTAGATAATAATGCTAAGTAAATCTTAGGGTTTACTCAGAAAGAAAAAATATATCTTAAATTGGAGGTTTATATGAAATTAAAAGATATCGTACAAGTTACAATTTTTACAGTAGTGGCGTTTATATTAAACATGGCTGTATCAACAGCCACAGGAATGTTAGGAACTTTATCCTTATATATAGCGGCAGGATTTTCTTCCTTTGTAGTAGCTCCGCCATTTATAATTATGGCTAAAAAATTACAAAAAAGAGGAATAGCTTTTATATTTTTCATGTTGCTTGGTGTATTTTATGCATTAAGTGGATATTGGCCAATGCTTATAGTAAATGCCATCGCAGCTATTGTAGCAGAATTAATTATAGGTAACTATAAAAATGATAATAGAGTTGCCTTAGCAGTATCTGCTGGAATGTTTGTTATTTCAATGCATGCAATGACATTTGTAAGACTACTTGGACCAGAAAAAATTGTTGAAGTTTTTAGCGTATTTACTAAAGAACAGGCTGCCTTTATGGATGCCTTTTTTACACCAAAGGCAATGCTAATCTCAATAGGCATTAATATCGTCTTGGTATTAATAGCAGGAAGATTTGGATTATATATAAATAATAAGTTTTTTAAAAAGAGTAAAAAATCAGGAATATTGTAATGGAAAAAATAAGGAGAGATGACAACTGTCTTGTAAATCCTATAATCTTATTTGTTTTAATTTTAGCGTTTTCGATTATATTATTTATAACAGATGATATTGGCTACTATATTATGATAGGAATATCAATGTTTCTAACTTTAACTTTTTCCTTAAAACAATTTATTAAACAACTAGCAACAGTTCTTATCTTGTTAATTGTTGGCAAAACATTAACTATTACAGACTTAGGAATAGGTGGAAATGCAATTTTAGGTCTTGTAGAAATTGTATTAAAACTCTTTCCGATATTTATTATTGGCGGTATTCTTGTGAATACATCACCACTTAAAATGATGAGTTCACTTAAGTTTTTACACATTCCAAATGTGTTTGCTCTAAGCATAGTGATAGGAATGAAGTTTATATCAGAGATGGGGTTAAGGCTTAAAGAAATAAAGAATGGCATGAAGGTAAGGGGACTAAGATTAAGTCCCCTCCATCCTATTATGTCTTTTGAACTTTATTTCATCCCTCTTATCTATAAATGTTTGCAAGTGAGTGAAACTTTGACTTCATCTATTATATCTAAAGGAGCAGAATATAGAGGGGAAAGGACCAATTATCATAAAATAACTTTTAAATTTTTTGATATCGTATTCTTACTTTTAGCTATTTTCTTATTGTGGAGGTCAATATGAATGTAATAGAAGCTGATATTAAAAAATTCTCTTATGATGGAAATGATAAGGTAATTTTAAAAGATATAGAGCTAAATATTAAAGAAGGGGAACTTGTTGTTATAAGTGGTTTATCTGGTTGTGGAAAAACTACTCTAACAAGAATATTAAATGGTTTAATTCCGAATCATTATCAAGGACAATTATATGGACAAGTATCTATTTTAGGAAAAAATATTTCGCAATATAAAAATGGAGAATTGGCAAAATATATAGGAAATGTTTTTCAAAATCCAACAGATCAGTTTTTCGCAAATATTGTTGAGGATGAGCTTGCCTTTGTTGGAGAAAATTTAGGAATGGAGCTTTCAGGATTAAAGAAAAGAGTTGATGACTCTTTGAGTGTGATGGGAATTGAAAATTTAAAATATAGAAATATCAATTCTTTATCAGGTGGACAAAAGCAAAAAGTTGCTATCTCATCTACTCTTGTTTATGATACTAAAATAATTTTCTTTGATGAACCATCATCAAATTTAGACTATAGGGGAATAGTCGAACTTAAGAATATTCTTGAAAAATTAAAATCCTTAGGAAAAACGATAATAATATCTGAGCATAGATTGTTCTATTTAAATGATTTATATGATCGTTTTCTGTATATGAAAGATGGTAAAATCGAAAAAGTCTTTAAAAAAGGTGAATTAACAGAAGAGGATTGTAAAAATTACTCTTTAAGAACAACTAACTATAATTTTTTGCTATCTGAAAATATTGATAATTCCAAAAATGTAGTTGAGGATATAAGAGGAGTTGGTATTTCTATTGGTAAAAAAGAATTAATAAAAAATTTAAATATAAGCTTATATGAAAATGAGATAATGGCGATTATAGGTAAAAATGGAGTAGGTAAAACGACTCTTGCAAGATCTTTAGCTGGTTTATTAAACTTTAAAGGCAAGACAAGCTTTGGGAGAAATAAAAAAGAAAGATTAAGAAACGCTTATTATATGATGCAAGATGTAGAATACCAAATATTTTTTGATACAGTGGAAAATGAGCTTTTACAAAAAGATAGAATTAATGACGTTGAATATTTAAATAGACTTAGAAACGAATTAAAACATATTGACCTTTGGGAAAATAGGTATGACCATCCACAAAATCTATCTGGTGGACAAAAACAAAGACTTGCACTATTAACTGCTTGTTTAAGTGCTAGAAAACTAATAATTCTTGATGAACCTACGTCAGGTTTAGATTACAAGAGGATGAATGATATTTCTGAAATAATAAAAAGATATTCAAAAATATATCCTTTTGCCATAATAACTCATGATATAGAACTTATTTTTAAAGTTTGTAATTCTGTGTTAATGCTTGAAGAAGATGGATATAAGAAAGTATATGTTCAAGGACATGAAAAAGATATTTTGAAATTTATTAAAGATGGACTGATTGTGTAAGGAGTTGATTTTTTGAAACAAGATATGAAAGAACAATTATTAACAAAAAGACCTATAGATTTACTTTTTCAATTATCTATCCCTGCTGTAATAGGAATGATAGTAATAGGTCTTTATCCACTAATGGATGGAATTTTTGCAGGAAATATTATAGGACAAACAGCAATGACAGCTTGTGGTGTAGCTATGCCACTTACATTTTTCAATAGTGGTGTATCTACACTTATTGGTGTAGGTTCAGCATCAGTTTTATCAAGAGCTATAGGAAAGGGTGACCAAAAAACAGTTGATAAAATTATGGGAAATTTAATCTTTTGGGTTATTCTATTCTCATCAATTATTACAATAGGCGGAATTTTACTTGCACCACATTTTTTAGATATGGTTGGAGCAAGTGGAGAAATTAAAGAATATGGTATCAGATATTTACGAGTAATTTTCATTGGTTCTTTATTTGTAAACTTTACTCAATCAGCAAACATGGTTATGCGTGGAGAAGGATTAATGAAAAAAGCAATGCTCATTATGGGGCTAGGGGCTTTTTTAAACATAATTCTTGATCCCATTCTAATGAAATTAATGGGAAAATACGCAATAGAAGGGGCTGCACTTGCAACTATTACAGCACAATTTGTTCAAGCGATAATAACACTCCATTACTTCAAATATAAAAGTAAAGCAGTAAAAATAAATAAAATCAAACCTGATCAGGAAATAAAAAGAGAAATGTTTGGCGTAGGGTCATCTGCTATGATGATGCAAATTTTATTTATGATTCAGCAGACCATGCTTTACAAAATGTCCTTTAAATATGGAGGAGATACAAATGCTATCTTAATGGCAGCAACTTTAAGAATATATGCCTTTTCCTTTATTCCACTTTGGGGAATGAGTCAAGGCTTGCAACCTGTTGTTGGTACAAACTTTGGAGCAAAAAGATATGACAGGGTAAAGGAGGCAATGAAGGTATTCTCCATTGGAGGACTTGTTCTTGCAGCCATATTTTGGCTACCAGTCTTATTATTTTCAAAAAACATCCTTTCCCTATTTGGAGTAGAAGAAAGTATTATAACTCAGGGAGTAGGAAACTTTAGACTATTCTATTCTATATTTATCTTATATGGAGTAATGGTTATGTCTATAACATTCTTCCAAGCAATAGGAAATGCTAAAAAGGCAGGCATAATCGTCATGCTAAGACAATTATTTTTATTCGTTCCTGCCATGATTATTCTACCAATGATATTTGGAGTTAAGGCAGTATGGTTTGCTGAACCTCTTGTAGATTTAATTATGATTTTAGCTGGAATAGCAATGATGATTGGAGAGCTTAATAGAATGCCCTCTGAAATAAAAAAAATATAATAAACTATTTAAAAATATTACTAAAGGAGGTTTTAAAGTGAATTTAGTAAAAGAATATGTAAATAAAAGAAAAGGCTCATATTTTATGTCAATCTTACTGGCAATAATTGGAGTAGTGGCTGGGCTTTTTTCTTATATATACATGGCGAAAATTATTGTGAATTTGATTAATGGCATAAGGGATATTAGCTTATATACTCCACTATGCATAAATATTTTAATAACATTTGTTATTAAAGAAGTGGCAGCAGGAATATCAACAAGTATTTCCCATACCGCAACTTTTAACTCATTAGGAGAAATCAGAAATGATATTTCTAAGAAACTTTTCAAGATGCCATTGGGAGATGTACTATCAAGATCATCTGGAGAATTAAAAAATATTATAGTTGAGCAAGTTGATTCTATGGAAACATCCCTTGCCCACTTAGTGCCAGAATTTACGGCAAATTTAGTAGGACCTATTCTATTGTTTATTTACATGTTTACACTAGATTGGCGTTTAACTTTATTATCACTAATTCCATTTGTGGTAGGAATG
>NZ_LR130844.1:414190-1738757 GCF_900626155.1 Anaerococcus vaginimassiliensis | reverse complement strand
TGGGAGATGTACTATCAAGATCATCTGGAGAATTAAAAAATATTATAGTTGAGCAAGTTGATTCTATGGAAACATCCCTTGCCCACTTAGTGCCAGAATTTACGGCAAATTTAGTAGGACCTATTCTATTGTTTATTTACATGTTTACACTAGATTGGCGTTTAACTTTATTATCACTAATTCCATTTGTGGTAGGAATGGCTACCATGATGTCTGTTATGAATGCTCATTATAAGGAAATGTTTGGAAAGTCAGTTGCTATTGGTCAACACATGAATAATTCTATTGTCGAGTATATAAACGGTATTGAAGTAATCAAGACCTTTAATCAAAGCGAATCATCTTATAAAAAATACACTGATGCAGTTTATGACAATGCAAGCTTTTATTATAACTGGATGGGTGAATCTATGAATAGGGTTGCCATAGGTAGATTACTTTCTCCTATGGGAATTATTACCATCATACCCTTTGGGATTTTATTTTATATAAATGGAAGTATTGATTTAGGAAATTTAATTACCTTAATCGTCTTATCCTTTGCTACGGTTTCTAGCATTTTAAAAATCATGAACTATATGGACGACATGTCAAGAATATCAACTATAACTTCTGAAATAGGAAAAATTTTAAATTCAAGAGAGTTAGAAAATGTTGACAAGGGAGAAAAAATAGAATCCTATAATATAGAACTTCAAGACGTAGACTTTTCTTACGATGGGAAAAAGAAAGTTATTGATAATCTTTCTATGGAAATAAAAGAATCTAATGTTTCAGCCCTCGTTGGTCCTTCTGGGTCAGGCAAGTCCACAATAGCAAAACTTATTGCTGGATTTTGGAATGTAGATAAGGGATCTATTAAAATTGGCGGAGTAGAAACAAAAGATGTGTCGCTCGAAAACTTGTCTTCACTTATTTCTTTTGTATCCCAAGACAATTTCCTCTTTGATATGACTATAAAGGAAAATATTAGGCTTGGAAATAAGAATGCCTCTGACGAAGAAATTATAGATGTATGTAAAAAATCTGCCTGCCATGATTTTATTATGAATCTATCTAATGGTTATGATACAAGAGTTGGCGAAGGTGGAGGTCATCTATCTGGAGGAGAAAGACAAAGAATATCTATTGCTCGTGCCATGCTAAAAAATGCACCAATCGTAATTTTAGATGAAGCAACTTCTTATATAGATCCTGAAAATGAAGCTCTCATACAAAACGCCTTGGCAAATCTAGTTAAGGGTAAAACTTTAATCATAATTGCTCATAGGTTAAAGACAATTGTTGATGCAGATAGGATATTTGTTATTAAAGATGGTAAATTGGATTCTTATGGAAATCATAAAGAACTATTAAAGTCATCAGAGCTTTATAAGGAAATGGTTGATGCCAATGTAAGGGGTGATGAAAATGCTTAAGGTGTTTAAAAAGATATGGAATTTTTCTAAGGAAGAACAAGCAAATATTAAAAAATCTATTCTGGCTGGATTCTTTCATGCAGTATTTAATGCTCTACAATTTGGTGCAATTTACTATATGTTGGTAAATATACTCTCTAAAACTTTAGACTATAAGGCTATCTTTATTTGTCTTGGAATATTAGTTATATCCCTTGTTGGAAAGATAATGACACAAAAATCATCACAAATGGCACAAACACACGCTGGATATTTTATGGCAGCCCATAAGAGAATAGAAATAGGAGAAAAAATAAAAAGAGTTCCTATGGGTTTCTTTTCAAGCTTTTCACTAGGAAGATTAACTACTATTGCTACATCTTCACTTTCCCAAGCAGAAATGTGGGTGCCTATGCTTTTGGTTCTTGTACTTGGTGGAGTTTTAAATACTTTAGTCTTTGTCCTTGGAACTTTAATTTTTAACGTAAAAGTAGGACTGGTTGCTGTAGCAGGTGTGATAGTATTTTTCATCGTTACATCAATGATGGAGAAAAAATCATCAGCTAATGCAGACAAAATGACAGAAACACAAACAAGACTTACAAAAGAAGTATTAGCAACTTTACAAGGAATGCAGGTTATAAAATCCTATAATCTTGGTGGAGAAAATAACAGAGCTTTAAGAAAGTCTATAAAAGATACATCAAGAATACTCTTAGACCTAGAAAAATCTGTAGCACCATACACAGTTATTCAAAGAATTGTAATGGGAATAACAACAGTAGCTATGGTCTATGTATCATTAAAATTAAATTTATCTGGTGAACTTCCACTTGCTGAAACAATTCTTATGATTATAGCATCATTTATTATCTTTGAAGGCTTAATCGGGGCAGGATCAAACATGGCAATCCTAAGAGCTTGCGAAAATGCCATAGATTCTGTAGGTTTTATAGACTCAATGCCTGATATGAGAGAAGGAAGTATTACAGAGTCTATAAAAAATCACAACATAGACTTTAAAAATGTATCATTTTCCTATGATGATAGACCAATTTTAAAAAATGTATCAGCAGAGATAAAAGAAAATACCATGACTGCCATAGTTGGTCCATCTGGATCTGGTAAGACTACATTTTGTAATCTCATAGCAAGATTTTGGGATGTAAATTCTGGCGAGATTTTAATTGGTGGAAAAAATATAAAGGACTATAAGATAGAAAACTTAATGAATTCTATTTCCATGGTATTTCAAGATGTATATCTCTTTGAAGATACGATTGAGAACAATATAAAATTTGGAAAACAAAATGCAAGCCATGAAGAAGTTGTAGAAGCTGCAAAAAAAGCAAGATGTCATGAATTTATAGAAGCTTTACCAGAAGGCTATGACACTATCATCGGAGAAGGTGGAGCAAGTCTATCTGGTGGAGAAAAACAAAGAATTTCCATTGCAAGAGCTATGCTAAAAGATGCAGACATAATTATCTTTGATGAGGCAACTGCAAATATAGATCCAGAAAATGAAGATAAACTTAAAGAAGCAATAGAATCATTAACAAAAAATAAGACGGTAATTATGATTGCCCACAGACTAAAGACAATTAGAAATGCTGACCAGATTTTAGTCTTAAAAGATGGAGAAATAGTAGAACGTGGAAATCATGAAGAACTGATTAAAAATAATGGACTTTATTCTGACCTTATAAATGCAAAAGCTAAGGCAGAATCATGGAAGTTAAATAATTAATAGAAAGAAATATTTAAAGTCTTTGAACAGGAAAAACATTTAGAGCAGGTGGACAAGAAAAATCACTTGCTCTTTTTTTTCGTCACTAAATCAAGATGGGAATTTTAAAGATAATCTAGAAGATGAAAATGTTGATGTAGAAAAAGTTGTCGCAACACAAATGATGATTGAAGCATAAAAAATGTATCAACCCTTACCCTTTTATCAGGATTTAGGTTGATACACAAAATTATTTACAGACCCCGTTAATCGTATATTAAGTTATTCTTCTAATTTTTTAGTATCATCTTCTAATTCCAAGAATTTATCAAAATCACTTTTGTAGAGTCTATCTTGTATAATTCTATATTTTTCAAACTCACTTTCTGCGTGCTTTTTTGCAAGAGCTGCAGATACTTTTCCTGAATCGTTTAGAATTTCTTTATCCCATAATTGCAAAAATCCATTTAATCTTTTTTCCCAATCTTCCATAGTCATAGGGATATGTCTTTCTGCTTGCAGTTCTGCCATATCCAAATATGATGAAACAATTCTTTGCATTTGATTTAATTCTTCTTCGTTTAGATAATTCTTTGCAACTACTACATCATATTTATGAATTTTTGAATTTGGAGAGCCTTCCCAAGTAGTAAGTCCCATATTTTTAGTTTTGTGATTGGCTCTATCTACAATTAATTCGGCTGCAGTTTTTCCATGAATTGCATAGTGCAATTTGTTTTGAATAGCTGCAAAAAATCTTTTTGTTGCTTTTGCAGATGGATCATAATCTAAAGATGTAGCATAAATATCTGTGATTTTTTGATAGAATCTTCTCTCAGATAATCTAATCTCACGAATTTTTACAAGTAATTTTTCGAAATAATCTTTGGTAAGTTTTGTGCCAGAATTTTTGAGTCTTTCATCATCCATTGCCCAACCTTTAATTGTGAAATCTTTTACAATTTGGTTTGCCCACTTTCTAAATTGGACTGCACGTTCGTTATTTACTTTAAACCCTACTGCAATAATTGCTTGCAGATTATAGTGCTTTGTTTCCCTTGAAACATTTCTAGAACCTTCTTTTTGAACTATTAGGAAATTCCTAATAGTTGCTTCTTCTTGTAATTCACTATCGGCATAGATTTTTTTAAGATGTTCATTTATTGTGGCTACATTAACATCATAAAGAGCTGCCATCATCTTTTGAGTAAGCCAAATATTTTCATCTTCATATCTAATTTCGATAGCTTCCCCATCATCACCATTAGCTGCAATAAAAGTCAAGTATTCAGCAGCGGAAGATCTGATTTGAAGTTCTTTTTTATTATGATTTTCATCTTTATTTTTATCCATTTCTTTACTCATAATTTCCTCCAAGTATAAATTTCATTCTACCTTTAAACACTGGAATACTAATTAAGAATACAATTACATAATGTATAAAGGAATTTATCATCATATTTTTTGTTATTGGTAATTGATGATAAGTTTGACCTATTATTTTAAAAGCGGTTAGCGTGCTTGTTATAAAATCAAGTGCCAACCATAGGGCAACTGATGATCCTATAAAAGCAATTATATAGTTTAAAAGTTTACTGATTTTTGGTAGCTTTTGATTTATTAAAACTAGCAATATTCCATAAATTATTACTACTGTAATTGAAAGGGGAATAGCTAATTTGTTATCTAGTTTATCTTTTATGGATATATAAAATCCTAAACCTACAACTATAAAATCAATCAAAAATGCTGAGATTTTTACAGAGTAGGTAGAGATGAGATAGTAGAAAACTACTCCAGAAAGGATTAATAAAATATATCCTGCAATAAAAATTCCCATAGAGTCTCCTAATAATAATCATCATGTTCAGGGCGATAGTTTTTAAGAAAATCTCCCTGAGGTATATTAACATTAACTGGTTTATTAAACTTGCCCATTTTTGCTAACTCAGAAATTTTTAAATTTAGTAAATTTATATCTACTCCTAACTTTCCAGCGATTTCATAATCACAAACTTGATCATTGATATTATCGAAGACATCTTCATCACTTATTAATAAATGAGCTGCAAAAATATTAGCTTCAGTTTCAAATTTATTTGTAGGGTTTAGCACTGTTTGGTCATGAAAAGCTCCTCCACTCATACAATAATCTCTGTGAAGTTGATCGTGACCTAATTCATGTGCTAATATCGTTTTTCTATTAAAATTTGTGTTGCTACTGATAAAAATAAATCTGTTCCTTTGAATATAATGGTACATTCCTAAAAATATTTCTGTTTTAGGTAGATATACCAGGTTAATATTCAAAGCTTCTATTAATTCTATAGGATCTCGTGTCTTATATTTTTTTATAAGTCGATTAACCTTATCATATATATAGCGATTCATGCTCATAAAATCACCTAATCTTTTTTCTTACGACCGTATTTCTTGTTTTCTCTTTTAGCCTCCCAATAAGCACGAGTAATAGCTTCAAAAGCAGCATCTTTATCTTCGTCAGAAATTTCTCCACCAGCAAATAAAGAGCTTAGACCTTCTGTTAATGCTCTAGCTTTTTCTAATTCTCTTTTACCACCCATGTTATAAACTCGATTTAAAAACTCGTCACTTTCTTCTAAAAGATAGTTGTAATCACAGTCCATAACTTCAGCTATTTTTTTGTAAACCTCGACATCTCTTGGGTATCTTTCTCCGTCTTCATAATGTACAAGAGTTCTTGTACTTATTCCTATCATTTTTGCAAAGTCTGCTTGACTTAACTTTTCTTTTTCACGAAAATCCTTTAATCTATCCGCAAAAGCCATAATTTTAACCTCCTGTACTAATGTGCATTTATAACTTTTAATACGAACAATAGTGCTTGAATTATTTTTCAATTTGAGATATAATACAAACTGAACTTATATTCATATTATAGCACAAACATTCAAGTTTGTAAATAAGTTGTATTGGGGTGATTAGATTGAGAATAAGTAAAACTTTAAAGAATATAATGGACATGTATGCAGATAGTAACTTGAAATTTGAAGAGATTAGTTCAGCTGCAAAACTTATTTTAAGTTTATATAGACAAGTTACCTGGGCAGTAGATAGCAGGGCAAATTTTATGATGTTTGAGAGTAAAGAAAACTATGGATCAACTTCAGAATCTGCTTACTTGTATCTTTCCACATTTGCTCCAGAAAGAGTTGAAGAAAAGTTTAATAATAGAGTATCCAATGTAATGGATAGTAAGCTTATGCTTTTAATAATTTATGATGCCTGTGTTAGGCTAAAAGTTTATCCAGAGTATGGAGAAATCTATCATAAGATTATTTATAACTACTACATTTCTGAAAAAAAGATTACTGATGAAGCTTGTATGAGAAGTGTATCTTTAGAGAGAACTGCTTATTATCAAAGAAAGAAGGAAGCCATTGCATTGGTTGGTGTAATAATTTGGGGTTATACTTTACCAACTGCTATTAGTCAACTTGAAGACGGTCGTAGCATTGATGATATAATGAACATCTAAAAAATTAAAATTAAGACGAACTTATTGCGTACTATTTCCGAATGAAAAAAGTACCATATACGAATTTTATGTGTACTTAAGTGCATATATAATATCCATGATGGGTGATTAGCACCTAAATTTAATATTGGCATTCATTGACTGAAAGAATTTATTTTCTTTCGGTCTTTTTTTATGCCCAGGAGAATATATGCAAAGAATTAGAAGTCCTCCTTGTGTGAATTTCATTTTCAAACAAAAGAAATTCGTGTCAACAAGGAGGAAAAATTAATGGACAAAGAATATTATTTATTTGTAGAAGGAAAGAAAGTAATAGTTAGCAAGGAAGTGTATCTTGCCTATCATAGTGAATTGAATAAAGAGAAATATCAAACGAGAAGAGACAGGATAAATAACTGTTTCTTTTTTTGTTCCTATGATCATGATGGTAATTTTGAAGAAAATTTAGAAGATCTGGAATTTGATGTTGAAAAAATTATCGAAACAAAGGAAATGATTGAAGAAGTAAGAAGAGCTATTTCTAAACTCAATCCTGCTGAAAGAGACCTAATAGAAAGTCTTTTTTATAAAGAAGAAACAATTAGAGAAGTAGCTGCTAAACTGAATATTTCTCATCCGTCTGTTATTAAAAGGCGTAATAAAGTCTTAGAAAAATTAAAGGAAATGTTAGAAGACTTTTAGATGACAGTTACCAAGAGGGTCTAATTTTCACTGTTACTTATACAGTGGGAATTGGACCTTTTTATATAACCAAATTTATTTTTGAAAATTGGTTACCAAGAAAGACTTCTTTTCACTGTTAAGTATAAGAGGGTGATTTTAACAATTTTGTTTCATCAAGATAAGTATTTTCTGATGGTCAAATATTAAAAAGATTAATAGCTCTCGATAAATTTTGAACCTTAACAATTGAATAGACCAAGACAAGACATTAATCATTTTTGGAGCGTGATAACTTATCCGCCAAGATCTTTCTGCTGAATAATTCGGCAAAACAAGTACTGCTAAGCTAAAAGCAAGGGAAGAAGAAAGGGAGCGATAAGTAAGAGTTTGAATATAGGGAGGGATACCCTATTCGCTATGAAGAAAATGAGGATAATGATACTTCTAAGGTTGAAGCCGGCTCATCCTGAACAGAGGCGGAGGTGAGATTCCTATGTTGCTAATCCAAGGCACTTGTCAATGTCAAAAAACTTTAATTTTATATTGTGAGGTAAAACCTATGAATGCAAAAGAAAAGAAGAAATATAAACCTAAAGAGCAAATATCAAAAGAAGATTATTCTAAAAAAATTACTTACACTCAAAGTGATAAAGAGTCCCTCGACTTACTAGATATTGTTGAGCTTTATTTATGTAGAGCTTGTATAAGACTATAAGCTGGGGTGCTGACTTAAAAACTTGGGTGCGGTAAAATATAAGTGGTAGAAGAACTCCTTAATGACTATTTGCCCAAATACAAATTAAGGAGGTTTTGTGATGGAAAAATTTGCTTGTATGTATCTTCGTTTATCGAGAGAGGATGGAGATAGCTCAGAAAGTAATTCTATTTCAAATCAAAGACAGATTATCAAATCATATGCAAGGGACAATGATTTTAAAGTTGTTGCTGAATATGTAGACGATGGCTTTTCAGGATCTAATTTTGACAGACCAAAATTTAAGAAGATGATTCAAGATCTTGAAGAAAAGAAGTTCAAAACAATTATTGTGAAGGACTTATCCCGTTTTGGGAGAGATTATATCGAATCAGGTAAATATCTACAAAAGATATTTCCAGAAAAAGGTATAAGGTTTATATCCGTAAACGATAACTATGACAGTGAAAATGCAGATGTAAGCGATACACACTTAATTCTTCCAATAAGAAACTTTATTAATGATTCTTATTGTAGAGATATTTCTATGAAAGTTAAATCTTCAAAAGAGATCAAAAGAAAGAATGGTGAATTTATTGGTGCATTTGCTCCTTTTGGTTATAAGAAGGATAGCAAAAACAAACATAAGTTAGTCGTTGATACAGAAGTTTCACATATAATTGAAAGAATCTTCAATATGAAGATAGACGGTTATTCGTCTAAGGCTATTGCAGATTTTTTAAATAGCATAGGTTGTGTAACACCATCTAAGCATAAAGAAAATTCTGGTGATAATCATACTACTGGTTTTATTGTTAAAGACTCTAAATGGGATGCAAAAATGGTCAATAGGATTATTACAAACAAGGTCTATATTGGAGTGCTTGAACAAGGAAAAACTAGAAAACTAAATTACAAGTCTAAGAGAGAAGTAGAAGTAAATGAAGAAGATTGGATTGTAATAAACGACTCTCATAAGCCTATTATTTCAAAAAGCATTTATGCTTTGGCTAATAAGATGATGCTTCGAGATGTAAAACAATCGGCAGATATACCACACATTTTATCAGGAATGCTTTATTGCAAAGATTGTGGATCTTCAATGGTTAGAAGAAAGGTTAAGTCCAAGAATGGATATAATATTTTTTATATTTGTTCTCACTATAATAACAAAGGAGATTGCACAAGACATAGTATAAAAGAAGACTATCTACTGGATATGACTCTTTTTGCACTTAAAGATTATTTAAAAAAATATAATGAACTACTAAGTCAAGTTAATAAGTTAGATGTATCAAAAGTAACATTTAACATTGATTTTGAAAGCTTAAACTCAGAAAAAAGAAAGTATGAAAGACTTAGACAATCTTTATATATGGACTTAGAAGATGAACTTATAACTTCTGAAGAGTTTGAAAGGTTCAGAAAAAATTATCTTATTAAAATCAGGGAAATAGAGAAACAAATTGCTACAAAGAAAAATATACTTGCCAATTTGCAAGAAAAGATGAAAAACAAGGATAGTTTGGTTTCCGAAATTGTTCCCACTGATTTAAGCAGTCTAAATAGACTAACAATTGTATCTTTTATAGATAGAATTGAAATCGGAGAAAACAATGAGATTAATTTTGTCTTTAATAATTTGGAAACAGTTAACTTACTGAAGACTCTTATAAAAGAAGAAAGTGAAAGCAAGTCCGAAGTAAAGAAGAATTTGATTTCAATAAATAAGGTCTTTGGAAATGCTCTTGAAAATAAGACTCCAATGCAATTAGCTGGAGGTGTTTTATAATGGCAAGAACTTCCAAAAGATATATTGAAAAGAAAAGTGAAAAGACAGAAAGAAAAGTCTTTAAGGCCGGAATTTATACAAGACTATCTAACGAAAGAACAGAAGAGTGGAGAGAAAAATCATACTCAATAGAAACTCAAATCCTGTCTTGTAAAGAATATGCATTAAAAGAAAATATAGATGTTTTAGAAGTTTACACTGACTATGAATATAGTGGGACAAACTTTGAAAGACCATCATTTCAGAATATGATGCAAGATATTAGAGATAGAAGAATCAATTGTATTATTATCAGAGATTTATCAAGACTTGGAAGAGAATATCTTGAGATGGGAAGATTAATTGATAAAGTTTTTCCATTTTTAGGTGTTAGATTTATTTCAGTTAATGATAAATTAGACACAGTTAAAGAAACAGACTCAAAGAAATCTTTTGAGGTTACTCTTAAAAATATTATCAATGATATGTATGCTAAGGATATTTCAGTTAAGATAAAAACCTCAAAACACAATAGAGCAAGAAACGGATACTTTATAGGTTCTGTTCCACCTTATGGATACAAGATTAAAAAATCTAAAGAAGGTCAAAAACTTGTAATTGATGAAAATGTTAGATTTATAGTTGAAGAGATGTTTGATTTAACTCTTCAAGGCAAAAGCCAATATGAAGTCGCAAAGCATTTTAATGAAAAAGGCTATGCTCCTGGAATGATTTATTATAAAACAGGGAGAGTTTATAGAGAAGGTAATGATCCTGAATGGAATAAAGGAACAATTTCTAAAATGCTTACAAACCCAGCTTATACGGGAACTTTAGTACAAGGAGTTAAGCAACAAAATCTTGCAAAAGGAATTAAACAACATTTTGTAGACGAAAGTCAGTATATAATTTGTGAGAATGCACATGAAGCAATCATTTCTAAGGAAGTTCACGAAAGAATCTTACGAGAAAGACGAGAGAGAAAGAAAAATCATGTTTTCAGTTCGCCAATGCACAATTTTGAAAATAGGGACTATGAGAACAGATTTAAGGGTCTTGTAATCAACAATAATACTGGCAAAGAACTTAATAGAAGAACTCGTATCTATGGTAAAAATAAAGATAGACTTTACTATTCATTTCAGAATGAGAGATTTAGTGGAAGTATAAAACCTGAAAAATCAGTATTCATTATGGAAAGAGATTTAGATCAGTCTATTAGTGACAAGATTTCTGAGTTTATTATGAAGACAACTAGCAAGACAAAGTTTGTTAATCGAATTAAAGCTAGATTTAATAAAGCAATAGATACTTTTAAGAAAGACATTGAAAATCTTAAAAGAAAAAATCTAAATGAAGAAAATATCATTCAAAGAGCTTATGAAGAATATAGTCTAGGGAAGATTGACAGAGATGAGTATCTATTAAGAAGAGAGATTGCTCAAAGTCATATGTCTACATTTGATAACGAGATTTCAGCAATTGAAGTTAATATATCAAAACTTAAAAAAGAAAGTTCAAAATCAACAAAATGGATAAATGATTTATATGCTTCAAAAAATTTGGAAAAGCTTCCTGGCGATTTAATCCATAGCTTGATTGAAAAAATAATAGTTTATGATAAACACGAATTTGAAATAGTCTTTAAATTCAATATAGATAATTTAGTAGGAGGAACAGACGATGAGTAAGATTGCTCTTTATATTAGATTATCCGTTGAAGATATGATAAAGACTGATGAGAGTGAAAGTATCATAAACCAAAGAGCATATCTAAACGATTATCTCGATAAAAACGAAGAATTTAAGAACTTCACAAGAGAAGAATATGTCGATGATGGATATTCTGGAACAAATGAAAATAGACCAGCCTTTCAAAGAATGCTTGAAGATGTAAAGAAAAATAACATCCAGACAATAATTGTAAAAGACTTGTCCAGATTTATGAGAGATTATATAACACTTGGAGATTATCTTGAAAATATATTTCCATTCCTAGGAGTAAGGTTTATCGCCATAAACGATGGCTATGATAGTGACAAAGAAAAAGGAAATGGAACAGATTTAGATATTCAATTTAAGGGACTATTATATGATTTCTACACAAAAGATATTTCTGAGAAGGTAAAGTCATCTATGACCACACTTAAAAAGCAAGGAAAGTTTTTAGCTTGGAGTCCACCATTGGGATATATGAAAGATCCTAATGATAAACATAAAATCATAGTTGACGAAGAAACTGCTTGGATAGTAAAGAAGATTTTTAAACTTGCATTAGATGGAATATCTTCAAGAAATATAGCTAAGATATTAAATGAAGAAAAAATTCCAACACCATCAAAAAGAAAGAGCGAACTAACCAATCTTGATTTTGAATATTCAATTATTAGGACTGCGAAAAAACCTAGACCAACTTGGACTAATGGCAATGTAATAGATGTATTAGCAAATGAAAATTATACTGGAACTTACACCTTCAATATGCAAGATAAGTCAGTGTTAAATCCGTCTTCTTTTAAGTTTAAACCAAAAGAAGAATGGGGAAGAGTTGAGAATAACCATGAAGCTATTATATCTAAAGAAGACTTTGAAAAAGTTCAAAAGATTAAAGAGAAGAATCTGTTTATGAAAGGTAAGAATACCGATTATGAATGGAGGAAAAAATCTCCACTACAAGGTTTTGCAAAATGTCCAACTTGTAACCACATTCTAGGATGTACTCAATCTAAAAGAAAACGACAAGATGGAACTATAAGAGTCCACACATATTTTACTTGTAGGATATGTAAGTGTAATAATGTAAAACACAAGAACTCAAGAGCAGGAAGCCTTGAAGAGCAAGTATTTGAAGCAATAAAAGAAAAATATGGTCTAGAAGATTCAAACAAAGATGAAAAAATAAAAGTTAAACCTATGGAAAAATCTATCGAAGATCTTGAAGCTAAGAAAATGCAAAATTTTGAGAAGTATAAATTAGGCAAGATGAATAGACAAAAATTCATCGACTCTAAAAAATTGATAGATGAAGAAATACGAGCAATAAAAGAAAAAATACAAAAAGCAAAAGAAGAAAAAGAAGTAATAGACAACACTAAACTTACCAGAGAATTGATGGAGAAATATATAGATTCAGTATTCTGTGAAGGAAACGAAGTGTTGAACATAATATGGAAGTAGCGAAGGGGGTGAGCAATCACTCTCTTTTAAATAAGATAAAGAAAGCAAATAATGCGTTAGACAAATTTCTACAAAAATGAAAAATAGTTGACTTTTCTAAAAATATAGTCTATAATATAGACAAATATCGACGGAGGTGTGTGATTGGAAAAGTTAAAAGAAACTATAGCTAACGTGATTGCGGAGGCATTAGAACAAGATTTTTTAGATTGTAAATACAAATTAAACCTAGATTCTCATAATTGCTTAGGAAGTATGAAGTCAGATGTTATCAATACAAAGCTAAAGGAAGTATTAACTTCTGATAATTATATTGTTCATAAATTTAAAAGATATGCTTGGGAAGGAAGATTTATTTTAGATTTAGATACTAAATCTTTAATAAGCATTACAAGCATTTCAAATTTAAATAGAATACCAATAGAGAAAAATCGTAAAGTTCCACATTATATGCAGACAATCTTAAATTGTTTAAATAATGAAATTGAAGCCAATAAACAAATGTCTTTTGAATTAGGTAAAACTTTTGATAATGATGTTTATGAGAAAGATTTTAAAAATATATTTTATGGTATTAATATAGATTTTGAAGAGTATACCTATTATGTAGTAGCGTATGATTATAAATTTAATAAAGTAAGCGAAATGAATTGGTATTTATTAGGAAACCAATTTAACATAGCGGAGAAAGAATCAATAATGAGCTTGATAAGCCCTGATTTCTTAGATTTAACAAGTTCAGAAAATGAATCTGATGATAAATTAATAAATAAAGAAGATAATAAACCTAATAAAGGTATAAGACTAGGATTAAAAGAGAAAAATCTAAAAAAACATGGTTAAGAGGAGTGTAGAATATGAGTTCCAAATTTAATGGAGATAGATTGAAAACGGCTAGAACTTTCAGAGGGATGACTCTAGCTGAATTAGGAGATTCCTTAGATTTGAGTAAACAAACACTTTCGTTGTACGAAAATAATAAGGGAAATCCGGACTTTTCAACAATTATTAAATTATCAAGAACTTTACATTTTCCTATTAATTATTTTTTTCAAGATGACAGTATCAATATTAAGTCTGGTTCTACTTATTTTAGATCTTTAAGCACGACTAGTAAAAAAAGTAGATCTGCAGAAATTACTAAAGTAGAATTTATTGGTGCATTATATGAAGCTCTATATAAGTATATTGATTTTCCACTTTTAAATTTACCTAAAATAGATATTGATAATAAAAATTTATCTGATGAAGATATTGAAAATATTGCTTTGACTATTAGAGAATGGTGGTCATTAGGTAATGGACCTATAAATGATTTACAATATATCTTAGAAGAAAATGGATTAATTGTAACAGGAGTTAGCTTATCTGATAGAAAAATTGATGCGTACAGTCAAATTATAGATATAAATGGTAATGAAACTTATATAATTGTTTTATCTATTGGGAAAAAAGGAAAAGCAAGAATAAACTTTGATTTGGCTCACGAACTAGGACATATTTTGCTCCATCCTTGGACTGAAGACATTGAAACTTTATCTAATGATGAATTTAAAGAGAGAGAAAGGCAAGCAAATAAATTTGCAAGCTCGTTTCTTTTGCCAAAAGAAACGTATTTAAATGATTGTGAAAGATATCCAACTGAGTTGGAATATTATATAAGAATGAAAAAAAAGTGGGGAGTTTCAATACAAGCAATGCTTTATCGAGCTTGTGATTTAGGAATCATAACTAATAATCAATTTCAATATCTAATGCGACAAATAAATAGTAAAGGTTGGAGACAGAATGAACCAGGGGATTTCCCACATGTATTAAATGAAAATATATTTAAAATGGGAATAAAATTATTGTTAGAAAATGATTACTCTAAACAAGATATTATTCATATTTTTGAGGAATCATCAGTAAATCTATTTAGTGATGAAATAGAAGAATTATTAAATTTACCGAAGGGGTATTTAAGTGTTGATGATAATGTTAAGAATAATATTTTAGAGTTGAAACTTAATAAAAATAATTAATAGATTGATATATTAATTATATTTTTAACGGAGCTAGTGAAGGCTCCGTTTTTATAATTTGTAATAAAGCAAATTTATCATAAGCTTGACATGAGAGGGTACGAAAGTAGTGTTGTACCCGCGTAAGCGGGGGTGATCCCGAAGCTGGAATAGAGAATAATGTAAACTTTTCAGTTGTACCCGCGTAAGCGGGGGTGATCCCCTACAGCACTTTCTATATTTTCATCAGGATTTGTTGTACCCGCGTAAGCGGGGGTGATCCTTCCCAAAAAGAAAAGTCCCTGTTGTTGTTATTGTTGTACCCGCGTAAGCGGGGGTGATCCTAGTATCTCCAGCACTAAACTTATACTGTGGATGTTGTACCTGCGCAAGCGGGGGTGATCCTTTCTTCTAAATCTACCTCAAATGCAGTAAAGCGTTGTACCCGCGCAAGCGGGGCTAATCCATAGAGCCTGATATGGTAAGAAATTATGATTTAGTATCTGAATATTCAAAGGAAGTTCAAAGCATATTGAATAAACAAGCCAATATATTAATACAAGCACAAAAGGCAGACTTAAACCAAGATAGGATTGATATGTTAGTAAATAAGATTAGTGAATATGATTCCTTTGAAAAAGGCAAGTGGTTACTAGATGAACCCATTAGAAATTTCACTCAGTCTATAGTCGACGATACTATAAAGAAAAATGCAGACCTTCACTATAAGGCAGGATTAAGACCTAAAATTATTAGGAGAGAAAAAGGAAACTGTTGTGATTGGTGAAAATCTATTGCTGGAGTATATGACTATCAAGAAGTTAAAAATACAGGTAACAATGTATATAGGAGGCATAGATATTGTAGATGCACTGTTGATTATGTGCCGGATAAAAATAGAAGACAGGATGTTTGGTCAAAACAGTGGAATGATCCTGAAAAACGTGATAAAATAGAAGAAAGAAAAGCTATTGCTGCTAGGTCATCTTCTATAGAAATTACAAAAAGAGTCAGAAATGGTGAATTTAATTTAAAATTAAATAAAGATCACTTCGAGAAACACCATGAAGGAAATAGAAGATTTGAAGATTATTATAGATCTAGGATTAAAAAGGGATATGGACTTCAAAGTATCTTAATGATTGATTATGATGAAGCTCAAAGGTTAATTTATGATAATTATGGAAAAGGCATAGTTACTGTTACAAAGGCAGGAAAAGCTAGAAGTGAAGAAGAATTTGATTTTCACAAAGTAATTGGATATTACGTATATGATGGAAAAAAGTATCCTACAACAAAGGGTAGAATAATTTATTCCAAAAAAGGTAGTCATATTATACCAATAAAAGGAGAATATTTTGATTAATTTTGAGAAAGCACAATGGGCTGACAATATAATTGTAATATTAAAAAATGGAGAGAAAATCCAAGGTTCAGGTGCAGGAATTTTAATTGCTGAAGATTTTGATGATTCTGAGTACCAGTATGATACTTTTTATGTCAATAATAGTGTAAAATCAATAGCTTTAAAAATTGAAGATATAGAGGACATAAAAATTATTAAAGCTTGATTTAATTAGTAAAGTGGTAAAAGAAGATGAATAAATCATTATCAGATAAAGAAATAAAGAACGATAACAATGCTATGGTGTATATAGTGGAGGATAAAAAATGAATCTAAAAAAAGAGGAACTTACTGATAAGGAAGTTGCCGAAATAATTGAAGCAAGATATGCATCAGAAAGTCCTAGAAAATTATCGGAAGAAGATAAAAAAGTTGTTGAAGAAAGATTAAAAAAAATTGAAGAATATAGAAAGAAAATGAATAAAGAAAAATAAAGCACAACTAAACTTACAGGTGTAAGATTTTAGAGGTGCTTTTTTAGTACCTAATTTGTAACAGTTCTGAAGGAATTTATTGACAATGCTAGGATTAAGAACGCAGAAAAATAATGAGTTTATCAAGTTTTTTAAATTAGTCCAAGATGAAGCAAAGAAATTAAACAAAGTTTTCTTTTTAGATTTTGGACAGTGTGATGATAAGCTATTTAGTGGAATGGAAGTTGATTCTTTATTTGGCTGGTTGATACCTAATCAAAAAGTAGAAGAGTTTAACTTAAAATTTATGAAAAAAATTAATCTTTCTAAATGGGATGAATATTGTGTCTGGTCATCCCAGACATTAGAGATGACAAATTGAATATAGTTTTTGAATAAAGCACAGCTAAATTTACAGGTGTAGGATTTTAGAGGTGCTTTTTTAGTACAAAAAGGATCAAATATGTCTAAGGATGATTATGATGTTTTAGTGTTTAAGATTATACTTTATTATTATGGAGTATTAAAAAGAGAGACAGCTTATACTGATGTTTCCTTTAAAGCAGCTATTAAATACAAGGATATATCTGAAGAATACCTTAGTGATTTTATTTACATGATCCAAGAAGAATATATTAGTGGAATGGCTTTTGTAAGAATTGTACTCGAGCAAGCTAGATATTTTACGAGAATTGATTTTAGGTATAATAGTATATAAGTAAAATGATTTGGCAATTTAAGATATTTTATATTCTTATTATATTATTTTACGGATTTATTTTGTATTAATATTAGTTTTTTATGTTTCATGGGGGATATATGAACAAGAAAATATATAGTTTGTTATTATTTGCACTAGGATTATTTTTACACTTATATTTTAAGGATAAAAATAATTTTATTGGTATACCAACAATGATTGTAGGATTCTGCTTTTTTATAAACTTGTTAAGATCAAAGGATAATTAGTAGTAATTTGATTAGTTGATAAGTCATTGGTCATGCCATTTACATTTTTAAATAATCAGAGATTATTCAAAATATCTTTTAATGCTATTCTTTTTAATAGTTTTCTTTATTTAATATATTTATGTGATAAAATAATAGGAGAAATATTTGCTTAGGAGACTATATGAAGAAAGATCGCAGGGAATTGATTTTATATGGTAATATCTATAAGGCTATTGCTATAATTTCGATTCCTATTATTTTAAATAACTTTATTCAACAGCTTTACTCACTAGCCGATGCTTTTTGGTTGGGTAAGCTCGGCACAGCGGAGTTTGCTTCGACGTCATTTACTTGGCCGGTAATTTTTTTATTTAACTCAATAGGGATGGGTTTATCTATTGCGGCGGTTTCTCTTATTTCCCAACTTTTAGGTAGGGGAGATCGTGAAAATGCCCAAAAATATACGGATACATTAATCAATATTTCATTTATATTTTCAATAATTTTCACGATTATCGGATTTTTCACTGCTGATTTTATAGTGAAAATGATGGGAGCTAGTGGTAAACTTTATGATTTTTCCGTAATATATTTGAAATATTCGTATCTAGGCACTCCTTTTATATTTTTGTATTTTATTTATTCGGCTGTTTTTAATGCTCAAGGGAAAAATACTATACCAACTATAATCAGCACTACTTGTGTATTATTAAATATGGTTCTAAATCCTTTTTTTATATTTGATAATATACCAATCTTTGGTTTAAGAGGATTAAATATGGGAGTGAAGGGTGCAGCTGTTGCTACAGTAATTACCCAAGCTTTGATGTGCTTATTAGGATTTATCCATCTAAAAATAAATAAAGATGCTATAAAACTTAATTTAAAATCATTTATATACATTAAGTGGGAAAAAAGTGTAATCAAGAGAATTTATTCTATTGCAACTCCAGCTGTTGTTGGACAAATGGGAACTGCCCTTGGGTTTATAATTCTAAATACTTTTATCCAATCATATGGAACTGATACAGTTGCAGCCTACGGCATGGTAAATAGAATTACTGGACTTTTAAATATTCCTCCAGGAGGAATAGGATCTGCTATTACAAGTATAATAGGTCAAAATATTGGAAATAGAAATATAGAAAGAGTTAAGGAGACTTTTATTAAGGCATCGATAATCGTAGGTGTTATGTCTTTTATTATTGCTATATTAGGTTATATTTATAGGATTGAAATATTAGGATTTTTCATAGATTCTCCTGTTGATTCAACACTTATGGTTCAAGCTGATTCTTATATGTCATATACGCTTTTGACATTAGTTATGCTAAATATGTTTTTTATATACCAAGGCTTATTCCAAGGTTCTGGTAATAGCAAGTATTCGATGTTTGTTGATGTCGTAAGACTTTGGGGAATCAGGATTCCGCTATTATTTTTATTTAAACATTTTACTAATCTTGGTGTGACAGGAATATGGATTTCTATGTCAATTTCTAATGTTATTGTTACTTTTATAGCTCATTTCATTTATAAAAATGGAAATTGGAAGAAGGGTTCTTTTTAAAATATTGGATAGGAAAACCCTCTTGCCAACTTTGATAGCAATAGGTTATAATTAATATGAGTAGGAGGATTATTTTGCAAGATTATAAAAGAGTTGTTCTCAAGCTAAGTGGTGAAGCTTTAGCTGGAGATAGAGGCTTCGGCTTTGACGATGATATTATTATAAATATATGTGAAAATATTAAGGCTGTTTCAGACCTTGGAGTTGAAATCGCTATTGTAGTTGGTGGCGGTAACTTCTGGAGAGGTAGATCTGGCAAGGAAATTGATAGAGCGAGCTCAGATACAATAGGGATGTTAGGAACAGTTATGAATGGTCTAAGGGTTCAAGGAACTTTGGAGCAAATGGGACTAGAAACTAGACTTATGACTGCAATTGATATGAAGGAAGTTGCAGAGCCATACATCAGAAGAAGAGCTATAAGACATTTAGAGAAGGGTAGGATTGTAATATTTTCTGCAGGAACTGGTCTACCATATTTCTCAACTGATACAACAGCAAGCCTTAGAGCACTTGAGATAGATGCTGATGTCATACTTCTAGGAAAAACTGGAACTGACGGAATCTATGATAAAGATCCAAATGTTTATCATGATGCAGTTAAGTTTGATAAGCTAACTTATAAAGAAATTCTTCACAAAGAACTAAAGATTATGGATACAACTGCTACATCATTATGTATGGATAATGATATGCCACTATTCGTATTTGGTATTGATGATGCTAGCAATTTAGTAAGAATATTTAAAGAAGAAAGTCCAGTAGGGACAATAGTAAAGGAGAGTTTTTAATGATTTATGAACAAATAAAAAAGCAAGCGCAAGATGAGATGGCTAAGGCGGTAGATTCTTTCGAAAATAGAATAGCTACAATCAAAGCAGGTCGTGCAACAGAAGCAGTTCTTGATGGAATTACATTTTCATACTATGGAACAGAGACACCAATTAACCAAGCAGCAACAGTTTCTGTACCAGAAGCTAGGCTACTAATGATTAAACCATGGGATAAGTCAAATATAGGACCAATTGAAAAAGCTATTTTGAAATCTAACATTGGTATCACCCCTCAAAACGACGGCGAAGTTATTAGACTTCCTTTCCCACAACTAACAGAGGAAAGAAGAAAAGAATATACTAAACAAGTTGATACTTATGCAGAAGATGCTAAGATTGTCATCAGAAATAAGAGAAGAGAAGCAATGGATGAAGTTAAAAAGAGTGAAAAATCTGGAGATGTAACAGAAGACGACAGATACACACTGGAAGATGAAATCCAAAAAATAACTGACAAAAAGATAGAAGAAGTGGAAGCTCTTGCTAACAAGAAAAACAAAGAATTGATGTCAGTATAAATTGAATAAGGCTAGTTTTAAAAGGATAAGTGATTTATTGAATAGGGATATTTTTCCTACTAGAATTTCTAGTAGGATTTTATCCTTGTTCTTAAAGCAATTATCCTTACTTTTAAATTCGGGCATAAGTTTAGACAATGCCCTAAGAATAATAATAGGTCAGAATATAGACAAAAAACTAACGAAGAGCCTAAAAAAAGTTTTAGATAATTTAAATAATGGTCTAAATGCTTATGAATCCTTTTACAAAGAAAAGGAAAGCTTTGATCCTATGCTAATATCTTTTATAAAATCAGGAGAGGAGAGTGGTAGGCTAGGAGATGTATTAGATGAATTTTCAGACTTTTTATTTGTAACAAGTAACAATAAATCTAAAATAAGAGAAGCCTTTATCTATCCCATAGTACTGTTATTAGTTACAATTATAGTGATAGGTTTAATTATAAATTTGGTAATGCCTACATTTATTGCAAGCTTCAAAGATGCGAACATGGTTTTACCCTTATCAACGAGAATACTTATTTCTATAAGTGACTTTTTTAGTGAATACTGGATTTTAATTTTAGCAATGATAGTAACCACTTTTCTAATGCTTGCATTATTTTATAGGAAAGATGATTATAGACTTGCTATAGATTATGCTATATTTAAATATTTACCTCTAAAACGTTTTAGAATGTTAAATGTAGAGTATAAGTTGACATCTCTACTTTATATTTTGAAAAGCGGGGGAATTGATATTATAAAAAGTATAGACATTATAAGTGCATCTTACAGAAATACCTATATACAAGAAAAGTTTTATTACATAAAAAAAGACCTACTAGAAGGAAGGAATCTCTCTGAGTGCTTTGATAGGTCGGAAATCTTTTCAAACATGTTAGTATCAATGTTAGAAATAGGAGAAACTAGCGGTAAACTAGAAGAATCTCTTAAGAAAGCATCAGAATATTATTCGAACGAATATATTTATAAATTAAAGAAATTTTCGAAACTTGCTGAACCAATTTTGATACTAATAATGGCACTTATAGTTGGATTTGTAGTATTTTCTGTGACTATTCCTATGTTTGATTCTGTGAACAGTCTTTATTAAGGAGCATATATGAATAAGAAGAAAAAGGGATTTACCCTAATAGAGTTAATAATAGTAATAGCTATAATTTCAATTCTCGCCGCTATAGCTATTCCTAGATATAATAAGTCTAAATTAAAGGCAGCATACACTGCTGATGAGGCAAACAGGCAAGTTTTAACAACTGCAGCAGAAATGGCGATTGCAGATGGAAATGTTGATAGTTTTCCTTGGGATGATGGAAGTACTACTGATAACGAATACATTGAAAAATGGCCTGAAATTCCAAAAGGACTTGGCCATGATGAAGATAGCTATAGGGTAAATTATGAAAATGGAGTCATAAAAATAGAACCAATAATTACACAGAAAGCTCAAGATTAATAGATGTATTTTATATTTACTATTTATCTGGGTGCAATATTTGGATCTTTCATAAACTTAGTTCAACATAGAAAACTCAGAGGTGAATCTATAATATATCCTAGAAGTCACTGCGAAGCTTGTGGGAAAAATCTTAGCTTTTATGAGCTTTTTCCTATATTTTCTTATATATTACTAAAAGGTAGATGCAAAAATTGTGGTGAGAAGATTGGAAACGAGAGCTTAATTATAGAAATGGCTTGTGGAGTTTTGTCTTTGCTAGCTTTTAGGTATAGCTTTACATTTCAGTCAATTTTAATATTCGCATCCTTAATAATAGGATTGTTAATATCTATTATAGATTTAAAAACAATGGAGATTTATCAAAATCATCTACTAATAATGTCAGGGCTAGGAATAATTTATAGGTTAATCTACATAGGCTTTTCTTGGGACTATATCCTAGAGGTTATTGTATTTAGCGTTATTTACTGGCTGATATTTAAAATATCAAAGGAAAATATTGGAGATGGTGATTACTACTTTTATGTAGGCTTATCTTTATTTTTA
Source organism: Anaerococcus vaginimassiliensis (assembly GCF_900626155.1). Classification (GTDB taxonomy): domain Bacteria; phylum Bacillota; class Clostridia; order Tissierellales; family Peptoniphilaceae; genus Anaerococcus; species Anaerococcus vaginimassiliensis. The sequence goes on along the minus strand of NZ_LR130844.1, from coordinate 1,716,108 downwards.
AAGGACCGAGTATTTGTACCTTACATTTTTCTATCAATTTGGCTTGGCGCATTGGTTGGGATAATTATTTTAATTAAGGATAAAAGTTTTGGTAGACATATGCCTTTTGCTATATTTATCTTTATTTCTTACGTTTCTATGCTTTCATTAGACGGAAGGTTTTTCTTATGAATATTAAAAAGCGAGGATTCACTCTGATTGAACTACTTGTAACTATTGCTATAATTTCAATTATTTCAACTGTAGCAGTTTTAAGACTCAACATTATCCGAGAAATCAAGATTAAAAATGAAGTTAATACTCTTGTTAATAATGTTTATTTTGCAAAAGAAAAGGCAATGGCAAGTGGAAATAGTGTTATAGTCAAGATAAATAAAGATTACTATACGATTTCTCAAAAAAGCGGGCTTAAGGTAGAGGAAATGGAAGCAAGGAGAGTAAATCTAAATTATCTTAGAAAATATGGTCACGAAACAGAAGAGTTTGAGTTCTTGCCAACTGGTTCTGTAAATGGAGCCGATAGTATAAGATTTTCTTGTGATAATGGTTACAATTATATACTTACAGTAGGTGTAGCAGGAGGATATAGTCATGTGTCTAAAGAAAAGATCGAATAATAAAAAACTTTTAGGTTTTACATTGATAGAATGTCTTATAGCTTTAGCCTTACTTGCAATAATAATAGTCAGCCTAATGCCTTCTCTGTCAAACATTTATAGGTTAGATGTTAAAAATAAAGAAGATACAAGACTTATTTATGCTATGGAAGAAGCTCTTGAAAGATCTAAAGACATGGAAGTTGGAGAAGATATTATTAGGGTAAATAATTTTGATATAGAAGTAAGCGTTAGCGATTACGAGGGTGATTTAAAGAAAATTGTCGTAACATGTGATGGCTACTATTTGGATTTGGTAAAATAAGATGAAGAAAAAAGGATTTACCCTAATAGAATTACTTGCAAGTCTTGCTATAATTAGCTTACTTGTTGGAGCTTTGAGTTTAGTATTTTCTTTTAATTTTAATATTTTAAATTCCTCCTACAAGGAAGAAAAAGAATATAAACAAGCAAGTTTTGCTGCAATGTATATAGAAGAAAAGATAAGAAAAGCACAAAAAATAACTGAAATAGAATCCCTAGACTCTTGTAATTTTATATTATTTGTAGATGGGAGGAAGGAAAATAGTGCGTATTCTCAAATAAGATTTTCCCTAGAAAATAGGAATGGCGAAGAAGAGGGCTATAAGGTTTTATATGCTTATATTGACAATGAAGACAATCAAAGCTTTAAAGAGGGAAAGGTAAGAATTGCTATTTTACGAGATATCTTCATGTATTATGACAAAGAAAATCAAACGATTGAAATAGTAATCAATAATTCTTCTCAGAAGTCTAGGATAAAGACCTTTATAAAGCTTGAGGAGAGGCTATGAAAAAGGGATTTATAAGTATATATGTTTTACTTCTCTTACTTATCTTATCAGTTAGTATAGCCTTTATTAATGATCAAAGTAAAAATAATCATGAAATAAAATCAAGTTTGCTTGATAAAAAACAAGCTACTTACGATGCTGAGTCAAACATTAATATTTATTTGAAGGAAGAAAAAGAAAGTCTTTTAACATACATAAATAATGATTTTGGTAGAGATATATCGACTTTAAGCGAAGAAAAAATAGCAAATTTAAAAAAAGATAGTGTTTATTATAAAAACAATAATAGGAAAATTTATTTAACAAGAGTAAAAGATTTCTACAGGGATGACTTAATAGATGCTAATACGAAAATATATAGAGTATACAATGAATCTGTTTATAAAAGCTCTCTAGGAGAGGCGAGAGCCTATATAAGTGCGAGTATAAACCCTATATTATTACAAAAAAAGCCAATTTCCTATTATGAAAATAAAGAATATATAGATAAGCTTGGAATAAGCGATTATGAAATTTTGGATAATAAAGCTTTTAACAAGAAAAAAGAATACGGTCCTTGTGTCATAGTAGAAGGTGATATGAAACTTACGAAAGATACTAATATAAAAGGAATACTGATTGTAAAAGGAAAGATAGATCACAATGGTAAAAGCCTAACTGTAGATGGACTTTTGGCTTGTAATGGTTATAGTCAAGACAAATTATATTATACAAATGATTGTGAAATGTTTAAAGACAACATAGGAAATCTCGATAGTAAATATAGTTTACAAATAATTAGTAAACAAGCTTACTAAACCTTGCCAAATGGCAAATTATGGTATAATAATTGAAGAGAAAACGAAAATCAATGGAGGAAACATGAAAATTCTAGTAATAAATTGTGGTAGTTCATCACTAAAATATCAATTATTTGACATGGACAATGAAGAAGTTATGGTAAAAGGTCTTGTAGAAAGAATTGGAATTGACGGATCAAGACTTATCCAAGAAAAAGGTGATGACAAATATACAATCGAAGAAGATATGAAAGATCACACTGAAGCAGTAGGTCACGTGTTTGATGCTTTAGTAGATAGTGAAAACGGTGTTATCAAAGATCTTTCTGAAATAGATGCAGTTGGACATAGATTTGTTCACGGTGGAGAAAAAATTACAAAATCTACTCTAATAGATGCTAACGTTAGAGAAGCAATTGAAGAATACACTAAATTTGCACCACTTCACAACCCAGCAAACCTAATGGGACTTCAAGCTTGTGAAAAATTACTTGAAGGCGTTCCAAATGTAGCAGTATTTGATACAGCTTTCCACCAAACTATGCCAGAAAGAACTTTCCTATATGGTATAGACTATAAATATTACGAAGAAGATGGAATTAGAAAATATGGTTTCCACGGAACAAGCCACAAATTCATTACAAACAAAACTGCGGAACTTTTAGGTAAAGATATAAGTGAACTTAATATTATTTCTTGCCACCTTGGTAATGGTTCTTCTATTACAGCTGTCAAAGATGGTAAATCATATGACACATCAATGGGTCTAACTCCACTTGAAGGTTTAATCATGGGAACAAGGTCAGGAGATATTGATCCAACAGCAGTAACATATATCATGCAAGAAAACAATATTTCACCAAAAGAAATGGAAAATATCCTAAACAAAGAATCTGGAGTTCTTGGAGTATCTGGAGTAAGCTCTGATTTTAGAGATCTAGAAGCAGCTGCTAAAGACGGAAACGAAAGAGCTCAATACGCACTAGATATGTTCATCACAAGAGCTAAAAGATATATAGCAGGATACATGGCTGAAATAGGAAGCGTTGATGCTATCGTATTTACAGGTGGAATTGGTGAAAACTCAATTGATATGAGAAAAGATATCATGGATGGTTTCCAACAATTTGGAATAGAAATTGATGAAGAAAAAAACAACGTTCGTGGAGGAGCTCACGAAGTATCTACAGACGATTCTAAAGTTAAAGTTATGGTAGTAGCTACTAACGAAGAATTGATGATAGCAAGAGATACAAAATCAATTGTAGAAGCTTGACAAAAAGTTTTTAGAATTATATAATATAAAAGATTGCTAAACTGATAAGAGGAGGTGTCAAAGATGGCAGTACCAAAGAGAAGAACATCAAAAACAAGAAAAAATAAAAGAAGAGCCTCAGCTTATACTTTGAATAGATCAAACTATGTTGAGTGTCCAAATTGTCATGAGCCAAAACTTCCACACAGAGTTTGCCCAAACTGTGGTGAATATAAAGGCGAAACAATTCTTGATGTAGAGTAAAGATAGTGTTTAACACTATCTTTTTTTTATAAAAATAAAGAGGAATATATGAAAATATTAATAGATACATATGGAGCAGATCAGGGAGAGAAAGTCCTAGTAGATGGGGCTATAGCTTGCCAAAAAAAGAAGGATTTTACACCTGTTTTTATCGGAGATAAGGAAAAAATAGAAGAATTAATATCTGGTAGGATAGATAAGTATGAAATAATCCATACAACAAATTTTATCTCAAATGACGATGACCCTGCAAGGTCTATAAGAAGAAAAAAAGACGCCTCTATTGTTTTAGCTTATGAAAAAGCTAAGGAAGAAGGCTACGATGGGATTTTATCAGCTGGTTCAACTGGAGCTTTACTTGCGGGAGGCTTATTTATAGCAAAAAGAATCAATGGTATAGATAGGGCATGTCTTGCAACAAGCCTTCCTACAATAGAAGGAACAACACTTCTAATGGATACAGGAGCTAACATGGACTGCAAGGCTCAATATCTGGAAGAATTCGGATTAATGGGTAAAGTATATCTAGAAAATATTCTTGGCATAGATAATCCAAAGATAGCCCTCCTAAATGTTGGAGTTGAAGAGCATAAAGGTAATAAACTAAGCAAAGAATCCTACGCGTTATTAAAAGAATCCAACCTAAACTTTGTTGGAAATATAGAAGCAAGAGACCTTTTAACAGGAAAGGCTAATGTAATTCTTGCAGATGGATTTGATGGAAATATTGCTATCAAAACAGCAGAAGGAATTTTGAAGTTAGTTGCAGGTCAACTGAAAGAAGTGTTTTACAAGTCATTATCAAACAAACTTGCTGCTGGAATTTTAAAAAAGGACATCAAATATATGTTTGGCAAATATTCTGCTGATGAAGTAGGAGGTGCGCCTTTACTTGGAGTAAAATCATATGTCTTTAAGGCGCACGGTAATGCCAATGAAGTTGCAATATGCAATGCTTTATTAGGACTAATGGATTATATAGACAAGAAAGTAATAGATAAAATTGAAGGAGAATTGATTTGATTAGAGAAAGATTAAAAGAATTGGCAGTAGAAAATTTAGATATTGATCCAGACCAAATTGATCTAGATAGCAAAATTTCTGATTTAGATATCGACTCTATTGACCTAGTTGACTTTATAATGATAATAGAAGATGAGTTTTCAATTGAGTTTTCTGATGAAGAACTTGATGAGATTGAAAGTTTTGCTGATATAGTTAGTTTGATTGAGAGCAAAAATTAATGTCTATATCTAAAAATAGATTAAAAAAAATAGAAGAATTTGAGAATAAAATAGGCTACAGCTTCAATGATAAGGAATTGATAGATGTAGCCTTTACTCATTCATCTTATACAAATGAAGCGAGAGGCGAGAGCAAGAGTAACGAAAGATTGGAGTTTCTTGGTGATTCCATCTTAGATATGATAGTAAGTGAGATTTTGTTTAAACACTACAACAACAAACCTGAAGGTTGGTTGACTAAAACTAGATCAAGACTAGTCTGCACTTCATCTTTTGCAAAAGCTTGTGAAAAATTCGATATGTCATCTTATTTAAACTTTGGTAAGGGCGAGAAGGAGCATGGAGGTCATCTAAAAAAACACGTCAAGGCTGATACCTTCGAAGCAGTGTGTGCTGCAATATACCTTGATAGTTCTTATGAAAAATTATTTGATATACTAGTTAAAAATTACAAAGACGAAGCACTTGTAATTATAAATGATGATAGTATTTTCAATGATTATAAGACAAAACTACAAGAATATCACAATGCTAAAGATAAGAAGATATTAAAGTATGAGCTTGTAAAAGAAGAAGGTCCAGAACATGCTAAGACCTTTACTATGGCTGTCAAACTAGGAAATAGAATATTGGCAACAGGTGTAGGTAAAAATAAGAAGCAAGCAGAACAAGATGCAGCAAAGGCTGCTTACAATAAGATTAAAAAATAATTATGGCGAAGAAAGAATATATAATACCAATATTTATACCTTTTTTGGGTTGTCCACATGATTGTGCGTTTTGCAATCAAGTTAAAATTACAAATTATAAGGACAAATTAGATAAGGAAAAAATAATAAGCGAAATAAATAAAAATCTCTCGTATTACCCTGATAAGAAGGCTACAGAGATAGCATTTTTTGGCGGATCTTTCACAGGACTTGACCAAGATACAATGATAGGTTATCTAAAGATTGCCTTAGCCTACAAAGAGAAGGGAATTATTGATAGAATCAGACTTTCTACTAGACCTGATTATATAAATAATTCTATTCTTGATATTTTACAAGATTATAAAGTTGATATTATAGAGCTTGGAATCCAATCACTTGATCAAAATATTTTAGATGCAAATGAAAGAGGTCATAGCATAGATGAATCCTTTTATGCTAGTAAACTCATAAAACAAAGGGGTTTTACCTTAGGCCATCAAATTATGCCTGGATTATATAAAGATACAAGAGAAAAATCTATAGAAACTGCCATAAAATCGGCAAATATTGGTCCTGATATAGTAAGGATATATCCTACTTTAGTAATAAAAGATACAAAACTTGAGATTTTATATAAAAATGGATTGTATCAACCATTAACCTTAGATCAAGCGGTGTCTTTATCTGCAGATCTTTATATGATTTATAGGGCTAAAGATATAAATGTAATCAGAATAGGTCTTCAACCAACAGAAAATATTAATGACAAGGAAGATGTTGTTGCAGGTCCTTTTCATCCTGCTATTAGACAACTTGTAGAATCATACGTCTATAGGATTTATTTAGAAGAAATAATTAGAGAAAATAATATTTCCGGTGACATAAATATCCATACAGATCCAAGGAGTATATCTATTATTGCTGGCAACAAGAAAGCTAACAAAAAATATTTTTATGATAATTTTGGCATAAATTTGTCTTTCACAGAAGATGATTTAGGATATATACAAGCAAGTGATATGAAGATTGATATAGACCTAGATGGTTTTATAAAAAGATACGTTGAGAAAAACTACGGTGGTGATTTGCTATTAGACTAGAAAATATAGAACTAAAGGGATTTAAATCATTTGCGAATAGAACAAAGATAGATTTTGACGATAGAATTACTGCAGTAGTTGGACCAAATGGCTCAGGCAAGAGCAATATATCTGATGCTATTAGATGGGTTTTGGGAGAACAATCTGCAAAATCACTCCGTGGAAACAAAATGGATGATGTAATATTTCAAGGAGGAGAAAACTCCAAATCTTTAAACTTAGCGGAAGTAAATCTTAATTTTTCTAATGAAGATAAGGCCTTGGATCTAGCTTATGATAAGGTTAAAATCTCTAGAAGAATCTATAGAGATGGAGAAAATGAATATAGAATTAATGGCAAAAAGGTAAGGCTTAAAGATGTAAGAGAGCTTTTTCTAGATACAGGCGTAGGTAAAGAAGGATACTCTATTATATCTCAAGGAAGAATTGAACAAATCATATCTTCTTCTCCAAAAGATAGAAGAAGTATATTTGAGGAAGCCAGCGGTATATCCAAACACAAATTCAGACGAGATGAAGCTAACAAAAAACTTGAAAAGGTTAGCGAAGATCTTGAGATAATAAATAGAGATTGGGAATTTAAGAAAAAAGACTTAAACCTTATAAAAACTTATGCAGATAATAGCAGAAAACATAAAGAATTAACCGAATCTTTAGATGAAAAATCTTATTTTTATATAAAAAACAAATCAGAGAGTTTGATTGCGGAAAAGAGTTCTGTAGAAGATGAAATTAATAGGTTAAAATCTGAAATAGAAGGAAAATCTAACAAGCTTGATGAAATAAAAAGTAAATTAAAACCTTATGAGATAAACCTTAATTCTGTAAATGATGAGATATATAAAGCGACAGAATCTATTAGAAGATACGAAAAGTCAATCGAAAAATCTGAAAATTCACTTTTATTAAACGAAAGAGAATTTTCCTATAAACAAAAAGATCTTGATAGACTCCTAGAAAATATAAAAAATAATAATCTAAAGAAAGAAAAACTTCTAAAAGACCTTGAAGATAGCAAAAAGAGACAAAAAAGTTTAGAAGAAAAGTTAGATGAGATCAAAGCTCAAATAACAGATAATAAAGAGCTTTCAAATAAATTAGAACAAGATAAAATAGCCATCTCAGATAATAAGAAAAGAGTAGAATTAGACTTAGTTAAAATATCTGAAGAAATCTATCAATATGAAATCAACCAAAAATCTAAAGCTATTCTTGACAAGAGGAAGGCTAAAGAAGATGAGATTAGGATAGAAAAATTAAATAATCTTTCCAAAGAAATTGAAAAACTAGAGTTTGATAGAGATTCTTTAATTAAGGAAATTAAAACTTTAGAAGAAAAAAACGCTAATTTTAAGGAAGAATTAATTAAAAAGTCAGAAATTCTGAAAGATAAGAAGATAAAATTAGATGAACTAATAAAAGAAAATAACGAAAATAACTTAAAACTAAAGACCAGTATATCAGAATTTAAATTACAAAAAGAAAACTTAGACAAGAACAGAGGTTATTTTTATTCCATACAAGATTTTTTGAACAAAACGAAAGATTCTGGTTTAGATAATTTGTATCTTGATTCTTTGGCAAATCTTATAAGTGTTAAAGAAGGTTATGAGGAAGTAATAGATAACTTGATGGGAAATGCCCTTCAAAATATCGTCACTAAATCAAAAAGTGACACGAGAGAGCTAATCAATTTTGTAAATCAAAATAGACTAGGAAGGATTACTTTCTTGCCTATTGATTCTATTAAATCTTTTAGGAAGGATAAACCTAACTATCCTGAAGTTCTAGCTATGGCTTATGATTTGGTTGGATATAAGGCAAATTTGAATCATATAATAGATCATTTTCTAGGATCTACTGTAGTTGTAAAAGATATTGATGATGCTATAAGCTTATCTAATAAAATCAAAGGCTACAGGATAATTACCATGAACCTTGATATAATTAACAATTGGGGGTCAATGGTTGCTGGGAATGACAAGAATAGAAAGAAAAATACTAATCTCTTAAATAGAAATAAAAGACTCGATGATTTAAAAGAAAAAATCCTAAAACTTAGAAATAATAAGGATAAATTAAACCTCGCCTATAATGAATTAATCCAAAGTATAGACGATTTAGAAGAGAAATTAACTTTAGATAAAAAAAACTTCACAAATCACGTAGAAGATTATAGGGCAAGTCTTAGTAAGCTTGCGACAATTAAAATCAAGCTTGAAAATCTATATCAGAGAAAAGAAGAATTAAATGAAAAAAATGATACAGATGATAAAGATGAAAAAATTGTAGATATTTCTGATCTAAAGAGAAAAAGAGATATTGCAAACGATAAGATAAGTGAAATAGGTAAAGAGCTAGATGAGATTGATCAACTTATCAAAGAAAAGTCTACAGAGAATCTGAGACTAGAAAGTCAATTTGAGATAAGTAAAAGAGATAATGTCCTAACTATAAATAAACTATCCGACCTGGAAAATGCTATAAATGATTTGGAATCTTCTTCTAGGCTTGAAAGTAAGCTTAAAATTGAAACTGAAAACTCTCTTAAAGACTTAAAAAATGACGATGAAAAGCTTAGAAAAACTATAGATTTTTCTAAGAAAAACATGTCTAAAGAAAAAGAAAAGCTAAGCAAAAAAGAGATTTCCAGAAATAAAATGCTTGACGATAATACTACTATGGTTAAGGATAACACTAAGCTTAAAGAAGAGTTAAAGAACCTTGAAATGAAAAAAGTAGAGGCTGACTATAAGCTAAAATCTCTTAAGGAAAAATATGATTCTTTGATAGATGAAGTTAAAGCATATATTAGCATGCCAATAGAAGAGCTTTCTAAGAAGTATAAGGATAGAAACATTGTAAAGGTTAGCAAATCTAAACTGATTGAAATCCAGAGAAAATTAAATTCTGTAGGATATTTTGAAAGTGATTCTATCAATAAATATGAAGAGAGCAAAAAAGAATTCGACTTTATTGATAGACAGCTTCAAGATTTGGTTAATTCCAAAGATGATATAGAAAAGATGATTGCTAAGCTTGAAAAAGATATGAAAGTAGAGTTTTTGAAAAACTTCAAACTCATAAATGATAAGTTTACAAGAATATTCAAAACTCTATTTATTGGAGGAGATGCCAAGCTAGTTCTCGATAGTGACGATAGTTTGAATGCGGGAATAGAAATACAAGCTAGACCTCCAGGAAAATCTCAAAAGACTATTTCTCTTTTGTCTGGTGGAGAGAAGGCGCTTACAGCAGTTTCGCTATTATTTGCAATATTTGAAACAAATCCAGCACCTTTTGCAATACTAGATGAGATTGATGCTGCCTTAGATGAAACTAATATTAAAAGATATATAGAATATCTAAAAAGTTTGTCTGATAAGACTCAATTTATTATGATAACTCACAGGCAAACAACCATGCAACTTGCCGAGAGAATCCACGGTGTAACTATCAGTGATGAAGGAATAAGCAAGATATACTCGATAGACTTTGGGCAAAATTGAAAATGACCTTTAGAAAAGTACAATAACCTAGATAAGGAGGAAGTATGGCAATTAGAAATATAAGAAAAGAAGGGGACCCTTTATTAAGAAAAAAATCTAAAGTGGTTCCAGAAGTAACAGATAGAATAAAAGTTTTACTAGACGATATGGCTGAAACAATGTACGAAGCCGACGGCGTTGGTCTTGCTGCTCCTCAAGTTGGAATATTAAAAAGAGTAATAGTGGTTGACCCACATGATGAAACAACAGGATTGGTAAAGCTAGTTAATCCTGAAATAATAGAAGCTGATGGTGAGCAGGTAGGAGTAGAAGGTTGTCTTTCTATACCTAATTTTAATGCTACAGTAAAAAGACCTGAGCATGTAAAAGTAAAATATATTGATGAAGACGGCAATGAAAAAATCTGGGATGCCCATGGATTCCCAGCTGTAATCTTATCTCATGAGATTGACCATTTAGATGGAATTCTGTTTAGAGATAAGTCTATTGAAGAGGTTAAATACGATAATTAATGATTAATATATGTTTTATGGGAAATCCAAAGTTTGCAGTGCGAACTTTGGATATTCTTTATAAGGATAAAGATATAGATGTTAAACTTGTAGTAAGTTCTGAAGATAAGAAAAGATCTAGGGGCAAGGTTAGCCCAACAGAGATTAAAAAATATGCCCAAGATAATAACATCGACGTTGTAACACCTAAGACAGTCAATACCGAGGAGTTTGTAAATAAACTTAAAGAACTAGATATTGACTATATTGTAGTAGTTGCATTTGGACAAATGATAGGAAAAGTTCTACTAGAAGCATATCCTGATAGGATTATAAATCTTCACCCATCCAAACTACCAGAATATAGGGGAGCTAGCCCTATGCAATTTTCTATATTAAATGGAGATAAAATAACTTCTGCAACAACTATGCTTATAGAAAAGGGAATGGATTCTGGTGATATTCTTATGCAAAAGGATGTAGAGATTAAAGATTCTGATGATTATACCAGCATGGAAGAAAAACTTGGAGAAATTGGAGCCGTTGTTATTAGAGATACTCTACTAAACTTTGATAGTTTATATGAAAATAGAATAAAACAAGATGATGAAAAAGCTACATTTTGTACAAAAATAACAAAAGAGATGGGAAAGATCAACTGGTCAGAGTCTTCTTTTGATATAATAAATAAAATCCGTGCTTTCGTAGAATATCCAGTAGCTTATTTTTCTTATGAAGGAAAAAATGTAAAAGTATATAAGGCAGAAGTTCTTGATTCATATAAGAAAAATCCTGGTTTTGTCTACAAGGCAAATCCTAAGGAAGGAATCGTTATAGGAACTGGAGATGGAGCTATAAAACTTGTTAAAATTCAATTTCCAGGAAAAAAAGCCATGGACGTTAAATCTTTCCTAATGGGAAATGATTTTAAAGAAGCGATAAATCTAGACTAATGACAGATTTGGAATTAATATTTAATAGCTTAACAAATATAATTTATATAGGTAAGAAAAGTAACGATGAGATAAATTACTTGTCGGATAAGGCAAGTAATCTCTCTTACATAACAAAGGTAATATATGGGGTTTTAGAAAACAAAATATATTTAGATTATATGATTGATAAGCTTTCTAAAATAAAACTTAAAAAAATTCACAAGAATGTCCTACTTATTTTAGAGATTGGAATTTATAATATTCACTTTCTAGAAACAAAGGACTATGCGACGGTAGACAAGCTAGTTGATCTTACAAAGAAGAAAAACAAAAGATCGGCAGGCTTTGTAAATGCTATTCTTAGAAACTTTATTAGAAATGAAAAAGAAATATCTAAGATAAAAATTAGTGATGATTTGAAGTCCTTATCTGTTAGATATTCCATGCCTTATGACATAACTAAATATATTTTTGATAATTATGGGATGGACTATACAAAAGAATTTCTAAGATATGCTAATGAGGAAAGTAAACTATCAATAAGGGTAAACACCACAAAAATAGATGCAGATAGCTTAAAAAAGGATCTTGAATCTATTGGTTATACTGTAAAAGATTCAAAAATAAGCAAGAATGCTCTGATAGTAGATAATCCTAATGGTTTAGTCAGCACAAATCTATTTGAAAATGGTCTATTTACTATTCAGCAAGAAGCAAGTATGAAAACAGTTGAAGTTTTAAATCCGCAACATAATTCTAATATGCTCGATATTTGTGCAGCACCAGGCACCAAGACAACCTATATTGCTGAATATACAGAAAATACAGGTAAAATATTAGCGAATGATATTTCTTTTAATAAGTTGGATTTGATTTCAGAAAATATCAATAGACTTGATTTAAGAAATATTGAATTAACCAATTTCGATGCTAGAGTTTATAAGGATGAATACAAGGAGAAGTTTGACTATATTTTAGTCGATGCACCATGTTCTGGACTAGGTGTTATGGCGAGAAAGCCAGAGATAAGATACAATCGAAGCTTAGAAGATATAAGAAAACTTGCCGAACTTCAAAGAGAAATCGTCACGAATTCTGTAAAATATTTGAAAGTAGGCGGAGTTTTGGTTTATTCAACATGTACTATAGGAAATATAGAAAATAAAGAAAACTTTGACTATATTAAAAAAATGGAAAACATGGAAGTTGTTCCAATAGATGGTAAGGATTACATCGAATTTGTAAGCTTTAAAGAAAATACTGATGGATTTTTTATAAGTAAGTTTAAGAAGATATGATATGAAAGAAACTATTAACGATAAGTCAATAAAAGAATTAGAAGAAATATTTGAAGAGAATGGATACAAGAAATTTAGAGCAAAACAGGTTTATAGGCAAATTCATGTAAATAAGATAAATGATTTTTCCAAAATGACAGATTTATCTAAAGATATGAGAGAAGCTTTAGATGAAAAATATAAGTTTTCAAGCCTGGAACTAAGAAGAGAGTTTGTATCAAAAATTGATTCAACTAAAAAATATCTATTTGAGCTAGAAGATGGAAATATTATAGAATCTGTATATATGGAATATGAAAATAGAAAGACAATTTGTATTTCATCTCAAGTTGGTTGTAGAATGGGATGTAAATTCTGCGCTTCAACTAAAAACGGTTTAGTTAGAAATATGACAGCATCAGAACTTATCGAGGAAGTATATGAGCTTGAAAGAATCAATGGCGATATAAATAACATAGTTATAATGGGTATAGGAGAACCTTTAGATAATTACCATAATATCAAAAACTTTATTGAAATTATCACTGATGAAAAAGGTAGAAACTTATCTCATAGGTCTATAACCTTATCTACATCTGGTCTTGCTACTATGATAGTAAAGCTTGCGGATAGTGGGCTAGATATAAATTTAGCCTTGAGCTTGCATTATGCTGATGATAAGAAAAGAAGACAATTTATGCCAGTATCTAATAAATATTCTATAAAAGAATTGATGGAGGCTACTGACTACTATTTAGATAATACTAAAAGAAGAGTTAGTTTTGAGTATGTAGTTATAGATGGTGTAAATAATCTCGATGAAGATGTAGATAACCTTGTAAGACTATTGAAGGGTAAAAATGTTCATATAAACTTAATTCCATTAAATCCAATAGAGGAGTTTTCTTATAGTAAACCTAAAAATACTGCTCTAAAAGAATTTAGAGATAAACTAGTTTCTAAGAAATTAAATGCCACAATAAGAAGGTCTATGGGATCAGATATAGATGCATCTTGTGGTCAACTTAGAAATAACTATGCGAGGTGAGCATGAAATTTAGTACGATATCAAATATCGGTAAACGACGAGAAGAAAATGAAGATGCCTATGGGAATATAAGCGTTGGAGATATTGACTTTTTTATAGTTGCCGATGGAATGGGTGGTCATAGCAAGGGAGAAGTTGCAAGCAAGCTTGCTAGCTTAACCTACATAGATTTTATAAAAAATGCAGATTTGTCTACCTACAAATCTATAGAAGATTTACAAGAAGAAGCCATATCTAAAGCCAATGACAAAATTTATGAATTGGCAGACGATAGTGAAGGTCGCAGTATGGGCACAACTGTTGTTTGCCTTTCGATAGATAATAAAAATAAAAAATATATAATATCTCACGTAGGCGATTCTAGAGTATACCTATTTAGAGATGGAGATTTTATATTTAAAACTAGAGACCATTCACTAGTAAATGATTTGGTAGATTCCGGATCATTAACTGAAGATGAAGCGAAAAATTTCATCAACAAATCTGCCATAACTAGGGCTGTCGGAACTGAAGATGAGCTTGAAGTAGATACAGAAGTTATAGATATGGTAAAAGGCGATGTATTGCTGTTATTTACTGATGGTTTATCTAATGAAGTAGCAGATGAAGAAATTAGAACTGTTGTAAATGATTTTGACGATGCCTACGAGATTTCGTCAAAATTAGTTGAACTTGCACTAAATGAAGGTGGTCATGACAATATAACCTTGACTACCGTTTTGATATAAGAGGTAATATGGATAAGATAATTTTGGACAATAGGTACGAGATTATACAGCAAATCGGAGTTGGAGGAATGGCCAAGGTTTATAAGGCCAAGGACAGATTGTTAGATAGATTTGTAGCTATCAAAGTCTTGAAAGAGCAATACGCCGAGGACGATGAGTTTCTAAAGAAATTTAATAACGAGGCTCAATCAGCTGCGAAACTCAACCACATAAATATTGTTAATGTCTATGATATAGGTCAAGACCTTTTCGAAGGAAAAAAGATCTATTACATAGTTATGGAATATGTTGAAGGAGAGACTTTAAAAGATTTAATTGATAGCGAGGGACAATTATCAAATCATGATATAATTGATTACTCAGTTCAAATCGCTCAGGCTTTAAAGTCAGCTCATAATTCTGGAATAATTCATAGGGATATAAAACCACAAAATATATTGATAGATAAATACGGACTTGCCAAGGTAACTGATTTTGGTATAGCGAGAGTTTCATCTAATGCAACTATTACCTATACTTCATCTATCTTGGGCACAGTTCATTATATTTCTCCAGAACAAGCTAAGGGAAAAATTGTAGATGAGAAAAGTGATCTATACTCTCTAGGTGCTGTTATGTATGAGATGGCAACAGGAAAAGTTCCTTTTGATGCTGATAACTCAGTGGGAATTGCAGTAATGCACATCCAAGATAAAGCGAAGCCTGCTAAGGAATTAAATCCAAATCTGTCAGATCACTTAAACTATATAATAATGAAGCTACTCGAAAAAGAGCCAGCCAATAGATTTTTAAATGCGAGCGAATTAATTGATAGCTTGGAAAATCCTCAGGTAAATAATTATGATAAATCAATGGAAGAAACAGCCAAAATCCCAATAGTAGTTCCAAACAAAGAACAAAAGAAAAAGAAAGCTGAGAAAAAAACTAAAAAGAAGGAAGAAGAAGCTGTTTATGTTTCTCCTACTGATGAGGAAACGCCAAGTACCAAAAAAGATAAGCCTATTAAACTCTGGCCTATTGCCTTGCTTGCTTTAATATTAGTAGGTGCGGTTTACTATTTCCTATCAAGACCAACTGATAGTCAAATTGAAATGCCAACAGTAATAAACTTAACCCAAGAAAAAGCAGTAAAAGAATTAGAAAAAAGAGGACTGAAAGCAAATATACTAAGAACTGAGGAAAGCGACGAGTACGACAAGGGCAAGGTTATGAAACAAGATCCTGAAGCAAATACTAAGGTTGACAAAGGAACTATAGTAAATCTTGTAATAAGCGCAGGTAGAGAAGTAGCGGTTCCTGACTTGTCAGGATTAACAGTTGCTGAAGCAGAAGAAGCCCTAAAGGATGTTGGATTATCAATAGGTCGAACCAGTACAGAGTATGATGATATAGTAGCTAAAGATTTAATCCTTAAACAAGATCCAAAACCAGATACAAATATCCAAGCTGGGAGCAAAGTAGATGTTGTTGTAAGTGCAGGAGCTGAAGAAAAAATAGTCAATGTAGAAGTTCCAAACCTACTAGGAATTGATGAAAATCAAGCTATTAATTTAATTAGCCAGTATGGACTAACTTTAAGAAATATAGACTACAAAGAAAGCGAAGATGTAGAAAAAGGGCTTGTAATGAGTCAATCTATAACAAGCGGCACTCAAGTAGCAGAGGGTTCAAATATTGACATTGTAATAAGTACTGGAAAAAAAGAAAATCCACCTAAGGAAAATCAAGGCGAAGAAAAACCTAAGAATGTGGACTTGAAACTAAATATATACACTGGAAATGATAATTTTAATGTTAAAATATTTAAGCTTGATGAAAATGGTAAAAGAAGTGACATCCTATATAACCAGAATCATAGCAGGGAAGATTTAGACGAACAAGCTGTCCTAAACCTCAATTTTCAATCTATTGAAAATACCCAGTTCGAAGTTTTAGTCGACGAAGAATCATACGGAGTGTATACAGTAAATTGAAACAAGGGAAAATAATTAAATCTCAAAAAGACTTATATTATGTAAATTCTGATAGTGAAACTCTAATGTGCAAGGCTAGGGGAAATTTTAGGAAAAAAGGGATAAAGCCTTTGGTTGGTGATAATGTCTTAATAGAAGATTTGTCAGATGGCGAAGGCTATATCACTCAAATATGTGAAAGATCAAATGAAATAAAAAGACCAAACATATCAAATGTAGATCAAATACTCTTATTTGCAACGATTAAAAATCCCCCACTAAATCTTTATAATCTAGATAAATATTTAGCCATGTGTGAATATATTGGAATCGATGTTTGCATGATTCTATCAAAAATTGACCTAGCAGATCAAAAAGAGATTAATGATTTCATAAAAATCTATGAACCTATAGGATATAAGATAATTTGCCTAGATAATTACGATGATTTCCCTGAAGATGAAATAATGAATGTATTAAGTGGAAAAACATCTGCAGTGTCGGGTGCAAGTGGAGTTGGAAAATCAACTTTTTTAAATAATCTTGTAGATATAAATGTAGAAATAGGTTCCATATCTGATAAGAGCAAAAGAGGTAGAAATACAACAAGACATACGGAAATCTTTAAGATAAATGAGAACACTTTTTTATTTGATACACCTGGTTTCGACTCTTTTGATATTGATTTTATAGAAAACGAAGTAGAACTAAAAGATACGTTTTTAGAATTTAGAGATAAAACTTGCAAGTTTAAGGATTGCAATCATATAAACGAGCCTAAATGTGGAGTTAAAGAAGATCTTAAAAATGGAGAAATATCAGAATCCAGATATAAAAACTATTTGGTGTTGTATGAAGAAATTAAAAAAAGGAGAGAGAACAAATGGTAGAACTTTCACCGTCTATTCTTTCTTGTGATTTTTCAAAATTACAAGAAAACCTAGATCAAACAAAAAATACACCTCTAAAGATGATTCATATAGATGTAATGGATGGTGTATTTGTACCAAATATATCATTTGGATTTAAGGTTATAAAAGACATAAGGGATAAGAATGATTACTTTTTTGATACCCATTTGATGATAGTAGATCCTATAAGATATGTAGAAAGATTCAAAGAAGCTGGATCTGATAGGATAACTATCCACTATGAATCATGTGAGAATCCTTTAGATGTTATAAAAAAGATTAAATCCTTAGGAATAGAGGCTGGTATAACTTTAAGACCTAAAACCGAACTTTCAAAAATACTTCCATTATTAAAAGAAGTAGATGCGGTTCTTGTAATGAGTGTTGAGCCTGGATTTGGTGGTCAAAGTTTTATAGAGTCTTCTCTTGATAGAGTTAGAGATCTAAGAGATTACACGGATAAAAATAATCTAGCTTGCAAGATTGAAATTGACGGCGGCATAAAAACAACCAATGTAGAAAAAGTTATAAAAGCTGGCTGTGATGAAATAGTCTCTGGTTCAGATATCTTCGGCAAAGAAGATATAAAAGGTCAAATAGAAAAATATTATGAAATTTTCGAGAAAAATCCACTTTAATAAGTGGATTTTATTTTTTTGGGTATATATACAGATAAGTAGTTAATTTGTTCTTTAAATAAAAGGAGATTTATATGACTAAGAAAAAATCCGATGATAAGCATGACTTTATTAAAGCTCCATTAGAGCCAGAAGGATCTAAGAAATCTAAGAAGGTTAAAGATAATGCCAAGCAAAAGGACTTAGAAAGAAATAAAGTTGATAACAGTGGTAAGGCTTTCACTACAAATAAGGGTCTAAAGATGGCAGAGGAAGAATTTTCTCTAAAAGCTGGTAAGAGAGGACCTTCTTTATTAGAAGATTTTCATTTAAGAGAAAAAATAATGCACTTTGACCACGAAAGAATTCCTGAAAGAATTGTTCATGCTCGTGGTGTAGGTGCCCATGGTGTATTTAAATGTACAAAAGATATGAGCGAATATACAAAGGCAACACTTTTTACAGAAGTAGGTAAGGAAACCCCACTTTTTACTAGAATTTCTACAGTAGCAGGATCTAGAGGATCAACTGATACTCCTCGTGATGCTCGTGGATTTGCTTTGAAATTCTACACAGATGAAGGAAACTACGATATTGCCGGTAACAATATTCCAGTATTTTTCATCCAAGATGCAATCAAATTCCCTGATTTTGTTCACGCTGTTAAACCAGAACCACATAACGAAATTCCACAAGCTCAATCAGCTCACGATACTTTCTGGGATTTCATTACCCGTAATCAAGAATCAGCACATATGGCTATGTGGGCAATGAGTGATAGAGCTATTCCTCTTAGTCTAAGAATGATTGATGGTTTTGCTATTCATACATTTAGATTTGTCAATAAAGATGGCAAGGGAACTTTTGTGAGGTTCCAATGGAACCCACAACTAGGAGTTCACTCAAGAGTATGGGATGAAACACTTAAAGTATCTGGAAATGATCCTGATAGTCAAAGACGTGATCTTTACGATGCTATTGATGAAGGAAATTACCCAGTTTGGGACTTTTGCGTACAAATGATTCCAGAAGAAAAAGAGTTCGATTTTACCTATGATATACTAGATCCAACAAAAGTTTGGCCAGAAGAAGATGTTGAGAAAATTAAAATTGGTGAAATAACTCTAAATAGAAATGTAGATAATTATTTTGCAGAAACGGAACAAGTTGCCTTTAACCCAGGAAATATCGTTCCTGGAATTGACTTTACAAATGACCCACTTCTTCAAGGTAGGTTATTCTCATATACAGATACACAACTACTAAGATTAGGTGGCCCAAACTTTGCACAGATTCCTATAAATAGACCTATAGTTGGTGTTCATAACAATCAAAGAGACGGCTGGCATCAACACATGATTAACAAAGGTCCTGTAGCATATCAAAAATCTTCTATAGGAGATGAATCTCCATATTATGAAAGCGTAGAAAATGGTGGATTTGAACATTACCAAGAAAAAATTGATGGCAAAGTTATAAAAGCTAGAGATGATAGTTTCAGAGATCACTTTAGCCAAGCCACAGCTTTCTACAATTCCTTATCTGATGTAGAAAAAGAACATATAATAAACGCCTTCTCCTTTGAGCTTACTAAGGTTCAAAGAAAGGAGATTAGACAAAATGTCGTAGATATGTTTGCAAATGTTGATGAAGACATGGCAAAAGCGATAGCAGACAATGTAGGAGCAGACTCTCCAGATAAGGAAAGAGGATTTGATCCAGCGGGAGTAAAACCTACAAAAGAAGCTCTTAAAGTAAGGATGCCAGAATTCTCTCAAGAAAATACAATATTTAAAACTGATACATTAAAGGTTGGTATATATTCTGACGATGAAGATGATTTTGATTTTAAATCATTGACAGAAAAAATAGAAAAAAGCAAGGCAAAAGCTGAGATAATTCAAAAAACACTTAAAGAAACTAAGGATGGAGTAAGGGTAGATCATAGATATGATACAGTTCATCCAGTTCTTGAGGATAGCTTGATTATAGTAGTTCCAGAAAAACCTTCTGATGAATTTATGAAAAATGTCAAAGAATTTGCAGAAGAAACATATAAACATTACAAACCACTATGGATAATAGGAGATGCGAAAGACCTCTTAGATAAAGACAAACAAGATGATCCTGGAGTAATGGTAACAAAAGATATGTCTGATATAGACAAATTTATTGAAAATGTGGCTAAGCAAAGATTCTGGGACAGAAACGGTTCAATTTAGGCAAATAAAAAAGGGATGGGGTTTTACCTCATCCTTTTAAGTTTCTAATATTTTATTGGAAATAAAAAAAACATTTTGCAATTATGCTTTTTCTACTTTACCGCTTTTTAGACATTTAGTACATACGTTGATTGTTTTAGGTGTTCCATCTACTAAAGCTTTTACTTTATGCACATTTGCTTTAAATGTTCTATTAATTTGTCTGTGAGAGAAAGTTACAGCTTTACCTGATTTTGTTCCCTTACCGCAGATATCACATGCTCTTGCCATTATTACACCTCCTAGCTTTTATTCATCTTTATTATTCTACCAAAGTTTATGATAAAATACAAATTTTTCTTAAATATTTATTTATCCTAAGTAATTTTCCAATATGTATTAATGATAGTTATTAGAGGTCAATTAGAGTATAGTTCTATAAGAATAAAAGAGATTTAAATGAATCTTAGGAGGTAATATGGACTACAAATCTATATACGAAGGAAAAAATGTTGGAGAAGTTTTTTATAACCATCCACTTAAAGACTATACAACTTTTGGCATAGGCGGAGACGCTGACGCATTATTAAAACCAACTTGTGAACAAGAACTTAAAAATATATTAAAAATAAACCATGAAAATGGAATAAAAACAACAGTTATAGGTAGAGGATCAAATCTTTTGATTAGTGATAAGGGTATTAGGGGAGCTGTTATTGTCTTGGCAGATAACTATGACAAGATAGAAGTTGATGGTGATATAATCACTGCCCTTGCAGGAACAAGTTTAAATGAAACTGCCCTTTTTGCAATTGAAGAAAATCTTACTGGCATGGAAGAAATATCTGGTATACCAGGTTCTATTGGTGGAGCGGTTGCTATGAACGCAGGTGCCTACGGTGGAGAAATCAAAGATATTTGCCTATTGGTAAAAGCTTTTGACTTCGAAGGAAACGAGTATGAATTTACTAATACAGAAATGAACTTTTCCTATAGACATTCCAAAATATTTGAACAAGATCTGATAGTATCTTCTGCAAGTTTTAAATTAAAAAAGGGTATTCATGATGAAATAGTCGAAAAATACCAGGATTACACAAGCAGACGAACAAGCAAACAGCCACTAGATAGAAAATCAGCAGGATCTACTTTTAAAAGACCTGTCGGTTCCTATGCATCAAAATTGATTGACGAATGTGGTCTAAGAGGATATAGGAAGGGTCAATGTCAAGTTAGCGAAAAACATTGTGGATTTATTATAAATGTGGATAATGCTACTTGCACAGATATGTTGGCCTTTATAGAAGAAGTTTCTAAAATTGTAAATGAGAAAACAGGTTTCGTATTGGAGAGAGAAGTAAAACTTATTGGAGATATCTAATGAAACTTAAGGTTATCACAGGACTAAGTGGTTCGGGAAAGACAAGTGCCCTTAGAGCATACGAGGATATGGGATACTACGCAATGGACAATGTCCCTGCATATCTTATAGAAAAATTTATTGAACTAAATTCTAACCAAGAAAGCCCAATCGAAAAAATGGCTGTGGTTATTGATGTTAGGTCATTATCTGTGACAGAAGATTTGTACAATTCTCTATTGAGGCTGAAAAAAGCAAATATTGATACAGAAATAATATATATCTATTCTTCCGATGAGGTTATTTATAAAAGGTATAACGAGCTTAGAAGACCTCATCCACTAGGAGAATATGGAGATGTCGGCGAAGGAATAGCAAGAGAAAAGGAACTTCTTAGACCTATTAGAAAGATTTCAGATAGATTTATAGATACAACTACCTATAAGAATGCTGAGCTTAAAAGAGTCATAGAAGAAACAACTACTAAGAAAGAAAAAATAATTATAAATCTTATTTCCTTTGGTTTTAAGTATGGACTTAGTGATAACTTTGAATTTGTTTTCGACATGAGATTTCTACCAAACCCATTTTATATTAATGATTTAAAAAAGCTTAATGGAACTGATGAAAAACTACAAAAATATTTAGACCAATTTGATATATCCAAACAGTTTGTTTACGATTTAGAGAATTTAATTAAAAAATTAATTCCTGAGTTTGTAAACCAAGGCAAGGATATAATTACTCTTGCTATAGGATGTACAGGTGGTCAACATAGGTCAGTATATATGGTAGAAAAACTTTACGATAGACTTAAAGATGACGATTATATAATTGTTAAGAAACATAGAGAGAAGGATAAATGGTAAACAAATACTTAAAAAGATTACCTCTAAATGAAATTAAAAATGCAAGAGATATAGGAGGAGTTCCGACCGAGGATGGAAATTCTACTAATTGGCAAAGATTTATTAGAACAGCAAGTTTAGATAAGGCAGATGATTCTGATTTAGAATATCTAAAGGATCTTGGAGTAACAACTGTTATCGACCTAAGAAGAAAGGGAGAAATCGAGCCAAGAGAAACAGAAGTTTCAAAGATAAGGGATAATTTTACATATTATAATGTATCCTTGGCTGGAGATAGAGAATTTAGTAGAGAAGATATCAACAAAGTATTAAGTAAAGAAATTACAGTTGGGCAAACTTATAGCAATCTAATTGATAACTACAAGGCTATTAGAGAGATTATGGAAATATTTGCTGAAAGTGATGGCATAAGTCTTTTCCATTGCCAGGAGGGAAAAGATAGGACCGGAATTATTTCTATGATTTTGATGGGGCTTGCTGGAGTAAACAAGGAAGATATAATCGCTGATTATGAGGTAAGCTCAGCTCATTTAGGCTATATTGACTATGATAGGGACGATGAATTTACGATATTTAGGATAACAAGTCCCTACTATATGAAAGAAGCCTATGAGTATGTAATTGAAAAATACGGTTCTTTTGAATCTTATCTCTTGAAAGCAGGAATCAGTGAGGAAACTATAAAAAAAGTCAGAGAGAAAATAGCTGGCTAGAAAGGTAAAATATGTCTTTTTCCCAGAGGTGTAAGAAAGAAGTTCTAAAGAAAGATCCAATATCTGTAACAGGAGAGATAATTTCTTTGATGCATTTTATTGGTTCTATTAGGATAAATATGGGTGGTTACAACATCAAGTTTGAAACAGAATCCAATTCTTATGCCAGATATATTTACAACTTAATAAAAGACTTATATGATTATTCTCCAACTTTCGAAATATATGATAAATCAGAAAGAGACAGGGTTTTTATTGTTCTTGTAGAGGATAACAAGATTTCGGAAGAATTGGTAGATACGAAAAATAATGGATTTATAGATAATTTTTCTGATATAGAAGAAGTTTCTCTGGATGATATAAAATCATTTTTAAAAATAGCTTTTATATACAAAGGCTCGATAAATGACCCACAGAGAGGCTACAACCTAGAAATAATAGCTAGGGAAAAACATGAACTTAAGCTAATCAAGGATTCTATGAATACTTTTGACCTCAATGCCAAAGTTAATGATAGAGGAGATTATTATATAGTATATATAAAGGATTCTGATAAAATTTCAGATTTTCTTGCTATAATCGGGGCCAATAGGTCTCTTTTTGAGCTTGAAAATGTTAGAGCTATGAAATCTATTAGAAACAATATAAATAGACAAACTAACTTTGATAAGGCAAATATCGATAGAACTGTAAAAGCTTCATTAAAACAAGTTGATGCTATAAAGGAAGTCATTAATAGCGACAAGTACGATTCTTTATCTAATGATATGAAAGAAATAGCAAGTATTCGTTTAGAAAATCCATACATTTCTATAGAAGAAATCGGAGAAATGATGGATCCTGTAATGAGCAAGGCCAAGGTTAATTACAGGCTTCAGAAATTTATTAAGATCGCAGAAGATTTATAAGGAGATTATATGAAAGAGAAATTTACTCACTTACACGTTCATACTGAATACTCCCTCCTTGATGGATTTTCAAGAATCAATGTATTATTAGATAAGTGCAAGGAACTCGGCATGAATTCTATAGCCATTACAGATCACGGCGAGATGTATGGTGCAATAGAATTTTATAAGCAAGCGGTAGCTAGAGGAATAAAGCCAATTATAGGTTGTGAGGTTTATGTAAGTGAAAATGATCATACTATAAAAGAACCTAACAACAGAAGGTACTATCACTTGATACTACTAGCAAAAAATAACGATGGCTATAAGAATCTTATTAAAATTGTATCAGAAGCTTATGTTAACGGATTTTATTATAAACCAAGAGTTTCTTTTGATTATATTAAAAAACACGCAAATAATTTAGTTGCTCTGTCAGCTTGCCTCAATGGAGAAGTTAGCCAAAGACTTATAGAAGGAGATTATGAGGCTGCCAAAGAAACTGCAATAAAATATGAAAGCACCTTTGGCAAGGGTAATTATTTCCTAGAGCTTCAAAATCACGGAATAAAAGAGCAAAACACAGTTAATAGGGGACTTGATAAGATACATAGAGACCTTGACATACCTTTGGTTGCTACAAATGATCTTCATTATGTAAATAAAGAAGACGCCTATTATCAAGACGTCCTTCAGTGTATCCAAACAGGCAAACTTGTAAAAGATGAAGACAGGATGAAAATGCCTTCAAATGAGTTTTATCTTAAAAGTTATGATGAGATGAATGAGCTCTTTAGTAGCTATGAGGATGCTATAGAAAATACTCAAGTAATTTCTGATATGTGTAATGTTAGCTTTACTTTCCACGAACCCCACCTTCCATATTTTAGCAAAGTAGAAGAAGGACATACTAATCTTCAATACCTTAAAAAGTTAGTCGACCAAGGATTAGTTCAAAAATATGGAGTAATCACGGAAGATATAAGAAAAAGATCTGAGATGGAAATAAATATCATACACAATATGGGATATGTAGATTATTTCCTAATTGTGTGGGACTTCGTAAGATATGCTAGAGACCATGATATAGCAGTAGGACCAGGTAGAGGATCAGCTGCGGGATCAATAGTCTCTTATGCTTTAGATATTACTCAGATTGACCCTATCAAGTATGATCTTCTCTTTGAGAGATTCCTAAATCCTGAGAGAGTTTCTATGCCAGATATAGATATAGACTTTGATTATGTTCTACGTGACAAGGTTGTAGATTATGTAAATGACTTGTATGGCAGAGATCACGTTTCTCAAATTGTAACATTTGGTAGAATGCAAGCGAGAAATGCCATTAGAGATGTTGGTAGGGTTCTTGATATTAGTTATGCAAAGGTTGATAAAATAGCTAAATTGATACCAACAACAATAGGTATGACAATAGATAAGGCCTTTGATGCTTCTCCTAAATTTAAGGAAATGTATGATTCAGATGTAGAATCTAAGAGACTAATTGATACAGCAAGAAAAGTCGAGGGGCTTCCAAGGCACACTTCTATCCATGCAGCGGGTGTGGTAATATCTAAAGATCCACTCACAGATATCATTCCCTTAGCTGTCTCAAATGACCTAGTTGTAACCCAATACGACATGACAGAAATTGAAGAACTAGGTCTACTGAAGATGGACTTTCTAGGTCTAAGAAACTTGACTGTAATAAAAAACACTATAAAGGATGTTAGGAAAAATCGAGGTGTAGAAGTAGATCTTTCAAAAATTGACGTAAATGATAAAAATGTCATAGATCAGTTTAATAAGGCAAAGACTATCGGTATATTTCAGTTTGAATCGCCCGGTATGAGAAACTTCCTTAAAAACTTGAAGCCTACAGTTTTTGATGATCTAATAGCGGCAAACTCGCTTTTTAGACCAGGACCTATGGATGAAATTCCTAATTATATCCACAACAAAAACAACCCTAAAGACGTCAAATTTATAGATCCAGCACTAAAACCTATTTTAGATGTAACATATGGAATTATAGTTTATCAAGAACAGGTGATGCAGATAGTTCAACAGCTTGCAGGCTACTCTTTAGGAGAAGCAGACAACTTAAGGCGCGCCATGTCTAAGAAAAAGATGAGCGTAATGGAAGCAAATAGGGATATATTTATCCATGGGAAAGTAGATGATAATGGAAATGTTGAAATTCCTGGATGTATAAGAAATGGTGTCAACGAAAAGGCAGCTAACCAAATATATGATGAGATGATTTCCTTTGCCAAATATGCTTTCAATAAATCTCACTCAGCAGCTTATTCTCTTGTGGCCGTTCAAACTGCATATCTAAAACACTATTATCCAGAAGAATATATGGCAAATTTGATATCTTCAGTAATGGATTCTTCTTCTAAACTTTATTTATATGTAAATGAAAGTAAGAGCCTTGGAATTGAAGTTTTGCCTCCAGATGTAAACAAATCCCTTGCAGAATTTACAGTAGAAGAAGGGAAAATTATATTCGGACTATCAGGGATTAAGAATGTTGGAGTAAATACTATAAAATCAATCGTAGCTTCTAGAAAAAAAGACGGTTATTTTATAGATTTTGATGATTTCTTGCAAAGAATATATGAGTTTGACTCAAGGAGTTTAAACAAAAAAGCAGTTGAGTCTCTTATAAAAGCAGGCGCTTTTGATAGCCTTGGTCATAATAGAGCGTCATTGATGGCTCATTATGAGAAGGCGATGGATGCAGTCCATGAAAATAGGAAAGTTAATGTCAAAGGTCAAATTGATATGTTTGGCGGCTTTACTGAGAATAAAGAGAAAAAAACTAAGACGAAGTACGATAATATCAAAGAATATAATAAAAAAAACAAGCTAAAACTTGAAAAAGAGGTATTAGGTTTTTACATTTCAGATCATCCTTTGTCTGAGTATAAGGATGTTTTAGATAAAGAAGTTAATTTTTCTACTGACTATAAAGATAACATGAACGATATACAAATCCAAAGATTGGATAGAAAGTTTGTGACTATGGCAGGAGTCATAACTGAAAAGTCGGAAATCATGACTAAAAAGGGCCAACTCATGAGCTTTGCAAGTCTTGAAGATATGTATGGAACTATTGAGATTGTAATATTTCCTGAAACATACAAGAAATACAGGACGCTACTAGATGAGGATAGCACAGTGCTTGTGCGCGGCAATTTACAAACAGATGAAAGGGATGTAAAATTAATTACATCAGAGTTTGTCGATTTTGAAAAGATAAATCTAAAAACTTTATACTTAAAAACCCAGTTCTTAAGGTATAATGATATTAAAGACCTTCTACTACAGCATAAGGGTAATACACCAGTTATAATTTATTTTGAAGATAAAAACAAATCAGTTAAGCTTGATAAGAGATTGTGGTTTGATATTAATGAAAAAAACATTAAAGTATTAGAAGAGTTTTTAGGAAAAGAAAATGTTAAGATCAATTAAGGAGTTGTTATGAAAACTATAGGAATACTAACAAGTGGAGGAGATGCTCCAGGTATGAACTCCGCAATTAGAGCTGCTGTTAGAACAGCTTTGAACTGTGGTATGCGTATCAAAGGTATTAGGAATGGATATGATGGACTGATGCAAGGAGACATTTATGAAATGAATGTTTCATCAGTAGCTGATATTATCCACAAGGGCGGTACTATCTTAGGTACTGCAAGAAGCTTAGAGTTTGAAACACCAGAAGGACAAAAAAGAGGTGCCCAAATACTCAGCGATTATGGTATTGAGGGACTTATAGTAATAGGTGGAGATGGTTCCTTTAAAGGAGCGAAAGCCCTATCTGATTTAGGAATTAAGACAATAGGAATTCCAGGAACAATTGATAACGATATGGGCTATACTGATTTTACGATTGGATTTTTCACAGCTATTGAAACTGTGACAGATGCAATTGGTAAGCTAAGAGATACCTCAAGTTCACATGGTAGAGCTGTAGTTATAGAAGTAATGGGTCGTCATTGTGGAGACCTTGCACTTTATTCTGGCCTTGCAGGAGGGGCTGAATCTATCATAGTTCCAGAACATAATTTCTCAATCCAAGAGATAATTGATAAGATGGAACATGGTAGGAAGAGAGGTAAGCTTCACCATCTAATTACTTTGGCAGAGGGAGTTGGAGATCCATATTCATTAGCAAAAGAGGTTGAAGAAAAAACTG
Organism: Anaerococcus vaginimassiliensis; assembly: GCF_900626155.1. Lineage (GTDB taxonomy): Bacteria > Bacillota > Clostridia > Tissierellales > Peptoniphilaceae > Anaerococcus > Anaerococcus vaginimassiliensis. Next base: position 1,687,637 of record NZ_LR130844.1, on the reverse strand, counting down.
GTATAGAAACAAAAGTTACCATTTTGGGCCATGTCCAAAGAGGTGGTTCACCATCAGCTGTTGATAGACTTCTTGGTTCTTCCATGGGATCTAGAGCCGTTAGACTTCTTCAAGAAGAACAGACAAACCTTGCAATAGGATATGTCGACGGCCAAATAATTGAAGTTAGTATAGACGAAGCAACAAGCAAGAAATCAGAATTTGATGAAAAATTATATGAGCTTGCGAATTCTTTATCAAGATAGGAGTAATAATGAAACCTGATATTTTAAAAAAGACAAAAATAGTTTGCACAATTGGACCTGCTAGTGAAAATCCTGAGATACTTGAACAGTTAATTAACAACGGAATGAACGTTGCAAGACTTAACTTCTCTCACGGTACTCATGAGGAACATCTAGCAAAAATCAAAACAATTAGAAGAATTAGAAGAAAACTTAACGTACCAGTAGCTATAATGCTAGATACAAAGGGACCAGAAATAAGAACAGGTAATTTTAAAGTTGACGAGATATTCCTAAAGCCAGATGATATCTTCACATTAACAACAAGAGATGTTGAAGGAGATCAATCTATAGTATCTGTTTCTTATGATGGACTCCCATATGATGTATCTGTTGGTAGTGAAATATATATAGATGATGGTTTGGTTCAACTTGAAGTAATAGAAATAAAAGATGGTACAGATGTTGTTTGTAAAGCATTAAACAACGGAATTCTATCAGATCACAAGGGAGTTAACCTACCAGGATCAAAAACAAACCTTCCAGCTATTACTCCAAAGGATGTTGACGATATAAAATTTGGTATTGAAAATGATATTGATATAATTGCTGCCTCTTTCGTTCGTAAAAAAGAAGACGTATATGATATTAGAAAAGTCTTAGAAGACCACGGCGGAGAGCACATAAAGATTATTTCAAAAATCGAATCTCAAGAGGGAGTAGACAATCTTGACGAAATAATCGAGGCAAGTGATGGAATAATGGTTGCTAGAGGAGACCTTGGTGTAGAAATTAGAACTGAGTTAATTCCACTAGTTCAAAAAGAAATCATCAGAAAATGTAATGATGCAGCAAAACCTGTAATCACAGCTACTCAAATGCTAGATTCAATGATTAGAAACCCAAGACCTACTAGAGCTGAGACAACAGACGTAGCTAACGCTATTATAGATGGTACTGACTGTGTTATGCTTTCAGGAGAAACAGCTGGTGGTAAATATCCAATAGAAGCAGTAAAAACAATGAGAAATATCTGTGTAACAACAGAGCTATCTGATGACTTCTATCAAAATATTTACGATGTTAAAATTAAATCAGCAAATACAACAACAAACTCCATTGCAAAATCTACAAAAAATATAGCAGAAGAGCTTAATGCACAAGCAATTATTTCTTGTACAGCAAGTGGTAACACATCCAGAGTAATTTCTAAATTTAAACCAAAAACAAATATAATAGCAGCAACTATATCTGATAGAGTAGCTAGACAACTATCAATTGTATGGGGAGTATATCCAATAGTAATACAAGAAGCTAAGGAAACTGATGAGCTTATCGAAAGAGCAATAGTTGGAGCACTTTCTGAAGAATATGTAAAAGAAGGTGACCTAACAGTTGTAACTGCAGGTATTCCACTTGGAGTATCAGGAACAAGTAACCTTATAAAAGTACATGTTATAGGTGATATTTTGACAAGTGGTACAGGAATTGGTAGCAAATCCGTATCTGGAAAAGTAGTAATAGGCTCAACAAAGAAAGAATTGGAAGGAAAATTTGAAGAAGGCGACATAATCGTTGCTAAATTCACAGATGCAGATATAACAGAATATCTAGAAAAAGCATCTGCCGTTGTAACAGAAACAGGTGGATTAACAAGTCACACAGCAGTAGCTGCTGTACACTTTGGAATTCCAGCTGTAGTTGGTGCTGTAAATGTAATTAACCTAGTAGAAGAAGGTGAAACAATAACAGTAGATCCAATAGGCGGAGTTATATACAAGGGAGAAACAAAAGTTATCTAATGATCATAAAAGATATTAAGGTAATTGATATCCTACAAGATGGCAGAGGAGTTGGGAAAGCTGATTCAAAAGTATATTTCATAGAAGGAGCAAGTTTTGGTGAAACTTGTGACATTGAAATAATAAATGAAAAGAAAAACTTCATAGAAGCAAAAAAGCTTAAAACAACTCAACAAAGCTGTCATTTTACACAACCTCCATGTCCATATTTTTATGAATGTGGGGGTTGTACTATTATGGATACAAATTACAATACACAAATAAAATTAAAAGAAAACTTAATAAAAAACGCACTAAAGAAAACTTGTGGAATAAATATTGAATATATCGAAATACTTCCGAGTGAAAAATTAGGATACAGAAATAAAATAAGACTCCAAGTAGATGAAAAAGGAAGACTTGCTTATAATAAAAAATCCTCAAATGATTTGGTAGCAATAAATGACTGCCTTCTTGCTAACAATCACATTAGAAAAAATCTTCCGAACATAAGGAAATTAACTGAAGATATAACAAAAAATCTAGGGAGAATAATAAGAGAAATAAGCATTAGAAGTAATGGCAAGGAAATTCTACTAAATATTTACACCAATGATGAAGAGAAATTATATAACTATTTAAAAGAACAATATCCCAACCAAACTTATAACATTAACTTAATAAATGGTAGAAAAATCATGACTATAGGAAATAATTACCTGAATTTTAAACTTAAAGATAAAATATTTAAAGTATCAAAGTATGACTTCTACCAAGTAAATGACTACCAAATAGAAAATCTCTATGATTCTGCTAGGAAATATTTAGAAAAGGATAAGAAACTTTTAGACCTATTTTGCGGATCGGGTATATCATCTATTGCCCTAAATGATGATCATATAGTTGGCATAGAAATAAACAAATCAGCTATAGAAGATGCAAAACAAAACGCCATAGCCAATAATCTCAAGGATTATAAATTTATAGCAAAAAACGCCAAATACATAGATCAAAAATTTATAAAAAAAGAAAAAATAAAAGCAGTAACAGTAGACCCACCTAGAGCAGGCCTAGATAAAGAAATTATAAAAACCCTAACAAAAACTAAAATAGAAAATATAATCTACATCTCATGTAACCCACAAACCTTAGCAAGAGACATCAAACGATTTATGGATAGAGGGTACAAATTAGAAAAAATAAAAGCAGTAGATATGTTCCCTCAAACAATGCACGTGGAGACTGTAGTATTGATGTCAAGAAAATAAGATAACAGGATATAAGACTGTTGAAATCAATGGCTTTTGGGGTTTTAGAAGAAATCCTAAAAGCCATTTCTCTATTAGAAAAACACCTTGTGGGAATATATTAATAGTAAAAATCTTAGGGGTGTGTAGACAGAATAGATATTTATAGGAGAGTGGACAGAATAGACATATAAAATATAAAAAAAGAGCTAGCCAAAAATAAATAGGCTAGTTCTTTTAGTTAGAAAGGAAGCTGGTCATCACTTGGAAAATCAAATCCTGAATTAGAATCATCAGTAAAATTTTTATTGTATTCACTGTGGTCGCATAAGATTCCATCTATAAAAAATATTGTTTTAGCCCCACAAGTTTCGCAGTATCTGGCATTACTTGGGTTATGATGTATTTCAACAATATCATCAAAACCATTAAAATTCTGAGTATGAATTCCTTCACAATCATTATATAAGTTAGTTCCACATATTTTGCAAAACAATGCATTATCACTAAATTCTTCATTTCCGCATTTAGGACAAATTTTTACTTTCATTGTTGATTCATCAAATTCTACACCATCATCATAAATCATATCTATCTCACCTCTTTCCTGGTTATTTTCTTTTATATGGTCTTTCATTGTAGTAGTGCTTCCACACGTTGAGCAGTAATAATCGGTTAATTTAACATTGTGATCCTTATTATTTGAACAAGTGTTAGATATGGGAACTCCACAAATTGGACAGAATTTTGCATTGCGATTAGAGTTTCTATAACCACAAATAATACACGTATCATATTTAGTAGAATCTATACCATCAGTTAAAGGTTGATATTTAAAACCAAAGGCCAAAGACTTGGAACCACAATTAACACAATAGTCTGCTTCTTTTTCATGTTCCATTCCGCATTCAGGGCAATATATACTGAGAGGATTAAATGTGTTTTTAAAAAAAGAAAGCATAGAATTAGAAAAATCTCTTAAGTCTCTTGAAATATATTGTAATCTAACTTCAGCAGCTCGGACTGTTATGCTAAATAAATCCGATAGTGTGCTAGGATTTTTCTTTTTTTCAAACACAACAACTTGTTCAGCAAGAGGTGCTGGTGATAATAGATTTCTAGCAAAATTATTTGCTTCTTTTTCAAGTTCTTCGTATTTATTCTTACTAACACCTTTTCTGGACAGAACATCAACACCATACATTTGGTGATGGCCAATAAAAATATGTCCTAGTTCATGAGCTATGGTAAATCTAATCCAGTTTTCAGTTTTATCCACGTCATTATAATAAATAATATACTTATTTGTATCGGGTCTATAACTACAGGCGCCTAAATTACTATCGAAAAAATCAATCACATCTTGTAAAGAACAGTTAGCATCATTCATATATTCAGAGTAAGTTTTTACACTGATTTCATTGCTAAAGCAATCAATAATTTTATTTAAATCAACAGGAATTTCAGAGATATCGGCATCTTCCAATAATTCATATGATTTCTCTAGGGAAATCTTATAATCTGGAGTATACCTCACTATTGCATATCTCCATCTGCACTGCCAAATTCTTCTTCAAAATGCTTCTTTAATACCTTTAACATCTCTTCTTTTTTTCCTTGATCCATGTTTCTTGCTGCTCTCTGAATAATACGAATTTCTGGTTCATCATCTATTTGCTTATTTAAGGCAAGCAGATAGTTATAGTCGATTTGTAGAACTTCAGATATAGCCTTAAGAGTGTTATTATCTGGAGTTATTTTATCGTCGTTTTCAATTCTCGAAACAGTAGAATTACTAATTTTTACTTTTTTTGCCAATTCACGCTGAGAGATGCCTAGATCTTCACGTCTATTGGATATAACCTTTCCCAAAGTGTCTTTCATAAACTTCCTCCTTATAATAATATTATAGCACAAGTGTTGCATGCAATCAACACATGTGGTATAATTTATGTTGAATAGATGGAACGAGATAACTTCTATATTTTTTTAAGTTGAGCGTTCCATTAAATCAACAACAAGAAAGAAGTTATTTTATCACAAGCTAAAATATAAAGAAAGGAAGATGCCTATTAAAGAAATTCAAGAAGTAAAAGATGCAAATAATAAACTTATTTGTAAAATTGAAGCAGAAACTGGGATATTACAAAATATCTATAAAAAACAAGAAATTAAAGTTAGACTTGAAGTCGGACAAAGTATTGAACTAGCTAGAGGTGGATGTATCACCTTAGTTAAAAGAATAGATAAAACAGAGTACGACATAAAGAGTTACAAAAAATCAGCATAAATTTTTAAGAGCTGCAAGACGGCCTAATTTATCTTAACGGATGAATTAGGCTTTTTTTATTACAAATTATATCAAGCCTGATTAGCTATAAGGGCGTGAGATACACATATAAACTAATTTCAATCAATTTTGAAAGAAGTATATGGAGTACCTCTAGTTTCTTATAGCCTTTTTTAGGTGAAAGACAACTATGCTCCATAAACTGTAGGTAAAATTTGTATTTCTCGCTCCTTGCTATCGGGCAAGAAAGCGAGGAATATTTTGAAAATTAGAAAGACTAGATCGGACGAAAGAACCACGTATGTTTATAGGTTTGCAGATGAAACAAAAGTGGAACTAAAACCAGGAAAAGATGGGATAACAGAAGTGGACATCAAAAAACTACATGCTTTAGACGACAGTGAAGTTTACTATAACAACAAGAATCTAAGACCTGAACGAACTAAAGAAGAGAAAGCTGAAATAGATGCGTGGAAACAAGAATTTATAAGCGACTTTAAAAAGAGTCATGGATACGAACCTAATGAGGATTTGTTAAAAGGAGAAGTAGAGGAAAGATTCCCAAGGAACTATAACTTATCTCTTGATTTCGATAACGATGGGGATATTGATCCCGATAAAAGATTAATAGCAACTATTAAATCCAAAGACATGAATGAAGAATTTGAATGGTCGGAGCATATGGAAGATGTACTTTCTTTATTAACGGATAAACAGCGATTAGTAATCAAGTTGATGTTTGTGGATGGATACAAGCAGTCAGAAATTGCAGATTTAATGAATATATCTTCAGCTGCGGTTAAGAAACATTTGGATAAGGCAAAAGAAACAATCAAAAATAATTTTTAAATATTTTAGGACGAGGTTAAAAACTCGTCCTTTTTCTTTGCCTGTGATTTGTAAGGGAGATGACCCTTTCAGAAAGGAGGCAAACATGAGGCACAAAATAATCATCAATGTAACAAATGAGAAAGGACAAAAGACAAATGTCCTTAAAGGTGCAGTCGGAAAAATTCCAAACAGATTAATAAAATTTTTGTTTGGAGGCTACAGACAAATTTATCTATTAGACCCTGGGATGACAGTTGATTCAGTGGATGTTAGAGAAATCGAGAAAGGAGAAAAAAGTGTCAAGAATAAAGCTACTAATGGAAATCAAAGAAGATGCAGAGAATCTTGCATCTAGTATAGGTGTCCTTCTCACAGCTTTAGAAAGTAATGAGGAAGTTCCTAAAAAGGAAGAAAAAGTAAATCAGAACGAAAAGATTTATGAGATTGAAGATGTTAGAAAGATACTAGCCGACAAATCAAGATTAGGTCATACAGCAAAGATAAGAGAACTCTTAGAAAAGTATGGGGCTAAAAAATTATCTGAGATTGATCCAAGTAACTATAAAGACTTGGTAGCAGATGTGGAGAAGTTGTAATGAGTGCTCATGCTATTTTATCAGCATCATCTTCTAATAGATGGATTCACTGTCCACCAAGCGTTAGGCTTTCTCAAAAATATGAGGATGAGGTTAGTCCTTATGCACTTGAAGGCACCTCAGCTCATGCCCTAGCAGAATATAAACTAAAGAATTTATTAGGCATAGATGTTAAAGATCCTACTGATGATTTGGATTTTTATGATGAAGAAATGGATGAGTTAACCGAAGGATATGCATCATATGTAACAGAAGTAATAAGTAGATACGAAAGCTCAGCCGTCTTTGTTGAAGAAAGGCTTGACCTTTCAGAATATGTTAAGGAGTCCTTTGGAACTGCTGACTGTGTAGTTGTTGGAGAAAAAGAACTTCATGTAATAGATCTAAAGTATGGTCAGGGAGTTTTAGTAGATGCTAAAGAGAATTCACAACTCATGTTATATGGACTTGGTGCTTTGACTCTCTTCGATGGAATTTATGATATCGAGAAAGTAGTTCTTCATATCTATCAACCAAGAAGATGCAATATCTCAACTTATGAAATCAAGAAGATAGAACTTTATGAGTGGGGAGAAACCATACGAGAGATTGCTGAGAAAGCATATATAGGCGAAGGAGAATTCTCTTGTGGAGAATGGTGTATCTTCTGCAAAGCTAAGAATAAATGCAGGAAAAGAGCGGAAGAAAACCTAAAACTGGCACAAGAGGAATTTACCCTACCACCAGAACTATCTGACGATGAAATTGAAGAAATCCTACCAAGATTAGACGAACTGGAACAATGGGTCAAAGATATCAAGGCTTACGCTTTAGAAAAAGCAATGAAGGGCCATAGATGGAAGGACCTAAAACTTGTCGAAGGTAGGTCTAATAGGAAATACCGAGATGAAGATGAAGTTATAAACAAAGTAAAAGAACTGGGATTTAACCCCTTTGAAGAGAAGTTACTTGGCATCACAGCTATGACTAAGTTACTAGGTAAGAAAGTCTTTGATGAAAATATCACCGACTTATTAGAAAAACCAAAAGGAAAGTTAACCTTAGTAAGCATTAGAGACAAACGAGAGGAAGTAAAAATTGACAATGTTAAAGAAGAATTCGGAGGTAAATAATATGTCAAATATAAATAAAACAAAAGTAATTACAGGTGAGGTTAGATTATCTTATGCAAATGTCTGGGAACCAAAGTCAATCAATGGTGGTAAAGAAAGATACTCAGTATCTGTCATTATCCCAAAGAGCGACCAAAAGACAATTGAGAAGATTGAAAAGGCAGTAGATGCTGCTATTGATGAAGGACTTTCTAAATTCAATGGGAAAAAACCTAATAAGAAAGCTATCAAACTTCCATTAAGAGATGGTGACACAGAAAAAGATGATAAAGCATATGCTGATGCATATTTCTTAAATGCCAACTCTATGACAGCACCTCAAATTGTAGATAGAAATGTAGAACCTATTCTTGATAGAAGTGAAGTCTACTCAGGGGTTTATGCAAGGGTATCCCTTAACTTCTATGCCTACAATGTAAATGGCAATAAGGGCGTAGCGGTTGGGCTTGGAAATATTCAAAAGCTAAGAGATGGTCAACCTCTAGGAAATAGGTCTAATGCAGCAGATGACTTCGATGCTATGGACGATGATGACGAAGATTTCTTAGCATAGGAGGTAGAAATGGACTATTTAATTACAGCAATAGTTTTAGCTATTTGGTCCTTTTTATGGTATAAGCTTGGATTTTTACAAGCTCAACTAAAAGAACTAGATAGAGATATCAGAAAAATAGAAAAACAAATAAAAGAAGATAGAAAAAATAATTTAGCAGAATTAACAAAGCTTAGTGATAGCTATGAAGAAATTGTCCATAGATCTTGAGACCTATTCTTCAGTTGATTTAGGCAAAAGTGGTGTATACAAATATGCCGAGAGTGAGGATTTTGAAATCCTCCTTTTTGCCTATTCTATAGATGATGGAGAAGTTAAGGTCATAGATTTGGCAAGTGGAGAGATTATTCCTGAAGAAATATTAGCAGCACTTAGTGATGAAAGTATAGAAAAGTGGGTCTTTAATGCAAATTTTGAAAGGGTGTGTTTATCAAAATTTCTTGGAGAGAGATTAAAACCTCAAGGTTGGTACTGCACTATGATTTGGTCAGCCTATCTTGGTCTACCTCTATCGCTTGAAAAAGTAGGAGAGGTTTTAAAACTAGATAAGCAAAAGATGAATGAAGGCAAGGCTCTTATAAGATATTTTTCTATTCCATGTAAACCAACTAAGACAAATGGTATGAGGGAAAGAAATCTACCACATCACGATTTAGAAAAGTGGTCTACCTTTAAGGAATATAACCGAAGAGATGTGGAAACAGAAATGGCGATTAAGAAAAAATTATCAGCATTCTCTATGCCTCATTCAGAATGGGAAAACTACTGGACAGACCAGAACATCAATGATAGAGGGATTTTGATTGATGAAGTTTTAGTTGATTCAGCTATTAAATTTGATGAAATATTACGAGAAGAGAATATGGACAGAGCCATAGAACTAACTGGTCTTGAAAATCCAAATTCTCCCTTACAACTAAAAGAATGGCTAAATAATAAAGACTTAGAGATAGATTCATTAGCTAAAAAAGACGTAGAGTCTGCTCTTAAAAATGCTGAAGGTAATATTAAAGAGGTATTGGAACTTAGACAAGAATTATCTAAGTCTTCAGTAAGAAAATACGATGCTATGAAAAATGTAAAAGGAAAAGATAATCGAGCAAGAGGTCTGATCCAATTTTATGGGGCAAACAGAACTGGCAGATATTCAGGCAGACTTATTCAAGTTCAAAACTTAAGAAGAAATAATCTAAAAGATTTAGAACTAGCTAGGAGTCTTGTAAAAAATAGAGATTACGAAACTATGGAGATTCTATATGAATCGCCCTCTGATATTTTATCCCAACTAATAAGGACAGCCTTTATAGCAAAAGAAGGCACCAGGTTTATTATTTCAGACTTTTCAGCAATAGAGGCCCGTGTCCTTGCATGGCTTGCAGGGGAACAATGGGTACTGGATGCCTTTAAAAATGGAGAAGATATCTATTGCAGAACAGCATCGAGGATGTTTGGCGTTCCAGTTGAAAAGCATGGAGTTAATGGTCATCTTAGACAAAAAGGAAAGATAGCGACGTTAGCTTGTATTGCTGAAGGCGAGTTGGTTCTTACAGATAAGGGGTTAGTTCCTATAGAAAAACTTACAAAAGCTCATAAATTATGGGATGGAGAAAACTGGGTTTCACATGATGGAGTTATATATAAGGGGATAGGAGAAGTGATTGAATATGATGGGCTTAGAGCAACAAAAGACCATATCGTATGGATCGAGGGGCAAGAAAAGCCAATACAATTTGGAGAAGCTGCCACCAGCGGAGCACATCTCCTACAATCAGGAGATGGTAGGAGAACAATACGGGTGGGTGAAGATTATAAGCCCAGAAAAAAGATGGGCGAAAAACTGGAATTCTTGTTATGTCCTCACAAGATGTCAAGGCTGTGGAAGCATTCAATGGCAAGACAGGGGAAATTTAACAACAGGAAGGTCAAAAGGATGTCAAGCTTGCTCCCAGACAAGACAAATTCCACGATGGTTGGACAGAAGGCTAACAGCAGCAAAGCAAAGGTGTACCAACCCAAAAGATCCAGAGTTCAAAAACTATGGAGAAAGAGGAATAAAATTCAAGTTTCCATCAATTCTAGAGGCAGGTCTTTATTTAATAGAAAGATTTGGATTGCCAAAAAGAGAACTAGAAATAGACAGAATAGACAACAATGGGCATTACGAAAGAGGCAACTTAAGATTTGCGACTCGTATAGAGAATGCTTCGAACAAGAGAAATACTGTATTAACAGAATTTCATCAAAAATACTGGCCTTATGCACGAAGTGTTGTTATAAGGAAACTTTCAAAAGGATTAAGCCGAGACGAAATTATAGAAGATGCAGAATTAGCTGTATTCGAGAAAAGAAAAAATTGGAAAGGTATAGAAGCAAGACTAGACTTTATGATATACGAAATGCCGGAAAGAATAACCGTTTTACCGTATCAGGGAAATTAGTTCACAACTGTGGCTACCAAGGAGCCTTAGGTGCTCTTAAAGCAATGGGTGGTATTGAGATGGGTTTATCTGAAGATGAACTTCAATCAATAGTCGATTCTTGGAGAGAGGCTAATCCTAACATCGTAAGCTTGTGGTGGGATATAGATTCAGTCGTAAAAAGAGTTGTAAAGACTAGAAGTAAAGAAGAATATAAGAGCCTAGTTATTAGCTATGAAAAAGGCATTCTTTTTATACAACTACCCTCAAAAAGAAGACTAGCTTATCCAAAGGCAAAAATAGGGATGAATCGATTTGGTGGAGAATCAATTGTCTATGAAGGAATCGTAGTAGGAAATAAGTGGGACAAGATAGAATCTTACGGAGGAAAGTTTGTAGAAAATATTGTTCAAGCAATAGCCAGAGATATTTTAACTGAAGCTATGATGAGACTGGAGAAAAAAGGATTTAATATCGTCATGCATATTCATGATGAAGTTGTAATAGAAAGTGATTCATCTAGTATCGAAGAGATAAATGAAATCATGTCCATAGCTCCTATTTGGGCACCTGGACTTATCTTAGATGCAGATGGATTTGAAAGTGAATTTTATAAGAAAGACTAAGGAGGTTTATTCATGTTTTATGTTAAAGAAAAAATAAATGATGTCATGGAAGTAAGCATTGAAATAAATGATGAGAATGTATTTTGCACCTGTCCAAAGTGCGGAAAAGAAGTTCGAGTCGATTTAGTTGAAGTATTGGAAGAGGGGGATTTAGTTTCTACCCAAGTTTGCTGTAATACTTGTAGTGAAACAATGAGGGATATTTATGAATAAGGAACTATACAACGGGAGTGGGTGCAAGGACCCCACTCCTTATCAAACAATTAAAAATGCAGAGAAGAGATACTATCCCCTGGTATATATCTGCAGTCCATTTTCTGGAGATGTAGAAAATAATGTAATCAAGGCACAGAAGTATTCTCGCTATGCTTTAGATGAAGGAAATATTCCCATCGCACCACATCTTTTATTTCCTCAGTTTATGAGTGATGAAAGTGAGAGAAGACTTGCCATGCATTTTAATTATGTCCTTCTTGGAAAATGTGAAGAAGTATGGGTCTTTGGTGACAAGATAAGTCCTGGAATGGCTGAAGAAATAAAGATTGCTGAGAAGAGAAAAATGAAGATTCGCTATATAAAGGAGGTATCCTAATTGAAAATATACACCTCAAATTTAATAGGAGTGGAGTCAAACTGTGTTTATCCAAATGAGGTTAATGCAGTAGATGTAAGGTCTTTTGAGAAAGCTGCGAGTTTCGACCATGTAATGGCTAAGTATAAAAATTCCTATCGATCCAATGATAATTTTATAGAGTCAGAATGTGTCCCTATGGATATAGACAATGACCATTCAGAAAATCCAGATGATTGGATTTCAGCTAATGACTTAAAGAGAATATTTGATGGAGTTAAATTTGCCATAGTTTACAGCAGAAACCATAGAAAAGAAAAAAATGGAAAAGCTGCAAGACCAAGAATGCACATATATTTTCCAATTCCTAAGATTACAAATCTTGATGACTATGTAGAATTAAAAGAAAAATTGGCAGAGACTTATACTTTCTTTGATGGAAATGCTTTAGATGGAGCGAGGTTTTTCTTTGGAGTTAAGAATCCTGCCGTTGAAATAGTTAGGGGAAGGAAATATATAACTGATATTCTAAAAGATGACTTTGAGGATTTTGATAATTCTCAAGACTTGATTCAGCAAGGCTCTAGAAATTCAACTATGAACCATTTTGCTGGTAGGGTTCTAATTCGATATGGAAATACAGATGAGGCGAGAGAACTATTTGATAAAAAAGCTAGTCTTTGTTCACCACCACTTCCAGATGATGAACTGGAACAAATATGGAGGTCAGCTTGTAAGTTCTATAAAAAAGTATCAGCATGTGAAGATTATGTGCCACCTGAAGAATACAATGAAAGATATGAGGAATATAAGCCAGAGAAACTTACAGATATAGCAATGGCTGAAATCTTTACTAAGCACAACAAAAATAAAGCTATCTACACCATATCTCAAGGCTGGCTTTATTGGACGGGCAAGAAATGGGAAGATTCTGAGCTAAAAGTAATGAGTCTTTATATGGAGACTGCCAAAAAAGTTTTAGAAAATGCAAGCATTGAATTTAAAGAGACCTATCAAGAATTAGCAGATGCTGAAATGATGGGAAATAAGGAAGAAAAGGCACAAGCAAAATTAAAAGTAAATACTGCAAAAGCTTATCTCAATTTTGCTAAAAAAATGAACGACCACGGAAAAGTATCTGGAATATTAAAACTAGCTAAGTCTTTGTTAGAAGTTAAAAATGAAAAACTTGATGCAGATGCTTTTATTTTAAATACACCTGTTGGAGTTATTGATTTAAAAACAAGTGAAATAAAAGAGCATGACCCGTCTTACTATTGCACGAAGATTACTGCCCTAGCTCCAAGTAAGGATAATATGGATATGTGGATAGCTACTTTAAGGGATGTAACTGGTGGAGATGATGAGTTTATTAATTTCTTAAAGTTCCATGCAGGGTCGACATTAATAGGTCATGTTTATGAAGAAGCACTCCTTATAGCTTACGGAGATGGAGGAAATGGGAAGTCTACAGTCTTTAATTCAGAGGCTCACGTTCTTGGAGACTATGCAGGTAAAATTCCAGCTGAGTCTTTAACAACAAGAGCGAAGAATGTGAAGGTTGATCTTGCAGAGTTATGTGGTAAGAGATTTATTCTAGCCTCTGAAACAGAAGAGGGTCAAAGACTGTCAAGTTCTATGTTAAAGCAGATAGCAAGTGTTGATGATATTTCAGCAGAAAGAAAATACTATGCACCCTTTTCATTTACGCCAACGCATTCTACTATTCTCTATACAAATCATCTACCAAAGGTGGGTTCTAATGATCGAGGAACCTGGAGAAGAATTGTGGTGGCTCCATTTTCTGTTGCCATTAAAAATCCTAAGACAGACTATATAGATAAGCTTCTAGAAAAAGCAGGTGGGGCAATTCTACAGTGGATGATTGAAGGAGCAAAAGAATATATAGATGCAGGCTTTAAATATCCAAAGTGTAATGTTGTAGATGATGCTAAAAGATTATATAAGGAAGAGAATGATTGGATAAACCATTTTATTTCAGATAAATGCATAAAAGGAACAAATTATAAAGAAATGAGTGCAAGGTTATATCAAGTTTATCGTGAGTGGGCTGGTTCAAATGGAGAATACATTAGGAACAATAGAGATTTTTCACGAGCCCTTATAGCAGAAGGTTATGAAAAGAAAAGGACAAATAGGGGAATTGAATGGGGCGGTATAACCATCAATGATTTAATGGAGTCGGAAGACGACTTTTTATAAATGCATCTTAGTGTAGCATTTATAGGCTAAATAAAGATGATTGTATAGAAAAAAGTTTTTCTTAATTAATGAAAAGTGCATACACTAAACTACAAAAAGACATGACTATTTACACTTGACTTAACACTTAAATGGCTTAATATACGCATTTTGTATGGTGTGAATAGTTATAGCCTACTTTCTTTTATATATTATTTTTATTCTCTCGTGTAAAAGGTTTATATAAAGCTACACTATACAACACTTTAGAAAAATGGAGGATTTATGAATTTCTATAACTACATGATGAAAAATCACTTAAATGAAAAGTCTCCAAGAGGAGATTTAGCAAGAGATATGAAGGAAGATAGAGACTTTCCTAAAAATAAAACAGGGAAATTTAAGGGCTGGAAAAGACTGATTAAAAATTATTTAGAAAGTCAGGGTGCTTGTTATGATTGTATGATGACTTTTGAAGAAGCGTGGAAGGAGTATGAAAATTGCGAGAGAAAGAGATTGAATCTTCCCTTGTTAAAAGAGTAAAAGAGAACAAGGGTCTATGTCTTAAGTTTACATCCCCTTCAATGACGGGAATACCAGACAGGATAATACTTCTACCTAAAGGTAAAATCGGATTTGTTGAAACAAAAAGACCTGGAGGAGAACCAAGACCAATTCAGAAAAAGAGAATAAGGCAATTTAAAGATTTAGGTTTTAAGGTTTATGTTCTTGATTCAAAAGAAAACATTGATGAAATAATGAAGAGAATCGGAGGTGACTAATTGGAATATATTCCACATAAATATCAAAATTATGCTACTGAATTTATAAAAGAAAATAAAGAATCAGCACTTCTACTTGACATGGGTCTCGGCAAGACGGTTATAAGCCTAACAGCTATAAAAGATTTACTCTTTGATTCTTTTGAAATTTCTAAAGTTTTAATTATAGCACCACTAAGAGTTGCCAGAGACACTTGGAAGGAAGAAGTAGAAAAATGGTCTCACCTTGATATCTTAGAATATTCAGTAGCAATAGGAAGTGAAAAAGAAAGAATAAAAGCATTAAATAAGCAGGCAGATATTTATTTAATCAATAGGGAAAATATAGACTGGTTAATAAATAAAAGCGAACTACCATTCAACTACGACATGATCGTAATTGACGAATTATCATCTTTTAAGTCTCATAGGTCAAAGAGGTTTAGAGCATTAATGAAAGTTAGACCAAAGGTAAAAAGAATAGTTGGTCTTACTGGAACTCCATCATCTAACGGTCTAATGGATTTATGGGCTGAGTTTAGATTACTTGATATGGGTCAAAGACTTGGAAGATTTATTGGTCAGTACAGAGAAATCTATTTCAAACCTGATAAGAGAAATGGACCAATCATTTATTCCTATAAGCCACTTCCTTTTGCTGAAGATGCAATCTATGAAAAGATATCAGATATCACAGTTTCTATGAAAGCTGAAGACTATCTAAAAATGCCAGAGAAGATAAACAATGAAGTCTTTGTAAATCTATCAGATAAAGAAAGAGATATCTACGAGACCTTAAAAAAAGACTTGGTTGTTAGTATTAAGGATAAAGATATAGATGCAGTTAATGCTGCTGCACTTTCTAATAAGTTACTTCAAATGGCGTCAGGTTCTGTTTATGATGAAGATAAAAATATGATTCATATTCATGATAGAAAGCTTGATGCCTTGGAAGATTTAATAGAAGGCGCAAATGGTAAACCAGTATTAACAGCTTATTGGTATAAGTCAGATTTAAAAAGAATCAAAGAAAGATTTGATGTGAGAGAACTTAAAACAAGTGAGGACTTTAAAGAATGGAATCAAGGCAACATTCCTGTAGCTATTATTCATCCAGCATCTGCCGGTCACGGACTTAACCTACAAGCTGGAGGTTCAACCCTTATTTGGTTTTCTCTTACTTGGTCCTTAGAACTTTATGAACAAACCAATGCCAGACTTTATAGGCAAGGGCAGAAAGAAACAGTTGTGATTCATCATATCTTAGCAAAAGGAACTATTGATGAAGACGTGATGAAAGCATTAGAAAATAAGAACAAAACACAAGCTGCACTTATTGATGCAGTGAAAGCAAATCTAGAGAGTTAATGTTATAGAATGTCACTATCAAAATTTGCTAAGCTTAATATACGAGTAGGAGTTCTATGGAGAACTTACCTCAAAACTTATGGAGGTAAGAAATGAACGCAAAAGAATATTTAAAACAAGCTTTTTATTTAGACAAAAGAATTAATAGCAAGCTGGAGCAAGTTGAATCACTCAACGCTCTAGCAACAAAAGCTACATCGACTTTATCAGATATGCCTAAGAGCCTTAGTAGAGGAACATCAAAACTTGAAGATACTATCGTAAAGATTGTAGATCTCCAAGAAGAAATAAATAGGGATATAGATAAGTTGGTAGACTTGAAAGCAGAGATGGTTGGAACAATCAAACAGATTCAAAATAAGGAACTTCAAGTTATCCTTGAAAAAAGATATCTTTGTTATGAGACTTGGGAGAAGATAGCAGTTGATATGAATTACGATATTAGGCATATTCATAGGCTTCACAATCTGGGGTTAAAAGAAACTTCAAATCTAATCAAACCTTGTCATGAAATGTCATAGAATGTCACTATGGAGTTGTAGTATTATTAAAATAGCAAAAGAATAATTAATAGAGCCTTGAAGATTTAATCTTCGAGGCTTTCTTTATGGAGTGATAAAGTGCCAAGAAAACCTAAGAGACCATGTTCACATCCAGTTGTCCAGAGTTAGTTGATGGACGATTCTGTAAGAAACATGAGAAAGAATACAACAAAAACTATGAAAAATATAAACGAGACCCTAAAACTCACAAGCGTTATGGAAAAGCGTGGAGACTTATAAGAAAAAGATATGTCAGTGAACATCCACTTTGTGAAATGTGTTTAAAAGAAAATAGAATGACAAAGGTAGAGGAAGTACATCACATACTTCCTCTTTCTCGTGGTGGAACTAATGACGAAGATAATCTTATGAGTCTTTGTAAATCTTGTCATTCAAAGATTCATGCAAAGAGTGGAGATAGATTTGGACGAGAAAAGTTTTGAGGGAGGGGGAGTCGTTATCTTAAAAGCTGATTTCCCTACCAACGGTGCCGCCCTCTCACGCACAAAAAAACGGGTTCAAAGGCCCTATTAAAGAATAATAAACTAGGAGGTGATACTATCGCTAAAGACGGAACATATAGAGGTGGAAGAAGAGTAAAAGCAGGAGGAAAACCACAGCCTGCTGTTGAAAAAATAGAAAAAGGTAAAAAAGTAGAAATACTAATGAATGATATTCCAACATTCACTCCAGAAGAAATAGATGCAGTTGACTTACCAGATGGAGCAGTTCTTGATGGAACAGATATGCCAGCACCTAGTGATTATCTATCTGCAAAACAAAAGAATGGAATACCACTAGGTGCAGATGAAATATATAAAGAGACATGGGGTTGGTTAAAACAGAGAAACTGTGAAAACTTAGTAAATCCAAGATTATTAGAATCCTACTCCCAGGCTTTTGCAAGATACATTCAATGTGAAGAGGCAATAAGTCAATTTGGACTTTTAGGAAAGCATCCTACAACTGGTGGAGTTATTGCATCTCCATTTGTACAGATGTCTAGTCAGTTTCAAAAGACAGCAAATCTTCTATGGTATGAAATTTATGACATAGTGAAAGAAAACTGTACTGAAGTTTATGAAGATTATGGAGAAGATATGATGGAAAAATTACTAAGACAGAGGAGGTAATAAATTTGTTTGAAAAAGTAAATCCAAAGCATCCAGATAAAATAGCAGATTGCATCGCTGGTGCAATTGTAGATTTAGCATATAAAGCAAAAGATAATCCTAAAATAGCAGTTGAAGTTTTGCTGGGACATGGAAATTGTCATGTAATTATAGAAACAGATTGTAATCTAAATAAAAAAGAAATTGAAACAGCGATTAAGAGGATAGCTGGAGATATCAAAGCAGATATTAAAATAGTAGAACAGGATATCCACCTATCAAATAATCAAAAAGAAAAGATAAGATGTGGTGACAATGGAATCTTTAAGGGAGTACCTATATCAGATGAAGAAAAGAAACTATCTCTAATTGCTCGTGAAATTTTTTCTAATTATCCTTACGATGGAAAATACATTCTTGATGGAGATAAACTCATCATATGCCAGTCAAATATATCTACAGAAATCTTAAAATCAATTTATCCAAAAACTATCGTGAATCCACTTGGAGATTGGACTGGAGGATTTAATGTTGATACTGGAGCGACAAATAGAAAACTCGGCTCAGATATGGGACGAGCAGTAACGGGTGGAGGCCTTCATGGTAAAGACCTATCCAAGGCCGATGTATCAGTTAATATTTATGCCCACCTAAAGGCACAAGATGAAAATAAAGAGATTGAATTATCCTGTGCAATCGGGGATGAAACTGTTGATGGTAGACCATATTCAGAAATTGTAGAAATTGCTAGAAACTACATTAACTCTATTGGTGGTTTTGAGGAATTTGCTAAGTGGGGGCTAATATGATGAAAGAAGGACTATTACAATATGAATTAAAAAATGTAGATGAACTCATCCCATATATTAATAATGCTAGAACACATACTGACGAACAAATTAATAAGGTAGCTGCATCTATAAAAGAATTTGGATTTTTAAATCCTATCTTAATTTCAGATGAGAATGTTATTACAGCAGGACATTGCAGACTTCTAGCGGCTAAGAAACTAGGACTAAATAAAGTTCCATGTATTTTAGAAAATCATCTCACAGAGGCACAAAGAAAAGCATATGTACTTGCTGATAATAAGCTAAGTCTTGATGCTGGTTGGGATGAAGAACTATTGAGAGTTGAAATTGAATCCCTAGAAGATTATGGATTTAATGTAGAGCTTACAGGATTTTCAACTGAAGAATTATCTTCGCTCTTTGACCTTGGCGTAGAGGCTGAAGAAGATGACTTTGATGTTGAAGAAGAACTTAAAAAGCCTATTTTTTCCAAGGAAGGAGATATTTGGACTCTAGGTCGACATAAAGTTATCTGTGGAGATTCTACTCTATGGGATACTTTTGAAAAGTTACTAGGCGAAACTAAGGTCAATTTAGTATGTACCGATGCACCATATTTTGTTGAATTAAAAAATAAATCGGGAACAATTAAAAATGACAACTTAAATGATAAAGAGGCCTATGAATTTTTAATGAAGGTCTTTACAAACTTTAAAGACGCAATGGCTAAGGATGCATCAATTTATGAATTCTATGCAACTATGAAAGCTAGAGTTTTCTATGATGCTTTTGAAGATGCAGGATTTAAAGTTGGTGCAGGGCTTATTTGGAAAAAACCAAGAGCTCCTTTCATGAGAACAGATTGGAAATTTAATATGGAGCCTATTATTTTTGGTTGGAGAAAAGATGGAAAGCATAACTGGTATGGAGATCAAAAACAAACAGCAGTCTTTGAATTCGATGGAATTAAAGATTCAGAAAAAGAAGGATGTGGTCATCCATCATCAAAACCAGTACCTCTCATTGCCTACCTAATTAAACAATCTACACAAACGAATGGCTTAGTCCTTGATGGATTTTTAGGAAGTGCATCTACATTAATTGCCTGTGAGGAGCTTAATCGAATCTGCTATGGAATAGAAATAGAACCTAAATTTGTTGATGTAGCAGTAAAAAGATATTTAAATCTAGTTGGTAGTGATGATGAGATAAAACTTCTAAGAGAAGGTAAAGAATACAAGTATTCGGAGGTTCTAAAAGATGAGTAACATAAAATATTATTTATCTGAAGACTCTGGTATTGCTTTAGGAGAAACTGAAGACGGTGTAATTTTCAAACTAGATGCAAATAGAGTTAATGAAATAAAAAATGTGAATTTCTATTATTGTAGACAAGGCTATGAAAATATGTACATGATGGATTCAAAAGGTAGAGTCCTACATGATTATTTATTTCCTCACATAGATGGTTTTGAGATAGATCACATTAACATGGATACTCTAGATAATAGAGCCTGTAATATAAGGTATTGCACTCATCAGCAGAATCAAATAAATCAAGGCTTGCAAAAAAATAATACTTCTGGAGTTGTTGGAGTAAGTTTCTATAAACCAAGAAATAAGTTTAGAGCAAGAATAAAAATTAGTGGCAAAGATATTCACTTGGGCTACTACGATACATTTGATGACGCTGTAAAAGCTAGAAATGTTGCCATGAAGTGTTTGTTTGGTGGTTTTGGACAATATAATAAAATTGATTTTATTCCAAAATGGATAGAAAATAAGGTTATTGAAAAATGCACACCATATGCTGATTTAGCAGCAAGTAGTGCATTTTTTGATTTTTGGGGTATTTAAGATGAATAAAGAACTAAGATTAGGTTCACTATTTGACGGCAGTGGAGGATTTCCTTTAGCTGCTATTTTTTGTGAAATAAAACCTATATGGGCATCGGAGGTTGAGCCTTTTCCAATAAGAGTTACACAGAAAAACCTACCTCAAATTAAACATTTAGGAGATATAAAAGATATCGACGGGTATGGAATTGAACCCGTTGATATTATCTCCTTTGGCAGTCCTTGTCAAGATTTATCAATTGCTGGTAAAAGGGCAGGACTTGAAGGAGAAAAATCCAACCTTTTTTATGAGGCCACAAGAGTTATAAAAGAAATGAGGTGTAAAACTAATGGTAAGTATCCAAGATACCTACTATGGGAAAATGTGCCAGGAGCCTTCTCATCTAACAAAGGAGAGGATTTTAGATGCGTCCTTGAAGAAATTACAAGAATTAAAGATTCCACAATTAAACTTCCTCGACCTTCGAGGTGGAAAAGTGCAGGAAAAATCCTGGGAGACAATTTTTCCCTTGCTTGGAGAGTCCTTGATGCTAAATACTTTGGAGTACCCCAACGAAGGAGAAGAATCTTCCTTGTCGCAGATCTTGATGGAGGAAGTTCCAGAGAAATATTATTTGAGCAAAAAAGCTTGTCAGGGAATACTTCACAGGGCTGCGAGAAAGGGAAAAGAAATACCAGAGCCATTAAAGAAAGCTTTAATAGAACAATCTGTTTAAATGACCAAGGTGGAGAAAGGATGGACTTTTATTCTGATGAAAGCGGAACCTTGAGAGCAAGTGGAGGAATTGCACCATTCGTTTTTGAAAATCACAGTCAAGACTCAAGGTATAAAGGACCATTAAAAGAAACACAAACACTTGCATCAAACTTAGGACAAGGTGGAAATAACCAACCATTTGTAGTCTACGATATAAGACAAACTTCAGAAAATACTAAAAATGAAAGACATAATATTTACGAGTGTGACGTTTCAAGGACTATAGATACATCTGGAAATACGCCTACCAGGAATCAAGGAGGGGTAGCTATTGTTGAAGATACCTATTCAATGAGTAAGAACTCATATTTTACAAAAGCAGATAAAAATATATCATCACCTTTACTGGCTACTGATTATAAAGACCCACCGCTTGTAAACCAGAGACTTGTAAGGAGACTAACACCAAAAGAATGTGGAAGATTACAAGGGTTCCCAGATTACTGGTGTGATAACTTAGAAATAGAAAATCCAACAGATGAGGACTTGTCTTTTTGGAGAGAAGTTTTTGATAAGGATGCTGAAATAAAAGGTCTTAAAAAGAAGAAAACAGATAAGCAGATATTAAAATGGCTTAAAAATCCTCATACTGATTCTGCAGAATATAAAATGTGGGGCAATGGAATTGCTCTTCCATGCGCTATATATATTTTCAAAAGACTTATAAATACTGCAAATAAGACTTGATATAAATCTTGAATTAAGTGATATATGTGTGTGAGGTGATTAGATGATTTCAAGGGAAATTATACAAAAATTAAAAGAGGCGTATCCAGTAGGTACGAGAGTGAAACTAATCCAAATGGAAGATGACCAAGCACCTCCAGTTGGAACTTTAGGCACAGTTTACGGGGTGGATGCCATTGGATCAATCCTAGTAAAATGGGATAATGGTTCAATGTTAAATGTAATTTTCAGAGTGGATAGAATAGAAAAGATATCGAGTAAAGGTTGAAATATAGCCATTATATCCTTTAATTAACTTGACTTATTTTTGACAGTACGGTTATATGTACATACAAAAAGATAAGGAGAAAAATATGGCATACAAATACATGAAAACACAGGAAGATTTAAATGAGTTAATCGACTCTTCAGCAATTACAATGCTTGGACTTTACGAAGGAGAAAATGGAGACTTAGCTTTCCAAGATTATTTAAAAGACTACCTTGAAGATGACACAATTTATATCACAATGGGAAAAACAATTAACGAATTTTATGGAACTAGCCTTCCTGAAGACTTAAGGATAGTAAGTTTAAAATACAACAAGTTAGGAAGACTTCCAATTATAAGACTTGAGATTGGAGCGAAATGGTTTGATGACTTTATAGACAATCTCCAAAAGAATAAGAAAAGAGGAGTGAGATAAATGACAAACCAAGAATTGAAAAGGCAATGCTTTTTAGAGGCCACCAAAAGAATTAATGAAAAAAGAGATAAAGCACTTTTAGAAATTGCCAAGAAACATTCTTATGCAATAGAAGAAAGAGGAGACTTAGAAAAAAGAAACAATGATTCAGAAGACTTTTTAGAAGTTTCAGTATGGTCATTAAAAGAAATGTTAAAAGAGGCCTATGAATTAGGAAAACAAAATAATTAGAAATCAAGAAATTGAGCGAAGGCTCTTTTTCTCGTAGTGAACTAGCTAACGGCTAGTATTTTTTATGCCTATTTTTCAAGGAAGGAGGTCAAATGAAATATAAACCAACAAAATTTATGCTACCTACATCTCACTATGATAAAAATAAAGCAGACTATGCTGTCACCTTTATAGAATGCCTAAAACATACAAAAGGTAGATGGGCAGGTAAAGATTTCAAGCTTATTGACTGGCAAGAAGAAATCATTAGAGACTTGTTTGGAATTGTGAAAGATACAGGGTATCGACAATTTAATACAGCCTATATTGAAATACCAAAGAAAATGGGAAAGTCAGAACTTGCAGCTGCTGTAGCACTCCTCCTTACTTGCGGTGATGGAGAGGAAAGAGCAGAAGTTTATGGTTGTGCTGCTGATAGGCAACAAGCAACAATCGTCTTTGATGTTGCAGCTGATATGGTAAGGATGAGCCCAGCCTTATCTAAAAGAGTAAAAATTCTAGCATCTCAAAAGAGGATGATTTATAAACCTACCAATTCTTTCTATCAAGTTCTATCTGCAGAGGCTTATTCCAAACACGGATTTAATATTCATGGTGTCGTATTTGACGAACTTCACACTCAGCCAAATAGAAAATTATTTGATGTTATGACAAAAGGGTCTGGCGATGCAAGAACCCAACCTCTATATTTTCTTATAACAACTGCAGGAACAGATACAAAATCAATCTGCTATGAGACGCATCAAAAGGCAGTTGATATACTGGAAGGAAGAAAAACTGATCCAACTTTTTATCCTGTGATTTATGGAGCAGATAGAGAAGACGATTGGACAGATGAAAAAGTATGGCATAAGGCAAATCCGTCTCTTGGAATTACAGTTCCTATAGAAAAAGTAAGACAAGCTTGTGAATCGGCTAAGCAAAACCCAACTGAAGAAAATGCCTTTAGGCAACTAAGACTTAACCAATGGGTCAAGCAAGCAATTAGGTGGATGCCTATGGAAAAATGGGACCTATGTAATTTTATTGTTAATGAAGAAGAATTAAAAGGCAGAGTTTGTTATGGAGGTCTTGACCTATCAAGCACAACGGATATTACAGCCTTTGTTTTAGTCTTTCCTCCAATAGACGAAGATGATAAATATCAAATATTACCTTACTTTTGGTTACCAGAAGACAACCTCGACCTAAGAGTAAAAAGAGACCATGTAAACTATGACCTATGGGAAAAACAAGGCTATATTATGACAACAGAAGGTAATGTTGTTCATTATGGGTTTATAGAAAAATTTATAGAAGACTTAGGTGAGAAATATAACATCCGAGAAATTGCCTTTGACAGGTGGGGAGCAGTTCAGATGGTTCAAAACTTAGAAGGCATGGGTTTTACAGTAGTTCCATTTGGTCAAGGATTTAAAGATATGTCTCCACCAACTAAAGAACTAATGAAACTAACTCTCGAAAGAAAAATAGCCCATGGAGGTCATCCAGTATTAAGGTGGATGATGGATAATATCTTTATTCGAACAGATCCAGCTGGAAACATAAAGGCAGACAAAGAAAAGTCTACAGAAAAAATAGATGGAGTTATAGCTACAATTATGGCACTTGACAGGGCTATAAGGTGTGGCAATGATACAAGTGAATCTGTTTATGACGATAGGGGTCTGATTGTTTTTTAATATGGGTATATAAATAAAATAGAAACATTTTTGAGGTGATATTCATGAGGAATAGAGAAGATATTATTCGTTTATGGTTTGATATGTGGATAAAAAAACAAGACTTAGGAATTAAAGATATTTTTGCTAATGATATTGTGTATACAGAAAGTTGGGGGCCAAAGTATAATAATCGCAGTACACTCGAGTTATGGTTTAAAGAATGGAACAGTCGTGCAAAAGTTGAAACATGGGATATTGTACAATTTTTAGACTTTAAAGACCAATCAATTGTGGAATGGCATTTTAAATCAGTGATGAATAATGGGAAAATTGATGAATTTAATGGAATTTCTTTGGTTAAATGGGATTTTGATAATAAAATAATAGAATTAAAAGAATTTGGATGTAATATAGATAATTATAATCCATATGCTTATGGAGAGATTCCTAAATTTAGAAAAGAAAAGTCAAAGTGGTTTTAACATATATTCATGATATTTTTTTAGCATCTACATTAGTAGGTGCTTTTTTCATGCCTACTTTTAGGAGGTGGTAATATAAACATTTTAGATTTAATATTCAAGTCAAGAGACAAACCTAAAGACGGGGAGAGGATATCTTCATCGTCTTTTTTATTTGGAAGAACTGCAGCAGGAAGGAATGTCAACGAATTTACTGCTATGCAAATGACAGCAGTTTATTCATGCGTGAGAGTTCTTGCTGAAACCTTAGCAGGACTTCCTCTTCATCTATATAAAAGAGGAGATTCAAACTCTAAGGAAAAAGCAAAAGGCCATGCCATATATTTTCTTTTGCACGATGAACCAAATACTGAGATGACTTCATTTGTATTTAGAGAAACACTAATGACCCATCTACTACTTTGGGGTAATGCTTATGCTCAGATAATTCGTAATGGAAGAAATGAGGTTATTGGTCTCTACCCACTAATGCCAAACAAGATGACTGTTATGAGAAGTGAAGAAGGAGAAATATTTTATAAATACAATCATAAATCAGAAGAAGTTTATCTTTTAAAAGGAGATGTCCTTCATATTCCAGGACTTGGCTTTGATGGCCTTATTGGCTACTCACCAATTACCATGGCTAAAAATGCTATTGGTATGGCTATGGCTTGTGAAGATTATGGTGCATCTTTCTTCCAAAATGGAGCACAGCCAGGTGGAGTTTTAGAACACCCAGGTATTATCAAAGACCCAGAAAGAGTAAGGGAGTCATGGAATGCAGCCTTTCAAGGGCCTAAGAACGCCAACAAAGTGGCTGTACTTGAAGAAGGGATGAAATACCAACCCATAGCAATAGCACCAAGTGAAGCCCAGTTTTTAGAAACCAGAAAATTTCAGCTAAATGAGATAGCAAGAATATTCAGAATACCACCTCATATGATCGGCGACCTAGAGAGGTCATCATTTTCAAATATAGAACAGCAGTCACTTGAGTTTGTTAAATACACTCTTGACCCTTGGATTGTTCGTTGGGAGCAATCTTTGGAAAGAGCACTACTAACAAAGAAAGAAAAAGAATCCTACTTTATTAAATTTAACCTTGATGGACTTCTAAGAGGAGACTATGAATCAAGAATGAATGGATATGCTGTAGGAAGACAGAATGGTTGGATGAGTGCAAATGACATAAGAGAATTAGAAAACCTAGATAGGATATCAGCTGAAGAAGGTGGAGACTTATATCTTGTAAATGGAAATATGCTACCGCTTGATAAAGCTGGTAGTTTTTATCAGCAGAAAGGAGAAGAAATAAATCCTAATGAAGAATAATAAAATATTTTGGAACTGGAAAAAGGATTCAAATGAACTCTATATAGATGGAGTAATTGCAGAAGAGTCTTGGTTTGATGATGAAATCACACCAAGGCTCTTTTTTGAAGAATTAAAAAATAAAAGTGGAGACATAACTGTGTGGATCAACTCTCCTGGTGGAGATTGTATAGCTGCATCAAGTATTTACACCATGCTTTTAGAGCACAAGGGAAATGTGACTATTAAGATTGACGGGCTTGCAGCATCAGCAGCATCAGTCATTGCTATGGCAGGAACTGAAGTATTGATGAGTCCTACCTCACTAATGATGATTCACAACCCCTTAACTGTAGCCATTGGTGACTCAAAAGAAATGCAAAAAGCCATAGATATGTTAAAGGAAGTCAAGGAATCAATCATCAATGCTTATGAGATTAAGACAGGTTTATCAAGAGAAGAAATTTCTAATCTAATGGATGGAGAGACTTGGTTTGATAAGAACAAGGCTATTGAGATGGGTTTTTGTGATGGAACTCTCACTGACAAAAGAAAAGATGAAAAAGTCACTAATATGGTTTTTTCAAGACGAGCAGTTACAAACTCACTTTTAACAAAGATAAATAAAGAAGTAAAGACTCACTCAATGAGTGAGGTAGAAGAAAGATTAAACAAAATTAAAAACACTTGGAGGTAATTATGAATTTAAAAGAACTTTTAGAAAAGAGAACTAAGGCTTGGGATGAGGCAAAGGCATTTGCTGAATCTAAGAAAGATGAAAAGGGTCTAATGTCTGATGAAGACTTTAAGACATATGAAGAGATGGAAAGAACTATCGAGAATTATACTCGTGAAATTGAAAGAAAGAAGAGGGAAGAAGAAATGGATAAATCCTTAGAAAAACCTACTACTCAAGCACTAACAAATGAACCTGCTACTTTTAATGAAGAAGAAAAGCCAATGAGGGCAAGAAATGTCTATAAGAAATCTATGATGAAAGCATTAAGAACTAACTTTAGAGATATTTCCAATGAATTAAAAGTTGGTACAGATGAAAGTGGTGGATATTTAGTTCCAGAAGAAATGGAAACAGATATTGTAAATGGTCTTGAAGATGAAAATATTGTAAGAAAACTAGCTACAAAAGTTCAAACTTCAGGACTTCATAAAATCAATATTGCAGCTACAAAACCAGCTGCCCTATGGGTTGAAGAAGGTGGTCAACTAACCTTTGGAGATGGCACATTTGATCAAGTATCTCTTGATGCACATAAACTTCATGTTGGAATTAAAGTAACTGAAGAGCTTCTCTATGATGCAGCCTTTAATCTAGAAAAATACATCACTGAAGAATTTACTAGAGCACTAGCAAATGCTGAAGAGGATGCCTTCCTAAATGGAGATGGAGTAAATAAACCTACAGGAATTTTTGACTCTAAAAAGGGTGGAGAACTTGGCCTGACAACAAAGGCTCAAACAATTAATGCGGATGAACTAATTGATTTAGTTTACTCATTAGACAGACCTTATAGGAAGAAAGCAGCCTTCATATTAAATGATGCAACAGTTGCTCAAATTAGAAAGCTTAAAGATGTTAATGGTGCATATATTTGGCAACCATCACTTAAAGATGGAGAACCAGATAGACTTTTAGGATATCCTGCCTACACATCTGCCTTTGCTCCAAAAGCTGATAAAGGAAAACTTGCTGTAGCCTTTGGCGATTTTTCGTACTACAAGATTGGAGATAGAGGAAATAGATCTTTCCAAGACTTAAAGGAACTATTTGCTGGTAATGGCATGATTGGTTTCTTAGGCAAAGAAAGAGTTGATGGAATCCTAGTTTTAAGAGAAGCAGTTAAACTATTAAAAATTGGTGCCACTGCCTAAGGAGTAAATTATGATTACTCTTGAAGAGGCAAAATCCTATTTAAGGGTGGATTTTGATGATGAGGATGAGATGATTAATTCTCTCATCCAATCATCAATAAAACACTCCATGGATGTAGCCAGAGTTGATAGTGAAGAAGACCTTTCTAAAAATCCAAATGGAAAGATAGCTGTCCTCTATATGACTGCTTATCTTTATGAACACCGAGAAGAGGCAGATTATTCTGAATTAAACTTAACTCTAAGGGCTTTATTGTTTGGAATGAGAAAGGCTGAGTTCTAATGAGGATATCAGATTTAAATAGAAAAATAATCTTTCAAAATAAAAATGTTGAGGTGGATAGAATTGGTAACCATAAGTCAGTATGGACGGATTATCTAGAAACGTCAGCCTATATTTCTTTTCAAGGTAAAGGCGAAGAAGTTTTTCTTGGGATGGAAGTAGATAGGTCAGATATTTCTTTTACTGTGAGATTTCAAAATAGGTTAAAGAATATTAACACTTCAGAATACAGAATTCTATTTGATGATGAAATGTACAATATCATCTCAATTGACTTTATGAACTATGAAAATAGACTTATAAAGTTTAGATGTAGGAAGGTGAGTAGATGAATGTAAAAATTGAAAACCTCGCCAATGAAATAATGAAGGGCTTAGAAGAATATTCTGATATGGCAACAGATGAAGTCAAAAAGGAAGTTAAAAAAGCTGGTAGCAATATTAGAAAAGACATACAAGAAAATGCACCTGTAGGAGAAACAAAGAAATATTCTAAATCTTGGTCTGTAAAAACTATAAAAGAAACTTCAAATTCAATAGAACTTGTAGTTCACTCAAGAAATAGATATCAGCTGGCTCATCTACTTGAAAAAGGTCACGTCCTAAGACAAGGTGGAAGAGTGTCTGCTAAGCCACACATTGGGCCAGCTGAAGAGAAAGGAATCAGAGAATTGGAAGAAAATATTATGAGGAAACTAAACAATGGATAGGCTATTAAAAATAATTGAAGATATGGGACTTCCCTTTGCATATTCACATTTTGCTGAGGGAGAAAGTCCAGATCCCCCATTTATGGTCTACCTATTTCCAAAGAATAAGCACTTTGGTGCAGATGGAGTAGTTTTCTATAAAAACACCCAGATAGACTTAGAGCTTTATACTGATAAGAAAGATTTAAAATTAGAAGAAAAAATAGAAGAGATACTTGATAGAGAAAAAATCTATTATGAAAAATCTGAAGTTTGGATTGAATCAGAGAGACTCTATGAGGTTCTCTATGAATTTACTATGGAGGTAAAAAATGGCTAATAAAGTTAAATTTAATATTTGTAATGTTAATGACCTAACCCCACGAGCCTTGCGAGTGGCAGGTAGGTCAGATGTCACGCAATCCAATTCTCTGCGACTGATAAGGAGCGAAGAGAATTGTGATGGAGCTGACTCACTACAATTTATGGGAGGTAACAATTATGGCAAATAAGGTAAAGTTTAATATTTGTAATGTGCATTACGCTCTCCTTGATAAAGCCGAAGAGGGCGTTATTAAATATAAGACACCAGTACCGATGCCTGGTGCTGTTTCAATTTCACTAGATCCAAATGGAGAGCCTGAAAGCTTTTATGCAGATGGAATTGAATACTACGCTATTTCAAACAATATGGGATATGACGGAGATTTGGAAATCGCTCTTATTCCAGAATCCTTTAGGACTGATGTTTTGATGGAAAAATCAGACTCCAATAAAGTTCTAATTGAGTCTTCAAACTCTGAAACTGCAAACTTTGCACTGTTATTTGAGTTTGATGGAGACCAAAAGAAAATCCGTCACGTTATGTATAACTGTTCAGCAGCAAGACCTACTCTCGAAGGAGAAACTAATGAAGAATCAAGAGAAGTTCAACCAGAAACCTTATCTATCCAAGCAAGACCACTTCCAAATGGAAATGTAAAGGCTAGAACAGGTGAAGAAACTACGAAGGAAACTTACGATGGTTGGTATAAGTCAGTCTATATGCCAACAGAAACGACAGTAACACCTTCAAGAGCAAGTGTTGGAGGTAAATAAATATGGCACTAACCAAGAAAATTCAAATTGATGGGAAAGATGTTGTTTTCCGTGCATCAGCAGCTATCCCAAGAATCTATAGACTTAAATTTGGAAGAGATATCTTCAAAGACTTGATGGAATTAGAAAAGTCCATGAAGAAAAATGATGAAGATAAATCTAACCTTGATATAGGTTCATTAGAACTATTTGAAAATATAGCCTATGTAATGGCAAAGCATGGAGACAAATCTGTTCCTGATAGTCCAGAAGAATGGTTAGATAATTTCTCAACCTTTTCAATTTACCAAATTCTACCTCAGCTAATTGAGTTGTGGGGACTTAATATAAAATCGGAAGAAGTTCCTAAAAAAAAGTAAGACCAACAGAAAGACCAATGACTACACCCTTGTTTCTATTAAGGGCAGTGGAACTTGGTCTTTCTGTTTCTGATTTATCCCTACTAACAATTGGACTTGTAAATGATATGTTTACAGAAAAGAATAACGATGAATATAAATACAAAGAAGTAGCTACGCAAGAAGATTATGATAAGTTCTAATCTTCAAGCTTAGCTACTCTTTTTTCAGCATCTTTATAGACTTTGGATTCGGCTCTTGCACCGATAATAATGACAAGAACTTCATCATCTGATTTTTCCAATTTATAAACGATCCTAAGACCTGAACTCTTAAGTTTAATTTTCATAAGACCAGCAAGCTTAGAATCAGAAAGGTTAGAAAGAGGCTTGCCATACCCACCTTCAGTATTAGGAAGAGGATTTATTAAGATCCTCTTAAGTGCTTTATCGACAATTTTTCTTTGAGATCCATCTAAGGCTTTATAGTCTTGGATGGCTTCTTTTATAAAGGATAGTTTATAGTTCATTCGATTTCGTCCTCATCAAGAGGAGAGACTTCATTTAAATCGATATGGAAGGCTTCTTCAAATTCATCTTGAGAAATTAAATCGGATTTATCCATTGATGACATCCTTGTATTGGCAAGCATAATATCTCTTGCATCTTCGAGCTCATCAATGAGTTTCGTATATTCATCAGGGGAAACAAGAATGCACTCAGGAGTGTTGTTCTTTAATACGACCTTGGAACCGTTCACTTTGACATCATCGAAAATACGTCCAGCTAGGCCTCGATTGAATTCAGAAATGGATACAGTCTTATTGGATAATTCTTTTACAAAATTCATACTTATCACCTCAAGATAAGTATAGCAGAAATCGATAAAAACATCAATAAAAACACTGATAAATATATCTTTAAAGAGGAGGTGAGATATTGGCAAATAGAATAAAAGGAATAACTGTTGAGATTGGTGGAGATACTACCAAATTACAGACTGCACTAAAACAAGTAAATACGGAGATTAAGCATACTCAATCAGAACTTCGTGATGTTAACAAACTTCTTAAACTTGATCCTGGAAACACTGAACTTATCTCACAAAAGCATAAGCTATTAGGACAGACCTTAGAAGAAACAAAGAACAAACTAACATCTTTAAAAGAGGCACAAAAACAAGCTGAACAGGCTCTTGCAGAAGGAAAGATTTCCCAAGAGCAATATGATGCCCTTAAACGTGAAATTATTGAAACAGAACAAGCCCTTAAATCTCTAGAAAGGCAAGGGGCAACCACTAATCAAACCCTTCAAAACATAGCTATTACTGGAGAAAAATGGCAAAACACAGGGCAAAATATAGAAAATGTAGGAAGAAAAATGATGCCAGTATCTCTTGCAGTAGCAGGTCTTGGGGTAGCGGCTGTAAAGACTGCATCAGATTTTGATTCGGGCATGTCCAAGGTAAAAGCGGTATCTGGTGCAACAGGGTCCGACTTTGATGCCCTAAGGGAAAAGGCTCGTGAAATGGGAGCCAAGACCAAGTTCTCAGCATCTGAAGCGGCAGAGGCTATGAACTACATGGCAATGGCTGGTTGGAAAAGTAAGGACATGATTGGTGGTATCGAAGGAATTATGAACCTTGCTGCTGCGAGTGGTGAGGATCTAGCTACTACTTCAGATATCGTGACAGATGCCCTTACAGCCTTTGGTTTAAAAGCAGAAGATTCTTCTCACTTTGCTGATGTTCTTGCTGCTGCATCATCTAATGCTAATACCAATGTTTCATTAATGGGTGAGACCTTTAAATATGCTGCACCTATTGCTGGTGCCCTTGGCTATTCAGTTGAAGATACAGCAGTAGCTATAGGTTTAATGGCTAACGCAGGAATAAAAGGTTCACAAGCAGGGACAGCCTTAAGGTCTGGACTAACAAGACTCGCATCACCAACTAAAGAAGTTATTAACGGAATGTCTATGTTGGGCTTATCTATTGAAGATGTGCAGGGCCTTTCACTTGATGAGACTTTAAGCACCTTTAGAGTAGCCTTTGCTAATTTAGATGGAACTCAAAAAGCACAAGCAGCATCCATGATATTTGGTAAAAATGCCATGTCTGGGATGTTGGCAATTATAAATGCCAGTGAGAAAGACTACAACAGTTTAAGTGATGCCATCTATAACGCTGATGGAACAGCAGAAAAAATGGCTGCTACTATGCAGGATAACCTAGCTGGTCAATTAAAAATCCTACAATCTGCCTTAGAAGAATTAGCCATATCTTTTGGAGAACTTTTGATGCCTGCTGTTAGAAAAGCAGTAGATATATTAACAAAACTGGTAAATGGACTTAATGCACTTCCAGGACCAGTAAAGGGTATTATTGCAGGTATCGGTCTTTTTATAGCTGCTCTTGGACCTGTACTTATGATTGTAGGAAAACTTATCTGGTCAATAGGAACTATTATGACCAAAGGACCTCTAATAGTAGGAGGAATTACTAAGATAGTTGGAATATTTACAGGTACACTTATACCAGCAATCACTGCAGTAGTATCAGCCATTGGTATAGTTCCTATTGCTATTGGTGCAGTAATAGCTGGACTTGTTCTTTTATGGAAGAAGTGCGACTGGTTTAGAGAAGGAATAATCTCCATATGGGAAACTATTAAGGAATCAACAGTTGCTATTTGGAATGGTATAAAAGAATTCTTCGTAAATCTATGGCAAGGGATATCTGATTCATGGACAAGTACCTGGACTGAAATCACAAGTTTTCTATCAGAATTCTGGTCTGGATTTATTGAAGGTGTTAAGACTACTTGGAAAGGCATCAAGGACTTCTTTGCCAATCTATGGAATGGACTTTCTGAAGGATGGAACAGTATATGGACATCTATAACAACTTTTCTAACTGAATCTTGGAATACCTTTATTGAAGGAGCAAAGAGTCTATGGCAAAGTTTAGGAGAATTCTTTACAAGCCTCTGGACGGGAATTCAAACTACTTTTACCAATATATGGACAGCTATTTCAACTACAACTACAGAAGTATTTACAGCAGTTGGAGAGTTTATAAAAACTACTTGGGAAGGTGTTAAGACTTTAATTTCAACAGTTCTTGATGCAATCAAAGTAAAAGTAGAGACTATTTGGAATGGACTAAAAGAGTTTTTAACAACAGTCATCACTGCAATTGGAACATTTATATCCACATCCTGGACCAATATAAAAACGACAATTGAGACTATCTTGACTTCTATTAAGACAGTCCTTGAATCAATCTGGAATGGGATAAAGACCTTTATCTCATCAACAATGAATAATATTAAGTCCTTTGTTTCATCTGCTTGGAACTCCATAAAGTCGACTATTTCATCTGCAGTGAATACTGCAAAGTCAGCCGTATCGTCTGCCTTTAATTCTATGAGATCGAGTATTTCATCGACCATGGCAAATATTCAGTCCACTATTAGAAATGGATTTAATAATGCAGTTAATCACATTAAGAATTTAGCATCTCAAGCTTATACATGGGGAGCCGATATGATTAACGGAATTGCAAGAGGGATTAGAAGTGCGATTAGCAATGTGACATCGGCTGTATCGAATGTAGCATCAACTATTAGGTCTTACCTGCACTTCTCTGTTCCAGATGTTGGTCCACTTACCGACTACGAATCATGGATGCCAGACTTTATGGAAGGTTTATCTAAGGGAATAGAAAAGAGCAGGAGACTAGTACAATCTTCAATGAAAAATGTTGCAAGTGATATGGTTTTAAGCCCAAGCATATCAGCTGTTGGCATAGGTGGATATGATAAAGAATCTGCTGTAAATGGAATTGATATAGGAAGACAAATATCTGATGCAATTGCAAACATAAATTTAAAATCTGAAAATACTGGAGATATAGTAATACCAGTTTATCTTGGAGGGACTCTCCTTGATGAAGTTATTGTCAATGCATCAATGCGTAAGAATTTAAGGAGTGGAGGTAGATAAATTGAAATATCAATCATATTTAATTATTGAAGGAGTAGATTTGCCTCTGCCAAATTCTTACGATTTGGAGTTTAGAGATATCGAGGCAGATACTGGAGGAGAGACAGAGGCAGGAACTATTCAGAGGGATATTGTTAGAAACAAAGTAGCAAGTATATCTGTAGGTTTTTCTTGCAGTCCTAAGCTTGTGAAGATATTGAGTGGTCTTGCTAACAAGTCTAATCTTAAAGTTAAATACTTAGATACAGAAAGTTTGGAACTCAAAGAGACACAAATGTATATAGACAAGTTGCAGGTCAAATTAATAAAAGATACTTCTTATAAAGGGTTGTGGGAAGTATCTTTTTCATTGGAGGAGTATTGATGTATCCAATAAGCAATGAATATAAAACAGCAATCAAAAAGAACTCTCGTAAATTCTACTGGACAGGAAACATCATATTAAAAGATGAAACAATCATTCCATTTACCAATAAAGATATTTTGAAAGGGTCTGGATACATTCATCGTTCTTGCTCTGGATCTTCTGAACTTGAAATTGGTACAGTTTATGCTGGAGAGTTTGGAATCAGTCTTTTTTCAAATATAGATAGGTATACTTTAGAGGATTCAAAGCTAGAACTTTTTTACCATCAAGAATTAGAGAATAAAAAGATAGAAACCATACCAATGGGAATCTTTGATGTTACTGAGGCAAATAGGTCTAAGAAGATTTTAGAACTAAAAGGCTATGACTATATGCTTAGATTTGATAAGAATTTCCCAGTTACAGATACCTTTGGCACAGCTTTTGAATTACTAAGTCTTTCATGTGAGAAGTGCAAGGTAGAACTAGGTATGACAGAAGATGAGGTAAAAGCTTTTGTAAATGGAGAGGAAGTTCTGGCTATTTACCAAGACCATGATATAGAAACTTACAGGGACTTTATTCACTATATAGCATCAACCCTTGGTGCTTTTGCTGGGATTAGTCGTGATGGAAAATTAATTTTAAACAAGTATGCAGAAAGCATATCAACTGAAATTAAAACAAGAGAAAGATTTTCTTCATCAATATCAGATTTTAAGACAAGATATACAGCCATCAATTCAACAAATGCAAAAACTAAAATAGCTGAATACTACTCTTTAGAAAATGATGATGGCTTAACTATGAACCTCAGCATAAATCCTTTAATGCAATTAGGGCTTCCAGAAAAAAGAAAAAGAATGTGTGAGAGTTTATTAACAGAAATTTGTAAGATTCACCACACACCTTTTGACATGGTAACCATAGGAGACCCTAGCCTTGATGTTGGAGATAGAATAGCTATTTCTTATCCAGAAGAAAAGATTGAAGGACTTATCACTGACATAGAATATAAAATAAATAGCAAGCATAGAATTCTTGGTGTAGGAAAAAATCCCTATTTATCTAAAGCTAAGAGTAAGAATGATAAAAATATAGTTGGACTTTTAAACCAGATAGAATCTGAAAAGTTAGTAGTTCATGCCTACTCAAACTATTCTGCCTTTAATCTTTCCACAACGGATACACCAATAATTCGTATAGAATTTGCCTCTAATAAAGAAACGGAGGCAATTTTTAATGCATCTATCTTGTTAAATATAATTTGTGATACCGAACAAAAAACTAGAAAGATATCCAGAGAGTTCAAGAAACAAGTAGAGGTTTTAAATAACGATGGAAAATCCTATAATCCTCTAAAGTTTGAAGAAAAAGAGGAAGTAGAAGAATTAGACTTTATTGAAAATATAGAAATACCAACAAGACTTGTTATTACTTATGTTTTCAATGATACGAAAATAGAACATCACATTCCAAAAGAAACCTACTTAAGTGGTGACCATATTCTAAATCTTTTTTACCCACTAACTAAACTGCAAGAGAAAACAATGAATAACTTCTCAGTGCTTATTAGGCTTGAATCAGGGCAAGCTATGATAGGTAAAGATAATGCTATCGCAGCTATCTCTGGTCAATCCTTAGGCTCTACAGAGGCTTGGGATGGAAAGATTAAGATTGATGAATCTTGGAAAAGAATAGAACTTAGTCATTCATTTCTTCTTAGGAAACTTAAAGCAGACTACAAAGTAGAAAGACAAATACCAACACCGATTATATTTAATGAAAAGGTAGGGAGATTTAAATATCAAGGATTAATGATTGGGAAATATAAAGAAGAGATTACTACAGAATTTAAAGATAAGGAGGAAGGAAATGCTCAAGGGTAAATCAGTCATTGAACTAACTGATGTGAGGACAAATAGGAAGGAGATATATGAAGATGAAAACTTAATAACGAATGCAGTCCCTGATTTATTAAGGCTCAATCCTATGGGGTTAATGTACCCTATGGGTGATTCGAGAATTACTCAATATGAAAAAGAAATATTTCCTATAGCAACTAAATGTTATGGTGGGATCCTTTTATTTGAGGATAAGTTAGAGGAAGATCCAAATAAAATATTTGCTCCTTCTGATAATCAAATCATAGGCTATGCATCCAATGATGTAAATTCAACGGATGCACCAAGAAGAGGTTCAGCTAATCTTAATGAATCAACCCCTCTTGAAAATGGACACAAGTTTGTCTGGGACTTTTCTACATCACAGGCAAACGGAAGAATCTCTTCATTGGCATTAACACATTATAGAGGAGGGAAACATTTTTATGGAGACACTCATGGTAAAGATCCCTTCCTATTATTAAATAAAATTAGCTTATGGAAAAACAGAGAAGTCTCGGACGCATATAACGGATGTGTTGAAATAGATGTTGAAAACAACACCTTGGTTTCAATATGGCCTTTAGACAACAAATCAATAGAATTAGTAAAACTTAAGGAACCATTTACGAGTATAGGTTTAAATGATCCAATTTACACTAAAGGATATAAAAATGAGGAAAGGATAACAATTGATGTATCAGAGTTTTTTAGTAAACTGAGTACTTGGAACGAATGTTGTTTTTATGACGGAGAAGATGGAAATTGGTATGGCTTTGGAACTTACAGAGATAAGCTAATAAGAATAAAAATAAATAAAAATGATTACTCAACGAAAATAGATGAGTGGGCATTAAATGAAATAAGATTAGGTAAATTAGGAAGTTACTATGAAAAAAATAGAAGTTACTGTCATAGATATGTATATAGCTGTATTAAAGATGGCTACCTATATTCGATAAATTCATATAGTGCGGATAAAATCTATAAAATTAATATCAATAATCCTGTAGATATTTCTGTTATAGAATTAGGTAAAGAAGTTAGGACTTCGAAATATGGGGGAGAATACTGTTACCTATACAAGTGGGGAGACTATATATTAGGTTATGAATTTGCAATTGATAAAAAAGACCAAGTTATAGTAAATAGTGTTTCTGACTATAACGGTGAGGGAATACCAAACTTAATGATGGATCCAAAGACAATCGGACCATTGGTCATTGGATTTGGAGGTTATGAGGAGAAGTTTTACAAACTTTTATTTCTTCACACCCCATACCTTGGAACAATTAATAACTTATCAAGCCCAATATTAAAAACGGCAGATAAGACAATGAAAATAACTTACACACTAACAGAGGAGGAATAAAATGAATAAGTTTTTAGAAATACTAAAAGTATGTTTTACAGCTATCGGAGGATGGTTGGGATTTTATCTTGGAAGTGTAGATGCATTTATTTACACATTACTTGCTTTTGTAATAGCCGACTATTTGACAGGAGTTTTAAGAGCAGGGGTCGAAAGAAAGCTATCCTCATCCATAGGATTTAGAGGGATAGCAAAAAAGATTATGATTTTTATAGTTGTAGGTATCGCAAACCTATGTGATGTAAATTTAATTAAAGGTGATGGAACAATGATAAGAACAGCCATCATCTTTTTTTATATAGCAAATGAAGGGCTCTCTATTTTGGAAAACTCTGTAGCACTAGGCTTGCCAGTACCAGAAAAACTAAAGGCGATTTTAAAACAATTCAAGGAGGAAAAATAAATGAGTAATAGTCCATTAGTACAAGCAAGAATTCTCTCACCTAACCATAGCGGTAGAAGAAATCAAAGAATAACAAAAATTGCTATACACCACGCAGCAGGAGTTATAAATGGTAGAAATCTTGCTGGAGTATTTGTGCCAAGGTCAAGACGAGCATCAGCTAACTACAACTTAGGATCCGATGGAGTAATTGTTTTAGGAGTAGATGAATCTAACAGAGCCTGGACAACCTCATCTTCCTGGTGTGATAACCGAGCAGTCACAATTGAAGTAGGGAACTCTACGAGAGGTCCTCAGTGGTTAGTTTCTGATTACGTTTTAAATAGACTAATTGATTTAGTTACAGACATCTGCAGAAGAAATGGAATCTATCCTTGTACCTATACTGGAGGCAAGGATGGTGTTCTTCAAAAACATGAGTGGTATTCTAATACAAATTGTCCTGGTCCATACCTAGGAAGTAAGTTTCCATATATAGCAAATGAAGTCAATAAAAGACTAAGAGGAAATAAGACTGTTAGCAAATCAATAGGTGGACTATATAGAGTTAGAAAATCTTGGTCTGATGTAAAAAGCCAGAAAGGTGCGTTTAAGAATTTAGATAATGCTAAAAGATGTGCCGATAGATTTAGATTAAAAGTATTCGATGCTAATGGTAAGATAGTATATCCAGTTGGGAAGTCAATCGATGATTTAGCAAGAGAAGTTATAAGTGGAAAATGGGGGAATGGAGAAGAAAGAAAAAGGAGATTAACTCAAGCTGGATATGATTATTATGCTATTCAGAGAAGAGTGAATCAATTAGTTTAATAAAATGATTATGGCTTAATGGATTTTTAAATTAGAAATCCATTAAGCCTTTTTTTATTTTACCATCCTATTTCAGTATTTCTTATGGCATATATTAAGACCTTAATATTACTCAAAAACACTCTCTTTGTCCTAAGGAATATAGAGGAAAGAAAATTAGGGTTAAAAATAGACCTTATTTCTTTGCCTGTGATATAGGAGGTGGAGTATGAGAGTGGAAAAGTTTGAAGGTAGAAAAGAAATTATAAAATCAGAATACACTGAAAGGGATTTAAAGGCAGAGCTTAACTTTTATCTATCAGATAAGTTTATCCAAGACCTCTTTCTTTTAGACGAAATCAGTCTTGAAGAATATAGAAAAATTAGGAGAGAAAACATTAAAAAATTCAGACCTATTCTTTCAGAATTAATGCTATAAGACTTGATAAATACTCACTTGTACGGGAATATAGCACTAGCAGAAAGGAGGTTGAATGGATGAAAAAGATAACAAAAATAGAAGCAAATCAAAAAGAAGAATCTATATTAAGAGTCGCTGCCTATGCGAGAGTATCGACAGATGAAGATGCTCAGCTTGTGAGTCTTAAAACGCAAAAAGCACACTACGAAAAGATGATATCTGAGAATGATTCATATACTTTTGCAGGTCTATACTTTGATGAAGGCATCACTGGAACAAAGAAAGAATGTAGAGACGGTCTTCTAAAAATGATAAAAGACTGTGAAGACGGAAAAATAGATTTTATCCTAACCAAATCCATCTCAAGGCTTGCAAGAAACACGACAGATTGTTTGGAAATCGTAAGAAGACTCCTTGATTTAAACATTGGTATCTATTTTGAAAAAGAAAACATTGATACCAGGACAATGGAAAGCGAGTTGATGTTATCCATACTTTCATCCCTTGCAGAAAGTGAGTCCAGGTCTATATCAGAAAATAACAAATGGTCCATAAAGAAAAGATTTCAAAATGGAACGTTTATTATATCAAGCCCACCTTATGGCTATGAGAATATAGACGGAAAGATGGTAGTGAATGAAGAAGAAGGAAAAATAATAAAAGAAATATTTGAACAGTATCTTTCAGGTAATGGAACGCACAAAATTGCAGAAGACTTAAATAAAAGAAAGATTAAAGGACAAAAAGGAGCAAGCTGGCACGGGTCGACTATAAATGGAATCTTAAAAAATGAAAAATATATAGGCGATGTCATCTACCAAAAGACCTATACAGATGATACTTACAAGAGGCATAAAAATAATGGAGAAGAAGACCAGTATAAGATTATAGATAACCATGAAGCCATTGTAAGTAGAGAGGACTTTGAGAAAGTTCAAGACCTAATAAAGATAAGGGCTATAGCAAAAGGAAATGGAGAAGACACTAAAAGATATCAAAATAGATATAGCCTATCAGGGAAAATAAAGTGTGGCGAGTGTGGATCAACATTTAAAAGAAGACATCACTATAATGGAAAAGTTAGATATATAGCTTGGACTTGTAGTGAGCACCTAAGAGATATTAATAAGTGTTCTATGAAGTTTATTAAAGACAAGGACATAAAAGTGGCTTTTATAACTTTAGTAAACAAGCTAATCTTTGGAAAAGATAGTATCTTTACACCACTTTTGAAATCATTAAAGAGAATGGACAGCAAGGGAGAAGTTGCGAAGATAAATAAAATAGAAGAAGGTTTAGAAAAACTAAAGGAAAGAAAAGAGGTTCTAAGCAAACTAATAACTTCGGGCGTTTTAGATGCAAGTATTTACACAAAAGAAAGCAGTGAAATTTCAAGTGAAGAAAGTTTTCTACTCAGGGAAAAGGAAAGAAGTAAAAAAGCTATCCTTGGAAATGATGAAGAAATAAGAGAACTTGAAAAACTAATAGGAATCTTAGATAAAAGTAAAATGATAGATCACTTTGAAGATGACTTGTTTGAAGAAATCATTGATCACATACAGGTTGTCAATAGAGAGACTCTTGATTTTCATTTAAAGTGTGGACTTGTACTTAGGGAGGAAGTGAAAAATAATGTCTAGATTATGTTATGGCTACACCATAAGAGACGGAAGACTAGAAGTTCAAGAAAAAGAAGCCGAGAATATAAGAAAAATCTTTAAAAACTATCTTGATGGAAATGCCCTTATAAAGTCGGCAGACCTGGCAGGCTTAAAGAAAAACAGCTCCAGTGTAAAAAGAATCCTTACCAATAAAAAGTACTTAGGAAACGAAATCTATCCCAAGATAATAGATAGAGAGAGCTTTGAAAAGGCAGGTCAAATGTTAAAAGAAAGGGCAGTGGCCATGGGACGAGTTTGGAAAAAGGAAGAAGAGATTATTAAAGTTCCTTGCAAGTTTAGATATAAAGAAGAAGGAATTCTACCACTAGATCCCTTTGAACGAGCAAGCCACCAGTACAATTTAATCGAGGTGATAGATGATGAATAGCAAGGTTATAGTTATACCAGCTAAGAAGAAAAAAGGAAATTCCATCAGGGAATCAGAAAAGAAGAAACTAAGAGTAGCTGCCTATGCAAGGGTATCGACGGACAGCGATGAACAGGCAACTTCTTATGACACTCAAATAGACCATTACACAAACTATATTAAGAAAAATCCAGATTGGGAATTTGCAGGAGTTTTTTCTGATGAAGGAATCAGTGGAACATATACCAAGAAAAGAGCTGGCTTTAATAAAATGATTGAAGAAGCCATGGAAGGAAATATCGACTATATAATCACAAAGTCCATATCGAGGTTTGCTAGAAATACCCTAGACTGTTTAAAGTATATTCGTAAACTAAAAGAAAACAATATCCCAGTCTATTTTGAAAAAGAAAACATCAACACCATGGATGCCAAGGGAGAAGTTCTTCTTACCATTATGGCATCTCTTGCTCAACAGGAAAGTCAGTCTTTATCACAAAATGTGAAGTTAGGATTTCAATACAGATTTCAACAAGGACAAGTCCAAGTAAATCATAATAGGTTCTTAGGCTACACAAAAGACGAAGAGGGAAAACTTGTCATTGTTCCTGAAGAAGCAAAAATTATAAAAAGGATCTACAGAGAATACTTGGAAGGAGCAAGTCTACGAGATATAAAGGTAGGACTTGAAAAAGACAAGATAGTAAATGGGGCGGGGAATAAAAAGTGGCATGTATCAAACCTCAATCAAATTTTAACCAATGAGAAATACATGGGGGATGCCCTCTTACAAAAGACTTATACAGTGGATTTTCTAAATAAGAAAAGGGTAAAAAATGATGGAATAGCACCTCAATATTATGTAGAAAATAGCCACGAAGCCATCATACCAAAAGAAATCTTCATGCGAGTCCAAGAAGAAATGGATAGACGAGCTAATATGGTGAGCGGCAAAGGAAAGAGAAGAATTTATTCAAGCAAATATGCCCTTTCAAGTATTGTCTACTGCTCTAAATGCGGGGATATTTATAGGAGAATAGCATGGAACAACAGAGGGAAAAAATATACTGTTTGGAGATGCTGTACAAGAGTAACCCATGGACCAGACGCATGTGAAGCAAGAACCATAAGAGAAGAAGACCTACAAGAAGCAGTCGTAGAAGCCATCAATCAGCTTATATCTGAAAGCAGTGAATTAAAAGAAATAATTAAAGAAAATATAGAAAAAGCCATCACAGGTGATGGAAGTAGTCAGATAGAAGAAATAGACAAAGAAATGCTTGAGGTACAAGAAGAACTTTTAAAAGTAGCTAATGCAAAAAAAGACTACACAGACCTTGCAGATAGAGTGGAAGAGTTAAGAAATGAAAAAGAAAAGATACTTCTAAATATAGCGGAAGAGAAGAATGAACAAAACAGACTAAAGGAATTAGAAGAGTTTTTAGATAATCAGGAATTGGAAATAGAAAGCTACGATGAAGACTTGGTAAGGAAACTTGTAGATAAGGTAGTTGTATATGATGAGGAACTAAAGATAGTGCTCAAGTCAGGAGTTGAAGTCAATGTATGTGTATAAATATCTTGACTTTCAAATATAACATGTGCTACAATATAACTAAGTTATATTTGAAGAAAGGAGGGCAAATCGTGGCAAACGGAGATTATGAAGTAACTCATAATAGGATTCTTAATAGCGGTAAGAAAATTTTCAAAGAACAAGGATTTGAAAAGGCAAATTTAAGAGCTATTTGCAAAGAAGCAGGTGTTACTACTGGGGCGTTTTATGGTCATTTTGAGGATAAGGAAGCACTTTTT
This sequence comes from Anaerococcus vaginimassiliensis, assembly GCF_900626155.1. GTDB lineage: Bacteria > Bacillota > Clostridia > Tissierellales > Peptoniphilaceae > Anaerococcus > Anaerococcus vaginimassiliensis. Next base: position 1,643,598 of record NZ_LR130844.1, on the reverse strand, counting down.
TCTGAGTTAGTTGAGCCGATTGTAAGCCAAATACGAAAATACTATGCTATGTATGAGGATGAGAGTTTTGAGACATATAAAAAGGAAGTTCCACTTGGGAAAGAAACCATTTATAAAATTTTAGACTCTAAAGCACATGGTGCTGTTAAGATGGTCTTGTATTTTTTTGAAAATAAAGATGCATTTGAGTTATTAGTGTTTGGTTCTTATGGAACAAAATACAGTAATTTTTTAGATGAACTCGTGGAAATAGAAGATAAAAATCACATCAAAATATTAAGCATGATTTATGGTGAAGATGGTGTCGGTAGTGTAATAACCGATATGGGAATTCACTTAATTAACCATGCATATTATTATGCTTTATCTGAAGTTGCTGTTCATTCTAAAAGCAGAGAAGAAGTAGAATTAAATGCCAAACTAATTTCAAAATTCTTTAATGAAGGATGGGGCAAAATACGAGGTTTGTAAAATGGAAAAATTTTTGCATCAAATATAACTTAGTTATATTAAAGATTTAATTTTATATAAATTGGCAACATGCTGTTTTATAAGCAGATAAAAAATATTATATGTATTCAAGGAGGAGAAAAATGAATTTAAAAAGTATTGTAAAAATAGCAGTATTTTCTGTTATTGGTTTTGTATTAACAATGGGATTGGGACTTTTGACAGGATCGTTTGGAATGATTCCGAGTTTGTATTTATCATCGGCACTTCCAACAATAATTGCCGCGCCAGTTTTTGTAATAATGTGTAAACAAGTCGCACAAAGAGGAACAGCATTCTTATATTTCTTATTACTCGGCGTGTTCTATGCTCTTATGGGAATGTGGCCTGTAATAGTAGTTTGTGCAATTGCAGGAATATTAGCAGAGCTTGTGATTGGTAAAAAGGAAAATTACTCAGACAAAACTATGAAAGTAGGTCTTGGTTTTGGTGCTGGTATGTTTATATATTCGCTTCATGCGATGTATTTCACATTCGTATTTGGTGTAGAAGGTCTTACAAAACAATTCCCTAAGATGTTTACAACAGACTATGCAACATTTCTTTATAATTTTTACACCCCTAAAAACATTGCAATTTGCGTAGTGATCGCAATCGTTGCATCAATTATTGGTGCTAATTTTGGAACATATATTTACAACAAATTCTTTAGCAACAGGAAGAAAAAAAGTGTTTTGTAAAGGTGAAAAAAATAATATAAACGAATACCAACTATCAGATAAAATCAACCCGCTTACTATAGTTGGGTTGATTTTACTATTTTCAGTTATTCTAACTGTTGGAGAGCAATCACAATATTTATTTTCCCTTATTTTTGTCTTAGGACTATTATTCTTATTTTCTATAAGAAAGGCATTTAGAACGATATGTTCATTGCTTATAGTATGGGGGCTTATTTATTTGCTGAAACCACACTTAGGAAATGTTTTGGTTGGTTCTATATATACAATGCTACTTATAGTGTTGAAATTTGCTCCACTTTTCATTTTGGGAAAAGTTCTGTCCTCATATAGTTCTTCGCATCTAATGGCTGCATTTAGAAAAATTGGAATTGATGGTGGAATAGGGATAGGAATTACAGTATTCTTTCGTTTTATTCCGGAAATCTCTATTAGGATGAAGGAAATAAACAATGGCATGAAAATTAGAGGATTTAAAGCAAGTATTTTCAAACCAATTAAAACATTTGAATTATATTTTGTTCCTCTTATGTGTAAGTGCATAGATATAAGCGATACCTTAACTTGTTCAATCATATCAAAAGGTATTGAATATGATGGACAAAAAACAAGTTTTCATGAGGTGAGATTTACATTTATTGATATAGCAATGATGATCGGAGGAATGATTTTGTTGGGGGCGAGTTTATGGAAAATATTTTAGAGGCAGAAATCAAATCCTTTCATTATGGAGAAGATTTGATTTTGAAAGATTTAAAAATGTCTGTAAAGAAAGGCGAAATTATAGTCTTAACAGGTCTTTCAGGATGCGGAAAAACGACACTTTTAAGACTACTAAACGGGCTTATTCCGTCATTTTATGACGGTGATTTGGACGGCGAAATTAAGATTTTAGGGAAGGATATAACTACTTATAAAAAGGGAGAGTTAGCTAAATATATTGGCAATGTATTTCAAAATCCTAAGGATCAATTTTTTTGTGATGTAGTTGAAGATGAAATTGCTTTAGTAGGTGAAAATTTGGGATTAGACAGGGACACCCTAAAAGAAAAAGTTGAAAAAGCAATGGACTTGTTAGGAATAAATCATATTAGCAAAAAATCCATTTTTGAATTATCAGGGGGAGAAAGGCAAAAGGTGGCGATAGCAGGAACACTTATTTATGATACAGACATTATCTTTTTCGATGAACCTTCAAGTAGCCTTGATTACGATAGTATAAAACATTTCAGTGAAATACTTATCAGATTGAAGACGATGGGAAAGACAATAATTATAGCGGAACATAGGCTCTATTATTTAAAAGAGATTTTTAGCAGATTGATTTATATAAAAGACGGTACAATATGTGATGTTTTTCCGAATGGTAGTCTTAGTAATGATAAATGTAAGGAACTTGAGTTAAGGACACTTAATGAAAGAGAATTGATATCAGAAAAAGAACCTATTGTGGCTAAAAGCTGTATCAAAGTAAATAAAGCCTGCATTCATCAAGGCAAAAGAACTTTGATAGAAGAATTAACTTTTGAGCTTGGAGAAAGCGAAATAATGGGAGTGATTGGTTCTAATGGTATTGGGAAAAGTACTTTGGCAAAAGCATTATGTGGTTTATCTGAAAAATATTTGGATGTCAGCTATGGACAGAAACAAAGAGAAAGACTTAGAAATTCATATTGCGTGTTACAAGATGTAGATGCTCAGATTTTTTTAGACACAGTAGAAAATGAGTTGATATTTTGTAAAGATAAAAACTCGGAAAATGATTTAGAAAAGATACGAGAATATCTGAAAGATACAAACCTGTGGCATAAAAAAACCAATCATCCGCAGAAACTATCCGGTGGACAAAAACAACGACTGGCAATTATTACTTCATTTTTATCCGGTCGTAAGCTGATAATTTTGGATGAACCAACATCGGGACTTGATTATAAAAGTATGAAAATTATGTCCGATTTAATTACAGAAAAAGCAAAGGAGATTCCAATTATAATAATTACTCATGATTTAGAACTGTTATTTAAAACCTGTCATTCCGTCTTAATGCTCGGTGATAATGGTTATAAAAAAATATCTGTAAAGGGAAATGAAGCGTTAATCATGGATTTTATGGATAAAAAAGGAAATTTATTGAAGGAGGAGAATGATGTTAAATAAGGTTTTTGAGTATGCTGGTTCGCATAAGAAAACAATACATTTAGCGAGTTTTATTATGCTATTAAGTGTCATTATGGGAGTTGTGCCATTTCTATTTGCTTATCAGATTATAAATCCCTTGATTTTAGGACAAAATTTGGAATTCACAAGGTTAGTTATTTTGCTTGCCGGTATTTTGATATGTTTGGTTTTGCAAGCATTATTAGGTGGTTTGGGTCTTAATATGTCCCATAAGGCAGCATATAACACATTATTTGGACTTAGAACATCTCTACAAAAAAAGATGGAGAATCTTCCCTTAGGAGCTATTGAAGAAAAGGGAACAGGTGCTATTAAAAAGATGTTTGTAGATGATATTGGTAGTTTGGAAGTTCTTTTGGCACACTCATTGCCTGAAGGAATTGCCAATTTAATTGTGCCTGTAATGGTATATATTGCAATGTTTTTCGTTGATTGGAGACTGGCACTTATGTCTTTGGCATCCATTCCACTAAGCATTGTCGCTATGATGATTATGTATTCCGCAGGAATGAAAAAAATGGGACCATATTATATGGCGAGTGGAAAAATGAATAATACCATTATTGAATATGTGAATGGTATGGAAGTAGTAAAAGTGTTTAACAAGCAAACGGAATCATATAAAAGATTTTCTAAAGATGTTGGAGATTATAGAGATTATGCACTCGCTTGGTATAAGACTGCATGGCCATGGATGGCATTATACAGTGCCTTACTTCCATGCACGATTATATTAACATTGCCGCTTGGAGGTTACTTTGCTTACATGGGCTATGTTAGTCTTTCTGATTTGATATTGGTATTATGCCTATCTTTGAGTATTGGCTTACCACTCTTAAAGGCTTTGGGATTTTTACCAACGATGCCACAGCTTAATTATAAAATATCTGCATTGGAAGATGCTTTAAATATAGAACCATTAAAACAAGGTGAAAACAAGTTTAAAGGTATAGATCATACTATTTCCTATGACAATGTTACATTTGGTTATCAACTAAGCAAGATGGGAGAGAATGGACAACCTGAAACATACATTAAAAATGTGATTCATAATGTGAGCTTTACAGCAAAAGTTGGAGAAAAGACAGCCATTGTTGGAGAATCAGGCTCAGGTAAAAGCACCTTAGCGAAACTCTTAATTCATTACTATGATGTTTTAGAGGGAAGTATTAGCATTGGAGGACAAAATTTACAGGATATGAGTCTTAAGGCACTGAATAAAGAGATTTCTTATGTGTCTCAAGACCAATATTTATTTAATACTTCACTCTTAGAAAATATTCGTATCGGAAATTTGTCAGCTACCGATGAAGAAGTGATAGAAGCTGCAAAGAAAGCTCAGTGTATGGAATTTTTAGATAAGCTCCCAAATGGTATTTACTCTTTGGCTGGCGAGGCAGGAAAGATGTTATCAGGTGGAGAAAGGCAAAGAATATCATTAGCGAGAGCTATTTTGAAAAATGCTCCGATTGTTGTACTTGATGAGGCAACAGCCTACGCAGATCCGGAAAATGAAGAAAAAATGGAAGCAGCTATTCGTGAACTTGTAAAAGGAAAAACATTGATTGTAATTGCTCATAAACTTCCGGCAATTGTAGATGCAGACCAAATATTGGTAATGAATCATGGTCGTTTAGTTGCAAATGGAAAACATAATGACTTGTTAGAATCATCAGCAGACTACCGTAAATTATGGGATGCGACACTATTTAGTAAAGATTGGAAAATCAGCAGAAAGGAAGGTGAAATGAATGTTTAAACTAATATCAAGAATTTTAAACTTGTCAGGAAAGTATAAAAATAGAATTAAAGGGGCATTTGTTTTTGCCTTTATTGAATCTGTTTTAAGTAAAATGCCTATTTTTATTGCATTTACTGTATTGATAGGATTTTATGAAAAGACAATATCACCGAAAACATTCTTGTATGTAGGAATAGGACTTGGTTTGGTAGTGTTGGTACAGGCATTGGTTCATTTTTTAAGCGATAAATTGCAAAGTGCTGCTGGCTTTCTGATTTTTGCAGATAAAAGGATGGAGCTTGGAAATCACCTTAGAAAACTTCCTATGGGATATTTCACATCAGGAAATTTAGGAAAAATCAATTCTGTTTTAAGTTCAGATATGTCATTCATTGAGGAAGTATCCATGAGTACCATAGCTAATATGATGAGTTATGTGCTTTCAACCGTTGTGCTTACTATATTCATGTTTGTTTTAGATTATAGAATAGGTCTTGTGTCTGTGTGTGTAACTCTAATAGCAACATTACTTGCAAGCAGAATGAATAAAATGTCTTTATCTGAAGCTGTTATCAGGCAAGAGCAAGGAGAGAAGCTAACAGATGCAGTTTTGTCATTTGCAGAAGGAATTAGTGTAATCAAAAGCTATAACCTTTTAGGAGACAATTCAAAGGCTCTTACAGATAGCTTTGCTTCATCAAGAGACACTTCTATAAAGTTTGAAAAGAAGATGACACCTTGGACAAGCGGATTGAACATTATTTATGGTATCGGAATTACTTTTATTTTGGCACTTGCTTTGTATCTTCATTTACAAGGAATGTTGAAACTTCCTTATGTGTTAGGACTGATACTATTTGTATTTGACTTATTCAGTCCATTAAAAACTCTTTATGGAGAAGCAAGCAGGCTAACAGTTATGAATGCTGCTTTAGATCGTATTGAAGAAGTATTAAATGAAACAGAACTACAGGATACAGGTAAAAAACATCTCTTAAAGGCTAAGTTTGGTGAGCCGGAAATTAGTTTTAATCATGTGAAATTTTCTTATGGAGAAAAAGAGGTTTTGCATGATATGAATTTTGAAATGAAAAAGAATACAATGACAGCTTTAGTTGGACAGTCCGGAGGAGGAAAATCTACAGTAGCAAATCTTTTGGCAAGATTTTGGGATGTAGACTCCGGTGAAATTTTGATTAGAGGGGTGAATATAAAGGATGTTTCGCTATCTGAATTGATGTCGGAAATTAGTATGGTTTTCCAGAGAGTGTATTTGTTTCAAGATACGATTTTTAACAATATTGCCATGGGGAAAGAAAATGCGACGAAAGAAGAAGTTATAGAAGCTGCAAAAAAAGCAAGATGCTATGATTTTATTATGGCACTTCCTGATGGATTTGACACAATGATTGGAGAAGGCGGAGCAACTCTATCCGGTGGTGAAAAACAAAGAATTTCTATTGCTCGCTGCATATTAAAAGATGCTCCTATTGTAATTCTTGACGAGGCAACAGCAAGTGTTGATGTGGACAATGAAAGCTATATACAGGAAGCAATCAGTGAATTGGTAAAGAATAAAACATTATTAGTTATCGCCCATAGATTAAATACTATTAGAGATGCCGATAGTATTATTGTAATCAAGGAAGGGAATATTGCAGAACAAGGAACCCATAATGAGCTAATTGCTTTAAATGGGATTTATAAAAATATGGTAGAGCTCCAAGAAAAAAATAAAGGACTAAAAATTATATAAAAATTGGTCTAAGAGAGGAGAAGGCAATGAAACAAGATATGAAAGAACAATTATTAACAAAAAGACCGATAGATTTACTCTTTCAGTTATCTATTCCGGCAGTTATCGGAATGATTGTTATCGGTCTGTATCCGTTAATGGACGGAATATTTGCAGGGAAAATTATAGGACAGACAGCAATGACTGCCTGTGGTGTCGCAATGCCACTTACCTTTTTCAACAGCGGTGTTTCAACTTTACTTGGTGTAGGTTCTGCATCTGTACTTTCAAGAGCAATCGGTAAAGGGGATCAAAAAACTGTAGATAAAATTATGGGTAACCTAATCTATTGGGTGATTTTCTTCTCTGTAATTATTACAGTTGGAGGAATACTTCTTGCTCCGCATTTTTTAGATATGGTCGGTGCAACGGGTGAAATCAAAGCCTATGGTATTAGATACCTTAGAGTAATTTTTATAGGTTCTCTATTTGTAAACTTCACACAGTCCGCAAACATGGTTATGCGTGGCGAAGGACTGATGAAAAAAGCTATGACGATTATGGGACTTGGAGCATTACTGAATATCATTCTCGATCCGATTTTAATGACAGTTATGGGTGAATATGCGATTGAAGGTGCTGCCCTCGCAACCATCACAGCACAATTTGTTCAGGCAGTGGCAACACTACATTATTTCTTGAAAAAGAGTAAAGTTGTTAAAATCCATAAGATAAAGTCTGATGCGGAAATTAAAAAAGAAATGTTTTCTGTCGGTTCATCCGCTATGATGATGCAGCTTTTGTTTATGATTCAACAGACTATGCTCTATAAAATGGCATTTAAGTATGGCGGAGATACCAATGGAATTTTGATGGCGGCATCACTTCGTGTATATGCCTTTTCATTTATTCCTCTTTGGGGAATGAGTCAAGGCTTACAACCTGTTGTTGGAACAAACTTTGGAGCAAAGCAGTATGACAGAGTAAGACAGGCTATGAAGGTCTTTTCTATTGGCGGTTTAGTTCTTGCAGCAATCTTTTGGATTCCGTCTTTATTGCTTTCAAGTCAAATACTATCTTTATTCGGTGTAGAAGCAAACATCATTGCACAGGGTGTTGGAAACTTTAGATTGTTCTATTCCGTATTTATTTTGTATGGAGTAATGGTTATGACTGTTACTTTCTTCCAATCAATCGGAAACGGAAAGAAAGCTGGGATAATCGTAATGCTTAGACAACTGTTTTTGTTTGTTCCTGCCATGATTTTATTGCCAATGATATTTGGAGTAAAAGCTGTTTGGTTTACACAGCCACTTGTTGATTTCATTATGATTGTTGTTGGCGTTTTCATGATGATTGGGGAACTGAATAAAATGGGGAAAGAAAAAGTTCAAGCGTAAAATTTCTTATTAGGTGTTTAGAATTTGAAACATTAGAAGGACTTAATTTATGGAAAATAGTTAGCTATAAAATGGAGGGATAGAAATGGAAAAGTCTATATATTTATTTGAAAGAATAAACCACAATAAAAATAGTCCTTTTTCCTATAAGCTTTATAGCTGTTTGTCTTTCCATATGCTCGTCTAAACAATTAAATATAATTAAAGGAAGAACAAGTTTCTTTCGTTTTAGAGGACTTCTTATGCCAAGGTGCAGGAGTCCTCCTTTTTTTGTTTTAAAACGCAGACAAAAAGAAATGGAGGAAGCATATATGCCAAAAAAATATTACCTTTATATCAACGGACAAAAGGTCAAAGTCAGTGAAGATATTTATAAAGTCTACTGGCGAGAAAGAGAACACGAAAAGTATTTGGAGCAGGTGGAAAGAAAAAATCACTTGCTCTTTTTTCATCATTGGATCATGACGGACATTTTGTAGATAATATTGTTGATGAAAGTGTTGATGTAGAAAAGATTGTTGAAACACAGATGATGATTGAAGCAGTCAGAAATACAATTTCAAGACTCAATGCAGAAGAAAGGGGCATCATTGAGCGTTTGTACTTTCAGGATGAAATTCTTTCGAGTATTACAAGAATAAAGAAAGTGAGTTATCAAGCTATACAATGGCGTAAGAATAATATATTGAAAAAACTGAAGTTGTTATTAGAAGATTTTTTAAGATAATCGACTTGTAGATAAGGGCAGATTTTCCATTATAAAGTAAAGGTGATATAGGGCTATTTTTCTTTGCTTATTAATAGTATATTATGTAATGAGAGAAGGAATTTATATCATAGATATGTTCCCACATACAAGGCTTTTGAAAAAATTACAATTTTATCCATACTGACCGATCAAGCCATGTGGAGACGGTAGCTCTGTTGTCCAAACTAAATACAGAACATCATTTAGATATAGAAATAGGGGAAGATGAATTTTCTGAAATTGACTTTTCAAAAGACGCAACTTATGGAGAAATTAAAAAGTATGTGTTAGATAAATACGGACTAAAAGTTTCAAGCCTATATATTGCACAAATAAAAAGGAAACATGGTCTAATAGAGAGAGAAAATTATAATTTTAGTAAGAAAGAAAATCAAAGAGTGCCAAATTGCCCAGAAGAAAAAGAAAAAGCAATCGAAGATGCTTTAGAGCATTTTGGAATGATTTAAATAATATCTAAGATTGAAAATTTTAAAATTAAGACTTAAAAACTTTAAGATTAAAAAGATATGTACTTCTTATATAACCTAAGAAGATTAATTGAAAATCAGGGGAACGATGATGGTAAAATAAAAAATTTTAACAACTAAAGAAGAATTAGGCATTAATGCCAAAGAGGTTTTTATGAAGTTAAAAATACTGAAAAAGACTTGTTAGAATTGAAAATTTTAGATCATTGTGCAGGGTTTCGTGTCATAATAGTGATAGAGGCAAATAGTTATGTAAATATAAAGAGTTCAAGACTTCTACCAAAGTTTAAAACTCAAAAAATAAATAGTTGGTGTGCTGCTTAGAGTAACCATTTTGATAATGTGGATGCGAAACAAAAAGAGATAATCAGACTTCGTAAAAAATTGAAACAGGTTGAAATGGAGAATGATATTTTAAAGCTAGCTGCACTACTGTTAGGCAAAAAATAGACCTCATTATCTCGAACCGAGATAAATATAGCATTAGTGCAATGTGTAGACTACTTGGGGTCACAAGAAGTTTAGTCTATTATCATTTGAACAAAGAAAAAGATGTGAAATTAGATGAAGATGAAAAACTAATAGAAGAAATAAAAGAAATATTCAGAAGAAGTAGAAACAACTATGGAACACGCAAAATAAAAAAAGAACTAGGGAAAATTGGATATAAAATATCGAGAAGAAAAATAGGCCGAATAATGAAGAAAAATGGCCTAGTCTCAAACTATACAGTAGCACAATATAAAGTAATAAGATCCAAATGCAACGAAGAAGACATCCCTAACCTTTTAAATAGATAATTTGACAATAGAGACTATTTAGAAGCAATAGTAAGCGACCTAACATATGTAAGAGTAGGAAAAACATGAAATTATATATGTTTAATAATAGACTTAAACAGCCGTGAAATAATAGGATACTCATCAGGTAAAAACAAAGATGCAAATCTAGTAGCAGGAGCATTTACTCAATAAGGCAGCCACTAAATCGTATAAAAATATTTCACACAGACAGAGGAAGAGAATTTAAAAATATAAAAATAGAAGAAATATTAAAGGTATTTGGGATAAAAAGATCGCTAAGTAAAAAAGGAAGCCCATATGATAACGCAGTAAGCGAAGCAGTCAATAGAGTAATGAAGACAGAATTCATATATCAGGAGAACTTTACTAATTTCCAAGAACTTAATCTAAAATTAGCAGAATACGTATATTGGTATAATAACCTAAGAATTCATGGATCTTTAGGATATAAAACACCAGTAGAATATAGAAAAGCAGAATAAAAAGCTCTGGAAGTTTCATAAATTAAATAAAATATATGAACAGACTGTCAAGGGCAAATTTCAACGAAATTTGGGCGAAGCCTTTACCCTTGATTGTCTGAGAATATATTTTATAATCTAAAGAAACTTTCAAGCTTGATAATGTTCGGTTATAAATTGTCTAAAAAAGGGTTGCCATTCCATGTATTTGGGTTCATTAGAAGAATGCCGAGCAATGGGTAACATGACGCTGATGTGTTTATACACAAAAAAGCTACACGTGCGTTGGCTGACAACAGGGAGCTAAGTAAATTAACACCAGCTAAAATGTTTGACGCTATTAATAAATGACAAGTATATGAAATTGGTTTTACCTAGTTTAAAAAAGAAATTATAATGAAAATATGGAGGCTAAGAATATGAAGATTAATAATGAATGTTGTTGTGGATGCAAAACAGAAAAGCCGGATCAAATTAAAGACAATTGTCCTGTATGTAATAATGAAGGGATTTCCGTTAGTAAAGTAACTGTTGAACATCTAGTGGTAGATGATTATCGTAATGCTGTTAACGGAGATCAATATAAGATTTGCATGAACGAGGACTGCGACGTTGTTTACTATAACTTAGATAATGAAATAAAATTCTTGAAAGACCAAGTTAGAGTTCCTATCTGGTTTAAGAAAGATGCAGATCCTAAGTATGCTTGTTATTGTAGCGAAGTCACAGAAAATCAGGTAATTGAAGCAGTTGTAAAGCATGGCGCGAAATCCGTAAAAGAAGTAAATGCCATCACTGGGGCAATGAAAAATTCTAATTGTAAAGAAAACAATCCGTTGGGAGTTTGTTGTCATAAGATTATTCAGGAAGCTATCGATAAAGGCTTGAAAATGAAATAATTACAGTCGATATGTTCCTACAAACGAGAGCCAATCTTTGATATGTTTCCATCTACGAGCGTGGATATGTTCCCCATAACCTTAGGGGTTGAGAATGCAGTTTTGATAGCTATCAAGGCAACTCGACACACGTTGAAGCAGCAATTCTGATGACGTATTGTGGTTTGGACAAGGAATAATAGGAGTCAACCACAACATGTAGTGGTTTGAGTACGAAAATCGGGTCAAAAACAGGCTAAAAAATACCGTTTTTTGACCCTTTTAAATAGGGCATTTGACAGATGACATTTGATGTTTCGGGATTAAAAATCCATAGGGTGAGGTAGATTAGCACAGAACTTTATTGAATAGAGAAATTAAAAGTGATATAATCAGTTGCATAAGGAGGAGTTAAATATGTGTACATGTATTGCAGTAGTAGATATTACTTTATCTCATTTATAATGAAAAAAATTAAAGGAGGTAAAGGTATGGGTATGTTTTCTATATTTGTTATTGAGAGATTTCATTATCAACTAAACCAAAAATAATTGGTTATAATGAGCTCTTAAGATTAGTTCATTATAACCGGCAAGGAGAAGGTTATAATGAAACAGAAAAACCCGAAAAATACGCAAAATTTCATTACATCTAAAAAGCATGTAAAGGAAATATTAAAATATACGAATATCAATAAACAAGATAAAATAATAGAAATTGGGTCAGGAAAAGGACATTTTACCAAGGAACTTGTGGAAATGAGTCAACGGGTGAATGCTATAGAGATTGATGAAGGTTTATGTCATGCCACGAAAAAAGCAGTTGAACCTTTTCAGAATATAAAAGTTATTCATGAGGATATTTTGAAGTTTAGCTTTCCTAAAAATACAGACTATAAAATATTTGGTAATATTCCCTACAATATTAGTACTGATATTGTAAAAAAGATTGCTTTTGATAGTCAAGCGAAATATAGCTACCTTATTGTAGAGAGGGGATTTGCTAAAAGGTTGCAAAATACCCAACGAGCTTTAGGTTTGCTGTTAATGGTGGAAATGGATATAAAAATTCTTAAAAAAGTGCCACGAGCATATTTTCACCCTAAGCCTAATGTAGATTCTGTATTGATTGTACTTGAAAGGCATAAACCATTTATTTTAAAGAAGGACTACAAAAAGTATAGATTTTTCGTTTATAAATGGGTAAACAGGGAATATCATGTTCTTTTTACTAAAAATCAATTAAGACAGGTGCTGAAGCATGCGAATGTTACTGATCTTGATAAATTATCCAATGAACAATTTTTGTCTGTTTTCAATAGTTACAAATTATTTCAATAAATTAAAAATAATTAAGCGTTCTCTAACTTTAAGAGAACGCTTAATCTTATTACATTGAAAAATGCATTCTATTATTTTCAATTATTATGATATAACATAACTATCATTTTACTTATTTGCATATTTGCACGAAAATATAGTTATCGACGACTATTCTGATAATAGCAACTAATATAGTCAATGATAACTCAAAATTTATTGATATAGTAGGTATATGTGCAACTAATTAATGAAGAAATAATATTTAAAGGAATTTGAAATGTAGCAAATAGATGTATTAGAATATCTGATATTCTAATACATCTATTTGTATATAAATCAAGATTAAATATCGAGAATATGGTGGCGAAGTTTAGGTCAACTAAAGACCAATAAACTTCGTCATTTTTTTATGCTTAAAAATAGAAAGAAAGGATTGGGAACAATGTCAAAATTATTTATGTATGGTACATCCTTGGAAGGAATAGAGCAATTGATGGTTATGGTTCCAAATTTCCAGCCAAGAGGAAATGGAATAATCATCAATAATTATTTTAATTGCCAAGGGGGTGATGGAGATTGCAAGATTGGTGTGATTAATGTTGATGATGATTGTAAGGAGTGTGGACACATTGGTTCAAACTTCAAAATCAATGTGGATAGATGTAGATATAAAGATCTAGTCAGAGAGTGCTTTGGAAAGATAAATAATTATTATTTAAAGGAAAGATTAGAAAGTCTAGCAAATAATTTCAAGGGGGAAATCTTTTTAAATCATAACCACAAAGAAAGATTCTATAATTTTCTTCGAAACCAAGATCTAGATATTCATGATATATCCCCAAGATTTATTGCTATCCTATTTTTACTTACTGCCGATGAAAATCTATGGAAGGTTTCTGAAAATCATATTTTAAATGTTAAGTTTGGCTTAAAACAAATATGTCTTCGGGATATAGATACCAATGGCTATGCCTTATACCAAACTGCAAAGACCCTATCAACTGGAAAGGAGTGTATAAGAATCAATGAGCTAGCAGATAGGGAATTAATAGATGACTATATATTTAAATCAATAATTAACTCTGCCTTAATCAATAGATACGGGACAGAGTTATTTTTAATTAATAAATAGAATGGAGGAAAAAGATTGAATATAACTATTAAAAAATCAAGGGATGATGATAAAAGAAAAACCATATGGATTCCAATGGAGGAAGATAAACTACAAGAGGTATGCAATGAATTAGGAATAGAAATGAGTACAAGGTCAAACTGTTATATAGAAGGCAGTAGGGATGAAAGATTTTCAAATATACTGGCTGATAAAAATGTAAATATAGATGAACTAAACTATTTAATGAAAAGATTTGATGGGTTCAGTCCAAGGGAAATAGAAAAGTTTTGTGCTGCGACCTTTACAGAAGAACCTAATACAATGGCAGATTTAGTAAGCCTAAGTTTCAACTTGCATTGCTATAGCGTTATAAATAACTTCAGCGATTTTGATAAGCTAGGCAAGGATCTATATTAAACTGAGAAAATGGCAGTAGCAACTAAAGAATTAGATGAACTAGATGGAGAAGAATATGCAATGGAAGTAATAAAAAACAATAAAAGTGCTAGAGTAACTCCTTATTTCGTCTTTTGACTCATCAAGTATTTTTAATATTCTTGGTGCCTATTTTTGTATTAAATGTAATAAATGAAAAGTTTATATGTATACAGAAAGACTATATGGTAATATATTCAATTAACGAGAAAAAGAATATTAGAAAGATATTTTATATTATTTTGGGGACTGAATTAATATTTTATATTTTGGGACAAATTTTTTTTCAAGGAATTAATTATTTTATAACAGGTGAAGTGTATTTAATTAGTATTAAGTTTAATGTATTAACAATTTTAGAAATTCTATCTGCAAGTTATATAGTTCTATCTATTTTATTACTATTAAAAAAGGATTTGTTTACTTATATAAACTATTACATTTTATTAATGGTACTTTTAGTAGTTAATAGTGGATATATTACATTTCCGATGACTATAAAAGTTTTAAGTTTACTACAACATGATTATATAAAACTACTACTATCAAGAACATTTTTGTTTTTGTTAACCTTCTTTATTTTTAAAATGTCTCTTAAAAGATATAGTAGTAAATTTTATGGTGGATAATAATGGATAAATTGGCATATATTGGAGTTATAAATCATGATGAAAATGTTGAATATCCATTAAATTTTTCCAGTGATGGTATTTATGAAGTTGTTTGTAAATTTAATGGTGGATGTGAAATAAAAATCAAATCAAGTAATTATATAGATGCTCATGAAATTCATAAAGATTATTATAAATTTCACATTAATGTTTTTCTGCCAATTATTGGACTAATAGGTTTAGTATATGGGGTAAAGGAAAAGGATAAGTTGTTTATGGCATTAAATATCCTTTTGATTTTATTACTTCCTATAACAATGTTCGTAGGTCATCTAGTAGGATCTCCTTAAGTAATATAATAAGCTTAGAGTAAAATTTTGTAAATAATCTTAAAAAGATATAAGTTTATCTGCTTATAGCATTTTATCTCTCCACTTCCTTCCCATAAGTGATTTTCATAGTTTTTCCTATACTGAAAAAGGTCAGAAAATTCTTCTTTATTCAAAGAATGCTCTTGCATAAGGGTATTCTTTTTTATTGCAACTTATCGAGTCTGATTAATATTTCTTTTATGTTTGGTAATATTTTATAGATTTCTAAAATTTCATTAGTAGCTATTTTATAAATAGAAAGTTCGATATAATACTTCTCTGTAAATTGGTTTTATTCAGTTTTTTTACATTTTTATACTTCATGATGTAAGATCTTTATTTCAGTTTCAATTTTTTAAAATTTATTCAGTGGATGTTGTATATCATAAGAAAATAACTAGCTTTAAATCAATTTCTCCAAACCTAGATTTTATATCTACATCTATTTATTTTAGTACAGATAAGATTGAGCGATTACATCAATACGATTATGTCCTAAGTATTTGCTGGTTATTAACATAGCTTTTCGATCTAATATTTCTCCAGCTCTATCATTTCTCATGATGTATCTTTCTCCTCCTTCTGAAATTAAACCACCAGGTATTTCATCTATTGGTCTTGCATAATGATTATAAATTCTCTTGGCGTATACTGCTCTGTAGTGGTGGTTGTCATAATGAGAAGGTAATTTTGGTGCTATTTTAAGCTCTCCAGCTTCTTTAAAAATATTTATTATTTCATCTGTTTCTTCTTTATCTTTGCCCATGATTAAAGCTAAGCGTTTTTTTCCACCTTTTCCTTGTCTAACTTTTACATAATATTTTCCGTTGATTTCTTTTAAATCAACCCCTCTTACAGCTTCCATTTCTTTTTTTCTTAATCCTGTAGAGCTTGTTATTTTAGAAAATTTTCTTTCTAGCTCTTCTGATATGTGTTTATCTCTTTTAGCTTCATATCGACTTCTTTTAATTGATTTTCTTGTCCTTGGAGCTGTCGCTATAAAGTTTGTAGATGATGTTCTTAAAACCTTTGCTATAGCTGATTTAGATGTGCTAATTGAGTAAGCAGATAAGTCTTGATTTGTTAAGTTTTTCAGATATTCATTTACGTGTTCTGTTTTAACTTGTTGCATTTTCTTTATTTCAGGATAATTTTCTTTCAAAAATTCTGCAAATTTATAACATTGTTTTTTGTATGTCTTATAAGTTGTAACGCTATAAATTTTATTTATTGTTGTAGTTGATAAATCATTTTTATCGTCATTTCTTGATGTACTCATACCATCATTTAACATTCTTGTTAATCTATCATAAATCTGATTTTTTAAAATGTTTTTTTGCTTTCTTTTATCCCATTTTTTAGTTTTTTTCTTTTCTTCATCTATTATTCCAAATTCTTTGTTAAAAGCTTTGTTTGTGATATTAAAAGACATAGAATGCTCCTTTCAAATATATAACTATCTTTTTAAAATTAAAGCTCTTAAAAACGATTCTAGAGCCTTATTTGTTACTCTAATTGTTAAGACTAAGCTTTTTATACTACCGAGTCCGTAGAAGCTTCTAAGTTGTCCAATCTAAGACAAAACACATTTTTTAAAGAGCTTGGCTTGCTCTAAAGTACACATTTTTAGATTGATAGCTTGGCTTGCTATTTAATGCTTTTGTAAGTGAATTCCTACACTATACATTTTTTTACATACTTAAAATTTTTGCTCTATAAATCTTTTTTATTTTTTTCTTACTTCATATTTTGCGACTTCCTCTCTTTGTTTCCTCATTTTTGATCACTTATCTTTTTTATTTTCTCCATACCATCAATCTTCTATTTATAATTTGTCAGAAAAGGTTCTTAATAACAAAAGAGTTTAAAAACTTATCCTTGGTAAATACCCTAAATCTGTTTATACGTCCATAAATGGACCGTATAAACAGATTTTATTTATTGGAAATCCTGTGTAGAAAATAAAAATATTAAATTTTCTGACATATAAGAGATAGATTAAAAACTTTCTTTTATATGGGGGAATTATGAAAATAGAAAAAAACATCTTAGTAAGATATGAGAAATTTCAACGCATTGGCTTTGATAGAGTGAAATTTAAGAATGTAAGAGTTACCGAGTATGAGATTAATCACTTAATAAGCTTATATCAGAACTCATATGGAATAACGAAATTTAGTTATTATAGAAAAGAACTGAAATCCATTCGAATTGAAAGGGGAGGAATTGGGCGATTGGAGATAAGAAGAGAGAATTGTTGCAACATAGATTGTGGCTTATATGCAAGAATAGATTTTTCGCCAACGGACATTCTAGGACAAAATATAGAAAATTTTTCTTTAGAAGAATTAAAAGATGTGGTTGTGGAAATTAAAAATATATTATACGAAGATTATAAAATTGAGATAGACATATCAAATGTCATTTTTAACTATTGTGAAATTAACTACAATTATTTAACGACAGGTAATACTAAAGATTTTGAAGACCCATTACGTACTCTGGTTAGATTTATCCCGTATATGAAAATTTGCATAGATATTGAAAACCATAAAGAGAAAGACGGCTATGAATCCAAAACAATAACAGCACAAAATCAACGACATAAAATTACATTTTATGATAAATTAAAAGAAACAAAAAAGAAGCATAAAAATAAAGAAATCGTCATCGTTGATGAAAATGGAGAGATACTAAATGGGAGTATTTATAGATATGAGCATACAATAAAAAAAACAGATAAGTTTAAAGATTTTTTTGAAGAAACAAATCTTTTTAATTTAAATGAAGAAGTGTTTCGTCAAAAATTATTCTTATATTTAGAAAAAAATCTTTTTAAGCCATATGAAAAGCAAAAATTAATGTGTAGAGACCTTCTTGTGAAAGCCGTTAAAAAATATAGGGAAAAGGATCGAAGAGGAAAAGAGTGGGGAAGCTTAATGATTAGCGATATCCTAATTCAAGAAAGGCAATTAGGTTATCAAATACTTTTTGATTCAGATGATTTGTTAGAAATTGTTAGTGAAGTTTTTTTAAAAGATAAAAACAAAGGGCGCATTTTAGGATATATAAAAAGACTGTTATGCAAGGAGCCGTATCTTTATTATTCTAAAAATAAAAAAGAGAAAGTTGAAAATTTAGTTTATAGTATAAAAAGTCAATTTCATGACCTCATTAAATGAGGATAGAAGTGATATGTATTGTGAAAAAGGATAGATATTCGATTGGTGTAAGTAGTAGAATTTAAAGAAAGTATTACTCTCTTTAGTTAGTGTAAAAGATAAGTAGCAATCTCTTATAATAATAGGAAGAATTTTCAATGACGACAAGTTTGTTATTGGATATTAATTCTGACATATAAAGACTGTAAGAAGTAACTATATATATTAGGAAAGGAAATTATTATGATATTAGAAAAAGAAGAATTGTTGGATAAGGTTTTTAAAAGTGTAGTCATGAATATTATGTCGGTAGAAAAATCTATTTTAAGTGAAGAAGTGTGGCTAGATGTTGGAGGACACTATTATTGTGTAGATGGCGTCAGAGATATTTTACTAGAAAGAGAAGGTGAGTCACTTCAGTACTTTTTAAGCGATATGATAGTAACCATAAGATGCTATGCAGAAGTTTATGGAAGTTTTGATATAGAGCTTGATTTAGAGAGTATAGGCTTTAAAAACTTCATAAAGTTGTCCCATTTGTTTAATGAAAAATTCTTTAATAACTGGCATAGCTTTGTGTATGAGATCCAAAGAGAGTGACTAAAAAATTATAATTAAATCTAGTAAAAATAAAAGCTTGAGATTGTCTAACCTCAAGCTTTTATTTTTTAATTCACAGCTAAATCATCCACTATTAAATCCTCATAGTCAACTGTAATTTCATCATAATTTTTCCTTGCAGAGACTAGTATTGCCGATACGAAAACAAAGTCATTTATTTCGAGCGAAACATCATTTACACGCATGTTTTTAGAGTATTGAAGTGTAATTACTTGCTCTCTATAGTCTCGCACTTGAATCGTAATCCAATTATTGAACTCTTTGATGCTTAAGATAGAACCGCTAAGAAAAACTCGTGAAAATGGGTTTTTAAAAGAAAAACCTATATTTTCTATTTCAAAGGCTTCTGATAACAAAGTGTTCTCTAAGACTATTTTTTCACCAAGAAAATACTGTTCTTTTCTACCTTCATATAAATAGGGAATGACAGGGCTTTTCACAAAACCTGTAATATAAACAGTTTGATTCATTTTAAAATCATGAATATCTATAGATTCAAAGTATACTTTCATATAATTTGGCTCTCTTTTCCCATTAATAAAGATTGTTAAGTATGGATTTCTTTCCTTAAAACCTCCTTTTCCTACAATCCTTCCGCGGCAATAAAACTCGTTTAATAGTGGAATTTTCCTATCTTTTTTCATTTTTTACTCCTTTCTTCAATTAACTATTGAATATATGCATTAAAAGATTTTCAATAAAAAAGTCTGTGTGGAGAAAAACACGAATCAATACTTTTTTCTGACATATACAAGGTGAAATCAAAATTAGGAGGCAATTTACCTTGTATAATAAAAATAGCGTAAAAGATTGTTCTTATGAATTAGATGGGTTGGCACGTCTCTTACAAGAATTAATAGAAAAGTATGCAGATCAGTTAGATTTTGAAAAATTGGAAGTACCGCCAAGATGTTCAGAAAAAAATAAAAATGAGGATAATATTAATTCATCGGATTAGGTTATTGTATTGACTTTTATATTATGATTTATGTAAAATATAGGTATAACTATAACGTGAAAATATGTCCAAACTAAAGGTGGAAAAATGAAAAATAAAAAGGCGTATGTATATACAAGAGTGTCAACATCTATGCAAATTGACGGTTACTCACTTGATGCTCAGGAAGAAAGAATAAAACAGTATGCAAAAGCTTATGGTATAGAAATAATAGAAACCTATAAAGATGCTGGAAAATCAGGAACATCTATTTCAGGTAGAAATGAATTCATAGCTATGCTTAATGATATAGAAGCTGAAAAAGATAAAGTTGATTATGTAATGGTTTTTAAATTATCTAGATTTGGAAGAAATGCAGCGGATGTATTGCAGTCATTGCAAGTCATGGAAAATCATAATGTAAATCTGATTTGTGTTGATGATAGTTTAGATAGTTCTAAAGATTCTGGAAAGCTTGTTATAACAATTCTATCGGCAGTAGCAGAAATGGAACGTGAAAATATACTTTCTCAAACTATGGAAGGAAGGAAACAAAAGGCAAGAGAAGGAAAATGGAATGGTGGTTTTGCTCCAATTGGCTATTCATTAGATAATGGAGAATTAGTTGTTAATGAAGATGAAGCTAAAGCAGTAAGGATGATTTTTGATTTATATGCTAATTCAGATATGGGAGCCAATGGAGTATCTAAGTATTTAGTTTCTTTAGGTATTAATAAACCTATAAGACAAAATGGCAAGAATCCATATTTTTCAGCTAGTTTAATAAGACAAATATTGGATAATCCTGTATATAATGGGAAAATTGCATATGGAAGAAGAAAAACAATTAAAGATAAAACTACTGGTAAAATTAAATTAGAAAAATCTGATCATTATATTATAGCTCAAGGAAATCATGAAGCTTTAATTGATGATGAGTTGTGGAATACAGTACAGGAAAAAAGAAAATCTCAAGCTAAAAAGTATGAGAAGATAAATAGAGGAAAAGATGAGAGAGTTCATATCTTATCAAATCTAATAAAATGCCCATATTGTGGTGCTGGTTTGTATGGAAACAAAAGCCGTAAACGTAATAAAAACAAAGAAGGAGAGCATTACAAAGATTATTACTATTACGGTTGTAAACATAGACAAATGATGAATGGACATAAATGTACTTTTAATAAACAAATTAGAGCTGAATTAATTGAAAAAGAAGTTGAAACAATAATTACTCAAGTAGTTAGTAATCCTACTTTTGCCAAAAAAATTGAAGAAAAAATCAATATTCAAATAGACACAAAAGAAATTGATGAAGTTATTAATAAGCACTTAGCGAAGATTAGGCAATTAACAGGTACAAAAGCATCACTAATTAATCAAATAGATTCTTTAAATTTTGAAGATAAACATTATGATAGAAAATACACCGATTTAAATCTTAGACTTGATGCTATATATGACCAGTTAGAATATGCAGAAATGCAGTTAAATGATAGCAGAAAAAGGAAAGAGGCAATTCTTGAAGAAAAAATAACCTCGGATAATATTTATAAGATTCTTGTAAATTTTAATAGCCTTTATACAGTTCTTTCAGATATCGACAAGAAGAGATTACTTAACGAAATGATAGAAGAAATTCAAATTTATGACGAAAAAACAGAAAAGGACACTTGGATAAAATCGGTTGTTTTCAAGCTTCCGCTTATAGATAATGAGATTGACTTTGGTTTGGACAATAAAGATAATGTCGAAGCTATAGCGTTGATACAAAAGATGTAAACTTAGAAATCCTGCATTTTAAGCAGTTTTATAAGCATTTTGTATTTGAAAAAGATGAAGAAGGATATGTAAAAAAGACTCAAAAAGACTACATGGATGTAAGAGTAGTTTTGAGACTAGTATGAGGAAACACAAAAAATATAATAACTCATTTTGTACTTTCTACAAGAGTAGCTTAAAAGACTGCTCTTTTTTATTAAAGGTAGTAATATTTCGTTACATCCTTTTTCAAAAAATGGAAAACTCATAAGCAACTTTACATATTCGCTTTTATAACATATAATAAAAGCGTAAACGAGAGGAGGCGGACTATGAATACACTTAAAGAATATATACAAGAAAATTTAGTAATAACCAACAAAGAAGCAGAAGACCTTGGATATACTAGGCATAATCTATCAGAATTAACAAAAATCGGACAATTAGAAAGATTAAGACCAGGACTATATCAATTAAAAGGAAAAGTAATAGACGATTTTGTTTTAATATCATCAAATAGCAATCGAATTATATTTTCCCATCAAACAGCCCTATATCTACATGACCTATCAGATAGGACCCCAAATGTATTTCATATATCTGTACCCCAAGGCTACAATGCCAGCCATATCAAAAAGAGGTACGAAGATCTACAAGTTCACTATGTAAAAAGAGATTTATACGAACTAGGAAAGACAGAAATAAAATCACCACAAGGCAACCTTATTCCAGTTTACGATATAGATCGAACAATTTGTGACATCATAATCGACAGAGAAAAAATAGATAAGCAAATTTTTACAGAAGCCATAAAAAGATACTTTAAATCATCAAATAAAAATCTAAGACGACTCATAAAATACAGTAGATTATTTAAAATAGAAAATGAAATTAGAAAATACATGGAGGTATTATCGTGATTAATATCGAGAGTATAAAGGGCAAGATAAGAAGTCTTGCAGAGAAGAAAAATCTGAAATCACAAGAAGTTCTGCAAATATATTTCTTCGAAAGATTTTTAGAAAGGCTATCCAAATCAAATTACAAAAATAATTTTGTAATAAAAGGAGGATTCCTGATATCATCTCTAATTGGTATTGAAAATAGAACAACTATGGACATGGATACAACCATAAAAGGCATAGCCCTAAAAGAAGAGAAAATAAAAGAAGTCGTAGATGAAATTATAAATATCAATGTAGAAGATGGAATAAAATTTGAAATAAAAGACATTAGTTATATTAGGGAAGAGGACGAGTACGAGAACTTTAGAATATCACTAATAGCAAATGTTGGAAAGACCAAAAACCCGATGAAACTAGACATAACAACAGGAGATGCAATAACACCAAGGGAAATAGGATATACCTATCCATGTATATTTACCAAAGAAGATATAAAAATAATGGCATATCCATTAGAAACAATTTTAGCTGAAAAATATGAAACCATAATCAGAAGAAATATAACAACAACACGAATGAGAGACTTTTACGACATATACACTCTCTACAAATTGAAAAAAGATGAGATAAACTATGAAATTTTAAAAGAAGCAGTAGAAAGAACTTCCGACAAAAGAGGAAGTCAGGAGATAATGAAAGACTATGAAGAAATAATCGAGGACATAAAAGAAGATTCATACCAAAGATCCTTGTGGGAAGTATATCTTAGTGAAAATAAGTACATTGGGGATCTGAAGTTTGATAAGGTTGTTGGTGTAGTGAGAATTATTTCAGATAGAATTAATGAGATGTAATTTAACGGACGCTTTATGGCAAATTGTAGACAAGAAAATATTAAGTATTAGAGAAGTGGAATTAATCTACTTCTTTTTTATTTTACATTAGAGGATTTAAAATTAAATAAATTTTATGCCAATTGCTTAGTCTTGTAGATAGTATAAGAGAATTATAGAACTTAAAGATAGGAAATTTTTTCAAAATCTTTGGACTTGTAAAACAAGTATTTATAACAATGGGATATTATATAACAAATGTACTGATATATAAATATCGATGATATCTCAAATGCCTATAATTTTCTACCTAAATAATTCTATTAATGCAAAGCTTTGTAATTACAACGAATATAAAGTATAATATAGTAAAGTAAAAATTTGCAAACACTTAAGTTTTGTTTGCATAATAAAAAATAGAATAAGGATGATAATTATGAAGATTAATTATAATGGACTCTGGAAAGTATTAATTGATAAAAATATGAACAAAAAAGACTTGATGGATAGAGTAGGTATATCAACTGCAACAGTGGCAAAAATGACAAAGGGAGAATTTGTTAGTATGCAAGTTTTATATAGAATTTGTAAAGAGTTAGATGTAGACTTTAATGATGTTATATCTATGTATAAAAGTAATTCAATTTAATAGAAAAAGGAGAGTACAACTAATGACTGTTCAAAAACAATTTGAAAAATTCAATGATAATATAAGGGTTGACTTTGATACGAATCATGAATTACAAGAGAAACGTGAAATATTAGTCAACATTTTAAGAAATTCTGATGACTTGCCATCATTTGAGGTCATAAATCAAGGCAGCTACATTCTAAAAACAGGAATAAAACCTGAAGAAGATCAAGAATATGATATAGACGTTGGATTAATATTTAATGTAAATAAAAATGATTACAAACCGTTGGAATTAAAGGAAAAAATTTGTTCTATACTAGAGAACCATACAGACTATGGTGCTAAGATAAAAAAGCCTTGTGTAACAGTAACTTATAAAAAAAATAATAAAGCTGCGTTTCATGTTGATTTAGTAGTTTATGCTTATGAGGATAATGAGAATAAAGAAAGTCAATTGTATATTGCCAAAGGAATTTCAGGCAATGAAGATTCTATAAAATGGGAAAAAGCTGATCCAAAAGGACTCGTAGATTATATTAATAATACAATTGTTAAAGGAGAACAAAGAGATCAATTTAGAAGAATAATACGTTATATAAAAAAATGGAGGAACATGAGATTTAGTAACTTTGGACATATTTCCCCAGCAAGTATAGGATTAACATTAATGGCTATTGACAACTTTTCTTATTATTCTGATGATGATTTGATTGTATTAATAGATGTCGTTAATTATATAAAGAATAAATTTCATTATACAAAAACAGAAAATGGTAGAGATCTTTACAGAATAGAGTTATCTTTACCATATAAACTTTCATTTGATTTTCCAAATGATGTCTTTGAAAAAATGACAGATAGTCAAATGACAGATTTTAAAGATAAGATTACAAAGTTATCTAACGATTTAAAAGAAGCTAGAAATTAAATTGATGAGTATGACCAATATAAAAAATTGAATAAGATTTTTGGAGATGATTTCGAAATTCCTGAAGAGAAAAACACAGCTAAAAATCAAATCAACTATATTCCATCATCAAGTTCATCTGGATTGGAGATATATTAATTGGACGCAAATCAATTAAGGGATATCTTATTAGATAATAAATTTATCTCAGATATTATGATTGAAGAGAATGCAAGCTTTAAAAAAATAAAATATAGTTTTTTAATCAGCTGCTATTTATCAACAAAGAGTAATTTGATTCCAGTTAAAATTGGATTGCCGTTAAATTGGGAGCTAAGTTTAATAGATATATATTGTGATATAAATAAGCTCCCTTTTATCCCACATGTTGAAAAAAATGGGAAACTCTGTTTATTTGATTTAGAAGGTGCTTTAATAGATTGGAATTTTGATGGGATTTTTAATCAATGCATAGATCAAGCTATTAAAATTTTAGATGATGGCATAAATGGTAAAAACAAGAGAGATTTGTTGGAAGAGTTTAATTCATATATATACAACAGAGATGATTATAAAGATATTGATGTTGCTATTCCCAAAGAAAAGAAAAACCAAAAAATTAATTATTGTGCAAAAAATAAGATATCTAAAGTA
Organism: Anaerococcus vaginimassiliensis; assembly: GCF_900626155.1. GTDB lineage: Bacteria > Bacillota > Clostridia > Tissierellales > Peptoniphilaceae > Anaerococcus > Anaerococcus vaginimassiliensis. Next base: position 1,617,710 of record NZ_LR130844.1, on the reverse strand, counting down.
AGAAAGAAAAATGAGACGGATGCTGAATATCTAAAGAGAACTACTATAACATCTTATTTTGCAAGTACCTTATCATCAGATTTTGATTTATGGGGATATAGGGATAGAACACAATTCAATGGTTTATATTTCTTCTTAGCTCCAAATAAAGCAATATATCCTCCTGATTTCAGAAAATCTATAGATTTATCATATTTAAATAATATCTTGAGCTATTGCTCTTTTAACATTAAAGATAAGAGATATTTAAAAACAAAAGATATGCTTTTTATATTTGAAATTAAACAACCTGAAGAAATTAATAATGTAATAGGATTTTTAATTGAAAATGGAGAGTATGATATTGAGTTTGATAAGCTAAAAATTAGTAATACTGATAGAATCATTCCTCTCAGTGTAAATAGATTAGATAAGAGTTATCTAATGAATAGAACATCATTCGATAAAAATATACTTGCTAATAAAAAATATCTTTTAATAGGATGTGGTTCTATCGGGGGATATACATTTAGCAATTTGATCAAATCGGGAGTAGAGGATATTACTCTTGTTGATTCAGATCATCTGAATGCTGAAAATATATATAGACATTTACTTGGCATTGAATATCTTTACAACTATAAGGCAGAAGCTTTGAGAATATATGGAGAGAAAAACTTACAAAATTTAAATATAAAAACTGTTGATAACAAAATTGAGGATGCAATTGAAGATTGTTCTATAGAATTTGAAGATTATGATTATATAATATCAGCAACTGGAAATGAAATTCTTAACCGTTGGTTAAATAAATATATTGTTACTAATAAAATACAGACACCTGTTTTTTATTTATGGAATGAGCCATTAGATATTGGCTCACATGTAGCATTTTTTGATATAAATTATAAAGGGTGTTATGAATGTATGTTTACAAGGGACGATGGAGGAAATTTATATAATTCATTAGCTTATACGCAAAAAGGACAAGTCATTGCTAAATCTAACTCTGGATGTCAGGGTTCTTTTATTTCTTATGGTTCATTAATATCTATAAAAACAAGTCTAATGTTTATGGATTTATTAAAGAAGCACGCACTTAATAGGATACACAGTAATCTTATATTTTCTTCAAAAGGTGACGATTATTATTTCAAATTAGCAGGATTAAATTTTTCTAAACGATTTGTATCACAAAAGTATGATTCTGAAATCATAGAATTTGATAATATTTATAATAAAACTTGTAGTATTTGTGGTGAATTATGACAATAAGTGAAAATATTCAAAGGGTTAAAATTAAGGATTCAGTTATTGATTTATTTAAGAAATATATACAATATAAACAAAATGGTTTAGAATCTGGTGGAATAATTATAGGTAAAGAAAACTTACAAAATAATGATTATACTATAGGTTATGCAACAGAACCATATAAAAATGACAAGAGAAAAAGAAATAGATTTAAGAGGTTAGATACTAAACATATAGAGACCTGTAACTCAATATATTTAAGAAGTGGTAAAATTTATAGGTATGTAGGTGAATGGCATACTCATCCTGAAGCTATTCCCCAATATTCAGATATAGACTTAAAAAACTGGGGGAAAATAGCAAAAGGTTCTGATGAAATAAGTTTATATTTCCACATTATAGTAGGATATGAAGCATATAGAATTTGGAAATATGAAAAGTCGGGTATTATCGAGTTGTTAGAAACAATTTATTGGGGAGATAGACATGAAAGAAATTATTAGAAAGTTTAAAGATTGTAAAACTCAATTATGTCAGTTTTTCTTTATATTTTTAGCATTATTTTTACCTAAAATATCGAATATTGAGAGTGTTATAAATACAAAACCTAAGGATATTTCATTTGATATTATCGATATAATATATTATTTTTTGTCAAAATTGGGAAATCTAGGAATAGGTATTTTCTTTGCAGGAATAGCTATATTTACTATACGAAAAATGAATAAGAATAAGATTTTAAACAATGGAAATATATATCATGATCATAGTTATTTATGGTTTTTGTTATGCTCTAAAATTTTAGGATATGAAAAGTGTAACTTAGTATTAGTTCCTATTTATATGCAATTTAAACTAGTTATTAATGATGTATTCAGTGAGTTTATAGTAACAAACAATATCTCCGAAGAAAAAACATCTTCTAAAATTATATATATCAATTGCGATAATAAGGATTCTTTAGAATATAATTTAATTTTAGAAGATACTTATTCAATAAATGATTTTCAAATCCCGCCAGAAAAGAAACAATTACCAACAATTAAAGTTATAAATTCCGAGACAAAAAGTGAAGGAGTTAGAAAGTATAATCCGAAATTTGTAGAGTTTGTAGTAAAAGAAATTAGGGCGTTACCTAAAGGAGTATTAATTAATATTTTTGCTACAACACACGCACAACACAATTATGAAATTGTTGAGCAGTCGCTAAAGTTAGCAGATAGAGGTAACATAGCGGAAGTATTTGTATACCAGCAAGATAGACAGAGCTATAGAAATTTTTCTGAAAGATATAAAGTTATATAGATGACTTTTTTGTTTAATTCAACAAAAATTTTAAGCATTTATTTATATAAAAGTATTATCTAAGTTATTTATTTAAAGGATATTCTAGCATTAGAGTATTCTTTTTTTATTGTATTTACTTAGAATATTATATGTAAGTTTGGAAGGTTATTTTTTAATCTGATAGATTGATTTGAAAAATAAAAATATAATTATACTCATTAAAAATGCTATATTTGATGTACCTAGTTTTTAGTATTGCTCATCTGATATTTAATGACTTATATAGGAATTAGATTTTGTATGATTTGGAGATACATAACACTTGAATCTTGATTTTATATTGCATGATTTATTTTGCTTTATTAAGAAGTAGAGAATGGATCTGCCATATTTCTCTTGATAATTTTTCTATCTGCTTATTCATTGCTTCAATTTCATTTTTGTAAATAACACCAGTTGTATTAGTAGCTTTTGCAATCTGGTTTATATTATTTGTTGCATTTGAAAGTAGCCATTGTAGATTTCTAAATGGTTCTAAATCTACTACATAAATTTCTTTTTCTAATACACATTTCCTAAGAAAGTGGGACATAGTTTTGCAATTTGCAAGTCTCATTTTCTTTTCAAAAACTTCTTTTTCTTCCTTAGTTAGTTTTATTTCTATTCTTTCATTTCTAAATCTATTTGCCATTTTATTCTCCTTTATAAAATATATTTCGGGGTCTTAGGGTTATCCCTAACAAGGTAAAAATTAAAAAAAATGGAGCATTCCGTAAACGTTTGCTCCATTAATTTTTTCGTAAGTGTCCGTACACTTACTGTGCTTGCTACTAAAGTTATAAGCGTTAAGCCTGTATTAAGTTTTATTGATTATACCGCATTTAAAGAAATTAATAAAGAATTATAAAGGGCGTTCAAACAAATATCTTAAATAAGATTACTAAATTTTAAAATAATTCATGTATTGAAATTAATTATCAAATGAGTTACAATAAAACTGACGGTAGCGTCGGAATTATTTATTGACAGGAGATAAAGTTTTGAATGATAAAAAATTGAAAGTAGGAGAAAAAAGGAAGTTAGAAATTCTGGAAGCGGCAAAGACATGTTTTTTAGAAAAGGGTTTCCAAAATACAACTATGGAAGATGTTATAGAAAAAGTCAGTTTAAGTAAAGGTGGTGTTTACTATCATTATGGCTCAACCTATGAAATGATTTATGATTTTATGAAATTAGGCATCAAATATAGAGGAGAAAAAAACAAAACTATCGACACATCTAAGTTAACGACTTTAGACGCAATTACTGAGATGATGATGGAAAGAATTTATGATGAAAATGAATTTAAAAGCATATATGCAATTTTTTTGAAACTACAAAATGAAGATAAAAGATTGTGTGAAATGTTTGAAAATTTAAAAGAAACAAACACAGAAATTTTATCGTCTACATTTCCTCCAAACGATAAGCTCTCATCTATTTTTGAAGATGAGTTTTTATTGACATTTGTAAATACTTTGATTTTAGGATATGAAAGTTTAAATCAAAAAGAAATTTTTATTGAAAATAGAAAAACAATCAAAAAAATGTTGGAAGGTTATTTGAGAGAAAAACTTATTAATTAGGAGATTTTTATGGGTAAGGAGTTAATGTGTCATCTTTATGGAAGAAATTTAGAAAAAATAATAGAAAATTCTAAAGGGAGAATTTGCGAATTTCATAATTTGGAAAATGGAAAATATATAGTTTCAAAGTACGAAATTTTCAAAGGGGTAACAGTTTTTTATAATGATATACACACTTCCGTTATAAAGAAAAAATTATCAAAAAACTTAAATCAAAGCTACGAGATTAATCATTGTAGAGAAGGAAGATTTGAATGCGTATTAAGCGATGGAACTATTACTTATATGGAATCGGGAGATTTTGCAATCAATGCAAGTAGCAATAGTTCTGAAGAATCTTTTTTTCCTATATCTCATTATCATGGTGTGACTTTTTATATTAATCCAAAAGAATTTGATAGCGAAATATATTTTTTAGAGGAAATGTTAGGGATTAAATTTGAAGTTGTTTTAAGAAAATTATGCAATAAGGACAAAATTTTTGTACAAAGAGCTACTCGGCATATTGAACATATTTTTTATGAAGTTTATAAAGTTCCAGATGAAATTCTAATTGAATATCTAAGGGTAAAATTTCAAGAACTTTTCCTATATATTGCAAGCCTTGATACCAGTAACAAGATAAGCGATAGGAAATATTTTATTAAGACAAATGTTGATATTGTAAAGAAAATAGATGAATTTATAAAGAATAATTACGAAAAAAATATAACTTATGATAAACTATCAGAAATCTTTAAGATAAATTCTACCACAATGAAATCTTGCTATAAGAGTGTTTTTGGGCAAACAATTAAGGAAGCTATAACAAGTAAAAGATTGGAGGTAGCAGCTGATTTTTTGAATAATACATCATTTTCAATTACGGAAATTGCTATTAGGGTAGGTTTCACAGATCATGCTAAATTTTCAAATACTTTTAAAAATAAGTTTAATCTCACTCCTTCAGAATATAGAAAAATATCTAAAACAGCACATTTAGTCTAAATAGTCAAGAAAATAAGCTTAGTCTATTATAGAATGATAATATATATCAAATAAGGAGGTTGAATTATGGAAAGTAAAAAATTAACTATAAAAGATTTAGCAACCATAGGAATCTTTTCTGCAATCATGATTGTTGTATTCATTGCTTTTTCAATGATTACAGGGGCATCATTATTTTTCAATATGATTTTTAATGCTGTGTTTACTGCGCTAATTTTAGGACCATTTTTTGTTTATATGGCTATGAAAGTAGGCAAACCGGGAGTTGCACTAATTTATAATATTATACAAGCTATATTAGCAACTGTCTTTATGGGTCCTTTTATGATTCCATGGTTTGTAGGTGGCGGGATAATTGCAGAGTTATCTATGATTGGTACAGATAGCTATAGGAATATAAAAAGAATTACTATTGCTTGGATAATTACATCATTAACTAGAGCGGCTCATGGTATGAGCGAAATATGGTTTTTTAAAGATGCTTTCATTAAGTCTGGCGTATCTCCAGAACAAGTTCAAATACAAACTCAGTATTATACAAATCCTAAATGGATTCTTATTTCTTTAGCATGTACTATTGTGGCGGCAATTATTGGTTGCTATTTAGGAAATAAGATGACAGAAAAGCATTTTAAAAAGACAGGCATAATAAAATGATGCATTTGGACTTACGTTCCAAATTAGTAGTATTTTTAAGTACAGTATTTTTGGTTTCAGTATTGTCCAAAGATACTGTATTTTTTTTATTAGCCGCCATTCTAGTTATTTATGTATCACTGCAAGGATATAGCAAATCTACTATAAAACTAATTATTGCAATGGGCGTTTTAAGTTTTTTGAGATTTGTCTCAAATGGTGAAGGTTTTGGCATTTTGATTCCAGATATGTTTCTGTTTATGGTTATAAGAACGTTAGTTATAGTTCTATCAGTAATACCAATTTTAAAAACACCTCCAGGAGAGATAATGGCAATAATGAAAAAAATGAAAATTCATAGAAATGTTGCTTTGCCACTTATTTTCATGATGAGATTTTTCCCAGTAGTTAAAAGTGAGTTTAAAGAAATTATCGAATCGTTGAGATTAAGGGGATTAATTTCTATTAAAAAACCATTTTTAACGATGGAATATTTATTTGTTCCTATGATGTTTTCATCTTCAAAAATATCTGAAGAACTTGCCGCCGCATCGGAAGTAAGAGGAATTTCTGCATCTGGAAAACATAGCTCAAGAAGAGAAATAAAATTTAGAAATCTTGATGTTATTGTTTGTTTAATCACCATCTTTATCACAATGAGCATGATTTTCCTGGAGAGGAGTTATTAAGATGATCAAGTTAAAGAATGTAAGATTTGCCTACAGTAAAGATTCAGCAAACATCTTAAAAAATATTAATTTGGAAATTAATGATGGGGAATGTGTTGCCTTTATAGGGGCGAGTGGTTGTGGTAAAACTACCCTTACAAGACTTATAAATGGTCTTGCTTATAAATTCTATGGAGGGAAATTAAAGGGAGAAATTTCCATAGATGGAATAAATCCCCTGGAAAAAGAATTATATGAAATAGGGAGGAAAGTAGGATCTATTTTTCAAAATCCCAAGAGTCAATTTTTTGCAGAAAATGTAGAAGATGAAATTGCCTTCGGGCTTGAAAATTATGGGATAGAAAGAGAAAAAATAGATGAAATAATCAATAATTCCTTAAAATCTATTAATGGAGAAGATTTAAAAGATAAAAACTTATTTCATCTTTCAAGTGGAGAAAGACAAAAAATAGCAATTGCTTCAATAAATGCACTTAATCCGCCTATTTATGTTTTTGATGAACCGTCTGCTAACCTAGATATGAAAAGTGTAGAAGCTTTAAGAAAACTTATGCTTTTATTAAAGAAAAATAAAAAGACAATAATCATTTCAGAGCATAGGCTATACTACCTTAGAGGAGTAGTGGATAAATATTATTATCTTGAAAATGGAGAAATTAGCAATGTTTTTACAGAGAAAGAACTATTATCAAAAAGTGAAGATTTTTTCAATAGGTTAGGATTAAGATTCTTTTCTTTAAATAAAATATCTCCTAAACTAAATAAGTTAAAAGAGATAAATTCTATGAACTTAGAAAAAATTTCTTTTTCCTATAATAAGAATGTCCTTATAAAAGATTTGACCTACGAATTTAAAAGTGGAAATATTTATGGAATTATTGGGGATAATGGCATAGGCAAATCTACTCTGTTTAAAATTTTAAGTGGACTTATGAAAAAAGATAGTGGTTTTATATCTATAAATGGAGAAAAATTAAACAAAAGAAATAGGCAAAAAAGAATATACTACCTGTCAAATAATCCTGATAGTAATCTTTTTGAAGTTTCAGCAGAAGACGAGTTAAAACTAAATAATAAAGATGCAGATACAGATAAAATATTAGCTGATTTTAACTTAGAAAATATAAAAGACATCCATCCACAAATCATGTCAGGCGGACAAAAACAAAGATTAACTATCGCTTCAGCAGAACTTTTAGAAAGAGATGTTTATTTATTTGATGAGCCAACAAGTGGTTTAGATGGACATAATATGCAAATTATTTCAGAAAGAATGAAGATATTACAAGAAAAAGAAAAAATTATACTTATAATTTCCCATGATTATGAATTTTTGTGTAATTCCTGCAATAAAATTCTTTATTTAGACGGATACTCTTTTGAGGAATTTTCTACAAAGGAGGATAAAGAAAAAATATTAGCTATATTAATGGGAAAAAAATTTAATATTTAGGAGGGGATTTGATGGATCTAATAAAACAATATGTAAAAAAGAGAAAAGGCTCATATTTTATGTCAATCTTATTGGCAATAATTGGAGTAGTGGCTGGGCTTTTTTCATATATATACATGGCAAAAATCATTGTAAATTTGATTAATGGCATAAGGGATATGAGCTTATACACTTCACTTTGTATAAGTATTTTCATAACATTTGTTATTAAAGAAGTGGCAGCAGGAATATCAACAACTATATCTCATACTGCAACCTTTAATTCATTAGGAGAAATTAGAAATGATATTTCTAAAAAACTTTTTAAGATGCCGCTGGGAGATGTACTATCAAGATCATCTGGAGAATTAAAAAATATTATAGTTGAGCAAGTTGATTCTATGGAAACATCCCTTGCCCACTTAGTGCCAGAATTTACGGCAAATTTAGTAGGACCTATTCTATTGTTTATTTACATGTTTACACTAGATTGGCGTTTAACTTTATTATCACTAATTCCATTTGTGGTAGGAATGTCTATTATGATGTCTGTTATGAATGCTCATTATAAGGAAATGTTTGGAAAGTCAGTTGCTATTGGTCAACACATGAATAATTCTATTGTCGAGTATATAAACGGTATTGAAGTAATCAAGACCTTTAATCAAAGCGAATCATCTTATAAAAAATACACTGATGCAGTTTATGACAATGCAAGCTTTTATTATAACTGGATGGGTGAATCTATGAATAGGGTTGCCATAGGTAGATTACTTTCTCCTATGGGAATTATTACCATCATACCCTTTGGGATTTTATTTTATATAAATGGAAGTATTGATTTAGGAAATTTAATTACCTTAATCGTCTTATCCTTTGCTACGGTTTCTAGCATTTTAAAAATCATGAACTATATGGACGACATGTCAAGAATATCAACTATAACTTCTGAAATAGGAAAAATTTTAAATTCAAGAGAGTTAGAAAATGTTGACAAGGGAGAAAAAATAGAATCCTATAATATAGAACTTCAAGACGTAGACTTTTCTTACGATGGGAAAAAGAAAGTTATTGATAATCTTTCTATGGAAATAAAAGAATCTAATGTTTCAGCCCTCGTTGGTCCTTCTGGGTCAGGCAAGTCCACAATAGCAAAACTTATTGCTGGATTTTGGAATGTAGATAAGGGATCTATTAAAATTGGCGGAGTAGAAACAAAAGATGTGTCGCTCGAAAACTTGTCTTCACTTATTTCTTTTGTATCCCAAGACAATTTCCTCTTTGATATGACTATAAAGGAAAATATTAGGCTTGGAAATAAGAATGCCTCTGACGAAGAAATTATAGATGTATGTAAAAAATCTGCCTGCCATGATTTTATTATGAATCTATCTAATGGTTATGATACAAGAGTTGGCGAAGGTGGAGGTCATCTATCTGGAGGAGAAAGACAAAGAATATCTATTGCTCGTGCCATGCTAAAAAATGCACCAATCGTAATTTTAGATGAAGCAACTTCTTATATAGATCCTGAAAATGAAGCTCTCATACAAAACGCCTTGGCAAATCTAGTTAAGGGTAAAACTTTAATCATAATTGCTCATAGGTTAAAGACAATTGTTGATGCAGATAGGATATTTGTTATTAAAGATGGTAAATTGGATTCTTATGGAAATCATAAAGAACTATTAAAGTCATCAGAGCTTTATAAGGAAATGGTTGATGCCAATGTAAGGGGTGATGAAAATGCTTAAGGTGTTTAAAAAGATATGGAATTTTTCTAAGGAAGAACAAGCAAATATTAAAAAATCTATTCTGGCTGGATTCTTTCATGCAGTATTTAATGCTCTACAATTTGGTGCAATTTACTATATGTTGGTAAATATACTCTCTAAAACTTTAGACTATAAGGCTATCTTTATTTGTCTTGGAATATTAGTTATATCCCTTGTTGGAAAGATAATGACACAAAAATCATCACAAATGGCACAAACACACGCTGGATATTTTATGGCAGCCCATAAGAGAATAGAAATAGGAGAAAAAATAAAAAGAGTTCCTATGGGTTTCTTTTCAAGCTTTTCACTAGGAAGATTAACTACTATTGCTACATCTTCACTTTCCCAAGCAGAAATGTGGGTGCCTATGCTTTTGGTTCTTGTACTTGGTGGAGTTTTAAATACTTTAGTCTTTGTCCTTGGAACTTTAATTTTTAACGTAAAAGTAGGACTGGTTGCTGTAGCAGGTGTGATAGTATTTTTCATCGTTACATCAATGATGGAGAAAAAATCATCAGCTAATGCAGACAAAATGACAGAAACACAAACAAGACTTACAAAAGAAGTATTAGCAACTTTACAAGGAATGCAGGTTATAAAATCCTATAATCTTGGTGGAGAAAATAACAGAGCTTTAAGAAAGTCTATAAAAGATACATCAAGAATACTCTTAGACCTAGAAAAATCTGTAGCACCATACACAGTTATTCAAAGAATTGTAATGGGAATAACAACAGTAGCTATGGTCTATGTATCATTAAAATTAAATTTATCTGGTGAACTTCCACTTGCTGAAACAATTCTTATGATTATAGCATCATTTATTATCTTTGAAGGCTTAATCGGGGCAGGATCAAACATGGCAATCCTAAGAGCTTGCGAAAATGCCATAGATTCTGTAGGTTTTATAGACTCAATGCCTGATATGAGAGAAGGAAGTATTACAGAGTCTATAAAAAATCACAACATAGACTTTAAAAATGTATCATTTTCCTATGATGATAGACCAATTTTAAAAAATGTATCAGCAGAGATAAAAGAAAATACCATGACTGCCATAGTTGGTCCATCTGGATCTGGTAAGACTACATTTTGTAATCTCATAGCAAGATTTTGGGATGTAAATTCTGGCGAGATTTTAATTGGTGGAAAAAATATAAAGGACTATAAGATAGAAAACTTAATGAATTCTATTTCCATGGTATTTCAAGATGTATATCTCTTTGAAGATACGATTGAGAACAATATAAAATTTGGAAAACAAAATGCAAGCCATGAAGAAGTTGTAGAAGCTGCAAAAAAAGCAAGATGTCATGAATTTATAGAAGCTTTACCAGAAGGCTATGACACTATCATCGGAGAAGGTGGAGCAAGTCTATCTGGTGGAGAAAAACAAAGAATTTCCATTGCAAGAGCTATGCTAAAAGATGCAGACATAATTATCTTTGATGAGGCAACTGCAAATATAGATCCAGAAAATGAAGATAAACTTAAAGAAGCAATAGAATCATTAACAAAAAATAAGACGGTAATTATGATTGCCCACAGACTAAAGACAATTAGAAATGCTGACCAGATTTTAGTCTTAAAAGATGGGGAAATAGTAGAACGTGGAAATCACGAAGAACTGATTAAGAATGATGGACTTTATTCAGACCTTATAAATGCAAAAGCTAAGGCAGAATCATGGAAATTAAATAATTGATAGGAAGAAAGATTTAAAGTCTTTGAATAGAAAAATTTAGATTAGAGGATTTATGCCTATGTGCATAAGTCCTCATTTTTTATGTTCAATTTAACATTAAAACTCAAAAATACTATAGAAAAATAAAAATTCTGGTTACCAAAGAGGGCAAATTTCACTTTATAAAGTGAGGGGTGTTTTATCATCTTTTTATAAAAATCAAAATACTTTGAAGTGTGAAGATTCTTGAAATTGATTATGTGAGATTAGAATATATCAAATTTAATCCACTAACCAAGATAAAAAAATCAACTTACATAGGAGGTTAAAATGCAAGCAATAAAGATTTACAGTATGAGAGTTGCTATGTTATGTAGACTTTATGATCTTAAATTAATTAATGATAAGGAATATACAAAAATTAAAAACAGATTAGAAAAAGATTATAAAAAGATGAATAGAAAGTAATTAATCTTGTGATATAATAACACTGTAGAAAGACACAAAATGGGAAGGAGGTAAAATGAATACTAAAGTAAAATTAATAAAAGCTTCAAATACAGGAGCAAGAAATAGAAATGCACTAGATTTAGAATTAAAACGTGTTGCAGCATATTGTCGAGTAAGTACAGATAGTAAAGACCAACTTGAATCATATAAATCGCAAGTTGATTATTACACAAATCTAATAAAAAATAATAAGAACTGGACTTTGGCTGGTATATATGCAGATGAAGCAACAACAGGAACAACTGCAACTAAAAGAGCAGATTTCATGAGACTAATTAGCGATTGCCAAAATGGAGATATAGATATGATAATTACTAAATCTATATCAAGATTTGCTAGAAACACATTAGATACTTTGAAATATGTAAGGCTTTTAAAGGAAAATAATGTTGGTGTAGTATTTGAAGAAGAAAATATAGATACTTTGACAATGGATGGAGAGCTATTACTAACAATATTAAGTTCAGTAGCTCAACAAGAAGTAGAAAATACCTCAGCCCATGTGAAAAAAGGACTGAAAATGAAAATGGAAAAAGGGGAACTTATTGGTTTTCAAGGTTGCCTTGGATACGACTATGACCCTATAACAAAAACTATCTCTATAAATGAAGAAGAAGCCAAAATTGTTAGATATATCTTTAAAAGATATTTAGAGGGCAATGGTGGCTCAGTCATTGGTAGGGAACTAGAAGAACAAGGATATCTTACCCCTAGAGGTAAAACAAAATGGTCTGATACTACAGTGTTAGGAATAATTAAAAATGAAAAGTATATTGGAGATATTCTAATGGGAAAGACCTTCACAGTTGATCCCATAACAAAAAGAAGACTAGCAAACTTTGGTGAATCTGATAAATATCACATTGAAAATCATCACGAGCCAATTATATCAAAAGAAGACTTTGAAAAGGCACAAGAGATTAGACTCAGGAGAGCACAAAATAGAAACACCATTGCTAATAAGGATAGAAAAAGAGAGAAACTATCAAGACAATACGCTTTTTCAAGTATGCTGGAATGTGGATTTTGTGGAGAAATACTTTCAAGAAGAACTTGGCACACAAGTTCAACTTACAAAAAAATTAACTGGCAATGTGTAAGGTCAACAAAAAAAGGTAAAAAATATTGCCCTCATTCAAAAGGAATACAAGAAGCAGCAATAGAAAAAGCTTTTGTTGAAAGCTATAGGCAATTATGCCATGCAGATTCAACAGTAATTGATGACTTTTTAAAAATTGTAGAAGAAGAAATAAATGATAATACTTTAGTCAAAGATTTGAAAAAGTTAGAAAATCAATTAAATAGAATCATTAGTCAAGAAAGAAAGTTAGTTGATCTTCATTTAGAAGATAGTATAGACGAAGAAGTTTATGCTAAAAAGTATAAAAAACTTACAAAACAAAAAGAAGAATTACTTGATGAAAAGAAAACACTAGAGCTAACTATCAAAGATGAAAACTCCATTAAAGAAAGACTAAAGCAATTTAAAAATATCTTAGAGAACAAAGAAATTATAGAGGAATTTAATAGAACAGTATTTGAAAGCATAGTTGATAAAGTCGTGGTTGGCAGAATCGACAAAGACGGAATCGTTCATCCTTATGACTTAACATTCTATTTCAAAACAGGAGTTAAATATAGTCAAGATTCTAATAACTTCAAGGATAAAAGAAAAAATGCCAAAGATAATGATATTGATAAATTGTGCTCCCACAAGAATGACGAGGATAAAAAATTATGTTCCCAAGCAAAAGATAACGCATGTGGAGACTGTAGTATTGATGTCAAGAAAATAGAATAACAAGCTATAAACTGTTGAAATAGGTACTTTTAGGATTTTAATAGAAATCAGTTCTATAATAAATTAAAAATCGTGTTGGTAGAAAAATCATCTACTTCTACCAACACGATTTTACAAAGAGCCAGTACTTACATCTCTTTTTCTCCTATAAAACTATTGTATCTTGATACTTTAAGGAGTTTCAATCATTAGATCTGTTAACCGTTATTTTTTGGATCTAAACTTAATAAAATAGCATTAATGGCGACGATGACTGTTGACACAGACATTAGGATTGCTCCTACTGCTGGACTTAATGTGAAGTCAATAGGGGCCAAAATTCCCGCAGCTAGAGGGATAGCTATAAAGTTATAGCCGGCTCCCCAAAAGAGGTTTTGTTTCATTTTACGAGTTGTTTTGTGTGATAATTCAATGAATGATTCAATATCTCCTGGATCGGATTGAGTCAAGATGACATCAGCTGAATCAAGTGCAACTTGAGTTCCAGCACCGACAGCTATACCAACGTCTGCCATGGCAAGAGAAGGGGCATCATTGACACCGTCACCTACCATGATAACTTTTTTTCCTTCATCTTTAAGTTCTTTTACTAATTCATACTTGTCTTGTGGAGATTGATTTGATCTATATTCAATCCCTAAGTCTTCTGCCGCGCCTTGAGCTGCTTTTTCATTATCACCTGTTGCCATAATTGGCTCTATATTGTTATTTTTAAGAGCTTCTATTAACTCTTTACTGGTTGCTTTTAATTCATCCCCCAAAGCTACAGCACCAATGGCATCATCGTTTTCTACTAAGACACTGAGAGTTGCTCCTTTTGGAATATCCATATCTAGATTACGTCCGTATGCTTTTTGACTGATTAATTGGTATTGGTGTCCATTGGATTTACCTTCTACGCCAGCACCGGAAATAACATCAATAGAATCAAAAGATGCTGGACGTATATCTTGCTGCTCGGCGAAACTTATAATTGATTGAGCAATAGGATGACTAGACCCTCCTTCAATACCTGCCAATAGTGAAATGATTTCCTCTTTTGTATATTTGTCATTAAGAAGTTTTACATCTAATACTTTAAACTCACCAGTTGTTAAAGTACCCGTTTTATCTAAAATCATCACATCTGCATCTTGAGCTATTTCTAAAGATTCTCGGTCTTTTACTAGTAAGCCACGGCTTGCCCCTAAGCTTGTGCTACGAGCGGTGACCAATGGAATAGCTAGACCCAAAGCGTGAGGACAAGCTATAACTAATGTTGTGATAGCAAATTTTACTGCCGTTGGGATGTCCGCTATAAGCGTCCATACTACAAAAGCTATTAGTGCGGCAGTTACTGCAATATAGAACAGCCACCCTGCAACTTTTTGAGCAATATTTTCTGCACGAGAAGGTTGACTTTGAGCTTGGCTAATTAAATCCTGTACTTGAGAGATAAAGGACTTGTCACCTGTCTCAAGTACTTTAATATAAAGAACCCCTTCTCCATTTGTTGAGCCTCCGATTACTTCATCGCCAGGACCTTTTTTAACTGCTTTTGATTCTCCAGTCAAAAGAGCTTCATTTACACGTGATTCGCCACGCTCGATAGTTCCGTCTGCTGGCACATTTTCTCCTGCTTGAACACGAATTAAATCACCTACCTTTAAGTCAGCAACTGGTCGTGTTTCTATTGAATCGTCATCTAATACTACATGAGCATCTTTTGGTACTAGCTTAGCCAGTTCTTCTTGTGCATCTCCTGCTTCTCCAATAGCTTTCATCTCAATCCAGTGACCTAATAACATGATTAATAGTAATGAAGCAAATTCAAAGAAAAAATCCATAATTTGTTCACCTGTTAGGTAGCTTGCTATTACAGTATAAATACTATATAAATATGAAACACTTAAACCTAAAGAAACGAGAGCCATCATTCCAGGTTCTTTTTGTTTAAATTCGTCAACTGCCCCTTGATAGAATGGACGTCCACCATAAATAATTAATATAGTAGATAAAATAGCTACTACAATATCAGAATATGGAAAAGTAAACTGGAATGGTAGGTCAAACCCAGCCATAGGGGATAAGAGCATAATAATGATTCCTATTGGCAATGATTTTAAGAAAAGTTCCTTAAAGTTCCCGTGATGATGGTGGTCATGCCCACTGTGTCCGCTGTGATCATGCCCAGCATGATGGTCGTGATGTTGATTCTTATGGTCTCCATGTTCTTCCGTGCTTACGTGCTTATGTTTTGAATGATCCATGTCGCCATGATTATGGTGACTGTGGGATGAATGTTTGTTGTTATTGTTCATTTTAAATTCCTCCTTATTCTTAATGATGATGTAAATGACATTTGCATTGTCCTTCTGGACAATTGCAATCCACTTCTTCTACTGCGAAAGATTTTTTCATCTCTAATATTTTTTCTAGTCGATCTATATCATCGAAGCTTAAAACATGATCTTCAATGATGCTTCCTATTACATTTCCGACTTTCTTATTGCAAATACGGTTAAAAATATCTTCTGCATAATCCCTTACGGCTTCTGTCTCTTCAATATTAGCAGTGTAAATAAACTTTCTACCTTCTTGCTCTGTATTTAGTACGCCTTTTCCAACTAATCGACCTAAGATCGTTTTGATAGTGGATTGTGTCCAGTCCATTTTTTCTTGCAATATGGAAATGACTTTTTTACTAGTTACTCGATCATTTGCCCAAACTACACGCATGACTTCCCATTCAGCATCTGTGATATGAGTATTATATACTATTGCATCCATTTTCTTACCCTCCTTTGAGTTTACAATTGTAGACTTAATACTTAAAATAAGTTTACTCTTGTAAACTTATCTTGTCAAGTATTTTTAATAAATGTAATCAACTATTATTACGTTTTTTTCCAATTTCTTCACAGTACGATTTATAAGGTTATCATTGCTTTACATTATCCATGTCGAGGCGGTAGTATTAATGTCAAGAAAATAAGATAAGAGGCTATAAAAGTGTTAAAACGGGAGGTTAGGATTATAAAAGAAATCTTAAAAGCCATTTTTCTTTTTGGAAAATACCTTATGAGAACATATCAATAGTAAAAATCTTAGGGGTGTATATACAGCATAATCATATATAATATATTAAAATAAATTAAACTAAATAAATTATCAACTATTAGTTGGTTTTAAGTCTAACTTTTAGAGATCAGTTAATAATATTGTATCTTTTTTTACAAATATCTAGTTACTTTAAAATGACTATAATATCCTATGTGATGTAAATTTAATTAAAGGTAATGGAACAATGATAAGAATATCTATCATTTTGTATTTCTGTCAACGCACTTGAAAAAATCCTACTATTATAGTATACTTTAGCCAATATTTAAAGGAAAGGTGGGAAGATTGTGAAATTATTTCTTCAAATGACTCCATTGGCAACTGCCAAGGCACAATGTGTGTGCAGTCAATTTTTTATTGGATATAAAAATTAAACATTTTGAAAGGAGAAATAATGAAAACAATAATATCCGCTTTATTAGTTTTTGTCTCTACATCCATTGACTACTTAGTTGTTTTGACTATTTTATTCGCCAGTCAAGGCAAGAAAGGCTTGAAATCAATTTATGCAGGACAGTATTTAGGTACAGGAATTCTTGTACTGGTCAGTCTTATTGTCGCTTATTTTTTAAACTTTATTCCACAAGATTGGATTATCGGACTCCTTGGTCTAATTCCACTAGGTCTTGGTATAAGAGCAATTTTTGTGGATGAAGATGTTGATGAAGAGGACATCGAAGGAAAATTTGCCGGAAATGGATCAAAAATCTTAGCATTTACAAGTTTAACAGTGGCAATGGGTGGAGATAATTTAGGAATTTATATACCCTATTTTACAGGAAAGAGTTTGATTGAGATTAGTATAAGTTTACTAATATTTGCATTAGGGATTTTGATCCTTTGCAAATTATCTCAAAGTCTCGCTTCAATATCTGCTATAGGAGAGACTGTAGAGAAGTACGAAAAAATAATAGTACCAGTCGTGTTTATTGGACTTGGTCTCTATATATTGCTTGAAAATGGAACTATTAATTATCTCATATCCCTAATCACAAGTTAGTAGTCTATTTTTATATTTCAGACCTATTAAAGGAAATTTTTAGTAGGTCTTTTTTTGCTTAATGAAAATTTTCATTTGAGAATGAAAGCTTTGATACAGTTTTTAATCTAGTTTCAAATGTTTGCATTGAGGATTTAGAAAATATGTATAAAGAGGTTTCATGGGTATTAAAAATGTGATTTATTAATGCTAGGTTCATGAATTAATGAATTTATATATATGATTCCGATATTGTGTAGAATAAACTTAATGAAGAATTATTTTAAAAGTATTCATTACCATTTAATTCTAGAAAATTTGAGGAAGAAAGTAAGATAAAAATTAATCCAGAATATAGATATGAATTTATTCATACCTTAGAATCTCAAATTAGAGGACAACTAAAAAGGTATTGCTATGATAGATTTTTTACGAATCTTGTGGTGAAAGAAACAGACTTTCAAAGTTTGGAAATAACTACATAGTTAATCTTTATATTAAGCTTTAGTATAAAATATATAGTAGAGGATAATAACTTAATTTATATTTTATAAGAGTTAATAATTACAATTCTAAGTTTGCTCATCTGATAACTTTTAAATTTAACCTTATGTTATTGATAAAAGGCTTATGGATATGTTCCAAAATACGGATATGAATGCTCGAAGTTCTTAATGAGCAGTCGACTCATGTGGAAGCTGTAGTGTTTTTGACAATTAAGAACGCTTAAAAACTCTTATATGCTTGAAATAAATACATAATTAATCAGATAAATAACAATATTATCATAGATATTTTTAATAAGATTACGGTATAAAATTAAGGAAAATAACATGAATAAAATTATCGTTAATGAAAATATAAAACTTGTACCATATTTTGAAAACTATGAAACAACTTTGAAGTGGTACGAAGATAAAGATGTATGCAAACAAGTCGACAACATAGATTTCTTATACGATATTGAAAGACTTAAAAAAATGTACAATTATTTGAATACACACGGGACATTATACTACATTGAATATAAAAATGAATTAGTTGGAGATATCTCCTTGAGTAATGACAATGAAGTAGCAATAGTTGTGTGTAAAGAATTTCAAAACAAATACATAGGACGAAATTGTGTCAAAAAGATTTTGGAATTAGCAAAAGAAAAGGGATCAAAATCTGTCATGGCAAAAATTTACGCTTTTAATCATCAAAGCAGAAAAATGTTTGAAGCTGTAGGTTTTAAGCAAATCGACGAAGAAGTATATGTATACAAATTATAAGCGACGAACTAGTCGCTTTTTTGTTGTAAAAATTTACTAAACTATTACAAAATTTTAAATTGCTATTCATATTGATATTTTTAATGTAATATCGTAATATTGAATTATACAATTTTGTATTTTATAATATGGATTAGCTGAGAATATATAATTTATTGGTTGTAAAAATCATAAAAGGTGAATATAAGTATTTCGGTAATTATGTGCCTATTATATAGAGGTTCTTAGAAATTTATATTATAAAATGATTAAGAAGACATGAGTAAATAGTTTCAAGCATGTTACAAGAAGCATTTGTACTTCTAAGGTTTATGATTGAGCTTAAAATAGGAAATTGTATAAAATAAATACAATCAAAAATCAAAGAATCAACTAAAAAGAAATACATTTATAAAAATAAAAATTACATCAAAGGAATAACTATGAATAAAACATTACTCAGCACAACTATAAAAACAGCTATAGCAGCCACCTTGTCACTTATTGTAGCTAAATATTTAGGACTTGAATTTTCATCTTCAGCAGGAATTATTACCATCCTTGATATATTTGAGACTAGACAAGATACACTGAAGGGTGGATTTAAAAGGGCATTATCTGCAATAATAGCTCTTGTTTTAGGGATTTTGGTATTTGAAATTTTTGACTACAAAACTTGGGCCTTTGGCCTATATTTACTCTTATTTGTCCCTATATCTTTCCTATTAAAAATTGAACTAGGCCTGGGTCCTTCAAGCGTAATAGTTACACATTTATTAAGCTATGGAACGATTAATTCTCAAATTATTATAAATGAACTGGGCCTTGTACTTATTGGAACTGGATTTGCTATGTTGACCAACTTGTATGCACCAGAAAGTCAGGATGAGTTGATAGATTGGATAGAAGATATTGATGGTGATATAAAGGATATCTTAAATTTTTATGGAAATATTCTTGTGAAACATATTGATGTAGAAGTTTATGAGGGGAAGATCAAAAAGCTTGAATATGACATAGATAAGGCACTTGATCTTGCGATTATTGAAAAAGACAACCGTATAGAAAATAGTAAGAATTTGCTTATTAAACTTAACCAAAGGGAAAGAGAGATGGACCTTTTAAAGGAGATGTATGACGACTTGAAGGAAATTCCCGTAGAATATGCTGATGGAAAATTGATATCTGATATAATAATTGATACTTCAAATAACCTTACAGAAGATGGAGATATGGTTACGGTCAAAAATAGAATTGAATTTTTAAAAGAGCATTTTAATATGATGGAACTACCTGAAACTCATGAAGACTTTCTTATACGCTCAGCTATTTTTCAAGTTTTTAGAAGCTTGAATCAGTTTATAGATATAAGAAGGAATATTAATTCGGAAGTTTTCAAAATCTGACGGAAAATAAGGGCGATTATTAAATTATAAATAGTAATAACATGATTTATACAGAATTTGGATTATTAGATTTTGGAGTGACTTATGAAAATACAAGTTATGAACGTAGAAGATATCTATAAAGTACTTGACTTATATGTTAATTACTATAACAAAATAGAAGGATCCAGCTGGAATGAGAAAACAGCTTACAAAAGAATACATCAAGTTATAAGCATGGAGGATTCATTTTCTTTGATTATTGCAGATATGACTAAAATCGTAGGTTTTGCTATGGGGTATTTTAAACAATATGATGATATTATAGGTTATACTTTAGAGGAGATAGTAATTGATTACAAGTTCCAAAACAGAGGATATGGTACAGCATTAGTTAAAAGACTTGAGAATTATGTAAAGGATATGGGAGCTTCATGTGTAGAGCTTAAAGCGGTGAATGACAAAATGCACGACAACTTTTATGGGAAAATTGGCTATCAAGACTCAAGTACTTTTATTGACAAAGTTAAGTGGCTAGATTAATACATAAGTATCAAGTATTTATTAAATTTTACAACATCTGATATATTTTTATATGAAAGCTGACTATGTCGGTTTTTTGATAGAGATATATGTATATAAAATAGATTCTTAAGAATTATATTAAGAAATATATAATGTCTTATTATTTAATTATAAGTTTGGATAAATACTTCAAATATAATATAAATTAATTAATAAGAAATAAATCTTAAGTTAATTATAAGAGGAATAATCGAATGAAAAAAGTGAAATATTTGATAATGATTTCTGCGATAGCGTTAACTTTTTGGTATGTAATTTCTATTTTTAACAGTAACGATTCAATTGATATTGATTCAATTAAGTTAAATGATAACAGAATAGAAGATTCTAAAATAAGCACCCAAAATTATATAGAGGATTTTAATTTTGTCTATAATACTCTGAAAACTTATTATCCTTTTTTCAAAATTAATGAAAAGAAAAATGGATTTGATTGGCTTTCAAATAGAAAAAAATATGAAAAATATATTTCGGAGTCAATAAGTGATGAAGATTTTTTCAATAGAATGAATGATGTTTTGTCTGATTTAAATAATTCGCATACAAATTTAATTCCACAAAGTAATGGAATCTTTATGTACATAATCTATAGGAATTTTTCTTATAGTGACTGGAGATATGATATTTCTAAGATTTATGAAAAGGATAAGGTTAGAAGTAGATATAAGATAAATCAGGATAATATAAATAAATTTAATAATGTAAATTATAACAAAAAATTATTAAATGATCCAAATTATCAAAATTTAACTACAGATATTTTAATAAAAGATAAGATTGCTTATATAAAAATTAATTCTCTCCTTAGAGAACTGTTTATAAATAATGATAAAGAAATATTAAGAAATTTCTTAGATAAAATAAAATCCTATCCTTATTTAATTGTTGATATTAGAGGTAATGGTGGTGGAGATACAAGGTACTGGCAAGACTTTTTATTACCTCAAATTATTGATAAAGACTATGAGACTACAGTGCACAGTTTTTTTAAGGGCGGAAAACTTAATAGAAAAATAATAAATCAAAAAGGGGTTAGTAAGGATATAAACAAATATTTATCTAAAGTGGAATGTGAAGATGAAGTAAAATCAATAATAAAAGATTTTAACTATTATGCATCTTCTACTATTAACATCAGTCCATCTAAAGATTCCATTAGATATAAGGGTGATATTTATCTTTTAGTTGATGATGATGTATGTTCGTCTTCGGAAAGTCTGGCATCATTCTGTAAAGAAACAAAACTAGCAAAATTAGTTGGTTCAATAACTGGAGGAGAAGGATTAGGTTTTGACCCAATGCAGATAAATCTCCCAAACACTGGATATGTGCTTAGATTTGCTAATAATTTGACGATTACAGAATCAGGATCCATAAATGAGTTGGACAAAACAGTTCCTGATATAAAGGTAGAAACAGATTATACATATACTTCTAAAAGGTTGATAGATCAGGATATAATTAAAGCAGTTATCAAAGATACAAATATAGAATAGATTAATAGATTTTATAATGATAATTATTTAACCTATAATAAGAAACCGATTTGTAGTATATAATGTTAGTAGATTAGTATAAAAGGTATCAAAAATATAAAAGATTTAATAATGGATTTAAGATTGTAGCCTACTATATTGTGATATTATAGTAGCAAGTAAATGAAACGTTAGGATTCTGGAGAAAATTGCAGAATAGAAGATTAATTCGGGAGGTATATTTTATGCTAGGTGAAATAATTGTTATAGGTGTTGGTGTTGTATTTATTATATTAGGCTATTTAGTTTGGAAAAGAGAGAAAATCAATATACTACATAGCTATCATTACAGAAATGTTTCTCCAGATAATAAAAAAGTTTTTTGCAAAATGACAGGG
The DNA here is from genome assembly GCF_900626155.1 of Anaerococcus vaginimassiliensis. Lineage (GTDB taxonomy): Bacteria > Bacillota > Clostridia > Tissierellales > Peptoniphilaceae > Anaerococcus > Anaerococcus vaginimassiliensis. Next base: position 1,594,871 of record NZ_LR130844.1, on the reverse strand, counting down.
CAAGGTTTGATTTTAATAGGTAGTGGCCTTCTAATTACTGGAATAGCCATTTCTAAAACACATTCTATGTATAGTTTTATAGCTTTTGTTGTGGGAATTATTGCTGGAATAACTTTGTTAATTAGTGCTGGGTCAAAATATAATAATTGATAAATATATAAGAAAAAAACTGCTAACATAGCAGTTTTTTTCTTGCGTGTGACCAAACAACTAGTTTTACCTATTTATTGTTGGTATTATCACGTTATAATATTTTTATTTCCTAGTCTTCTTTTTGAATGATTTCAATCTTGTAACCATCTGGATCTGTTACGAAAAAATATTTATCAGAATTATCACTTAGGCCTCTAAGTTCAGTTACTTCAAAACCTTTTTCTAAAAATTCTTCCCTTAGAGATTTGATATCTGGGTGGGAAATAGCAATATGGCCGTATCCTTCTCCTAGTTCGTAAGCCTCTTCTTGGTCATAATTATAGGTTAACTCAAGTTCGTAATCTGGACTTTTTGGAAGTTTCAAATAAACAAGATCAAATTTCTTATCTGGAAATTCCTTTCTTCTAGATTCTACGAAACCTAACTCTTCAGTATAAAATTTAAAAGACTTATCAAGGTCTTTAACTCTAATCATTGTGTGTAAAAATTTCATATTGTCCTCCTAGTCTATGTATAACCCAAAAGGGGAAAATTTATTCAAAGGATATTGAATTTAGGACAATTAAACAAATTTTCTAAAATTTTATTAAAAATTATGACCAATTGAAAACTATAAGTAAATACTAGAATATTATTTTTATATTGTTTTAATTATATCTTATAAGTGATAAAATTTATGTAAGGAAAATATTAGAATTAAAATTTGAGGTGGAATTATGGCTATTAAGCTAAGTTTAGGATTTTTTATAGGTTGTATTTTATTAGTTACTGTATATAAATCGAAGTTTAAAGGAGATATCGGGGAGCTTGCAGTAGCGGTTGTTTTAAAGGATTTAGATAAGGAAAAGTACAAAATTCTCCATGATTTAAAAATAGAAAATCCAGAAACTTTGACAAAAACAAGCCAGATTGACCATATAATTGTTTCTACTTTTGGTATTTTCTGCATTGAGACTAAGGGATACAAAGGGAAAATATATGGAAAAGAATCTTACAGACAATGGTGTCAATATTTGCCAAAGCACAAGAATTACTTCATGAATCCTGTTTATCAAGACTATGGACATATAAAAGCTATTGAGACAATTTTAAAAAATGATTATCCTAATATGACATATTATTCTATAATAGCTTTCTCAGGAGAAGCAAATTTAGATAAAGTTGAAACTCAGAATGCAAAAGTTTGCAAGATAAAGGACTTAGAGGATGTAATAAATGAATTATCTGTTAGTGAGATATGTGAGAAAGAGGATATTCAGAAAATAATTCAACTAATTAATTCAAATAAATCAAGAGAAACTGACTTTAACCATGCAAGAGATATTAAAAGACTTAAAAAATCAAATAAAGAAAAAATAAAAGAAAATATTTGTCCTAAATGTGGAGCTAAGTTGATTGAGAGTGAGGGAAAATATGGGAAATTCATAGGTTCTTCTAACTTTCCTAAGTGTAGGTTTGTTACAAAAATTAATTCAGACAAGTAGTTTTATCTTTTAATAATTTTGTTTTAATAAGGAGATTTGGTATAAAAATTTTACTTAATCTCCTTTTTCTATTATAATAATATATGTAAATTAATGATCTATGGGAGCTATGTGCTGAGAGGAAGTTCGACTTCGACCATCAAACCGGTCAGGATAATGCCTGCGTGGGATGAAGCATATTTATTCTCCTATAAATAATTTTAGGAGGTTTTTTTAATTTATGAAATATAAGACACAGATGGAAGCTGCAAAGCATGGTTTTGTTACAGAAGAGATGAAAATCGTTGCTAAGAAAGAAAATGTTAGTGAACAATTTCTTTTAGAAAAGATTGCCAAAGGAGAGATTGTTATTCCTAGAAATAGGAATCATAAGTCTATATCTCCAGAAGGAATTGGCTCAGGACTTAAGACTAAGATTAACGTAAATCTTGGTATATCAAAAGATTTAAACGATCTTGATCTTGAGATGGAAAAGGTAGATATGGCTCTAAAAATGGGAGCAGAATCTATAATGGACCTTTCAAATTATGGCAAGACCCAAGAATTTAGAGAGAAGCTTATAGAAAAATCTACTGCTATGATTGGTACTGTACCAATGTATGATGCAGTAGGATTTTTAGATAAGGGATTAAGCTATATAAAAGCTCACGAGTTTTTGGATGTTGTTAGAAACCATGCAGAAAATGGAGTTGATTTTGTAACTATTCATTGTGGAATAAACAGAGCAAATGCTGAGATCTTCATGAGAAATAGAAGGGTAAATGAGATTGTATCTCGTGGTGGATCACTTCTTTTTGGTTGGATGAAGATGAACAATCAAGAAAATCCTTTCTATGAATATTATGACGAACTATTAGATATATTAAGAGAATATGATGTTACACTTTCCCTAGGAGATTCTTTAAGACCAGGTGGTATCCATGATGCTACAGACCCTGCCCAAATAGCAGAGCTTATAACCTTGGGAGAATTGACAAAAAGAGCTTGGGAAAAAGATGTTCAAGTTATTATAGAAGGACCAGGCCATGTTCCAATTGATGATATAGAAATGAACATGAAGCTTGAGAAAAAACTTTGCCGCAACGCACCTTTCTATGTACTAGGACCTTTGGTAACTGATATCGCACCTGGATATGACCATATTACAAGTGCTATTGGTGGAGCAATTGCAGCAAGCCATGGAGCAGATTTCCTATGTTATGTAACGCCTGCTGAACATTTGAGACTACCTGATGTAAATGATGTAAAAGAAGGAATTGTTGCTGCAAAAATAGCCGCTCATGCAGGGGATATTGCAAAATTAAAGGATGCTAGAAATATCGACCTTGAAATGAGTAAAAGAAGACAAAAACTAGACTGGGAAGGTATGTTTGAGCTTGCCCTTGATCCTGAAAAATGCAGGGAATATAGAGACGCATCCAATCCAGAAGATGAAGGAACTTGTACTATGTGCGGTAGTATGTGTTCTATGAAAAATATGAACTTAATACTTGAAGGCAAAGATATAGTATTATAAAAAATCAGCCTTACAATTTCTATTAATGAGATTGTAAGGTTTTTTAAATTTATTATGACTTTATAACTAAAAATAAATAATAAATAAAAATAAATACTTTTAATAATAAAGTGTATAAATTAATGTAGTGATTAAAAGAAAAATTAAATAAGATTAAGAATTACAGAATTTATTTTTGGAGGGAACTATGAAATTATTAGATTTTAACGAAAAAGATCAAAAAGATATCGATAAAAGATTGTCAATATCAGAAATTAGTGACAAAGAAACTGCTGAAAAAATACTTGATTTGCTACCTGAAGGTTGGATTAAGAAAATACCTATATTTGTTAGAAAACATTCAACCACTAAAGCAATTGAAAAAATAGCTAAGGAGCATCCTGATCTTTATGAAGTAGCAAAAAAACCAGGCGATTTACCTGAAAAAGAAAAAGAGGAGCTTAAAAAAATAATTACAAATTTATTTAAGGAAAGAATGGAAAAACATGGTATCAAATAACTATATAGAATGAATTATTAAAACCTCTAAATATATAAAATTTAGAGGTTTTTTAAATCTATTTTAATAATATTGGGTATAAATGAAAACAAGACTTTAATTGTTGATTTTTTATATAAAAAATAGAAAAGGAGTTAATTTGATTACCTATAAAAATGTATCTATGGCTTATACTGACAGTGGAAAAGTTTTAGATGATTTAAATTTTAATATAAAAAAAGGTGAGTTTTTTGTAATAGTAGGTCCAAGCGGTAGTGGAAAAACTACCTCGCTAAAGCTTATAAATAGACTTATCGAGCAAACTGAAGGGGATATATATTTTAAAGATAAAAAACTAAAAGATTATCCACTAAGAGATCTTAGGCTAAATATAGGCTATGTTCTTCAGCAAATAGCCCTATTTCCAAACCTTACAGTTGCTGAGAATATTTCCCTCATTCCAGAAATGAAAAAGATGGATAAGAAAGTCATAGCTAGGAGAACTGATGAATTGCTAAAACAGGTAGGACTTGATCCAGATAAATATAGAAATAGATTACCAGAAGATTTATCAGGTGGAGAAAAACAAAGGATAGGAATTTTAAGAGCGATAGCAGCAAATCCAGAGATTCTACTTATGGATGAACCATTTTCAGCTCTAGATCCTATTAGTAAAACTCAATTACAAGATTTAATTAAGAATATTCATGATGAGTATAAGATTACAACAGTCTTTGTAACTCATGATATGGATGAAGCCTTGAAACTGGCTGATAGGATTTGCGTTATGAAAGAAGGAAAGATTATTCAAATCGCAAAGCCTAGTGAAATCATGGACAACCCAGAAAATGATTTTGTAAGTGAGTTTTTCAAAAACGAAAGTGATATAATTTATGAATGATTTAGTAAGAACACTTATTGAAAGAAAGACAGATCTAGTAACAGCTCTATATGAACATTTGCAAATATCTTTAGTGGCATTGATTTTGGCAATATTTATTGCCGTTCCTTTGGCTATATTATTGTCAGAAAGGAAAAAAGTAAACGAGGGAGTCCTACAAGTAACAGGTGTATTTCAAACTATTCCATCACTTGCACTTCTAGGACTATTCATACCATTTATGGGCATTGGCAAAATACCAGCAATTACAGCGTTGGTTATCTATGCCATATTTCCAATTTATCAAGGAGCAGTTACAGGGTTTTCTGAGATAGATCCATCACTAGAAGAAGCGGCGACTGCATTTGGAATGACAAAGTGGGAGAAGCTTAGAAAATATAGACTTAGTTTAGCTATGCCTATTATAATGTCTGGTGTGAGAACATCTGCAATAATGATTATAGGAACAGCGACTCTTGCAGCGCTTGTAGGTGCTGGTGGTTTGGGCTCATTTATCCTTTTAGGTATAGATAGGAATAATTCCTCTCTTATATTAATTGGAGCAATATCATCAGCCTTGTTGGCAATATTATTTGGAGGCTTAATAAAATTATTACAAAATAAAAAGCCAAGAACTATATTGATTTCATTGATATTAACAGTTTGTATAATATTAGTAAGTCTTGTTCCTTTTAAATCTAAGACAAATAAAAAATTAGTACTAGCTGGTAAGTTAGGAGCAGAGCCAGAGATTTTGATAAATATGTACAAGGAATTAATTGAGGATGAGACTGATATAAAAGTAGAACTAAAGCCAAACTTTGGAAAAACAAGTTTCTTATATGAGGCTTTAAAAGCAGGAAGTATCGATATCTATCCGGAATTTACTGGAACCATAACATCAAGCCTATTAAAAGAAGATATCGGGAAAGTATCAAATGATCCAGAAGAAGTCTACAATTTAGCTAGAGATAAAATATTAGCTCAGGATTCATTAGTATATTTAAAACCAAGCAAATTTCAAAACACCTATGCCTTGGCTGTAAGAGAAGACTATGCCAGCAAGAACAATTTAGAAAAAATATCAGATTTAAAAAACATAGAAAATGATGTAAATGCTGGATTTACTCTAGAATTTAACGATAGGGAAGATGGAAATTTAGGTCTTAAAAGCTTATATGGTTTAAACTTTGATGTAAAAACTATGGAACCCGCCCTAAGATACACAGCAATTTCCAACAAATCCATAGACTTAACAGATGTTTACTCAACTGATAGTCAAATAATAGCAAATAATTTGAAAATCTTAGAAGATGATAAAAAACTATTTCCGCCATATCAAGCAGCTCCACTTCTTAGAGAAGAAACACTAAAAGAATATCCGGAGCTTGAGGAAATATTAGAAGAACTAGCAGGGAAAATCACATCTGAAGAAATGACAAAAATGAACTATGCAGTTGACGTAGAAGGAAAATCAGCAAATGAAGTTGCAAGGGAATATTTAATAAAAGAAAAACTAATAGATAATTAACTGTAGTTACTTTAGGAGATAGATTATATAAAAATAATCATCTCCTATTTTTTATATTAATTAATATGGCTTTATAAAGCCTAGCAAGTAAGTTTATTCATTAATTTTATTTATCAGATAATGATAATTAGTAATAATATGTAGTGTTTTATATTATTGGTACCTTTTTATTAATGCAAAAAAATAAAGCCTTGAAATATCAAGGCTTATAAGCTATCTGGTGGAGATGAAGGGATTTGAACCCTTGTCCGTGGAAGATTTCCCAATAGCATCTACAAGTTTATTTAGATTTAAGTTTTCACATAAAAAATAAAAATCTAACGAAAAATTTTTATGCTAGCTTCATTCTACTGATTGTATGGCAAAGCTTACATACAATAGTTGTCGCTTGATTATGAAACGAATATCAAACTTGCGACGAGCCCGATATTCATTGCTGGCCTATTCTTAGGCAGCTAGTGCGAAGTTTGCTTCGCTATTGTTGTTTGCGTTTATATTTAATTGCCAATTTACGTTTTTGCATACGACTTGCAGCTAAAGACTCCTCAACCACGTCGAAACCAAGTCATCCCCGCTCATGCATTATACTTCTATTGATTAGCTTGTCAAAATTATAAATATTAGATAAAATATATACAAGAAAAGGTTTCTGTATATATAAATGGGTATACATTTAGTAAGTAATAAATTTCTTATTTAAGGAGGAATTATGAGAAATTCTAATAAAATTGCAGCTATGTTATTAGCTGGAGGACAAGGGTCAAGACTTAAAGCCTTAACTAGAGATATGGCAAAACCTGTTGTGCCTTTCGGTGGAAAGTATAAAATAATAGATTTTGCTTTGAGTAATGCGACAAATTCAGATATCAAAGATATAGGAGTTCTAACTCAATATAAACCTCAATTACTAAATCAACACCTTGGTATAGGAGCACCTTGGGATTATGACAGAAACTTTGGTGGACTTAGAATTCTTACCCCATATTATACAGAAGAAGGTGGAAGATGGTTTGAAGGAACTGCTTCAGCTATCTACGAAAATATTAATTACCTCGATGAAGTAAATCCTGAATATGTTCTTATCCTTTCAGGAGATCATATCTATAAAATGGACTATAGGGAACTATTGGATGTTCATAAGAAAAATGGAGCTGATGCTACAATTGCTGTAATGGAAGTAGATTGGGACGAAGCATCTAGGTTTGGAATTATGAATACCGATGAAAATGGCAAAATAGTAGAATTTGAAGAAAAACCAGAACATCCAAAGTCTAACCTAGCTTCAATGGGAATATATATATTTAACTGGCAAGTTCTAAGAAGAGAGTTGATTGAAGATAGCAAGAATAAAGATTCTTCTAACGATTTTGGTAAGGACATTATTCCTAAAATGCTAGCTGAAGATTTAAAACTCTTTGTTTATAAGTTTGATGGTTATTGGAAGGATGTTGGAACTGTAAGAAGTTTCTGGCAAGCAAATCTTGACTTGATAGATCCATCAAACGAGCTTAATATTTATGATGAAAATTGGAAAATCTATACAGCTTCTTTAAATCTTCCACCTCACAGAGTAAGTAAGACTGGTCAATTAAGTGATTCATTGGTAAATGAAGCGTGCGTTATTGATGGATCAGTATCTAACTCTGTACTATTTTCAAGTGTCGAGATAGAAGAAGGTGCAGAAGTTTATAATTCTGTTTTACTAAATGGAGTTAAGGTAAAAAGCGGAGTAAAACTATACAACTGTGTAGTTGCATCTGATATGGAGATTACTGAAAGTATTGGTAAAGAGGATGATAGCAAGGTTTATCTAGTAAGTACTGAAGGTATCGAGGAGGAATAATATGCCTAGTATTGTAGCTTTAATATATAGTTCAGAATTTGAAGAAAGAAATTATGGAGCTTTATGCAAGAATAGACCAGACTATATGTTACCATTTGGTGGAAGATATAGGTTAATCGATTTTTCTTTATCAAATATTTCAAACCATGATATATCAAGAGTGGTCTTGTATGCAGATAGAATGTTAAGATCAACCTTAGACCATATTGGTAATGGAAAAAGTTGGGAGCTAAATAGAAGAAATGGCGGACTTTTAATCAACTCTCCAAGTTATAATTCTAAGGGAAATCTAAGTGAAATAGAAACATATTATGATACTATCAGATACTTTGAAGATCATCCTTCAGATTATATCTATATCAAAAATCCTATGTATATCAATAAAGTTGATATAACTGATGCTAAGGAAACAATGGAATCAAATGATCTTGATTGTTTAATATTTTCAACAAAGACAGAAGATAGAGATGGATATTATCTAAATAGAAGAATTATATCTTCAGATGAAAATGGTAAGCCATGCTCAGTTGGTCTAAACTTAGGCTTATCAAATGAGATTGACCTATTTTTAGGATCAATCATGATTAAAAGGGATATGTTCTTGAGAATCTTAAGAACTGCCATGGAAAAGAACTCCCAAATGTCTTTACTAAATGCAATCTTCTCATTTGCAGGAGACATGAATATTGACTTTTATAGACATAACAAAGAATTTGAAATTATTTCTGATATCAATTCTTTCTTTGAAGCTAATATGAAATTACTTAAAAAGGATGACTTCAATCAACTGTTTTATGAAGACGGTCTAGTTTATACTAAATCAAAAGATGAGCCTTCAACATCATATACAAAAGAATCTAACGTAAAAAATTCTTTGATTGCGAACGGTTCTATCATCAGAGGTGAAGTAGAAAACTCTATCATATTTAGAGGAGTTTCCATAGGAAAAGGTGCTGTTGTCAAAAATTCAATAGTTTTTCAAGATACAGTTATATCTGATGGAGCAATCTTAAACTATGCAATAACAGACAAGAGAACATTTATAGACAAGGATACCAGATTGTTTGGTAATAGATCTCATCCATTTGTAACAAGCAAGAATGAAAAACTAGAGAAAGGAATTTAGAATGAACGTTCTTTTTCTAACTGGTGAAGCAGTTCCATTTATAAAAACAGGAGGTCTTGCAGATGTTGCTGGGGCCTTACCTAAAGAACTTGTAAAAAAGGGAGTTGACTGTAGAGTTGTTTTACCTTTGTATAAATCAATTGATGATAAATATAAACAAAAAATGGAAAAAGTCACCGAGTTTTATGTGGACTTGGATTGGAAGCATCAGTATGCTGGTGTCTATTACTTAAAATGGGACGGAGTTATTTTCTATTTTATAGATAATATGGAATATTTTAATCGTGATGGATCATATGGATTCGACGACGATGCCGAAAGATTTATATTTTTCTCCAAGGCTTGTACCCTATTAGGTAAAGAAATTAATTTTAAGCCAGATATTATTCATTCTAATGATTGGCATACTGCAATGGTAAATGTTTTTGTCAATGATTTTAGAAAAGGCGACTCATATTTCGAAGATATCAGAACCTTGTTTACCATCCATAACCTAAAATATCAAGGAGTATTTGGTGCGGACAACCTAAGACTTGCAGGACTTGATGGATCTTACTTTAACGAAAATGACTTAAAATACTATGAAGCAATTAACTTTGTTAAAGGTGGAATTATTCATGCAACCGCTGTAAATACAGTCTCTGAGAATTATGCTAGAGAAATACAATATCCATTCTATGGAGAAGGGTTAGATGGTATTATTAGAAAGTATTCTAATAAACTTTCAGGGATAGTAAATGGTATTGATTTTGATATATGGAATCCTAAAACAGATGGGTTGTTAGTGGAAAATTACGATGTCAATTCTATAGATAAGAAAAAAGATAATAAGTTAGAATTACAAAAAGCTTATGGTCTACCAGAAAGAAGTGATGTTCCATTAATTGGAATATGTTCAAGACTTACAGAAATGAAAGGTCTTGACTTAGTTAGATATATCTTAGATGAATTATTACAAGAAGATATACAATTCGTTGTATTAGGAACTGGCGATTATACTTACGAGGAGATGTTTAAGTATTTTGAATGGAAATATCCTGACAAATTAGCTGCAAGAATGTACTATAGTGGAGAAGAAAGCCACAAGATATACGCAGCAAGCGACTTTTACTTGATGCCTAGTGTGTCAGAGCCTTGTGGTATAAGTCAGCTAATCGCAATGAGATATGGATCTTTACCTATAGTAAGAGAGGCTGGAGGACTAAAAGATACCGTTACAGCCTATAATGAATTTACAGGAGAAGGAACTGGATTTTCTTTTGCCAATATAAATGCCCATGAGCTTCTATTCTGCATCAAAAATGCTCTTAAGATTTACAAAGAAGACAAAGATGCTTACGAAAAACTCGTTGTAAATGCAATGAATGAGAACAATGATTGGGAAAAATCAGGCGAAAGATATTTAGATTTATACAATGAAATTAAAGCAAACTAATAATGAAACAAATTTACTAGAAAGAATACAAATATTTTTGTATTCTTTTTATGCTAAAGATATAAAAAATGCAAGAATAAACGAAGTATATGATTGTCTCTGTAGAGCCTTGATGGAAGATATCGGCAAGAAGTGGGTTTATAGCAAGTCAAACGATGATGATTTTGAAGTATACGTATTAAGCTTTGAATACTTGCCAGGTAAATTTATCGAAAGGAATATAGCTAGATTAGGAAAAGAGAAAGAAGTTAGGGAAACTTTAGATAAGATTGGATTTTCCTATGATGAGATAATTGATTTTGAAAAAGAAGCTAATTTAGGGCTTGGAGATATTGGTATAGGTTCAAGTTATTTAATAAGTGAGCTTGCTAATAAAAATATTAGATCTGTTGCCTATGCTCTACGCTACGAAAATGGAGATTTGAAGCAGAAGATTGTAGATGGTAGGCAAGTTGAATATTCAGAATATTGGCTTGAAGAAGGTAACAATTGGGAGCACAAAAAGGGATTTTCTTATGAAATAAATATAGATGGACGAAAACATAAGTCAATAGCTTATGATATCCCAATTTTAAGTAATAAAGCTGATTTTGTCACTAGCCTTAGACTGTTCCAATCAGAACCTACAAAGGCCGTTAGCTATAGTGACTTTGCTAGGGGAGATATTTTAAAAGCCTACGACGAATATATTTCTACAAGTTCTATAAACCAATTTTTATATTTAGATGATTCTTCCTATGATGGAAAACTTTTGAGATTAAAGCAAGAATATTTTTATTCAGCTAGTGCTGTTAGGGATATTTTCAAAAGATATAAGAATAGATATTGTTCTATAGATAAAATTGATAAGAGGATAAAGATAATAGTAAATGATATCCATCCTACTCTTGCTCTAATTGAATTTATAAGAATTTTAACTAGAGACTTTAATTTAGATATTAGAAAGTCTATAGATATTACTAGAAGTGTATTCGAACACATTGCATTTTCTATAACTGATGATAGCCTAGAAGCCTACCCTGTAGAAATGGTAAAGAGGGTAAATCCTGATATATTAGATACTATACTAAATATTCAAGAAGCATTGAAATTAGATAATATTGATTCAGTTCTTATAAAAAATGGCTATGTTATGTTTAAAAACATCAATATGGCCTTGTCTAATGAATACATTTATCTATCCAAAATTCTGAAAAATAATAGATCATCTAAGAGAACTCTATCGTATACAAATTTTGGAACTGATAGGTTGTTATATTTAGATAAAAACAATATTCAATTAATGGAAGTATTTAAGGAATTTGGAATTGATTCTAGTTCTTATGATCAGATAAATAAGTTAAATGACCTAAAAGATAATAATTACTTTATAGATAAAGTAGAAGAAGCTAAATTTATTAATAAAAAGAAACTAATTGAGCTTTCTAATGAACCTATTAATCCATATTCAATCTTTGATGTTCAGTTATCAATCTTTCATGAAGGAAAAAGGCAAATTCTAAATGCTTTAGCAATTGCCTACAGATATTATTTACTTAAAACAAATGCTAACCTAAGAGATGTTTCTACCACATACATTTTCTCTGGAAAAGCCAATGAAGGATATTTCATGGCAAAGGAAACTATCAAATTCATTTTAGCATTAAAGAAAATGATAGATAAGGATAAAATAATCAGAGAAAAGATAAAAATAGTATTTATTGAAGATATAGATATTCATAAGTCAAAAATAATCCTTAAATCTTTAGACGTATATAACAACCTAACATTATCTACTTTAGATAATCAGGATTTTAATATGTTAAATGCAGCTTTCAATATGTCAAATATTGTAACGAGTAGGGGCGGCATAAGTCAGAATATTGAAGGAGATAATTCATTCTACACCATAGGTGAGTCTTATGATGATATTGTAAAATCTAATGTAAATGATTTATACAATGCGAATGATTTCTACTATTCAAATGATATGGTAAAATACACAGTAGAAAATCTAATAAGAGAAAGTTATGAAAATTTCCCATACGATTTTAAACAGATGTATGACCAAATAATGATGTATAATGACTCGTTTAGAATATTTAAAGATCTTAATAATCTAATAGAAACGAGAAATAAGAGAGAACTTGATTATTTAGATAAAGAAAATTGGGTCAGAAATGAAATCGATAATATACTATGGGCTAATAATTTTAGATTAGATAATAAAATTATAAGGAATGGTATAGATGACTGATACAAAAATATCCTATAGAAAAAGAATAGAAACACTCAGTTATGATGAAATAAAAAATGAAAAACTAGGAGCTATCTATAGCAAGGATAAGACAACATTTAGAGTTTTTGCTCCATATGCTGATACAGTAGAGCTATTGATAACTGATAATTATAAAAAAACAAGAAAAGATTCCTACGAAATGATAAGGAATGATATAGGAATTTGTGAGATAACTCTTCAAGGCGATTATGAAGGATATTTCTATAATTATCTGGTAGATGGTAAATATGAAGTTACAGATCCGTATTCATTTACATCGTCAATTAACAGTATAAGTTCTGTCGTAGTTGATATGACAAAGACAGACCCTGTTGGCTTTAGAGAGCAAGCTCTTACAGAAAATAAAGAAGAAGATGCTATAATATATGAAATGTCAGTTAAAAATTACACCGCTGATCAAACAAGTGGTGTCGTAAATAGAGGTAAATTCTTAGGACTGACAGAAGGTGGAACAAAGTATAAAGAAAGAAAGACTGGACTAGATAATATAAAAGAATTGGGTGTAACTCATGTTCAGCTTTTGCCAATTTATGATTTTATCTCTGTTGATGAAGATAATGGCCACTTCTTCGATGATGATAACTATAATTGGGGTTACGATCCAGAACTGTACTTCGCCCCAGAAGGCTCATATTCAACAGATCCCTACAATCCACTATCAAGAATAGTGGAAGTTAAAGAAATGGTTAAATCATTTCATGAAAATAATATTTCTGTAATAATGGATGTGGTCTATAATCATACCTTTAAATCATATGATTCTAATTTGGATACCCTTGCCAAAGGATATTATCATAGAAGAAATGAGGACGGTAGTTTTGCTAATGGATCTGGAGTTGGCAATGAAGTATGTAGCGAAAAAGCATTTGTAAGGAAATTGATAGTAGATTCTTTGATCCATTGGGTGAAAGAATACAAGATAGATGGATTTAGATTTGATTTAATGGCCTTGGTAGATATTGATACTATAAAAATCGCCCTAAAAGAGCTAAGTAAAATAAATCCTAACATAATAATCTATGGGGAACCTTGGATGGCTTTTTCATCTCCTTTGCCTTTGGATAAGCAAATTTTAAAAGGATCACAAAGATCAAACGGTTTTGGTGTTTTCAATGACGATTTTAGAGATGCTATAAAAGGAGATGTCAATGGTTATGAAAGAGGATATATCCAAGGAGTATTTTCTAAAAAAACTGCTATTGAAACAGGAATAGCTGGATCAATAGCTTATGACAATAAAAGATATGGCTTTGCTGATAAGGCGAGTGAATCAATTAATTATTTCAACTGTCACGATAACTTGATTTTATACGACAAACTTGCTATTTCTTTAAATCGAGAAACAAATATAGATGATTATGTGAAAATGGCTCTTAGTATAATATTTCTATCTTTTGGAAAGCCTTTTATTTACGAGGGAAATGAGTTTAACCAAACAAAGAATAATGAAGCAAATTCATATAGATCACCCCTAAAAATCAATTCTATAAAATGGGATAAAAAACTTGAAAATTACGATATTTTCACATACACTAGAGACCTTATAGAACTTAGAAAATCCATGAAAGTATTAAGATATATACATCCTAAAGATATTAGGAGAGCGTTGACTTTTATGGATGATATTGATGATAGCAAAATACTATATAAATTAGAAGATGAAGACCAAATTTACTTGGTGGCGATTAATGCCAATAGTCATAGATCAAATATAGACAAAAATAAATTAGATAAGCTCTTTTCAAAGAAGGCTTATAAATTAATAAATATATTCTCTAAAAAGGGTATAAATGAAGTAGAAGTAGATAATGATCAAGGATTAATTTTAGAAGAAAGATCGGTAAATGTGTATAAGTTAGGAGAAAGAAATGGACTATAAAGATACTTATAAAAAGTGGCTTGAAGATGATAGATTCGACGAAGAAACTAAGAAAGATCTATTAAGCATTAAGGATGATGAGGAAGAGATAAAAGATAGATTCCACCAATCCCTTAAATTTGGTACAGCAGGACTACGTGGTAAGCTTGGCGCAGGTACAAACAGAATGAATATCTACAATGTAGCTCAAGCAACTCAAGGTTTTGCTGATACTATAGCTGAAGGTGGCGAAGAAGCTAAAAATAAAGGCGTTGCCATAGCTTATGATGTTAGACATATGTCAGAAGAATTTGCAAAAATTGCTGCTGAAGTATTTGCAGCTAATGGAATCAAAGTCTACATTCATAAAGAAATCCAACCAACACCAGTTTGTTCTTACACTATAAGAAAACTAGGAAATGTTGCTGGTGTAATGGTAACAGCAAGCCACAATCCAAGAGAATACAATGGTTACAAAGCATACAATCACGAAGGAAGTCAAATTCTAGATGAAACAGCTGATAAAATATTAGGTCACATTGCTGAGCACCCAGACTTTTTCGAAATTCCAAGAGTTGACTTTGAAGAAGGTCTCAAAGATGGCATTATAGAATATGTAGATGACAAGCTAATAGAAGATTACATCAAAGAAATACTAGACTGCACTATAAATGATGAAGGAATTGATAAAGATATAAACGTAGTTTATACTCCTTTAAATGGTGCAGGAAATAAATTGGTAAGAAGAATTCTTGATGAAAGAGGATTTAAGAATATTAATGTAGTTAAAGAACAAGAAAATCCAGATCCAGACTTCACAACAGTTGGATATCCTAACCCAGAAGATCCAAAAGCCTTTAAATATTCTGAAAATTTAGGAAAAGAAGTAGGAGCAGATCTGCTTCTTGCTACTGATCCAGACTCAGATAGATGTGCTGTAGAAGTCAGAGATAAAGATGGAAATTATAAGTTCTTGACAGGAAACCTAATTGGATCATTGTTAACAAACTATATATTAGGAGCTCTAAAAGATAATGGAGAGCTTCCAGAAAATGCAGCGGTTGTTAAATCGCTAGTATCAACAGACCTTGTAAAACCAATAGCTAACAAATATGGTGTTAAGGTTTATGATGTACTAACAGGATTTAAAAACATTTATGCTGTTGCAAACGAATTAGATGAAAATAAGAGCGGAAAATTTGTTTTTGGCTTTGAGGAAAGTATAGGTTACAACTATAAAGATTTTGTTAGAGATAAAGACGCAGTTAACTCTGCAATGATGATTACAGAAATGGCTGCTTATTATAAATCTCAAGGAAAGAGTCTATTAGATGTTATAGATGAGTTATTTAATGAATATGGCTACTATTCTAATGAGGTTGTTTCTATAGTTCTTGAAGGACTTGATGGTCAAGAAAGAATTTCTAGAATCATGACTCAAGTTAGAAATAATCCTATCAAGGAAGTATGCGACTATAATGTTAAAAATATAATAGACTATCAAGATGATGATACAGGTCTTCCAAAATCTAATGTTTTGAAATATTATTTAGAAGATGATTCTTGGTTTGCTATTAGACCTTCTGGTACAGAGCCAAAAATCAAAATTTATATCAATGCTATAGGCAAAGATATGGATGAATCTAAAGACAAACTTGTAAAAATAAATAAATTTATGCAAGATATAATTGATTCTATCGAATAAAGTTATTTTCTAAAGCTGCCATTTGGCAGCTTTTTTCTTTACTTTTCTAAAATACTTGCACTTTTACTAAAAATGAAATAACATATATCAAAAGGAGTAAAAAATGGAAGGTTTTTTTAATGTTATAGATAAAATATTTTCAGTTAATGTATTTGGAAGTTTAACTTTATATCAATTATTATCAACAATATTAAAGTATATTTTTGTATTTATAGTATTTTACTTTATATATTCTATAATTAGAATAATATATTATGATGTAAGAACAACCCTCAAAAAAGAATCAAAATCAGATACATATCTAAAATTATTGAATGTTGACGACAAATTTTCCTTTGATGTGCAAGAATTCTATTTTCTAGCATCAGACAATACAATAGGCAGAGATGATAGGAATAGCATTTGTATCAAAGATAAATTTCTATCAAAGTTTCATGCGAGAATTGTGGAAGATGAAGGGATATATTTTATAGAAGATTTAAAGTCAGCTAATGGAACTTTTCTTAATAGGGAAAAGATAGAAGATGCGATAGAGCTAAAGTCAAACGACTTAATAAATATAGGAACTTTGAAGTTCCTGTTTATCCAAGGTGATGAAGATGAATAGGCTCAAAAATTTAGTGGTAAATAGACAAAGATCTCAAAGAAAGGCAGTATTTTTGCTTTTGATGTTCGAGTTTTTGTCTTTATCTCTAGCACTGATTTATAATATAGAAAGTATAGAAACAACAGATTTTATAACTTATTTGGTACTTTTAGTATCAACTATTGTTTCAACAATGATTCTAAGAAAGATTAGTAAGTCAGACGTTATTTTATTAATGATTGTAAATATGCTATTTTCAATAGGGGTAGCTATTATATATAGGCTTGATCCAGCTCTAGGAAAGAGGCAATTACAGTATTATTTGTTTGGATTACTTATGTTTTTTGTAACATATTTAATTCTTAGGTCAAATCAATCTTGGCATAAATTGTCAAAAGTATATTTTGGAATTTCTGTCTTGCTATTTCTTATAACTTTAGTATTTGGGTCATACCTTGGAGGAGCCAAGAACTGGATATTTATAGGTAATATTAGTATCCAACCTTCAGAGTTTATAAAAGTACCACTAGCATTTTATATAGCAAGCTTTTATACTCATTATAACGAATATGCGAAAAAGCCATTTGGTAAGTATTACATGAATTTAGTAGTGTATATATTTATAGGATTCTTATTCTTACAAAAAGATTTGGGAACTGCTCTAATATTTTTTGGAACAATGATTCTTAGTCAATTTGTTTATGATAAGGATAGAAAACTCATAATATTAAATATGCTTGCCATGATATTAGGCTCAATAGTGGCATATTTTCTATTTAGTCACGTAAGGGTAAGAGTAGCAACATGGAAGGATCCTTGGTCAGATATAGATGTTACAGGATATCAGATAACTCAAGCCTTGTTTGCTATGGCAAGCGGTGGATTATTTGGCAGCGGTATAGGTTTAGGCAGACCAGACTATATCCCAGTAGCAGAATCAGACTTTATATTCTCAGCTATTTGCGAGGAAATGGGTATATTTATGGGTATTGCTGTTGTACTCTTGTTTATGATCCTTGTTTATAGGGCTATTAAAATCTCTTTGATACAAAAAGATAAATTTTATTCTATCTTAGCTTTTGTGATTGGTATATTATTTGCTCTACAAACATTTATTATTTTGGGTGGAGTTTTAAAGTTAATTCCCCTAACAGGTGTTACTTTACCTTTCATAAGCCAAGGAGGATCATCCATGATAGCGGGATTTATCTTGTTAGGTTGCCTACAATATTGTGGTGAGGAAGTTAAATATGGTGATGAAATAAATGAAGAATGATAAAGATACTAGTAAGAAAAGAAAAGATGGAGAAAGCCTAATAGATAGGATAAAAAAGCTTGAAGAAAAGAACAGGCTTGAGGAAAATAACCAATTAAATATTCTATCAAAGACGACAATTAATAAAAGATTGGTTTTCGTTATGGTGTTTTTTGTAGCGTTATTTATGACACTTGCCTTGTATCTAGTCTATTTCCAACTTTTTAGAAGAGCAGATATAGAAAATGACTCTCATAACAGGAGACTTTGGGTTAATGAAGATCATATCAAAAGAGGAGATATATTAGATAGAAACGGAAATATCCTAGCTTATAATGAAACTGATTATGATGGAACCCAATACAGGGTTTATAATTATGGCGCAGTATCATCATCTATTACAGGCTATTCATCTAAGACTTATGGAAAAACAGGTATAGAAAAAACTTATAACAAACAACTACTTGCCTTAAGTGGTGATGGCTTTTCTAATTTTAGAAAAATGGTAGTCAAGAATGATACTGGTTATGATGTTGAACTTACGATGGATCAAAATATCCAAGATATTGTTTATAATCATATGAAAGATATAAAAGGTTCTTGTGTTGTTATTGACCCAACCACAGGAGATATATTAGCGCTAGTTTCAAATCCTACTTTTGATCCTAATTCACTAGATGAAGATTGGGGATATCTGATAGAAAATGAAGATGCTCCTCTTGTAAATAGGGCAACCTCTGGTTCATATAGACCAGGATCCACTTTTAAGATAGTTACAGCTACAGGGATTCTTTCCAGTGGAATGGATACTTCTTATAATGATACTGGAGTTGAAACAATACAAGGTTATGATATAAAAAACTTTGCTGATCAAGTGTATGGAATGGTTAATCTAAGGTCGGCCTTTGTAAATTCAGTAAATACTTATTTTGCATCTAAAACAAATAATTTAGGAAAAGAAGAATTCAAAAAATTAGCAGAAAAGTTTATGATAAACAAGGATTATCCTTTTGATTTAGATAAAAATAATGCCAAAATACCATTTGATGATCTTAATAAAGTTGACTTAGCTATGACTGGTTTTGGCTATGGTAAGACAGAAATTACACCACTTCATATGGCAATGATTGCATCAAGTATTGCAAATGAAGGAAAGATGATGAAGCCAAGACTTGTTAGAAAAGTCGTAGATGAGGATGGTAAAATCATTGAAGAGAAAAAGAGTGAAGTTTTATCTGAAGTTACAAGCACAGAAGATGCTAACTATATTAGAGATCTAATGGTTGCAGTTGTTAATGAAGGAACTGGCAGCAAGGCTTACTTGGATTCTATCCAAGTTGCCGGAAAAACTGGAACAGCTGACAAGAACAATGGCCTCTTAGATGCATGGTTTGTAGGTTTTGCGCCAGCATATAATCCAAAGCTTGCTATTGCACTTGTAGTTGAAGATAGTGATGATACAGGTGGAGAAACAGCTGCTCCAATAGCGAGAGATATTATAAGTGACATTTACGAAAACGTAAATTTAGATTAAACTACATTAACTTATTCTTGATATTAGTCCAGTAGTGATTTTTATTGAGAATAAGTTTTTTTATTTTCCTATCAGAAACACCAATTCTTATCTTATAGTCCTTGCTCGAATATTCTTTTCCATCAAAGATAAAAACTGTATGGTAATTATCTCTTTTAGAAATATTTATATCAATTGTAGCATCATTCGGAAGTACTACAGGACACCTTAGAGACTTATTCATATTTGAATATACAGGTGCTATTGGAGTTAATTGAAAACCGTTTAAAGATTGGTGGAGAATAGCGCCTCCTGCAGATAAGTTGTAAGCAGTTGAACCATGAGGGGTTGATATAATTAATCCATCTCCAGAATATGCCTCTATGAAATTGCCATCAATAAATACTTTTAATCTAATAATTTGATTTCTATCACTCTTTACTACAACTTCATTTATAGAATTAATGATTTTATTGTTAATTCTAGCTTCTAAAATAGATAGATTTTCTATTCTATAGTCTTTATTATCAAAAGATTTTATAAAATTTTCAATCATATTAACTTCTACTTCTTGGTAAAAACCCAAATGTCCTGTATTGATGCCAATAAAAGGTATATCAGAAAAATTAGACAAATGAACTGCATTTAAAAAAGTTCCATCGCCGCCTATAACTAAGTTTAATACAGCATCATCTTCATAGGAATTAGTAAAAGTATATCCGTATTTTTGCATTATCTTCTTAGATTTTTGAAATACTGATTTAGAAAATTTTGATTTATTTTTAAAAACATTAACTTTATTTGTCATTTAATCCACCTCTCATATAATATCTATATTATAACATAGAGGTTTCAAAATGAGATATATAAAATATGAATTATCAGAAAAAACAACCGTAAGAAAATTTCTTCTTAGCAAAGGATATTCTAAAAGAAGCATAGAAGAGATATTATCTGAAGGTTTTTTATTAAATAATCAATTATCTGAAAAATCTAAAAATTTAAAGACGGGAGATAAACTTTTCGTAATAATAAGAGATGAAAATATTGACTACGAGCCTGTCAGAGGGAATTTGAAAATAATATATGAAGATAGGGATACTTTGGTTATCAGTAAAGATCCAAATATTACGGTAAACTCCAAAGGACAAATAAGTCTTGCAAATTATATAGCTTATTATTTTAAAAGTAATAACATAAATTCTAAAGTTAGATTTGTGAATAGGTTAGATATGGATACATCGGGGCTAATACTAGTAGCTAAAAATAAATACGCTCATGCCTTTTATCAAAAACAGATTGAAAATAATGAAATGATTAAGAAATATATTGCTATAGTAGGTCCTAATGCTGATTTAGATATGTTGTACGAAGAAAAATTTGCCTATGACGAAAAGTCGAAATCTTATGTAGTTAGTGAAGATGGCAAAACAGCAAAAACAATATTTAAATCATTGAAATTGCTTGAATATAGAACTATTGTGGAATGCCAAATTTTAACAGGAAAGACTCATCAAATAAGAGCAAGTTTATCATCATTAGGCTACCCAATATTTGGAGATAAACTTTATGGGTCAGACAAAAATCTTGATAGATTTTTACTTCACTCATATAAGTTATCATTTAGGAATTTCAAGGATGAGGAAAACATCAAACTAGTTGATTATCCTAATTTCATAAGCTTTAGGGATGAATGATGAAAACAATATAATTTGCATAAATCCTTTTCATATTATATAATAAAATCATCCTAAGGTGTTTGGTCCAAATTTAAACCTACAACTACTATAAGGGATTGCGGAGTTCTAACTTCGATGACAAGCCTCCAAAGAGTGGAAGTCAGAGATTTTAGACAGCTTGCCCACCTTCACATACGGGAAGGTATTAAAAATAGGGCCCCCTTGGGATTTATTTTTAAATAAGTTTTATTTTAGTTGTTATGGGTATAAATAATCTAAGATAAAAATAACAAAGGAGTATATATGTCAATATCAGATTACATTGAAGAAAGAGCAAAAGCTAAAAAAAGAGAAGTAAAATATGAAATTTGGAAAGCTAAAAATCACGATAGCAGAATGAGAGCTCAAGGAGCAATTCTTGGAACACTACTAGGTGTGACTGCAGGAGTATTATTAGCACCAAAATCAGGAAAAGAAACTAGAGAAGATATAGTTGATGCTTTCAATGATACAGTAGATACTGTAAAAGATGGAGCTATCAATGCCGTAGATACTGCTAAAGATGGCTATGAAGATTTAAGGTATAGAGCATACACAGATCTACAACCAATCAAAGACGGTTTCGAATACGGAACAGAGATTGTTAAAGAAACTGGAGAAAATGTAAAAGAAGCTACAAAATCTGCAGCAACTAATTTAAAAGATGGAGCAAGCGATGTAAAAGATATCGTAAAAGAAGGTGCTAAAGAAACTAAAAAGGTTGCTGAAGAAACAGGAAAAGATGTAAAGAAAGATGCTGAAAAAGCTGCTGATGATGTAAAAGAAGGCGCTAAGGAAGCTAAAAAAGAAGCAAAAGAAACAGCTAAAGAAGTAAAAGAAGAAGATAAAAAAGCTAAGAAAAACTAAGGAGATTTAAATGGTAACCATTAACTTTAATCTTCTTGGAAATGTAATATTAACAATCCTAGGGATTGTAGCTTTAGTGTTTTTGATTCTTCTACTAAAGAATGTAAATTCACTAATACAAAAAATCCAAGGAGTACTTGATAAGAATTCAACTAATCTTGATCAAGTAATAAACAAGTTGCCTGAGCTTGCAGATCAAGCAAATACACTTGTAGCAAATGTTAATACAATAGCATCTGATCCTAATTTGAAGATGGCAATAGCTAAGGCTAATGACACTATGACAAATGTAAATAGCATAACAGACGATATTAGAGATACTGTAAACTATGTCGGAGTAACAGCTGTTGATAGTGTTGATACATTAGGAGCAGGAGTTGCCTCTATTACAGATTACTCAACATTAATTATGGATGTAATTGATATAGCTAGAAATGTAATATCAGGTAGATAAGATTAAGGTCATCATTTGATGGCCTTAATTATTTTATAAAAATATAATAATTGATAAAGGAGGGAAAATGGGTCAACCAACAATAAAGGATGTAGCAAAACTTGCTGGAGTATCTATATCAACTGTATCAAGAGTTATGAACAATTCAAAGCCAGTTAGCCCAGAAGCTAGAAAAAAAGTTCTTGATGCGATTAATAAACTTGACTTTAAACCTAATGAACTTGCTAGATCTCTTGTAATGAGAAAGTCAAACCTAGTGGGTGTTATAGTTGAAGACATAGGTATAGAATATATGGCTCAACTTATAAGAGGTATAGAGGAAATAGGAAGAGTTTACAAGTACGATATTTTACTATCTAGCTCATATGGTGATGAAGAAGCTTTAGAAAATTCAATAGATTTTTTAGCTACTAAGCAAGTAGAAGGTCTAGTTATCATAACTGAAAATATTTCTCCTGAAGTTTTAGTTAAACTTAGGGATAGAAGAATTCCTTTTGTACTTCTTGATAAATACCATACATACAAGAATGTTAAATCCGTAAAAGTTGATTACAAGGAAGAAGCTAAAAGACTTGTCGAGAGTTTGATAGATGATGGACACGAAAAGATCTTATATATAAACCATTCTGAAAATAACATTTTAAATGAAAATATGCTAAATGGATATAGAGAAGCTATTTCTAATAATGAAAAAAAATCTTATATCATTGAAACAGATGGCATTAGTTCAGATGATGGCTATAATATTGGTGAGAAAGTGTATCATTTCGTCAAAAAAGAAGGCATAACAGCTGTAACTTGTGTAAATGATAATGTCGCTATCGGATTTATCAATTATTGTATTGATAATAATATTTCTGTACCAGATGATTTATCTGTAGCAGGATTTGGTGATTCTAGTATAGCAAGTATTTATAGACCAAAACTAAGCACAGTTTCAATACCTTATTACGATATTGGTGCAATTTCAATTAGAGCTTTGATTAAAAGAATCAAGGAAGAAGAGGATATTCTCGAAGATGATTGGATAATAGACGGTCAAATTATTAAAAGGGAATCTACAAAGGCTATCAAATAATAGCAGGCTAAGAGCTTATTGTTTATTTATAAAAATATAGTAAAATAATAGTATAAGAATAAAATAGGAGGCATGAATATGGCAGAAAGAAAAGTAGTAGTAGCTAATGAAACTGGCCTACACGCAAGACCAGCTGCATCATTAGTACAATTCGTTAAAAATTACCCAGGTGAGGTTAAGATAATAAAAGACGGCAAAGAAGCAAATGCTAAATCAATCTTCAACGTAATGAGCCTAGGAATAGCTAAAGGAACTGAAATAACTTTAGTTGTTGAAGGTGAAGATGAAGAAAAATTTGCAGATGAACTTGTTGAATTTGTCAATAACTTATCTGAATAATACGATTGAATAGAAGGATACTTAACAGTATCCTTTTTTTAAAATAAGGAGTAATTAATAATGACTGAAAGATATGAAGGAATAAAAGCTAGTGGAGGACTTGCCATTGGTAATTTATATCTATTTTCTAGAGAAGAAGTAGTAGTTGATGATAGGAAAATAAGGGAAGAAGAAGCAGATGATGAGTTTAAGAAGGTAAAAGATTCTATAAATGCCTATATAGACCAACTTTCAAATAATGAAGGAGCAAGCGAAGCTCAAAAAAATATAGCAGCTGCTCACACTGAATTATTGTCTGACCCATATTTTACAGATACAATAGAATCAAAAATAAAAAATGAACTTAAAAATTCTGAATTAGCTTTGGATGAAACAATCAAAGAAATGGTTGAGATAATGAGTCAAATCGATGATGATTATCTTAGAGAGCGTGCAAGCGATTATAAAGATATTGGCTTACAAGTAATGTATAAGCTAAAGAAAATCACACCAAAAGATTTAGCTCACCTTGATAAAAATAGTATTGTTATTTCAAAAGAATTGACTCCATCAGATACTTCAAATATGGACAAAGAAGCCGTAGTTGGGTTTGCAACAGATCTAGGTGGTAAAACTAGCCACACATCAATAATAGCTCAAACCCTTGATATGCCTGCGCTTGTTGGTATTGGAGATATTTCTACAAAAATCAAAGGTGGAGAAAAAGCTATTCTTGACGGAAATGAAGGTTTATTAATTGTAAATCCTAGCCAAGAAGAGATTGACAATTACACTGCCCTAATCAAGGAACAAAAAGAAAAGAAAGAAAGACTTAAACTAATAAAAGATAAAGAAGCTGTTACAAAAGATGGAAAGAAAATAGAAGTTTCAGCTAATATTGGTAACTTAGAAGACCTTAAAATTGCCATAGAAAATGGTTGTGATGGGGTAGGATTATTTAGAACTGAATTTTTATATATGCAAAGTTCGGAATTTCCTAGCGAAGAAAAACAATTCGAAGTATATAAAGAAGCCACACAAATGCTTGGAGATAAACCGCTAATTATTAGAACTCTTGATATTGGTGGAGATAAGGGTCTTGATTACTTTGATTTCCCTAAAGAAGAAAATCCATTTTTAGGATACAGAGCTATTAGACTTTGCTTAGATAAAAAAGAAATGTTTAAAGATCAACTTAGAGCTTTGGTTAGAGCGTCTGCTTTTGGTAATCTAAAAATAATGATTCCATTTGTAGTAAATATAAATGAGCTTAAAGAAGCTAGAAACATGATCGAAGAGATTAAAAAAGAGCTTGACCAAGAAGGCATATCTTACAATAAAGATCTCGATGTCGGAATAATGGTAGAAACTTCTGCTTCAATAATCATGGCAGACAAGTTTATCAAATACGCTGACTTCTTCTCTATAGGAACAAATGACTTAACTCAATATACTTTGGCAGTAGATAGAGGAAATGAAAATATAGCTGATTTATATTCAAATTACAACCCTGCTGTCCTTAGAGCAATCAAACATATTATTGATATTTCTCATGAAGCTGGCAAATGGACAGGTATGTGTGGAGCCTTTGCTTCAGATACAGAAGCTACTAAGCTATTATTGGGATTAGGTTTAGATGAGTTTTCTGGTTCATCTGCTAAAATTGCAGAAATCAAAGATACAATTATAAACTCAGATCAAAATAAAGAATCTGAATTTGCTGCTAAAGCAATAGATTGCGAATCGACTGAAGAAGTAGAAAGTCTTGTAAAAGAGCATAAATAAAATGAAAGATGATTATGGTTTCCTAAAACATACAGATTTTTTTTCTAACAAAGAAATTATTAAAACTGTTGAAAAAATTTCTAAAAATAAATTAAAAGTTACAACAACTGACGAAAATTATTATGTTGTGTCACTATATGATATGGATGATCATGAGAATATATCAAATGAGAAATTTATCCAAGATCGTCTGGATAAAATTGGTCTAGATCCTCTATTAATTTATGAAGAGGGGATACTACCAGATATAAATAAGTCTTATAAAATTTTTGAATATAGAAAAGAAATATCGTTAGAAGAGTTTTTAGATAAAGCAAATTGTGAAAATTCTTTTAGGATAGGTGAAAGCTTTGGTAAGATATTAAAAAATATACACCAAACTAGAATAACTGAACCAGTAGATTGGGAGAAGAAATTTTTAACTAAAGCTAACTATCTTTTCTATATCCATGGCTTATCTGAAAATATAGGAGATTCTGACTATATCCTAATAGATTATATTGAAGCTAATATTCATCTTACAAAAAATACACCAATAAATCTTATCTATGGCAAGATAAATGAAAAAAATATCAGAGTATATGATGAAAATAAACTCGATTTGAGAGCCGTAAAAGAGATTATATACGGAGATGGAGTATTTGATTTTGTAGATATAAATAAGTTAGCAATAAAATATCCGGATTTTGCTAGAGGCGTACTAGAAGGATATTTTGATTATAATAAGCCAACTAGAAAGTTTTATAGACTTTTAAGCTTATATCAAGCTTATATTTTACTTTACAATAAGGTTTTGAAGGATCATGAAAAGGATCATAATCTAGAAGAAAATGAAATTGATGCTATCATGCAGATGTATGATAACTTTAATCAATTGATACCTAGCTGGGCTCAATAGTACGAAAGATGCTTAAGGATTCCTTAGGCATCTTTTTATATTATTAAAATTGAATATCTAGTTAATTTATGATAACATTTTACTATAGATAGTGGAGGAATAAAATGAAGAAATATATATGGATTTTTTTCGGATCCTTTTTAATTTCTGCTGGTTTATATTTTTTCTTGATACAGCATGATATAGCAGCAGGTGGTGTATCTGGATTTTCTGTAGTCCTATCAAATATCTTTCCAGTGCTTTCGGTAGGTGTTGCAAATGCAGTTTTAAACGTCCTTATAATGTCTTTGGGTGTTGTAATTTTAGGGTTTGATTTTGCTAAAAAATCCATATTTGCCTCCTTAATTTTATCCGTGTTTATAATTATCTTCGAGAGAGTTTTTCCTAATGTTATTTTAACTAATGATAAAATAATCAATATTATATTTGGTGCGATAACAATGAGTTTAGGATTGGCTATAGTTTTCTATAACGGTTCATCTACAGGCGGAACAGATCTTATAGCTTCTGTATTAAATAAACTTACAGGAATACCAATACATATATCGATGTTTTTAGCTGATTTTGTAGTTGTAATTTCATCAATGATTGTTTTTGGAGTAGAATTAGGTCTATATGCTGTTTTGACGATTATGATTCAATCGATAGGTATCGATTACTTTATCCAAGGTTTTGGTAGAAAAATAGCTATACTAGTCATATCTGATAAATATGAAGAAATAAATAAATTAATAATTTCTAAACATAAAAAAGGTGTCACCTTGCTAAAGGCCGAGGGAGGATATTCTTATGATGACAAAAAAGTTGTTATGACTGTTACACCGTTTAGAATGTATCCGAAAATTAGAGAAGAAATTATAAATGTTGATAAAAAAGCGTTTATATTCACATATCAAGTATCAGAAGTATTGGGAGAAGGATTTACCTTTGACCAATTTAGTGAGAATTAGGAGAAAAAAATTAAAGAGTTTAGTATAAAAAGATTTAATAAAAATAAAGCTTATCTGAAAACAAAGATGGGGGATGCTGTTATTGACAAAGTCCTTGTCAAAGATAAAAAAATTGGTGATAAAGTTGATGCGGTCTTATATCATGATAGAAATCAAGTTCTTAGGGCTAGTATAGATTTTCCCTATGAAGTTGGAAGCATTGAGTCATTGACAGCAGTTGATATTGATAAAAAAGGTGTTTATTTTAAAATTAGTGATAATAGAAATTTATTTATGCCTTTTGAAGAAAGAACATATAAGGTTCTAATGGATATGACATATCCTGTAGTAATAAAAGAAAATAATGCCGGGTATGTATATCTAAGTTCAAAAATTAGAGATCTATTATCAAATGATCATGAATACAAAGAAAATGATGAGGTTAGTGGAAGAATATATTCCATAAATAAGGCAATTGGAGCATTTATAGCAATAGATAATAAGTATGATTCTCTTTTAAGAATCCATGAGCTAAGAGGTGTTCATATTGAAGGTGAACTCATTGAAGCAAGGGTTAAAGAAGTTAAATCAGACGGAAAAATTGAACTATCCTTAAGACAAAGAGCTCATATACAAATGGATGCTGATAGTGATAGGATACTAGATTATTTATATGAAAATGATGGTGTTGTTTATCTTTCTGATAGATCTTCCCCTGATAAGATATTTAAAATATTTAACATGAGCAAATCTGCATACAAGAGAGCTATCGGTAGACTTTATAAAAATAACGATATTGTTATATATAATAATAGAATAGAATTGAAAGAAGGTAAGAATGACAGAAAATAACAAACTGCTAGCAGAAGTAAACGGCAAGAAAATTTATACACAAGATGTTTATAAACTAATGACAAATATGGAAGATGGCCAAAGATTTAATAATGAAGAAGGTATAAAAGTTCTTTGCGATGAAATTGTAAATCAAGAAATTCTTTTAAAAGATGCTGTAGATAAGAAACTTGACGAAGAAACAGACTTTGTGAAAGAGCTAGAAGCTGTAAAAGATAATATGCTTAAGAATTATGCTATGCACAAGATTTTTGAAGAAATTAAGTTAGATGATAGTGAAATAAAAGCTTATTATGAAAAAAACAAAGAGAATTTGAATCCACCTTTATTATATGAAGCATCCCATATTTTAGTTAAAGATTTAGATGAAGCTAATAAAATCAAAAAAGAAATAGACGAAGGTCTAGAATTTTCTGAAGCAGCCAAGAAATATTCCATAGATCCATCTAAGGATAATGGAGGATCACTAGGTAAATTCCCTAAGGGTGTAATGGTAAAAGAATTCCAAGAAGGTTTAGATTCTATAGAAGTCGGTCAAATATCAGATCCTGTTAAGTCTCAGTTCGGATATCACTTGATTAAACTCGAAAATATAGAAAATGTCGAGACTCCTTCATATGATGAAATTAAAGATCAAGTTAAACAAAGAGTTTTAATGATTAAAAGACAAGAGGCTTATCTAAACAAGCTTGACGAAATTAAAAAGGATATTGAAGTAAAGAAATATTACTAGGATAAGCTATGGATTATGTAACAGATAAAGATAATCTAAGCGAATATGTAAAAGGTCTCACTGAAAAATATACTAATAATAAATCCAGTAATTTAATAGAGACTTTAATATTAGATACCGCAAGAGATTTAAAGCTTGATATTGTTAATGTTGATGATAGCTATTATATAAAAAAAGGCGAGAAACCCAAGGCTCTCTTGCATTTAAACATAGATTATAATAAAAACAACTTATCTTTTTCGATAGAAGATTATGATAAAGAAATAATAAAATCTGAATATAGTATAAACCTGATAATTTCATCCATTCTAATTTGTTATTTATTAGATTTTAGCCATGAGAGCTTTGATGTTCTTATAACTCATAACAACATTGACATGTGTGATATGAAATACAATGCAGTAGCTAATATACTTAGGACTGATAATGTAATAAACTTTAATTTAAGACAAGCAAATTGCATAGCAGATGAGTTTTCATCATTGAAACTTTTCTTAAATCAAGTAAAGGTTGAAAGATTTAAACCGGCATATGAATTTGGTAGCTACAGGATTAGCTTGCATGATTTAAGTGGAGGACATGCTGGAGAAGAGTCAGATAAAGTAAAATTAAATTCAATTAAGCTTTTGGTAACTATTATTAGAAAAATAAAAGCTAAAGTAGACATAGATATAGTTTCTTTAGTTGGCGGTGAAAGATATGAGTATATACCTTCGACGTCTTATATAGATTTCGTAGTTGATAGACAATATGAAGCGGATCTATTAAATATATTTGAGATAGTTAAAAATGAGAGTTTAGAAAAGAACTTAAAGTATGAGCCTGATATGAAACTCAGTCTAACTAAAATAGATACAAAGAAAAAAGATCCTATAACCAAAGAATCGTTTAATTATCTAGCATCATTTATTGAATTGATTCCAATGGGAAGCTTTTTTGTAAACTCAATTGATGATAAAACTATTAGCTCAAGTAATCTTGCGGCAGCTAGAAGTCTTAAAAATCATGTTAATTTAATTATAGTACTCAGATCTTTATCAGAAGACAGTATGAATTCTATGATTGAAAGAATAAATGTCGCCTCTTCAATATCTAATTCTATTTTAAATGAGAAATTCCATATTGATAAATGGAAAAATAAAGATACTTATTTGACTGACGTTTTCAAAACGGCTTATAGTGAAATAAATAATGATGAATTAAATGTTGTAAAGACCCAATATTCGCTAGACAGTAGTATTATATTCAATGACTTAAATGTGAAAATCATATCAATTGGGGTAAAATATAAGAAAGCAGATAATGTATATTATTCAAGTGTTGAAGACTTATTTTTAGTTGTAAATTTACTTGAAAAAGTACTTAATAAAATTTATTAAAGTTAGGAGAGACTATGACAGAAAAATTCAATCTACATGGTCATGAAGTAGAATTTGGTAAGAACCAAGGCAAGGCCATCATTGAAATAGGATTTGATGAAAACACAGATCAATGTTATTTAGTTGATATATTCACAGTTGATGAAACAGACTACGTTGCCTTGTTGTCTAGCGATAGTTCACAAATTTACTTATTTTACTACAATGATTCCTTTGACAACGACGATATCAATTTAGAAATAATAGATGATGAAGAAGAACTAGACGAAGTTTTCCATATATTTAGTCACTATTGGGACGAAGAAGCCCTCGATAATCTAGTTGATGATTATGAAAGTGATATGGACGAAGACGAAATGATAGATGAATAATATACCTTATTATTCAGTCAGTGAGTATTATAAAGATACTTACGGAGAAAAAGTATATAAACTGCCTATAAAACTATCACTAACTTGTCCAAATAGAGATGGATCTTGTGGAGTTGGTGGTTGTATCTTCTGTTCAGAGGCAGGAGGTTCATTTGAGAATCTTCCAACAAGTATGACTGTAGAGGAACAGTTAAGTAGTAACAAAGATTATATAGGTAGTAGATATAAAGCGAACAAATTCATAGCTTACTTTCAAAATTTTTCAAATACTTACATGCCACTTAGTGAGTTTAAAGAAGTAATAAATGCTTGCAACAAGGACTATATAGTTGCTATCGCTGTTTCAACTAGAAGTGATTGTGTGACTTATGATAAGTTAGTTTTTCTAAATGAATTTAGAGAAAAAACAGGCATAGATATTACATTTGAACTTGGTTTGCAGACTGCTAATTATAAAACGCTAGATATCTTAAACAGAGGTGAATCTCTAGCTGATTTTATAAAAGCTGTAAGTCTACTTAAAGAATTTAATATAAGAGTGTGCACACATGTCATCTTATCACTTCCTTGGGATGATATCAGGGATGTGATAGAAAGTGCAAGGGTTATAAACGCCCTATCTGTCAAAGAAGTTAAGATGCATTCATTATTTATAGTTAAAGATACAAAACTTGCTAATATGTATTTAAACAATGAAATAAAGATGATTAGCAAGGAAGAATATCAGAGAAATGTAATTGAGTTTCTAAGACATTTGGATAAGGATGTTGCAATAGCTAGACTTGTTGGGCGTGCTCCAAAAGAAGAGACTTTGTTTTGTAATTGGGATACGTCTTGGTGGTTAATAAGAGATGAGATTGTTAAATATATGAATGACAATGAAATTGTTCAAGGTGATAAAAGCAAAAATAAAATTTTTGAAAAAATAAAGGAGGATTGAAATGATTTATTTAGTATTAGGTGAGCAAGGTGTTGGTAAAACAAAATATCTAGTAGAAGAAGCTAACAAAGAAAAAGAAAAAGGTAATAACAACATAGTATTTATAGATGCTGATGATAGCCAAATTACAACTCTTGACTACAAAGTAAGACTAATAAATGCTAAAAGCTACAAAGTAGCTAATGTTGATGGACTATTAGGATTTGTTGGTGGAATACTTGCTCGTGACTATGATATCGGAAAAATCTACATCGACGGTATATATGATATTATTGATATTAACGATGATAATATAGAAGAAGTTTGCAATAGACTTAAAAACTTATCTGAATATTCAAAAGCTGACATATACCTAGGATTAGATTGGACAAGTAAAGACGTTCCTAGTTCTCTAGATGCAGAAACTATTGAATTAAAACTAGAAGATTAGTAGTAACCGTCTCACTTGAGACGGTTTTTTATTATGAATATAGAAGAAAAGAAATTAAATTTATTTGAAAATTGGAGAAAGGAATCCATTGGTTTATTAGATGAGTCTAAAATTGATAAAGATGAGTTTTTAAACTTAAATTATAATTTTATTAAAAAACTTGACCTCAAACCTTTTTCTCATATAAGCACTGCAAAAGAAGCAATTTATAACTATCAGTATTACAATATAATGGCAAAAAGATGTAATTTTGAAGCTAGATTATGTCAAAATGTTAAGAAGAAAAAAAAGAATTATAACAAATTAATAAATGATAGGGAAAATTACTACTATTTAAAAGATATAGCTACCCAAAGATTATTGGAAATAATTGATTATAAAAACATGGAGTCCTATTATATAATTCTTAAATCAAAAAGACTTAAAGGCAGTATATTTGAAATTAATGTTCTTGATATGGAAAAAACTGTGCTACATTCGAAGAATAAAAAGTTGCTTGAAAAACTAAGGGAAAAGGGAGTATTTAATGAAGACTCAAAAGAGTCTATAATAGACTCATACGTCAATAAATCATACTAATTATGATAGAAATAGAAATAAGTGAAAATGATGGAAATCAAAGGTTTGATAGATTCTTAAGAAAATATTTTGAAAATGCTCCACTTTCTGTTATACAAAAAAATATAAGGAAGAAAAATTTCAAAATTAACGATAAAAGAGCTAAAAAAGATGACTTTGTGTATGCCAATGACAAGGTCAAGATGTATATCAAGGATGAGGATTATAAGAGATGGCTAACTAAAACAGATTTTAAACCTCAAGACTTTGACCTCAATATTATCTATGAAGATAGAAATATAATTATAATGGATAAAGATCGAGGAGTTCTAACTCATAGTTCATCAAAAAAAGATTATGGAAACAACCTTGTTGACAATATGCTATCTTATTTGTACAAGACCAAATCATTTGACATGTCAGATAAGACGTTTAAACCAGCTGTAGTTAATAGACTTGATAGAAATACTGCGGGGTTAGTTATTGGAGCAAAAAATGCTAAGTCTCTAAGAGCTTTAAATAAAGCAATAAGAGATAATTTGATAGATAAATATTATCTAACAATTGTAAAAGGTAATATAGCAAAAGAATTTACTATTGATACAAATATTAAGAAAAACGAAAATAAAAATAAAATAAAAAAGGCTACTGGTGGATCTAGGATTAGAACTTTCTTTAGACCGATTGAAAGTAACGGCAAATTTACACTTCTAGAATGTAAGCTAGATACAGGAAAAACTCACCAAATAAGATTTTCCCTAAGAGAAAATGGAACTCCAATTATAGGAGATAGAAAATATGGGAGTAAATCTGTTAATGACACCCTAAACAAATATGGAGTACATAATCAAATATTACTTGCATATAAAGTTAAATTTTCAAAAATAAAGGGTTTGGAATATCTAGAAGGTACAGAGTTTTATTCAGAAAAGAAAAAAGAAATATATAGATTAAAAGAAAAGATTTTTACTAAGGAGTAGGAATGAAAAAAGTTATTGGAATTGATATTGGTGGTACAAAGATAAACGCTTGTTTAATAGATGAAGAAGGAAAAATTCTAGAAAGAAAAGAAGTTCCTACAAATGCAAATAGAGGTAGGGAAGTAGTTTTAGATAATATTAAAAATGCTATCTATGCTCTAAATTACAAAGAAGCTAGTGCGATAGGAATTGGTACACCTGGATTTATAGATTCAGAAAATGGCCTTGTAACTTTTGCTGGAAATATAAAGGGATGGACTGGACTTAACTTAAAAGAAGCCGTAGAAGAATTCGTAGATGTTCCTGTTTTTGTAGAAAATGACGCAAATATAGCTCTGATTGCGGAAAAATGGATTGGTTCATGTAAGGATTTTTATAATATAGTCATGATAACCTTAGGAACTGGTTTGGGCGGTGCTATATACACAAAAGAAGGTGGTCTATTAAAAGGATCTAACTTCCAAGGCGCTGAATTAGGACACATGCTTCTACATCCTGATGGAGATCCATGTACATGTGGGCAAAATGGGTGTGCAGAAAGCTATTGTGCAGGTTCTGCTCTAACTAAAGACTATAAAAATCTTACTGGTAAGGAATTGAGTGGCCAGGCAATATTTGATTTAGTTGATAGTGACGATAATGCTAAAAAGGTACTAGATAATTATCAAAAAAATCTTGGATTCTTGCTTACATCTCTAAGAAATATATTCGATCCAGAAGTTATAGTAATAGGCGGAGGAGTAATCCATGCCAAAGATGTATTTTGGGATGGTATGATATCAAGATTTCAAGAATATTGTAATAAGCCAGGTGATGTTGAAATAATACCAGCTCAATTTTTAAATAACGCAGGTGTTATTGGGGCTGCTAAGATTGCCTTTGAGAGGACAACTGATGGAAAATAACAAGATACTTATTGTTGATGATGAAGATCCAATAAGACAGTTTATGAAGATCAACCTTGATTATCAAGGTTATCAAACTGTTGAAGCTGCAAGCGGCGAGGAAGCTATAAAGGTATTTGAAGCAGAAAGGCCAGCGGTTGCTATTTTAGATATTATGCTTCCAGGAATAAGTGGATATGAAGTATGCGAGAAGATACGAGATATTTCACCTATGACTGGAATTATTATGGTTTCAGCTAAATCTCAAGATATAGATAAAATCTTAGGTTTAGAGAAAGGTGCTGATGATTATATTATTAAACCCTTTAACCCACAGGAGTTGATTCTTAGAATTAGATCTCTAATGAGAAGAGTTAATCTAACAAGCAATCAAGATAAAGAAAAGACCAAGCAAACTATAACTGATGGACCCTTTACCCTTGATATATATGCAAAGAGCTTTTTTAAAAACGATAAAGAAATTGATGTAACCCCTACAGAATTTACAATCCTTGAAAACTTTATTAATAATAAAGGAAAAGCAATGACTAGAGATGAGATAATGGCCATGACTTGGGGCAATAACTATAGTAACGATACAAAAATTGTAGATGTAAATATAAGAAGGATAAGAGCTAAGATAGAGGATAATCCTGCCAAACCAGAATATATAGAAACCGTATGGGGCACAGGTTATAGATGGAAATAATAAAAAACGAAGAATTTATAGATAAAGAGATAAAATCTTATAACAATCAAAATCCAAATGATAGTATTAAATTTTCTGTTATTAAAATTGTAATGTTATTTGTTATTACAGTTGTTATTGGATTCGAAATCTTTTCTTTTAACAGCATAAGAATTTACTATGAATCTGCCTTGGCTGATTCTATGAAAAATCAAGCAAGAATAAATCAGCTCCAATATAGTAACTATATGAATAGGTACGACTTGAGTGATATTATAATCGGAGATAAGAACTTATTTTATAGGCAAAACGATACTCAAGTACAAATTCTGGATAATTCTGGAGTTGTTTTATTTGATTCTCAAGCGTCCAATCAAGTTGGAAAAAAACTTGAAACTATTGATGTAAACTCTGCAATTGAAGGAAAGCAAGAATTTATCAAGTCAAAAAGAGAGTCTACTGGAGACAAGGTATTATCACTTTCCTATCCCTTGGTATCCTCAGAGCAACAAGTTGGTATTATTAGAATGACAAGTTCACTAGAAAAAGTGGACAAGAGAATAAGTGATGATACATTTTGGTATATATTATTTGGGCTAATAGTAATATTTGCTGCTCTAATTATTTCTTTTTTTGCAGCAACGAACTTCATAAAGCCAATAAATGACTTAATTGATGTTTCTGAAAAATTAGCTACAGGTGACTATTCAGTAAAAGCGAATGTAAAGGGAAATAATGAGATATCAGAACTTGCTATCACATTAAATAATCTGAGTGAAAACATTGTAAAAAGAGAAGATATGAAAAATGAATTTATATCTTCAGTATCTCATGAACTAAGAACACCACTAACATCTATTAAAGGCTGGGCTATAACCCTACAAGCTCCAGAAATTCAGAAGAATGATGATATGATGAGTCAGGGTTTAAAAATAATAGAAGACGAAGGCGATAGGCTTTCGATGATGGTTGAAGATTTATTAGATTTCTCTAGATTATCTTCTACTAACTATAAATACGATAAAGAAAAACTTGATATCGTAGAGCTTTCTAAACAAATCCATACACAACTTTATCCAAGGACTCAAAGTCAAAATATTGATTTTAAGTTTGTAACTATCTACAAAAATATAATGGTATATGCTGATAAAAATAGGATGAAGGAAGTTCTAATAAATATAATAGATAATGCAA
Organism: Anaerococcus vaginimassiliensis; assembly: GCF_900626155.1. Taxonomy (GTDB): domain Bacteria; phylum Bacillota; class Clostridia; order Tissierellales; family Peptoniphilaceae; genus Anaerococcus; species Anaerococcus vaginimassiliensis. The sequence continues at coordinate 1,558,174 of NZ_LR130844.1, read as the reverse complement.
TAAAGTTCACTGACGAAGGTGGAAATATAGATTTGATAATAGATCAGAACGAAGATAAGGTCCTGATTACTGTTAAGGATAATGGTGAAGGAATCAAAGAAGATGAAATAGCTTTTGTAGCAAGTAAATTTTACAAAGGTTCTTCTTCAAAATCACATACTGGATTAGGTCTTTCAATTTGCGAAGAAATAATTAAAGGACATGGTGGAAAACTAGTTATTAAGAGTAAGTATACCGTTGGTACATCAGTAATAGTAGAAATTCCGAGGTTAGTAGATGAAGAAAATAGTTAAAAATTTATTTGTTTTGTTAATTATAATTTTACTAACCTCATGTACAAATAAAAGTCCTGAGGAACTTAATAGTCTAATACAGATGCCTAAACAAGATGATTTATCTATAACAGGAACTTGGAAAGTTGTCGATATCAAAAATGGTAAAAAAACTGGGTCAGAAGATAATTACAAAATTGGTGATTTAGTATATATTGACAAAAATTTGGCTGCAATAGGCGATAATTATGCATTTCCACCAACTTATTCCTCTAAGTATGTAAATCTATCTAAGTATTTGGCTAACAGAGGAATTGAAACTCATAATATAGATAAAAATGAAAATGTAGTAGTAATTAATGCATCACAAGGGCAACTTTTTTCAAAAGATTTCATTAAGAAAAGTGAAACAAAAATGTATTTTACTATAAATGATAATTTTATAGAAATTGAAAAGATTTCTAATAAAGTAGATTCAAAAGTACTCGCTGACTATTCTAAGAAAGCTAGCAAAGATAGAACAACTACACCTGATGGTGAAGAAGTAGAAGAAGATGCTGCCCTTTTATTAGGAGTGAGAGAAAGAATAGATAGTTCCGAAGAAGAATCAATATATAATTACTACACTTATCTATTAAGAATAAAGGATTCGGATACAATTTCCTATAAAAAAGTTTATAATATTTTTGTTAAAAATAATGAGGAATATTGGTCAGTTAATTCTAAAAATAATAATATTACTAGTAATTATGACGAAATTATTTCATATCCAGTTAGACTCAGGGATAGAATGATTGATTCAGCTACTAGAACTACTTATTCTTTTAAGGATATAAATCTCGATATGAGAATAAATTACGTTTCAGATGATTTTGTTTCGATAGATTATACGAGAAGTGAAAATGAGAATCCTATAAGAAAATATGCTATATTAGAAACTAAAAATTTGAAGAATCCGAAATTTTTATCCTTAGAAGAATTTACAGGGGAAGAGGATTCTGACTTGATATTTAAAGAAAGAGTATTAGATGAAGCAGAGTCAGAATTTGAAAATATAGACAAAGAAAAAGTAGCTTTTGATAATACAAACTTTGGAATAGTTAGAAATCAAGGGCAATGGATTTTTCAATCCTCAATTCATACTGGCGATGGCGATAGTTTTGTACAGAATTTCTTTCCTATGGAAATTGCCATAGGTAATCAAATGTTAAATAAAAATACTACCGGCAATTCAATAACTAGAGATATGGTTAGAAACATCAACAATCAATTTAAGGATTATTATGTGTTATCTAATGGAAAGTATATTGTTATACAAACTCCTGATGAAATATTGGTTCATAGAATTAAAGATAATTTAATTGAGAAAAACCCAATATACTCAATTCCAACTATAAATTCTTCAACTATTGTTAGTGTTGAAGAACAGCTAGGAACAAGTGCAGAAAATCTCGAGACTGCCTTTACAAACTATAATGAAATTATAGAAGGCAAGAACTGATTTATTTGACTGTAAAATGATAAATCTGTTATTATTTTAAGAGGAGACTATATGGAATTATTATTCGCAACTGGAAATAAGGACAAACTAAAAGAAGTGAAAAAAATGCTCGCTAATGACTCTATAAAGATGCCTAAAGATATTGGTATAGACGATTTTGATGTAATAGAAGATGGTAGCACCTTAAAAGAAAATGCCTATAAAAAAGCTAATGCACTCTATGAGTTAACTAAAAGAGCTGTATTTGCTGATGACACAGGTCTTTTTGTAGAAGCACTTTGTGGTAGACCAGGAATTTATTCTCATAGGTATGCGGGTGATAATGCAAGTTATCTTGACAATAGAAATAAACTATTAAGCGAATTAGAATATAAAGAAAATCGAGATGCCTATTTTGAAACTGTAATAGCTTATATTGATGAGAATGGAAATGATCATTATTTTAATGGAGTTTTGAAAGGCAAAATTAGTAGCGAAGACCGTGGTGAGGGTGAATTTGGTTACGACAAGATTTTTCTAATAGAAGATATTGATAAAACTCTTGGTGAGATGACTATAGAAGAAAAGAATGAAATATCTCATAGAGCAAGAGCTATGAAAAAGTTTAAAGAATTTTTGGATATCAAATGAAAATATTAGTTACAAGTGATACCCATGGTATGTATGATTCTGTTAGTGATTATATTTTAAGTCATGAAGATATTGATTTACTTATCCATGCAGGAGATGGCTTAGAAGATGTGAAAAACATTTATTATGAAACAGGATTAAACTACTACGCTGTAAAGGGTAATAATGATTTTTTTATTAATGAAGAATATGAAAAGGTAATAGATATAGATGGTAAAAGGTTGTTTTTAACTCATGGTCATAAATATGATGTAGGATATACTTATGAAAATTTAGTTGAAAAGGCTTATGAACTTAACTGCGACATAATTGTGTTTGGTCATATACATACCTATGTTAATGAAATTAAAAATGATATTTTATTGTTAAATCCTGGATCTCCATCTCTACCTAGAGATGGAGTAGGTAGCTTTATTATTCTCGATATAAATGATAAAATTAATGTAACAAAAGTAAGTTTGGATTAACGGAGGGTTTATGGCTGGATTAATTAATTTAGTTTCTCAATACTCATCAAGATTAGCAATATTGCCAATTTTTGCTTTTATAATGGGAGCTATATCAGTTGTCCTATATTTTATGAATGAGAAAAGGATAGTTAAATTCATTCCATCTATTGGAGTTGGAATTGTTGGATTAATAATAGGAATCATATCCTTAATAACATTTACAAGCAAAAATGGGCTAAATTTGGCTTGGATTGCTATATTTTTAGTGAGTGCTTCTTTAACAGGCATAATAGTTGCCTTTATGGTGGAATTAATCGTTAAAATAAAAGATAATCTTGAAAATATTGACGAGGAAAATAATAATATCAATCCTAATGGTAATAAAAGAGTAGCGAAGAAACGTCAAGCTATTAAGAAATCAAAAAATAAAGGAGCTTAGTATGGCAAAAAGAAAGGCAGCCTTTTTTGATATAGATGGAACATTATTTAGAAATTCTTTGCTTGTTGAGCATTTTATAAAGCTTAGTGAAAATGGCATACTTTCTGATAATGCATGGTCTGATGAGATTGGACCTTTATTTGAGAAATATCAAAATAGATTAGGAGCTTATGAAGATTATCTTGATAAAGCAGCTCTAGTTTATCAAAAAAGCATAGTTGGATTAGATAAAAGTGTTATTGAAAAATTCTCAAAGCAGGTAATCGAAGAAAACAAGAATAAAGTTTACATGGTAACTAGAAAAGCTGTTGAGTGGCATAGAGCAAATGGTGATTTAATTTTCTTTATTTCTGGTTCTCCTGATTTTTTGGTCGATGATTTTTCTAAGTTTTATGGCGCTACAGAATCAATATCTACATCCTATGTTTTTGATGAAAATAATAAATTTTCTGGTAAAATTAACCCTATGTGGGATGGAAAAAGTAAACTTTCGGCTATCATTGATTTAGATAAGAGGTATAATATTGACTTGGACAGCTCATATTCTTATGGGGATACTAATGGAGATATAACTATGTTTCAAATGGTTGGAAATCCTCATGCTATAAATCCTAGTTTTGAGCTGATTGATAAGCTTTTTTCTGATGAAGATTTGAGGAATAAAGCTGTTATAAACATCGAAAGAAAAGATGTCAATTATAATTTTAGATTAAAAGATATGCAGGTGGAATTTAAAAAGTTTTAAGAATTTTAGATGAATATACTTTTACTATTTAATTTATTTTGGCTAAATTGAAAGAAAAATATACGAAAATTAATTTTCTATGAATATTGTTTCTTTAATTTAGCTTTTTTAATTCTAAGCAAACAAGAAAATCAATAAAATAAATGGATTTTATGGTAAAATAGTATAAGAGGTAGGAATGTAATGAAGGCAAATTTAAGTGAACAATATCCAATAATTGAAAAACTTGAATATAATTTTTTAGTAAATGAAGATATATACTCATTGAACACACTTATGTCTTTGTTACATGATAAGAACTTTATCAATTTTTCAAAGAATTCTTTTTATGTTAATGATTATGTACTAAAGAATTTGAAAAAATATTTCTGGAATCTTAGAGACATCGATCAAATAATAGATTCTTTAGATAGCCTAATATCTTCTGATATATATAGATATGAATATGTCATATCAATTAAAGCTCAATTTAGAGCGTTCAGAGATAAAAAGGCAGTAGATAAATTAGAATATACATTGATAGATGAATTTGGTGCCGACTACTTAATAGAATCTACAAATTTTTACTATAATAGGTTTGATCCTAAAATTATCGATATAAGTAACGAGTTTAAAAGAAAAATATACGATAATAAAGGACTTGTAAAAGAATTAAATAAAGACATCAAGGCTTATGCTGATTTGATGCTTAAAGAAAAGATTTACAATATAGATACAACGACTCACAAACAGCTTAGTTTCGACACTGATTCTATATTTACTGAAGACATAACAAGTCAACAATCTAAAAAAATGTATGAAAAAACACTTACATATTTATATAAATCAATAGTTGACACTTATGCTGAGTATTACTTTAGAGGTCTAATTAGGGAAGTGTTTAGGAGATATCAATAGGGCTTATAGCCCTTTTTATTTTGGAGATTATGATTATATTAGGAATAGACCCAGGAATAGCAATTATGGGTTATGGAGTAATTGAATTTAAAAATAATAAGGTTAAAGTATTAGAAAATGGTGTAATAACAACTTCATCAAAAACAAAGACAGGAAAAAGACTAGAGTTGTTATATGATAATTTAGATGATATAATAAACGAATTTAATCCAGATGAATTTGCTATTGAAGAATTATTTTTTAATGCTAATGTAAAAACTGCGATAACTGTTGGGCATGCTAGAGGAATTCAAGTCCTTTGTGCACAAAAAAATAATTTGCCAATCTATGAATATACACCATTACAGATCAAACAGGCAATCACAGGATACGGAAGAGCTAATAAGAGACAAATGCAGCTAACTATTACTAAGCTTCTTAACTTGAAAGAAATTCCAAAGCCAGATGATGCGGCAGATGCTTTGTCAGTAGCCTTGTGCCATGCCCTAAGTCAAAGGTTTAAAGAAAGTTTTAGGTTGAATTAATGATATCATATATTATAGGTCAAATTAGAGCGATAAATGAAGATAACTTCGTAATTGAAAATAACAATATGGGATATATTATATTTTCTTCACTTACAACTCTTGCTAATATTGAAATAAATAACGAGTATAAGATTTATACTTCTATGCAAGTTAGAGAAGACGATATTTCCCTTTTTGGATTTATTAGTAAAGATGAGCTAGAAATGTTTTTACATCTTACTAGTGTTTCTACAATTGGTCCTAAGACAGCTCTTGGAATATTGTCTTCGTTATCAGTTAATGAGATTAAAAATGCTATATTAAATAACGATATAAATAAGCTAACTGTAGCAAAAGGAATAGGTAAGAAGTCTGCTTCTAGAATAATTTTGGAATTAGTGGATAAAGTTAAAAAGATGAATTTTATTCCAATAGAAAAATCAGAGGATGTAAGCGTAGTAAATGAAGACTTCGATGTTGCTAAAGAAGCACTATTAAACCTAGGCTATCAGAAAAATGACATTGATAGAGTTCTCTTGGAGCTAAAAGATAATGAATTAAGTCTAGAGGGACTAATAAAAGAAAGTTTAAAAAGATTGATTTAGGTGATTAAATGTATGATGAAAATGATAGAATAGTAAGCAGTAATGAACAAGTAGAAGATTTATTTGCTGAAAATAGCATAAGACCAAAGTGGCTAAAAGATTACATAGGTCAAGATAAAGTTAAAGAAAAATTAGATATTTTCATCAAGTCTTCACTTTCTAGAAATGAGCCGCTAGATCATGTTTTGCTTCAGGGTCCTCCAGGCCTAGGTAAAACAACCTTGTCGACTATAATAGCAAACGAGCTTGGTGTAAATCTTAGAGTAACAAGTGGGCCAGCTATTGAACGTCCTTCTGATTTGGCGAGTATCTTAACCAATCTTTCTAGTGGGGATGTTTTATTTATAGATGAGATACACAGGATAAATAGGTCTGTAGAAGAGATTCTATATTCAGCTATGGAAGATTTTGTTTTAGATATCATAGTTGGAAAAGGTCCTAATGCTCAGTCTATTAGAATTGATTTGGAAAAATTCACCCTTATAGGAGCTACAACTAGAGCTGGAATGCTTTCAGCTCCTCTTAGGGATAGATTTGGAGTATTGCTTGCTCTAAACTTATATGATACAAAAGATCTTACTACGATAGTTAAAAGGTCTGCTCAAATTTTAGATATTCCAATTGATGACAAAGGAGCTATAGAGATAGCTAGAAGATCAAGAGGGACACCAAGGATAGCAAATAGATTGCTAAAAAGAGTTAGAGATTTTGCTATAGTTAAGGCTGATGAAAAGATAGATTATGATACTAGTAAAAAGGGCCTTGAATTGTTAGAGATTGATCCAATGGGTCTTGATACAATGGATAAAAAAATAATTATGACCATGTATGACAATTTTGGTGGTGGCCCTGTAGGTGTGGATACTATAGCCGCATCAACAGGTATTGAAAATGTAACAATAGAAGATGTATATGAACCATATTTGCTTCAAATAGGATTTATAACTAGAACTCCTAGGGGTAGAGTTTTAACAAGAAAAGCATATGAACATTATGGTTTAAAAATAGAGGAGTAAGATGAGAACAGAAGATTTTGATTATTATTTACCAGAAGATTTAATTGCCCAACATCCATCAGATAAAAGAGATGAAGCTAGGATGATGGTTTTAGATAAGAAAACTGGAGAAATTTGCGATAAGTACTTTTATAATGTTATAGATTACCTAAATCCAGGTGATGTATTAGTTATGAATGATACCAGAGTTATCCCAGCGAGACTATTTGGTCATAGAGAGGGCAAAGATGAGTCTATCGAAGTATTTTTACTTCACAATATAGAAGGCAAAAAGTGGGAAGTCTTGGTAAGACCTGGGAAGAAAATGAAAATAGGAACTGAGGTCATATTCTCAGATGAACTTAGCGCAAGAGTAATTGATATCAAAGAAGACGGAAATAGGGTGGTGGAATTTTCTTATGAAGGAATATTCAATGAAATACTTGATAAACTAGGAAATGTTCCACTTCCTCCATATATTAAGGAAAAATTAAAGGATCCTGAAGAATATCAAACAGTTTATTCTAAAAACCCTGGATCTGTAGCAGCACCTACAGCTGGACTTCACTTTACTAAAGATCTTCTTAAAAGAATAGAAGAAAAGGGAGTAAAGCTTGCATTTCTAACGTTAAACGTTGGACTTGGAACATTTAGACCTGTCAATGAAGAAGATATTACAGATCATAAAATGCACTCAGAATTCTACACTCTAAATAAAGAAACTGCTGATATAATAAATAATGCTAAGAAAAATAATAAAAAAATAATAGCAGTTGGTACTACAAGTATCAGAACCTTGGAGTCAGTTTATAAAAAATGCGGTGAGATTAGGGAAGATTCTGGTTGGACAGATATTTTTATATATCCTGGTTTTGAGTATAAAGTTGTAGATTCAGTTATTACAAACTTCCACCTACCTAAATCAACTCTGATAATGTTAGTTGCTGCCTTTACTAGCAAAGATATAATTTTAAATGCATATAATTACGCAGTTAAAGAAAAATATAGGTTCTTTAGCTTTGGAGATTGTATGCTAATTCAATAAGGAGAATTATGGCTTTAACATACGAATTAATTAAAAAAGACAAACACACTAATGCTCGTGTAGGAGTGATCCATACAGCTCATGGAGATATTCCTACTCCAATATTTATGCCTGTAGGTACCCTTGGTACTGTAAAAACAATGACACCAGAAGACTTAGAAGAGATGGGTGCAAAAATAATCCTTGGAAACACTTACCATTTATATCTAAAACCTGGAATGGACATTATGAAAAAAGCCGGAGGACTACACAAATTCATGAATTGGGATAAGCCAATTCTTACAGATTCAGGTGGTTTTCAAGTGTTTTCTTTATCTGATAATAGAAAGATAACAGAAGAGGGAGTTACTTTTAGATCTCACATAGACGGATCCAAGCACCTGTTTACACCAGAAAAATCAATCAGTATACAAAATGATATTCATTCAGATATAATGATGAGTTTTGACGAGTGTGTTGATGCTAGAGCTGATTATAACTATGTAGAAAATTCTATGAAAAGAACATTAAGATGGGCTAAGAGAGGTCTTGATTATCACAAAGAAAACTCCCACCCAGACCAATCTCTCTTTGGAATAGTTCAAGGTGGAATGTTTAAGGACTTAAGAGAAATATCAGCGAGAGAAACTACAGCTATGGATTTCGATGGATATTCTATAGGAGGATTATCTGTTGGGGAAACTAAAGAAGAAATGATTGATATCTTGAACTTTACAACTCCATTTTTACCAGAAAATAAACCGAGATATAACATGGGTGTGGGTACTCCTGATTACTTGTTTGAATCTTTCCAAGCAGGAATAGATATGGCAGATTGTGTCCTTCCAACAAGAATTGCAAGAAATGGTACTGCCTTGACTTCACATGGAAGACTAGTAGTTAAAAATGCAGGATTTAAAGAAGATTTTACTCCACTAGACCATGAGTGTGATTGTTATACTTGTAGAAATTACTCAAGAGCTTATATTAGACATTTGATGAATGTTAATGAAATACTTGGTGCTAGATTATTAACCTATCATAACCTTTATTTCTTGTTGAAACTATGTGAAAATATCAGACAAGCAATAATGGAAGACAGATTTTTAGAATACAAGGAAGAATTTTATAGTAAATACGGTTATTAATGAAATTAGAATATTTAATCATAATAATAATTTTATACTATTTTTATGAAACTAGTCTTAAAAATGAAATGATTGAAAAGAAGAATAAAAAATTTATAGATAATAATTTGTCTGAAGGTTCTAAAATTGTAACTAAATCAGGAATAATAGGCGAAGTGACGAAGATAGACGATAGTTATGTAATGATAGCAACAGGAACTTTGGATAATATAACATATCTTAAGGTTGAAAAAGATTCAATTAAATCAATTTTGGACATGTAGAATGTAAGGGAGGCTAAAGCCTCCTTTCTTTATAAGAAAGATTTAAGTAGTATAGTTAATAAGAAGAAAGGAAGGTCTATGGCAAATTGGTTTATATATAATAAGAGAGAAAATTACATAAATAATTCAAAGATTGAAGGAATTACAAAGCTAGATGCTCTTATTTTAGGAAATAGAGATATAGTCGATCCTAAACTAGTTGATATGTATATTAATCCAAGTTTAAATAAACTCCACAATCCATACGATCTTCCAGATATGACTGAAGCTATTGATATTATCATAGAAACCATACAAGAAAATGGCGAGATAAGAATCTTTGGAGATTATGACCAAGATGGAATAGCATCTGTTATGACCTTGTTAGATGGACTTTTATTTTACTATGATAATATTAGCTACGATATCCCACACAGAGTAGACGAGGGATATGGTATATCAAGTGGCATGAGTGATAAGGCCGTAGAAGATAAGGTTAGTTTAGTTATCACTTGTGATAATGGAATTACTGGGTTTGATCAGGTTAAAAAACTTAAAGAAAATGGAATTAAAGTAATAGTGACAGACCACCACCAAATTGAAAAGGAAGATAAAGACGGATGGGTTGATCAAATCCTACCTGATGCAGATTGCGTTATAAATCCTCACAGGCTAGATAGCAAATATCCTTTCACAGATTTATGTGGAGCTGGTGTTTCCTTTAAGTTGATGCAGGCTTTATATATGAAGCTTGATGGTGATTTTGAGTACCTTGCATCCTTATTAGAATACGTAGCAATGGGAACTGTATGTGATATAGTTTCTCTTACCGATGAAAATAGGATTTTTGTAATAGAAGGTCTTAAGAGACTAAATATGACAGAAAAATATGCCATAAAAATTTTACTAGAAGAGGCTGGTTGGAATAAAGAAATAGATGAGTACACACTGGGCTTTATAATCGGTCCATTGATGAATGCTACTGGAAGACTATCCACAGCAAAACTTGCTATAGAACTTCTTATGGAAGAAGATATGGATAGGATTAGACAGTTAGCCAAAGAACTAGTAGAGCTTAATAACACAAGGAAAAACCTTACCCAAGAAGGGCTCGATAAATGCGATAAACTAGTCAAGGAAAATTCATATGATAAGGGTGATGTAATAGTTGTCTACGAGCCATCAATAGATGAAAGCATATGTGGAATAGTCGCAGGTAGGATTAAAGAAAAGTATTATAGGCCAACTATTGTTCTAACTAATTCAGCCGAAGATGGGATACTCAAAGGCTCAGGTAGGTCAATAGAAACATATAATATGCATAAAGCAATTCTTCCATTTGAAGACAAGTTAGAATCATTTGGTGGTCATCCAATGGCATGTGGTTTATCTATAAAGAATGATATGATTGATGACTTTAGAAATTTTCTTAACTCCCAATCAAAATTAACTAAAAATGATCTGGAAGAGGTTATTAACATAGATACTCAAATCAAAATCAGCAAATTATCACTAGAGTTTGCAGAGAAGTTAGATAAGTATAGACCATTTGGAAAAGACAATCCAAGACCTGTGTTTGCTAACAAAGGTGTTGATATAGCTGATATCCAGATGATAGGGAAAGATAAAAAAACTATGAGAATCAACCTTCACCAAAACGGACGATACTTTAACTCAATTAAGTTTAATGCAGTTGATGACTACGAATATCTAAAACTAAAGTTTAATAATAATATAAAAGGCAATAAAATCGATATTGTTTATTATCCAGATGTTAATGAATTTAGAGGAAACAAGAACTTACAATTAAGGTTAATAGATATAAGGTGATAGCATGGCAACAGATTTCAAAAAAGAATATGAGATATTCGAAGAATACATTATAAAAAATAATCCAAAAGCAGATATTGAATTAATAAAAAAAGCATATGATTTTGGCGAGCTACACCATAGAGGACAAAAAAGAAACTCTGGAGAAGATTATTTTATCCATCCAATTGCAGTAGCTAAGAAACTTTCTGAGATGAAATTAGATGATCAAACCATATGTGCAGGCCTAATGCATGATGTACTTGAGGATACTGATGTCACAAGAGATCAAATGGCTGAAGTTTTTGGTGAAGAGATAACTTTCTTAGTTGATGGTGTAACCAAACTTAAAAACCTAAATTATACTTCTAGAGAAGAAAAACAAGCTGAAAATATCAGAAAAATGGTAATGGCTATGTCAAATGATGTAAGAGTTGTTCTTATCAAGCTATCTGATAGGCTTCATAATATGAGAACTCTTGAATATATGACTAGGAAAAAACAGATTCAAATAGCTGATGAAACCCTTGAAATATATGTACCACTGGCTCATAGACTTGGTATTTATTCCCTCAAATGGGAGCTTGAGGATTTGTGCTTTAGATATCAAGAACCAGAAAAATATTACGAACTTGCTGAGATGGTTAATGTCAAAAGACGAGAAAGAGAAGCATATATCAATGAAATAATTGAATCTCTATCTAAATCTCTAGAAGGAACTGATATTAACTTTGAGATATCTGGTAGACCTAAATCACTCTATTCAATAAATAAGAAAATGCAGAGAAATGGAATTGCCTTTGAGGAAATATATGATCTAACAGCTGTAAGAGTTCTTGTAGATACGATTGCAGAATGTTATGCAGTTTTAGGAAAGGTTCACTCACTATGGCGACCAATTCCAAATAGGATAAAAGATTATATTGGTCAACCTAAGCCTAATGGCTATAGGTCTCTTCATACAACAGTATTTGGTGATGATTCGAGACCATTTGAAGTTCAAATTAGAACAAGGACAATGCACAAGGAATGTGAGTATGGTGTAGCTGCCCATTGGAGATACAAGGAAAATAACAACACGCAATCTGATTTCGATGATGCCATGAGTTTTCTAAGAAGGATAGTAGAATGGCAACAAGAAGGTGGCAAGGACGAGAACAATCAAGAGTTTATGGAGACTCTGAAAAAAGATTTCTTCTCAAGGGAAATCTATGTATATTCTCCTGCTGGTGAGGTTTATTCACTACCTATGGATTCTTGTTCAATTGATTTTGCCTATAAGATTCACACAGAAGTGGGTAATAATTGTGTGGGAGCTAAGGTAAACGGTAGAATGGTTCCTTTGACTCATAAATTAAAAACAGGAGATTTGGTAGAAATAATAACTAGCAAAAATTCTCATGGACCTTCTAGAGATTGGCTAAAGATTGTAAAAAGTAACCAAGCCAAAAACAAAATCAAGCAATTTTTCAAAAGAAATGATAAAGAAGAAAACATTGAAATTGGTAAAAATGCAGTAATTAAGGATATCAAAAAATATAGAGAAGGTTATAAGGCTGTTTTAAAAGATGAGTGGCTTGATATAATCTGTAAGGAATTAGGATATCCTAGCGAAGATGAGATGTATGCATCTATTGGCTATGGCAAAACGAATGTTGAACAGGTTACTCAAAAACTTCTCAAATTTGAATCTGATGAAAAGAAAAAAGATGAAGAGGTCAAACCAAAAGAAATCAATCAAGCTGAGATTTCTAATAATGGCTCTAGTGAAATTAGAGTAAGCGATCTTGAAGAAGATGTAGAGGTAAAATTTGCTAAATGTTGTACGCCTGTTCCTGGAGATCCAATTATAGGATTTATAACTAAAGGTAATGGAATTTCTGTTCACGTTAAGAACTGTCCAAACATTATTAACCTCAAATCTCCAGAAAGGCTTATAGATGTTTACTGGCAAAACTCCAAGGAAGATAAATTCCCTGTTAAAATCCAGATACTAACATCTAATGCGCCTTCAGTATTGTATGACATAACTAAGATGATTTCTACAGTTAATGTAAATATCTTAGGAATCAATGCAAGAACTGACCAAGAGCAGGGTACTATAGATTTAATAATTGAAGTAAATAATATGGATCAATTGTCAGATGTGATTACTAAATTAAAATCATTAAGGACAGTTGATAATGTATATAGGATTAAGAATTAATGAGAGCAATAATACAAAAAGTAAGTAAAGCAAAAGTTGAAGTAGAAAATAAGCTAGTATCTGAAATAGGAGAAGGCTTTATGGTTCTACTAGGTGTAAAAGAAACTGACGCAGATAGCGACATTGAATATATCAAAAGAAAGATAAGTAATCTTAGAATTTTTGAAGATGAAAATGGTAAAATGAATTTATCTTTAAAAGATGTCGGTGGTCAGATACTTTTAGTATCTCAATTCACATTATATGGTGATGCTAGAAAAGGAAATAGACCTTCATTTACTGAATCGGCTAAGGCGGAGAAGGCTATAAAATATTATGAAATACTAATAGATAGGCTTCGTGATGATGGATTTGATGTGAAAACTGGTCAATTCCAAACACATATGGAAGTAAGTTTAGTAAATGATGGACCAGTTACTATTATTTTAGACAGCGAAAGGATAGTTTAATGAAGATTCGTAGATTTGTTGAAGGACCAGTAATGACTAATATGTATGTTGTTAGTGACGAAAACAATGAGGGATTTTTAGTTGACTGTGCCTATCCTAGTGAGAGAGTCAAACAATATATAGAAGATAATAATATAAAAATAAACTTTATCATTCAGACTCATACTCATTTTGACCATGTATTGGGGCTTGAATATTTCAAGGATTTGTATGATGTTGGTGTATATGCATCTGAAGATAGCAAAGAAATAGCTAATGATAAAGACTACAACTTAGCTTATTCATATGATGTAAATGTACCAATTGATAATTACCTAAAAGATGGAGAGGTATTTAGCAAGTATGATATATTAGCTATTAAAACTCCAGGTCATACATTGGATTCGATGTCTTATAAAGTCGGTGACGTTTTGTTTTCTGGAGATACCTTATTTAAGCAGTCAATAGGGAGAACAGATTTTCCTGGTGGAAATTATCATCAAATTATTGACTCAATCAAAAATAAATTTAGTAAATTTGATGGAGATACTAAAGTTTTATCAGGACATGGTGAAGAAACTACCATATCCTATGAATTTAACAATAATCCATTTTTAATATAATAGGAGGATGTATGGAATTTAAAAGAACAAATATGTGTGGTGACCTAAGAATCGAAAATGTCAATGATTCAGTCGTCCTAATGGGATGGGTTGCCAAAAAAAGAAATTTGGGCTCACTAGTTTTTATTGACTTAAGAGATAAAACTGGAATAACTCAAATTGTAGTAAGAGAAGAAGATAGTGAAAATTATGCTAAAACCCGTGAGATATCACAAGAATACGTAATTGAAGTAAAGGGAAAAGTTAGCGAGAGAGAATCTAAAAACAAGGATATACCTACAGGTGATATCGAAATTATCGCTGATAAAATCAATATTTTAGATAAGGCTAAAACACCACCTATTTATATTAAAGATGATGATGATGTTAGTGAAAATTTAAGATTAAAATATAGGTACTTGGATATGAGAAAACCATCTGTACAAAGAAATCTTAAGCTTAGAAGTGACATCGTTAGAACCATTAGAGAATACATGTATGAAAATGACTTTACTGAAGTAGAGACACCATTTTTAACAAAACCAACTCCAGAAGGAGCAAGAGACTATCTTGTTCCATCAAGGATAAACTCTGGTAAGTTCTATGCACTCCCACAATCACCACAATTATTAAAACAAATATTGATGATTGGTTCACTAGATAGATATTTCCAAGTTGTTAAATGTTTTAGAGATGAAGACTTGAGAGCAAATAGACAACCAGAATTTACACAAATGGATCTTGAAATGAGCTTTTCAAATCAAGATGATGTTATTGCTATGAATGAAGGTTTGCTAAAAGAGCTTTTCGACAAGTATACAGACTATGATCTAACATTGCCAATAGATAGAATGGATTATTCTGAGGCAATGAATTCATATGGTTCGGATAAACCAGATCTAAGATATGGTTATAAGATAGAAGATGTAAGTGAAGTATTTGTAGATAGTGATTTTAAAGTATTTGCAGATAATACAAATGATGGAAAATCTGTTAGAGCCTTAAACTTCAAGGGTATAGCTGATAATTATTCTAGAAAACAACTAGATAAACTTACTGACTTTGTCAAAGATTATGGTCTAAAAGGTCTATCATATATAAAATATTCTGATGAGATTCAATCTTCTATCAAAAAATTCTTGACTGATGATATAATTTCAGGTTTAAAAGAAAAACTTAACATGGAAGACGGCGACCTTATTTTAATTGGTGCAGACAAAGATAGAGTTGTACTTGAGGCAATGGGTGCACTTAGAAGAAAGGTTGCAAAAGATAACGACCTTATTGAGAAAGAATATGCACTTTGCTGGGTAGTCAACTTCCCAATGTTTGAATATAGCGAAGAAGAAGATAGATATATAGCTCAACACCATCCATTTACTATGCCTAATGAAGATGATATAGATCTACTTCTAACAGAGCCAGAAAAGGTAAGAACTCAAGCTTATGACATTGTTATAAATGGTGATGAGATGGGCGGAGGATCTGTTAGAATTAACAATTCTGAACTTCAAGAAAAAGTATTTGAATCACTAAAACTTTCAGAAGAAGATATCAAGAATAAATTTGGATTCTTCATTGAAGCTCTTCAATATGGTACACCTCCACATGCTGGATTGGCATATGGACTTGATAGATTGTTGATGCTATTTGCGAAAACTGACAATATTAAAGACATTATAGCTTTCCCTAAAACACAATCTGCTACATGCCCACTTACAGAGGCACCAAGTATTGTAGATGAGAAAGCTCTAAATGAATTGAACATAAAATTAAAGTAGGTAAATATGGACAAAATTACAAAAGAAGGGATTGTATTAGATAATAATAAGGGTCATTTGACCGTTCAGATTTTTAGAAATGGCGCTTGCGGATCATGCTCTGCGAGTGGTTCATGTGCTGAAAGCAAGACAACTGAAATTGAACTTTTCACTCACGAAAATATTAAAAAGGGTGATAGAGTTATGATAGAAGGTGAATCTAGTGATGTTACAAAATTAACAGCTGTAGTTTATATATTTCCTGTAGTGATGATTCTAATTGGTGCAATTTTACCAAATGTATTTCTCAAAAATACAGGAATTGATTTAAACTTGTTGACACTTCTATCTGTATTAGTTTTCTTACTTATATCACTTGTTTTTGTAAAAGGATTAGATAGCAAAGTAAAAGAT
The DNA here is from genome assembly GCF_900626155.1 of Anaerococcus vaginimassiliensis. GTDB lineage: Bacteria > Bacillota > Clostridia > Tissierellales > Peptoniphilaceae > Anaerococcus > Anaerococcus vaginimassiliensis. Next base: position 1,541,502 of record NZ_LR130844.1, on the reverse strand, counting down.
AGAAATATAATGAAAGTTAGAAAAATTAACTAATTATTAGTTTATTTCAAATAATTTATATTTTAAGATACGGAGACAAATTATGGCGATGCCTATGGTAACACTGGTCGGTAGGACCAATGTGGGTAAATCTACCCTATTTAACAGGCTTGTTGGAAAGAAAAAATCCATAACCGAAGATGTTTCTGGAGTTACCAGAGATAGAATTGTCGATAAGGTTGAATGGCAAAACAATGAATTTTTGCTAGTTGATACTGGCGGGTTAGACATTTCTAACAAGGAAATAATGAATACAGAAGTAAAGTCTCAGGTAGAGAAGGCTCTGCTTGAGACTGACATGATTTTGTTTGTTGTCGATGGAAAAGAAGGAGTAAATCCTTATGATATAGACATTGCAAATGAAATAAGAAAATATAATAAACCAGTAATAATAGTAGCAAACAAATTAGACTCATTTAAAATACCAGATGATATTTATGATTTTTACCAATTTGGATTCGATGACTTATCAATGATTTCTGCTGAGCAAAGCAAGGGCTTGGGAGATTTACTAGATAAAATAATTTCTTTTATAGATTTCTCAGCCTATGAGGCAATCGAAGATGAAACTAGAATTGCTATCATCGGAAAACCAAATGCGGGAAAATCATCCCTAGTTAATCTTCTACTTAATGAAGAAAGGATGATTGTAACTGATATCGCTGGTACTACTAGAGATGCTGTGGATAGCTATTGGACTTATAATGACAACAACTATGTATTGATAGATACTGCAGGCCTTAGAAGAAAGTCAAAAGTAAAAGAAAATGTAGAATACTACGCAAACCAAAGAACTTTTGATGCAGTTGATAGTGCCGAGATTTGCTTGTTCTTGATAGATGCAAATGTTGGAGTAACAGAACAAGACGCTAAAATTGCTGGCTATGCTCACAATAATAAAAAAGCTATGATAATAGCAGTAAATAAATGGGATCTAGTAGATAAAGATACAAATACAATGAGAGAGCTCGAAGCAGATATAAGAAAAACACTATCTTTTGCCCCTTATGCTCCAATTGTATTCATTTCTGTTTTAGAAAATAAGAGAATAGATAAACTTTTGGAACTATTTGAAGTTGTATCTAACAATTACCACACAAGAATAAAAACTGGAGTTTTAAATAATATATTACAGGATGCTATTTTGCTAAACCCTCCTCCACAAGACAAGGGAAAGAGACTAAAGATCTACTATATGTCACAAGTAGCAACAGCACCACCAAAGTTTTTATTGTCTATTAATGATAGGGAACTAGTACATTTTTCATACATGAGATACTTAGAAAATCAAATAAGACAAAACTATAGCCTAGTAGGTGTTCCTTTTAGTTTCGTATTTAAGCAAAAAGGTGAGAAAAAATGATTTTTTTAGTAGCTGTAATATCCTATATTTTAGGTTCGATACCAGCAGGCTTTATAATAAGTAATCTAGTGTTTAAGACAGATATTAGGAAATTAGGGTCAGGAAATGTTGGAGCAACAAATGTGTTTAGGAATTTTGGAAAAGGACCAGGATTTGTAACTTTTGTGTTTGATTTTCTAAAAGGAACTCTAGCCTGCTATATAGGAAAAAAATTAGGTGGCGAATTTGGTCAAGCTGTGGCTTTATTATTTGCGGTACTTGGCCATATGTATAGTTTCGTACTGAAATTTAAAGCGGGAAAAGGTGTTGCTACCGCATTTGGTTCGCTTTTAGCCATTGATTACAGGTTTGCTTTACTTTTGCTTGCGATTTTTATTGTGATTTTACTACTATTTAGAATAGTATCTTTAGCTTCAATAATAGCAGCTACAATTTCTGGTATTTTAGGATTTGTATGGTTTGGATTTTCGCCCTTATCCATATCAATCTTTTTGATTGCAAGCCTCATAGTTTATAAGCATAAATCTAATATAAAGAGACTTAAAGCAAGAGAAGAGAAAAAGATTTTCTAAGGAGTATTATGGAAATTTCAATAATCGGAGCAGGATCATGGGCTAGTGCAATTGCAAATGTTCTATCCGAAAAATATGATGTTTTAATGTATGCTAGAGATATAAATCAAGTATATTCAATAAATAATGAAAATATAAATAAGAAGTATTTTCCGGACAAAAAATTAAGAAAAAATGTTATGGCAACTTCTAGTTTAGAGTCTGTACTTTCTAATAAATATATTATAAATGCAATTCCAACTCAAAACATTAGACAAGTTTACAGCGGGCTTGATAAAAATATTTTACACAAAAAGGTTCTGATAAACTTATCAAAAGGAATTGAATTAGAAAGTAATTATAGAATATCAGAGATATTTGAAAGTATTTTTGGAGAAATTTCATATGTAGTATTGAGTGGCCCATCTCATGCTGAAGAAGTAATTAATGAAATGCCTACTACAATCGTATGTGCCTCAAATAATCTCAGTCTCTCAAAAGATGTTCAAAAAATATTTAACAGAGATTATTTTAGAGTATATACTTCAACTGATGTTGTTGGGGTTGAAATTGGTGGCAGCATAAAAAATATTTTGGCTTTAGGAATTGGCATGGCAGATGGATTAGGCTACGGAGATAACTCAAAGGCTGCGATGATTACTAGAGGGATTCATGAGATGGAAAGATTAGCTAGATCTTTTGATGCTGATCCAAAAACTATAAATGGTTTGGCAGGAATAGGAGATCTTATAGTAACTGCAACAAGTAATCATTCAAGAAATAACAGAGCAGGAAAATTAATCGGTAAAGGTATGAGTGTCAAAGAAGCAAGTAAAGAAATAAAAATGGTTGTTGAGGGAATTCCAACTACCAAGGCTGTATATGATTTAGCTGAGAAAAATAATATTGATTTACCAATTACTACAGAGCTTTACAAAGTTTTATTTATGGGAAAATCACCTCATCAGTCTGTAAGCGATTTGATGAATAGAGATTTAAAAAATGAATATTAAATTCGAAAAAATTTCTAATATACGTTATAATAGATAATAGGACAAGTAGAAAAAATAAAGGAAGTAATTATGTTAGATAGGTTTAAAGAATTTATAGGAATCGATGACAAATACGATGATTATGATGAAGATCAGTTGTACTTTGACGATGATGTAGAAGAAAATGAAGTGAAAGATGATGTAAAAGAAGAAAAAAAAGAAACTTATGGATCTTTTTTCTCAGATAATAGCTACACAAGTGAAGAGAAAACAAGCACTTATAAACCATCTTTCTCTGATAGCTACACCAGCGATGATTCTTCAACATTTAAAAGCAGCAAAACATCTAGAAGAGGAGATAATGTAGTAAGTATGAGTAAACAAAATTTTTCAGGATCAAATTCAATGAGGATTTCAATTCAAGAACCTTTAGACTATGAAACAGACGGTCCAAAAATAATTGACGATATTTTAAACAATAAGGTTGTCGTTTTAAATCTTGAAATGGTAAACTCTGATTTGAGAAGACAAATATTCGATTTCGTAAGTGGAGCTGTTTATGCACTAAATGGATCAGTTGAAAAAGTTACAAAGGGAATCTTTGTTATAAGTCCAAGTGGTGTACAAGTTGATTCATCAGTGACTGAACAAATTTCTGAAGGAAATTATAACCAACTATAGATCGATATTAATATCGATCTTTATTTTTGCTTATGAGTTTAGACTATAATTTAGATTTTATTATTGATAAGTCAAAAAAAATCAAATATAAAAAAAGCTATCTCTATTCTTGAGAAAGCGTACTATTCACATCAGGAAACATCTAGTTTTTTCTTAGATCCTTTTGAACAGATGGTTATAGGTCAAATAGCTAAGAAAAATAATATTGACATTTTATTTATTGGTGGAAATGAATTAAGCGAGAGAAAAATTTTTGTCGCTAATTTTTATTATGAACCTTTGTTTGAAGGAAATTACCTTAAAATACTAAAATTTAGCAGTCAAAATATTAGTCACCCAGATGTTTTGGGAGCTTTGATTCATTTAGGCATTGATAGAAGTTCAATTGGGGACATTTCTGTTATAAATGACGTTATAGAATTTGCTGTCTTAGATGAAGATGCGGCATTTATAAAATATAATTTAACTAAGATTAAAAGAGAAAACATTTCGGTCGAAATAAAAGAAGATGACTCCCTAAATTTAAAAGATTTAGATTACTTACAGGAGAGTGGATTTGTATCTTCTCTTAGACTTGACAATATAGTTTCCTTAGTTTTAAATATTTCTAGGACAAAAGCTAAAAATATAATAAACTCAAGATTAGTTAAAGTAGATTTTCAGTATATTACAGATCCAAGTTTTATGTTAAAAGAAGGATCCTTAATATCTATAAGAAAAGAAGGTAGATTTATATTTGATAATATAAGTGGTGTAAGCAAAAAAGGAAATTACCATATTGAGTATAGGAAGATTGTATGATATATATATTAATTATAATAGCAGGAATAGTGTTAGATAGGATTACTAAAATATATGCTGTAAAGCACTTTATAAGTAATCCTCATAGTGGCTCACTAATAAATTTAACTTATTTGGAAAATAGAGGGGCTGCTTTTGGAATTTTGCAAGATAAAAGGATTTTATTTGTTATACTAACTATAGCCATAGTTTTGTATCTATTGTATTACTTTATTACTAACTTAAAATCCAATCCTCTTGTTTTAAATATTGCGTTTTCTTTGATAATATCAGGAGCTTTGGGTAACTTTTATGACAGATTATTCCAAGGATATGTAGTTGATTTTATAGAATTTGCTTTTATAGATTTCCCAGTATTTAATATAGCGGATATTTTAGTTACTGTAGGATGCGGATTACTTATAATATATATCTTATTTCACGGAGAAAAGAGGTCCTAAGTGGCAGTTGAAATTGGTAATGATTGGGATGATCTTTTAAAAGACCAATGGTCACAGCCATATTATAGAAACTTGAGAAAATTCTTGATTGATGAATACAAACATCATTGTATTTTTCCAAATATGTATGACATATTTAATGCTTTAAAATATGTTCCATATGAAGATGTAAAGGTAGTTATCCTTGGTCAAGATCCTTATCATGGAAGAGGTCAAGCCCATGGATTCTCTTTTTCTGTTCAAAATAATGTTGCTATACCACCATCCTTACAGAATATCTATAAAGAATTACACGATGATTTAGGTTGTTATATACCTGATAATGGAAATCTCATAAAATGGGCTGAGCAAGGTGTTCTATTGTTAAATACCGTATTAACAGTCAGAGAGAAAACTCCAAATTCTCATAAGGGTAGAGGTTGGGAGTTTTTGACTGATAGAATAATAGAGTTATTAAATGAGAGAGAAAAACCTATGGTATTCATTTTGTGGGGTACAAATGCAAAATCTAAGGAAAAATTAATCACTAACCCTAATCATTTAATATTAAAGTCGGTTCATCCGTCTCCGCTATCGGCATATAGAGGATTTTTTGGATCAAAAGTATTTTCAAAGAGTAATGAATTTTTAAAAGAAAATGATATGAAAGAGATAGATTGGCAAATAGAGAATCAAAGATGATTCTCTATTATTTTTTTACATAAAATTAGAATGTTATTATAGTTATAAATTCTATTTTCCTTAATTATTAGAAAGTGTTCATCAATATCGAGAGCCGTATTATTAATTATTCCAAAATTATTAAGACAGACAAATCCTCTAGTTCTCTTATCAAGTTTGCCATAAAGAACTTGAAGGTTTATTGTTATAGAATCTTCTTTTACCATTAGTTCATAATTTTCTCCACTAAAGTATGCCTCACCCAAATCTACACATGAATTTGCAATAATATTTGCAATGTCATTGTTTATAAAAACTGACTTTAGAGTTATCTCTCCAAATTGTGCCTTAATCGTAAGTTTAGTATCAAGGTAATCACCTACATCAATCAAAAGCTCAGTCGCTACTAGATCATTTTCGTTGTGCTTCATAATAGGGAAAGGGTTGGATCTGGTTTTTATTTCTTCGGTAAGTTTGCTGATAGATTTATATCTGGATGGATCGTTTCTCTCAAATCCAATGATTTTTTCGATATCCATTAGCCTTAAAGAATCAAAATCAAAGAAATATCTATAGGGCTTTATAACCTTTAATAAGTCAATGCTTCTTGGAAATACGGGAAGCATATTATTTCTAATTAGTCTGTTATTTAAAAATGGAATATCGAAAGTATCACCATTATATGTAATGATAGTTTTGTTAGGAATTATCTTTTCATATATATCTAATAGTCTTTTCTCCTCTAAGTCATTTTCTGCAAAGTATTGGACTAGGTAAGATTTATTGTTTTCAACAAGTATAATCCCTAAAAGAACTAATTTATCTACTGATGAATCAAGACCGGTCGTTTCTATATCTAAGACTATTTCATTGTCTTTTAAGTTTTTAAAATAATATCTTTTCTTAAATGTAATCATATAGTGACTATACTGTATTTGTAAAATGAGTGGGAAATAATATAATATTGTAGTTAAGGAGTAAGTGATGATTTATTTAGACAATGCTGCTACAACTAAAATGTACAGAGAAGTTATAGAAAAAGAAATGGATGTGTTGGAAAATTATTATGCAAACTCATCCGCTATTCATTCTTTTGGTATGGAATCAGAAAATTTAATAAAGAAAGCAAAGAATATTTTTGCTAGAGAAATAAATTGCAAAGAGAGCGAAATACACTTTACAAAAGGTGCAACTGAATCAAATAATATAGTGGTAAACTCATTTTCAACTAGTGAAAATAAAGCAATCACTACTAGCATCGAACATCCATCAATATATGATGCTCTTACAAATGCTAATTACAAAGACGTTATTTTTCTAAAAAATGATAACGAAGGATTTGTAGACCTAAATCATTTGAGAGAAAGCCTCGATGAAGATGTAAGACTGGTTTCAATTATATATGTTAATAATGAAACCGGAGTGATCCAGAACATAGGAGAAATTAGTAAAATAGTAAAAGATTTTAACATGAATATTTGTCTTCATATCGATGCTACTCAAGCACTTGGAAAAATATCATGTGATGTAGATAAATTAGGCGTAGATGTAATGAGTTTTAGTGGGCATAAATTTCACGGTCCAAAGGGAGTTGGTGGTCTTTACATAAGAAGTGATTTTTTACCGAAAATTAAGCCTGTTTTATACGGGGGTAGGCAACAAATAATCTCCTCTGGAACAGATAATCATCCTGCTATTTATGCTGCAGCACTTGCCTTAGAAATGCAGTTAGATGAGAAAGAATATGAGTATATTTCTAAGTTAAATAAACATTTGAGAGAAAACATATCTAAAACCATAGACGATGTGTATATTATTTCTCCAACTCATAATTCGTCAGCTTATATTTTGGATGTTGCCTTCAAAAATATAAAAAGCGAAGTATTAGTTCATTATCTGGAAGATAATGAGATATATGTATCTTCTGGATCTGCCTGCTCACATGGTGAAGACAATAGAGTATTGACAAATCTTGGAGTAGATAAAGATTATATAGATGGAGCTATTAGATTTTCTTTTTCATCATTTGTAAGTATTGATGACTTAGATAAAACTATAGCTGTATTAAAAGATGGAATTGAAATGATAAGAGAGGTGTTTTAATGCAATGGTTACTTGCCGTTAGTTTTGGAGAAATATTTCTAAAGGGAAGAAATAGGAATACCTTCTATAAAACAGCAACAAATAATATAAAAAGAAACATTAAAGATATTGGCTATGAGGATATGTACTCTGAGTCATCTAAGCTATATATAAAAGCTGATAGAAAAGATTTTGATAGACTTACAGAAGAAATTAAAAAAGTATTTGGCATTGTATATATTTCTGAGGTTGTTAAGTGTGAAAAAACATTAGAAGATATAAGCAAAACTTCAAAAGAGATGATTAAGTATTATGAAAAAGAGAAAGAGTTAACTTTCAAAGTCGAATCCAAAAGAACTGATAAATCTTTCTCATTAACATCTCCCGAGCTTAATGCTAAAATTGGTGGAGATATATTAAAAGAATATAATGATCTGAAAGTAGATATACACAATCCTGATTTTACTGTTTTTATAGATGTAAAAAGTTCTGCTTATATTTATATTAAAAGAACTAGGGGACTTGGAGGACTTCCTCTTGGATCAAGCGGAGAGGGGCTCCTTCTCTTATCTGGAGGAATAGATTCTCCTGTGGCGGGCTTTATGATGGCCAAAAGAGGAATGAACATAAATGCTATCCATTTTCATTCTTATCCTTTCACATCCAAAAGAGCTCATCAAAAAGCTATGGATCTTGCAAAAATACTATCTAAATATACTGGCAAGATGACAGTTTATTCTATAAATCTTGCAGAAATTTATAAAGCTATTAGCAAAAACTGCCCTAGAAGAGAAACTACAATTTTATCTAGGAGATTTATGATGAGAATCGCCTCCAAAATCTCAGAAAAATATGAGTATCAAGCTTTAATCACAGGAGAAAGCTTAGGACAAGTCGCAAGTCAAACTATTGAATCAATGTCAGTTATTAATGAATCAAGTGAATATCCAATTCTTAGACCTTTAATTGCTATGGATAAGAAAGATATAATTGAAATAAGTGAAAAAATCGGTTCATATGAAAAAGCAATCGAACCATATGATGACTGTTGTTCAATATTTGCCCCTGACTCACCAGTAACAAAACCAAAGTTAAAATATATAGAAAAATCTGAAGAAAATTTAGATATAGAAAGCCTAGAAGATGAGGCAATTAATAACATGGAAATAATAGAAATTGCTTGACATTTACTTATACAGATAGTATTATAATCAAGTAAACCGCTCAGTCCGGGTACTGATCCCCAAAACTGGCGAGAATTTAAGTAATAGGAGGTTTCCATGTACGCAATTATTAAAACAGGTGGAAAACAATACAAAGTATCAGAAGGTGACTTAGTAAGAGTTGAAAAACTTCCTTACGAAGTTGGTGACACTGTTGAATTTGATGAAGTTCTTTTAGTAGCAGGAGATGAAGTTAAAGTTGGTTCTCCAGTGATTGAAAATGCTAAAGTAACTGCAACAGTAGAAGATCAAAATAAAGATAAGAAAATTGTTGTATTCAAATATAAACCAAAAAAGCAATACAGAAAAAAACACGGTCACAGACAACCTTATACTTTAGTAAAAATTGATAGCATAAGTCTTTAATGATTAATGTTGATTTATTAATCAAAGATAAGAAGACTATAGGATATTTCATTACAGGTCATGCAGATTTTAGTGAGCATGGTAGTGATATAGTTTGTTCTGCAGTCACAATACTTGCTTATACTTGTGTCAATACTCTAGATAAATTTTCCGATGAGGTTAAGTTTATAGATGACGGTGACATACTTCATCTTGAGACGTCAGATAGTAGTTTAGAAATTGATACAGTATTTACCTATTTTGAGACTGGTATACAAACTTTGCTAGGTAATTATAGCGATTACGTAAAATTAAGATATAAGGAGACATAAAATGATGTTAAATATTAATCTACAAAGATTGTCAAGCAAAAAGGGAGTATCTTCTTCAAAGAACGGTAGAGATTCCCGTGCTAAAAGACTAGGTGTTAAGAGAAGCGATGGACAATTTGTTAATGCTGGAACTATAATAGTTAGACAAAGAGGAACAAAGATTCACCCAGGTAACAATGTTAAAATTGGTGCTGATGATACTCTTTACGCTTCATGTGAAGGTGTTGTTAAATTCGAAAGAAAAGGAAAGAGCAGAAAACAAGTTTCTGTTTATGCCAAAGAAGATATCGCTTAAGAACTTACGGCTTGCCAATTGGCAAGCCTTTTTTTATGAGAGGATATAATTATGATAGATTATGCGAAAGTAAGTCTTAAAGCAGGAGACGGAGGCAATGGCGCAGTTGCTTGGAGGCGTGAAAAATATGAGCCAAGTGGTGGTCCTGCTGGTGGAGACGGCGGAAATGGTGGATCAATAATTATTAGAGCTACTAGAAACCTATCTACTCTTGATGAATTTAGATATAAAACAAATTATAAAGCCCAAAATGGTGAAGCTGGCGGAAAAAGCAAGAAATTCGGTAGAAAGGGAGATGATTTAATCATTAACGTACCAGTTGGTACTCTTATAAGAGAATCCCTAAGTAATACCATAATAAAAGATTTGAACACTGACGGAGAAGAATTTATTATTGCTAAGGGTGGCCGAGGAGGACGAGGAAACGTTCATTTCAAAAATTCTATTAGACAAGCACCACGTTTTGCAGAAAATGGCAAGAAGGGTCAAGAAATAGAAGTGATTTTTGAGCTTAAAATACTTGCGGATGTTGGCTTGGTTGGTCTTCCTAATGTAGGAAAATCTACACTTATATCTGTTATATCCAAGGCAAAACCAAAGATCGCTAACTACCACTTTACTACTATTGATCCAAATTTAGGAGTTGTAAATATTGATAGAGAAAGATCTTTTATAGTTGCTGATATACCAGGTTTAATAGAAGGTGCAAACGAAGGTAATGGCCTAGGCCATGATTTCTTAAAGCATGTTGAAAGATGCAGAGTCTTAGTTCACCTTGTAGATATTTCTGGTATAGAAGGTAGAAATCCTATTGAAGATTTTAATATGATCAATGAAGAATTAAAACTTTATAATGAAAAATTATCCGAAAAGCCAATGATTGTAGCACTAAACAAATCTGATTTGGATTTTTCTAATAACTGTGATGAATTTATTAGAGAGTTTGGTGATAAATATCAAATATTTAAAATTTCAGCGGCAACTACATCAGGTATAAAAGAATTAGTTGATGCTATATCAGAACTTCTTGCAACAAGTAAAATTAAGGAATTTGATCCTATGGAAGAAGTTGATTCTGAGTTCTTAGATAATTACTACAATAAAGAAATCGACTATGACTTAAACTTTAGAAAAGAAAATGACATATATGTTGTAGATGGAAAACGTGTAGACAACTTGATGTCTAAAGTAAACCTAGATGATTATGACGGACAAATGTACTTTGAGAAAACATTGAGAAAAATGGAAGTCTTTGATAAACTTAAAGAAATGGGTATACAAGAAGGTGACAGCGTAGCTTTTGGAGATTTAGTTTTCGAATATTACGAATAGGAGGTCATTTATGATAACAGGAAAACAAAGAGCCTATCTAAAACAAGAGGCACATGATTTTAAACCAGTTGTAAACATTGGTAAGTTTTCAGTAACAGATGAGCTCATCAAAGCTATTGATGAAGCTCTTGAAGCTAGAGAGCTTATTAAAATAAAAATATTAAACAATAATATGGATGATCAAGATGAGATTGTAGATACAATTCTTGAAAAAACTAATGCAGAGTTTATATCTCATTTAGGATCAATTATAACAATTTACAGAAAAAATAAAGACAATAAATACGAATTATAATGAGAATTGGACTTTATGGTGGTACATTTGATCCTATTCATACAGGGCATTTGATTGTAATTGAAAATGCTATTAACTATATGAATTTAGATAAGGTTATAATCCTTCCTAGTTCGAATCCGCCACATAAAAAACATAAAAAAAAGACAGCCACAAATATTAGAGTTGAGATGGTGGCTGAAGCTATAAAAGACAACGACAGAATAATTCTATCAACTTACGAGTCAACTGATCAAACCGTAAGGTATACTCACGAGACAATTGGATATTTTAAAAAGTACTTTCCTGAAGATGAGATTTTTTATATACTTGGTGAGGATTCCTTTTTAACAATAGATACATGGAGAAACTACGAAGATATATTAGATGAAAATATTATAGTGTTTACTAGAAGCAATATTGATTCAGCTAGTGAACTTGTAAAAAAAGTAGAAATAATAAAAAAAGATAATCCAAATATATTTTTAATTAATAATCTAAATATTAATATTTCATCTACTCTAATAAGAGGACTAGTAAAGAATAAAAAAAGTATAAAATATTTAGTGAGTGATGAGGTTAAGTATATAATTGAAAAAAGAGGTCTATATGTTTGATTATAATAAGTATAAAGATAAATTGTTATCTGATATTGGCGAAAAACGCTATAATCATAGCCTAAGGGTTGTAGACTGTGCAATTAAATTAAGTGAAGGTAAAGAGGTCGATTTGGAAAAAGTTAAAATCGCCTCTTTTCTTCATGATTGTGCCAAATACAACGAAGCTAAATATATGAAGGAATTAAATATCAAAGGGTTTGATGAAATAAACAATGAATTTTCAAAATCTGTTATTCATTCATTTTTAGGAGCGGAAGTAGCTAAAAAAGTGTATAATGTTAAAGACGAAGAGATATTAAAAGCTATTAAATATCATACAACGGGTAGAGAAAACATGACAACATTGGAAAAAGTTGTGTTTATGGCTGATGCTGTAGAAGAGAAAAGATCATACCCTGGTGTTGAAGATATTAGGCAGATGGCATTTGAAAATTTAGATAAAGCTGTGCTTATGACACTAAATCACAACATTAAATTTTTAATTGATATAGAAGCTTTTATAGATCCTCTTACACTAAATGCAAGAAATTATTTGATAAGGGAGAAAAATGGATAAGGTAGAAGTTATTTTAAAAACATTAGATGAGAAATTAGCTGAAGATATAAAAGTGGTTAATTTAGATAATTCTTCGATTGCAGACACATTTATCATTGCAAGTGGAGGTAGCATTAACCAAACTAAAGCCTTAGCTGATTATATAGAAGATGATCTAGAAAAAGAAGGTTATCACTTGTTATCCAAAGAAGGGCTTAGAGAAGGCGAATGGATATTACTCGATGCAGGTGAAGTTATTGTTCACATATTTACTCAAAGACAACGTGAATTTTATGATTTAGATAATTTATGGGAGAACTAATCTCTCATAAATTACTAGGAGTATTTTATGTCTGATGATAAGAAAGATAAGATTATATATGGACTCATAGTGGCTGTTGTGATTTTACTTGCTAATTTTATATATACGAATGATGTAGGTAGCTTTTTCGATAATGACAATAGAATTAGTCTAATAGATCAAGATAAGTTAGAGAGTAATAAAATTGATGACAGTCTGGATGTAGAAGATGAGTCTATAGATAAATCTATTAAGAAAGTTCATATATCTGGAGAAATTAATAATCCTGGCGTATATGAAATTCGTGATGAACAAAGACTTGAAGATCTAATAAAAGAGGCTGGTGGCTTAACAAACGAGGCAGATGATAGAAATCTAAATTTAGCTCAAAGATTAGAAGATCAAATGAAAATTTACATACCAAACATAAATGAAGAGAATTCATTGGAAAATACTGATCGTAATCAAGAAGCTTTGCCCGTAAGCAATACTGATTCAAGTTTAGTCAATATAAATACTGCTAACAAAGATGAACTTATGAGTCTTCCTAATATAGGAGATAAAAGGGCAGATGCTATTATCGAATATAGGAAAACTCAAAAGTTTGAAAAAATTGAAGATATAAAAAATGTTACTGGAATAGGCGAAAAATATTATGAAGCCTTAAAAGATTTGATTACTGTATAGGTGAATAAGATGAAATTATCTACTAGAGGAAGGTATGGGCTAAGGGCCATGTGTTACTTGGCCAGTAATGAAGATAGGGGTTATATTTCTGTTTCAGAAATGAGCGAAAAGTTGAACTTATCTGAAAATTACTTAGAACAATTAATAAGATTATTGAAAAATGATGGACTCATAAAGTCGGCCAGAGGACCTAAGGGCGGATATAAAATAACTAAGGATCTAGACGAGATATCAGTAGGTGAAGTCCTAAGGGTTCTTGAAGGCAACATTACTATGAGTGATTGTGTAAGTGGAGAGCATTTTTGCGATGATAAATGCGATGCTTACTATGTTTTCAACAGAATCGATCAAGTGATTAATGATGCTGTTGATTCAATTAGTTTAAAAAATATGATAAATCAGGAAGTTTGAGGTAAATGATGAAGAACTTGGGAATGAATGAGTTAAGAAGTAAATATTTGAATTTTTTTGCGAATGAGAATGGACATACTTTATTAAAATCCTTTCCATTAATACCAGTAGATGATGATTCGCTATTATTGATAAATGCTGGTATGGCACCACTAAAAAAATATTTTACTGGTGAGAAAAAGATGAAAAATAATAGAGCGACTTCTTCTCAAAAGTGTGTAAGAACTGCAGATATTGAAAGAGTTGGTAAGACTGAACGTCACGGAACATTCTTTGAAATGTTAGGTAATTTTTCTTTTGGCGATTATTTCAAAAGAGAAGCTATTACATGGGCGTATCAATTCTTGACAAAAGAATTAGAAATCTCAAAAGATGATATCTGGGTTACAGTCTTTAAAGAAGATGACGAAGCTTACAATATTTGGCATGATGAAATTGGACTTGACGCAGAAAGAATCTTAAGAGAAGGTAAAGAAGATAACTTCTGGGAACTAGAAGTAGGTCCATGCGGTCCATGTTCTGAGATCTTTGTAGATAGAGGAAGCGATAGAGCAGTAGATGAAAATGATGTAAAACCTGGTAATGACAATTCAGATAGGTTTATGGAAGTTTGGAATCTAGTGTTCACCCAATTTAATAAAGATGCCCAAGGAAATTACACTCCTCTTGCTCATCCAAATATAGATACTGGAATGGGACTTGAGAGAATAGCCATGGTTTTACAAAATAAAGACAATATTTTTGAAGTAGACGTAATGGTTGAAATTATCTCTGAAATAGAAAGATTAGCTGGAATAAAATATAAAGAAGATAAGAAAGCTGATGTATCTATAAGAGTAATTGCTGACCATGCTAAGGCTATGACTTTTCTAGTTGCTGATGGAGTTATCCCATCAAATGAGAAAAGAGGCTACGTTCTAAGAAGACTCATAAGAAGGGCATATAGACACGGTAAACTTTTAGGAATCGAAGGAGAATTCTTAACAAATATTATCGACAAAGTTATAGATACTTACAAAGTTGAATATGAAGAATTAGCTACAAATAGAGAAAAGATAAAAGAAATTATAAAAGACGAAGAAGATAGATTCCAAAAAACAATCGATCAAGGTCTTGAGAGATTAGAAGATCTAATTTCTGATATGGAAGAAGAAAATAAAGATGTTTTAAATGGTGAGGAAGCCTTCAAGCTCTATGATACTTATGGTTTCCCACTAGATTTGACAAAAGAGATTTTAGAAGAAAAGAATCTAAAAGTTGATGAAGAAGTATTCAATGAGCAAATGAATATCCAAAAACAAACTGCTAGACAAGCTAGAAAGAAGGATGCTGGGTGGTCATTAGATAATTTAAATACAGATGGTATTAGAAAAACTGACTTTGTTGGATACGATGATTTAGATGTAGATGGTAAAATATTAAATATATTTGTTGAAAACAACCAAGTATTTTCGATTAATGAAGGATCTAAGGGTATAATAATTAGTGATAAGACTTCATTCTATGCCGAAGGTGGCGGAGAGGTTGCTGATACAGGAGTTATTTCTTCTGATAACTTTGAAGCTAAAGTAATGGATGTTCAAAAATTAAAAGATATTTATTTCCATTATGTAGAAGTAATAAGTGGAAAAATTAGTGTTAACGACACCGCCAAGTTTAAGGTTGATAGATATAAAAGATTTGATATCCAAAGAAATCACTCTGCGACACATTTACTAGATCAAGCGTTAAGAGATGTTTTGGGAGAAAGTATCAAACAAGCTGGTTCATTAGTTGATGAAAACAAGTTGAGATTTGATTTTACTCACAATAAAGCTTTGTCAACAGAAGAATTAAGACAAGTAGAAGATATAGTAAATAATGAAATAGCTAAACAAAATTTCGTAAAAAAAGAAGTTGTTGACTACAAGAAGTCTCAAGAAATGGGTGCCATCGGATTATTTGAAGATAAGTATAAAGATAAGGTTAGAGTGGTATCAATGGGAGATTACTCTAAAGAATTATGTGGTGGTTGCCATGTAAATTATACAAGTGACATTCTAATGTTTAAGATTGTTCAAGAATCATCTGTTTCTGCGGGTGTAAGAAGAATAGAAGCTATTACAGGTAGAAAAGCCTACGAATTACTACAAAATTCTGATAAATCAATTAAAACAATTGCAAACAAGTTAAATACCAATGTCAATAACATTTCTAATAGAATTGATAGTATAGAAAAAGAGATAGAAAACTATAAGAGTGAAATTTCTAGACTAAAGAGTACTAATTCATCCGACATAATAAACGAGCTTAAAAATAGCGTAAGGAATGTCAAAGGAATTAATCTCTTAGTAAAGAAATTTGAAAATGCTTCAATGGATGAGTTAAGAGACTATGAAAATAGAATCAAAAACTCATTCGATAATATGATAATTATATTTGCATCAGTTAGCGATAAAATTGTGTTTACTGTTTCGGTTGATGATAAGTTAGTTGATAAGTATAATGCAGGAAAAATTGTAAGAGAAATCGCTCAAGTAACTGGTGGAAATGGAGGAGGCAAAAAGAATTTTGCCCAAGCTGGAGGAAAGGATATCTCCAAGCTTGATGAAGCTTTAAACAAAGTCAACGAAATTATTTAAGGAGAAATTATGACTGATAAAAATAACTTCAATGAGACCATGCTCTTTAAAAGAGAAAAAGATCAAGATAAAGATATTAGACAAATTCTAACAACTGTTTACAAAGCATTGGAAGATAAGGGGTACAAACCAACAGGTCAAATAGTAGGATATTTATTATCAGGAGATCCAACTTACATTACAGCTCATGACGGAGCCAGAAAGCTAATTAGAACAGTTGATAGGGATAAAATCCTTGAAGAGTTACTAGAAGCATATATAAATGAGTAGAATAATGGGACTTGATGTCGGGGATAAAACAATTGGGGTTGCTCTTAGTGACCCTATGTTTTTGCTGGCACAAGCAAAAGAAACTATTAAAAGAAAAAAAGCAAGTTTAGATATACAAAGACTACTAGAAATCATTGATGAAAATGATGTTAACCTAATAGTTGTAGGTTTGCCTAAAAATATGAATAATACAATCGGACCTCAATCTATGAAGGTAATGAGTTTTGTGGATTTATTAAAAAAACAAACTGATGTAGAAATTGTATATGAAGATGAAAGAATGACTACTATTCAATCAGAGTCAGTTCTGATAGATATGAAAGTCAGAAGAGAAAACCGCAAGCAGTATATAGACAAGATTGCGGCGACTTTTATATTGCAAACTTATTTGGATAGGAGAAAAAATGGATAAAATCATTTTACTTGACCAAGAGAATAATGAAGTCGAATTTGAACTAATAGATACATTCGGAGTAGATGAGGCTAATTATGCAGCCTTAAAGCAAATTGACGATGATCTAATACTTATGGTTGAGCTTATTGAAAGTGACGGAGAAGTTATATTCAAAGCTATAGAAGACCAAGATGAATTAGATGAAATAATTGCTTTATATGAAGACATGAAAGAAGATTTGGATGAATACTGATCAGATTAGAAAAATTTTTGAGGAAAATAATCAAAAGTTTACTAAACAAAGAGAAATAATCTTCAACGCACTTAAAAATTCAGAGGCAAAACATATTACCCCTGAAGAACTATTTTCATCAGTACACAAGGATCATAAACAAGTAGGTATAGCAACTATTTATAGAACATTAAATATTTTTGAAGAGCTAGGAATTGTTAATAAACAAGAATTTACCGACCAAGCTTACACTTATGAACTGATAGATCCTAAAAATGATCACCACGATCATATAATATGTACTTCATGTGGAAAAATCATTGAAGAAGAATTTTTGTCAAAAGACGAAATAAAAGAATCATTAAAAGAGAAGTATGATTTTGATCTTGATTATTATTCTTTAAGAATCTTTGGAACTTGCTCCGATTGTAAAAATACAAGGAGTAAAAATGCAAAATGACAAGAAATTAAGAATAATCCCTTTGGGGGGATTACAAGAAGTAGGTAAAAACTGCACTGTAGTAGAATATGGTAATGACATGATTATGATTGATTGCGGATTGACCTTTCCTGATGCAGAAATGTTGGGAGTTGATATCGTAATACCAGATTTTACTTATGTAGAAGAAAATAAAAAGAAACTAAAAGGAATATTTGTAACCCATGGTCATGAAGACCATATAGGTGCTATTCCATATTTCTTAAAAAATATAGATACAAATGTTTATTGTTCTAAGTTAACAAAGGGTTTATTAGAAAATAAATTCAAAGAGCACGGACTAAATCCAAATAAAATTAAGATGGTTAATGTAAATAACACTGTTAAAGCTGGTTCTTTATCATGTGAGTTTATTAGAGTTAGCCATTCTATTCCAGATGCTTGCTCCATTGCAGTTAAATCACCTGTAGGAACGGTTATATTTACTGGTGACTTTAAAATGGATTTTACACCAATTGATAATGATCCAACTGATATACAAAGATTAGCTGAATTAGGAAAAAAAGGAGTTCTAGCTCTATTTGCTGATAGTACGAATGTGGAAAGAGAAGGCTATTCAGTAAGTGAAAAAACCGTTGGTGACACATTTATACAAATATTTGGTAGAGCAAAATCTAGGATAATTGTGGCTACTTTTGCCTCAAACCTTCATAGAGTACAACAAATAATTTATGCAGCTGAAAGATACAATAAAAAAGTAGCCTTATCAGGTCGCTCTATGTTAAATAACGTTAGGATTGCAAGTGATTTAGGATATTTGAAAATTAAAAATAATACTATAATTGATATGAAGAGTATAAAGAATTATGCAGACGATGAAATTGTAGTATTATCTACTGGTACACAAGGTGAGCCACTATCTGCTCTTACAAGAATGGCAAACAGAGAACATAAACAAATAAACCTAAATGAAACTGATACAGTAATTTTATCTTCGTCAGCTATACCAGGTAATGAAATGGCTATCAATAATACAATAAATAATCTTACAAAAATTGGTTGCAAGATTATTTATTCATCTTTAGCTAAGGTCCATGCTTCTGGTCACGCTTGCCAAGAAGAGATTAAATTGATGTACCAATTGACAACACCTAAATATTTACTACCAGCCCATGGAGAAGTTAGACAACTTCAAAAACACGCAGAAATAGCTGAAGATATGGGTCAGCCAAAAGAAAATATCTTGATAGGTAAAAACGGTGATGTATATGAGTTTACAAAAAAATCTGGTGCAATAAATGGAAGAGTACAAGCAGGAAACATACTAGTAGATGGATCAGGCATTGGTGATGTTGGGAATATTGTTCTAAAGGATAGAAAACACCTATCAGAAGACGGATTAATGGTTGTATCTATTACTTTTGATAAACATACACAACAACTACTTGCTGGCCCTGAGATAGTATCTCGTGGTTTCGTATATGTAAAAGAAAATCAAGATATCATTGAAAATGCAAAAGATGTTGTAATAAGATCAATAAAAAGATGTGCAGACAAAGATATAAGAGCTATTAGCCAAATAAAATACAAGATAAGAGAAGACCTAAAATCATATATCTATAATGAATTGGGTCGTGACCCTATGATTCTACCTGTAATTTCAGAGCTTGAAACAAATGAGTCATATAAATAATGAGTATGTATCATCATTTATAAACTTTTTATCAGAAGATATGGATTATCTCGAACTAAGAGAGTATGCAGAGGCTAATAATGTGCCTATAATGAAAACTGAAACTAAGGAATTTCTAAAAACTTTAGTTTCAATATCAAAGCCTAAATCTATTTTAGAAATAGGTACAGCAATTGGCTATTCTTCTTTGGTATTTTCAAAATATTCTGATGCTGACATTACAACTATTGAATTATCTAGTGAAATGGCGAATATTGCAAAAGATAATTTCAAAAAATATGATAAAAATATAAACTTAATAAATGATGATGCAGAAAAAGCCTTGACTACTTTAAATCAAGGCTTTGATTTTGTTTTCATAGATGCTAATAAATCAAATTATAAATTTTACTTCGATTATGTAGATAAATATCTACTAAATAAAGGTGGAATCATAGTTGCAGATAATATTTTATTTAGAGGCGAAGTATGTAATGATGATTTGATCGAAAAAAGAAAAATCACTATTGTAAAAAGATTGAGAAATTTTTTAGCAGATATTACTAAAAGAGAAGATTATAAAACAAGTATAGTTCCGATTGGAGATGGACTAAGTATTAGTTATAAGGAGATATAATGACAACAAACAAAAAAGTAGAATTGCTTGCGCCCGCGGGGGATATGGAAAGATTAGAAACAGCAATAAAATTTGGAGCAAATGCAGTATTTTTAGCAGGAGATAGTTTTGGATTAAGAGCAAATGCTAAAAATTTTGATAAGGATGAATTAACAAAAGCCGTCAAACTTGCTCATGATAACAATGTAAGAGTACATGTTACTATGAATATATTACCGCACGATGATGACATGACTGGTCTTGTAGAATATCTTGAATTCTTGGATTCTATAAAGGTAGATGCTTTAATAATTTCAGATCCTGGTATTTTTTCTTTAGCTAAGGAGCATACTGATATTGATCTTCATATAAGTACCCAAGCATCAGTTACAAACTCTGCAACAGTTAAATTCTGGCATGATATGGGAGCTAAGAGAGTTATTCTAGCTAGGGAACTTTCTTTTGAAGAGATTAAAGAGGTTAAGAAAAATGCGCCAGAGGATATGGAAATTGAATGCTTTATCCATGGAGCTATGTGTATATCATATTCAGGTAGATGCCTACTATCAAATTATATGACAGGTAGAGATGCTAACAGAGGAGACTGTGCACAATCTTGTAGGTGGAAATATTCTATACAAGAAGAGACAAGACCTGGAGAATATTATCCAATAGAAGAAGATGGTAAGGGCGGCACTTTCATAATGAATTCAAAAGACCTATGCTTGATAGATGAAATAGATAAATTAATAGAGGCAGGCATAGATAGCTTTAAAATCGAAGGAAGAATGAAAACAGCCTTTTATGTAGCGACAGTTATTAGAAGCTATAGGCAAGCTATTGATAGTTACTATGCTGGTACATTCAATGAAGAAGTTGCCAAAAAATATTATGATGAAATAACAAAGGCTAGCCACAGACACTTTACGAAAGCATTTTTCTATAACAAACCAGATTCAAGTGCTCAAATATATGAAAACTCATCATATATTAGATATTATGATTTCATAGGTACAGTTTTAGATTACGACAAGGAAACAAAAATTGCAACAATTGAGCAGAGAAATAGGTTCTTCTTAGGTGATAAGATTGAAATATTCTCTAACTCTCCAGACTTTTATGAATTAGAAATAGACAATATGAAAAATAAAAAAGGAGAGGATATAGAGGTTGCTAATCAACCTAAGGAAGAAATTTTCATAAAGATTGATCTTCCTCTAGAAAAAGGAGACATGTTAAGAAGAAAAATTGAAAAATAGATATTTTAAAAGCCCAAGATTAATCTTGGGCTTTTATGTAATTATTTATCTTCTGATGGATTTTCAGAGAAGTCTGCTCTTGTTCTACGTGATTCAACGCCTACATTTGAGTTTTCATCAGCTTCATCGCTAATGCTTCTTAGATTTTCTTGATCTGGTCCTAATTTTTTATCTAATGATTCTCCACCAGTTTCTTTGTTTTCATCCCTAACTTTTTTGTCAAGTTCGTCATTTCCTCTGTATTGGTTATCATTAGTTACTTTTTTATCATCTGTCATAAAAATCTCTCCTTCTATGTTTTAAATTTTACTTACATTTATATTATAACAGATATTAATAAAAATTTCACTAGTTATCGTTTGCAATAATATATTTTATCTATATATTCTATATAACAGATAAGACCTTTGGTAAAATCGTAACTAAAGTATCGTTGTAAAATCATCGAAAATTGGTATATTATTAAAGGAAAAGGTGGATATTATGAATAATAAAAGATTAAAAATGATTGTAGAATCTAAAGTTCCATCATATGGAACTATTCATTCTGCAGGGATAGATTTATACTCTTATACTAAAGATGATATTGTTATAAAACCAGGAGAAACTGTAAAGGTACATACTGGAGTTAAGGTTGAGATTCCAGAAGGATATTTTGGAGGAGTTTATCCAAGATCATCTACTGGAGTTAAGAGGCAATTAATGTTAGCCAACACAATAGGAGTCATTGATTCTGATTATAGGGGAGAAATTATGGTTTTCTTCTACAATTATGGAAAAGAAAATCAAGTTATAAAAAACGGTGACAGACTAGCCCAACTTGTAATTCAACCATACCAAAAATTTGACATAGAATTAGTTGATGAACTTGAAGATACAGCAAGAGGAGAGGAAGGATTCGGTTCAACCGGAAAATGAGTAAGAATAATTGGTCTAAAACTTTCAAAAAGAATAAATATAGAATATATCTAGGTTTAATTGGACTTTTCGTATTATTTATTTTATTAATATTTATAAAAAATGGGATATCTAATCATAGTTTAAAGAATTATGAGAATGATATATTAATTGTCAAAGATAACAATGATAATCAAAAGTCTTTTTCTCTAAAGGAACTAAGATCTTATAAGAATATAGATCAAAAAATAAGCTTAAATAATAATAGAGAAGAAGTGAATGTTACAGGTGTGCCACTTGAACAATTATTAGGTGATTTATCGTACAATTTAGAAGAGTCACCAGAAATACTCGTTGAAGATTCTAATGGTAAGACTGAAACATTACCAATGTCAGTTGCTCTTGAAGTAAATAGAATACTAGTAGTATATAAAATCAATGGCAAAGCTAATAAGGATTACGACAAAACTCTGGGATCTTTTACTTTAATTGATACTACAGATAAAAGTAAAGACTCGCGGATAAAAGACGCAAAGGTACTTAGTATCCAATAAGTTATCTGAATGGTTTTTATATCAAATCAAGTTAATAATGATTAAAGAATATTAGGAGAGATTTAATCTCTCTTTTTTATTAGCTATTTTAGTTTGATAACTAATAGATTTATGCTATAATATATAGGCAATGTTTCTTGGGACCCATTGTAAAAAATATCAAGGAGTTTAATATGAAGAATAATTTAGATACCAATTATTTGGTAAAATCAGCGGTGGTAGCAGCTTTATATGCTGTACTTACTATAATGTTGCCTATGGCGTCATATGGGCCTATACAGTTAAGATTTAGTGAAATTATGGTGCTGTTAGTGTTTTATAACAAAAGGTTTATACCTGGTTTAGTTTTAGGATGCGCTATAGCAAACTTATTTTCACCTATGGCAGCCTTCGATGTTACTTTAGGTACCTTATCATCATTTATTGCTTTTGAGTTGATTAAAAGAACTAAAAATCTATTTACATCATCACTTTGGCCTGTTCTAATGGTAATAGTTCCAGCTTTAGGAACATATTTTATATTAGATAATAGTATTTCTTTTTGGATAATGGCAGGACAATTTATGGCAAGCGAATTTGTTATGGTAAGTATTATTGGAGTTTTAGTATTTAAAATACTTGAAAAAAACGATGGTTTTATGAAATATATTTACGAATTTTAAAAGCTCCCTTCTATTTATTAAATAGAGGGGAGCTTATTATATTACTTTTATTTATTCTTTTCTTCTTGTTCTTGTTTTTTCTTAAATTCTTCTTTAGTTAAGATATCAACGATATTAACTTTTACCGCTTTAACATTAATACCAGTTAAGTTTTTAATTTCTGTCTTAATTGCTTTATCTAGATTTCTAAATACTTCTTCAGCTCTTTTTCCATACTCTAAGATAATGCCAGCTTCAACAACTGAATCCATATCTTTTTGACTGATTGAAATTCCACTAGTTGATTCAGAGTCTGTAGAAAAAGTACTTGTGATGTTATCAAAGAATCCGCGTTGAATATCTAAAACACCGTCAACTTTATCTACAACTTTTTTAGAGATTTTAGCTAGCACTTTATCACTAACTACATATTCACTTACTTCTCCAGCAAAATTTTCATTTTTATTTATTTCTGTCATAAAACATCTCCTTAATATTTATTTTTGTCATCCTTGTACTTTATGTATACCCACTTAATTATATTTTATTTAGTTTATCTATTATTTTTTCTATTTCTTCAATTTTATTTTTTAAGTCATCAGGATCTTTGTTATTAACGGAGTTATATAGGCAATGCTTTAGATGAGCGTGAAGAACCTCTTTATTTATATTTTTAAGTATTGATATTGATGCCATCAGTTGGTTAGAGACATCTATACAGTACCTATCATTTTCAACCATTTTAATTAAACCGTCGATTTGGCCACCGACGGTTTTAAGTTTTCTGATAGTTTTATCTTTATCAGCTTGCATTACTTGTATTCGATTCCTTTGTATTCATATCCAGCTTCTGTGATTGCTGCTTCAATTTCTTTTTCTTCTACTGATCCGAAGTAATCAACAACTGCCTCTTTGTCTTTTAGATTTACATTTACACTTTCAATGCCAGCCAATTTTTCTAGTGCTTCTGTTACATGTTTAGCACAATTTTCACAGCTCATTCCTTCTACTTTAACTATCATTTTATTTAATTCGCTCATATTTTCCTCCATATTATTTATATTAGTATTTTTGCTATTAGCATAGTCGTCTTTAAACTTTCTGAGTCTTAGTGAATTAAGACAAACAAAGACAGATGACATACTCATAGCGAATGCTGCAAACATTGGATTTAATGTCAATCCAGTAGATGGATACAAAATCCCAGCAGCTAATGGTATTAGTATAATGTTATAGAAAAACGCCCAAAAAAGATTTTCTTTGATTATTTTTATTGTCATTTGAGATAGTTTTATAGATTTTACTATATCAAGTAAAGAATCTTTAATTAAAACTATATCAGCAGAATCTATAGCAACATCGGTACCGCTTCCTATGGCAATCCCAATATCTGCTCTAGCTAGTGCTGGGGCGTCATTTATTCCATCACCAACCATTGTTACATTTTTACCCTCATCTTGAAGTTTTCTCACAACTTTTTCTTTATCTTGAGGTAGCACTTCTGCATATTTTTCATCTATATTTAAGTTTCTCCTAATAGATTCTGCAGTTTTCTCATTATCGCCTGTTATCATAATAACTTTATAACCAAGTGACTTTAGCTCGTTTATTGCAAGTTTTGAATCCTCCTTGGCTTGATCTTGAACAGCAATTAAACCAATTACTTGATTTTCATTTGCAAAGTACATGCAGGTTTTCCCATCGGAAGAGTATTCATTAGATTTTCCTTCAAAATTATAAATATCAATATTGTTATCTCTAATTAGGTTTATATTTCCAGCAAAATATATATCACCGTTTAACTTAGCTTTGATACCTTTTCCAGTAATTGACTCAAATTTTTGACTCTCTGTGATAGGAATATTATTCTCATCTGCATATTCTGTTATTGCATTACTTAGTGGATGCTCTGAAGATTCTTCTAGACTTGCTGCTATAGAAATAAAATCTTTTTCATCCATATTAGTATATATATCTGTAACTATAGGCTTTCCTGCTGTAATTGTACCAGTTTTATCTAGCAATATAGCATCAGTTTTATACAGATTTTCTAGACTCTCAGCACTTTTAAATAATAGTCCTAGTTCTGCAGACTTACCAGTAGATACCATTATGGCCATTGGAGTAGCAAGGCCAAGAGCACATGGACATGATATAACTAATACAGCTATCATTAAATTTAAAGCAAATTCATAATCCTTAGTAAATATAGACCACAATACAAATGTTAGTATTGATATTGCTATTACAACCGGAACAAAAACAGCAGCAACTTTGTCAGCCATCATTGCTATAGGTGCTTTTGTGTCATTTGCTTCATTAACTAGGTTAATAATTTGAGAAATAGTTGTATCTTCTCCAACCTTACTAGCTTTAAATTTGAACGAACCATGTTTATTTATGGTAGCAGAAATAACTTCATCCCCAACCTCTTTGGATACAGGAATACTTTCTCCTGTGATTGAAGATTGATCTACAATTGATTTTCCTTCTACTACGATTCCATCTACAGCTACAGTTTCACCTGGTCTAACAACTATAATATCACCTACATTAATTTCGCTAATATCAAGAGTAACTTCCTTGTTATCTCGAATTACATTAGCTGTTTGCGGTGCAAGCTCCATCAAGTTTTTAAGAGATGATTTTGTTTCACCCTTACTTCTTGCTTCAAAATATTTACCTAGCGTAATTAGGGTTAAAATCGTAGCACTTGTTTCAAAATATATATTGTGTCTGTAGTGGTTTATTGTATCTAAATCACCAAGTCCTTGTGCGTGACTCATTCTCATTATGGCAAATATTCCAAATAGGGTAGCGGCACTGGATCCAAGAGCTACAAGTGTATCCATGTTAGGCGCTCTGTTTATTAACCCCTTAAATCCACTAACAAAGAATTTTCTGTTTACAAATATAACTGGTAATGCCAATAGAAATTGAACAAAAGCGTAATTAACAGCGCCATTAGATCCAATAAATAAACTAGGAATAGGTAAACCTATCATAGGCCCCATTGCTAGATACATCAAAGGAATTAAGAAGGCAAAAGAAATCTTTAGTCTAGTTTTTGTGGACATTTCTTCTGCTTCTCTTAAATCTTCCTTATTTTCATTTTTTGTCTTATTTTTTTTCAAACTTGCATGATAGCCAATGTTGTCAACAGCATTAATTATATCGTCATTAGTGATCTCACTAGGATTATAATCAACAACCATAGATTCATTTATGAGGTTGACATTTACACTATCAACTCCAAGTTTCTCCACAGCTTTTTGAACGTTAGCCTGACAAGCAGAACAAGTCATGCCGCTAACATCAAAACGTTCTTTCATATTACCTCCTTACACCCCTATGGGGTATATGAAAATTATAGTATAAATAAATCATATGTCAAGGAAACAATCATATAAAGAAATACTTTACAAGTTTATTTGTTAATGTTATATTATATTAAAGGAGTGAAAATGGAAAGACTAAAGATTAATTTTAAAGGGAGGGTACAAGGAGTTGGTTTTAGGTTCCAAGCCTTTAGAATAGCAAATAATCTTAATTTAACTGGTAACGTTAAAAATATGTACGATGGAAGTGTTGTAGTTCATGCTCAAGGTAAAAGACGCAATATAGATGCATTCATAGATGCAATAAAAAATGAAAGATTTATAAGAGTTGAATCTGTTGATATTATGAAATTAGAAGTGGATGATAATGAAAAATCTTTTGAAATTTTGTATTGATATGGCATAATAGTTTTTTTTGGTATATAGTAAAACTATGAGATTAAAAAGTAAAATAGTAAAAAATATAGCAAAATTAATACGATCTACATTGAGATTGACAAATCATAAGGCTACATCGCTTCCAGGCTATATAGCCTACAAGTTAGATAAGGATATTTTAGATGAGCTGTCACAAAATACAAAGTTTATTTTTGTTACAGGAACAAACGGTAAGACTATGACTACACATTTTCTCACAAATATCTTGAGACAACATTATGACTATGTCTATACCAATGATTCTGGATCAAATATGGTCCAAGGTATAATAACATCGCTATTAGATAACCCTTCTAACAAAGAAACTGTAGCTGTCTTAGAAGTAGATGAAGCTAACTTAGTCAGAATTGGCAAATTCTTAAAAGCTGATTATGTAGTATTTACTAATATTTTCAGAGATCAAATGGATAGATTCGGAGAAATATATAATATTTTCGATAAAATCATGGAAGGAATGGAAACAATACCTGATGCCAAAATAATTGCGAATGGTGACCTTCCTATATTTGCTTATGAGCAAATGGATAAATATGATACATCTTATTATGCTATCAGAGATACGGATAAGATAGTTGAGGATTATACTCTAGAAGCTGAAATGAATTCTGATGGAATACTATGTCCTAAATGTAATAGTATTCTTAAATATAGGGTTGTTAATTATTCTTCCCTAGGAGATTTTTCTTGTCCACATTGTGACTTCAAATCTAAAGATATTGATTATACCATTGATAGACTTGTTGAACTATCAAGTGATTATTCCAAATTCATGATTGGAGATGAAGAATACGAGGTTAATGTCGGAGGGCTTTATAACGTATATAATGCGCTAGCAGCCGCTGCTACTGCTAAAAAACTAGGTCTATCATACAGGGAAATTAGTGACGGTCTTAGGACTCAGAAAAATGTTTTTGGAAGGCAAGAAAATATTAATATTTCCGGTAAGAATGTGATAATAAATCTAGTTAAAAATCCAGCAGGATTAAACCAAATTATTGAACTTATGCTCTTAAACGAGAATAATGTAAGTCTTATTTGCCTTTTAAATGATAACTATGCTGATGGTCTTGATGTAAGCTGGATATATGATTCACACTACGAAAAGCTTAAAAATATGAATATTACCGATATATATGTATCTGGAAAAAGATCATTTGATATGAAAAGAAGACTTGAAATAGCTGAGATATATGATGGAGATATAGAAGAATTTGATTATGAAAAAGATATTGTTGATGTAATAAACAATTGTAAAAGTGACGAAGTTTATATTTTATCTACTTATACAGCTATGCTAAAACTTAGAGAGGTTCTTAAATTATCATGATCATTAATATAGCACATTTATATGGAAACTTACTTAATACGTATGGTGATGTGGGAAATGTTATGGCATTTTCCCACGAAGCTAGAAAAAATAACTACGAAGTTAACACGGATATTATAAGTATTGGTGATGAGTTTGACCCCCAAAAATATGATTTTGTATTTTTTGGTGGAGGTCAAGATTATGAACAAAGTATCGTACAAAAGGATTTAATAAAAAAAAGAAATTCTTTAGTAGAATACATCGAAAATTATGGTATATTATTAGCTATATGTGGGGGTTATCAGCTATTGGGACAGTATTATTATGATGCCCATAACGAAAAAATAGAGGGTCTAAAGATATTCGACCACTATACAATAAATCAAGAAAATAAAAATAGGTTTACTGGCAATATTAAAATAAAATCTAGCTTAGATCCTAATGAAATATATACTGGATTTGAAAATCACGGAGGACAAACGTTTCTATCTGAAAATCAAAAACCTTTTGGAGAGGTTGTTGAAGGAAATGGTAACAATGGAAATGATTTAAGTGAAGGCTTCATTTATAAAAATACCATAGGTACATACCTTCATGGTCCTTTGCTAGCTAAAAATAAAAATTTGTGTGAAAGTCTATTTGATATTGTAAATAAGAGGAGAAGTAAATGAAAGAAAATAAATTAAGAAATAATGAAATTGATGAATTATTTGAAGCAGTATTAATGTTAGAAGATGTTGAGCAATGCTACGATTTCTTTACTGATATATGTACAGCTAGAGAAATTCAATCAATAGCTCAAAGATTACATGTTGCAAAACTTTTAAAAATTAGAAAAACTTATAGTGTAATAGAAGAAGAAACTGGTGCTTCGACAGCCACAATTTCTAGAGTCAATAGATCACTAAACTATGGAGCAAATGGATACGATCTTGTACTAGAGAAGCTAATAGAAAAAAACCTAAAAGAAGAAAAAAACAAAGAGTGAGTACAACTTACTCTTTTATTTTTTGTGGTATAATGTCATAGATGGAAGGATGTGGAATATGAAGTTAGATAGTTTAAATAATATGCAAAAAAAGGCAGTACTTCATGATAAGGGACCTTTACTAGTTCTTGCTGGAGCAGGATCAGGAAAAACAAGGGTTCTAACTACAAGTATTGCCTATCTTATTGAAGAAAAAAATATAGATCCTAGAAATATCATAGCAATTACCTTTACTAATAAGGCTGCTAATGAGATGAAAGAAAGGATCTCTAACTTGTTAAATATGGATGTTTCACATCTATGGATAGGTACCTTTCACTCTATATGCGCTAGAATTCTAAGGATGAATATAGATAAAATTGGATATGATAAAAACTTTACTATATACGATTCTAGTGACCAAAAAACATTAGTAAAAGAAATTATAAATGAATTAGGATTAAATGAAGATATAACACCTAGAGAAGCTTTGAATGTAATATCTCAAGCTAAAAATAAATCCATGTCACCGGACGAGTTTTTGCAATTAAATACATACTATACAAAGGGCGATTCATACTATGAAATATATAAGAAGTATGAAGAAAAAAAGTTTTATTATAATGCCCTTGATTTTGACGACTTGATAGACAAGGTCTTATACCTTTTTTCAAAAGATATAGAAACCCTAAAGTTTTACCAAGAAAAGTTCCAGTATGTCTTTGTTGATGAGTATCAAGATACGAATAATAGCCAATATGAGCTTATTAAATATTTTTCGGGTTTTCATAATAATATAACAGTGGTGGGCGATGCCGACCAATCTATCTACAGTTTTAGAGGAGCTGATATATCAAACATTTTGAACTTTGAAAAAGACTTTAAAGATGCGGATGTAATAAAACTTGAACAAAACTATAGATCTACGGATAAAATACTGGATACAGCAAATGTCCTTATAGAAAATAACAGTGAAAGAAAAGATAAAAATCTATGGACGGACAATAAAAATGGTTCAAAGCCAATATATAGAACAACTAATGTTGAAAGCGAAGAAGCCAAATTTGTTTTGGATAATATTAAGGAATTGACATATCAAGGGTATGACGCAAAAGACTTTGCAATATTATATAGAACAAACGCTCAGTCTAGGTCATTTGAAGAAATTCTTATGAAAAATCTTATAAACTATAAGGTTATAGGTGGTCTAAAATTCTATGACAGAAAAGAAATAAAAGATTTAGTTTCATACTTGAAAATAATAGTTAATCCTAAAGATGACTTAGCTTTAAAAAGAATTATAAATGAACCTAAAAGAGGTATAGGTAATAAATCTATTGCAGAGTTAGAGAGTATTTCATCTTTACATGAAATATCAATGCTTGATTTAATAAGATTAGAC
The DNA here is from genome assembly GCF_900626155.1 of Anaerococcus vaginimassiliensis. Lineage (GTDB taxonomy): Bacteria > Bacillota > Clostridia > Tissierellales > Peptoniphilaceae > Anaerococcus > Anaerococcus vaginimassiliensis. The sequence goes on along the minus strand of NZ_LR130844.1, from coordinate 1,510,489 downwards.
GAGTTTAGGCCTCTATTAAATGATAGACTTAAGAAGTTAGCTGATAAATTTTATATGCCACTTAAGGACATATTCGACAACATAGAGAAATATAAGATAGTTGATTTAATAAATGAAGTTTTGGATAAATCTGGCTATTTAAAAATGCTTGAAACTTCATATTCTGTCGAAGATAGGTCTCGAATTGATAACATCAATGAGTTTATATCATCTGCAGCAGAGTATGAAGAGGAAAATCCAGATGATACTATTTTTGATTATTTGGAGAATTTATCCCTGCTATCTGATTTGGATAAGACAGAAGATAAAGATAATTCTGTTTCGCTAATGACTATGCATGCAGCAAAGGGCTTGGAGTTTCCTATAGTTTTCGTGGTTGGCTTGGATGAAGGACTATTTCCCGGAAAGAGAAGCATAGACGAGGGAAATGTAGAGGAAGAAAGAAGGTTATTTTATGTTGGAATAACTAGAGCTAGAGAAAAACTTTTTCTAACAAGTTCTAAGTCTAGGAGAAATTACGGCAAGCCTATTTTCTATAAGCCATCAAGATTTGTATATGAAATAATCGACAAAGTTATCGTTGAAGAAGATTCTTCCTCATATGGATATACATCTAGAGAATATGAAAAAGCAATGGCTGAAGATTATATGCGTGAGAAAACAAGGCAGTCAGTTTTAAATAAAAAGTTGGTTAAAACAGATGCTAGCGACAGTGATTTCCAAGTTGGAGATAAGATTAGGCATAGTAAGTGGGGAATGGGGACTATAGTCCAAATAAAGGAACAAGATAAGGGTAATGAACTTGTTGTTGCTTTTGATAAAAAAGGATTGAAGAAACTAAATCAGGACTATGCACCAATAGAAAAGGTTTAAAAATGGATATTAGAGAAGAAATCAATCAACTAATCGAAGAAATTAATAGACTAAATTATCATTATTATACTTTGGATGAACCCTTGGTCTCAGATGGTGAATACGATGAGATTTATGATAGACTAGTTAAGCTAGAAGATAAGAGTGGCTATATAAATGAAAATTCTCCTACACAAAAAGTTGGTGGACAGGTTTTAGAAAAGTTTGAGAAGCATTTTCATATAACAAAACTTTTATCTCAAGATAAGGCTCAAACATATGATAAACTTGAGGATTGGATCAATAGAGCTAATAGATTAAGAATAGATTACAATAATAGCCATGATAAACAACTGGAAGAGCTCACATTTATAATGGAGTATAAGTTTGATGGGTTGACCGTAAATCTAACCTATGATGATGGCGTTCTGGTTAATGCTGCAACTAGAGGCAACGGAACAGTTGGAGAAGAAATATCAGCTCAAGTAAATACAATAAAATCAATACCTAAGATAATAAAAGAAAAATCTTTACTTGAAATCCAAGGTGAAGCTCTTATGCCATTAAGTGAGCTTAAAAAATATAATGAGAACAATGAAGTACAACTTAAAAATGCAAGAAATGCAGCAGCAGGTGCTTTAAGAAATTTGAATCCAAAAGAAACTGCAAAAAGAAATCTGACAGCATATTTTTATTCAATCCCAACAAATAATCTTGACTTCAAAAGTGAAGAAGAAATGTTAGAATTTCTAAAAAAACAAGGTTTACAAACTCATCCTTACCATAAAAAGGTTAACAATTTAGATGAAATAATAGCTGAACTTGAAAGAATTAAAGAAGAAAGAACGACATTAGATATTTTAACTGATGGAGTTGTTATAAAAATAAATGACAAAAAAACTCAAGAAGTTCTTGGAACTACCAACAAATTTCCGCGATGGTCTATTGCTTATAAATATGAAGCGGAAGAATTCACAACTACTCTTAAAGAAGTTGTATGGAATGTTGGAAGGACTGGAAAAGTTACTCCAAGTGCAATTCTTGAACCAGTTGACTTTTCAGGAGTGACGGTTACTAGAGCTACCCTAAATAATTATGATGACATATTAAGAAAAAAGGTTAAGATTGGTTCAAAGGTATTTATTAGAAGATCTAACGATGTAATACCTGAAATATTGGGAGTTGTTGATGAAAATCAACCTGAAACCTTAGAAATAGAAAAACCAAAGCATTGTCCATACTGTGGAAGCGAACTTATTGAGGGAAATGTTCATATAATTTGCCCCAATTCTATATCTTGTAAACCTCAACTTCTTGCAAGAATGGAGCACTTCGCTTCAAGAAATGCAATGGATATTGAGGGCCTATCTGAGAAGACTATAAGTCAATTGATGGATGCTTTAGATATAAATGAAATAGATGATATATACGATTTGACTTACGATATGCTAATTAATCTCGATAGATTTGGCGATAAAAAAACCAAGAATCTCTTAAATGCTATTGAAGCTAGTAAAAAAGTAGACCTTCATAATTTTATATATGCTATCGGTATACCTAATGTAGGAGAAAGAACATCAAGAGATTTAGCAAATAAGTTTAAGAGCTTTGATAGGCTTAGACAAGCAAAGGAAGATGAGCTTGTAGATGTCGAAGACATAGGTGAAATCACTGCTCAAAATATAATCGAATATTTTAATGATCCTAATATTAAAAGGTCAATAGATATTTTATTAGAAAAAGGTATAGAAATTTCTAATCCAAAAGAAGATAATAATAGTAATGGTTTAGAAGGTACGACTTTTGTAATTACAGGAACTATAGAAAATTACAAGAGAGATGATATTAAAAACCTAATTGAAAAAAATGCTGGTAAAGTTACTGGCTCCGTATCAAAGAATACTGACTATGTTTTATGTGGAGATAAGGCTGGATCAAAAAAGAACAAGGCTCTTAATCTAGGTATTGAAATATACGAAGGTGATAAACTTTACGAGTTTTTAGAGAAATTAGAAGGGAAGAAAAATGGATAACAAAGAAGTAGAAAAAATATATAGACTTTCTAATCTTAGTCTTGATGGAAAAGATGTGGAAGTGATATCTAAAAAATTTAATACTGTTATTGACTTCATCGAAGATATATTTATTGTTGATACTGATAAAGTTAATATGACTGAAATACTACCGAACCACAAAGCAGTTTTTAGAAAAGATGTGGCTATTGATTCAGTAAGTCGTGAAAAAGCATTAGAAAATGCAAGAGATACTGAATTTGGTTACTTTAGACTTGATTGGAAATTGTAGGAGCTATAATGAATATTGAAAATCTAATAGATGAATATAAAAAAGGTAATTTAAGTGTAGAAGATCATATTAAATCTACTATAGATAAAATAGAAGCTGATACTTTGAATGCTTATATTAGCGTTGATGGTGATGGCGCTATAAATAAAGCTAGAGAACTTGATCAAAAACTAAAAAATGGAGAAAAACTAGGAAAATTATTTGGTATTCCTGTTGTAGTTAAGGATAATATATCCTACGATCAAATGAGGATGACTTGTGCTTCAAAAATGTTAGAAGATTTTACTCCTATTTTTAATGCTACAGTAGTTGAAAATCTCATCAAAGAAGATGCTATAATTGTAGCTAAATCAAACATGGACGAATTTGCAATGGGTGGTAGAGGCGAAAGTTCATATTTTGGTCCAACAAAAAACCCGCTTGATGAATCAAGAGTACCGGGTGGATCTTCATCAGGTTCAGCTGTAGCTGTTGCCAAAGATGATGTTTTAATTTCACTAGGAACTGATACAGGTGGATCAGTTAGATGTCCTGCATCATACTGCAATATAATCGGATATAAGCCTACTTACTCACTTATGAGTAGGTCTGGAGTAGTATCTATGGCAAATACTCTGGACCAAGTGTCATTATTTGCTAAAAATATCGAAGATATAAGGGTGTTAGCAAACACAACTTCATCACCTGATCCTAAAGATATGACATCTATTCTAGAAAAATATGATTACAAATATGAAGATTATGATTTTAAAGGTAAAAAAATTGGTTATATAAATACATCGTCAAATTTATATAAGGGAATTGAGGATACAGTTGGAAAGGACTATGAAAAAGCCCTAAATCAATTAAAAGAACTAGGTGCTGAGTTAGAAGAAGTTAAGTTAGAATACGCAAAATATGCAAATCCTGTATATAATGTAGTTATGAGCTCAGAAGTATCATCAAACATGAGTAGATTTGATGGAGTACGATTCGGATACCAAGCAGATAAATATGAAAATGTAGAGGAACTTTTTGTAAAATCTAGATCAGAGGGACTTGGAGAAGAAGTGCAAAGAAGAATAGCTCTTGGAACTATGTATTTATCCGCTAACGATGATCAAAAAATATATAAAAAAGGTCTAAAAATAAGAAGCCTAATAAGAAATGAATTAGAAGATCTATTTAAAGAATATGATTTTATCATTACCCCAACAACAACAAATCTTGCACCAAAACTTGGTGAAGCTAATGATGATCCTTTGAGCGATTTTAGATCAGATGGATTTAATGTAATAGTTAATTTGGCAGGTATGTGTGGAATATCATTACCAGTTAGAAAAGGGCTTTCTGGTTCTGTTCAGCTTATAGCAGATAGGTTTGAGGATAATAATTTATTAAATGCAAGTGAAAAATTTTTAAGGAGTATAAATGAAAACTAAAACAATAATAGGATTAGAAATTCACGTGGAAATGGCCACTGATACAAAAATGTTTTGCTCCTGTAAAAATGAGTTCGGTGCCGTTCCTAACACTAATGTATGTCCAGTATGCTTAGGTCATCCAGGTGCTTTACCACAAATGAATGAAAAAGCAGTAGAGCTTGCAGTAAGGGCTGGTTTAGCTTTTAATTGTGATATTAGAAATGATCAAAAAATGGATAGAAAGAAATATTTTTATCCTGATCTTGTAAAAGGATATCAGATAACACAATTTGATAAGCCATATGCTACAAATGGGTTTATAGAGCTAGAATCAGGCAAAAAGATTAGAATAGCTGAAATTCATATGGAAGAAGATACTGGAAAATCTAATCATGATGAGAAAAACGCAACTCTAATGGACTATAATAGATCGGGTGTACCTTTGATTGAAATTGTAAGTGAACCAGATTTATCATCTCCTGACGAAGCTAGAGAATACGTAGAAACTTTAGCTTCTACATTAAGATTCTTAGGTGTTTCTGATTGTATAATGGCACAAGGATCAATGCGTGTTGATGTAAATATAAACTTAGAGAATCTTGATAACGGTGAAAGAACTGCCATAGCTGAGATTAAAAACATTAACTCTATAAAAGCTATAGAAAATGCCCTAAGCTATGAAGTTGAAAGACAGGTTAATTTACTTAAACAAGGAGATCTTGGAGTTAAGGAAACAAGAAGATGGGATGATGAAAAACTTGAAACAATTCACATGAGAAATAAGGAAGTGGGTAACGACTATAGGTTCTCAGTTGATGGCGATATCCCTCTAATTGAACTTAGCGATGAATTTATCGAAAATATAAGAAAAAATCTTCCTGAACTACCAAAAGATAAAGAGAAAAGATACATCGATACTCTAAAGCTTAGCCAATATGATTCAAATCTTCTAGCAAATGATAGAGAACTTGCTAAACTTTTCGAAGATACTAATAGAATTGTAGATGATCCAAATACATGCGCAAATTGGATTTTATCTGAACTATCAAGAAGACTAAATGAGTTTGAACAAACTCCTTCAGATATGAATTTGTCTACTGAGAATTTTGCTAAATTAATAATATTAGCTAAAGACAACAAAATAAATAATAATGTCGCTAAAAAGCTACTTAGAGAAATATATGAAACAAATGAAGATCCTCAAAAGTTATCTGAGGAAAGAAACTTACTTCAAATATCAGATTCATCTTATCTAGAAGAAATTGTAGAAGAAGTTTTAAAAGAAAATCCTGAATCAATTGAGGACATCAAGGCAGGTAAAGATAGAGCCTTTGGATTCTTAGTAGGTCAATCAATGAAGAAAACTAAGGGTAAAGGAAATCCACAAGAAATTAATAAACTATTAAGAGAGAAGATTGGAGAGTAGGGAGTGGTGATTGCACCACTCTCTTTTTTTAAAAAATGAAGATATTAATAAAAAATACAAAATTATTAAGTATGGAAGATGAAAATATCACTACAACTAATATTTATATAAAGGACGATAAAATATATAAAATTGGTTACTTAGATGATTTTCCAGCTGATAAAATAATAGATGGTGAAGGATACATTACAATGCCAGGCCTAATAAACTCTCATACTCATGTAGCTATGACATTATTTAGAAACTATGGACCTGAAACAGACCTGATGACATGGCTCAATGATTATATTTGGCCATTGGAAGATAAATTAGTAGCAAACGATGTGTACAATGCCTCAAAGCTAGCTATACTTGAGATGATAAAATCAGGAACTTCTACTTTTGCTGATATGTACTTTTTCTGTGAGGAAACTGTAAATGCAGCACTTGATGTAGGAATGAGAGCACAAATATCAAGAGGTTTATCTATACCCGATCTAGGATTTGAAAAAATAAGGGAGAACCTAGAGCTAGCAAACAAATATAGAGGTAATAATTTAATAGACATAGGATTTGGACCTCATGCAATATATACCACAGATATAGATTATCTAAAAAAAGTATCAGATTATGCTCAAAAATATGATTTGCCAATACATATACATCTTTCTGAAACTAAAACAGAAAATGACCAATGTTATGAAAAATATAAAATGAGCCCAACTAAAGTATTTGAAAAATCTGGTATATTTAAAAATAAAACTATTGCAGCACATGGTATATATTTATCAGATGATGACCTTGATATTATAAAAGAAAATAATGTCAGCATAGTACACAATCCTAACAGCAATTTGAAATTATCTTCTGGATTTTTGGATGTTAGTAGGTTAATTGATAAGGGAATAAATGTATGTCTAGGTACTGATTCTGCATCAAGCAATAACAAGTTGTCTATGCTTAGAGAAATTGAAAATGCTATTTTAGTATCAAAACTTTTCTCTTCTAGGCCTTTATCATGTTTTGAAATTCTTAAAATGGCAACCATAAATGGAGCTTGCGCCTTAGGAATAGATGATAAAGTAGGACTAGTAAAAGAAGGTTATAATGCAGATTTAATTATGATTGATATAAATAATATAAATCATAGTCCTACTAATGAAATACTATCATCTATATGTTTTTCTACTTATGAAAGTGATATTAAAAATGTAATAATTAATGGAAACATAGTATACGAAAATGGTGAATTTTTAAATATAGATGAAAAAGAATTAGTTAATAACATCGATTATACTTTTTGTGATCTTAGGAATAGATAATGATAGGCATTGATATATTAGATGTTAGAAGACTGAAAGCTAAGGATCGAAATTTCATAAAAAGAGTATTTTCTACAGATGAAATTACTTATGCTGAAAAAAAAAGTAATTATTTCCAAACTCTAGCTGGGATATATGCAGCTAAAGAAGCAGCTATTAAAGCCTGCGGTTTATCTTTATCTTATATAATAAAAAATAGAATAGAAATAAAACATTCTAAAAATAAACCCGCTTTATACCTAGATGGTTTATTTTTAAGCGAAGATATAAGTATAAGCCACGATGGAAATTTTGCCATTGCTGTTTGTAACAGACAAAATCATAATTTAATTTCAGATAATAAGTTTAAACAAATGATGCCTAAAAGAGATAGTAATAGCCATAAGGGCGATTATGGTAGAATTGCAATACTAGGTGGTAGTGAAGGAATGAGTGGTTCTGTCTATCTTTCATCCTTAGCGGCATTACGATCAGGAGCAGGACTTGTTTATATAATATGCCCTAAGTCAATAAGTACAATTCTTCAAATAAAGTGTAATGAGCAAATAATTCTTCCTGTAAATTCACCTAATTTTACCTTTAATGAATTAGATTTAGCTAATATTTATAAGTATTTAGCAGGCAAGGATGTTTTAGCTATAGGACCAGGAATGGGGAGAGATAATTCACTAAATTTATTTATATCTAGCATTTTAAATAGATTTAGTGGTAAAATAATTATAGATGCGGATGGATTAAATGCAATTAGCTTAAATAAGGAAATTTTACATAATAATAAGAATATTGTACTAACTCCGCATCTTAAGGAATTTGAAAGACTAATAGGCTTACCTATTTCAACTATAAATAAGGACAGATGCTACTATGCTAAGAAGTTTGCAAAAAAATATAAGGTGATTTTAGTTTTGAAATCAGAAAAAACTATAGTTACAGATGGTGATAGGGTATATATAAATGAAATAGGAAATTCAGGCATGGCTACAGCAGGCAGCGGTGATGTTTTAACAGGAGTTATTTCTAGCTTTTTAAAAAGATTAGATCCGTATGATGCATCATGTTTAGGTGTTTACATACATTCACTAGCTGGAGATATTGCATCCTATAAGTTGAGTGAAGACTCGTTAATAGCATCAGATATAGTAAATAATTTATATGAGGCTACAAAACTTTTGAGGTAAATATGTTAACTAATTATATCGAAATAGATATTGACAAAATTATAAACAATATAGAAAAAGTTAAAAGCATGAATAACCAAACACCAATTTGTGCAGTTGTTAAGGCAAATGCTTATGGACTGGGAGCAGCGCCAATTGCTACATACATAGAAGATTATGTCTCATATTTTGCAGTTGCTAGATATTCTGAAGCTAAAGCATTGAGACTATCAGGCATAAAAAAACCTATTTTAATATTAGGATACGTTAGCTTAGAAGAAGCTATAGAATGTGCTGAATATGATATAGATATCTGTATATTTGACATGGATTATACATTTGAAATTGATAAGGCTTTGAATAAAAAACTTAACGGACATTTAGCTATTGATACAGGTCATACCCGTTTGGGATTTAGGACTTATGAAACTCAGAAAATTTTATCTCTAAATAACTTAAAAAATATTAGAATTAGAGGTGCTTTTACTCATTATGCAACTGCTGATGAAGAAGATACATCTTTTTCTAAGTTACAAACAAAGTTATTTGAAGAGACGATATCTAAGGTAAAAGATGAGTTAAACATTGAAAATGTCCATATAGCAAATTCCGCAGCTGGTATTAGTTTTGATGTAAAGTCAGATATGATTAGACTTGGAATTTCTATGTATGGAATATATCCATCTGATTATTTAAAAGATACTTCCAGAATTGATCTTGATAAAGTGTTTAGATTTATGTCAAGGATTGCTTTTGTAAAAGATGTTAAAAAAGGAACGCCTATTAGTTACGGTAGAACTTTCTATACTGAAAAAGACATGAAAATTGCCACAGTTCCTATAGGATATGCAGATGGTTACTTTAGAGCATTTTCTAATATAGGAGAAGTTCTTGTAAATGGAGAAAATGCAAGAGTTTGTGGCAGAGTATGTATGGACCAAATGATGATTGATGTAAGTAATATCGAATGTAAAATTGGCGATGAAGTTGAAATATATTCTGATATTTATAAAGAAGCTAATAAGATTGATACGATCGCTTATGAATTGATGACATCATTTGATATTAGATTAGAAAGAGTTTACAAGAAAGATGGAAAAGTTGTTAAAGTAGATGATTACATAGGAGAAATTTATGAAGATTAAAAGGGGGGATCTGTTTTATGCCGATTTATCTCCTGTTGTTGGAAGTGAACAAGGGGGAGTAAGACCTGTAATAATTGTCCAAAATAATGTAGGTAATAAATACTCTCCTACAATTATAGTTGCACCAGTAACTAGCCAATTAAATAAGGCTAAACTTCCTACTCATGTAAAACTTAAGGGTAATGAATTTGGATTGCCTAAAAATAGTGTAGCTTTGATGGAGCAACTAAGGACTATAGATAAAAAGAGACTTAGGGAAAAAATCGGTAGTTTTAATCACGATGTTATGGTAAAAATTGATGAAGCTATGGCGATATCCTTAGATTTAGTAGTTAATTAAAGATTACATATAAAAAAGACTTTCTATGTTGTTATAGAAAGTCTTTTAAATTACTTATTTTGATCTTCAACAATCATTCTGGCAAGTACATCTGGATTACCACAACCTGTGGTTAATACTAAATCATTTTTTTCAATATCTTTGTAAATATAATCTCTAGCATCCTCAAATTCACCAATGTATTTGGCATTTATTCCCTTTTTGGTTAATGCATCTACCACATCTTTAGAGTGAATAGTAGGATCGAATTTTTCTCTTGCTGCGTAGATATCTGTTACTATTACTTCATCAGCTGAATCAAAACAATTTAGAAAATCATTGAATAGAGTTTTAGTTCGGCTATAAGTATGTGGTTGCCAAACGCATATAAGCTTCCCCTTAGTGTGTTCAGCTAAGGCATCCAAGGTTACTTGAATTTCAGATGGATGATGACCATAATCAGTCATTATAGTAGCATCATCTACAAAACCAATTATTTGCATTCTTCTATCTAAACCAGTGTATTTTACCAAGTTAGTCTTGATAGTTTCGACAGGTATGCCATTTTCATAAGTGGATATTATAGATGCCATAGCGTTGTTTATGTTGTGTCTTCCAATAACACCAAGTTCGAAGTGTTCAATAGATCCATCTGGAAATCTTAAATCAAAATTAGGTCTTCCAACTTCATCGAATTTGATATTTATAGCATTGTAATCAGCATCTTCATTCTCTTGAGCATAGGTTATTAATCTACCTTTAACCGAATCAAATATGAGTTTATTGTTTTCTTCGTTTAGGTTTGTTATAGTAAGTGAATTCTCATCTTGGTTAGATAAATATTCTTTGAAAGTATTAACTATATCGTTTAAATCTTTGTAATAATCAAGATGGTCTTCATCAATATTAAGGACAATTACAGTTTGTGGATAGTAGTATTTAATGTTACCCTTATATTCGCAGGCTTCAGTTACTAGATAATCTTCACTACCAACACGAACATTACCTTTCATCTCGTCTAACTCTCCACCTAAAAGGATAGTAGCATCTACATCAGAATGCATAAGAATCTTTGAAATCATAGATGTAGTGGTAGATTTGCCATGAGATCCTGATACTGCAATTGAATTCTTATAATTTCTCATAAGTGCACCCAAAAATACTCCTCTTGTAACTACAGGACAACCGACATTTTTAGCGGCTATTAATTCTTCATTATCATCAAGAATTGCATCAGTATACACAACAAGATCAGGATTAGTTATATTTTCTTTTCTTTGACCTATGTAAATTTTAGCATCAATTTCTCTTAGATGATTAATTATTTTACTTTCTGATCTATCAGATCCTGATACTTTATATCCCTTTGATATTAATAATTGGGCAAGCCCGCTCATGGATATACCACCAATACCTATAAAATGTATATATTTATAATCATGTTTATCTAAATTAAATTTAAACATAAATGCTCCTTAACTTTTTTTCTTATGTTTTATTTAACATTATTATACCATATTTAAACAAACAAATATGTCAAGTAACTTTATAATATTGATTAGAATTAAGCTAAAAGTATACTATAAATGAAGGAGTTTATATGAAATTTGTAATAGGAAATGACCATGGTGGTCTAGATTTGGTAGAAGTTGTAAAGGAAGAATTAGAGTCTCTTGGACATGAGGTAATCCATGTAGGTGCCTATGAAAATAAATCTGTTGACTATAGCGATTTTGCAAAAAAAGCTTGTCAAGAAATCTTAGACAAGAATGCTGATTTGGGGATTTTAATTTGTGGTACTGGATTAGGAATGAGTATTTCTGCAAATAAAATAAAGGGAATACGTGCAGCTTGTGTTTCTGAAGCATTTTCCGCCAGGATGAGCAGAGCTCATAACAATGCAAATGTACTTTGCATGGGAGCAAGAGTTATTGGAAGTGAAACTTGCAAGATGATAGTTGATGAGTTTGCTAAAACAGAATTTGAAGGCGGCAGACATCAGAGAAGAGTAGATAAAATTAGTGCTATAGAAGAAAACTTAAATTAAGTTTTATAATTCTATCAAAAATGTTATTATATAAGTTGAGATTAAATTTAAAGGAGTTTAAATGACAATACCTACACCACATATTTCAGCAACTAGTGCTGATCAAATAGCTAAAACAGTATTGATGCCAGGAGATCCTTTGAGAGCTAAATTTATTGCGGACAATTTTTTGACAGATGTTGAAGAATTTACCAATACTAGAGGAATGCTTGGATTTACTGGATATTATAATGGAAAAAGAGTTTCAGTAATGGGCAGCGGTATGGGAATACCATCAGCTATGATTTATTATAATGAGTTATTCGCTTTCTATGACGTTGATACAATTATTAGGGTTGGAACAGCAGGAAGTATGCAAAAAAATGTTAAACTTCATGATATAGTAATAGCTAACTCAGCGTGTTCAGAATCTTCAATAAATGACAACTTATTTGGAAATGTACATTTCTCACCAACACCTGACTTTGATTTGCTGTTAAAAGCATACGAAACATCAAATAAACTAGGATATACAACTCATTGTGGACAAGTTCACTCATCTGATCAATTCTATAATGATATGCCTAAAGAAGTATTTGAAAATCTTCAAAAATATGGCGTTTTATGTGTAGAAATGGAATCCTATGGACTTTTCATGGCAGCAAGAAAACACGGCAAAAAGGGCCTAGGTATATTTACTATAAGTGACTCTTTGGTAGAAAACGTTGCTGATAGTGCAGAAAATAGACAAAATTCATATACAAACATGATGAAACTTGCCTTAGAAGTAGCTCCGGAATAAAATATGTTAAAAGTTATAATAATGGCAGCTGGTGAAGGTACAAGGATGAAATCTAACATTTCTAAGGTCCTTCACAAAATTAATAATAAAGAAATAGTAAGATATGTATATGATGCAAGTAAGATCAAAGATTCAAAAACTATTATAATTTCTGGGAAAAACACAAAAATAATTCAAGAAATGTTTGACAATGATATAGTTATTGAACAAAAAATTGGAGAAGAATACCCATATGGAACAGGATATGCGGTTTCGCTTGCAACTGATTATATAGAAGATGAAGATGATGTACTGGTCTTAAATGGTGATATACCTCTTATAAATAAAGAATCTTTAGAAAGTTTTGTCAAAAGCCACAAGGAAAGTGATAGCGGTGTATCTGTGCTATCAACAAAAGTAACTGATCCAAGTGGTTATGGCAGAATAATAAGATCATCTAATGGAGAATTTCTAAAAATCACAGAACATAGGGATTTATCTGATGATGAGCTTGATATTGATGAAATTAATACCGGTATTTATATTTTCAAAGGTAGAGAATTGAAAGAATCTCTAAAAAATATAAAAACTGACAATGATCAAAATGAACTTTATCTTACTGATTGTATATCAATAATAGCAAATGCTGGAAAGAAAGCTAGTGCATTTGTAAACCCTAATCCTAGTTTATTTTATGGTATTAATAATAAGAAAGAATTAGCTGATGCTGGCAAAATAATTAGAAAAAGAATCAACGACAAATTCATGTTAGATGGTGTTATAATCGAGACACCTGATATAGTAACTATAGATCCTAATGTTAAGATAGGAAGTGATACAGTATTGTCAGGAAATATTAAGATTTTAGGAAATACTGTAATAGGTAGTAATTGTGTTCTTGAAGGTTCTTGTAGGATTGAGAATTCAATTATACATGACAATGTTAAAATTGATAATTCAGTTATTGAAGATTCCGTGATGGAAGAATCGAGTGATATTGGTCCATTCTCACACCTAAGACCTAAAGCAAAACTTGGAAAAAATGTCCATATAGGTAACTTCGTAGAAGTGAAAAATGCAAGTTTAGGAGATGGAACAAAGGCGGGACATCTGGCATATATTGGCGACGCAGATCTTGGAAAAAATATAAATATTGGCTGCGGCGTGATTTTTGTCAATTATGATGGTAAATTTAAACATAGGTCTACTGTTGGAGATGATGCATTCATAGGATCAAATTCCAATATAGTTGCGCCTGTAAATATTGCCGACGAAGGTTATGTTGCAGCAGGTTCTACAATCACAAAAGATATTAGTGAAGGTGAATTATCAATAGAACGTGCTGAGCAAAAGAATATCGCTGGTTATGTTGAAAAGAAGAAAAAAAGAGATGAAGAAAGACAAAGGAGAAGAAATGACATCTAACTGTAATGGTGGCTCATACATCCAAAGAGGAGAATTGAAACTACTTTCAGGTAATTCTAATAGAACATTGGCTGAAAGCGTTGCAAAATATCTTGGTGTAGAATTAGGGAAAGCAGATATCGAAAAATTCCAAGATGGTGAAATATCTGTAAAAATTAATGAATCAATTAGAGGAAAAGATGTATATATAATGCAACCAACATCAAATCCAACTAATGATAACTTGATGGAACTGTTAATTTTAATTGACGCATGTAGAAGAGCATCAGCTGGATATATTAACGCTATAGTTCCTTACTATGGATATGCCAGACAAGATAGAAAAACTAGAGGCCGTGAACCCATAACAGCAAAACTTGTTGCAAATTTGTTGACAACAGCTGGAGCGGATAGAGTTATTACAATGGATCTTCATGCAGGTCAAATCCAAGGATATTTCGATATACCTGTTGATCATTTTTCAGCTATTAGACATCTATCAACACACTTTAAAGATATTGCTTATGATAAACCAGATGACTTCGTTGTAGTAAGTCCTGACTTGGGTGGGGTTAGAAGAGCTAGAGAATTTGCAGATTACTTAAAATTACCTATAGCTATAATTGAAAAAAGAAGACCAAAACCAAATGTATCAGAAGTAATGTCTGTAATTGGTGATTTCAAAGGTAAACATGCAATAATTGTTGATGATATGATTGATACAGCAGGTACCATTACTAATGCTGGAGAATTCTTGATAAATAACGGTGCAAAAGATGTATATCTTGTGGCTACTCATGGTGTATTTAGTGGTAATGCAATTGAAAGAATTAACAAATCAAACGTTAAAGAAGTAGTAGTTACAGATACAATTGCTCTACCAGAAGAAAAGAAAATAGATAAGATTACACAAATGTCAATAGCTCCACTTTTATCTGAGGCAATTCATAGAATAAATACTTACGAATCTATAAGCGGTTTATTTGTGGATGGTAGATAGATGTATTGTATTGTAGGATTAGGTAATCCTGGATTAAAATACGAAAATACTAGACATAACGCAGGTTTTTTGACAATAGATTATTTAGCTAATAAATTTGGGATCGACGTTAAGAAGTCAAAATTTAAGTCACTTTACGGCCAGGGAGTAATCTCTGGCCAAAAAGTAATGCTTGTAAAACCCCAAACCTATATGAATAATTCTGGAGAAGCTGTTAGAGAAATTATAAATTTTTATAAATTTGATATAGATAAATTAATAGTAATATATGATGATATTGATATTGAATTTGGAACTATCAGAATTAGGAAAAAAGGTTCAGCTGGAACACACAATGGAATGAAATCTATAATATACCAAATTCAAGATGATAAATTTCCTAGAATAAAAATTGCAGTAGGCAAAAAGCCAGAGTATATGGATCTTGCTAATTTTGTTCTAAGCGGTTTTACAGAAAAAGAAGCCGAGGCTATAAGAGAAGAGATAAAACTTGCTGCTGATTCAATTGAAACTATGATTGAATCCAGCATTGACATGTCTATGAATAAGTTTAATTCAGTAAAACTATTGGAAGATAATTAATGGATGATATATTAAAAAATATAAATTCTTTAAAGCAAGTCGAAGAAATTGAACATTATATAGATGATTACTCACCTATATACTTATCAGGACTAACTGATGGATTTAAACCTCATTTAGTCCTTACTTTGTTTAAGAAGTTTAACGAAACTTGTCTAGTGATTGCTGAAAACGAAAAAAAAGCAGAAGAATACGTTAATGATATCAATGGCGTTTGTGAAGATTCGGCCATTTACTACCCGAATTTAGATATTAATTTTTACAATATAAAAGCTGTTGATAATGAAAACCTTTCACAGAGAATAAATGTTCTAACTAAATTATCCAAAAATGAAAAATATGTTATAATAACATCTTTAGATGCTATCACCAATAAGCTAACGACTTTAGACGAATTTAACAATGGGTTTGTTAAAATACAGGATGAAGATGTGATTGATGTTAATTACTTTATTCAAAAACTTATAAGTTTAAGTTATAACCCAACTAATCTTGTTGAGAGTAAAGGTGATTTCGCAAAAAGAGGATCAATTATAGATTTTTGGCCAGTTCACTATGACAATCCTATTAGGTTAGAGTTATTTGATGACGAGGTAGATTCTATAAGGTTTTTTGATAAGGATAGTCAGAGGACCTTAGAAATTATATCTGATGTTGAAGTTGGTCCTGTAAGCGAACTGATTTATAGTAATGAAGATTATAATAAAGTAATTGATAACATTGATAAGGATATATCTTCTAAAAAAAAGAATGGTGATTCAAACACACAGAAATTTATTAATAAGTATAAGCAGATAATCTCATACATTAGAGACAGTATGTATGTTGCAAACCAAGATCTTATAAATGCTTATAGGAATTGTAATTATGATAATTTCTTAGATTACCTTCCGAAAAATTCATTGATATTTTTTGATGATGTAACTAGGTTAATAGATAATTATGAAAAAACTACCGAAAGTTTCTTAGAAGATTTAACTTTACAAATGGAAAATGGTGAAGTAAGTAGAAACTTCAAGAATGTAAGAATTCCTATAGAAAATATTTATAACGGATTGGAAAAGTTTAGATTACTAAATCTAACATCAATTTTAAAAAAATCTAAAAAATTTAATCCCAAAAAGATTATTGAAATAAAGTCAATTGAATCTGAAAATTTCAATAGAAAAGTTGATTTTTTTATAAACAGAACTATAGAATTAGCGGATAGAGGATCTAAAATATTGGTGCTATCATCTAATGAAAAAACTCGAGATCAATTATATGAAGCATATCTTGAGAAAGACCATTTTAAAGTTTCAAAAACTGATTATGAAGCTGATTTTTCAATAAATCCTATTAAAATAAGTGAAAAATCGAGTTCAAATGGTTACTATATACCTGCTTTGGACTTTTATGTATTTACCCATAAAGAGATATATGGAAATGTAAGAAAAAGCAAGGTAAGGAATTCTAAGAAAAAGACATCATCTAGGGATATAATAAATTATTCTGATCTTGAAATCGGGGATTATGTAGTTCATGAAAATAATGGTATAGGCTTATATAAAGGTTTAGAAAAAATCGAAGTAAATAATACTGAGAAAGATTTTGTTGTTATCGAGTACAGAGGCACAGACAAACTATTTGTTCCTGTAGATCAAATGAACCTGGTAAGCAAATATATCGGTAGCAGGGGAGAAAGTCCAAAATTATCTTCTCTAGGAACGCCAACATGGCAAAAAGCCAAAGCGAGAGCGAAAAAAGCTGTCGACGAGATAGCAGATGACCTTGTTAAACTTTATGCCGAAAGGTCAAAAATTAAGGGTCATGCTTTCTCAAAAGACACAGCTTGGCAAAATGATTTTGAAAACTCATTTCCTTTTGAGGAAACCTATTCCCAAATAAGATCTATAAATGAAATTAAATCTGATATGGAATCAGATAAACCTATGGATAGATTGTTGTGTGGTGATGTTGGATATGGCAAAACTGAGGTAGCAATTAGGGCTGCTTTTAAAGCTATAATGGATGGTTATCAAGTCGCTTTCTTGGTACCAACTACAATTCTTGCTAATCAACATTATGAGACTATTAGAAAAAGATTTGCAAAGTTTCCGGTAAATGTACAGATGCTATCAAGGTTTAATTCAAAGAATAAGAATGATCTAATAATAAAAGACCTAAAGGCGGGAAAAGTTGATTTGGTCATTGGAACCCATAGGCTTTTATCTAAAGATGTGTCCTACAGAAAATTGGGTTTACTCATAATCGATGAAGAACAGAGATTTGGTGTGAAACATAAAGAACAGCTAAAAGAATTCAAGTCATCTTTGGATGTATTGACTTTATCAGCTACTCCTATACCTAGAACTTTACAAATGTCTCTATCAGGTATAAGAGATCTATCAACTCTTGATGAGCCACCAGAAGAGAGAATGCCTGTTAATACTTATGTAATTGAATATGATAATTCAATTATAAAGCAAGCTATAGAAAGAGAGATTTCTAGAGGTGGACAAGTCTATTTTGTATATAACAGAGTAAATGATATAGAGAAATTATATAACCATATAAAAGACCTAGTTCCTGAGTCTACAGTTGCTATAATCCATGGTAAAGTAAGTCCTAAGCAAATTGAAAAAACTATGCTTGAGTTTATTGATGGTGAAATTGATGTATTATTATCAACCACAATCATAGAAACAGGTATGGATATATCAAATGTTAACACAATGATTATCTATGATGCAGACATGATGGGACTAAGCCAGCTCTATCAACTTAAGGGTAGAATTGGGAGAGGCAATAGATCCTCATATGCTTATTTCACCTATAGAACTGGAAAAATATTAACAGATATAAGTGAGAAGAGGCTAAAATCTATAAGAGACTTTTCTGATTTTGGTTCTGGATATAAAATTGCAATGAAAGACCTTGAACTAAGAGGAGCTGGCAATCTTTTAGGAGAAAGTCAGAGTGGACATGTAGAGGCTATAGGATATGATTTATATGTCAAATTCCTTCAAGAGGCAGTTGAAAAAGCAAGTGGTAAGGAAATAACAATAAAAGATAAAGAAGATATTTATATAGACATCAAGGTAGATGGATATATCCCTAGTTTCTATATCGAAGATCAATCCCAAAAAATCGAGATTTATAAAAGAATAGCACTTATACAGGGTGATGACGATTATAATGAATTGGTTGGAGACTTAATTGACGTATATGGTGATATACCAGTTATGGTAGATAATTTAATGTATATTTCTATGATAAAAGCTTTAGCAGATGAACTGAAATTTAGTGAAATTCGTGAAAAAAAGGGTAATGTGAACATATATTTCAAAGATAAAGATAAATTTAGCTTTGAAGAATTAGCTGAGATTAATGAAACGTTTGAGGGAGATATGTCTCTTGACCTTTCAACTAAACCAGCCTTTATGATTCCAGTATCTAAAACTAAACTAATGGATACTTATGAATTATTGAAAATTATTAAGAAAGTAAGGAGTAAACAATGAAAAACAAAATTATACCAGTAATGCTTATGGCATCACTTTTATTTGCAGGATGTAGTTCAAATAATAATAGTGACAAGGCGGATACTAACAAAACTGAACAAACTGAACAAGCAGATAAGAAATCATCAGAAAAATTAGATGATAAAACTGTTGCTATAGTAGACGGTGAAAAAATCAGCAAAGATGATTATAAATCTGAGCTTAGTTTCTACGCATCTATGCTAGCTAGTCAACAACAACTTAAAAATTCTATTGTAACTATGATGGTTCAAGATAAGCTAATTGCTAATGACATCAAGAAAAATGATATCAAAGTTGATGATAAAGAAGTTGAAGATGCATTGATGCAATCTGTTCAAAATTTCGGTGGTCAAGAAAACTTTGATAAAACTTTAGATGACTACAATATGGAACTTGATAAATTTAAGGAAACATTAAAAAAAGATTTAATGTATAAAAAACATAGAGAATGGTTCGATGAAAATAACAAAGTAACAGATGATGAAATAAAAAAATACTTCGAAGATAACAAAGATGAGTTTGCCAAGGTGGATGCATCTCACATATTAGTTGAAGATGAACAAACAGCAAATGACATAAAAGCTAGACTTGACAATGGTGAAGACTTCGCAAGCCTTGCAAAGGAATATTCAAAAGATACCGCAAGTGCACAAAATGGTGGTGCTTTAGGAGCATTTGCTAAGGGACAAATGGTTAAAGAATTTGAAGATGCTGCATTTTCTATGAAAGAAGGAGAAATAAGCGCTCCTGTAAAATCTCAATTTGGATATCACATCATTAAAGTAAATTCTATCAAAGATTCATTTGAAGATTCAAAAGAAGAAATTACCAAAAAAATCAAAGATCAAAAATATGCAGATTACATCAAAAAATTACATGAAGAATCGAATGTTGTAACAGATCAAACAACAGATGAAGCTACTGATAAGGACAATAAAGAATCTGAAACTGAAATAAAAACAGAAGATAACAAAGCTGAGTCTAACGATCAAGATGCTAAAGAAAATAACGATGAAGAATCTAAGGGCGATAACAAATAAGCTAATCTTTTATGCTATTTTAGCATTTTTAGTACTTACTGGATGCAAAAGATCGTCAAATAAAACTGACGCTGTTGCCGTTGTCGATGGTAAAGAAATAAGTAGCAAGGACTATTCCAAGGAATTGAAATTCTATCAAAGTTACTATAGTAAGCTTTATGGAGATAATTACCTATCTGAGAAGAATAAAAATGGTTTAACTAATGACGAAATATTAAGAAAAGAACTATTAGATTCTATGATAAAAGATAAAATAATGTTGTCAGATTTGGAGAAAAACAAAATAAAACTTGATGATAACAATGTCATAAAGCTAACCGATAATTTAAAAAAATCTATGAATGGTGAAGATTCCCTAGGAGCTAATGTTGACGCTTTGAATGCCAATGGTAATTTGTTCAATGAAATTATATTTAATGATGCCATAAGAAAATCTCATTACGAAATGTTTGTTTCAAAACAAAGTGTTAGAGATTCAGATGTTTTAGATTTCTATAAAAAGAATAAAAAATATCAAAAAATGTATAAGTATAATCTCATTGTATTTGATGATGAAAATGAAGCTAAAGATATCAAAAAAAACATAACTAACGCAAAGAAATTCAATGAATATCTTAATAAAAGTGTCAGAAACTATGATATAGTTAATTCAGAGTTTGCATATTCGGATGATGAAGTGTTAAAAGCATCTAAATTAACAGAAAAAAATAGACCTAGTGATGTG
This sequence comes from Anaerococcus vaginimassiliensis, assembly GCF_900626155.1. Lineage (GTDB taxonomy): Bacteria > Bacillota > Clostridia > Tissierellales > Peptoniphilaceae > Anaerococcus > Anaerococcus vaginimassiliensis. The sequence continues at coordinate 1,489,501 of NZ_LR130844.1, read as the reverse complement.
TTTAAATATAATGATAAATACATTATAGCTATGATCAATTCATATAACGAAAATGAAAATGAGTTACTTATGAACGCAAAAAGTGTTTATCAAAAAAAGGCTTATGAAGATTATCTAAATAAATTAATAAAGTCTAGTAAAATAAAGGTGTATATCTAGACAAAGCTTGAAATTAATTTATTTCATATGTATAATCTATCTTAGAGTTAAACAGAATTATATTGATTTATAGGAGGAAATATGAATAAATCAGAATTATTAATTAATATTTCAGAAAAAAGCGGACTTAAAAAAAGCGAATCAGAAAAAGCTTTAAATGCATTTTTAGAAACTGTAACTGAAGCACTAATTGAAGGTGAAAAAGTTCAATTAGTCGGTTTTGGTACTTTTGAAGTAAGAGATAGAAAAGCTAGAGAAGGTAGAAACCCAAGAAAACCTGAAGAAGTAATTCAAATCCCAGCTTCTAAAGCTCCAGTATTTAAAGCGGGTAAAACTCTTAAAGAAGCTGTTAATAAATAGTTTATAATTTAGAAAATAAAAACCGGTCTTGAAATAAAGAACCGGTTTTTTTAATTATTTAATTTCTTTTAATTCATCCATATAACTTAAAGAAGTATCTATTGTTACTGTTTTGAAATCTGTGTAATATACCATTCCAGGTTTTGCACCTTTAGGTTTGTTGACATTTTTCTTTTTTGTATAGTCTATATCAATTTTAGTTCCTATATTAACTGAAGAATTAATTGCTGCAAGATAAGCTGCAAGAATGATATCATTATCTTTTATATCTTCATTTCTTAGGACGACATGACTTCCAGGATGGTCTTTTATGTGAAACCAATAATCATCTTTGTTAGCTAATTTTAATGTTATATAATCATTTTGCTTACTATTTTTGCCCACGTATATATCACATTCATTCTTTGTTCTATAGTGATATGGTTTAGATTTTCTTGATGATTTTTTCTTTTTATTAGACTTTCTCTTTATAATGTTATATTCTTCAAGTTCTGTTCTAATGTCCTCCAAATCATCAATGCTAGAAGAACGTGTAATAAAATCTTTAGTTTGCTCAAGGTAATATAGTAAATCTTTTTGTTTAGGCAAATCTTTTATTGCGTAATCATAAGAAGATTTAAGTTTTTTAGATCTAGCATAAGCACTGTCTACATTTTCCCAAGGACTTTTTTTAGGATCTATATCTATAACTCTTTCTGTGTTGTTATTGTAATAGTCAAGAACAGTTACGCTATTATCTCCTTTATCTATCTTATATATATTTGCTGCTAATAAATCTCCGATCTTTTTAAATTTATCTATAGTTTGCTTTTGGTCTAAATTTGATTCAAGAATTTTAATTTTTTTATTAATTGATTTTATATTAGAATCAATTTTTCTTCTTAGGTCTGTTTTCTTTTGATTTAATCTATCATTAGTCTTGTTGGTTTTGTAGAATAATTCAATAGATTCACTCATAGAATTAAATTTTTCTTTTTCAAAGTTTAGATGCTTAAATTCTATTGTGTGATAATCTTTGATTTTAATATTGTTTTTATATACGAAACTTGAGAGTTTATTATTAAGAATATTTTCCCTAAGAACATAAAGCTCATTATTTAGAGCTTCTTTTTCACTCTCACTAACTAAGCCCCAGTTTATTCTTTCATCTATTCCGGCTCTATATATTAATTCCTTACCAACTGATGGAGAGAATCCTGTGTAGTTTTCATGAAATATTTTATAAGGAACTTGTGTGTCAGCTAATTTCTGGTCTAAATATTTTATATCTTTAACAAAGCTATCCTCGCTAATATCAATTTTATTGTCATCTATAAATCTATAAGTTAGAGAAGGAAGTATTTGCCTAACTGATGACATTTTATCATTTACTCTTTTGATAGAGTCTATTATTTTAAAATCATCATCAACTAATATTATATTTGAATATTTTCCCATGATTTCTATGATAAGTTTTTTAGAAGTATCATAACCCATTTCATCAATAGAAGAAATAGAAAAAATAATAACTCTATCTAGTCCCTTCTGGTTAATATCAACAATTTTACCTTGATTTATATGTTTTCTAAGAACCATACAAAAATTAGGTGGAACATCAGGATTTTCATATTTTATATTTGTAATATTTACTCTAGCTTCGTTATTATTTGCACTTAATAAAAGCTTGTAGCTATTTCCCATTGAATATATATTAAAGACTATGTCGTTCTTGGAAGGTTGACTTATTTTTTGAATCTTTCCTCCAAGTAGCTTTTCTTTTAGTTCGTTAGTTATTTTTCGTGTAACTATTCCATCATAGCTCATACAATCACCTCTTTAGCATTATACAATTAATTTTACATACTTGAAGTAAAATAGTCTTAAAAGTAGAATAACTATAATAAGGGGGCGGAATGAAAAAGGGATTTTTATTAGTAATATCAGGTCCATCTGGTGTAGGAAAGGGTACAGTTCTACATGATCTAATGAATACACAGACCAATCTAGTTTATTCTGTATCAGCTACTACAAGGAAGAAACGTGAAGGCGAAATTGAGGGTGTTAGTTATTTTTATAAAAACCATGACGAATTTGAGCAAATGATTGAAGAAGGTAAGTTCTTAGAATATGCTCATGTTCACAATAATTATTATGGTACTCCAAAAGATTTCGTGGAAAATAAAATTAATGAAGGAAAAATTGTAATATTAGAAATAGATGTACAAGGAGCTCTAAATATCAAGAAAAATACTGATAATGGGGTCTTTATTTTTTTGGCGCCGCCTTCTCTTACTGAATTGAAAAATAGAATTGTAGGTCGTGGAACAGAAACTGATGAAGATATTAAAATCAGAATGCATAACGCCAGAAAAGAACTAGAATATATTAAAGATTATGATTATTTGGTTGTAAATGACCACTTAAACTCTGCTATTACATCTGTTAATGAAATAATAAATGCAGAAAAACATAGAGTATTTAGAGAGAGTGAAATTGATTTTAAGGAGAGTGAAGATGAATAATCCATCATTTAAAAAATTAGGTGAAATAAGTCCAAGTAGATATGAAATTTGCATGATGTGTGCAAAAAGAGCTAGAAGAATCGTAAATGGATCTGCTGCTTTAACTAAAGAAGTAGAGGCTAAACCAGTTACTCAAGCTCTACACGAAATAATAGAAGAAAAAGTTACTAAAAAATGATAGATGGAAAAAATATACTTATTGGTGTTTGTGGAGGCATAGCTTCATATAAAATTTTAGACTTATGTTCTAGGTTAAAGAAGAAAAATGTAAATCTAAATATTATTATGACTCCCTCAGCCTGTGAATTTGTTAAGCCACTTAGCTTTGAAACCATGGGCAAGTGCAAAGTATACACTGATTTGTTCGAAGGTAGCCACGAAAGTGTACACCACATAGATTTACCAAAGTGGGCGGATGTTTTTTTAATTGCACCAGCTAGTGCTAATACGATTGCAAAAATGGCTAATGGTATTGCAGACAATTTCCTATTATCATCATATTTGGCTTGTGATAAAGATGTAATCATTGCACCTTCTATGAATACTAATATGCTAAAGAACAAAGCTACATCAAAGAATATTGAGACATTAGTTGATTATGGAGTAAAAGTAATAAAACCAGAGCCAGGACTTTTAGCATGTAATACTGTTGGTGATGGCAGATTGGAAGAACCAGAAAAAATAGTTGAATATCTAGAAGATTATTTTACAAATAAAGACTTAGTTGGGAAAAAAGTAATAATAAGCGCTGGTCCTACTGTAGAACCTATTGATTTCGTAAGATATATAACTAATAAATCAAGCGGTAAAATGGGATACAATATAGCAAGAGCTGCCAAAAGAAGAGGCGCAGAAGTTGTTTTGGTATCAGGTCCTGTTGATCCAATCGAAATTGATGGTATTAAAAGAATAGAGGTACGCACTAACAAAGAAATGCAAGAAGCTATAGAAAGAGATTTTTCTGATGCGGATGCACTTATAATGTCTGCAGCTCCAGTAGATTACAGGGTAGAAAATCCTAGTGATAGGAAAATAAAGAAAAATGGAAACAATCTAACTTTGGATTTAATAGAAAACAACGATATTATCAAGCACTTTGCAAATGTAAAAACAAATCAAACAATCATAGGCTTTGCTGCAGAAACAGATGATTTGATTGAAAATGCTACGACTAAGCTTAAAAGAAAGAATCTAGACTACATAGTTGCGAATGACTTGACTAGATGGGGCGCTGGATTTAACGTTGACACAAATGTAGCTTCAATAATATCAAATGACGGTATTAAGAAACTTGATCTTATGACAAAAGAAGATTTGGCAAATGAAATTTTAGACTTACTAAGGTGATGATTTGTACGCAAAAGTAATTATTGATAGCAATAGTAGATTTTTAGATAGGAGCTTTACATATAAAGTACCTGATAAATTTTTAGATAATATACAAACAGCTACTAGAGTTTTAGTTCCTTTTGGTAAGGGTGATAAGACAGTAGTAGCTTTTGTATACGAACTTGTAGAAGAAGTTGATGCATCTTACACTATAAAAGAGATAATTGAGATAATTGATGATAGAAAGCTAATTTCAGATGAGTTAATGGATTTAGCTTTTTTTATGTCTAAAAGGTATATGTCTCCTATAAAAGCAAGCTTAAAACAGGTTATGCCGCCAACTAAAGTAAAAGACATTAAAATATTTTACGAAAATATAAGTGATAAATCTGATGAATTTTTAGATTACTTAAATAAAAAAAGAGAACTAAGTGAGGTATCTAAGAAATTTAAAGATTACAAGCAAAAGCTAGACTATTATCTGGATAATAATTTAATAAAGCAGACCTTTGATATAAAATCTAGTCAAAGAGTTTCTTATGAAGAGATAGCAAATTTAAATGATAACATTAATACAAAACTTAGTTCAAATGCTAAAAAGCAGATGGAAATAGTTAATTACCTAAAAGAAAATGGTAGCACTAATATTAAAAAATTATTATCAGAAACAAAATCAAGTAAGTCAAGTTTAGATTCTTTAGTAGAAAAATCTCTTGTTTTTATTACGAAAATTGAAAAAAGTAAGGAAATAAACTTTGCAAAAAGTGATTATAAGAAATTCGATTTAAATTATGAACAAGAAAAAGCATTCAATTTAATAAATGAAGATAGGCAAGGTAAATTCCTGTTATATGGGGTAACGGGTAGCGGAAAGACAGAAATTTTCCTCCAAGTTGTAGAAGAAATACTAAAAGAAGGAAAGCAAGCTATAATATTAGTACCTGAAATTTCCCTAACTCCTCAAACCATAGAAAGGTTTAGGGGTAGGTTTAATGAAAAAATAGCAATCTTTCATTCGAATTTGACTCCTAAAGAAAAGTTTAATCAATGGAGAATGATAAATAATGGCGAGGTAAATATAGCTATTGGTGCAAGATCTGCTATATTTGCGCCTTTTAAAAATCTTGGAATAATAATTATTGATGAGGAACACGACCAATCTTATATATCATCGATGGATCCAAAATTCCACACAGCAGAAATAGCTAAGAAAAGAGCTGACTATAATTCTTGTAATCTGATTTTAGCATCTGCAACTCCATCTATAACAAGCATGCAAGATGTAAATAAAGGTGAGCTTAAACTTATAAAACTTGAAAACAGGGTTAACAATAACATGCCTAAGGTAGAAATAATGGATATGAAAGATGAATTAAAAGCATCAAACTATTCGATGATATCTAGGAGGCTTTTTAATGAAATAAGCTACAACCTAGAAAATTCTGAGCAAACAATTTTGTTTTTAAATAAAGTAGGGCATGATTCGTTTACTTTTTGTAGGTCATGTGGTCATGTTATAAAATGTGATGCTTGCGATGTTGCGATGACTTATCATAAACATATTGATCGACTAGTTTGTCACTATTGTGGTAGAACATATAAGCAACCTAAGATTTGTCCTGTTTGTCATTCTAAGAAAATTAAGGAATTTGGGGCAGGTACAGAAAAGTTAGAAGAAGAAATTAGAAGATTGTTTCCTAAGGCTAACATAATGAGAATGGATTCAATAACAGCCACTAACAAAGAAAGCTACTTTAAAATGTATGAAGGGATGAAATCAAATACAATTGATATACTGATTGGTACACAAATGGTTGCTAAGGGTTTAGACTTTAAAAATGTATCACTAGTAGGAATCGTATCTGCAGATCTAAGCCTTAATGTTGGAGATTTTAAGGCAAATGAAACAACCTTTCAGCTTCTAACTCAAGTATCTGGTAGGGCAGGAAGAGATAAGTTAGATGGTAGAGTGATAATTCAAAGTTATAAGCCAAACAACTTTGTAATCCAATCTGCTAAGAATAACGATTATAATTCTTTTTATAATCATGAATTGAATTTAAGAAAATCTTTTAATTATCCTCCATATAAAAATATAATTACTATTAAAATTATAAATGAATCACGCTCAAAAACAATAAATGTTTCTAAAAAACTTCATAATGAACTAATTGATAAAATATATAGCGACAATGTTGATATAATTGGACCAAATCCGTGTAAAATATCAAGAATTAATAATAAGTTTAGGTATAATATACTTATAAAAGTTGGAGATTATGATTTAGATAATGTATTAAGTAAAATAACTGAAATTAGAAAAGAATATATAAACTTATACAAAGATACTAGCTTTATACCTGCACTTAACCCTGTAAATATAAATTAGGAGGAAATATGTTTGATTTTTTTAAGAAAAAGAAAAAAGATGATGAAATAAAAAAAGAAGATGAAAAAGTAGAACTATCAAAAGAAGAATCTACTGAAAGTGATTTCGGGGAAGATAACGAAGATACTTCTAAACTGCTTGATGGATCATTAGATGGAGTCGAAGATAATTTAGAAGAAGATAATAATACAATAAAAGAACCTGAAAATATAAGTTCAGTAGATGATAAGAATAAAAATACAGATGAAAATGTTGGTTTCTTCTCTAAAATAAAAAATGGATTGACAAAAACAAGGGATAGTTTTACTAGCAATCTTAAGAATTTATTTACTAGAAATGTAAAAATTGACGATGATTTATATGATGAATTAGAAGAAATATTAATTTCTGCTGATATAGGTATGACATCAACTGTTGAAATTGTAGACCAATTAAGAGAAGAAATCAAAAAGAGAAATATTAAAAATTCAGAAGAAATATATCCTGTTCTAAAAGAAATAATGATAGAAAAATTAGATGAGAATAATTTAAACAATGAATTAAATATTAAAGATAATGAGCTATCTATTATTTTGGTTATAGGAGTAAACGGAGTAGGAAAGACAACAACAATTGGTAAACTTGCAAATAGTTTAAAAAACGAAGGAAAATCAGTTATGCTTGCAGCAGCAGATACCTTCAGGGCTGCAGCTATAGAACAATTAGGTGAATGGGCTGACAGATCTGATATTGAAATGGTAGCACACCAAGAGGGTTCTGATCCATCAGCTGTAATATTTGACGCTATAAAATCTGCTAAATCTAAAAACGTCGATGTTTTAATTTGCGATACAGCAGGTAGACTTCATAACAAGAAAAATCTTATGAAAGAATTAGAAAAGATCAACAAAACAATAGATACTCATGCAAAGAATGCAAATAGAGATAACCTTCTAATATTAGATGCTACTACAGGACAAAATGCTGTAAGCCAATTAAGAGAGTTTAAAAATGTGACTGATATAAGTGGATTGATCCTTACTAAGCTTGATGGAACTGCTAAAGGCGGAGTAATATTTCCTCTTCAAGTAGAGCTAAAAGTTCCTGTAAAATATATAGGTGTTGGAGAAGGCGTTAATGATTTAGAACATTTTGATTCAGAAAGTTTTGTAGAAGCAATGTTTTAAGCTTGAAATGTAGCGTATTAAATGGTATTATAAATTAGTACTACGAATAAACACATCCTTGGATGAAGATTTCGTTGCCTTTTTAGGTTATATCTTCAGTCGAAGAGGGTGGAAGAAATAAACGGAGGTAATATTTATGGCAGTAGTTTCAATGAAAAAATTATTAGAAGCAGGCGTTCACTTTGGACACCAAACTAGAAGATGGAACCCTAAGATGGCTAAATACATCTTCACTGAAAGAAATGGTATTTATATCATCGACTTACAAAAAACAGCTATCCAAATAGAAGAAGCTTATAAAGAAGTTCGTGATATAGTTGCTGATGGCGGAAGAGTTCTATTTGTAGGAACTAAAAAACAAGCTCAAGATTCTATTGAACAAGAAGCTAAAAGATGTGGACAATTCTACGTTTCTCACAGATGGTTAGGTGGAATGTTAACTAACTTTGGTACAATTAGACAATCAATAGAAAAACTTAAGAAATATGAAGCTATGGAAGAAGATGGCACATTTGATCTTCTACCTAAGAAAGAAGTTCTTCAATATCAAAAAGAAATGGATAGATTAGAAAAGAACCTTGGTGGTATCAAAGAAATGGAACAACTACCAGATGTACTTTTCGTTGTTGACCCAGGTGAAGAAGAAATAGCAGTTCATGAAGCTAAAATTCTAGGTATTCCAGTAATAGCAATAGTTGATACTAACTGTGATCCAGACAAGGTAGATGTTGCTATCCCAGGAAATGATGATGCTATAAGAGCTGTAAAATTAATAACTTCAGTTATGGCTGATGCAGTAGTAGAAGCAAATCAAGGTAGCCAATTCGATGGATCAGAAGAAGATTTTGTTGAAGATGAAACAGACGAAAAAGAAGAAGTTCAACAATCAGAAGAAGAAGTTTCTGACGATGAAATAAAAGAAGCTACAGAAGAATTAAAGTCACAATCACTTGAAGAATCAGAAGAAAATTAAGGAGATATAAATGGCTATTAGTGCAAAATTAGTTAAAGAATTAAGAGAAAGAACTGCAGCAGGAATGATGGACTGTAAAAAAGCTCTAGAAGAAGCTAATGGTGATATAGACCAAGCCCAAAAAATCCTTAAAGAAAAAGGACAAGCTACTCTTGATAAAAAATCTGGAAGAGTTGCAGCTGAAGGTGTAATTGGATCTTACATTCACAATGATAAAATTGGTGTAATGGTAGAGATTAATACAGAAACAGATTTCTCAGCAAATACTGATACAGTTAAAAACTTTGCAAAAGATATAGCTATGCATATTGCAGCTGTAAACCCACTTTTTATTTCTGAAGAAGATGCTGATGAAACTGTAGTGGCTGAACAAAAAGAAATCCTTGTAAATCAAGCTATTAATGAAGCTAATGACAACATGCCAGAAGATAAGAAAAAAATGATTGCTGAAAAGAAAGTTGAAGGAAGAATGAAAAAATGGTTCTCTGAAGTTTGCTTACTAGATCAACCATTCGTTAAAAACCCTGACATTTCTATAGAAGAATATCTAAGAAACACAGCAAATGATGTTGGAGAAAACATACAAATTAGAAGATTTGCAAGATTTGAAGTAGGCGAAGGAATCGAAAAGAAAGAAGAAGATTTCGCAGCTGAAGTTCAAAGCCAAATGAATATGTAATATTTTAAAGAGAGCTTAGTGCTCTCTTTTTTATTATAAATATAGTTTTTGGGTATATATAGAAGGATAACTAATATAACAACTTAAATATTATATGAAAGGAATAATATGACTATAAAAAACAATGCCAAAGAGTTAATAGGTAATACACCTCTATTAAAGCTAGAATCATTAAAAAAAGATGGTAGAGCTGATATATATGTTAAGGTTGAGAAAAATAACGTAGCAGGTTCTATAAAAGATAGAATTGCTCTATACATGATTGAAGAAGCCGAGAAAAATGGTGATTTAAAAGAAGGTGGAACAATAGTAGAACCAACTAGTGGAAACACAGGAGTTGCTTTGGCAGCTCTTGCAGCAGCAAAAGGTTACAAACTTATTTTAACAATGCCTGCATCTATGAGTATAGAAAGAGCAAAACTTGCTATGGCTTATGGTGCAGAGGTAATTAGAACTACAGAAAATGCTTTACAAGGTGCTTGTGATAAAGCAAAAGAATTATCTGATGAAAAGGGCTATTTCTTCCCAGATCAATTTTCTAATCCTGCCAATATAAAAGCACATTACGAAACCACAGGACCAGAAATACTAGAAGAATTAACTCCAGATGCCTTTATAGCAGGAGTTGGTACTGGTGGTACTATTACAGGAACAGGAAAGAGATTAAAAGAGAATAATGAAAACACTAAAATATATGCTATAGAACCAAAAGAAAGTCCACTTCTTTCTGGAGGAAAAGCTGATAGCCATAAAATACAAGGTATCGGAGGCAACTTTGTACCAAAGAACTTAGATTTTGAAATACTAGACGGGATAGTTGATGTTGCTTCAGATGACGCTATTGCAATGAGTAGACAACTAGCAAGTGATGAGGGTCTAGCAGTCGGAATTTCATCAGGAGCAAATGTGTGCGGTGCAATAGAAATAGCAGATAAATTAGGTGAAGGGAAATCAGTGGTAACTGTACTACCAGATACGGGTGAAAGATACTTATCTACTGAATTATATAACAATGAACAGTTATAAAAAGTATAAAGAAGAGCTAATAGAAAACGCCTTAAAGAGAGACCCTGCTTTAAAAAGCAGGGAAGAGGCTGCTCTCTTCTCTCCAGGAATAAGAGCTTTATTAAATCATTGGTACGCACATAAACTATTTCTAGATGGTAGCCTATATGAGGCTCAAGAAATGTCCTATAAATCGAGAATAGAAACAGGGATAGAGATTCATCCGGGAGCTAAGATAGGAAGAAGATGTTACATAGATCATGGTATGGGAGTTGTAATAGGTGAAACAGCTGAAGTAGGTGATGACTGTTTGATATACCATTCTGTTACGCTAGGTGCAGTTTCTGACAAACAAGGAAAAAGACATCCAACTGTAGGAAACAATGTCATGCTTGGAGCAGGCGCTGTTCTGTTAGGTGATATAAGAGTTGGTAATAATGTAAAAATAGGAGCAAATTCAGTAGTTCTATCTGATATTCCAGATGATACTACAGCTGTTGGTGCTCCAGCTAAGATTATTTATAGGAAGTAAGTGCATACTTCCTATTTTTTTATGAACTAATCTATTTGCTATAAAATTGCTTTCATATTTTAGTATAAATATAAAAATATGGTATAATGTTATAGGAATACAAAATTCCTAATCAGGAGGTGATATGATGTTTGAAAGTATTAACCCGATTGTTATTCTTATCATAGCTGTCGCCTTCGTATTGCTAGCTTTTAATTCTGGATATCTTTATCGTAAGAAGATTGGTGAATCAAAAATTAACTCTGCTGAAGAACTTAGCAGAAAAATAATTGAAGATGCGAACAATCAAGCTGAAGCTTTAAGAAGAGAAACTCTTCTTGAAGCAAAAGAAGAAATATCTCAGCTTAGATCTGAAAATGAAGAACAATTTAAACAAATTAAAAAGGATCTCGATAAAAGAGAATCTCGTTTGTTAAAGAAGGAAGAAAGTCTAGACAATCGCTCTTTATTGATTGACAAAAAATCTGATCAAATCTCTAGTGATCAGAAAAAGTTAAAACAAAAAGAAGACAGAATTGATAAGTTAATAGAAGAACAGCAATTGGAATTACAAAACATCGCTGGACTCACCAATAGTGAAGCTAAAGAAATAATTCTTAAAAATGTAAAAAGTGAAACAATTCATGAATCAGCAAGGTTAATAAAAGAAGCTGAAGAAAGAGTAAAAGCTGAAAGCAAAAAAATTGCAACAGAAATATTGGCGACTACTATACAAAGATATGCCGCTGAACAAGTAGCAGAAAATACTGTTTCAGTTATTTCTTTACCAAATGATGAAATGAAAGGTAGGATTATTGGTAGAGAAGGAAGAAATATTAGAGCCTTTGAACAAGTATCTGGGGTTGATCTTATTATAGATGATACTCCAGAAGCTGTAGTAATTTCTTCATTTGAACCAGTAAGACGCGAAGTGGCCAAAGTTGCCCTAGAAAGATTGATCCAAGATGGAAGAATCAATCCATCTAGAATTGAAGAAATGATTAATAAAGCTGATGAAGAAGTTGAACAGAGAATTATGGAAGATGGACAAGAAGCAGTAAATAAGGCTGGAGTTGTTAATCTTCATCCTCAGTTAGTAAGATTAGTTGGAAAAATGAAGTTTAGAACTTCATATGGCCAAAATATTCTGAAACACTCAGTAGAAGTAGCGAATCTAGCAGGTATGTTAGCTGAAGAAATTGGAGCTAATCCACAAACAGCAAGACGTGGAGGTCTGTTACACGATATAGGAAAAGCTATAGATCGTGAACAAGAAGGAACTCATGTTAGTTTAGGTGTAGAAATGGCCAATAAATATGGTGAAAATAAATATGTAATAAATGCTATAGAATCTCACCATGGAGAAGTCGAGCCTAATTGTGTGGAATCGATATTAGTACAAACAGCAGATGCAATTTCAGCTGCAAGGCCAGGTGCTAGACGCGAAAGTTTGGAAAAATACGTTAAAAGATTAGAAAATTTAGAAGGAATAGCTAATTCATTTGATGGTATAGAAAAATCATTTGCTCTACAAGCGGGTAGAGAATTGAGAATCTTAGTAAAACCAGATAAAATATCAGATGATGAAATGGTTGTAATTGCTAGAGAAATTGCAAAAAGAATTGAAGATGAATTAGAATATCCTGGTGAAATAAAAGTAAACGTACTAAGAGAGTCAAAAGCGATAGATTTTGCTAAATAAATATTGTATTTAACAAAAATAATTAAACAAACCCCTCAATCTAAATTATAAGATTGAGGGGTTTTTATGATAATAAAATAATTTATAATGGTTCCTTAAATCGAATTTAAAAAAGAAAAATAATATAAAAATATTAAATTTATAAGTTTAGGTCTTATATAAAGAGTATATTAATATCAATTAAAAATTAAAATCGCTTAAAACGCAAAATATGAAGCGTTATTTATTGTATTAACTAGATTTTAGAATTGGTTTGACCATATATGTTTTTTCCTATTAGACAATATATTTAAGTAAAAAATCGGAAATGACAATAATGTTTCTAAATAAGATATTTTTACATAAGAAGAGAGGTATAATGACGTAATAATTATTGCACAAAATAGTAATTTTGTGCAATAATTTGTAATTAATTACAAAAAAGGTAGAATTACTATATATAAACAGACTAAAGTCAATTAATATAAATTTTATATATAATGAGGTTTTATTATGAAAGAAATTATCCAGCCTATTCTCTTAACAGATTATTTGAATTATTTAAAATCTATTAGAGGCTTATCTTCTAATACAATAAAAGAATATTCTTATGATCTTAATTTACTCATTAGGTTTATGATTGTAAGAAAAATATATTTCGGCAATATAGTTAAGTTTAGCAAAGAGTTTAATGATGATGAGATTAATAGTATTATTAATCCTTCTTTTTTTGAAACATTGACCCTGCAAGATTTCTATTCTTATCTTAGTTATCTGGACAACGAAAAAAATGATACTGCATCTACTAGAGCTAGAAAAATATCTGCAATAAAGTCTTTTTATAAGTATCTTTACTCTGAAATTGAAGTGATTAATTCAAATGTCAGTGAAAAGTTATCAAATCCTAAAATTAGCCAAAGACAGCCAGTTTACCTCACATTAACAGAAACTGAAAGACTTTTTGATACAATTAATAATGAAAAAAATGACTTTCTAAGATCTAGAGATTTGGCTATTGTATTTACTTTCCTAACTACTGGCATGAGGCTTTCAGAGCTTGTTAGCATAGATATTACAGATATAGTTAATGATCATTTTAACATTATAGGGAAAGGTAATAAAGAAAGAACTGTTTATCTAACAGATAATTGTTTGCAACTTATATATAGCTATATTCTAGTTAGAGCAAAATATATTGGAGATAAGGATATTGATGCCCTCTTTATATCCACCAGAAAAAAAAGAATATCTAATAGAGCCGTCCAAAGCACTATTGATAAATATCTTAAAAAAGCTGGTTTTGATACTTCGATTTATTCTACACACAAACTTAGACATACAGCTGCTACTCTCATGTATAAATACGGAAACGTTGATATAAGAGCTTTAAAAGATATTTTAGGCCACTCCAATGTATCTACGACACAAATATATACACACTTAGATGATGATGATTTAAAAAATGCAGTAAATAAAAATCCCTTATCGAATTTAGATATTTAAAAAGCTTAAGAAATTACTCTTAAGCTTTTATTAATCTAATTAATATAATTATCTTTTTTAAATCTATCTAAAACAACCTTCAAGGCTAATTTTCCATGATTATAATTAAGTCCACCTTGTAGATATACCATATAAGGTTCTCTTATTGGGCCATCTGCTGATAGCTCTGATGTTGCGCCTTCAACAAATCCTCCTGCAGCCATGATTACTGGATCTTCATAGCCTGGCATCGCAAAAGCTTCTGGAACAAAATTAGAATCTACACTACATGCTTCTTGAATGGACTTACAAAATAATTTGACTTTTTCAGGATCTTTTAACATGATCGACTGAACCACATCGGACCTAGGATCATTTACAGCTGGTATTACTTTATATCCCAATTCATCAAATGTATTTGCAAATAAGAGTGCAACTTTCATGGCTTCCTTTACAACATGAGGAGCAAAATAAAGTCCCTCCGCAACTAATCTATTTGTGCCAAAACTTAATCCCTCGTCTTTTCCAATGCCAGGTGCAGTCAAATAGTTAGAACAATACTCTATAAGATCTTGTTTGCCACAAATATATCCACCAGTTATTGCAAGACCGCCGCCTAAATTTTTGATAAGTGATCCCGCTAAAATATCAGCACCAACTTCTATAGGTTCTTTTGTTTCTGTAAATTCACCATAACAGTTATCTACAAATATTATGGCATCAGGATTTGCTTTTCTAATTTCAAGAATTGCTTGTTCAATTTCTTCTATAGTAAAAGCCCTTCTTAATGTATATCCAGTTGATCTTTGGATTAGAACAAGTTTTGTATTTGAATCAACTATATTTTTTATATTATCATAATCTATACTATTATCCTTAGTCAAATCTAACTTATCGTAAATTATGCCTCTTTCAGTTAAATTTCCTTTTTTGTTTCCTGCGATACCAATTACTTGTTGCATGGTATCGTATGGATCATCTGTTATGGATACCATCTTATCACCATAATTTAGTAAAGAAAATAGTACTATAGATAGTGCATGTGTACCAGAAACTATACTTGGTCTAACTAAAGCGTCTTCCGCCTTAAAAATATTTGAAAATATCGCTTCAATTTTATCTCTACCATTATCTGCGTAACCGTATCCTGTAGCTTGATTAAAATCTGATGTTTGAAGATCACAAGCTTTAAATGCAGCTAATACTTTCATTTGATTGTATTCAGATATTTTATCTATAGACTTAAATTTATCATCTAGTTTACTTTCTATTTGTTTGATTTTATCAGTAAAATCATAATCTATTTTAAAATTGTTAAAAATATCGCTATAATTCATAAGCTCCCTTAATTATATCTAATATTATATCACTAGCATCATTCTTGCTTAAATTATCCATCATTATTTCATGGCCGAATCCATACTTAAGATATTTTTTCATCCAAGTTATTTGTCTTTTTGCATATCTACGAGTATTTCTTTGGATAAGATTAATCATCTCGTCCATACCAATAGATCCATCAATAAATTCTAGAACCTCTTTATAACCAATAGCTGCCATGGATTGAGAATTTTCATCCAGGCTATATGCTTTTATTAATGATTCAACTTCACTAACTAGCCCTTCATCAATCATTTTTAAAACTCTATTATTTATTTTATCGTATAATAAGTTTCTATCATTATAGTTTAAAAAGAAAACAATAGGTTCAATATCTTGATTTAGTTTTCTTTCTCCTATCCTCACATCTGAAGGTAATTTGCCACTTACATGATGTATCTCTAACGATCTTATAATTCTATTTAGTTCATTAGGATGGTATCTGTTAGCTGTAATAGGATCTATTGAATGTAATTTATCATATAAATATTGATTTCCTTTTTCTTTTGCTAAGTTTTCTAACTCTCTTCTATAATTTTCATCCTTCTTGACATTTCCATAATTCATGTCAAAAAGAAGAGAATCTATATAAAATCCAGTTCCTCCAGCTATGATTGGAATTCTAAGATTATTATTTATATCTCTTACTATAGATTTAGCCTCAGTCGAAAAATCTTCTACAGAATAATTTTGGTCAGGATCAACTATATTTATCATAAAATGATTTACTTCAAAATTATAAGTTTTATTCGTTCCTATATCCATATCTCTGTAAACTTGTTGACTGTCAGCTGAAATAACTGGACTGTCGAGATATCTAGCGATATTTATTGCAATGTCACTTTTACCACTTGCTGTTGGACCAGTGATAACTACCAATTTATCTTTCAAAATATTTCTCCAAATCTTCTTCACTCACTTTTATAATAGTAGGTTTTCCATCTAAAGTTTTATATGGATTTTCCATTGAAAACAACTCTTTTAAATAAGTTGTCGCTTCCTTCTCGCCTATCTTGTTGCCTTTTCTAAATAAAAGGTTAAGCTTTGATTTTTTAATCTTTTTATAGATATAATCTGTCCCCATATCATAATCAATATCTAATAAATCATAGAAAAAATCGTCATTTTCAGGGATTTCAAATATGACTGGAACAGATCTGATAACTATAGAAGATTCACCAATAATTTCTGCATCAAAACCTAATTTCTTTATAAATTCCTGTTTTTGCTTGAATTTCTCTACATCATTTTGCATAAGATTTATTATCTTAGCATCCATTAGAATTTGACTAGCAACAGACTTACTCTTAAAATCATTCATAAATTTGGTGATGTTAATTTTTTCCGATGCTCTCCTATGATTTAAAATATATAAAGTATTGTCCTGTTCAAATAAAGAATATCGCCCCATAAAGGATGTCTTGTATTCTATATGATCAATTTCATCAATAAATGAATCTTTTGATAAAGTTGGAATTTGCTTAGATTCAGTTTTCTTATGATTAGTATTTATATGTGAACGCCTATCTTCATTTAATATATTTGCTTCTAAATCGAAAAAATCATCTTCTAACACGTTACTTTGAGATTGTTCATTATTCTGACTTTGGCTTTCATATTTAGTTTCATTATAATTTTCTTTTACAAATTTATTGGTGTTATTGTATTCATTTAACAATTTAGAGTAGTCAGTAAAGTCCATCAATTCATCATCTTTATCTTCTACAAACTTGATTTCATTAGGTTTGTAATTATTTGATATAGCTTTTAAAATACTGTTTTCAATCAAATTCAATAGAGATTCTTCGTAATTAAAATTGATCGTTTTTTTGTTTGGATGAATATTAACATCAAGATTTTTAGCATCAGTTGTAACAAACAAGAAAAATGCTGGAAATCTATTACTTGGTATATTATTTTTATAGGCATGTTCAACAGTGCTCACAATAATTTCACTATCTACTAACCTATTATTGATAAATAAGTATTGTAACGACCTATTTCCTCTGTAATAATTTGAATTTGAAATGAACCCTCTTATCTTGTATTCGTCATTAGAACCATTAATTTCTAGTAAGTTGTCTCCAAGGCTATCATCTAGTAAATCAGAAACCTTAGTTTTGAAATCGTAGGATTTGTTCGTAGTAAACAATACATTGTCATTTTTAATATATTTAAAAGAAATATTATTATATCCTATAGCAAAAGCATACATCAATCTATTTATTTTATTGGCTTCTATAGCGTCTGATCTTAAAAATTTGCGTCTAACAGGTATATCTCTAAAAATATCTTCAGCTATTATACTAGTTCCAACATTAGTCGCTATGCTTGAGATTTTGCTTATTCCGTTATCTATTACAATCTTACTTCCTATATCCTGATCCTTGGTTTTGGTGATAGCAGTGACTTTACTAACAGTAGCGATACTTGATAGGGCCTCTCCTCTAAATCCTAGGGAATATATATCAAATAAATCGTTAAAATCTTTTATTTTAGAAGTAGCGTGTTTGCTAAAAGCTAAATCTAAATCATCTCTTTCTATGCCACAACCATTGTCGGTAACTCTAATATATGTTTTTCCACCATTTTTGATTTCAACAGTGATTGAGTCAGCCTTAGAGTCGATGGAATTTTCTACTAATTCTTTAACAATAGACATTGGCGATTCTATTACTTCACCAGCTGCTATTTTTTCGATTGTTTTGTTGTCTAATTTTACTATAGGCATTATAACTCACCAATCTTAATTAATAATTTATTAAGTTCATTCATAGCTTCTATCGGAGTTAAATTGTTAACGTCGACAATTGAAGCATCTTTTTTAAGTTCTCTTATTTTATTATCAGAGATTTCTGTAATAGATTCTGTTACTCCTGCTTTCTTGTCAGTATCAAATACATCTTCGCTTCCGAGTTTTTCCATAATAAGTTTGGCATTTTCGATAACTTCGTCTGGTAATCCACTTAACTTCGCAACTTCTATTCCATAAGATCTATCAGATTTACCTTTCTTTATTTTCCTTAGAAATACAAGGTTATTATTTTCCTCCAAAATTTCTATCTTAAGGTTTTTAACATTGTCTAGCTCATTTTCCATTATGGTTAACTCATGAAAGTGTGTAGCAAATACGGTTTTAACTTTTTTCTTTTTACTTAAATATTCAACTATAGCCATTGCTATACTTAAACCATCATCAGAACTAGTACCTCTACCAACCTCGTCTAAAATAACAAAAGAATTCTCAGTTGAATTTTTGAGGATACTAGAAACTTCATTCATTTCTAACATAAAAGTTGATTCACCTTTGGAAATATTATCGCTAGCACCTATTCGAGTAAATACTTGATCGCATATGGATATTTGAGCAGATGTAGCAGGTACAAATGATCCCATCTGAGCAAGAATAATTATAATAGCCATTTGACGCATATAAGTAGACTTACCCGCCATATTTGGACCTGTTATTATCTGAATTAAATTGTCAACTTCACCGATATCGGTATCATTAGGAATAAACTCGTTTTCATTAAGGTTATTTTCTATTACAGGGTGTCTACCATCTTTTATTTTTATCAAATTATCAGTCCTTATTTCAGGTCTAACATAAGCATTATCTCTAGCGATTTTAGCAAAGGTATTTAAAGTATCAATATTTGCTATCATCTTAGCTAGAGCTTGAAGTTTAATGGTATTCTTAAGTATTTCATCGCGAACCTTTTTAAATATTTCATATTCAAGGTTGTTTATTTTATCTTTTCCTCCCAAAATCAATTCTGATATTTCTTCTAATGTTTCAGTAGTATATCTTTCTTGATTTTTGAGAGTTTGCTTTCTAACATATGAGCTTGGAACTTTATCAAGATTTGATTTAGTGATTTCTATAGAATACCCATTATTTTTATTGTAAACTATCTTGTAGTTTTTAATACCAGTAGCTTCTTTTTCGCTATTTTCATACTCTATTAATTTGCTTTGTGCTGAACTAGAAAGATCTTTTAGATCATCTAAGCTCTTATCATAGCCTTTTTTAATCATTCCACCTTCAGTAATAGCTATAGGAGGATCACTGACTATTGATTTATCTATTAAATCATAAATAGAGTCAATATCAGGTATATTTATTCCTATATTTTTAATATTTTGATCATCATGATTAACTAATATTTCTTTAAGCTTTGGTATATTATAAATGGAATTTTTGATACTTATTAAATCTCTGGCATTCGCTCTTTTATATGAAATCTTTGCTACAAGTCTTTCAAGATCATATATATCTGATAGGTAATTAGATATATTAGTTGAAAGAATAGAATCATTTAGCAATGTTTCAACAATATCTAATCTTTTTTCTATTTGTACTTTATCAATTAGTGGCCTTTCCAAATATTCATTTATCATCCTTGAACCCATAACTGTGTCAGCATTATCCAAAATGCTTAAAAGGCTGTTTTCTTTAGTGTTATTATTAAGATTTCTATGAAGCTCAAGATTTTTCCTAGTACTTGCCTCTAATTGCATATAATTATTTATTTCTAATATTTCAATGTTATTTATATGACTCAGGTTATCTTTATGGTATTTATATGTATAGTCTATTAAATTCGCTAAGGAAATAATCGAAAGACGCAAATCTGATATTTTTTTTAAATTATCTATTCCTAAATGATCTTCAATTAATTTTGCCCTACTTTTATAGTCTTTTGGATTTTGGATATAGTTTACAAATACCTCATTATCATTAAAATATGATTTTAAAATTTTATCATCATAATCTGAATTTATTAGAATTTCTGAGGGGCTAATCTTTTCTATTTGATCTATTGCTCTTCTACCTATCGAAGAACTCATGCCTCTTATTTCTAAGGTTACAAGTTTACCTGTTGATATATCACAATAACTTAAAGATAGACCATACTTATTTTGAAATAAAGATAGGAGATAATTGTTTTCTTTCTTGTTCAAAGATTCCATATCAGTAATTGTCCCAGGAGTAATTACTCTAGTTATAGCTCTTTTTACTAACCCCTTAGCTTCCTTTGGATCTTCGACTTGATCACACAAAGCTACTTTGTAACCGTGTTTAACTAATTTAAAGGCATATGTATCTATTACATGATGAGGGACACCGCACATTGGCGCCTTTTTACTGTGGCCACATTCCTTGCCTGTTAGTGTTAAAGATAAGACTTTACTAGTAATTATTGCATCATCAAAAAAAGTTTCATAAAAATCACCAACTCTATAGAGTAGAATTGAATCCTTAAAATCATTCTTAATATCAACATAATGTTTTAGCATAGGTGTAAGTTTATCATAGTTAAAGTTATTCTTCATAAAAACCCCCAGTCCGTATTATAATAATATACTCTTAATATAGTAGAATTTAAATCATTTAATTTTCAACTTGCATGAAATTAATTAAAGTCACTAGTTTAAAAATGATAAGGATAATAAATTGATAAATTAGCTTTGTAATGGTAATGTTAACTTATGAAGTTAAATAAAAAAATAGCTTTATTATTACTTCTAGTACTCACATCTTGTCAATCAAAAACCATTGATAATGGTTATTTGGACAAGGAAAATGTGCAGATGATTGAAGATATAAATAATTTAGCTAGCGATACTTTTAAAAAAGGCAAAGAACTAATTAAGAATATGGATCTTATAAATAAATCCAAGCCAGAATATAAATCAGACCGAAAAGAAGATTTAATCAAAAATCTCGAAATTCCAGCAAAAACTGATCCAAAAGCAAAATGGATCTATGACAATTATAACAAATTACCAAATATTCAAGCATATTTGGTTGGAAACGACACAGATACTGTCGAATTTGTCTATAACTTAAATAATAATATCAATGAATTTGAATATAAAGAAGGAGAAAGCATTAAACTAAATAGATCTACTCCCTACTATTTACAATGGGATAATAGGTGGGCTTATGATCAATTATCAGATTCAAATATAGGAATAGCTGGATGCGGTCCTACATCAATATCGATGGTTTTATCAAGATTAACTAATGACCCATCTATAACTCCAAAATTGATTGCAAAAGACGCTCAAGAATTTATGGTAGAAGAAGGTATAGCGTGGTCGTTTTTCGAGCACGAAGCGAACGAATATGGGTTTAAATGCGAAGATATTCCAAACGATAAAGATAAGATCATCGAATCATTAAAAGACGGTCCTTTAATTGTTTCAGTACAAAGAGGATATTTTACACTTTCTGGACATATTTTAGTTATTGATTCTTATAAGGATGGTAAATTTATTATAAACGACCCAAATAGTGTAAAAAATACAATGAGAGAATGGGACTATGAGCATCTGAAAGATGAAATTGTTCACATTTGGAAAATTTCTTAAAAAATATTTGACAACTGCCATATATAGTGTTATTATATAAAGGTAGTTGATACGCACCATTAGCTCAGTTGGTAGAGCACCTGACTCTTAATCAGGGTGTCCAGAGTTCGAGTCTCTGATGGTGCACCATTTCATTTAGAGGCTTTGCCTCTTTTTTATTTGTTAAAATTTATTAAAGATTAGATAAAAAATCGGAGCTATTAAATAACTCCGATTTTTTATTATTATATTTTAGTTTAAACTCATTTCATAAATTTTTCTTACATCTTCTGGTTTTAAATCTATAAATCCTTTTATAACACCATTTTTACCACAGGCTTTTTTGCTCATAGCATCAAAGTTTTCATCATCTATACCTACAGCATTTAAGTTGTTATCAAGACCTAATTTTTCAAAAAAGAATTCAGATACTTTATCTATTGTCTTTCTTGCAACTTCCATTTTATCTTCAGATTGGTCTAGGTTAAATACATTTACACCTAAATCATAAAACTTGTTTACTGTATCTTCACTAAGAACGTACTCCATCCATCTTGGTGTCAATATAGCAAGTCCTAGTCCGTGTGTTATATCGTAGAAAGCAGAAAGTTCATGTTCCATAGGGTGATTTGACCATTCTGCATTAGATGATGCAGATAAGAATCCATTAATAGCCCATGAAGATGCCCACATTAGATTTGCCCTTGCTTCATAGTTGTTAGGATCTTTTATTGCTTTTGGTCCATATTCAATAACTGTTTTCATCAATGATTCCATCATTCTATCTAACATATACATATTATCATTGTTATTAAAGTATATTTCAAATAGATGAGACATAATATCTGCACTACCCGCAGCTGTTTGGAATTCGCTTACAGTATAAGTTAATTCTGGATTTAAAAATGACACTTTTGGTCGTGTGTAATAGCTTCCAGCAGAAAGTTTTTCACTAGTTTCAGGATTTGATATTACAGCTCCACCATTCATTTCTGAGCCTGTTGCTGCCATCGTCAATACAGTAAATAAAGGTATAGCATCCTTTATTTCTTTTCCTTCTGATATAAATTTCCAAGGATCAAATTCAACTTTTGCTCCTGCAGCCATAATCTTTGATGCATCAATAGTTGATCCTCCACCAACAGCCAAGATTGCACCTATTTCATTTTCTTTGATTAATTTTACACCTTCTCTTACAGAGTCAATTCGTGGATTTGGCTTTATTCCTGATAGCTCAAAGATTTCTATGTCCTTACTTTTTAATTCTTTTATAACTTTGTCATAGACGCCATTTTTCTTTATGGATCCGCCACCATAGGTTAATAATACCTTGTTTGAATATTTTCCTACTTCCTCTCCAATAAAGTCTAGTGCGTCTCTACCAAAATGAACTCTTGTTGGTATATCATAAGTAAAATTGTTCATGATTCCTCCTATTTATATTAACGCCTTACACAATTTATACCCATTATAAGGTAAACAAAAAACCTATACGATTAAGTATAGGTTAGTATCTATTTATCTTGAAGAACATCGTTAGCTGCTTCTAGAAGAGCAAGCCCTGTATAGTAATTATCTCCCATCAAATCATATATTGCATCTTCAGTTAGAATAGCTTGGTTTATATCTTCTCCCATCTCCCCTCTGTTTGATGCATCCAAATCTTTAGTGAATTGATCGCTGTAATAATAGCTTACAAGCTTTTTATATTCTTCTTGATGATCTTCAAAGGCTTCTAGCGACTTTTTTAGATCTTCAATTACCTTTTTGTGGTTATCATAAATATCATTTAGTTCATTTAAATAAGTAAAATCCATTTTATTCTCCTTTGATACAGCTGATTATTTTTTCTACATCATCTTTTATAATGCTAGCAAATTCTTCATCACCTTGATTAGTAGTTACTATAATAATTTCTTCTTTTGGTAGAATAGCTATCATTTGACCACCGGTTCCAATAGCAAAAATGACCCCTTCATTACTGATCCGTATGCCTAAACCGTAGCTGTTTTCTGATATATATTTGTACTTAGAAAAACTAGAAGTATATACTATAGGTGTATTCATCATTTCAATATATTTACTAGCTACTAGGTTTATACCCTCAAATTTTCCTTTATCTAATATTATTTTTCCAATTTTTAAAAGGTCTAAATCACTTAAATATAGTTTGGTAGCTCCTGCAAGATGAGATCCGTACCTATCCCACCTAGGATTTGTAATTCCAATCTTACCAAATAAATTATTATTAATAAATTCATAAGCTCCTTCATTTAAAAGCTTATCCATTAAACATGAAAGAATATAATATCCAACATTTGAATATTTAAAATACCTTCCAGGCTCATATTTAATAGGATAATTTAGCGAGTAACTTACAAGTTTATCATTATCGATTGTTGGTATATCTTTTGACATTAGCAAAGGTTCACCATAACCCATGGTGTGAGTTAGAAGGTGTTTAACCTTTAATTTTTTAATATATTCTAAATTTTCAGTATTATTTATAGTTAGTTCATTCTCTAAGTAAGGATAAATAAATGTCTCTAAATTATATTTCTCATTTGATTTTTCTATTAGTATACCATAAGCAATAGCCATTACTGTTTTAGCTATTGATCTAGTATTAAAACTTATATAATTAGGCTCACCCAATAAGATGTCTGATTTGTTATCGTATATTAGTAGAGAACTTGCTTTAGTATGTGCTATTGCGTAAGAATATATTTTTTCCAAATTATATCTCATACTATTTTTCTAATAAGGCTATTGCCTCTAAATGTCTAGAACGTGGGAACTGATCGAATAATTCATAATCTTTTATTTTATATCCTGCACTTATAAATTCCTTTATATTTTCTACTTGAGTTTTTGGATTGCAGGATATATATATAAACTTTTTAGTATCAATTTTAAGTATCTTTTCTAAAGAATTTGAGCTAATACCAGCTCTCGGTGGATCCAAAATAACTATATCATATCTATTTCCAACTTTTTCTATCTCTTCTAAGACATCACCACAAAGGAAATCTATATTTTTAATATCGTTTAATGCTGCATTTTCCCAAGCCTTATCTACAGCTTCTTTTACAATTTCTATTCCTGTAGCTGATTTCGCCTTGGTTGCCATAACCTGTGTGATAGTTCCAGTCCCTGAATATAGGTCAAGAACATCCATTTGACCATCAATGCTTGCTAAGTCAAAAGCTTTCTGATAAAGTTTTTCTGCTGTGTATATATTTGGTTGAAAAAATGAAAATGGAGAAATCTTAAAATTTAATCCTAACATTTCTTCTACTATGTGGTCTTTACCATACATGAGGTTGATTTTTTGAGGAATGACTGCATCTGCAACTGAATCATTAATCACATGAAAAACAGACACAATTTTTCCTTCTACTTTAGAGTCTAGTAATTTATTTAATAATAGATTTTTTCTTATATCGTCAAAACTAGTATCACTTGTTGTAACTAGGATTACCATAATCTCACCTGTCCTATGAGCTTTCCTTACTATTAAATGTCTTAGTAGTCCCTCATTAGTAGATTTGTGATAAAAATCTGTTTTTTTATCCCTAAAATACTCCTCTACATTTGATCTAATAATGTTAAAGTCATTGTCTACGATATTGCAATCTTTGGGGCCCACTATTTCATAAAATCTATTCTGTCTATGAAGACCTAAAACTAATTCTCCTCCCTTTTCCCTATCTCCAAAAGTATATTCCATTTTGTTTCTATAGGCTTTAGTTTTAGGAGATTGATTAATTTTGATATCTCCTTGATAATTTATGCCATTTTCCTCAAACATTTTCTTAATCATGTCTACTTTTAGCATGAGTTCAGTTTCGTAGGCTAGTCTTTGGTAAGCACAGCCTCCGCATATATCTGGATTTGAACAGGTATTGGTGTTATTCTCTAAATCTGAGTGCTCTAATAAATCCAAGTATTTTGCTTTTATCTTATCTTTTCCTCTTTTAGTTGTTTTAATCTTTACAGTTTGTCCCAATACACCACCCTTAAATTCAATTACTTTTCCATTTTCATCAAGACCTTGTGATATATTAGGGTATTTAACTTTTTCTATTTTTACTTCTTTAATTGCCTTTTTTCTCATTATTTCTCCAAAACTTATCGGTAATCTCTTTCACATTACTTCCGCCGTCTAAATATAATATATTCTTCCAGTGAGGAGGATATAACTTCTTGTATTTATTCCAAGAAAATCTATCATCAACAAGATATACTATACCATAATCCTCATTACTTCTTATAACTCTACCAGCTGCTTGAAATATCCTATTTATACCAGGATATGTATATGAATAATCAAAACCATTTAAACCTTTTTCATCAAAATGTTTTTTTATCAAATTTCTATCATAAGATACCCCTGGCATTCCGACTGATATAATCATAGTACCAATTAGCTTATCTCCTACTAGATTTACTCCTTCAGAAAAGATACCGCCTAAGACCAAGAAGGCTATTTCAGAACTTTTATCTGTAAATTTATTTAAAAAATTGTCTCTTTCAATTTTAGTCATACTTCTATCTTGAATAATAATATTGTCATCATATCTAACCATATAATCTCCAGCAATAGTTTCTAAATAATTAAATGATGGAAAAAATATAAAATAATTACCATTTTTTGTATTAACAAACTCATTAATTGAATCTGATATATATGTTACGCTATTAGTTCTATCTTTATATCTAGTACTTATTGATTTCTGCATTATGAGTTGCTTATCTGAATTAAACGGACTATTAAGTCTTAGTTTTAACGCATCACTTGCTCCTAAAATATTTACATAAAATAAAATTGGTGAAAGAGTAGCAGAGAAAAATATAGTAGAAACAGCTAACTTATACTTATTTTTTAAAATATCGGAAGGATCTATACATTTTATTTCGAATGTCTTTACTTTCTCAATGTCATCGTAAGAAATTATATGATAGAAACCATTCATAAAATTATCAGATATTTTAAGATATTTAGTTATATTAAAATATTCATCTAAAATTATATCGTAATTTTTGTTCGTCTTTTCTTCTACTAAAAACTTTTCCAAACTTTTATTTAATTTTATAAGCTTTTCATCAATATCATCTAGATGCTTATTAGTTGAATAATTAAGTTTTTTACCAAATTTAATATAATTCTTTTCAAATTCATCTATTATATCACCTATATTATTAAGAATACTTTTGTCCTTATCTTCATCGAAGTACTCTCTTAGTTGGATAAACTCTTGATTAGTAAATTTAAAGGAATACATGTCTCTAGACCTATCTAAGAGATTATGAGCTTCATCTATTAAAAATATGTATCTTGATATAACTTCTTCAAAAAATCTTCTCATATATGCATTAGGGTCAAACACATAGTTATAATCGCATATAATAAAATCAGAATAAATAGCAACGTCAAGTTCAAATTCGAATGGACATACTTTGTGCTTTTCTGAGTATGATGTTAATGTATCATAATCTATTATAGTTTCGTTGGAAATTATATCTTTTATAGCCTCATTTACTCGGTCAAAATGACCCTTGGCAAATGGACAATCACTTGGATTACATTTTACCTCGTCGTTTAAACATACTTTTTCTTTTGATGTTATATGAAGGCAAAGCATCTTAAGACCTTTTTCTTCTAATAGTTTTAATGCTTTAATAGCTTCATTCCCAGTAGTTGATTTAGATGTTAAGTAAAATATCTTATCAATAAGACCTTCTCCTATAGCTTTTACAGATGGAAATATAGAAGATATTGTCTTGCCAATGCCAGTAGGGGCATCCACAAAAAGATTATTATTATCTAGTATAGATTTGTATATAGCTACTGCCATTTTTCTTTGACCTTTTCTGTAGTTATCATAGGGAAAATCCAAATTTTTGGCTGTAAAATCTCTACTTTCTATATTTTCTGTAAGTATCTTTGAAAAGTCGATATACTGTCTTAATAGATTCATGTAAAAATTTTCTAAATTTATAAATGAATAATTCCTCTTAAAATTTTTAGTATTGTAATCTTCTGTTGATACATAAGTTAACTGAATATCTACAGATTCTAGATTTTTGTTTTTCGACAAAAAATAAGCATAACACATAGCCTGAGCCCAGTGTAGTGAATTAGAATCATCTACATCTTCTAGGTTTCTTTTAGTCGATTTTATCTCATCGACTATATATGATGTTCCATTTCTTATAATACCATCAGCTCTTCCCTCAACATGAAAAGTAACATCTTTGTACTCAGTTATATCTTTTAGATAATATTCACTAGAATAATTATCACCATAGGATTTCTGTATTTTTTGGTGAGCACGAATTCCTTCAATCATTCTTGTATTATCTTTAAAAGTATTATCTATATCTCCTGATCTCATTACAAACTCTATTAAGTTTCTAACAGATATCTTAATTAACATTATAAATCTCCTTAGATGAATTATATCATAAAAAATGGGTAGAATAATAAAAAACAGAAAGGATCTATGATGAACTATAATATAGAAAATGCTTTAAACCACAAAACTATTAGAGAGTTTAAAGACCAAAAAGTTGATAAAGATATAGTAGAAAGTCTTTTAGAGGTTGCTAATCACTCAGCATCTTCAAATGGAATGCAGCTATTTACAATAATAAGAGTAACTGATCAAGAGATTAAAGACAAATTATCTGAAATTGGAAGACAAGAATATATGAGAAGAGCTCCTGAACTTTGGATATTTGTTGCAGATTTGTATAGAAACTATTCTATAGCCAAAGAAAATGGTACAGAAAATGATGAAATGATTAGTTTCGATAAATTTATTCAAGCTTTTACAGATTCTGTAATAGCAGCTCAAAATGTAGTTAGCTCTGTAGAATCAATTGGACTTGGAACTAATTATTACGGAAATATCCACAATTCTACCCAAGACATTATAAATTTGTTAAAGCTTCCTAAATATACTTATCCAGTAGTAGGTCTTGGTTTTGGATATCCTAATCAAAATCCACAATTAAAACCTAGGATGCCAATTTCCTTAAAATCATTTACCAATACCTACAAAGTTTTTGATAATTATAATGAAAAAATTAAAGATTATGATGCAGAAATGACAACATATTATGATCTTAGAGAATCTAATAAGAGAAGTGATTCTTTTTCACTTCAAATCCCTAAAAAACAAGGAACTATAATTGCTAATAGGAGCAAAATGTTTGAGACTTTAAAAAAACAAGGTTTTATAGTAGAATAGCGATTTTTAAGTGCAATTAATTAAATATCCTTTTGTTTTTCATAAATATATACTATAATGAATATATCAGAGTAGATAAAGAGCATTAAGTGTTAAGAAATGGGTTGTTGTTCTTAAACGAAGCAAATGCATGATTCTTTATCGCAACCGCTGCCCTCTGATAGAAAGGGGAAATATGAAAAACAAAATATTAGTAAACAATTTAGTAAAGGCGGCCATGCTTACAGCGCTTAGCATTATCCTATCTAGAGTTTTGGGGATACAAATAACTCCAAATATTAAGATTTCATTTGGAACTCTACCTTTGATGCTTACAGGAGTTTTATTTGGACCAATGCTAGGGACTTTATCAGGTTTGGCATCAGATTTAATCGGAATCATGATTAATATTGGTGGGACTTATCACCCAGGATTTACTTTAGGAGCAATACTAACAGGCATGGTTCCTGGTATAATCTTTAAATATGGCAAAAAGAAAAATTTAAGTACCAAATTATTAATTTTATTGGTGATTTTATTTGTCTACGGAATTAATCATGGACTTTTGACTCCACTATGGCTTACACAACTGTATGGAACTCCTTACAAGGTACTTCTAGCTGGTAGGGCTGTCAAAGTGATCCCAGATGCAACAGTAAACTATATATTACTTTTATTAGTTTATGAGAAGCTAATTCCTAAAATTAAATAAATTTAAAAGAGTATTACATTTCGTAATACTCTTTTTCTATTAAAACTTTCTACTAGCACCGCCACCGCCTGTGCTACCTCCTCCGCCGCTGAATCCTCCTCCTGAAGACCAGCCAGTCCATGAATCATCGTCATCACTTCCGAATGATCCTCCAGTCCAATAAGGATAATCATAGTTTCTTCTACCCCTACCTCTATAATAAGAGCTAGGTCTAATAAATAATCTTGATAATAATCTAGAAAATATTATGAAAATGAACAATATTATAATAATATCAGTAATTGTGAGTCCATCATCTTCATTAACTCTATCCTGATAGTAATCATAATCTCCTGTTAACTCAATACCGTATTCATCAATTACCTGTCCAACAACAGCATTAAATCCTTCGTTTATTCCCTTAGAATAATCACCTTGTTTAAAATAATCTAGCATGAAATCATCTATTATCCTTCCTACCTTGGCATCGTTTAACTTACCTTCGAGGCCATAACCAGGAATAATAGAAATTTCTCTTTGGCCAGTATTTTTGTTTTCTAAAAAAAAGATTAGAATACCGTTGTCTTTTTGCTTGTCACCAATTTTTAATTTGTTGAATATTTCACTTCCATAATCCATACCTTCGAGGCCGTCAGGATTATTTAAGGTCGCCACCACAATTTGAGCTCCAGTTTTACTTTCTAATTCCAAATTTGTTTTTTTAATATTTTCTTTTGTTTCGTCATCTATTATAGATAATTCATCATAGCAATAGTCTTTTATACCATCATATATACTATCTGCTTTAGCAAGGCTAGGAAAAAGGCAGAATAATACTATGAAAATTATGTTGAGTTTTATTATTTTAGCCTTTTTCATATTATCTCCTATTTATTAAAGTCAACAGTTGGAGCTTCTTGCGCGCTTTCACTAGCTTTGAAGTATTCTGCAGGTTTAAATCCAGTTATTTTGCCTATTAGATTTGTAGGAAATCTAACTAGTTTTGTATTAAACTCTTGACAAGCCTCGTTGTAGTTTTTTCTTTCAACTGATATTCTATTTTCACTACCAGCTAATTCATCCATCAATGCAACAAATTGCTTATCAGCTTTTAGTTCTGGATAAGCTTCAACTACAACATTAATATCACCTACAGCTCTTGTTAATTCATCATTAGCTTCTGCTAATTCTTGCGGAGAATTCGCATTTTGAACTCCTGCTCTAGCATTAGTAACTTTAGTTAGAGTTTCAGATTCGTGATCAGTATAACCTTTAACTGTGTTTACTAGATTTGGTATCAAATCTGCCCTTCTTTGAACAACGTTTTGTACTTGAGCGTAAGCTTGATTTACATTTTCTCTTGATGTAGCTAAATTGTTATAAGTTGGTACAATAGCGATTAATAAAATAACAGCTATTGCAATTACAGCAATAATTGCTGAAAAACCTTTGTGCTTTTTATTTTCTCTCATAGTTCCTCCTTTTTATTAATTATACCCATCTAGGAGAATAACATTATTATATTTTAAAGATTTTTTAACATCGATTATTCTTTGATTTGATGAACCTCTAAATTTCAATTTCAAGTCTTTAAGTTCTTCAACAAATTCGCCATCGACCAAAACATCTACCAACTCTAATATTTTTCTTGTTAATCTGATATTATTGAGAACTTCAAATTTAAATCCTGAATAAATCCATATTGACTTATCAGATTCTTTTCTTATCTGTACTAGGGCATCATATAGACCTTCTGGGCTTTCAAATGGTTCTCCTCCGAGTATCGTAAGACCTTCTACTTCCTCTAGTTTTAAATAAGATAAAACTTCTTTTAAAGATTCGTCATTCCATGTCTTGCCATAATTAAAATCCATATAATCCCTATTAAAGCAATTTTTACAATTTCTATCACAACCAGATATGAAAAATGTAGTTCTTATACCAGGGCCATTTGCTACATCATATTTTCTAATTTGACCATATTTCATATGTGAAGAACCCTTGCCTTGATTTCCTTTGTTCTACCTTCATTCCAGAAGTTCTCACCTAAATATCCACAAGTTCTTCTAACTACTGTTAGACTGCTCCTATCCTTATTTCCACAATTTGGACAATACCAGTTATTTTCATCATCCAGTAGTATCTCTCCATCATAGCCACATTCACCACAATAATCAGATTTGGTATTAAACTCTGCATATTGAATATTATCATAAATATATTCTATCATAGTCATTACAGCAGGAATATTTGAGGTCATGTTAGGTATTTCAGCATAAGAAATACAACCTCCAGTAGATAATTCTTGGAATTCAGATTCAAATTTAAATTTATCAAAAACTGATATTTTTTCTCTTACATCGACATGGAAAGAGTTTGTGTAATATCCCTTATCTGTAATATCTTCTATTTCTCCAAATCTATCTTTGTCAATTGAAGCAAACCTATGAGTTAAGCTTTCTGCAGGTGTTCCATAAACTGCAAAGGCAATACCATATTTATCTGACCATTCTTTTTTCTTTTCATTAAGGACTTTCATTATTTTTAATGCAAAGTCGTGTCCTTCTTTAGTAGTGTGAGATTTACCTACAGTTAATTTGCTTGCTTCATAAATACCAATATAGCCAATTGTTACGGTAGCATATCCATTTTCTAAAAGCGGTTTGATAGATTCATGTCTTTTTAGTCTTGCAATCGCTCCATATCTAAAGTGTATAGGAGATGAATCGCTGGTTACTTTTGATAAATGTTCATATCTTAATAACCCAACTCTTTTTATGAGATCTAATCTTTTATCTAAAATTTCAAAGAATTTGTCTTCATCTCCGTTTGCAAGTATTGCAATTTGTGGAAGATTAATTGTAGCAACACCCATGTTAAATCTTCCATCAAATTTGTAATCGCCATTCTCGTCCTTGTAAGGTGGTAAAAAGGCTCTACATCCCATAGGAGAAAATACATTCCCCTCGTAGTTTTCACGCATTTTTTTAGCAGAAATATAATCAGGATACATCCTCTTAGCAGTGCATTTTGCCGCAAGTTCTGTCAATTCATAGTAAGGAGAATCTTTATGTATGTTATTTTCATCTAATACATATATGAGCTTTGGGAAAGCAGGCGTAACATAAATACCTTGCTCATTTTTAATTCCTTTTATTCTCTGCTTTAGAATTTCTTCAATTATTCTTACAGTATTATCTAAATACGGATCTTTTTCATCTGTATGCATAAATAAAGTGACAAAAGGAGATTGACCATTACTTGTCATTAAGGTATTTATCTGATATTGAATAGTTTGTATACCACTTTCAAGGTCTCTTTTTGTTAGAGCTTTTGCCATTTCTACAGCTTTATTTTCATCACTTAACATGCTTTTACTTAATTTTAAATTTTTATCATAAGATTTTTTAAGATATGGACTTAAGCAAGAGATATTTATTGACTGACCACCATATTGATTACTTGCAATTTGTGCAATAATTTGTGTCATAACATTGCAAGCAACTTGGAATGATTTAGGAGTCTCAATCATCTTGTCATTAACAACAGTTCCATTATCAAGCATATCCTTCATATCAACTAAACAGCAGTTAAAGATAGGTTGGATTAAATAATCTAGATCGTGTATATGCATCGCACCAGATTCGTGTGCTTCTACTAAATCAGCTGGGATTAATTTTCTTTTTGCTATGTCTTTTGCAACTTCACCCGCTATAAGATCTCTTTGAGTTGAAGCGATTATAGGATTTTTATTTGAATTTTCATCCATAACATCTATGTTTGTTTGATTTAATAAGCCGAGTATATCATTATCTGATGTATTTTGCTCCCTCTTATAAGCTTGAACTGATTTGTAAGATTCATATGCTCTTGCAGTTGCAGGATTTTTCCTTTCTATTAGTTTATAATAGACTTTATCTTCTATATCATATATAGAAATTTCCTCTAAATCTTTTGATTCATTCTCTATTTCCCTAGCAATCTCCTCTGCTTGATTATAAACAAAAACTCCACTAGGAGAATTCATAGATTTTTCTATTGCATTTACTATTTTATATTTATAGAATGGATCTTTTAAGCCATTTCTCTTAATTACTTGTAACATGGTGCCCTCCTACTTATATATTAGCAATTACAATTATACCATATATAGTGGCATTCGCAAAAAATGAATACTATATATAGAGTTGTCGTCTTGATTGAGGGCTTCAATTTATTTATTTTAATATATTTATACATTTAAAAAAACATAAAAATAACCCTCAAATCTATTTGTTAATCTTAAGATTTGAGGGTTACTAAATATTAAAAATCTTATTTGATAATAAACTTTAATTTATTATTTTCATCAAGATCTAATAATGCTGTATCTTTTTCAGCTACTTTTCCTTCAATAATTAATTTTCCTAGGTCTGTTTCAACATGTGTTTGTAGGAATCTTTTAACAGGTCTTGCACCATATTCGATATTATAAGCATTAGCCAAGATATATTCTTTTGCCCTTGGACTAATATCTAAGTTTATATCTCTGTCTTCTAGTCTATGTTTAATATCTTCAATTTGTAGGTCAATAATTTCGTAGACTTGATCACTTGTAAGTGGAGTAAACATTACAATATCGTCAATTCTATTTAAAAATTCTGGTTTAAATGAATTTCTTAAAACCTTATCAACATTTTCTCTGTTTTCCTCGTTTATAGTTCCATCTTCAATTAATCCATCTATTAGATATTCTGACCCAATATTACTTGTCATTATAATAATAGTATTTTTGAAATCTACAGTTCTTCCTTGAGAATCGGTTAGTCTACCATCATCTAATACTTGTAATAAAATATTGAATACATCTGGGTGTGCTTTTTCGATTTCGTCAAATAATATTACAGAATAAGGCTTACGTCTAACCGCTTCTGTTAGCTGTCCTCCTTCTTCATATCCTACATAACCAGGTGCGGCCCCTATTAGTCTTGATACAGAGTATTTTTCCATGTATTCACTCATATCTATACGAACCATGTTTCTTTCATCATCAAACATGGCTTCTGTTAGTGACTTTGCAAGTTCAGTTTTACCTACACCTGTTGGACCTAAGAATATGAATGAACCTATAGGTCTATTTTGACTCTTAAGACCTGATCTAGCCCTAATAATAGCATTAGAAACAGCTTGGATAGCTTCTTCTTGTCCAATTACTCTTTGGTGAAGTTTTTCAGGTAAATGTAAGATTTTGCTTCTTTCACTCTCTACTAGTTTATTTACAGGAATATTTGTCCAATTGCTTACAACATCAGCAACATCTTCATCTGTAACTTCCTCTTTTATTGAACCATTTTCTGCTTGGTCTGAATTGTTGGTTGCTTCTTCGAGTTTCTTTTTTAGCTCTTCTAATTTTCCGTATTTTAGCTCAGATAAGCGTTCAAAATCATAGTTTCTCTCAGCTTGTTCTATTTGAACATTAACCCTATCAATTTCTTCTTTTATGCTTTTTACATCATCTATAGCAGACTTTTCTTCTTTCCATTTCATAAAGTCTTGGTCAAATTTCTCGGACAAGTCTGCTACTTCTTTTTCTAGCTCTTCTCTCCTTTTTATAGAATATTCATCATCTTCTTTTTTTAGAGCTGTTATTTCTATTTGAAGTTGTAATAGTTTTCTTTTTTGTTCATCCAAGTATGTTGGCATTGTGTCTATTTCTGTTCTTACTGTTGCACAAGCTTCATCCATTAGGTCTATAGCCTTATCTGGCAAAAACCTATCTGAAATATATCTATCAGATAATTCAGCTGCAGCAATTACTGCACTATCCTGAATTCTTATACCATGGAATATTTCGTATTTGTCTTTTATACCTCTAAGAATGCTAATAGTATCCTCAACTGAAGGTTCTGCTACCATAACTTTTTGGAAACGACGCTCTAAGGCACCGTCTTTTTCTATATATTGTCTATATTCATTAAGAGTAGTTGCGCCTATGACTTTTATTTCTCCGCGGGCAAGCATTGGTTTCATGATGTTAGATGCGTCCATTGCCCCCTCAGATTTACCTGCTCCCACTATATTATGAATCTCGTCTATAAACATTATAATTTGGCCATCTGACTTTTTAACCTCATCTATAACCGCTTTGAGTCTTTCTTCAAATTGGCCTCGATATTTTGCTCCAGCTACGAGTGAACCCATATCAAGTGAAAATATTGTTCTTCCTTGAAGTGGCTCAGGAACATCGTTATTTACAATTCTTTGAGCTAGCCCTTCAACTATGGCTGTTTTTCCTACACCAGGTTGACCTATTAGAACAGGGTTGTTTTTCTTTCTTCTTGATAAAATTCTTAAGGCATTTCTAATTTCAGAATCTCTACCAATAACAGGATCTATTTTTCCATCACGAGCTTCTTGAGTTAGGTTTCTACCGAATTTTTCAAGTGGATTTGTTGTTTCTTCTGGATTATCATTTGTCACTTTTTGACCATTCCTGACATTTGTTATAGATTTTTTGAAGTCATTATAAGATATCTTATATTCCTTATTTAAATCACTTATCTCTGTTTTTTCATTTAACAAGCTTAAGAAAATGTGTTCTGTGGAAACATAACTATCTCCCATGTTTTTGGATTCATCTTCTGCTTTAAGGAGAATCCTTTGAAAGACCTGTGTTGGATATATATCAGATCCTCCCTCTAGAGTTGGCATTGCATCTAATTTTTTAGTAATTGCATTTTTATATGATGAGTAGTCAACATTCATTGTCTTAAGTATTTGACTAACAATTGAGTTTGAATCACTTACCAAAGAGTAAGCCAAATGTATTTCATTTACTTCTGGGTTAGAATTTTTTATAGCTATAGCTTGTGAATCATTTATAGCTTCTTGTGATTTTTGTGTATATTTATTGAAGTCCATACTATTCCTCCTCTTTTAGTTTTTTGTATAGATTTACTTGATTTTCGCTAAGTGTATTTGGATTTTCAATTACTATTTCAACTATCAAATCTCCTATATTTCCTTTTCTATCTTTATATCCTCTATTTTTTAACCTAATTTTTTTACCTGCTTGAGAATTTTCTGGAATCTTAACCATGAAAGCTCCTGCATTCGTTTCAATTTTTTTCTTAACTCCAAAATACGCATCCCAAGGATAAATCTTAACCTTTTTTATAAAATCAATTCCATCTAAAGATAAATCATCATCATTTTTTATGCTAACTTTTGCAATTATATTTGCATCTATTCCATATTTTGATCCATCAATTCTGATTTTATTATTATTTTTAATTCCCTTTGGAACAGTTACTTTTACATCAATTAATCTCTCGCCATTTTTAACTTTGATACTTCTATTTGTACCATTCATAGCTTCATCTATACTAATTGTTATCGATGTAGTGATATTTTCTTTTTTCTTCCTGCCAAATCCTTGACCGAAATTAGAAAATCTAGAAGATCCACTTCTTTGATAAGAATTTGAATTTTGACTAAATCCTCCAAATAAACCATCAAAAAAATCTGAAAATCCATTAGAGTTAGAACTAGTATATGTGTAAGAACCATTTCCGAAGTTTCCAAAATCAAATCCAAAATCGCTTGGATCGAAATTCTGTCCGCCTTGGAAGTTTGCGTTTTTACCAAACATATCGTATTTTTTTCTCTTTTCTTCATCTGACAATACTTCGTAGGCTTCATTTATCTCAGTAAATTTTTTCTCTGCTTCTTTATCGTCTGGATGAAGGTCTGGGTGATATTTCTTTGCTAGTTTTCTATATGCTCTTTTTATTTCATCAGGGCTTGCTTTCTTGTCCACGCCCAATATTTCATAATAATCTCTGTATTTCATGTTAACCTCCATCTAGTCTGACTATCTCTGACCTTAATAAAATTATACTATGTGAACTACTACTTGCAAGAAATAAATAATAAATTTCACTAAAAAAGAGTTCCTCAGGGAACCCTTATTTTTTAATGACCATACTCGATTAAAGAAATAACATCATAGTCGCCAAGATATGAGCGACCATTTAACTCTGTTAACTCTATCAAGAACTCAAAACATGAAACTTCTCCACCAACAGCTTCAATCAAATTAGCTGCTGCTTTCGCAGAGCCTCCAGTTGCAATCAAGTCATCTATTATTACTACTCTATCTCCATCGTTTATTGCATCCTTGTGCATCTCCAATTCTCCAGATCCATATTCTAATTCATAGGAGATTTTTTCGATTTCTCCAGGTAATTTGCCAGGTTTTCTTATTGGAATGAAACCTTTATTTAATCGATCTGCCAAAGGTGCTCCAAAGATTAAGCCTCTTGATTCAATTCCAGCTATATAGTCAAATTCGTAATCTTCTAAGGCCTTTTCTAGTTGGTTTAAAGTTTCTTTGAACGCTTCTCTGTCTTTAAGTAATGTTGTAATATCCTTAAAAGAAATTCCTTCTTTTGGATAATCTTCTATGACTCTTATTTTTGATTTAATATCCATCTATTCCTCCACTTTTATTGTCTTTATTAATATACCCTTAATAAGAAAAGTTACTTAAGAAATTATTTCTTACATCTTCTATTGAATAATCATATATATCATAGTAGCTTATACCATCTATATCTACTACTTCTCCCTCTAACCTGACTTGATTTATATTATCTTTATCTATTCCTCTAAAAGCAAAGGCGAGTTTTGACATTTGAGAAAAACTCATATTTGTTTTTATCTTATCACTCATAGACATATAAACAATAGGAAGTTTAGGTATATTCTTAGCTCTTGTCGCTTCATGGATAAATTGCATTACAAAATCTTGTTGAGTAGCTATTCTTCCAAGATCAGCATTGGCATATCCTTTTCTAAATCTTACATAATCCAGTGCCTCACTTCCTGTAAAACGATGAGTTCCTGGAGTAATGTCCATTGCAGATGCGATATCTTCACTTACATCTATATCTATTCCACCAAGTGCGTCTATTCCATCAACAACAGCATCAAAAGGAATAACTACATAATTAGTAAGATCTATTCCTAAAAAATCTCTTACTGTTTCAATAGTTAAATCAATTCCACCATAAGAATGTGCTGCGTTTATTTTATCCATATATCCGTTGATATTTACCAGACTATCTCTTGGTATTGAAATAAGGTCAATTTTCTTTTCGTTAAGATTAGCTTTCACAAGCATCATTGTATCGGTTCTTGTGCCAAACTCTTCTCCATTATCATCTACTCCTGCCATGAGAAATAGAAACTCATTTTTATTATCTTGATCTATATTATTTTTAGGCTTGAAGAAATTAGTAAGTAAAATTACAGAACTAAACAAAACTACAAACATCAAAAATAATAAAATCATCTTTAAAATTCTTTTAAAACTTGTATTCATTATTTTCTCCTATGTATCATTATATCCCATAATATGAACAAAACAAAATTTCATTATCTTAATAATATAGTAAGATGTATGGGAGGTTATTATGTTAAATAAGAAATTAGATTTATATTTAAAGGAAAATTATTATCCCTTCCATATGCCAGGATCAAAAAGGACAAATGTGCTAAGAAATGATTTACCTTATGAAAGGGATCTAACTGAAATAGATGGTTTTGATAATCTAAACGACCCTAAAGATATTTTCGTAATTATGGAAAATAGGCTTTCTAAAATTTATGATGTAAATAAAACTATCATATCTACAAACGGGTCAACTTCCGGATTATTATCAGTTATAAGAGCACTTACTTATGATAATCAAAATATCCTAATAGAAAGATCTTCTCATAAGGCCGTATATAACGCTTGTGAGTTGAATAAACTTGATGTTTCATACATTGATATCATAACTAATGAAATTTCTGCTATTGTAGATATTAATTATGATGATTTTGAGAAAAAAATATCTAGTAAAAATTTTTCATGCGTAGTTATTACATCCCCTTCCTATGAGGGCTATATACTAGATCTTGATAAAATATATAAGCTTTGCCAGAAGCACTCTACAAAGCTTGTTGTCGATATGGCGCACGGCAGTCACTTTCCACTGACAGATTGTTATAATATTTCTTTTGATGTTGCTATAACATCATTTCACAAAAATCTGTCAGCTCTAACACCAGCAGCTGCAGTTCTTGTTAATGATTTAGATATATATGATGAAGTCAAGAGAAATATGGCGATTTTTCAAACCTCATCACCTTCATATGTCATATTGCAATCTATAGATGAGATGATTGAAAAATTTTCTACTTTTAATAAATTATATGAAAACCTTATGAATAACCTGTTATATTTATATAGTCAAGATTTTAAAAACTTACAAGTTATTGATAATAAATTTAAGGATAAGAGTAAGATTTTAATATCAACAAATAATACTAATATATCAGGCAGTAAACTAGCTAGTATTTTAAAAGAGGAAAAGATTGAAATTGAGATGGCCTATCCAAATTATGCTTTGCTAATCTCAACAATTTTTGATAGGAAAGAAGGTTTTGATAGACTAATTAAGGCCCTTTATAAAATAGATAATGATATATCGAGGATGTATAATAAGAGCAGTTTTACCTTTAAAATACCAAATAAATCCTTAGAAATTTACGAATGCATCAACTTAAACAAAAATATTTACACATTAGAAGATTCTATCGGCAAAATTTGTGGAGATTTTATCTACGCTTATCCCCCTGGCATACCAATACTTGTACCTGGAGAATTAATTGATGAAGATATAATTAAAAATATTAAGTTTTTACTAGCAAACAATATAAATATGAACATCATTGATGAGAATATTTCTTGTATAAATTGACAAAATTTACAAAAACTGTTATTATTAATAAAAGAAAAGGAGAGTACATATGAAAAGAATTGTAACTTTAAACACAAGAAATCTCCACAAAAGCAAAAAACATGGTGGTTGCGGTGAATGTCAAACATCTTGCCAATCAGCATGTAAAACAAGCTGTGGTGTTGCTAATCAAGAATGTGTTAGCAAAAAAAATAAATAATAATTTTTAACTTATCTAAGTTAATAGCTTAGATAAGTTTTTTATTTGCTAGAAATTTGTTATAAGATTCTCAATTCCTAGTAAAATACTATAGTAAATATAAAGGAGAAACTATGATACACCAATACAAAGCCAAAGGCTTTAATATTGTTTTAGATGTATACAGCGGATCTGTGCATGCTGTGGATGATTTAACCTACGATATAATATCCCTGTATCAAGACAATAATAAAAATGAAATCAAAAATATGATTATAAATAAATATGATATAAACTATGACCAATTCTTAGAAGCATATGAAGAAGTTAATGAATTAGTAAATGAAGGTCTTCTATTTTCAGATGATATCTATGAAGATTTATCAATAGACATCACTAATAAACCAACTACTATCAAAGCTTTATGTTTGAATGTTGCTCATACATGTAATTTATCGTGTGAATATTGCTTTGCAAAAGGTGGAAAATATTCTGGGCCTGATGCAATTATGACAAAAGAAGTGGCAAGATCTGCCATAGATTTTCTACTAGAAAATTCAGGAAGTCATTATAATCTTGATATAGACTTCTTCGGAGGCGAACCTCTACTTAATTTTGACTTGGTTAAAGATACTGTATCCTATGCCAGAAGCAAAGAAGAAGAATATAACAAACACTTTAACTTCACACTTACGACTAATGGATTGTTATTAGATGATGAAGTTATAGAATACTTAAATGAAAATATGAAAAATGTTGTTTTATCTTTAGATGGTAGAAAAGAAAAACATGATGAGTTCAGAAAAACTCTTAATGGCAAAGGTTCATTTGATACAATAGTTCCAAAATTCCAAAATTTTGTAAACAAGCGTGGTGACAAGGAATACTATATAAGAGGAACTTTTACAGCAAACAATCTAGACTTCACAGAAGACCTCAGGACATATTTAGACTTAGGATTTATTAGAACATCACTAGAGCCTGTTGTCGGCAATCCAAACGAAGAATACGCTCTTAAAGAAGAACATTTAGATACAATATATAGTGAGTATGAAAAACTTGCAGATATGATGATGGAAAAAATTGATAACAATGAAGAATTCATCTTTTATCACTATATGATAGATTTAGAAAACGGCCCATGTGTTCACAAGAGAATATCTGGATGTGGTTCAGGAACAGAATATATGGCAGTTACTCCAACTGGAGAATTATATCCATGCCATCAGTTTGTAGGAAATCCTGATTTTATAATAGGTAATCTTGACCAAGGAATTGTAAATAATGACCTTGTAAAGCAGTTTAAAACTTGCAATTGCTATTCAAAGAGCGAATGTAGATCTTGCTGGGCAAACATGTACTGTTCTGGTGGATGTGCAGCAAATTCATATAATGCAACTGGTGATATAAATAATGTTTATGATTACTCATGTAAACTATTTAGAAAAAGAATAGAAATGGCAATTGCAGTTAAGATTTATGAATATATGAAAGATAGTGAACAAGAACCAGCATAAAAAATAGCATCGAGTTTAATGTGCTGGACCCCAAAATCCGGAATACGGATGGAGGGGTTTTTTCATGTCAAAATACACAAAAGAATTTAAAATTAAATTAGTATTAGAATACTTATCAGGAGAGTATGGTGGCCATAAAATGGTTGCCAAAAAATATAATATTCCCAATTCAACACTTGAAAGTTGGATAGTAAAATATCGATCAGGAGGGTTTGATAACTTATCTAAGAATCTAAACAATANTTAATGTGCTGGACCCCAAAATCCGGAATACGGATGGAGGGGTTTTTTCATGTCAAAATACACAAAAGAATTTAAAATTAAATTAGTATTAGAATACTTATCAGGAGAGTATGGTGGCCATAAAATGGTTGCCAAAAAATATAATATTCCCAATTCAACACTTGAAAGTTGGATAGTAAAATATCGATCAGGAGGGTTTGATAACTTATCTAAGAATCTAAACAATAATAAATACACTAGTGAATTTAAACTATCTGTAATACAATATAGACAAATCAATAATACTTCGCTTAGAGAAACCGCCGAGCACTTCAATCTTTCTAATGGATCTATGGTATATAGGTGGGAGAAAGCTTATCAACAGCGTGGTTTATCTGGGCTAGAAGATAATAGAGGAAGGCCAAAGAAAGATATGTCTAAATCAGATAAGAAACCTAAGAAAGAAAAACCAATAAAAGAGTCTGAAAGAGAAGAGTTAATTAGACTTAGAGAAGAAAATAAATATTTAAAGATGCAAATACTATTCGAAAAAAAGTATCAAGCCTTGCTACTGGAAGAAGAGGCAGAAGCAAGGAAAAAACAAAGATAATACTTAATCTTCTTAAAGAACATGCTGAAACAAAAGCAAGTGAATGGATAAAAGTAGCTAAACTACCTAAATCCTCATACTATGAATGGAAGATAAAATTAGAAAATCCAATAGACAAAGACAAGAAGATTAGAGAAAAAATCAAGTCAATTGTTAAAGCAACTAAGGGAAGATATGGATACAGAAGAGTTTGTAAAGCTTTAAGAAACAAAAGTTTAATAGTAAATCATAAAAGAGTATTAAGAATAATGAGACAAGAAGGACTTCTATGTGCTAAATTTAAAACGAGATCAAGAAAATACTCATCATACAAGGGACAGGTAGGTAAAGTAGCTCCTAATCTAGTAAATCGTAACTTTAAAGCTAAAAAACCTAATAAGCTATGGTTAACAGATGTAACAGAATTTAGAATCAAAGGAAATGAGAAAAGACTTTACCTATCACCAATACTAGATGTATACAATAGCGAGATAATTAGTTATACACTAAGTCACCGTCCGACAATTAAACTAACAAATACAATGCTAGAAGAAGCAACTAAAAGAATAGAAGAAAGTGATGATCTAGTAATACACTCAGACCAGGGATTCCATTACCAACATAGTTCATGGTCAAGTAGACTTAGCAAACTAAACATAACACAAAGTATGTCAAGAAAAGGCAATTGTCTAGACAATTCACCAATGGAGAACTTCTTTGGTATACTCAAACAAGAAATGTACTATGGTGTAGAATTTAAGAATTATGAAGAGTTAAGAAAAGAAATAGAATCATATATCAAATGGTACAACGAAGACAGGATTAAAGCAAAATTAAACGGAATGTCACCTATTGATTACAGATTACATTCCGCTTAAAATATTATTAAGTTATTCCGTGTTTACGGGTTCAGCTCATAAAGCTCGGTGCTATTTTTTTACATTTTTTCTTTTTTAATCTTATTTTCTTTAACAATCTTTGTTTTAGAAAATTCTTCTCTTTCCTTCTCTTCTATACTTTGACCTATAGTTTTTATCATTTCTTTATACTTAGGAATTTGTACTTTATCAAGGCTATTAACTTTCTTGCTAGTTTTTTTAATCTCCCTATCCAAAGACTTAATAGTTGTATCAAGCTCAGCAAGCTTAAAGATTTTAGATCTAAGTTCATTAAATGATAATACTGCCTCATCAAAAGAAGCATTTGTCTCATAAAAAGAATACGAAAGGTTTAGCTTGACATCTTCGAATGTAATTTCAGATATCTCTGTCTGCATAAACTTATCTACTTTAATATCTATACTGTTGTCTATCGGAACTGTCTTTGAAATAGAGTCTAAATCAGCTTCACCGATACTTGCAAGTACCTTTTTAAATTTATGACTTACTAGCTTTATCGTTTCATTAACTTTGTCGTTAAGTTCGTTTCTTTCTTTTATCTTTGAATCATAAGCTTGCATCAAAGCTTTTCTTTTCTTATCTAATATATCATAACCACCAACAAGTAG
Source organism: Anaerococcus vaginimassiliensis (assembly GCF_900626155.1). Lineage (GTDB taxonomy): Bacteria > Bacillota > Clostridia > Tissierellales > Peptoniphilaceae > Anaerococcus > Anaerococcus vaginimassiliensis. The sequence goes on along the minus strand of NZ_LR130844.1, from coordinate 1,444,803 downwards.
TTTTAGCTCATCTTTAGTTTTTATTAGATTAGCTTTTGTAGCTGCAACATTATTTGTTTGCATACTATTCACCTATAAATTTATCCAAATTTTCTTTAGAAACTCTGTGAAGCTCAGTTCTTGGAAGGATCTTAAGAATTTCCCAACCTAAATCAAGAGATTCTTCAAGTTCTCTATTTTCATTTTTTTCTTGCGCTAGGAACTCTCTTTCAAACTCATCACCAAATTTAAGATATTTCTTGTCAACATCAGATAAGTCATCTTCACCAACGATTTGTGAAATATTTCTTACATCTTGAACTTTAGAATATGATTCATATATTTGGTTCATCAAATCCTCATGATCGCCTCTTGTGTATCCTTCTCCGATACCATCTTTCATAAGTCTAGAAAGTGAAGGCAATACATTTATTGGTGGATATATTCCTTTGTTTGATAGAGCTCTATCAATAACAATTTGCCCTTCTGTTATATAACCTGTCAAATCCGCAACCGGATGAGTTATATCATCATTCGGCATTGTTAAAATAGGTATTAGGGTGACGGAACCATTTACTCCTTCAATCATACCTGCTCTTTCATATAAAGAAGCAAGATCTGAGTATAAATAACCTGGGTATCCTTTTCTAGAAGGAACTTCACCTCTGATTGATGATACTTCACGCAAAGCCTCAGAATAAGAAGTCATATCTGTAATTATAACTAACACGTGATAGTGTTTTTTATAGGCTAAATATTCAGCAGCTGTTAAAGCGCATTTAGGAGCAACCAATCTTTCCATTATAGGTGAATCTGCCAAGTTTTGATACATTACTACCTTATCACGAACTCCAGCTTTGTTAAAGGCATCTTCGAAAAACATAGCTTCATCTTTTTTGATTCCCATAGCAGCAAAAACGAAACAAAAGTCCTCATCAGTTTTTAATTTCGCTTGACGAACAATTTGCGCTGCAATTTCATTATGAGAAAGACCGGAACCAGAAAATATAGGAAGCTTTTGACCACGAATCAAAGTTGTAAGAGTGTCAATTGAAGATATACCTGTTTGTATAAAATCTCTTGGGTATTCACGAGCAACTGGATTCAGTGGGAGGCCTTCAACTGAAAACAATTCATCAGAATATATATAACCACCATTATCTATAGGTTCTCCAATACCATTAAAGGTTCTACCTAAAATTGATTCGTTTAATGGTATTTCTAATGGTTTTTCATGGAAACTTACCACTATATCATTTAAGGAAAACTCTTCTGTATTTCCAAATACTTCAATGGTTACTGTATCATCATCAATCTTTACAACTTGACCTACAAAGTCCATTCCTAAAGCATGAACAGATACTACTGCTTTATATGAAATATCAGTTACCTTTTCGATTTCAATCATAGATGATTCAATTTTTTTGATTTTAGTGTATTCTTTTCTCATCTATTAACCTTTCTTGATACTAATAAAATGATTGTCTATTTCTGAATTTAAATCTAAGAATTTGTCTAATTCGTCATTTTTAATATTATATTTCATTTGAGTAATATCATTTATTAATTTTGAATTATATATATCTTTGTGACTTACACCAGCTTTTATAGCATCAGTACTCTTTACATAGTAATTATAAATTACATCAAGCATTTTCACTTGCTTTTCAAGAGGTACATATTTATCTATATCATTGTAAGCATTTTGTTGGAGGAAGCCATTTCTAATTAAACTAGATACATCTAGAGTATTTTTTTGACTATTAGAAAGGGCATCTTCCCCTACAAGCATCATTATAGATCTAACTTCATCTTCTTCTAACAATACATTCATTAATTTGTTTCTAATGGCTATTATATCTCTACCTAGTCTTTCTTCATAATAAGATCTAATCTTCTCGATATAATTAGAATATGATGAAAGCCAGTTAATTGCTGGATAGTGTCTTGAGTAGGCAAGCTTTCTATCAAGCCCTAAGAATACATTAACACATCTTCTTGTATTTTCTGTAACTGGTTCTGAGAAGTCACCACCAGAAGGAGATACAGCACCAATAAGGGTAACGGATCCTTCGCTTCCATTTAAGTTCTTAAAGTAACCAGCTCTTTCATAAAATTGTGAAAGTCTAGAGCCTAGATAAGCTGGGTATCCTTCTTCAGCAGGAATTTCCTCAAGTCTACCTGATATCTCACGCAAAGCTTCTGCCCAACGTGATGATGAATCTGCCATTAAGGCTACATCATATCCCATATCTCTAAAATACTCAGCCATAGTAATACCAGTATAAATTGACGCTTCTCTTGCTGCTACCGGCATATTAGATGTATTAGCAATAAGGATAGTTCTTTCCATAAGACCTTTTCCAGTGTTAGGATCTATCAAGTCCGGAAATTCTTCCAAAACTTGTGTCATTTCGTTACCACGTTCTCCACAACCAATGTAAATAATAATATCTACATCAGAATATTGAGCTAGTTGGTGTTGGAGCATAGTTTTACCTGTACCAAATCCACCAGGTATAGCAACTGTTCCACCTTTAGCTAACGGGAAAAATACATCTAAAACTCTTTGACCTGTTTCAAATAATTTTTCTATAGGCATACTTGATTTAACGGGTCTTTGCTTTCTAACTGGCCAATATTGATATAGCTTTTCTTCTACAACTTTATTGCCTGATTTAATCTTAACTACAGTATCTTCGAGCTTGTAAAGACCATCTTCTTTTGCTTCAACAACTTCACCATCTACAGAAGCCATAAGTCTATGCTCAATAGTTTCTGTTTCTTTAATAGTTGCGTAAATATCGCCTTTACTTATTTTTTGACCAACTTTGGCTACTATCTTGACATCCCATTGTTTATTTTCATCAAGATTTTCAAAACCAATTCCTGATGGTATAAAGGCTCCATTTTCATCCATTATTTTCTTTAGAGGTCTTTGAATACCATCAAACATATTTCCTAACATACCAGGTCCTAGTCTAACAGATAGAGGACGTGATGTAGGCATAATATTTTCGTTTACTTTTAGTCCAGAAGTATCCTCATAAACTTGAATAGTAGCTTCATCGCCTTCTAGTGAGATTACCTCTCCTATTAGTTTCAAATCACCAACTGAAACCATTTCACGAACTGTTAACTTTCTTGCATTATCAGCGATTACTACTGGACCATTAATTGTTTTAATTCTTGGATTCATTAAAACTCTCGCTTTCAAGAAGTTGATTTAGTTTCTTACCAACTTCATATTTTTTATCTTTCAACTTATTTAAAAATGTATAATTGTACCTAAATTCATGATTTAAATCAGATATAATATAACCTCCGATGTAATCATCTTCGATAACTTCAACGTTTGGAAAGTTTAGTAAATCTTTATCCTTTTCTCTAACGCCTACTATAACAGCTTCAGAGCAAAGATTTAATTCTTCTATAGATTTTTTGATATTACTTTCAAGGTTATTTTTGTATTCATCACTATCAGTATAGGTAACTAATTTTTCAATTATTTTATTATTTAAATCATCTAATAGATATTGTTTGTATAGATACAAACTGTTCTTAGATTCAAACTCTTTCTTTGAGACATTTTCATTTTTTCTCATCTCAGCAAAAGTTTTTCTATCTCTAACGCTAGTTTCCAAATCATTTTCTAAGTTGCTCTTCTTATCTTCAATTAACTTAGAGTTTTCTTCGGTTGAACTATATAACTCGTTTTCACTTTTTTCTTTTTCTTCATCCCAAACCATTTTTCTAAAGGATGATATTTTAGCTTCTAAGTCTAGCATATTTCCTCCAATCAACCATCAATTACTACGATCAAAGGCTTACTTTCATTCTCTCTATAATTTTCTACTCGCGTAGATATACTATTATATACTTGTTTACTTAATATAAGAACAGCTAGTTCATTGTCTTCTACAGATTTATCAAAAATCTCTAGACTGTAATTCAAATCTTCTACCTGTTCTGTTTCTATAGCACCAAGCCTAAACATTAAGTTTAGGCTTGGATCATTACTTATTAACTTTGCCTTCATTTTATGCGTATAAAATAAGAATAGAAATAATTACACCAAAGATAGCAATACCTTCAGCTAGACCAACGAAGATTATTGTTCTACCAAGAATTGATTGATCTTCTGATATAGCACCCAATGCTGCTGATCCTACAGTACCTACTGCATAACCAGTACCTATAGTTGCAAGTCCTGTTGATAGAGCAGCTCCTATATATTTTAAGCCATCAGTAGCTGCTGCAGCGCTTGCTCCTGCTTCTGCTGCTTTAGAAGTTGATGGTAATAATAAAACTATCATCATAACCATTATAGGAACAAAAGTAGATAGGTTTATTTTTAGTGCCTTTCTAATTTTGTTTTTTGATGCATCTTCATTTGTTTTTAATAGGTACAAACCTGAATAAATTGTCATAACGACAACAGCTAATGCTAATATAGCAATTTTAAAAATCATAATCTCTCCTTAATTTCTCTAATTGGTCTAAACTTACGACCATTTCCTTCATAATATTTACTAAACATTTCATAAAACTCAAGTCTTAGACCTTGAATAAATACGATCATTCCTTCAAGACCAATAATTAGGATATTACCTAGAATAAGTATTATTACTCCAAGTATTCCACCCCCTGCAAGTTTTGCCATAACCTCAAAAGCCATATATAAACCTACGTGGTTTATAGCAAAGGCTCCAACTCTTGTAAATGATACAAGATTTGAGAAAACAGATAGCAAGGCTTCTACTATAGAAAATGAACTTTCTACATAATAGTCTCCCTTTGAACTATCGTATAATGGGTAACTTCCCTCAAGTCTTCTTGCTAGAGGTTGTTTGAATATAATCATAATTATTGATAGAACTAATATTACAATTCCCACTGGCATAGGCAATGGATTCTTACCAACTATATTTAGAATAATTAGGATAAATGAAACCATCATCATTAAACCAGCAAGGCCTTCTTTACCAAAAATACCTTCTTCAATATTATGTTGCTTTTTAACCTTGTTATATATACCGATAATAAACGATATAATCATAAGGAGTACACCAAATGCAACAGAAGCTATCAAAACAGTCATAATATTATCGAATGGTTTGATTAATAAAGTAGGTATCAAAGTTTCTATACCAAAAAATGAACCGTACATTAATCCAAATATTGATGAACTAATACCAATTCTTCTTATAAGTCCACCAAAAGTTTTATTTATTTTGTCTACATAAAAGCTTAAAAGAACAAAAACTAATCCTTGGCCCAAATCCCCAAACATCATTCCATATAATAACAGATATGTTATAGCAAAAAATGGCGTAGGGTCTATCTCATTATAATTTGGTGCGCCGTACATATTGACCAAAAATTCAAATGGTTTAAATAAAATATTATTTTTTAATTTTGTCGGCGGTTGCTGGGAATAGCTCCTTTCATTTACATTAACCTTAGTTTTGTCATACTTATTCTCAAGTTGTTTAAAATCATCAACTTTTGATTTAGGAACCCATCCACTAAGGTAAAAGTACTTGTCACCTTTTGCCATCTTATCCTTAATCTGGCCACTTTTTTCATAGTAGTCTATAGAATAAGGAATATTTTCAATCAATTCGCTATTTTCATTTTTAATTGATTCAATCTTTTCTTCTAGCTTTTTGATTTCTTCGTTAGTTTCTTCTAATTTACTATTTATAGTTTCAAGATTATCAGAATCTGGTGTTTCTTTATCTATAAAACCCATAGTATTGACAGCTCTATTAATATCTTCTTTAACTTGTTTAGGATAAACTAACAAATAATTTTCTTTGCTGTCTATTTGTTTATTTTTTTTATTATTTGCCAATTATCTATACCTTTCTTCTAAAATAGATTTAGTAATATCATCAACTATATCATCACTATGATCATCATAAATTTTACCAAGTTTTTCTTTCTCAGCCTTGTATTCATTGTCGATTTCCAACTTCTTAGCTTCAGCTTCATTCATAATACTTGTATAAGCTTCATCAGATTTTGATTTAGTTAAATTTTGATATTTTCTATCTAGTTCACTTATAACCTTAAAGGTGTTGTCTTTTTCATTGCCGACGATTTGATCAGTATCTCTTCTAAGCTTAGCAGTCTCGTTGTCTAGTGAAATCAATTCATCTAAATAATCTAAAGACATATTATCCAAACTATTGTCTAGATGAAGGATTAATGATGGAATATTATCGTAGTTATTCTTTAAGATAAATCTACCATCCTTACTTACTTCACCAAACCTATGATCAAAATATTTTAAGTTTTTAACTTTAGAGATATCAATTCCATACTTATCAAGTATTTCCAGATTAGCTTTATATTCATAAAGTTTATCTAATTTTTTCTCTAATTCATTTTTCTTATCAATTAAAGCTTGTAAATTATCATATATTTCATCAACATTGTCTGCTTCAATAAATTTATTTTTATTATTTGTGACATTTTCAATGTTGAAGAAATCTTTCATAACATTTAGTTTATCAATTATTGTCTTATTTGGTTTTTCAAAACTTGAAATAGTTGATATGTCTTCTGTTAATTCAACATTTTCTTTACTAGCTCTAATTGAGAAGGCTCTTGATGCTACTTGATTAAATGCATCAACTGGTTCAATATCCCCTAGCTCTATAACATCTTCTAGGAAAGAATCTAAATTCTCTAGCCTTGAAGTTATATTAACTAGGTGCATTTTTTCAACTGCCATAATTACCTCACAATCACTAGTTCGTATCTTTCTGAAAGAGTAAAGTCTTCGTCGACTTCTAATATACTGACTAAATTTTGAATATTCATGTGGATGATACTCATAGCAGAAATTACATAAAGAATATCAGATTTTCCTTTGATTATTTCATCTTTGAACATCTTCATCTTTCTTCTTTTAATTTGTATATGTGTATCTATACCACTTTCAAATAAATCTTTATATTTAGTCTTGGCTAGATAGTCTAAGAAGTCCTCCATAGGTAAGTTAGATACATACTTTAACTTATCAGCTCTAAAACTTTTACCACCTTCAATCAAATAATTAAATATCTCATTATTATTTAAATTAAAGTATTTCTTAAGCCTATAGAGCATTTCTAAGTTTGATAAGTTAATCAATTCACCTATAAAGTTTTCTATCAAAACTTTCTCTTTCGCTTTAAATCTCTTAGCCATTTTGAGTAGATTTCTATAATAAAATTTCATTAAAGCATTACTGGATAAAAATATCAAAGAGTTTTTATCCATATTCTTGTTAATAAAAGGCAACAAAGTTCTATAATATTTGCTATCTTTGAGACCTTCTACAAAATCTTCCAATGACATTCCAATTTCAATTTTTATATCTTTGGAAAAAGGATTTTCGACTAAGTTTAATAAATTTTTCTCCAAAGTATTGTTTAGGATAGACTGAATACATTCTTGAATAACAAATATTTCATAAATACTAAAATACTCAATGAAGAATTCATGATCAATACCTTCCAGAAAAAAATCTAAACTCTTTAACTCTTTGTAAAAATGCTTAAATAAATTAGTTTCTATATCTTTTTTGCTATTGCAATCACTTAAGAAACTATATTCTCTTTTAAGCAAATCTATTTTTGTATCCAAATTGTTCTCATGAATCATTTTATTGTAAAAATCATCACTCGGTAGCTTGCCTAATTTAGCTTTCGCTTTTACAGTTACATCTCTCATAAGAACCTCTTTCTTTGGCACTCATACATTTTAACACTAGTAAAATAATATTAAAACAATAAAAAATATTCTATATAATTTATTGATTTATTCATGAACAATGAAATCTTTTTCATTTTTCACTGAATTTTAATATTATATAATTTCTAACGTTAAAATTTATTACTGTACTAATTCACCCGAAATTGTAAACGATGTATTTTCTGTAATTTTAACCTTAACAAATTCACCAATTAATTTTTTATCTGCCTTTACATGTACAAGTTTAAATGTGTCAGTTCTACCTGTTAATATATCTGGGTTGTTCTTACTTTCTGACTCTAATAAAACCTCAACAGTTTTTCCAATGTATTGTTTATTCTTTTCATAAAATATTGGATACAGAGTATCTAATAAACGATCGAATCTATCTTGTACAATATCATCTTCTATTGGTGTAAGTTTAGCCGCTCTTGTTTTTGGTCTAGGTGAATATTTAAAAGTATATGCCGAATCATAAGCAATCTCTTTGCATACTTTTAATGTTTCCTCGAAATCTTCTTCAGTTTCTGTAGGATAACCAACTATTATATCTGTAGATATTGCAATCCCCGGTATTTCTTTTCTTAGTTTTTTAGCTCTTTCGATATATTTTTCTTGGTCATATTTCCTATTCATATCTTTTAAAACTTTGCTAGAACCAGATTGTAGCGGCAAATGGAAATATTTACAGATATTATCATTTTTTTTGATAACCTCAATTAGCTCATCAGACAAGTCCTTAGGATGGCTAGTTGTAAATCTCAATCTTTTTAGTCCTGCTACATCACTTACTTTCTGTAACAATTCAGGAAAAGTCACATCAAAGTCTGCCTTATTTCCGTATGAATTAACATTTTGTCCAAGAAGAGTTATCTCTTTATAACCTTCACTAACTAGATGTTCTACTTCTTCTAGGATAGCTGATGGCCTTCTAGACTCTTCTCTACCTCTAGATTCAGGAACTATACAGTATGAACAGAAATTATCGCATCCTCTCATAATGTTAACATAAGCTTGGAAGTTATTTAGAGTGTTATAGTTAACAAAATCATCCTTAACAACATCTGTTGATATATCTATAACTCTCTCATTTGTTTCAAGGTATCTAAATATCAAATCAGCTAATGAATTAATATTTTTAGTACCAAAAATAATATCTACTTCCTTGTGCTTATCAATTATAACTTGTCTAGCTGTCGAAGTTTGCATCATACATCCTGATACAGCTATTATTTTTTCTGGATGCTCTTTTTTTAATTTTTTTAGTGATGAAACTTGTCCATACAACTTAAGCTCAGCATTTTCCCTTACAAGACAGGTATTAAAAAGTATAAAGTCAGCAGATTCTCTATTTTCTGTCTTTTCATAGCCTAATTCTTCAAGAATATATGATATTCTTTCAGAATCGTGCTCATTCATTTGGCAACCAAAGGTTGTTATATTATATTTTTTTCCTTTAAAATAATCTCTATATTTTTCTTTTATATTCATATTACTCCTACCACCAAAAAAGGAGATGAATTTACTCATCTCCTCATAGTTTTGAGAATTATATTTATTCTTCTTCACCTTCAAGTAAACTATCGTTTCCTTGTTCTGACAATGCTTGTTCTAGAAGGTTTCCTAGGTTATTATTTAAATCATCGTCTCCAAAGTTAGATGATGTTTCTCTTTCAGGTCTTCTTCTTGGTCTATCGTTGTTATTATTTCTAGCAGGTCTCTTAGCTCTTCTTTCAGGTCTTTCTGGTGCCTCTTTAAGAGCTTTAATGCTTAATCCTACTTTTTCTTCTTCTTTATCTAAGCTAATGATTTTAACTTCAATTTCATCGCCTACATTTAATTCATCTGAAGGTTTTTCAACATGTTCCCAAGAAATTTCTGAAACGTGAACTAAACCTTCAACTCCATCAGCAACTTCTACAAATGCACCAAAGTCTAAAAGATTAACAACTTTTCCTGTTACTACATCTCCAACTTCGTGTTGATTAGCAAAAGCTTCGAATGGTTTTTCAAGTAATTGTTTACGTCCAAGAGAAATTCTGTTCTTTTCTTTGTTAAGTTTTAGTATTTTAACTTCTACTTCATCACCAACATTTAATACATCTGATGGATGTTCTACTCTGCTCCATGCAATGTCGGATACATGTAGAAGTCCGTCTAATCCGTTAACTTCAACGAAAGCACCGAAGTCAGTAAGTCTTGCAACTTTTCCTGTTACTACTTGACCTTCTTCTAGTTCATCCCAAAGTTCGTCAAGTTGACCTTCAACTACATCTTTTCTAGAAAGAACTAGTCTATTTTTTCTCTCGTCTATGCTAACAATCTTAAGATCCCAATCTTCTCCAACAAATTTTTTGAAGTTTTTAACAAAGTATGTTGCGATTTGGCTTGCTGGTACAAATCCATTTACTCCATCAACATTAACTGTAAGTCCACCTTTGTTAAAACCAGTAACTTCACCATGTACTAGTTCGTCATTTTCAGCTTTTTCAGCTAAATCTTTCCAAACTCTCATGCCTTCAACTCTTCTTGTAGAAAGAGCAACGTTACCTTCTCCATCATCAAGCTTTATAACATATACATCAATTTCGTCACCGATGTTGAAACTGCTTTTTGGATCTTTTCTTTCTTCTTCTGTCATTTCGTCTAGTTTGATAATTCCATCAGCACGGAATTGAATATCAACGAATATTTCATCATCCTTAACATCAATTACTGTACCTTTTACGATTTCCTTAGGGTAAACCTTCTTTAAACTATCCTCTAGACTGTTCATAAATTCTTCTTTTGTGAATTCATCCATACTACTTACTACCTCCTCGATAATCTTATCAGGTGTAGAGGCACCTGCGATTATACCAACTTTTTTAAATTTAGAGAGCTTTTGCAAAGGTAGATCTTTAACAGTTTCAATCCTAAAAACATGTTTGCAATACATACTAGCTACTTGATATAACTTGTTTGTATTAGAACTATTAAAACCACCAGCTACAATCATGCAATCAACTTCCTTAGCTAAGGATTTGGCTGCTTGTTGCCTATTTTCAGTTGCTTTACATATTGTGTTTTCTATTACTACACTATCATTATTTTCTTTTAACTTGTTAGCAATATCATAAAAATACTCAAGTCTATTGGTTGTTTGGCTAACAACATATAGCTTGTTATAATTCTTTATATTTTTTGCTTCAGTCTCATCTGACACTATTATACCATGATTTAGAAAAGATTCCATAGCAATTATTTCTGGATGTGTTTTATCTCCAACAATTACTACTTGATATCCTTCATCTTCTTTTTCCATTATTTTCTTGTATATATTAGTGAGCACTGGGCATGTCGCATCTATGACAGTGTTTCCATTTGATAAAAGCTCATCTTTAAAGTCAGCACTTTCTCCATGCGCTCTTATAAGTACACTCGAATCCTTGATATTTTTAGCTGTTTGTTTATCAACTACCTTAAGCCCATTCTTCTCCAACTTACTTACTAATTGAGGATTATGTATAAGAGGCCCTACAGAAAATGTTAAATCATTTTCTTCGATTGCTATATTAGCTAATTCTACTGACCTTCTAACGCCTCCACAAAATCCCGAATAATCTGCAATAATTATTTCCATTGATTCTCACTTTCTATGATTGTGTGATTTTCATAAATTTTCTCATAAACTTTATCAGTTATAAGTTTCATAGCGTCCTTATTTTTCATAGACTTAAAATCATTTACCCTGATAGGTTGTTTTACCAAAATATCAGTCCTTCTAAAAGGTTTATATGTTGATACAACCTCTACTGGAACAATGTCTGCATCTGATTTTATAGCTATAAATGCGACGCCGTCTTTGACATTTTCTCTTTTAGGCTCATTGACCCTTGTTCCTTCTGGAAATATTCCAAGTGTCTTTCCGTCTTTTAATAATGAAACCGAATATCTTAAGACTTTTAAGTCTCTACCAAATCTATCTACAGGGAAAGCTCCAAAAGATTTCAATGCACTTTTAAGTACAGGCACATCAAATAATTCTTTCTTCGCCATAAAATATAGATCTCTTGGCAAAGCTATCGCTAAAAATATCGGATCTAGTAATGACTTATGGTTTGCGCATACGATAATTTTATCATTTTCGTCTATATTTTCAAGACCTTCAATATTTATCCTAAATAATGGTATGAATAGTATTTTAAGAATTACAACCAAGATATTATATAGCATAGGAAGTGTCTACCTTTGAAATTATCGCTTCTAGAGTTTCATCTATTGTCATGTCGGAATTATCAATAAGAATAGCATCCTCAGCTCTTTTTAGGGGAGAAGTTTTCCTAGATGAATCATATTTATCTCTAGCTATGATTGACTCTTCTAGTTCATCAACACTTAAACTAGATTCGTTTTGCTCCAACCTTCTTATCGCTCTAACCCTAGGAGATGCAGTCAAGAAAAACTTATATTTAGCATCAGGAAATACAACTGTTCCAATATCTCTCCCATCTAAGACGAAAGATGTATCTTTGGCAATATCTCTTTGTAAGCTCACTAGTTTTTCTCTTACTTTTTGATTAGCAGACACCCAGCTAACATTTTTTGTGACTAAATCTCCTCTTATTTCGTTACTTACATTTTTTCCATTTAGAAAAACTTCACCATCTACTATTTTTATCTCAATATCATTTAAGCTTTTTTCAATAAGCTCAACATTTTTCTCATTAATATTTCTATCTAGAAAATATTTTGTTACAGCCCTATACATAGAGCCAGTATTTAGGTATTCTATTCCTAGTATGTCAGAAATTTTCTCTGCAATTGTTGATTTTCCTGATCCGCTAGGGCCATCAATCGCTATTATATAATTCATATTCTCTCCCTTATCGCAAGACTTGCAGCATATCCAGTAGTGAAGGCGACCTGTAGATTAAAACCGCCTGTTAGAGCATCTACATCTAATAATTCACCAACAATATATAAACCATCTACCAATTTTGATTCCATAGTTTTGGGGTTTATTTCTGATACATCTACTCCTCCGCTTGTTACTACAGCACTACTGAAACTTGTGTTATTAACTGCTTTAAACCTCAAACATTTTAGACAATCAATAAGTGCTTTTCTATTTTCTTTTTCTAATTGATTAGCCTTTGTGTTTATATCTATATCTAATCTATCGAGTATACATATAGCCAATGACTCATTTATTATTTCTTTTAAAACATTAGATATATTCTTCTTAGGATTTTTAATTAATAATTCTAGAAGTATTTCTTCTAAAGATTCATAATTATAATTTGGAAATAAGTCTATCAACATATCCGTAATGTCATCTCTTGAAGCTCTAGCTTGTGCTTTCAAAGCTATTGGACCTGTCAGAAATCTATTTGTCAACAATAAATCACCTCTTTCAGAGTATAATTTATCAATCAAGTTAACATTTAGCGTTACATCCCTGAGATTTAAAGCTTTTATATTAAATCCATTACTGATGTGTATAGGAGCTAAAGATGGAGTTTGATCTATAATTTGATGCCCCAATCTTTTTGCAAAAGTGTAGCCATCGCCCGTTGAACCTGTTTTTGGATATGATTTGCCTCCAGTAGCTAATACTAGATAATCAAATTCAAATTCTCCCTTATTAGTGGTAACTACAAAATCATTAGATTTATTGATACTTTTAACCTCAGTATTAGATATAAATTTTACTTTCTTTTCTAATATAATATCTTTAAACATTTCTATTATATCAGTAGATTTCATTGATTTCGGAAAAACTTTGCCATCATTTTCAACGACAGTATCAATTCCATTATCAGATAAAAAATCTATGAGGCTATAGTTATCAAATTTAGAAAAAGAAGAATACATAAAATTTCTATTTCTAATAATATTATCTAGAAAATCTTCATAAGGTGCAATATTAGTTATGTTACACCTTCCATTTCCTGTTATTGCTAGCTTCTTACCTATTTCTTTATTTTTATCTATCAAATAAACTTCATTATTCTCATTTTTTAAATTTATAGCTGTAAATATACCTGATGGACCAGCACCAATTATTCCTATTTTCATCATATTATTAATTTTACCATAAAAATAAGAGATAGTATCCTATCCCTTGATTATTCTTACGAATTCCATTTCCTTTTCGCTGAAATCCCTAATCTCATATTCCTTCATATCATCTAATTTAATAGACCCTATACTTATTCTCTTTAACCTAATAACTTCGCTCGAAAAATAGTCAAACATCCTTCTTATTTGCCTGTTATAACCTTGGTGAATTTTAACTTCATACTTATTTGTTTTAGAATCTAATAATTTAATTTTTGAATTAGAAGTTATTTCCCCTCGTCCTATATCTATACCTTTTTCGAATTTTTTCTCTTGTGACTTGCTTAATTTTCTGCTTACAGTAACTATATAAGTTTTTTCCAATTCATTACGCGGATGAATAATTCCATTTGTAAAATGGCCGTCATTAGTTATTATTAGAAGCCCCTCACTATCCTTATCAAGCCTACCTGCAGCGAAAAATCTCTCCTTCATATCTATTAATGAATTGAGGTCTTTTTCATTATGTGGATCGTAATTACTAGTAACGTAGCCAACTGGTTTATATAATTTCTTGTAGAAGTTTTTTTCTAGATATAATCTTTTCCCGTCAATCTCTAAAATATCATCATCTGTTACTTCATAGCCAGGTTCATTTATTACTATTCCATTAACTTTAACCTTAGAAGCTTTAATTAAATCGTCTGCTTTTCTTCTTGATGTATATCCAGATTTTGCTATATATTTATTAATCCTCATTTAAATTCGCCTCTTCATCAAATGATATCTCTGGTAATTCGTCTAAAGAAGATATATTGAAATATTGCAAGAAATAATTACTAGTTATATAAATTATCGGTTTTCCAATCTTATTGAGCCTTCCATTTTCTTCAATCAATCCTTTATCCATCAAAGAATCAATAGTTGATTGAGAATTGACTCCTCTAATCTTATCAATTTCTGCTCTTGTAATTGGTTGTTTGTATGCAATTATAGACAAAGTTTCAAGTGTCGAAGTCCCTAATTTTTTCTCTGTCTTTTTTATAACTTTCTCAAAATATTTATCATGACACTTTCTAGTTGTAAATTGATATGATCCAGAAAATTCTCTTATTATAAGGCCACTTTCCCTATTATTTCTCTCTTCTATTAATTCAAATAGAGCTTTCTTTATTTCAGGTTTATTATAGTCATATATGATTGAACTTAAATCATCAATATCTATAGGCTCAGCCCAGATATAAAGTATTTCTTCTATGAGACCCTTTAAATAATTATTATCCATATTACCTCTTTACAACCCAAAACGAATTTGTGCCTTTATCTTCTAGCAAGATCTCCTTTAACTTCACTAATTCAAGTAAAGCCAGAAATGTTGCAATACATTCATTTTTAGACTTTATTCTACTTGTTATATTTTTCAAATCCAAACTTTTAGTAAAATTAAGAGTCTTTCTAATTTTTTCTATATATTCATTTACATCTTCTTGTTTTAAACTACGAACTATTGGCTTATTATTTCTTTTCTCAAGATTTTTAATTAACTTTTTAAATTCAGTTGTTAAGATATTTATATCTTTTTCTATAGTAACTTCTTCTTCTATCTCGAATTGACTAAGATCTTCTTGATATTTACAATATATTTTCCTAGCCTCTTCTTCCATAAGTTTAAAATCATCTTCAACAGATTTTATTTTCTTATAAGCTAGTAGGTATGATATAAATTCTTCTTCCAAATCATCTGAGTCTTCCTTAGGTAAAAGCCTATTTGCTTTTATATTCAAAAGTATTGAAGCTATATATATGAATTCAGATAGATTATCAATATCTCCGAGCTTATTGATTTCGTTTAGATAAGAATTTGTTATTTCTTCAATATTTATATCATATATATCTATTTTCTTTTTTTCTATTAACTTTAATAGCAAATCAAAAGGGCCTGTAAAGGCCTCTAGTTCGATATTTAAATCATTACTTCTCATTTTTTAACTTCATAGCATACAAGATTGCAATTATGCTTTTAGCATCTGTAAGCTCACCGTTTTCAATCATATTGTATAAGTCGTCAAGTTCATATAAGCGAGCTTCTACGTTCTCGTCCTCATCTTGTTCGAGTTCCGATTTCACTAGATTTTTTGCAAGGAAAAATGACAACTTGTCATTTGTAAAACCTGGTGAAGCGTGCATATCAAAAAGGTAAGAAATTTCTTCAGGATAAAAGCCAACTTCTTCTTGCAATTCTCGTTTTGCTGTTTCAATTGGAAGTTCATTTGATTCAACCAGTCCTGCTGGAATTTCAAGTGTAACTTTATCAATTGCTTTCCTATATTGCTTGACCATCCACAACTTGTCATCTTCATCAAAAGCAATTATACCAACGCCTTTTTGATGATCAACTATTTCTCTTTTAGAGTATTTTTTGTTAACTAGTTCAACAGTATCTACTCTTAGTTTCAATATTTTACCATCGTAAATAGTATCAGATTTTATAGATTTCTCGTAAAACTTATCTTCTGTCATTTCTTAAATCCTCCGCCATTTCTAACATTTCTCTTGCTGATTGCTCCGTAGTTGAAGTAATATCCACTCCACCTATCATCCTAGCTATTTCATTAACTCGACTTAATTCACTTAAATCTTCAGTTGTACTTATAGTTAAATCATCTATATCCTCTTTTTTAATGAGTATATGATTATTCGCAAGAGATGCAATCTGTGGCAAGTGGCTAATTGAAATTATTTGCCTTTTCTTTGATAAATCAAGTATTTTCTCTCCAACAACTTGTGCAGTTCTACCGCTAATACCTGTATCAATCTCATCAAATATTAATGTATCAACACTGTCTGAATCAGAAAATACTTCCTTAAATGCTAGCATTATTCTAGAAACTTCACCGCCTGATGCTGTTTTTGACAGTGACTTTAGATTATCACCTTTATTAGTCCTAATTAGAAAATCAACATCATCTTTGCCGTTAGCTTTAACTTCATTTCTTTCAGTTATGTCAATTTTAAACTTACCATTTTTTATATTTAGTTCTTTTATTGATTTATTTACTTCTTTTTCTAATAAACTTGCCTTATTTTTTCTAATATCTGTCAGTTTTTTAGAAGTTTCTAGCATCTTAGAATTAATTTTTTCAATATTTTTGTCAATATCTCTTCTTAAATCATCTATTTCGTCTAATTCTTTAATTCTTCTTGTAATCTCATCATAGTAATTTCTAATATCATCAATTGAAGAACCGTATTTTCTCTTAAGAGTGAATATAGTTTGATTTATCATATCGAGTTCATACATTCTCTCAGGATCTGATTCAAGAGATGATTCATAATAGTCAATATCACGATACAAATCATTGACTTGCTCAGATAAATCTACTAAGTTTGTATATATCAACTCTAGTTTTTCATCAACCGAAGTATATGGAGATAGCTCAGCTATTGTTTCATTTATTAGTTTGTTTATAGAAATTTGATCAAAATCACTTGCATCTAAAATCTCTTTAACTTTATTAGAAGAATTTATGATTGAAGAAATATTATTTAATTTACTATATTCTTTGTCAAGACTTTCTTCGTCTATATTAAATATATCAATCTCTTCAATTTCGTTTATTTGATAACTAATCAAATCTCTTTCTCTAGTGATTTCTTCATCTGATAAGTCAAGATTGTCATGCCTTTCAAGAAGTTCATCTTTTTTTCTATATAAATCTTTAAGTTCATTTTTAAGTTTAATAGTTTTAGAATCTTTTGTATATGAATCGACTAAATTTATATAATTTTGACTATTCATAAAATAATTGCTATCTCCTTGTCTATATATATCAACTAGAAAAGATGAAATTTCTCTTAAGGTAGAAAGATTAGCTATTCTACCGTTTATTCTAAGACTTGAAGATTTCTTTGATATAGTCCTCGTTACTATTAGTTTATCTTCTTCTGGGTATATATCCATTTTCTGAAGTTGTAGCTTTGTTGCCTCAGATACCTGAAATACTGCTTCTATAATAGTTCTATCAGAAAATTTTCCTATACTATCTTTATCAGCCCTATCCCCCAAAGCTAGATTAATAGCCTTAAGTATAAGACTCTTGCCAGACCCAGTTTCACCAGTAAGAACATTAAATCCATCTTCAAAGAAGATATGGTTTTTTTTAATTATGACGAAATTATCTATAAATAATTCAAGTAGCATTATTTGATAAGATTCCTTAAATCTTCAATGAGATCATCTATATTTTCTGACTCTCTAGGAGTGACAAATATTGTATCAATACCTGTTACAATTCCTCCAACTCTTTCTAACTTTTCGTTTGTAATATATGCTCCACATACAGTAGCACAATAAGATATTGTCTTAATAACAATAAGCTGTGAGGATTTTTCAATAGATAGTACAGACTCTTTGAATATTTTTTCCATTCTTTCAGTTAAGGTATCATATACAGTATCTACTACGGTATATTTATATTCATAATCGTCAGTTTGAACTTTTGATATCCTCAATTCTTTGATATCCCTAGATATAGTTGCTTGTGTAGCATCTACTCCGTGATCTTTCAACATATCAGAAAGTTGACTTTGAGTTTTTACATCGTTATTTTGAATAATATCTAATATTAATCTTTGTCTTGTATACTTTTTCATAGTAGCCTCTAATACTCTCTTTTAGATAGAAATTCAATTAAAAATGAAAGCATTCCATTATTATCAAATTTTTCTATTTCACTTTTACACTTTTCATTTATTTCATCAAGCCATTTTTTCGCATGGTCATAATCCATTAGACTTAAAATATTAATTTCATCACCATAATCTTCTTCTAATAGATCATCTTGTAGCTGAAAACCTAGTCCTAAATAATAGGCGTAATTTTCTAAGCTCTTAATTTCTTGATCGCTAAATCCATTTACAAGACCAGCAGCTACAGTACACGCCTTAAAGAAATCGGCGGTTTTTTTGTCATATACTTCTATGAGAAAATCTTTATCATAGTTATTTCTCCTTCTAAGGTCTAATATCTGGCCTTCTATCATCCCACTAAGACCAACTTTTTCTAAAAGGTAGACTCCAGCTCTTAGATAAGAAGGATCATTTAGAGAAACCTCCATGATTATCTTACTTGCTTCGTTTAGTAAAGCATCACCAGTTAATATACCAAGATCTTCGCCAAAATGCTTGTGTACACTTTCTTTACCTCTTCTATAATCATCATTGTCCATAGCTGGAAGATCATCATGAACTAATGAATAGGCCTGAATCATTTCTATAGCTAGAGCAAATAGAAAATCTTTTTTACTAATCTCTTTTATAGATAGTTTTCTTGTCTCTAAAAACAGTGTTGCTCGAACTCTTTTACCATCTTCCATAGAATATAACATTGCTTCTTCTATTTTAGATTCATTATTAAAATATTTAGCAATTTCTTGGTCTATTAAGTTTTTATTTTGTAAAAATATCTCTTTGTACTCTTTATTCATCACTACTTATTATTTCAACCTTAGCTTTGTAACTTTTAAGCTTATTCTTTAAATCCTTGTAAATCTCATTGGCTTGTTGATATATTTCTATGCTTTTTTCTAGATTATCTTTGTTTTCATCTAATTGTTCTAATAAATTTTCAACTTCATTAAAACTCTCTTGTAAGGATTTATCCATCTATAATTTCCGCCTTTACATCTCCATCACTAAAACCTAATATAATTTTATCTCCAACATATAAAGATTTAGCTGAGTATATATTTTTATCCCTCGCCTTAACAAATATCATGCTCTTCTTAAGATTGATAACATCATTTTGATGATCCAAATTAGATTTTATAAGCTTAAGTCGATTTTCGTTTATCGATAAACTATTTTTAATCTTTGTATCTAATTCTTTTTTGATAAAAGATAACTCCAATTCAATATTATTTAGGTTATTTAAAGGATGAAAGCTCCTTAAGTCTCTCTCTAAAAACAAAAGATTTCTTTCAAAACTATCAATTTCAGCTCCAATAATTTGTTTCATCTTATGAATTACATCATCTAAATCCTTCTCAAGATTTGCATAAGACTTTATTATATAAGAGCCAGCTTCAGTTGGTGTTTGCAAACTTAGATCACTTACCAAATCTAATAGAGTTAAATCTATCTTGTGTCCTATTGCAGATATTATAGGAGTTTTAGCATCAAATACAGCTTCAACAATGTCTCTATTATTAAAAGTTGATAAATCCTCGTTTGAACCGCCGCCTCTTGTAATAACAATTACATCTAGGTTTTTATGGTCTAAATCACATATGGCTTGCTTTATCAAATTCGAAGATTCAAGCCCCTGAACTTTCACTGGATATAGAAAAATATTTATATCATTAGGTTTTTGATTAATGACTGATATAAAATCTATGATAGCAGCTCCGTCTTTGGATGTAATTAGTCCAACTTTTTTAGGATACTTAGGTATTTCTTTTTTGTTTATTTCATCAAAATAACCTAATTTCCTAAACTCTTCTTTCATATCTAAAAATTTTTTATAATTTTCTGATATTCCAACTTCCGATACTTCTTTTGCAGAAATAATAATTCTAGAAGAGTAATTATTATAAAAAACATTTCCCTTGACATTTACATCAATCCCATCTTCAAAATCAAAGTTTATATCTTTATCTTCAAAATAGTAAATTACGCAATCAATTATTTCATTGTCTTCTTTTAAAGAAAAATATAAATGGGAATTATTGACCCTAATATTCGATAATTGCCCATTTATATATAGATTTTGAAATATAGGATCGTGTTTTATATTAGATTTAAAATACTCATTGAACTGCTTAACACTTAGTGGCTTTCTCATTTTCCATCTTTTCTAACAATTGAACCTAATATTGAATTTATTAACTTGTAATCATCTTTATCGGAATATTTTTTAGCTAAATTGACTGCTTCATTTATTGATACAGAAACAGGAACTCCTAAATAATATATTTCATTTAGACTTAGATATAAAATTGCTCTCAATACTTTAGCTAATCTTTTGCTTCTAGAATCTAAATTCTCTTCTAGTTTTTCTTCAATGCTAGAAATATTCGAAAAATATGAATTTATAGATTCTTTTACAAATTCCTCATCTGATAAACCATTTTTTTCAATTATTTTATCAATATCGTCTGTATGGCTTATCATATCTTGATAGATGAGTTTAAATACCCATTCTCTTTGCTCAACTCTATTCATTAGATATCTAAATTTAAGACATTAACATCCACTCTAGTAACAGATATTCCTGTCATATTTTCTACTACATTTTTAACATTTTCTTGTATATTTTTGACAGATTTTCTAACATTTACATCTCTATCAAAATTAACATTCAAGTTAAAATGCAAGTTGTTTCCATATTTACTTACTTTGCTTTTAGGATTTTTAGAATGGAAGCTGAAGTTTTTGGCTTGATCATCTTCAAAGTAAACACCATAAACATCACTTGCTGCTGCAACTGCTATTTGATCAAGTATTTCATCAGCAATCTTAACTGATCCATTTACAAAATTACTTGCCATTGTAGCCTCCTTAAACTAAACTCTTGATAAATAATCTCCAGTTCTTGTGTCTATTTTAATAACATCACCTTCATTTACAAATACAGGAACTTGTATTACAGCACCAGTTTCAACTGTTGCAGGTTTTGTTACGTTAGTAGCTGTATCACCTTTAATAGCAGGTTCTGTTTGTTCAACCTTAAGTTCAACGAAGTTTGGAGCCTCTATTTGGAATGGCTTTCCTTCATAGAATTTAATTTGAACCATATCATTTTCTTTGACATAAATTATAGCATCCTTAACAGATTCGTATTCAATACCGATTTGTTCGAATGTTTCTGGGTCCATAAAGTAATACAATTGGCCATCGTTGTATAAATATGTCATTTCTTTTGTGCTAATTACTGCTTGTTCAAATTTCTCATTAGGATTGAATGTAACATCCTTAGCCCCACCGTTCATTACAGATCTTATTTTTGCACGAACAAATGCTGCTCCCTTACCAGGTTTAACGTGTTGAAAATCAATTATTTGATAAACATCATTATCATATACAAAGGTTACACCTTTTCTTAAATCATTTGCTGAAATCATATATCCTCCTACGCATGTTTCTTACATTATTATACCATACCAACTTATATTTTTAAAATTATTCGCATATTTCTAAAGGTAAATATACGGACTTAATTTATTAGTGTATAATAGTATTGGTGATAATATGAAAAAATTAGCTATAATATCAGAATTCAACCCTTTTCACAACGGTCATAGGTATCTCTTGGATAAATGTAAAGAAATAACAGATGCTGACTTATTTATTAGTTTTATGAGTGGCGATTTTGTTCAACGTGGAGAAGCCTCAATACTAGATAAGTTTTCTAGAGCAGAAGTTGCTGTATTAAATGGTTTTGATCTTGTTATAGAAATGCCTTCCTATATTAGCTTGCAATCTGCTGAGTATTTTGCTTTTAAGTCCATTGAGATTCTTAATAAATTAGATATAGATTATTTGGCATTTGGTATTGAAAATATAAAAAGTGAAGATTTCAAAAAATATTCCTACGAACTAATTGATAAGAATGAAGAAGTTGAACGATTAACTGCGAAGTATCTAAAAAATAAAAATTCTTTTACAAAATCAAGGTCACATGCAATAAATGAAATTCTAGGAACAGATGAATTTATAACATCTAATAATATACTTGCTTTAGAATATTTTAGGGCAATTTCTATAATAAATCCAAATATAGAGATATTTCCTATTACTCGACGAGGATCATATAATAAAGATAGTTATTTTACAAATTCTACCTTTGCTTCTTCGACAGCTATAAGAAACAATCTGTCAGATTCAATTAAAAAATACATGCCTAATGTATCATATAAAAGCCTAGTTAAATTTTTAAGAGAAAATAACAGAAGGAATGACAATATCATCTATGATATTTTTAGATATAAATTATTAATAGAAAATAAACCAATGGAAAATACACTTTGCTTTGAACAAGGTATGGATAAATTATTTAAGAAAAATATTTTACATTCGAAAAATCACGATGAATTCCTAAGTAGATCGACCTCTTCTAGGTTTACCAAATCTAGGATCAAAAGATTGGTAGTAAATTATATATTAGATCAAAATTTAGATTTAAATAAAATAGATGTGAAATTTATAAAAGTTCTTGCCTTTAATAAAAATGGTGCTAAACTTTTTTCTGAGCTAAAAGGTAAGCTTTCAATTGTGATAAGAAAATCTGATGCCGACAATATGGATAATGAAAATCTCTTAGTTTATCAAAAAATGATTGACTCAAGTAACCTATACTCTCTAATAACTGATAGACAATTCAATACTGATTATACAAACAAAACAAAAACCTATGAGTAATCCTCATAGGTTTAATTATTATTTGCTTTCAAGTATACTTCTTCTATTCTTGTCTAATTGTTGAGCTAGTTGACTGAAGTTTTCTGTAGAAGCTTGGAAAAGTCTATCAACATAATCATAAGATTGTTGTCTTAATTTTTCTGCTTGAGCATTAGCTTCATTTATTATCCTATCTGCTTCATTTCTAGCTTCTCTAGTAATTTCATGCTCAGAAACAAGTTGTTTAAATTTATTTCTAGCTTGATCTTTTATATTATTAATTTCTGCTTCAGCTTCATTTATTCTATTCTCAGCTTCACTCTTAGCTTCTCCAATGATTCTATCTTTCTCATCAGTTACCCATTGAGCTTGCTTGATTTCTTCTGGCAAAGCATCTTTCATTTCATTTAGAAGCTCATAAATCTCATCTGGATCAACAGATACTTTTCTAGAAAAAGGAACAGATGAAGACTCATCCATTACATCTTCCATTTCATTAATCAAACTCATTAAATTTTTTTGCGCCATAACATCCCCCTAATAATTAAATTTTTCTTTAATTGCTAATTCTACGTCTTTACTTACAAAAGATGAAATATCACCATGAAACTTAGCTACTTCTCTTACGCCACTAGAACTTATGTATGAATACTTCGGATCGCTTAACAGAAAAATCGTTTCTAACCCATTCATAAGCTTTGAATTGAACATCGCAATATTTTTTTCATATTCATAGTCGGTTACTTCTCTAAGTCCTCTAGCTACAGTATAGACACCTGTTTCTTTTGCAAAATTAACTAACAGTCCATCAAAATATTTGATAACTACATTGTCTAGACCATCACGTTTTATTTGTTTTTTAATAATCTCTTTTCTTTCTTCTAAAGTGAAAACAGATTTTTTGTTTTCATTTATTAATACAGCTACAATCACTTCATCAAACATATTAGATAATCTCTTTATCATATCTATATGTCCAAGTGTTAGTGGATCGAAGCTACCTGGATATATTACCTTCATTATTTATATAAAATTTTATAATTTTCCTTCCATAAGATTTTTCTTTGATTTTTTCTAATCTTTCAATATAAGAAAAATCTAAATCCCTATCGGATTCCGTAACTATTATACCTTCTTCATTTAATAAATCATACTCAACTATCAATTCAATAGCTTGATTTAATAAATCTCCCATATAAGGTGGGTCTAAAAATATATAATCAAAACTTATATTATTATCTTTGTACTTTTTTAAAGCTTTCTTGAAATCTAGCTTAGATACTTTTATGCCATCAGAATTTATTTTTCTTAAATTTTCATTTAAGATTTGATAAGTCGAAAAGTTTCTCTCGTTAAAATAAACTAGATTTACTCCTCTAGATAAAAATTCTATCCCCATTTGACCCGTACCAGAAAACAAATCTAAAGCAACACAATTACTTTTAAGTGGGTACAACATATCAAATATTGCTTCTTTTACTTTATTATCTGTTGGCCTAGAAGTATTTTCTTTTGGTGGTTTTAGATTGAAACCCTTGTATTTGCCTGCAACTACTCTCATTAATTTAAAATCATCCTTTTTTCTTCGTTATAAAAATCTTTTATAAAATCTAAATTTACACCTTCATAATCATTAGATTTTGTTTTTTTATAAATGTAAAAAGCCTTATCAATCTCATCTTTGTTCATATTCAAATATTCAATCTTCGATAAGTTTTTTCCATGTTGAAGGTAAGATAAAATCTTGCCTCCCCCTCTAAGATCATAATCTTTTTTTGCAATTTCAAATCCATCGTTACTTTTAACTAAGATATTTAATTTATTAGATGGACTAGGATTATCAGTAATCAAATAGCAAAACGATTTGTACTCACCTCTACCAACTCTACCTCTTAGCTGATGAAGTGTTGAAAGTCCAAAATTGTTAGCCTTATATATAACCATTGTATTAGCATTACTAACATCAATTCCTACTTCTATAACTGTTGTAGCTAGTAGTATATCAATTTCCCCATCTTGAAACTTTTTTAGAATACTTTCTTTTATGTCTGGCTTTAGTTTTCCGTGAAGCATCTCAACTCTATAAGACTTAAATCTTTTTTTATATACCTTATATAAGTTTTCTAAAGAATATCTGTCATCTGAGTCAATATTGTTTGTAACAACATAAACTTGTCTACCATCATCAATATTATTTGCTATAGTTTCATATAATAAATCTTCTTTATCAGATCCAAGCAAATAAGTATCAATAGACTTCCTACCTTTAGGTAGTTCATCTATTATGGATAAATCTATAATATCTGAAATCCTCAAAGATAAGGTTCTAGGTATTGGTGTGGCAGTCATTGTAAGGTAGTTTACTCTTTCACCCTTTAAGGCAAGTAACTGCCTTTGACTAACACCAAACCTATGTTGTTCGTCATTTACTACAAATTTTAGATTTTTAAAAATTACATCTTCTTGGATAAGAGCATGAGTTCCCATCAAAATATCAATATCACCCTTTGCGAGTTTATCTTTTATCATATTTTTATCTTTGCTACTGCTCGTTAGTATTTCTGCACTTATTCCTAGTTTATTAAACAAGTCAATGCTTTTTTCGTACTGTTGAATAGCTAAAAGTTCAGTAGGGACCATCATTGCTGATTGATAACCATTCATAGAAAATATTAACATTACTATAAGAGCTACAATTGTCTTACCACTACCAACATCACCAACTAAAAGCCTATTGCAAGTATAATTAGACTCACAATCTTTTAATATCTCTTTCAAAGATGACACTTGGCTTCTAGTTAAATCAAAAGATAGATGAGATAATATATCGTTTAAGTCATATTCAAGCTTTAAATCCTGACTACTTTTAGTCATTTGCTTTAGAAACTCACATATATAGAGATCTTTTAATAAGTCTATGATTTTAATTTGACTTTTGGCTTTAGTTAAGCTATCTATTGACGTCGGACTATGAACTTCTTTGAGATTTCCCAGCCTATCATTTAGCGAAAACTCTTCTAACAAATAATCGTCCAATATATCTTCTTTGCCATCATAATACTTAAGAGATTCCGCAATGAATCCACTTAACTGTTTGTTACTTAAACCTTTAGTCAAACTATACATTGATACTATAGATCCTATTTCGTCATCTTCTAAATCACAAAAAATAGGATTTATAGCTTCATATGTTTCTGATTTTTTGCTAATCGAAGTGTAAAACTTATATATTTTTCCCTTAACAAGTTTTCTAGGAGAAAATCTATCATTGAACCAAATCAATCTTATCTTATTGGTATCTTCTCTTGCATATATATAAGATACAGATTTGCCATTTATATATTTTGTAAATAATCTGCTTACAATTTTCCACTCAAAATAGCATTTTCTATTATCAGTAACATTAGCAAGCTTTTTTAACTTACTCCTATCTTCATAAGATTTTGGATAATAATTGTAAAGATCTGATACATCAACTATACCTAGTTTTTTTAAGTCTTTGCTTTTTTTGGGACCAATACCTTTTAAAGCTGTAATCTTCATTATTCTAGTGTAATTGTATAATAGTAAACAGGTTGACCACCGTATACTAATTCACAATCTATATCTTTAAATTTTCTTTCTAATTTCTTTACAAAATCTTTCGCTTTTCTTTTTTCTACATCTTCACCATAATATACAGTTATTAGAGAAATATCTTCATCATCAATAGCCTTAGATAAAACTTTTTCTGCAGTCTTTTCTATAGATGAATCAGTTGCAACTATATCTCCATCTAATATACCTATATAGTCGTCCTTCTTGATATTAATGTTATTAACACTGGTATCTCTAATTGAAATAGAAACTTCAGCTATATGGATATCTTCGATTACTTCATTCATATTCTCGATATTACTATTAGCATCAAGATTTTCATCAAATTCTAGCAAAGCAGTAAATGCTTCTGGTATAGATCTAGTTTCAACCACAAAAACATTTTTGTCAGAAACTTCAGCTGCCTGTTTTGATGACATTATAATATTTTTGTTATTTGGGAATACTATTATATTTTCTGCATCAATTTCTTCAATTGCATTAAAAATATCTTCTGTAGAAGGATTCATAGTTTGTCCACCTGCAATAATCTTATCTATGTTCATGCTTTCCATTATTGCATTATAACCTTCACCTCTGGAAACAGCTATGAATCCGTATTTTTTACTTGGTTTTTGACCTTTTTTTGATTCATTTTCGATTTCAGGCTTCAAATTTTCAAGATTAATATTCAATATAACGCCTTCTAATAGAATCATTTGGATTATATTTTGTGGACTATCAGTCTTAAGTTCTGCTTTTAATGTATCATCTTCAAAATCTGATGAGTAGTCTTTGCACATTCTCATTAGGTTCTCATCTAAAGATTTTAAATCACTATTAGATCCAGAAAGTTCAAAACTTATTTTGTAAGTATAGGTTTCATCGTCTGAATCTGCTGATTTTGACAAGTCTATATCTCTTTCAATTTTAGAATTTAGCGCATTTAATGCTCCTCTTAATAAAAATATAA
This sequence comes from Anaerococcus vaginimassiliensis, assembly GCF_900626155.1. Lineage (GTDB taxonomy): Bacteria > Bacillota > Clostridia > Tissierellales > Peptoniphilaceae > Anaerococcus > Anaerococcus vaginimassiliensis. Next base: position 1,417,091 of record NZ_LR130844.1, on the reverse strand, counting down.
GTCCTTGACCACCTGAATCCACAACTCCAGCTTCTTTTAGAACGGGCAATTGCTTAGGTGTATTGTCAAGAGCAACTTGTCCTGCACCTATGATCTCAATTAGATAATCATCTATTTCTATATTTTCATCAAAAGCATCTTCAGCTTTTTCTGCCATCATCCTAGAGACAGTAAGTATAGTTCCCTCTGTAGGTTGCATGACTGCTTTGTAGGCAGTTTTATTTGCTGTTTGAAATATTTCCCTGATATCGGCTATTTCAATTATATCTTTGCCCTTTAATGTTTTACTCATTCCTCTTACAAGTTGAGATAAAATTACTCCTGAGTTACCTCTTGCACCCATTAGGGTTCCTTGACTTAAGGCTTTTGACACTTCTTCCACGGAAGAAATACTTGTTTTATTCACTTTATCTAAACCTGATTTTATAGTCATGTTCATGTTAGTTCCTGTATCACCATCAGGAACAGGAAAAACATTCAGTTCATTGACTAAATCCTTATTCTCATCTAAATATTCATAAGCTCCAATTATCATTTGTTGAAGTTTACTTGCATCTATACTTTTCATTTACGCTCCTACCTATTAATTCCTTGAACAAAAATATTTACATTAGAAACACGAACATTCAAAGATTTTTCAATATTATATTTTACATTTTCTATTATATTTTGACAAACCACTGGAATTCTAACCCCATATTTCAAAAATAAAGAAATATTAATGTCTATAGTTCCATTATCCAGTCTTTTAACTGTAACTCCTTTTTGCATATTATTAACTCCTAAGAGTTGATATATACCATCTTTAGCAGAAGCACTAGCAAGACCAACAACTCCATACGATTTCATAACTGTGGATACTGCAATGTTGGTTATAATAGAATCATCAATAGTTACTTTTCCTAAATTATTAACATACTTAATAGTCATAATACCTCCATTATGATTAGTAAATCTCATAGTATTTTGTTTATATTATACCATAAGCTACTTTTATATGTACCTTTATGTATATTTTTATAAGATAAATATAAAAAAACCGCCAAATAAATGGCGGTTTAAATTACTATTTTCTATTTTCCAGCTAATCTCTTATATGTTTCATATCTTTCTTTTGCAGCTTTTTCTGCTTCTGCATATAATTCATCAGCTGTTTCAGGGAATGATCTCTTAAGTGATGAGTATCTTACTTCACCTTGGATAAATTCTTGGAATGATTCTTTAGGTTCTCTAGAATCAAGTTGGAATGGATTTTTGCCCTCGTCAGCAAGTCTTGGGTCAAATCTCCATAAGTGCCAGTAACCAGCATCTACAGCTTGTTTTTCTCTGTATTGTGATTTACCCATACCAATTCTGATACCATGGTTGATACATGGCGCATAAGCAATAACTAGAGATGGTCCATTGTAGCTTTCAGCTTCTTTTAGGGCTTTAAGTGTTTGGTTTTGGTTAGCACCCATAGCTACTTGTGCACAGTATACATATCCATAAGAAGTCATCATTAGACCAAGGTCTTTCTTTCTTACCTTTTTACCAGCGGCAGCGAATTGTGCTACTGCAGATAATGGTGTAGCTTTAGAAGATTGTCCACCTGTGTTTGAGTAAACTTCTGTATCGAATACTAGGATATTGATATCTTCACCACTTGCTAGAACGTGATCAACTCCTCCGAATCCGATATCGTAGCTCCATCCGTCACCACCAAAGATCCAGATTGATTTTTTAATCATGTAATCTTTTAGTTGGAAGATTTTATCTAATAAGTCTTTTCCTTCTTCGCTATCTACAGTTTCTTCTTTTAGATTCATAATCTTAGCTGTAGCTTCTTTAGAAGTATTAACAGTTTCTTTTCCTTCTAACCAAGCCTTGAATGCTTCATTAAATGGTGTATCAAGACCAAGTTCTAAGAAGTTATTCATGTAAGTTTCAAGTAATGACTTGTTAGCATCTGCTGCAAGTTTCATACCATATCCATACTCAGCAGCATCTTCGAATAGTGAGTTACCCCAAGCTGGACCTTGTCCACATGAATTCTTTGTATAGGACATAGCTGGTGCACTTGCTCCCCAGATTGATGAACAACCAGTAGCATTTGCAATGTACATTCTATCACCAAATAATTGTGTTACAAGTTTAGCGTAAGGTGTTTCACCACAACCTGCGCATGCACCTGAGAACTCAAGTAATGGTTGTTTAAATTGGCTGCCTTTTAGAGTCATTGGATCCATAACATCTTCTTTGTATCCAACTTCTTCATGAGCGAAATACCAATTGTCTTTTTCTTTTTCTACTTGTTCTTCGAATGGTTTCATTAGAAGAGCTTTTTGTGGAGCTGGACAAACATCTGCACAGTTACCACATCCAGTACAGTCTAATGGTGATACTTGAATTCTAAATTCGTATCCTTCCATGCCTTTTCCGATAGCTTTTTTAGTATCGAAACCTTCAGGAGCATTAGCTTTTTCATCTTCTGTTACTAAGAAAGGTCTAATTACTGCGTGAGGACATACGAATGAACATTGGTTACATTGAATACAATTATCTAGTTGCCATTCTGGTACGTTAAGAGCGATTCCTCTCTTTTCGTATTGAGTTGTACCTGATTCAAAAGCACCATCTTCTCTACCAACAAATGCTGATACTGGAATATCGTCTTCTTTTTGTTCAAGCATTGGTTTTACGATTTCTCTAATGAATTCTGGAAGTTCTCTTTCTTCTTTTTGTTCATCAACAGCATCTTTCCAGCTTTCTGGAACTTCTACTTTGTGCATTGCATCAATTCCACTATCTACAGCTTTGTAGTTCATGTTTACGATGTCATCACCTTTGTGACCATAAGATTTAACTATAGAGTCTTTTAGGTATTTAACAGCATCTTCTAATGGAATTACGTTTGCAAGTTTGAAGAATGCAGATTGCATAATCATGTTTGTTCTTGAACCTAGACCAATTTCAGCTGCTAAGTGAGAAGCATCAATTGTGTAGAATTCTACATCGTGTTCAGCAATGTAACGTTTCATGTTTGCTGGTAGGTGTTCTTCTAATTCTTCATCTGTCCAAGCACAGTTTAATAAGAATTTACCACCGTCTTTAAGACCTTTAAGTAGATCATATTGATTTACATATGCAACTTTTGAACAAGACATGAAGTCAGCTTCGTCAAGTAGATATGTTGATCTAATTGGGTCTTTACCAAATCTTAAGTGAGAAACTGTTAGACCACCTGATTTCTTTGAGTCATAGTCAAAGTAACCTTGTGCATACATGTCTGTGTTATCACCAATGATTTTGATAGCTTGTTTGTTAGCACCAACAGTTCCGTCAGAACCGAATCCCCAGAATTTACATCTTGTTGTACCTTCTTGTCTAACTTTAAGGTCTGTTCTTTCAAGTGATTTGTGTGTTACATCATCATTGATTGAAACGGTAAAGTCTTCTTTTGGTTCATCTTGTGCAAGGTTAACAAATATTGCTTCGATATCAGCTGGAACTGTATCTTTTGAAGATAGTCCATATCTACCACCGATAATTAGAGGTTTTTCTTCTTGATCATAGTAAGCAGATTTAACATCTAATAGTAGTGGTTCACCGATTGAACCTTTTTCTTTAGTTCTATCAAGAACAGCAATTTTCTTAACTGTTTTTGGAATAGCTTTTAGTAAGTGTTCTTTAGAGAACGGTCTAAATAGGTGAACTTCAATCATACCTACTTTTTTGCCTTGTTCTACTAATACGTCAATTGCTTCTTCAGCTGCTTGACAAACAGAACCCATAGCAACGATGATTTCTTCTGCATCATCAGCACCATAGTAGTTGAATAATCCGTAGTTTGTACCGATTAATTCATTGATTTTGTTCATGTAGTTTTCTGTAATTCCAACGATGTCTATATAAGCATTGTTGCTTGATTCCATTCTTTGGAAGAAAATGTTCTTTTCAGCTGTACCAATTGTTTTTGGTCTTTCTGGGTTTAATGAATTGTTTTTAAATCTATCAACTGCTTCATAGTCAACAAGTGGAGCAAGATCTTTGTAATCCCAAACTTCAATTTTTTGAATTTCGTGACTTGTTCTAAATCCATCAAAGAAGTTAACAAATGGAATGCTTCCTTCGATTGCTGCTAAGTGAGCAACTGGTGATAAGTCCATTACTTCTTGAACTGATGATGATGCAAGCATTGCAAAACCTGTTTGTCTTGCTGCCATAACATCTGAGTGATCTCCGTAGATTGAAAGTGCGTGTGTAGCTAAAGTTCTTGCCGCAACGTGGAATACGCCTGGTAATCTTTCACCTGCAATTTTGTACATGTTAGGAATCATTAACAATAATCCTTGACTTGCAGTATATGTAGTAGTTAGCGCTCCTGCTGCTAGTGCTCCGTGTACAGCACCTGCTGCTCCTGCTTCGGATTGCATTTCCTTAACTTGAACTGGTCTACCGAAAATATTTTTTCTACCATTTGCAGCCCAAACATCTACTGCTTCTGGCATTGGTGATGAAGGTGTGATTGGATAGATTGTTGCAACATCTGTAAACGCATATGATACGTGAGCAGCTGCTGTGTTACCATCCATAGTCTTCATAGCTCTTTTAACTGTCATTTAAGACCTCCTATAATATTAGTAACAAATATCGTTAACACTAATTAAAGTATAAGGTTTATTTGTCGTATTGTCAAGGAATAATTGAAAGACTTTTTAACCTTATACTGCTTTTAGGTTTGTTAGATGATACTTATTGTCGTTTATATTCTATGTGATTTATGACGCGTTATTAATTAATCAAAATTTAACAATCTCTTATCAATTAATTAATAGATCACCATGGATTGTTTATCGTTATTTTACCAACCTAAGTGGTTAATGAATTCGTTTTTCTTCTACTGTGAGAATGTATCTATTCGATATCTAAATCTTCACTTATTTCTAGACCATTTGTTTGTCTAAAAATATTATCTGTCATTACCTTAGCTGCGTTGTAGCCCAGATTTTTCTCCCTTTGGTTCATCGCTGCCACTTCTACTATTAGTGCGAGATTTCTACCTGCTCTTACCGGTACTACAATATGTGGTACTTCAACGTCTAGTATCTTAATACTATGTGCATCTAGACCAAGTCTGTCGTATTCAAAATCTTCTTTCCATTGCTCAAGCTCTATAACTAGATCAATTTCTGTGCTCATTTTAACAGCTCCAGAACCATATAATCTCCTAACATTTATGATTCCAAGCCCCCTAATTTCCATATAGTGTCTAATATTTTCCGGAGATGATCCAGTTAATCTATTATTAGAAGCTATGATATCAACCATATCGTCTGCTATTAAGCGATGTCCCCTATTTACTAGATCTAAAGCAGTTTCACTTTTACCTACTGATGATTTACCCATGATTAAAACTCCGACACCAAAGACCTCCAAGAGTTCACCATGCACATTGCTTGTTGGAGCAAGTTGATATTCTAACTCATCAGATATTTTGGAAATTAATCTAGTTGATTTTAGCGGTGACCTTAATAATGTCACATCATAGTAATCACACAAATCTACTATGTCCTTGTTAATGTCTTTGTTGTAAGTAAAAATTATTGCAGGCAATTTATATGAAAGTATCCCACGAAATCTTTCATATTGCATTCTAGAGTCTAGACTTGTTAGATAAGTATATTCAACAGAACCTATTAGTTGGAGCCTTTCATGTGGAAATTTTTCCAAGTATCCTGTAAGCTGCAAACCCGGTCTATTTACTTCAGCACTTTCTAGTTCTACTTCTTCAAAATCAGATGATTTATGAACTGCCTCAAGCTTTAGTTTCTCTACAATCTTACTTAGTTTTACGGTTTTTTTATCAATTCCACTTATTATTTCTTTATCTATATGCTCACTAAAATCGTTTATATCATTTATGTCCGACATTATTTATCCTTTCAATCTAAAGTATTTATATATTTCTAAAGCTTGACTCTTGCCAACTAGTGGCACTTCCATTAACTCCTCTACACTTGCTTTTTTAATATTTGAAATTGTTTTGAAGTGGGTGTATAGATTCTTCCTAGTTTTCTTGCCTACGCCTTTTATATTATCTAACTCGCTTGTTTTCATAGTGTTTTGCATAAGTTTTCTATGGTAGTTAATCGCAAATCTATGAGCTTCTTCTTGAATTTCATATATTAATTTGTATACAGGGTCTCTTCTATTAATTGGAATTTCTTCATTATTATAGATAATTGCTCTAGTTGTATGTTTATCATCTTTTACAAGACCTGCTATTTCGATATTAAGCCCTAGTTCATTTAGTACGCCTTTAGCTATGTTAACCTGTCCTTTGCCACCGTCCATGAGTATTAAGTCAGGCAGAGAGCCAAATCCTGTTTGAGTATTACCCTTAGATTTTTCTTCTATTCCTTGTTTGAGTCTCCTAGTTAGTACTTCTTTATGTGAAGCATAATCATTTGGACCCTCTACTGTTTTTATTTTAAATTTCCTGTATTCTTTTGGCATAGGGATTCCATCTTCAAATACAACCATTGACCCGACAGAACGTACACCAGAGATGTTTGATATATCGTATGCTTCTAGTCTAAACACATCCTCCAAGCCAAGGATTTCTTTTAATTGACTTATACCTGATGATCTCTTTCTTTCTTTTTTCTCTACTCTTTTATCGTGTTTAATTCTCATGTCCAGTGCATTTCTAGCAGCCATATCTACAAGCTCTCTCTTCTTACCTATTTTTGGCTCGTGAATAGTTACTTTGGTTTTTCTCTTGTTAGTTAGAAATTCACTTATAGAATCAATATCATTAGGTAAAGTTTGTACGAGAATTTCTCTAGGAATATACAATATATCTAAATAAAATTGTTTGATAAATGATGAAATAATTTCTGAGTCCCTTTCCATAAAATCGTTCTTGATAAAATAGTGCTGCCTATCTACGATTTTTCCTTGTCTCATAAAAAATACCTGTACTACTATAGTATTCATGCCCTTACTCATGGCTATTATATCCATATCATCGCCATTAGTTTCAGTTACATTTTGTTTTTCAGATATTACTGATAATGCCCTATAATAATCTCTATATTTCGCAGCCATTTCAAAATTTAGTTTTTTGGATTCTTCACTCATCTTTTCTAGTATCCAATTAGGAATTTTATCATCCTTATTTGCCAAGAAATTCTCAACATCCTTCATATGATCCAGATATTCTTTCTCATCTTCTTTTCCTACACATGGACCTTTGCATTTTTTTATAAAATAATTTAGGCATGGTCTGTCTAAGCTTGCTCCCTTGTCAAAATTTAAGTTACAAGTTCTAAAAGGATAGTATAAATGAAATAGGTCGATTGCATCATTAACAGCATAGGCATCTGGGAATGGCCCAAAATACTTTGAGCCATCCTTTGATACCTGCCTTACTTTTTTAATCCTTGGATATTTCTCATTGCAAATTTTAATATAAGGATACTGTTTGTCATCCCTTAATACGATATTATATTTGGGTCTATTTTTTTTGATTAAATTACTCTCTAGAACTAAAGCTTCAACCTCGTTTTGAACAATAATATATTCAAAGTGGTCGATGTTGTTTACCATAGCTAAAACTTTTGCACCCTTGTTTTTACTATTGTCGAAATACTGACGGACTCTTTTCTTTAAGGAAATAGCTTTTCCTACATAGATGATTTCATCGTCAGCATTTCTCATAATATAAACACCAGGAAGCTCTGGTAGTTCTTTTAGTTTTTCTTTAATCTGTAATTTTGTCAAATTTCTTTACAACTCTCTTTCAAATAATCTAAATCTTGTCCTTGTAAATATGGACTTAGTTTTTCATAACATTCACTGTTATAATTATTTAACCAGTCAATCTCATCTCTATTGAGCAACTCTGTTTTTACTGGTCTTGTATCAATTGGTACATAAGTTAACGTTTCAAATTGATTGAATTTACCGAATTCATTTTCATAGGCTCTTGTAACATACGCTTCATTTTCTATCCTAATTCCATGCGAACCTTCAATGTATAATCCTGGCTCAATAGATGTAGTCATATTAACTATAAATCCAGTATTATCTCTTTCTGATATTCTTTGTGGACCTTCATGAACCGTCAATACAAATCCAACTCCATGGCCTGTTCCATGGAAGAAGTCTTTTCCCGCTTGCCACAATGGATATTTAGCTATTGCATCAAGCCTTTGACCACTTGTTTTATCCTTGAATTTTGCCAAGAATAATGTTAAGAATGATTTTAATACTAAGGTATAATCAGTTTTCTCAGCATCAGTTAACCTACCCAAAGCAACAGTTCTAGTAATATCTGTTGTTCCACCACTGTAATGAGCTCCTGAATCAACTAATATCATTCCTTCATCTCTAATTGTTTTTGAGCCTGTAATAGTAGGTGCGTAATGAACTATAGCTGCATTTTCCTTGTATCCTGCAATGGTTTCAAAAGAATCCTCAATATAAGATTCATCTTCTTTTCTTAAATCTTGTAATTTGTTGCTGGCTAAATATTCATTTAATGAACCTGTCTTTGCACCAACTTCTAGCCAATTAAAGAACTTAACTAAGGCAACTCCATCTTTAATGTAGGCATCCTTGATATTTTTAATCTCTGTATCAGTTTTTACTGCTTTCATACTAGTTGTAATATTTGTTCCCATTGTTACTTTCACATTTGCATTGATGCTATCATATACAGCTACATTAGTTCTCTCTAGATCTAAGTATATTCTGTTTTTACCTGGTATATTTTTTAATAACTTATAAATTGAATCATATGAATAAACTTTTACTTTATTTTCATCTAAATAATCTCTAACTTCGCCACTTAGCTTATCTACGTCTATGCATAATGAAATATCGTCTTTTGATATTAGTAGATAAGATAAAACAACCGGATTATAATCAACATCATTTCCTCTTAGATTTAGAAGATAACAAATATCCTCAGGAGCACCAATAAATGTATAATCATATCCGTTAGACTCCATGATAGCTCTAAGTCTATCAACTTTATCGCTTAAGCTCTCCCCAGTATATTTCTCATCCATCATCCAGACTTTATCATTACTTAATTCTGGTCTATCTGTCCATATTTGTGAAATATAGTCAACATCTGATATCAATATCCTTGCCCCCATATTTTCACTTAGGTTTTTATAGCCTTCTACAGAATAGGACTTGCCATCAAAAGCAATTTTACCGAACTCAGATATATTTTGATCCAAATAGTCAATTAAATCTGGTACACCTTCAACACCCATTTTCATAAGTTCAAACTCTGATGCTCTCAATTCTTTGCTAGCTTGGATGAAATACCTGCTATCTGTCCATAGTTTAGCATCATCCATAGTAACTAAAGCAGTTCCAGCTGATCCTGTAAAACCAGATATAAATTCTCTAGTCTTATAGTAATCTGCCAAGTATTCTGATTGATGAGGATCAGAAGTTGATATAATATATGCATCAATTTTTCTATCTTTCATTAACTCTCTTAACTTTTCAATTCTTTGATTGATATTCATGACAATTCTCCTTATGAAATTTATAATTCTTCTATAATACACTATACTAATTATAAATAAATTATATACTCATCTTTTGAATTATTTAATAATATTTAAAAGCATTTCTAAGTTTTTTATTAATTGATATTTCGAGTAAAACAATTATAATATTATCATTGTGAAAAATAAAATGTGTATGGAGTGATTATATGAAATTAGGAATTGTTGGCTTGCCTAATGTTGGAAAATCAACATTATTTAATGCCATTACAAAAGCAGGGGCCCTTATAGCAAACTATCCTTTTGCTACAATCGACCCAAACGTTGGCCTAGTTAACGTGCCAGACCCTCGTTTAAATGTATTAGCTGAGATGTCAAACAGTAAGAAAATTGTTCCAGCTGTCGTGGAATTTTACGATATAGCAGGACTAGTAAAGGGAGCATCAAAAGGAGAAGGACTAGGAAATAAGTTCTTGTCAAACATTCGAGAAACAGACGCTATAGTAGAAGTTCTTAGATGTTTTGATGATCCTAACGTAACCCATGTAGACGGTTCGGTAGATCCACTAAGAGATATTGAAACTATCAATCTTGAGCTAATATTCTCTGACTTAGAGCTTGTAGATAAGGTTGTCGAAAAAAGAAGGAAAGTTGCTAGAAGTGATAAAAGTGTTAGAGCTGAAGTTGAACTATTAGATAAAATAAAAGCTGTTCTTGAAGAGGGTAAATCAGCAAGAATTCTAGATTTAAATGATGAAGAAAAGAAATTATTAAAGGCCTACCAACTTTTATCCACTAAGCCTATCATATATGTTTGCAATGTAAACGAAGAAGACGCTGCTAATGATGGAAAAGGAAATCCTTACGTTGAAAAAGTAAGAGATTTTGCTAAAAATGAAGGCGCAGAAGTTTCTATAGTATCAGCTAAGATTGAGCAAGAAATATCTGAGATTGAAAGTGAAGAAGAAAGAGAAGAATTTTTAGAAATGATAGGTCTAGAAGAATCTGGTACTGATAAAGTTATAAGAGATTCATATAAGACTTTAAACTTAATTTCATTCCTAACAACTGGCGAAATGGAAACTAGGGCCTGGACTATCACAAATGGGACCAAGGCAGTAGATGCAGCTGGTAAAATCCACTCTGATATTTCTAGAGGATTTATCAAAGCTGAAATTGTATCATATGATGACCTAGTAGACTCTGGATCAGAAAATAAGGCCAGAGAAAAAGGCCTACTAAGACAGGAAGGAAAAGACTATATCATGAAGGATGGCGATGTAGTCAACTTTAAATTCAATGTATAGAAATAAAATGAAACAACAAGGCAGATTGATCGTCCATACTGGATCCATGTTTTCTGGAAAAACTACATCTTTGTGGAGAGAACTTTACAGGATGAAAATCGCCAAATACAATGTAGTTGCCTTTAAACCATCAATTGATAGTAGAGACGATGAGAAAAAAATAGTTAGCCATGATAATCTAGAGCTAGATGCTATAAAAGTCGAGAACTTAAAAGATATTTTAGAATACGCAAAAAACAATGACGTGGATTCAATAGGTATAGATGAGGTTCAATTTTTCCCAAATGACCCTGATGAAGTTATAGATATATTCAACAAACTCATGAGTATGAATATTACCTTGGTTGTATCCGGTCTTGATATGGACTACATGACAAAGCCTTTTGAAATAATTAAGGAATTGATGCCAATTGCGGATGAGCTTGTTAAGCATCATGCTATCTGCGCATCTTGTGGAGAAGACGCTTGGGCTTCATATAGAAAATCAGCTGAAGACTCAAGAATTCAAATTGGTTCAGAAGATCTCTATGAACCACTTTGTAGGTCTTGCTATAGCAAAAAAATGAAAGAACGTGAGAAATATAAAAATCAAATATCTCTTGAAGAATTAAATTAAAAAAGCGCATGGTTAACTTCCATGCGTTTTTTAAATAAAATAAAGTTTAATATTTTTATCAAATAAAACCGATAAATCTACAAATTATGTCTTTCTTTATAGATATTTATAAATTTGACATCATCGTCTGTAAGTTTATATTTGCTTTGATCTGTAATAATTTCTGGACCATCCTCATGAATTATAAGTTGGTGTTCGAATTGTGAACATTTGGAGCCATCTCTTGTCCTTGCTGTCCAGCCATTATCATCTACTTGCATCTTCCAATCACCTGCCGCTATCATTGGTTCAATTGTAAATACCATTCCAGCTTCTATTCTTGGACCTCTTCCTGCCTTGCCATAGTGTGGCACTTGAGGATCTTCGTGCATTTCATTACCAATTCCATGACCTATGAAATCTCTTATAACAGAAAATCCATTTTCTACTTCTGCATATTCTTGGATAGCATGACCTATATCACCTATTCTATTGCCAACTACGGCTGCATTCACTCCTCTATTTAGAGCTTCTAAATCTACATCTACGAGCCTTTGATCTTCTTCTGTCATCTTACCAACTGTATATGTCCAACAAGAATCGGCAAGTCCACCATTTAAGTCGATCACGTTATCAATTGAAACAATATCTCCTTCTTTTAGGACATAATCTGTAGGATAGCCATGGCATATTTCATCGTTTACTGATATACAAAGTGTATAAGGAAATCCGCCATAACCAAGCTGAGCAGGAATAGCCTTTTTGTGTTTTGTAATAAACTCGTTAGCAAATTTATCTAATTGTAAGGTAGTAATACCTGGTCTAATAAGCTCTCCAAGAGCTAGGTGTGTTTGACAAAGTATTTCTGCCGATTTCCTCATTTTCTCAAAATCTTTTTCAGTATATAATCTAATCAATTTAAATCCTTTCATCAAAATAAGGACGCTTAAGCGTCCATTATTCTATAGTTTTTTTGTAGCTATATAGGTATATTCACTTCCATCTATAACAGGTTTTATGTCCCAGTTACTGTTTGATGAAATTGATTTTCCTAGTTCATCTACATAATACATTATTATACCTGCATCTATTAGATTTACATTTCCTTTAAAATCTTTGATATAAATTGATAAGTTATCATCCTCTACCAAAAATCTCCATGGTTGAGAGTTATATGCTGATGGAGCGTATTTCGCATAATCAAATATAACGTTTAGACCCCTTTGTTCCAAGTCTTCATCACTTGCTGGTGTATTTAGATTGTCAATAAATACTAAATCAGAGTTAGCTAATCTATCGTCATATCTATGTTCTCTTTCGCTTCCATCAACTGGATTTCCTATAGCAAGGAGTATAGATACATCGCCATTGTCATAGCCTATAGCTGATTTTTTAGTTTCATCATCAACATCTTCTACAGTTATCCAGCAGTTTCCTAAGTTTAATTCATTTAATGTTGTAATAAGCTCTTCCATAGCATAAGCTGCTTTTACATATGTAGCAGGTTCTTCGTTTAAAGTATTTAAAGCAATGTATGAAGGAGCATTTATCATTACACCTTGGTAGCCAGCTAGTCCTTGAAGTTTTTGGTAAACGTCTTCTCCATTTTCTATCAAAATGAATTTGATATCATCTTTGCCGTGATTTTCCACTGACTTAAGCATTGCTTTGTTTAATTTTTCTAAAGTTATATCTTGTATTTTTTCTTCTTTAAAGTCTCTTGTTGAAGTTCTAGATTTCAAAAAATTTTGTGTTAGCATTATATCCCCCATCTATTTTTTCTTCTTATTATATTTTAACATATATTTAAAAAAATTAATATGATAAAATAAAGATATGAATTTAACTAACCAACAAAATTTAGCAGCAAATCACATAGACGGTCCAATTTTAGTATTGGCAGGGCCAGGAGCAGGAAAAACCACTATGCTTCTTCATAGAATTGAAAATTTATCAAAGATAATTGATCCAGCTCATATCTTAACTGTAACTTTTTCTAAAAATCAAGCTATAGACATGGAGGAAAGATATGATGGAAAAGAAACTAACTTTATGACTATCCACGCCTTTTGCTATTTGATTATTAGAAATTACTTAAAAAAGAATAATAGAAGTTTGAGGCTACTTGAAACAGATGACCTCTATAGTAAGTATGATTTAATCAGAAATATTTATTATAGACTTAATAATAAAAAAATCACAAATGAAGATCTTAAGGAGTTTTTTAAGGATATTTCATATATGAAAAACGCAATGCTTAATGAAAATTATCTCAAAAATTCTAAAGTCAAAGAGTGTGTTAAAATATATAGAGCCTACGAAAACTTTAAGATTAAAAATTTCTATATGGATTTTGACGATATGCAAGTTATAGCTCTAAAATTAATAGAAAATGATAAAAATCTTTTAAATTCTATTAGAAATAAATATAGGTACATTCAAGTTGATGAAGGTCAAGATACTTCACTAATACAATTTAAAATAATAGAAAAGATTGCAGCTCCAAATAATAATTTGATGATCGTAGCCGATGATGACCAATCTATTTATTCTTTTAGAGCTTCTGATATTTCTTATTTATTAAATTTCAAAAACATATATACAGAGTCAAAAACTATAATATTAAATGAAAACCATAGGTCTGGTAAAAATATTGTAGATATTTCTAGTAGATTCATTGATAAAAATAATTTTAGATACAAAAAAGATTTATATACCAATAACACTTTCAATTCTAATATTACTACAAAATCTTTTAAAAATGTTTACGATCAATATAAATTTATTAGAAAAAATATCTCAACTGATTATAAATGTGCTATTTTATTTAGAAATAATATCCAAGCCCTAAATATGATTTCGTTTTTTATGGAAGATGGAATTGATTTTAACCTCAAAATATCTGATCCTTATTTTTTAGAGTCTAAAATCATAGAAGATTTTTTCGATATAATTGAGTTTTCAAATGATTTTTCTAAAACTGAAATCTTTAAAGAAATATATTATAAAATCGGAACATTTTTATCTAAAGAAGATATTTTAAAACTTGAATTTAAACCAATTAATCAGGATGTTTTTGATTTTTACTATAGTTCAGAAATTGATGATTATAAAATAGATGCCTTAATTAAAACAGAAAAAGAACTAAAACATATAAGAAATTTAATTCTAAGTAAAAAGATATCATTTATCTATAAATATCTCGGATATAAATCATATATAAGTAACTTTTCAAAAAGATATAAGGAAGAAGTTGTAAATAAAGATCTTTTCGTTGAGTCTCTCGTAAACTTTACAAAAGATTTGAATGATAAAAAGGACTTTGAAGATAAAGTGAATAATCTTAATAGATATATAAACAACAATAATTCTAATATAATTTTATCTAGCATCCATAAATCCAAGGGACTTGAATATGATAAGGTGTTTGTAATAAACTTAAACGAAAATGAATTTCCTATGATTGGTGACGGTGATGATTATAATAAAAATTTAGAAGAAGAAAGACGAGTTATGTATGTGGCAATGACAAGAGCAAAGAAGGAATTGTTTTTACTTTCTATAAAGAAAAGATCAGGTATAAACCTAAATCCTTCAATATTTGTAAATGAAGTTAAGTCCCTAAAATAATTTAGGGACTTAACGCTTTCAACTATTGTATTTTAAAATATCTCCTACCAAATACAAAGACCCACACCAAACGACCAAGTCATTTTCATTTGCAGTATTTTTTGTGTATTCAAAAGCTTCCATATTATCTTTTATGCTAATGGTATTTGGTAGTTTACTTTTAACTAAAGAGTACAACTTATCCAATTCGAATGCTCTAGGATTTTCTGTTATTTCAGTTACTACAACTTCATCAGCTATACTAGTTAATTTATCAATTACATAAGTATAGTCTTTATCTTCTAATATTGAGAAGCCAACAATC
Organism: Anaerococcus vaginimassiliensis; assembly: GCF_900626155.1. Classification (GTDB taxonomy): domain Bacteria; phylum Bacillota; class Clostridia; order Tissierellales; family Peptoniphilaceae; genus Anaerococcus; species Anaerococcus vaginimassiliensis. The sequence goes on along the minus strand of NZ_LR130844.1, from coordinate 1,401,740 downwards.
AATTTATCGTAATTATAGTTTTTAATTGAGCTAGCTAAAGCATCTATGGCTTCTTTGTTATGAGATCCATCTACCAAAATTCTTGGATTAGTTGATATTAATTGCAATCTTCCTGGATTTTTAGCTTCTAACATTCCCTTATAAATATCTTCATCAGTTAAATTAAATTTATCCTTAAAAAAATCTATAACCATTAAAGCTGTTGCAGCGTTATATATTTGATGGTTTCCAATTAGCTTTGTCTTAATATTTTTATAAGACCTAAAGGAAAATTCATTAAGATCAGGTCCATTTTTTATAATATCAATTTCATCTTTAGAAAAAGTATGCATTTGACTAGATGTTTCATTAGCTTTATCATAAAAAACTTTCCTTACTTCACCCTCTTTAGGATACAAAAATACTTGGCTATTATTTTTAATTATTCCAGCTTTATTATTAGCTATTTCAACTAAAGAATTACCTAGAATTTGTATGTGATCTTTAGATATTGTAGTTATAACTGCGGCTAATGGATTTTTAATTATGTTAGTTGAATCAAGGCTACCACCAAGACCTACTTCTATTATAGCTACATCGACATTTTGCTCTTTGAAATATATATACATTATGGCTGTTAGTACTTCAAAATATGAATTATGATAGCCTTTTTTATCTAGTTCATCTATTGGACCTCTTAGCCTATCAATTATATTCATTAAATACTCATCACTTATATTTACACCATTTATAGATATAGCTTCATTAATCTTAGTCATATATGGAGATGTAAATAAACCAACCTTGTTTTTCCTTGACAAAGTATTAGCTATCATATTAGCTGTAGATCCCTTGCCGTTAGTCCCCGCTATGTGTATTACTTCTATTTTATCTTGTGGATTATCAAACTCAGCTAAAAGCAATCTAATTTTATCTAAAGTATGCTTGCCACCAGTAGAACCCCTATTAATTATATATTTATAATAATCATCAAAGTTTTTCATCTGTCCCTCCGCTAAGTTTATTATAAGTAATAAAACGAATTAGAGCAAGAGTTAACTGTCATTTGTCAAAATGGTATAATTATATAAGAGGTTTTTATGAAAAGAATATATAATTTAGATAAAATAAGAGGACTTACAATTATATCCATGGTTCTCTTTCATTTGATGTACAATATTAATTTTTTTAGGGAAATTAGTTGGTATAATGGCACCCTTCTTAATAAGGTGTGGCAATTATCTATTGCCTTATCCTTTTTTATAATTTCGGGTATAACATCAACTTTGTTACCAGTTAAAAAAAATATTAAAAGAGGAATAAAGACTAGTATAATTGGAGTACTCATAAGTATTGCGACATTTATCTTTGCAAGAGATCAATTTATTGTATGGGGTGTTATGAATGGATTGGGTTTATCCATGATTATAGGAGGAATAATTAAGAATGATAAAATTTTCTCCAAGAAAATGATTTTTGTATTTTTGATTTTTTTCGCTTTAACTTATAATATTCCAAGAAATAGTTTGATTGATGTAAGTTTTTTTAATCATCTATATGAAAAAAATATATTCCCACTAGGTTTTCCATCTGATAAGTTTGTATCAGCAGATTATTTTCCTATAATTCCTTGGATATTTGCCTATTTTTCTGGTATAAGCTTAGGAAATTTACTACATGAGAAAAGCTTTTACAATAAATATGGAACAGATAGTTCGCTCGCCAAAATCGGCAGGTATTCTATGCCTATATATTTGATCCATCAAGTTATCTTGTATCCTATAGTAAGTTTATTTTTTAAATAAAAAATAAGCTATATTGACCTAAATCCTTAAATATAAAACTTGGGTTTAGGTCAATCAACTAGCTTATTTTACTTAATTTTTACTGTGTATTCTTCTTTGACTTTTGGATTTATACTTAAAATTTCTTCCACTGCTACTTTACTACGTTCGTTTGCCTCATCTAAAAACCCTTTGTCTAATAAATCTTGTTCGACTTTTTTTATCTCATTTTTTCTGAAATCAGAAAAATCTTTTATTTCCAATTGATTGAATATAGAATTTTTCTCATCAAATATAGTAAGTGAGTCTTCATCAATTTGGTGACTTAATATCTCTGCTTCAGGTAAAGTTACATTTATAATTTTATTTACATCGTCTACCTTAACATCAATATTTTCAAGATTTACGCCAGCATTAACTTCCCCATCATAAGAAACTATGAACTTTTTAGAGGTAAATGGAATCTTAAATCCGTAAAACTCTTCTGTATTTTCGAAAGAACCAACATTTGTATACTTATATTTTAAAGTAGTAAGCTCTTTCGCTTCAATTATTTGATTTTTGATAATTTCTGAATTAATAGTAGGCTCATTTTTGAAAAATCCAGCCTTCATTCCAAAAAAGTAGCTAGAAAATATAAGAACAACTAAGAGTATAAATCCTATAATTGTTTTTCCAATCTTTTTCATTAATTATCTCCTTCTTTAAAAGTTGCTCTAACAAAATATATAGGCATATTTTTATTTCTAAATTTATTCTCATATTCTGTTACCACAGAATTTTTAATATCGAGATTTCTATCAACTTCATTAATTTCCATTCCATACTCTGTAAAATAATCAATACTTGCATCAAAGAAATCTTCATTATCAGTTTTAAGCTCTATTTCTGCATTATCTTTTATAATATTTACATATCTATCTAAAAATCTTTGGTGGGATAGCCTTCTTTTGTTGTGACGTTTTTTAGGCCAAGGAGTTGAAAAATTTAGATAAATCTTATCTATTTCATCTTTTGCAAATATATCTTCAATATTTTCAGCATTTGCTATGATCCCTCGAATATTTGTGAGTTCTTTATCTAGTATTTTTCTACTACAAACTACAAAAGCATTAGTGTTCATTTCTAAAGCTATGTAGTTTATATCAGGGTTCTCAATGGCTTTTTGAATTATAAAATCCCCCATTCCAGCACCTATTTCTAAGTGGATTGGGTTATTATTTCCAAAACTCTCTCTCCATTTACCCTTGTTTACATCTCCATCAAAATATATGAAGGAATTTTCTTTCATTTCTGGTATTGCATTTGGTTTGTGTCTTAATCTCATTTTGCTCCTTTTAGAACTAACTTATAATTTATCTTAAACATTTATTTTATCTTTAAGTATATTTGAAATTTCTTCAAAGCCATTTTCTTCAATTTCAGTAAATCTACCAACTGATGGCGAATCCATATCTATTACAGCAACTACCTCTCCGTCATTAAATATAGGAACCACAAGCTCTGAGGCTGAATTATTATCACAAACTACGTGACCGTCGAACTTACTTACATCTTCGATATTTGTAATTTTCTTATCTCTGTATGCCTTTGCACATACGCCACTATCAAAATTTAAACGTGTACATGCTGGCAGCCCTTGAAAGGGTCCTAGTTTTAGATTATCATCGCCTACTATATAAAACCCAGACCAATTTAGGTCGCTAATTATTGCCATTATAAAGGAAGATATATTACTCATAAGAGCAATTGGATCGTCTTCATCTTCTGCTTGAATTTTTACATAGTTAATTAATTCATCCATTCTTCCTTTATCATCAAGTTTACCCAGTCCCTTTAACTCAAAAGACATTTTATAGCCTCTCGATGTATTTTTTAACGTCAGGACCAACTAATATTTCTCCATCATCTGTAAACATTATTGGTCTTTTTACAAGCATTCCATCAGTGGCTAAAAGATCGTACTTTGCATCCAAGGACATTTCTTTTAATTTATCTTTTAGATTATTTTCTCTATATATTTTTCCTGAGGTATTAAAGAATTTTTTGATATCATAGTCACTTTTTTCATGCCATGATTTCAATTCATCTCTACTTGGATTTTCCTCTTTTATATCTCTAAGTTGATAAGAAATATTCTTTTCATCAAGCATTTTCTCAACACCCTTGCATGTTGTACATCTGCTATAACATATTAATTTCATTTATTTTCTCCTTTTTACATAAATATTATAAATTAGTTAATCTTAACCGAACCTTTTATTTCCCCAATAAAATAAAGTTATAGTACCAGGCCCTATATGAGAGCCAATAGTTGGCCCGTTGTTTGCAATCATTACCTTTGCTTTTGGAAAGTCTTTTTTTATTTCTTCTTCGAAATCTTGAGCAAACTCGAGATTTTTAGCGTGGGTAATAATGATGTAATCATCGTAATCTGTACCATCGATTGCGTTTTCTTTCATCATTTCCATCATTTTTTTGAAAAGTTTTTTTCTAGTCCTAATTTTAGTAGTAACAATCATCTCACCATCATTGTTTACTTCAATTATAGGACATATTTTTAATAGAGTACCGATATCTGCTGCAGTTTTAGATATTCTTCCACCTCTAGCAACATATTCTAGGTTTTCGTTGCTTGTACAGTTGATAACTTTAAGTCTATTTTGCATAGCCCAATTATATAGGCTTTCTATATCCATACCTGATTCTTTTAATTCAAGTAATTTTATAACCAAAAGTCCAACTCCAGATGATGCCATTCTTGAGTCAACTGGATATATTTTTCTTTCAGGAAATTCCTCTTTTAGGATATCAATAGCTTGAAGTAAGAAATTATATTGACCAGAAATACCTGAGGATAAGCAAACATGGATTATATCTTTTTCCGTTTTCAATATCTCTCTAAAATATTCAACATATTCTCCGGTGTTTATAGCAGATGTTGTTGGTGCTGCACCATTTTCCATATTTTCATAAAAAGTTTCCATGTCCAAACTTTTTCCAAAGTCATCTAAGTATATCTTATCATCAATCATATAGTTTGAGTTGATTATATTTACGTCTAGTTTTTCTACAAAATCAATTGGTAAATCAATTATAGATTCAGAACTAATAATATAGTCTGTCATAAATCCTCCTTATAATATATCTAATTAATATTATTTTACCACATCAAAGAATATACCAAAATTTTAAAATTCCATACTTATAAATCTACGCACAAAAAAGAAACTACCAAAACGGTAGTTCCTTATATTGTATATATTATTCAGCTCTTCTAGCATGACTTTCTTCATAGCCATTTTCAGCTAATATTCTATAAATCTTATTTCTATGTTCTTTATTGTAAGTTTCTGCAATAATTCTTACAACTGCATGATCAAAACCAACTGTTTCAGATGATTTGAATTGGTCAATATCCATAATATTGGCACCTTCGTCCTTGATAATTTGAAGAAGTCTAATTAATTCACCTGGCTTATCTGAAATAGTAGTTGTGATTTCACATAGTCTACCGGTTTTAAATAGACCTTGATTTATTATTTGAGATATTGTATTTACATTAATATTACCACCACTTAGTACTGCGCAAACTTTTCCATCTGAGAAGTCATATTTTTCTGATAGTACTGCAGCTACAGATGAAGCTCCTGCTCCTTCTGCACTTACTTTACTTTCTTCTAATAGTCTTAAGATAGCATTTGTTATTTCATCTTCAGAAACTGTTACTATTTCATCAACATATTTTTCTACTAAGTCGAATGTGATTTCACCTGGTTTTTTAACTGCAATACCGTCAGCCATTGTATTTGCAGAGTCTAAAGTTACTATTTTGCCTGCTTTTCTTGAAGCTAACATTGATGCTGCATTTTCTGGTTCTACACCAATAATTTTAACATCTGGTTTAACTGATTTAACTGCAAGCGCAATTCCTGCAATTAATCCACCTCCACCTATAGGAACTACAATATATTTAACATCTGGCAATTGTTCAAGGATCTCAAGACCAATTGTTCCTTGACCGCATAACACATACTCATCATCAAATGGTGCTACATATGTTAAGTCTCTTTCTTTTTGTAATTCATAAGCTTTAGCTTGAGCATCATCAAATGTACCATCAACTATGATTACTTCTCCACCGTAACCTCTAGTCGCTTCTATTTTTGATAAAGGAGCAATTGATGGGATACAAATATAAGATTTGATACCTTGTTTAGTTGCAGATAATGCTACACCTTGAGCATGGTTACCCGCAGAACATGATATTACACCCTTTGCTTTTTGTTCATCATCTAAGTGGGCAATTTTGTTAAATGCTCCTCTTAGTTTAAATGATCCTGTTTTTTGCAAGTTTTCCATCTTGATATATAGGTTTTCGCCCATTCTTGATGCTGTATAAATTGGTGTTTTTTCTATATTTCCATCTAGAATTTCTCTAGCTTCTTTTATCATATCTAAATTTGCTGTCATGATTTACTCCTTAATTATTGTTAGCCATTCTCTTATATGATTCTAGTCTTTCTCTTGCTGCTTCTTCAGCTTCAGCATATAATTGATCTGCTGATTCTGGGAATGCTTTCTTAAGTGAAGCATAACGAACTTCTCCTTGCAAGAATTCTTGGAAAGATTCTTCTGGATCTTTTGAGTCTAGTACAAATGGATTCTTTCCTTCAAGACTTAGCAATGGATTGAATCTCCATAAGTGCCAATATCCACTAGCTACTGCTTCTTTTTCTCTTCTTTGAGTCTTACCCATACCTGCTTTTATGCCGTGGTTAATACATGGTGCGTAAGCAATAATCAATGATGGTCCTGGATAACTTTCAGCTTCTTTTATAGCTTTTAATGTTTGAGCTTGGTTTGCTCCCATAGCAACTTGTGCAACATAAACATATCCGTAAGTTGTCATCATCAATCCAAGGTCTTTTTTCCTTACTTTCTTACCAGATGCCGCAAACTTAGCAACTGCTGCAAGTGGTGTAGCTTTTGAACTTTGTCCACCAGTGTTTGAATAAACTTCAGTATCAAATACAATTACGTTTATATCTTCACCACTAGCTAAAACGTGGTCTACGCCAGAAAATCCTATATCGTAAGCCCATCCGTCGCCACCGAATATCCATTGGCTCTTCTTAACTAGATAATCTTTAAGAGCTTTAACTCTTCCAATTATCTTATCAGCTTCTTCGTCATTAGTTTTATTTGCTAATAGAGAAATTATCTTAATAGCAGCTTTTTTGCTTTCTTCAAACTTATCGTTATTTTCTAACCATTCATTAAATGCATCGTTTAATGGTGATGAAATGTGAAGGTTTATAAATCTCTTCATCAAGTTCTCTAAAGCAAGTTTGTTAGCCTTATCTGCAAGTAGCATTCCGTATCCATACTCAGCAGCATCTTCAAATAATGATGATGCCCATGCAGGACCCTCACCGTTTTTATTTGTACAATATGGCATTGATGGAACTGATGATCCCCAGATTGATGAACAACCTGTTGCATTTGATATCATTTGGTGGTCACCATAAAGTTGTGTAATTAATTTAGCATATGGAGTTTCACCACAACCTGCACATGCTCCTGAGAATTCTAATAGTGGTCTTGAGAATTGTGAGTTCTTAACATTGTTAGCTTCAATCTCATCATCTTTATAGCCAACCTCATTGTGAGCGTAAGTCCAATTATCTGCTTGTTTTTCTATTTGTTCGTCAATAGGTTTCATTTCAAGAGCTTTAGTTGGAGCTGGACAAACATCTACACAATTTCCGCATCCCATACAATCATATGGTGATACTTGAATTCTAAATTCGTAGTTTTCTAGTCCTTTACCAATTGCTTTTTTAGTTTCGAATCCTTCTGGTGCATTTTTCTTAGCTTCTTCATCTAATAGGAATGGTCTAATAGTAGCGTGAGGACATACGAATGAACATTGATTACATTGAATACAATTTTCAATTTTCCATTCTGGAACAAATAATGCAATACCTCTCTTTTCGTATTGGCTTGTACCTGGCATATATTGTCCATCATCGTATGGAAGATAAGCTGATACTGGAAGATCATCTTCGTGAAGGTTAATTATAGGTTTAACCATGTTTCTAATAAAGTCAGGTTCATCTGATATATCTTCTATAGCTTCAGGTTTAAGATTTTTCCATGCTTCCGGAACTTCTATTTCCACTAATTCTTCTCTAGTTCTATCTACAGCTTTGTTGTTCATATCAACAATATCTTGACCCTTCATTCCATATGAAGATTGGATAGAATCTTTAAGATATTCTATAGCATCGTCTATTGGTAAAACTTTTGATAGCATAAAGAAGGCAGTTTGGATTACCATGTTTGTTCTGTGGCCTAATCCTACTTCTTGAGCGATTTTTGAAGCATTTACAGTATAGAATTTGATGTTTCTATTTGCTATATCGCTTTTCATTTTATCTGGTATATGTTCTTCTAACTCTTCCATATTCCAAATTGTGTTAAGTAAGAATATACCACCATCTTTTAGATTTTTAGTTAAATCATATTGTCTTACATAAGCTTGAGGTGAGCAAGATACAAAGTCAGCCTCATCTATTAAATAAGCAGCATGGATTGGATTTGGTGAGAAACGTAAGTGAGAAAGAGTTAAACCGTTACTCTTCTTAGCGTCATAGTCAAAATATCCTTGAGCAAATAGGTCAGTATTATCGCCTATAATCTTGATGGCGTTTTTGTTAGCACCAACTGTACCGTCACCACCATTTCCCCAGAATACGCATCTGCTTGTTTTACCATCATCTATAACAAATGATTTATCTACTTCTATTGAAGTGTGCATAACATCATCATCTATACCTACTGTAAAATGATTTTTAGGGTTTTCACTTGCTAAGTTATCAAATACTGCTTTGAAATGTGATGGGTTAGTATCTTTTTGTCCAAGACCGTATCTACCACCGATTATTAGAGGATTTCTGTCTGATTTAGCTAAAACTTCAACAACATCTAAGTATAGTGGTTCACCTATTGATCCTTTTTCTTTTGTTCTATCAAGTACGGCTATTCTTTCAACTGTTTTTGGAATTACATTTAGTAAATGTTCAGCAGAAAATGGTCTATATAAATGAACTTTAACTAAACCAACTTTTTTGCCCTCTTCGTTTAATTTATCAACAGTTTGGTTAATTGTATCTGTACCAGAACCCATAGCAACAATAATATCTGTAGCTTCAGGATCGCCTACGTAGTTAAATAATGAATAATCGGTACCGATTTTTTCATTAATTTTATTCATGTAATCTTCAACAACACCTGGTAGTGATGCATAAGCTTCGTTTTGAGCTTCAGTTCTTTGGAAATATCCACCCTTTTCAAATACACCTCTCATTGTTGGTCTATGAGGAGATAGTGAATCGTTTTTAAAAGCATCAATTGCTTCATAGTCTACTAGATCTTCAAATTGGTCATAATCCCAAACTTCTATTTTTTGTATTTCGTGACTTGTTCTAAAACCATCGAAGAAATTCACAAAAGGGATTCTCGCTTTAATAGCTGCAAGGTGAGCAACAGGACTTAAATCCATAATTTCTTGAACTGATCCTGATGCAAGCATTGCAAATCCTGTTTGTCTACCTGCCATAACATCTTGGTGATCACCATACATATTGATAGAACATGTTGATAATGAACGAGCTGCGACGTGGAACACTGCTGGAAGTCTTTCTCCCGCCATTTTGAACATGTCAGGAATCATAAGTAAAAAGCCTTGGCTTGCTGTGTATGTAGATGTTAGTGCTCCTGCTGCTAGAGATCCGTGGACTGCTCCTGCTGCTCCAGCCTCATGTTGCATTTCTGTAACTGAAACTTCATTTCCAAATAAATTCTTTCTTCCTTGAGCTGCCCATTTATCTATAAACTCTGGCATTGGTGAAGAAGGTGTTATTGGATAAATTGCAGCAACATCTGAAAATGCATAAGATACGTGAGCTGCTGCCGTATTACCGTCCATAGTTTTCTTTTTTCTTGTAATTGTCATAAGTTCTCCTTTTTAAGTATATGTAATAAGCGGAAAAATAGAACTCATAAGAGTCCTATTTTAACTTTGTTAACTTTTATTTAACTAATTCTTCAATATAAGCTTCATTTGCTTGTGGGTCTAATTTAAAACCACTTATTTTATTTACGATACAAGCTATTGCAGCATCACCAGTAATATTACAAGCAGTTCCAAATGAATCTTGTGCTACGTAAAGAGCAATGATTAGAGCTGTCATTGGTTCTGTAAATCCTAACATAGATTGCAAGATACCTAAAGCTGCCATAACCGCTCCACCTGGAACACCTGGTGCTGCAACCATAGTCACACCAAGCATAAGTATGAATGGGAATATATGATGGAGAGTTACATCTCCTCCTTGAAGCATCAATATTGACATTGCACATGATGTAAGTGTAATTGTTGATCCAGATAAGTGGATTGTTGCACATAACGGAATAACAAAATCTGCTATACCTTTATTTACACCCATCTTATAGGTTTGTCTCAATGTTACTGGAATAGTAGCTGCTGATGATTGTGTTCCTACAGCTGTCATATAAGCTGGGAATATTGTTTTGATTTTCTTAAATGGACTACCACCAGACATAGAACTTGCTACTGTGTATTGAATTAGTATTGTTAGCCAGTGAAGTATCAATACCATTATGAAAACTTTTGAGAAAACTTTCAATACTGTTGCAACTGTTCCTTGGTATGCCATATTAGCGAAAATACCAGCGATATGAATTGGAAGTAGTGGTATTACTATAGAAGATATCAATCTTGTAATTATGTCAGAAAACTCATGAACAGCTTTTTTGAGTACATCTGCATTACAAACTGCAATACCAACACCAAGTATGAAAGACATAATTAGTGCAGTTGTTACACTAAAAATAGGATCCATTGGTGATTCAAAGAATGGTTCTAGAACTCTACCAGTATTAGCATCTGGGTTGAAGTTTATAGCACCCTTTGTAATAAAGTTTGGCAATACAAAACTTCCTGTGAAATATGTAGCAGTACCAAATATTACTGTTGATAAGTAAGCGATACCTGCAGTAATAGCTAGTGTCTTTCCAGCATCGTTTCCTAAGTCTGCTATTCCCGGAATTACAAAGCCCATAATTATTAATGGAATAACAAAGTTTAGGAAGTTACCAAATAAACCATTGAAGGTAATAAGTATTCTAACAATAATTGCTGGTCCAAATAAACCAATTAAAATACCTACAATGATGGCTATAATTAGCCTTGGCAATAAACCTAATTTTTTCATTTCTTCCTCCTGAATGAAATTGATCTATTGATCACTTAAATAATATCAGATATACGTTTTCATGTCAATATATTTTTTTTGATAATATTTCATATTTCAATATCTATATATTACTATTTCACTAGTATTTGTTTTGATTATTAACTGCAATAAACTAAGTATGATAACGTTTTATAAATGTATTTGTTTACCTTGGTAAATGATTAATTCCAAGAAAAAAGAGCATTAATTAATGCTCTTTTAATCCTATGAAAATGATTTTTCTAATATTTGTTTTAATGTCTTAGCAGAACTTTCCATTCTTTCATTTTCTATATCAGTTAATGGAATTTCAATTACCCACTTTGCACCATCTTTTCCTATTACAGTTGGCACGCCAATATATATATCTTTCAATCCATATTCCCCATTTAGATAAGAAGAAGTTGAGAATACTGCATTCTCGTCATTTATAATAGCCTCAACTATTCTTGCAAGTGCCATCCCTATTCCATAAAAAGTAGCACCCTTTTTCTTAATTATTTCATATGCTGCGTTTTTTGTTTTCTCAAAAGTATTAAGTAGCGCAATCTCATCTACTTCACTATTAGAGCTTATCCACTCATATATTGGAAGTCCGCCGATATTTGTATGAGACCAAACTGCAAATTCACTATCGCCATGTTCTCCTAAAATATATGCATCAACGCTTCTTGGATCTATCCCAATAAGTGAAGCTATTTCTTTTTTAAATCTTGATGAATCTAGTGTTGTACCTGTTCCTATAACTTTATTTGCAGGGAATCCAGAATATTTCCAAGTTGCATAAGTTAGTACATCTACTGGATTACTTGCCACTACAAATATTCCATCAAATCCAGAGTCAACTACACTTTTTATCATATCTTTAAATATATTTAGATTTTTTTCAACTAAATCTAACCTAGTCTCTCCCTCTTTTTGAGGAATACCAGCTGTTATTACAACTACTTCTGCATCTTTGCAATCAGCATAACTTGCTTTATATATAGACTTAGGTTTTGTAAAACTTATGGCATCAGATAAATCCATAGCATCACCCTCCGCCTTATTTTCATTTATATCTATAATACCAAGTTCCCTTCCTATTCCTAGAATGGTACTTGCGTATGCAAATGATGAGCCTACTGCTCCATCACCTATTAAAATTACCTTACTATCTTTCATAAAGGTCTCCTTTCACTATATCCTAGTCTTTTACTAGTATATAATATATTATACTTCTAGAAAATAAATGGTAAAATTTTTTAATCTCTTTTTGAATTTCTTTTGTCTATAAGCCCTAAGGCAATTAGTGCATATAATAGCCAATTTCCCTTTGCATATACTATATATTTTGGATCCCATATTGTAGCGTACTTTTGTTTATAATTTCTAAGTCCCTTAAAAGAATATATGCTATTAGCATGCTTGTACACAATATATGCCATTCTCTCCGATAAGTAAGCTGACTTATTTATTCCAACATTAGCAAGCGGCGCCATACCTAAATTAAAATATTTATAGCCTTTATCTTTTCCATAAATATATAAATTCAAAAATAGATAGTCCATCATGGAATTTACATTTTTAGCTAAATCATATCGCATCAAATCAATAGATAATACTTCCCTATTTTTATCAGGAATAATATTCGCAAATGCCGTTATCATCCCATCTTTATCTATAACTAGTGCTATGTCAGATTTTCCAAGATAAGTTTTATCGAAAAATCCAAGTGAAAAACCCTTCTCATCTCTTCCATCAAGCCAAGAGTTTGAAATTCGTTCTAAATCATCTAAGAATTCATCCAAATAAGGAGGGCTAACCACCTTAAATTGATAGCCATCTTTAGTAAATCTATTTAATATGTTTCTCTCAGTGGATTTTTTCCTTCCAGCAAGCGAAAAAGCCTCCAAATCGACTAAAGCATTTTCACCAAATTTCATAAAATCGTATCCATAGTCATGAAGATTCAGGGTGAATTTTTCTCCCACTTCGTAAAATATTGGATTTAATCCCGATTTAGTACAAGTATTATTAAAATCATAAAGAGCATCAGCTATATCTTGATCTTTTCCAAAAGGCTCTCCCATTACTACCACCTTGTTGTTGATGATACCGTATTGAAAAGCTACAGTTTTTTCCTTGTTTTTGTCCTTATAAAAATATAAATACTTATCTCCTAAAAATGCAAGACCAGAAGCAAGAGACTGACTACTCCCAAATTTTTCTATTAGTGTGTTTAATTCGTTTAAGTCTGTGTCATTATCTAGGATTCCACCGCGTTTCATATATGATAGAATGACTTTTGCAACTACAAGTAGCACCACTAATGTCACTATCAAATACATCCATCGATAGATCTTAATTCCCCCGCTGTATTCATTGTTATTGATATTTACAATATAGAAAAATCCAATGACTAAAGTAATAATAAGATCTATACTAATCTCTTCCCAACTATATATAAATCTTTCTTTATCTAAAATCTCTTTAGTATAATTTGATAGCAAAATTACCAAAAGTAAAGGTAGAACTGAGGTGAATCTCTCACCAGTTATTATTAGATAAAACAACGAAAATACACCTACGGGAGTGAGCAATTTGATTGCTTTCTTCTGTTTATCAAACAATAGTTTTGATAAGAGTATAAAGACAAATCCTAAGATTAAATCAATGGATACAATAATCATGCTTTTAATTTCCATATTTTGTGAGTAACTTTCAATATTTTCAAAATAATTAAATGAAATAATTGAAAGTGTCAAATAGCAACCATATATAAACAAAATCACGCTACTTAATTTTTGTAGAAATTCTTTACTAGTTTTTAAAGAAAATTCACCATATTTTTCTTTTATTTCTCTTAGCAAGTCACGTGATAGATATATAATTCCACAAAAGACTAAAAGTGCTACAAGCAAGAGTAATAAATTAACTTTTTTATCATTAGTCGATTCTCCAATTATGAAAGTGACTAGAACTAATAGTATTAAGAGCAAAAATGTTCTTATCTTATTTCTATTTACAAATAAATTCACCTATTCCTCCTTCAAAAATTCAATTACCATTTTATTAAATAATTCCGGTCTAAATCTCGCAAGCTTATGATTTTCCTTTTTTACTACTATTAGTCGTGAATCACTTATGTTCATTGCAATATTTTTTACATGATCAACGCGAATCAAATCTCTAGAACCAACTATTATAAGTACCTTTTTATCAATACTTCTTAGATCTTCTCTATCAATCTTTAAATCTTTTAGCAATAAAGCTGCTACTCTCTTATTCCTTTTAAAGAAAGGAAGAATATTCCAAAAGATATTTTCAAATAAGCTAATAGCTTTACTTAATAATTTAGTCCCATCAAACCTTATATTTGGTGCATTCAAAATCACCTTATCAACACAATCAGGATACTTTAAAGTAAAAACCAAGGCCAAATTTGCACCGTCAGAAAACCCAAGTACATGAGCTTTTTTAATTTTTAATTTAGTAAATACTTCAAATAAATCATCTGCCATTAGATCAAATGTCAGTTTATCTCTTGTATTTCCACTATTTCCATGATCTCTGAAATCTATTAAATACAAATGAAAATGATTGGATAATTCGCTAATATTGTATTCAAAGTATGAACTATCACCGCCATTTCCATGAAGAAGAAATAGATTTTCTCCACTACCTAGCTCTTCATAGAAAATATTAGTTTTGTCCTTTAATTCTACCATTCCTTTTTTCATAACAACCTCTATGATTAATTATACCAGCAATTTTAGATATAAATCTCAAAATTTCAATTTAAAAAGACCATGAATAATCATGATCTTTATCTTATATTCCTAATAATAGTGAAGCTACTTCAAAGTAAATCAAAAGTACAAGTGTATCGACAACTGTTGTTATAAGTGGTCCAGCCATTACTGTTGGATCAACGTCAAGTTTATCCGCAATTAGTGGCAAAATACCTCCCATCACTTTTGAGAAAATTATAGTTAAAATTAGGGTAATTGAAACTGTTAAATTAACTCTGATTTTGGCTTGGTCGACAATCATTAGTCTAATGAAGTTAATTATTACTAATATTATGCCTGTTATTAATCCAATACTTGCTTCTTTAGCTACAACTTTGAAAAAATCCTTAACTGATAACTCTCCGCTGTATAGTGAAGTTATCACTGTTGTAGACGCTTGGCTTCCTGCGTTTCCACCTGAATCCATCAGCATTGGTATATAAGCTGTCAGTGCCACAGCTGATGCTAATAAACTCTCATATCTATGGATAATGAAACCTGTCATTGTAGCTGTTAGTAGACAAATTATTAGCCAAGTTGTTCTAGTTTTTGCTATTTTAAAACTAGATTCTTCTAAATATGATTCTGATTGATCTGAAATACCTGTAATATTAGACATATCTTCTTGTAACTCATCATGAACAACGTCTATTACATCTTCAGCTGGTACTATTCCTATAAGTCTATTTTCCGAATCAACAACTGGTACTTCACCTAGATCATATCTATAAGAAAGCTTGGCAACAACCTCTTGATCTTCATAAGGAGTTACTGTAGCTGTTATACTTTTAGCTAATTCCTTGAGACTTTCATTTTGATTTCTTATTATATCTGCTATATAAACAAAACCAATCAATACAAGTGATTGATCTGTTAGCCATATTTGTTCAAGCTTTTCTGCGTCTAATTGAGAAGCCATAATTTTATCTAGTGCAGACTTTGGACTATCAGTCTCTTTTACAGACAGGAAGTTAACCGTCATGATAGATCCAACAGATTCTTGAGGATACCCTAAAAGTTCATTTACAACTTTTCTTCTATTGTCGTCAATATGCGTATCCATAAGTTTTTTAGTTATATTAGCTGGTAGCTCTTGCAAGGTATCTACGAGTTCATCTTCGTCCAAATCTCTAACCAGATCTTTGATGCTCTCTTCAGATAGAATATTTACTATTCTAGCTTTATTTTCAGCTCTTAATTCTGTAAATGAATCTGCAAGGAGATCTTTGTTTAATAGTTTTATCCAGATTGCGACATCCTTTTCAGGTAAAATTTCTAATTTATCAGCAATATCAACTGGATCCATTTTATTTATGGTTTCTTGGATTTTGTTGAGTTGATCAACATTATAATTTCTTTCAGTCATTAATACCTCCATATTTTACCAATTGAGGCATTAATGAAACCTCAATCAGCTCATTTTTTTAATTTTCGCCTCGGACAAGGCTCACTTAAATCCATATTTCCTCCTAAAAATAAATTACTTATATATCATACCATTATAGGAATTTTATTCATAGTATCAATCTTTTATTATCATAAGTTCTAATGTAACTAAAAATGATTTGTAAAAAGAATTTATTGGCAAATACTCTTTATTGGAATGAAAATTGAGCGCTCCAGTAAAATAATTTGGCGTTAAAATATTTCTCGTTGAAAGATAAGACCCATCAGTTCCACCTCTCATTGGTATTATTTCAGGCTCAATTCCTAGCAAAGTGTAAGCATCTTTTAATTTTTCTATTGCTAAAACATTTTCATCATCTATACAATCACATATATTTCTATAAACATCTTCAATTTCAATTTCTATCTTAGCTTTTTCGTATTTTTTTCTAAGATATTCTACTATATTCATTAAGTATTTTTTGCTTTTCTCAAAATTATCTCTATTATGATCTCTTATATTAAAATTTAAGCTTAAATCTAAAACATTTGAATGAATATCCGTAACCCAGATATATCCTTCTCTTCCCTCTGTATTCTCAGGCATTTTTGATCTATCAAGCATAGCTATAAAATCATGAGCTATCATTATTGGATTAACTAGATTATTTTTTGAGTTCATGGGATGAGCGCTTACACCCTTTATTTTTAACTTCCCACTAGCAGCGTTAAATGTTTCATAAACCAGTTCACCTAATTTACAACAATCTATGGTATAGGCAAAATCAACATCAAACTTTGAAAAATCTATTTTTCTAACACCTCTTAGACCGATTTCCTCATCTGGTACAAAAGCTAAGTATATATCTCCATGTCTTAAATGTTGATTTTCTACAATATAACTTACAGCTGTCATGACATTTGCTATAGCTGCTTTATTATCTGCACCTAAAACAGAATTTCCATCAGTTACAACAATATCATCTCCTACATAGGCCAATACATTTTCATCTTCTATAGGGGTTACCTTTATATCTTTTTCTTTATTTAAGATAATATCTCCACCATCATAATTTTTTACTATTCTAGGATTAACAATTTCTGATAAACCTACATCTACAGTATCTAAATGGCAAACCCAACCTATAGAGGGATATTTTTCTTTTGTGCCAATGTTTGAAGAAATATAAGCTTGAACTACTCCATAATCATTTAAGCTTACATCTTCTATACCTAATGAATATAAATCATCATATAGTATTTTTGCTAAAGTAAGCTGGCCCTCACTTGAAGGTATTTTTTTATTACTCTCATTTGACTGGCTTGGTATACTAACATATTTTAAAAAATTATCTAATAGTTTCTGTTTAATAATTATTTCGTCCATATAAGCCTACAATATATTAAGAACTTCACTCAAATTTTTAATTTCATAATCATAACCGACATTATTAGGATTAGATAAACCATCAGGATTAAACCAAATCGTCTTGATACCTGCTCTATTTCCTCCAGCTATATCTGAAGTTAAAGAATCTCCTATAATAACATATTCTTCTCTTTTAAATGAACCTATGCTATCAAAAATATAAGAAAAGAACTTTTCGCTAGGCTTTTCATAACCAATTAATTCAGATATGAAAACATCTTTTAAAACCCCATCAAGACCGGCACCTTTTAATTTTCCTTTCTGAGCAATAATCGATCCATTTGTTGCTGCATATTGGTTGTACTTTCCATTAAGTTTCATCACAGTTTCATATGCATTATCATTAAATACATAGGTTTTACCTAAATTTTCCTGATAAGATATATTAAAATCACTTACAACATCAGTATTGTATCCATATTGTGAGAAAAACTCTTTAAACCTTCCTTCAAGTACTTCAATCCTTGAAATCTCACCTCTTTCAAGTCTCTTCCAATATTTATCGTTAATATTTTTATACACTTTCAACCTATCATCACTTAATTCTCCTAAATTATATTCGGCAAAGCATGCTCTCATAGCATTAGCTTCTGCCATAGAAAAATTAAGTAGCGTTCCATCTATATCCCATAATATATACTTAATCAAATTTTATCTCCAATTCTTTTTGATAATTCAGCCACAGGAAGTCCTATTATTGTATTGACATCACCACAAATATAAGATACTAATCTTGGATCAAGATCTTGTATCCCATAAGCTCCAGCCTTATCCATAACATTTTTCTCATTTATATAATTATCTATAACTTCATCTAAACTATTATAGTAGTCAGTGAACCTAACTTCAGCAACAGTAAAAAACACATCTATATAGCTTGTAGATCTAAGGCAAACAGACGTAATAACATGATGAGATTTCGAAAAATAAGACATAAACATAGCTTTCGCTTGATCCAAATCCTTGGGTTTTCCATATATTTTATCGTCTATTATAACCATTGTGTCAGATGAAATATACAAAGTATTAGGTTCTAAATTAGAAATACTTGATTTTTCCTTTGCTATTTCACAACAAGTTTTGCCAGCTCTAATTAGAAAATCATCATTCTTATATAAATCCATATATCTATCTTCTATAGCTCTTTCATCTATCTCGATAGAAGATAATATAGGATTTAAAAAACTAAGTAACTCCCTCCTTCTAGGGGATTTGCTCATTAGAACTACAGATTGTATTTTTCCTAGTTCTCCATTTTTTTCATAATCATATACAAATTTCATAAATCTTATTCCTGTCATATAATTATTATTTGCTTATTATAGTCTTTACTCATTAACAACATTAATTGTATCATAGATTATTCAACAAAATAAACTAAATATATATATTATTTACTTTAACTTATATTAGTGATAGACTTAAACCTATACAAGGAGGATCTATGGCAAAGAGAATATTAAAATATATATTGTATCTAATTATTATTTTGTTTATTCTTCTACTATCTTATTTGTGGGTAACTGAGTATAAACCAAATGATAAGGAAGAACTAAATATTGATGGAAATTCTCAGAATATACTAAGTATAAACAATGAATACAAAATAATGACATGGAATATTGGCTACGGAGGGTTAGATAAAGATACTGACTTTTTTATGGATGGTGGAAAGATGGTTCTGCCTATAAGTAAAGAACATGTAGAAAATGCCCTTGATGGAATACTTCAAAGTATAAAAGATATAAATGCAGATTTTAATCTAATCCAAGAAATAGATGAAGATTCAAAGAGAACATATAACATCAACGAAGTAGAGATGTTCAGAGAAAATTTATTAGGTAATTCTATCTTCGCTTATAACTATAAGGTTAAGTATGTTCCATATCCAATACCACCAATGGGAAAAATGAATTCTGGTATTCTTACTCAAACTAAATTTAAGATATCAGAAGCATTTAGATATCAACAACCAATTCCTCACAAATTTCCTACAAGGCTTGCAAACCTAAAAAGAGGATTTGGCGTAAGCTATTTAGATATTGAAGGCACTGATAAAAAATTAGCATTAGTAAATGTGCACCTAGACGCCTATGAAAATGGCAACAACGGTAGAATTGCCCAGATTAAACAGATATTTGATTTTATTCAAAACGAATATGACATGGGTAACTATGTTGTAGTTGGAGGAGATTTTAATCAGGAGTTGAGAGAAAATTATAAGGCAGAAAGGATTAGTGAATATTGGAATCCTAGTGATTTCCCACATGATATAGTCACAAAAGATTTTAAACTTGTATATGGCGATAATGTCAATTCATCAAGACTTAACAATACTCCCTATAATCCTAATGATTCTTACGAATGTATTATAGATGGATTCATAGTAAGTAAAAACATTGAAGTGTAAGGCGTTAAGGTAGAAGATTTAGGATTTAAAAATAGTGATCATAATCCAGTTACGATGAAATTTATATTAAAATAAAAGTGGTGTTGGCTAATAAGTACATCTATTGGCCAACACCACTTTTTAATATATAGGAAACTTGATATATTATCTTGTTCATATATTTAACATTTCAATTTATTCCTTAAAATTTTTCTTGCTATGCCATTTAAAGCATAAATGCCTAATACTAACAGCAAACTGATAGCTAATAATAAAACTATGCTAGGAATATCAATTCCAAGGGATTCTGGTAAGTTTCTCAAATATCCATAGTTTGCATCAAAAATATAATTTGCTAAGTAAATTATTAAATTGATTCCTAAAGTAACTTTTATTATATATTTAAGGTCAAGATCTTCCCTATTATTTGTTATAAACATAAGCCCGCTTGCAATAAGCATGGTATGTGCACAAACATAAGTTACATTTGTAATATGTGGCCACATGAATTTTGATGGATCTGGTATTGAGTAAGCTACTAATGGTCCGATAATTGCCATATAGGAAAAATAACTAGCCAACTTATATTTTTTAGTAAAGTAAGCTATGGGCATCATAAATGCAGCTACTCTACAATGGTATAGTGGCAATCCCTCTTTTAAAAATATAACTTTTCCTTTGTAATACCAGTAAATCAAAGATAATTCTACTAATATTATAAAAACAAATTGAAATTCTAAGAGTTTTTTGCTATATCTAAATTTATAAGAAAATAACAAATATATAATCAAAAATATCCACACCATGCCCATACTTATATTAGTTTTAGGGTCTGGCGTATGTCTAAAAAAATACTCCATTCTTATGTCTCTTTCTTTCTAAAATAAATTTATGTAAGTTTTAAAATTCTTTTATAATATATTAATCATTATAACATGTTTACTTTAATTTGTATTAAATTATAAAAAAAGAGATAGCACTAATTATCCTCAATGCTATCACTTAATTTAAATCTTATTTAATTGTTATACAGTAAGTGGTGCACCAGGGCCAAGTGGTATTCCGAAAGCCATCCAAATTATTAACAATACTGACCAAAGTAATAAGAAGGCCATTGAATAAGGTAACATTGTAGAAATTAAAGTACCCAATCCTCTGTCTTTATCATATTTTTGCATGAAAATTACAATCATAGCAAAATAGTTCATTAGTGGCGAAATAATATTTGTTGATGAATCTGCGATTCTATAAGCCATTTGAGTTAACTCTGGGCTTAGTCCCATTTTAAAGAACATTGGTACAAATATTGGTGCCATTATAGCCCATTTTGCAGATGCCGAACCTATAAACAAGTTTATGAATGCAGATAGAATTATAAATAGAATAATTAGTGGTATTCCTGTTAATCCTATTGCTTCTAAGAATTCTGCTCCCTTTACTGAAAGTACTGTTCCAAGATTTGTATAAGCAAAGAAAGATACAAATTGTGCTGCGAAAAATGCTAACACTAAGAAACCTGACATTGATTTCATAGCTTGGCTCATTGCTTCTACTAAATCATTTGATGAATTGATCTTTCCTACAGTTTTTCCATAAACAACACCTGGGATTAAAAATAATAGCAAAATTGCAAATATTAAACCGTTTCCTAGGAAGTGTTGGATATTGACATCCCCACTCTTGTCAGCTTCTTTTAAGATAGCATTTTGTGGTGCCATAGCTAAAATAAGAATAACTACAAAAATAAGAATTGCGATTAGAGAGTTTCTTAAAGCTTTTTTCTCAAGATCTGTAATTGGCTTATCATCATGAACATAAGATCCCTTGTATTCACCAAGGTTTGGAATTACTATTTTTTCTGTCACTAATGTACCTACTATTGTCAATATAAATGTAGATACTATCAAGAAATACCAGTTGCCTGTTACATCTACAGTTTCAGATATTTTAGACGCTCTCAAAGCCTCGTTAGTAATACCAGCAAGTAATGCGTCTGTAGGTCCAAATATTAGGTTTGCAGAAAATCCACCAGATACACCTGCAAATGCTGCTGCAAGTCCTGCAATTGGATGTTTACCAGCTGATGCAAAAATCATTGCTCCAAGTGGAACTACAACAACATAGCCTGCATCTGATGCAATATTTGATATAATTCCGGCAAAAACAACTGCGGCTGTCAATAATACAGATGGAACATTAGATAATAACTTTTTAAGTCCTGTATCAAAGAATCCTGCATATTCTGCAACTCCTACACCGAGCATTGCTACAAGTACAGTACCCAAAGGTGCAAAACTTGTGAAGTTTTCAACAACAGAGTTTACCATATATCTGATACCATCAGCGTTTAATAAACTTATTGCTGCAAGCTCTACATTTTCTTCTGCCTTAGCATCGTAATAGTTAACTGTAACGTTAGACTTTGCTGCTAGGGCTGATATAACTGCAAGAATTGCAATCATAATTACAAATATCATAGCAGGATGCGGTAGGGCGTTACCCACTCTTTCTACACCTGCAAGAAAACCTTTTGACGAGTTGTCATTAGATTTGTTTTTGTTAGCCATTGCTAACCTCCTTTACAAATTTTTTACACATTTAATGATTATATTTCTTTGATATCAATTAGTCAAATTAATTTTATATACAAAAAAATTAGGCGATGAGCCTAACTTTTCTTCTTTTCTTCCTTTATTTTCTTTTTATAATCCTTGCTTACTTTCTTTATATCTATTCCTTCAATATAATATTTTTTAGCAGCATCTCCTATTGTTTTAGTTCCGAATGCTGCTATTGATGCACTGATAGCACTTCCAGCTCCAGGAACAAACTTCAATATTTGTTGAGCAGTAAATCTAAAAATATTACCGGTAACTCCTACAGCACCTATGGATACTAGAAATTCTCTTGCGCTTTTTGCAGATACATCTCTACCGCCAAGTCCTGCTATCAAACTAACTAGAAGTATTTGTATAGCGATTAGAGGATATACATCTGCAACAGGGATTGGGGTTAATGCGATAGTTCCGGCAAAGCCTGCAAATATCTTAATAAGTTTATCGGTTAAGTTTATTAAAATATTTTCCATCCTACAAGCTATCTTTAATCCAATTAAAGCGTCGTAATCTGATATTGAGTTTTCTAAAGCATCTAGGAGTTTCTCTATTCCATATCTACCATCAAATCCAATCTCTAATTCTTCTAGTTCTGCCGGTGGTAAATCATTTATAGCAAGTGTATCTATAAACTCCCCATCTATCTGCCATTCAATTAGAGAAGAAGCTGGTAATATTTCGTTTACCTCAAGCCCACCTTCCATAATAATTTGTCCATAATATTTTATAACTTCATCTATATTATTATTTTTACTAATTGGGTATTCTTTTGGGTCTTTAAATCTTGAAGGTGCAAGTTCATCAACCTTGTTAATTACAGTAATAATAGGTAATTCAACTCCATTATTTTTTCTATAATCTTCGCTTATTTCTCTTAAGAAATCAACATCAGAGTTTATATCATCTCTATGGCTCGCGTTTAGCATAAAGATGCAAACATCAGGTAGAAATGTATTAACTTCTTTTTTAATCATATCTTCGGCAGAAATTTTGTTGTCTATAGCAATTGATTCGGCAATTCCCCTAGTATCTAAGATTTCCATCAAGACTTTTCCATCATCTACATAATCGTATTTGTTGGCATATTGTGTATTGGAATAAACATCATTTACAGGTGCGAGATATTTACCACTAATGGCGTTTATCAGTGAGCTTTTCCCTACACCAGTTCTTCCTATCAAAAATATCTTAGGTGGTCTATGATGGTCTAGCTCACTCATTAGCTTGCTTAGATCTTCATCATCAAAAACAAGCTCTTTTATTTGATTTTTCATACTTTTTGGAAATGCATCAGGAAGAGAGTCCAGAACTTTTTCCATATTTTTATATACCTTTTTAATTCTTTCTATAGCTTGTCTTGCATTTAGGTCTTTGTTATTCATTTTTTCTCCTTTATAGAAATTTTAATACTTGCTTTAAAATATTGTTTAATTTATTAAATTTAATTCTAAATAACCATAATAAATGTTCCGATTCCAATAAGTATAGCTCCTATAATTGATTTTTGTGTAAACTTTTCCCCAAGAAAAATAAAAGCCATTATAAATGTCAATATAACACTCGCCTTATCAACAGCTACAACCTTAGATACTTGCCCAGATTTAATTGCTGCATAATAACATAACCAAGACAGTCCAGTTGCAAGTCCCGACAGAATTAAATACAACCATGATTTATTAGATATATCGTGTATTCCTGTTTGAGCATTTGTAGTAAATACTATAAGCCAGCTCATAATAACCACAACCAAAGTTCTAATTGCTGTAGCTAAATTTGAATTTACATTTTCAATTCCAATTTTTGCAAGAATTGATGTGACTGCCGCAAAAAATGCTGATAATATTGATAAAATCAACCACATACCATATCTCCTAACTCCATTATCCTATAAGGTAATTATACCCAAAATCATTATTTTTCTTAATACGGTAATCTTCTGGTAAAATAATATAAGAAACGGAGGAAATATGTTACTTCTTAGAAATATAAAAGTGCCTTATGACGCTAATGAAAGTGAACTTAAAAAAGAAATAGAAAAAACAATACAAAAGAAAATAGACTCTTTTGAAATATATAAAAAATCAATAGATGCTAGAAAGGGTGTCTATTATGTATATCAAGTGTTAATTGATACAGAGCTAAATCCTAAAACAATCAAAAAGCTTAAACATAATGTATCAGAATATAAAGAGGAAAACCTAACTTTAGAAAATAAGAACAAGGTTAAATCTGCAGTAATAGTTGGAGCTGGCCCTGCTGGTTTATTTGCTGCTATAAGCCTTGCCAAGGCAAATGTAAAGGTAGATATAATAGAGCAGGGTCAAAAAATAGAAGATAGGTTAAAAACTATAGAAGATTTTATAGAATATAATAATTTTAATAAAAGATCTAACATCCAATTCGGAGAAGGAGGTGCTGGTACTTTTTCTGACGGAAAGCTAACTTCAAGATCAAAAGACAAGCGTTATAGAGAAATATTTAAAATTTTGGTTGAAAATGGAGCTCCAGAAGATATTTTATATGATCATCTCCCTCACGTTGGTACAGATATCCTAAGAAAAGTTATAATTAACATAAGAAAATCAATCGAAAGCCTGGGAGGAAAATTTCATTTTAATGAAAAATTCATAGACATAGACATTGCAAATGAAAAAGTCAATGGTCTTATTACTGACAAATCTACTTACCAAGCAGATGAATACATCTTAGCTTTAGGAAATTCATCTAGGGATACCTTTATTATGCTAGATAAATATATTAAAATAATCCAAAAACCATTTGCAGTTGGTTTTAGAATAGAGCACCTACAAGATTACATTAACTTTAGCCAATACAATATAAGAGACTTTCGACTACCACAGGCAAGCTACCAATTAAATTACACGAATAAAGAAAAAGGGTTTTCTGTTTATAGTTTTTGTATGTGTCCTGGTGGTTATGTCGTAAATGGCTCTAGTGAAAAAGAAGAACTCTGTGTAAATGGAATGAGCTACCATGATAGGTCAAATACAAATGCAAATGCTGCTATAGTATGTACTGTAAATAGTAATATCATAGGAGAAGGAAATCTGGCAGGAATAGAGTTTCAGAGAAATATCGAGAAGAAAGCTTTTAAACTCGGTGGATCAAATAACAAAGCACCTGTCCAAAGACTTGGAGATTTTTACGAAAACAAACCTAGCGAAAGTATCGGGAAAGTTAAACCTAGCAATCAAACTGGATATACATTGGCTAATTTAAACGAGATTTACCCAGAATTTATAAATGATGCAATCAAAGAGTCAATCAAAGTATTTGATAAAAAATTGAAGGGCTTTTTAAATCCTGATGCAATACTTACTGGTGTTGAAACCAGAACTTCGTCTCCAGTTAGAATAGAAAGAGAAAATTACTCAACAAAATATAAAAACCTAAGGCCAATTGGTGAAGGTGCCGGCTACGCTGGTGGGATAGTTTCATCTGCACTTGATGGAGTAAAATGTGCTATAGAAATATTAGAAGGATAGTTGTTGTAAATATATTTCATAGTTAAGATTCAAGTAATATATAAAGGAGTGGTAATATTATCTACCACTCCTTTTAATCTTAAAATTATCTTTAAATTACTTTTATTTTCTATTCTTCTTATTTTCTTGTGCTTTTTCCAAAAAGTTTTCCTTAGCGTAAGCAATGATATCATCAGATTCATACATTGCTTTTCCATCAATAACCATGCATGGCACTTGTACTTTGCCACCAGCTTCAATCAATTTATCTTGATTTTCATAGCCAGAAGTTTGATCTTCTATATTATAGGAAGGATATTTAATAATATCATTATCCCTAAAGTAATTCAACACTTTTAAACAAAATGGACAATCAGGTTTAAAATATAGTTCAAAGTCCCATTCTCTATTAATATCTTTTCTCATAATTATCCTTTCTTTTTTCCTATCAATCTCTGTTTTATTAATACCCTATTTAATTAAATACAAACTACTATTTACCAATAATTATCCTATCCAAATATATTAGCAATTCCTAGAAGAAAACACCCTACAATAATTAAACTGATTCCAATCACTTCGAATAAGTTTTCTTTGCTCTTGTCTTTTTTATAACTTTCTAAGTATTTCTTATAATTACCTGCATATCCAATTGCTATCAATAAAAATCCTATTCCTCTAAGCACATGCCCTCCGTATCTTTTATTTCTCATTATCTAGCAAAAATATAGCTATCTCAATCTTATACCATTTTCCCTTAAGTTTTATAGACCTAACTCTCGCACAAAGTTTTTTGCCAGCATCCATTAGTCTTGCAAAAATTACATTGTCAGCCTGTGGAATATAGCCTATTTTCTCATCATTATCTGTAATTAGCTTTATAGCTTGAAGGTCGTATTCATTATCTTCTTCTCTTATGCAAGTTAATTTATCATCAAAGTTTAGATTTTCAGCAATTTCTTCTATATTTTCAATATAACTTGTCCCTGCAACATGAGTGTCAAATAGGTAAATTTCTCTAGCTTTTTCTTCTCTTACTCTGTTAGGTTTAATTATCTTTAAATTGTGATTATTTTTCATGACACTTTTCCAGCAGTATTTTTATTTCTTCTTGAAGACTTCTTATCGCTACATCTAAAGAATCAATCTTTTTTGATATTTCATTATATTTCTTATTTATATCCCCGGTACTTGCTAAAAGTTTTTTATAAATCCACGGATCTTTTTCATACAAAGAATCAATTTTTATATTTACATCTTCAATTGATTTTTCGAGGTTTTGCTTTTCTTTATATAAAATATTCGTAGGTTTGGACCTATAATTTTCACCTAGATTTCTTTCCAGCATATTATCTATTGTCCTAATAGATGCAAAATCATAATATGTGAATGCCAACAAAGAATTTATATATAAATCTGCCTTACTAGGGCTAAGGTTATTATTTATTAGAGGATGAATCTTTGTAATTATATTCTTGTAAGATTTTTCAAATTGTCCATGATCTCGATTAGACAAAGAACTTTTAGTGTTTTCATTTAATGCTTCGTTTATTTCCATAAGTTTTTCATCAAGCTCAATCTCTTCCTTGTGAAATTTCTGACTTATAATCTTATCTAGCCTTTTAAAGTCAACAAAGTCATATTTATCTATATATTTTCCTAATAGATACTTTTCTTCCTTTAATTTATTATAAACTAGTTTTCTGCTCAAATATTTATACTCTATTGATCCAAATGTTCTAATATATTTAATTTTAAGTTGATAAGATTCGTGTACCAAAATTTCATCATACTTATAAACAGTATCTAGAAGTTCTTTTCGCAAGATTTTTACAGATTCACTTAAATTATCAGTATTGGGAAATTGTAATATTTTAACCATAATTTATCTCCTATTATTTATAGTTTATATTATCTAACTTTAATTTACAATGAATATTTTTTCATATATATAAAAAAATAACGACTACAGTTTCATTCGAGCAGTCGTTACTTTTGAAAATTTCAACTAGATGTTGTATTGTTATGAAATTAAATGTCTAATTCCGATTACATATTATCCTTTACTCCTACTGCAACCATCTTAGCTTCAGCTCTAAGTTCATCTTTTGCATACATTTGCATCAATAAAATAACTTTTCTATCAGTCATTTCAAGAGGCTTAGCTATAACTTTTACTATTTCACCCATAGGAGTAGGTTTTTTATAGTCAATTTCAAGTCTAGCTGTGATAAATCTTTTAATAATGGTATCTTCCCTAAGTTCTAATCCATTTTTTATGTGGTTAAAATAAGCAGCTGAGGCTGTTCCATGGCAATCAAATATCATAGCAATCATTCCACCAAATAGATTTGCTGGAACTCCACCTGTGTATTGACCATCTGGCACAATCTCAGTAACACAAGTATTTTCTTCATCGCCTGGATATGATTTTAGATGTAGTCCATTTTCATTCTTGCTACCACAGCCCCAACAGTGCTTAAATCTTTCACCATAAGTATCTTGAATTGCAATTTTCATCCTATCTTCACTCATAGTATCTCCATATAAATCTAATATATAAGTTATAAAATATTATAACCAATAAACATCATAATAGGAAATGCTAGCATTAGCAATGCATTTAATATCCCAAATACCAACGATTTTTCCTTAATAGAAAATAGCACGCCTATTATTCCAAAAGCTGGACACAAAAACAATGTACTAAGACCGATTGGTTTTAAATTAGTGTAAGAATTTAATATATCTGTTGGAACAACAAATGATACGGCTAAAAGTAATACTCCAATTATAAAAAATACCATACTTACCTTTGTTTTTCTCATAATTTCCTCCTCTGTTTCTATATTTATACCCAAATCTTATAATTAACCATAAAAAACAGCCGTATTGACAGCTGTTTTTAGAAATTATAAATTTATATTTTCCTTATTAGTTTTATCAATTGATAAAAGATTCTTTACTGTTTCTTCATCAACCTTTGCTAAAGAATCTTCTGGCCAATTCGCCTTATGATTTTTATCGATAATGACCGCTTTTATTCCTTCTTGCATTGATCCAGACTTTACACTATGACGTAATATTTTAAGATCTAAGTCTATTGTATCTTGATAATTTAGATTTTTACAAACAAAATATTTTTCAAACTGAACTTTTAGCATTAATGGGTATCTTTCGTCAAATTCTTCTAAACAGTCTTTGGCAAATTCATCCTTGCTATTATTTAATTTCTCAAATATATCTTCTATACTTTCTCCATTAAAATATTTATTTATACCATCCAAGTTTTTTTTGATTTTTGATGAATTTTCGGTATTTTGATATTTTATGATTGATTCTCTAAATTTCTCAATCAACTTATCTCCAGAATAATCTCTTGATAAGTTAAATAAGTTTTTAATTGCTTTATTATAATCATTAGAGTTGATGTAAAAGTCAGCAAGACCAAATTCCATTACATCGCTTGCCCCTAAACTTTTCCCTAAAAGTCCCACATATTGACCTACTGCTTGAGGTAGCATTGATATATAATGACACACTCCTACATCTGGCACAAACCCAAGTCTTGTCTCAGGCATTGCCCAATTGACAGTTTCATCTACAATTATAAAATCAGAATTAATAGTAAGTCCAATTCCTCCACCCATAGTTACTCCATACCAATGACTAACTACAGGCTTTTTATATATCGAAAGGTACTTGTCTAAATCAAACTCTTCTACGAAAAATTTTTCTTTATTAGATAAATCTTCATTATTTATAAGATCATCATATAAGGATTTTAAATCTCCTCCAGAACAAAATCCCTTATCAGATGTAGAATCAAGTAGAACCGCTCTTACATTGTCATCTCTTTCCCATGATTCTAATGTACTTTTTATATTTCTTACCATATCTATATCTAAAGCATTTATAAGATTTGGTTTCGCTAGGTAAATCACTCCTATATTTTCAATAATTTTAGTCTCTATCATAAATCCTCCTTAGGATATAAATTTATCTCTTACCTTATATCCTTACCCTTTTTAGAATTTTCAAATAAAAAACCTAACTTCAAGTAAAAGTTAGGTTCTAATTATTTTATAATTATATTTTTTAAAGGGTAAATGGTAAAGTCTAAATCTTTCGAATAAAATAAATAGTCTAATGAATAAACTCTAGTACTTAATACATAGGAGCCATCATTGATAAATATCTCTAATGAAGACTTATCTGAGTAAATTCTAATGTTTTCAATATTTTCTATTTTGATTTCTCTAATCTTTCTCCCATAAGAACTTTCTCCCATATCTAGAGTTAAAGTTTCTTCTTGGTATGATAATTTAACATCCTTTCTTAGATTTATCTCAAAGTCAGAACTTATATCATTAGAAAACGCCTCATAAACCTGTAAGTTACACTTACCTCCTCTTTCAAGGCTTAACTTTTCTTCTCTTAACTTACAAAGTTCGGATATTGGTTTTTGATATAGCTTTCCTTCATCATATTTCAATTCTCTTGGTATAGTTAGACAATGTTGCCATTTATATTCTATGGTAGGATTTGTATAATTAGCATCTGGCATACCCATCCAAGCTATCAGAATTCTTCTACCATTTTCATCTTCAAAAGTTTGAGGAGCATAGAAATCAAATCCATAATCTAATTCGTAAAAATCTCCCAACTCATACTTCTTATTTTCTAAGTCCATATTTATAGGGAAGAAACCAGCTTGATAGATATTTTGATATTTAAAATCTTCTTTCTCTACTCCCTGAGGGCAACATATGAGGATTCCTTGCTTATTTAGTTTAAAATAATCTGGACACTCCCACATGTAACCGAAGTTTTCTACACTTTCAATAGTCATAAAATATGAGAAATCTTTTAAATCACTAGATTTATAAACTAAAACTAGTCCCTTATCCTCTCTATTTCTTGCTCCCAAAAACATATAATAAAAATTATTCTCATTGAATATTTTAGGATCTCTTACATGTTTAGTCATATTTTTAGGATAATCTGAATTAGTTAACAAAAGCTCTTTACAACCGTAAGTTACTCCATCTATTGATTTAACTCTGATTGTGTTGTGTTCTCTTCCATCGTTTACGTAGTCATAATCACCATCGTATTTGACATTTCCAGTATAGAAAAAGTTAATTTCATTATTAGCTACAAAAGCTGATCCTGAGTAGGCTCCATCTCTATCAAACTCACTATCCGAGTATATGAAAGGTTCTTCTCTAGTAAAATTGATCAAGTCTTTACTTGAAACATGCCCCCATAATATATCTTTTTTATTTTCATCAAACGGTGAGTACTGAAAATATATATGATATGTTCCATCAACTTGGCATAAACCATTTGGATCATTTAACCAACCTGATTTAGGATATATATGAAAACAAGGTAAGAATGGGTCTTTAGAAACTTCTTCAGACATTTGTTTCAGCTTATCTAAATTATTATGGTAGTATTTTTTATCAAGCATTTATAACTCTTTCTTGTATTTATTATTTATAGTAATAAAAATCATCCGATGGTCTATCTCCATGACAAATATCTAGTTTAAGTTTATCAATGCCATCAAGATATATATTATACAGTCCCTTCATAGTGTCCCCATCAATATAAACTACATCCATATTCTTATAAATATTCATTGCATCGTCGCTACTTAAATCATATCTATTGATAATGTTAGCTGAGATTTCGGGATTATCTTTAAGCTTTTCTGTAGTTACTTTTAAATCATCTAAAAATCTATCAAAAGTAGATTTTTTGTCTTTTAAAAATTTATTGTTAACAAGTACTACTTCGGAAACTATATCACTATCAACACTTAATTTTTCATCTGATAGATAAGGCATAATTTCAGTCAAGTTATAAACTGTACTTTTTTTATTATTCTTGATTTTACTTAGATAAGGCTCAGACACTACAGCAATATATGAATCATTTGCATTGATATAATCTTCTAATTCTTTTATGTTCTCATAAAATAAAACATCAATCCCAAATACACCTTTTATTATTGATAGTTTTGAATCTAATGCTTTTTTGTACACACTTCCCATATCTCTAATTAATAATTTTTTTCCAAACATGTCTTTGGGTGAATTTATTTGAGTATCACTAAGGGCATAAAGGTTATTTACAAGACTAATAGCAGCAATGCTAACGCCAGAGTTAGTTGTATTATATATGCTTGGTGCTAAAATCGCTGGTACTATTGCAATATCAAAATTACCATCCATTATTTTTTCTAAATCATCAACATCAGTTGGATTATAGGAAAAATCATCGTTATTTTTCATTGAGTCTAATAAAATACTAGAGGCAAAACTTGTTGACTTGATATCAATCGCACTTGCTATTGGTTTTGGATCTGTTTGACTAAAACTTTCGTCAATTTTATCTTCTTTTTTAACAGAGCAAGCTACTAGTATCAGGGTTAAACACATCATAATTATTAATCTTTTTATCTTAATCAATAATTTCCCTCCTATCTTCTAAAGCTCTTTCTAAGGTTAACTGGTCGAAATACTCTAAGTTTGAACCTACTGGTATACCTTGAGCAAGCTTAGTAATCTTTACATTGAGCTTTGATAGAATGCTTGATAAGAATAAAATTGTAGTTTCACCCTCTATAGTAGAAGAAATCGCTATAATAACTTCTTTTATGTCTTCTTTTTTGATTCTTTCTAGTAATTTGTCAATATTTAGCTCATCTGGTCCTATCCCATCTGAAGGTGAAATAAGCCCACCGAGAACGTGGTAGCGTCCCCTGTAGGCATTAGATTTTTCTATAGCTATGAGATTTCTAACATCTTCTACTATGCAAAGATATTCTTCGTTTCTTGTTATATCCTTACATATATCGCAAATATCTTCTTCAGTCAAATTTCCACAAATCTCACATTTATGAATTCTATCCTTAACTTCTAATAGACTTTTAGAAAAATCTTCTACTTTTTTTCTATCATCATCTACTATAGACATAGCCAACCTTTCCGCGCTTTTCCTGCCTATAGTTGGAAGTTTTTGAAACTGTTCTATTAGATTTGTCAAAGATTCTGGAAATAAAGCCATTACATTAATCCAGGTATATTTATTCCACCTGTAAGTTTACCCATTGTTTCTTCGTTATAGTTAGCTGCTTTAGTCATAGCGTCATTTATAGCAACCATAATCAAGTCTTCTAACATTTCAACATCTTCTGGATCTACTACATCAGGATTAATTTTTACACTAAGTACTTCTTTTTTCCCATTGACTGTAGCTTCTACTACTCCACCACCTGCTGATGATGAAAATTCTTTTTCTTCAATTTCAGATTGGGCCTTTTCCATTTGCTCTTGCATCTTTTTTACTTGTTTCATCATATTGTTCATATTAGGTGCGCCACCTCTAAATCCGCCTCTTGCCATTTTATTTCTCCTTTACTTAATTATTAGATCTTCTCCAAATATTTCCTTAAGCTTATAAATTTCAGCATTTTTTTCTATATTTGAAGTATCACCATCATTTTTTATTATATTTTTACTTTCGTCTACTATATCTTCATCACTTGAATTTATAGAAACTGATTTTTCTTCTACATCTAAAGTTTCTTCTATGTTTTCTACTTCAGTAGACGTTTGACTTTCACTTTCTAGTTCAGAAGTTTTTTTTTGACTAGATTTTTCTAAATCTTTGTAATCTCCCAAACTAAAGGAAATTTCCCTAGAAAATATTTCTCCCAAAGATTTGCTAATCTCTTCAGTTTTGGTCTGGACAAAAATACCATAGAAATCATCCTTTAGATATAAGATAAATTCTCCAGGTTTATAGGTATAATAAAACCCATCTGAATCAAACATCGGCTTTAGCATTCTACCAGCTATATTGATTATAACATTTTTTATGTCTTCAATCATATTTTCTGGTAAGTTTACTATTTCAGGATTTTTTTTATGATCATCTATGTTATCTTGATCGATTTTTTCAGATTCATCTTTAGACTCTATTACTTCAGGTTCGATAATAGTTTCTTTAGTAGACATTATTTGAGTATCATCTTCATTTCCTACGTTTACAAGATTACTGCTAGTTGAATTACCTTGCAAAGATAAATCTAATTTATCTAGATTTTTTAGTTTATCATTAACCAAATCATTGACCAGACTAACAAGATCATCAGCATTTCTCATCTCTAGATATCTAATTCTAGAATCAAGAGAAGATATATCCTTGGTGTTAATAAGTCTAACAACTAAAAGCTCTATGATTAAATCAGTGTTTTCTGAATATCTTAGCTTGTTAGAGTATTCACTTAGGATATCTAACATATCCAGCAATCTTTCAATATCAATATTTTCAGAACTTTTTTTAATAAAATCTAGTCTTTCTTTGTTCTCAAAGTTTGACTCATCTTCAGTCATCTTATATACCATTATATCTCTAAGGTAATAAGTTAGAGAATCGAGTATATCCTTATTTGACTTATTATTCTCTCTTAGGCTAAAGATATAAGACAAGGCTTCTTTTTGATTAAAAGAAAAGATAGATGATGTAAGTTTATCAATATCATAGAAATCTACTACTCCCAAAAGCTCCTCAACATCAGATATCTTAAAATCCTTGCTATCATATGATATAACCTGATCAAGTATACTTAAAGCATCACGCATAGCGCCATTTGCTTTTCTAATAATTAGATCAATAGCTTCATTTTCCATTTTTATATCTTTATCATCTAGAATAATATTGATTTGTTCCTTAATTTTACTTGAATCTATTTTATTAAACTCAAAATTTTGAACTCTAGATAAAATTGTATTTGGAATTTTGTCAATCTCAGTTGTTGCAAGAATAAAAACTAAATGACTTGGAGGCTCTTCCATGATTTTTAAGAGAGCATTGAAAGCTTCTCTTGTAATCATATGAGCCTCATCTATAATATATACCTTATACTTCAACTTATTAGGTGGGTATATTACATTATCTTTAAGATTTCTAATATCATCTATTCTTCTATTACTTGCAGCATCCATCTCGATAATATCGATTGTAGATTCATCATCAATAGCCTTACAATTCTCACACTCTAAACAAGGCGATCCATCTTTTGGATGAAGGCAATTGATAGCCTTAGCAAATATTTTCGCACAGGTGGTCTTTCCGCAACCACGTTCTCCAGCAAATATATAAGCATGGGAAAAATTATTATTTTTTACTTGATTTTTAAGGACATTTACAACCCTATCTTGGCCTAGGACTTCATCGAAGGTCTTGGGTCTGTACTGCCTATACAAAGCTTTTGCCATAAAATTTCCTTTCTACTAAGCTATTATACCACAAGTATAACTTATAATGAAAAGAAGAAACCTGTAACAATTGTTTACCTTATAATGTAAATCTTTTGCAAATAATAATAATCTATGGTATAGTTAGTAAATGTAGTGAGGAGAGCTGTCCGAGCGGTTGAAGGAGCACGATTGGAAATCGTGTATACGTTTGTGCGTATCATGGGTTCAAATCCCATGCTCTCCGCCATGCACTAGACGGGGAACTAGCGGTGCCTTGTAACCTGCAATCCGCTACAGCAGGGTTTAATTCCCAAGTTAGGGCCTAAGTTTTTTATTAAGACTTAAAATATCGGTGTTGATTGTTGGGTCTTACGCAACAGGAAGCTGTGAATCATGTCAGGACGGGAACGTAGCAGCATTAAGCAGTACTTTCTGTGTGCCGTAAGGTCACCTAACATGAGTCGTTGTTCTAAGACACTTTTAAAAGACTTATGTTCGACCTTGGGTGTGCTTACATATTTTAGAGTTAGTAGAATATTCTACTAACTCTTTTTTTACATCAAATATACACAAATTTATCTTATAATCAGTAATGAGGATTATAATAATCAAAGTATTCGGAATTGAGGTAATTATGATTAGTGAAGAAATTAAAGATATGTTTTATAGACCTACTGAAAATTTAATGATACCTGCTTCTGAAGTCGCAGTTTGTAATGAAGATGATTCTTTGCTCCATGCTGTTTTAGTACTATCAAATTCTGGATATCAAACTATTCCAGTCCTTGATAACAACAAGCATGTTAGAGGTCTAATATCAATATCTAATATAGTAACAAGCTTTGACGACCTATCAATTTTCGATGAGGATAAACTTCTTAAAATTAAAGTCAAGGAAGTTATGAATCAAGTAGTACCAATCTTATTTGATAATCACGATTTAGAAGATGTACTAAGGTTATTAATAAATAATAACTTTGTTTGTATAACTCATACAAACGGATATTTTTTAGGCATTATACCTAGAAAAATCGCCCTAGAGAGGTTTACCCATATTGCCCACAATATAGATAATGAATATGAATTGAAAGCTAAAGTTGAAAACTTCTACTAAAAAAGCTCTTGCATGATGATGCAAGAGCTTAGTTTTATTTTATTTTAAAGATTGCGGATGAGTAAGCTTCTATATTAATAGTATCTCCCTTGGAAATATTTCCATTGATGTTTCCAGAGCCGATATATGATAGATCTTGTGTGTTAATTAACTCATCTAAATTAAAAGAGCTTTCTATTTGGTAATCAATATCTGTAAAGTTTACTACAACTAAATAAGACTTATTTTTGTAAGTTCTTTTGTAAGCATATATGCTGTATCCTTCTACATCCAGAAGTTCAGTTTTACTTAAAGGATGACTCAAGATATCTGTATCTAAATAAAGCTTTGAGATATCTCTATAAAAATCATTTAAACCTGATATCTTATCACTTTTATCATCAAAGTTAAATATTTGATACTGAGAAAAAGTTCTTAAATCCCCGCTATCATCCCCCATAAATAATAATTTTGGTGATTTTAGCGAGAATAAAAATAAAAATAATGTTTTTAACTGATCAAGCTTTTTATCATCAGAATATATTTTCATTGCAAGATTTGCTTCGTTTTGGTAAGAATCCACATATGAAAATCCTAATATTCCGTTACTATCAGAATTTTTAATCAAATCTGTAATATAATTTTTATAATAATCTCTTTTATATGGCTCATCCTTTAGAATATTGACAAGGGTTTTGGATTTAAAATCAAAAACATAGGAAAATCCTAAATCCATCTCATATATTCCGTTAAATGATGCAAGGGAAACCGCTCCTTTTGATAAAATATAATCGTTAATTTCTTTTATAAAATCAACACAATTTTTATTTATGCCCCTAGCAACATCACCCTGCCAATAAATCGAATTCTCAATTGAAGGAAAATATACGCCATCAAGATTGTAATCATTTAAATTGTAATCAATCGCTGATTTGATGTAAGATTTAGACACTGGTCCACTTATATCAAAGTTTGATTGTTCATAATAATTAAAGTAGATATCTTCATATTTATAATTATACAAATCTGTCCCATCAAAATCGCTTAACCCACATTTGTCTGGGTCAAATTCACTTATATCTAATTCGACAATAACTTGAAGCTTTTCCTTATGACATTCATCTACAAATTTTCTAAAACTTTTTATGTCTCCATATCTTTTAGAAAAAGAAAATAAATTTAAGGATGAGTAACCCAAGGACTTATAATTCTGATATTCGTTAACAGGCATTAACAAAATTGATGTATAAGAATTCTCTTTTGCATGATTTATAATATCTCTGTATATTTCATCAGCAGTTTTTTCTTTATTATTAAATAAAGTTCCCAAATAAACTTGTAAAATATTATTTGGCAAATTTTTCTTACTTTTATATTTATACTTATATGAGTCATCTACTATTTGAGACGCTTTCTCATCATATATTATAGACTTTGCAAAAGGGTCTATTTTTTTAAATTCTTGATTACCACTATTTATAACATATTGGTAAGTATCCCCTATCTTGGCTTCATCAATAGTAATTGAGAAGACTCCTGTAGAGTATTTTCTCATGCTCTGTTTTTGCCAATCATTGAAATCACCAATGATTGAAACTTTATCTGCATTCGGTGCCAAAACCCTAAATATATATCCCTTATCTTTTTTGTGGGCTCCAAAAAATTTATAACCGTCGAAAGACTTACCGTCCAAAAAATCTCTTGTGTTCATAATTAACTCCTTTGATTAATTATACTTTATTTTGGTAAATAAAAAAAGCAGGTTTATTCCCCTGCTTTGTAAGATTCTATCATTTTATCAGCAATTTCTATCATCATAGAATTTACCTTTTTTGACCAATCAGGATCTGAAGCATAGCGTGTCCCGATTCCCTTAGCTGATACACCATTAAAATATGTACCATTTTTAGCTAAATACTCTTCTTTTAAGTGTTTTGCTACTGTTTCTATTGATTCTTTTGGTTCTTTAAAGTCACTTGCCATATTGTATGGATCATGATCAATTGCATTGAAACCAAAAAGATTGTTCTTTTCTAAAAATAAATCACTTGTACCATTACCTGTCTCGTGTTTAGCCATAGCCATAAGAAGCAGCGGATTAATCCCGTATTTTTCAGATACTTATTTAAAATCTTTTCCAAGACCCTTAAGTCCTGTATCTTGGAGTCCATATTCTAACTCTTTGGATGTAAATGGCAAATTATTTGTCAAGTAGAAATAGCTATTGATATCAGCATTATCTACACCAGTTTCAAGAACACTGTCTAAGTCATTTTCTAACTTGTTGAATCTCTCTTCTTTCATATCCCTTAGGTTAAAGGTTTCTCTGTTAATTTTTTGCAAGCCATAGTGCATTAAATCTTTCCTATTAGTTGTACTTGCGTGAGAAGTAGAATCACAAGCAAGAAATACCAAAGAAAAGGCAAATGATAGGGCTATAATTTTTTTAGTAAAATCTTTTATCTTCATAACTCTCCCCTTATCTATTTAATGATTATATTATAAAAAATAGATAATTCAAGAATTAGCTTATTTTAAAGACCTTGATCCTGGTTTAGTAGCTGGAATTTTCTTAATTTCTTCTGGTAGATTTTCTTCATCCCATACTTCGACATCAATTTTACTTGCAGAAATAATAGGTAAGCCATTAATTTCATCTTTATTTGATCTATTTACTATAGATGTTAAGGCTACAACATTTGCTCCACAAGATTCGATTACATCTACTGTTTCAAACGATGACTTTCCTGTTGTTATTACATCTTCCACAATTATAACGTTCATATCTTTTTCTATAGAAAAGCCACGTCTAAGTGTCATCTTACCATTTTCTCTTTCTGTAAATATTGCATTTACCCCTAAAGCTCTGGCCAGTTCATAGGAAATTATTACCCCGCCCATAGCTGGACCAACGCATAGGTCAACTTTGATTCCTTTTTCCTTAATTTTATCAGCAATTATTTTTGCAACTTCCTCGCAATATACTGGATTTTCAATTAATTTTGCACATTGTATATATCTATTTGAATGTTTGCCACTTGATAAGATAAAGTGTCCTTCAAGCAAAGCATCAGATTTTTTAAGTAATTCTTGTGTTCTATCCATATCTTCTCCTAAATTATTCCGGTTATTTCATCAAGGGATGAAATGTTTTCTTCTTTCATATATTTTTCAATTCCACTAATTATGTTTTCCATAGATTTATAATCTATGAAATTTGCAGTTCCAACCTGTATAGCTGTTGCTCCAGCCATAATAAATTCTAAAGCATCCTCATAATTCATTATGCCACCCATGCCTATTATTGGAATATCAACAGCGTTACTTGCTTCATATACCATTCTAAGAGCAATTGGTTTTACACACGGACCAGAAAGTCCTGCAGTTTTGTTGGCAAATATAGTTTTTTTACTTTTTATATCAACTGCAAGTGCATTTATTGTATTTATAAGTGATATAGAATCTGCTCCTTCATCTTCTGCAATTTTTGCAAACTCAGCAATAGATCCAACATTTGGTGATAGTTTTACAATTAGTGGCTTATTCGTTTTACTTCTAACTTTTCTAATAACTTCTTTTGCCTTTGATTGGTCAGTACCAAAAGCCATTCCACCTTCTTTGACATTTGGACATGATATATTTAGCTCTATCATATCACTTGTCGTTTGATCTAAAATTTCTGCCCCTTTTATGTAATCGTCGACACAATGACCACCTAGATTTGCAATAGTCACAGTGTCAAACTTTTTCATAAAAGGCAATTCTTCTTTTACAAAATATTCTATTCCTGGATTTTGCAATCCTATCGAATTCATTATTCCTGATGCAGTTTCGTAAATTCTAATGCCCTTGTTTCCCAGATTTCTATGTAAAGTTAAACCCTTTGAACATATGCCTCCAAGTTTATTTAAATCTAGATATTCAGAAAATTCTTTACCAAAACCGAAAGTTCCACTTGCTGCTATCACTGGATTTTTGAATTCTACTCCGGCTATCGTAACATTTGTTTTCATCCAAAAACCTCCATAGCATCAAATACAGGACCATCTTTACATACTCTCAGGAATTCTCCATTACTTGTTTCAACTGTACATCCTAGACATGCTCCAATACCACATGCCATATGAGCTTCCATTGATACTTTAATTGGTGTAGATTTTGATTTTTCGAATAATGTTTTTAACATTGGATTTGGACCACATGCGTAAATCAAGTCATACTCATGAGGATTTATTTCATCAGTTATAAATTTATGATCGTACAAGTCAGATGTGGTTACTATCTTATGTACATAAGGTTTAAATTCTTCCATAAAATAAGAATCTTTTGAAAAACCAGCGTAAAAATCGCATTTATCTTTTAAATTTTTGACTAAGTATAATAATGGAGCTATTCCAATTCCACCACCTACTACTGCTATCTTTTTCTTTTCTTCTATATCAAATCCATTCCCCAAAGGTCCCAAAAGTTGTACTTCGGCATTTTCTTTTAAACTAGCCATTATCTCTGTACCTCTACCGACTATTTGATATAGAAAAGATAATTCTCCGTTTTCTTCATCACAAACTCCAAATGGTCTAGACAATAGTGGATCATTTCTAAATGAGTCAGATCTAAACATAAAGAATTGACCTGGCTTAGCTTTCATATCACAAGATAGTCTCATTAAGTAAATATCATTAGATATTTTTTTATTTTCTATAATGATAGCTTTTTTATATGACTTCATTTGCCTTTATTTCCTCATATGTTTCTATAGCTTTTTTTCTTGCATAAAAGCCAACTTTTTCACTTCCATCGTCGTAATTTTGCCAATTTTTAAGTATTGCTCTTGATGAATTAACTACACCAGCATTCAAGTTTTCCATAAGCTTATATACATTTAAGCTATCTGCCTTTTGGGCGCCAAATCCAGGTATTAGGAAAAACATTTTATCATATCTTTTTCTTATTTTTTCCACTTCTTCACTGTGAGTTGCACCTACTACTAGACCTATTGGACCGTAACCATTTTCTCCTAGGTATTTATCGTTTAGAGCTTTCAATTTATCGCCTATCTTATAGAAGAATTCTTCTCCATCAACATCTAATACTTCAAAGTCTTTGGCTCCGGGATTTGAAGTTCTAAGCAGAACAAATACTCCCTTATCTCCACTTTCGATATATTCCTCGTAAGGTTCTATTGAGTCCATGCCCATGTATGGGTTTAAGGTTATAAAGTCACACTCAAAGTCGCCAGAAAAGTGGGCTTTGGCATACATTTTTGCACTTGCGGCTATATCTGACCTTTTTACATCTCCTATTGATAAAAGATTTTTTTCTCTAAGGTAAGCTAATGTTTTCTTGTAAGCAAGCATTCCATCGATTCCGTATGATTCATAATAAGCAATTTGAAGCTTGTATATTGCACAAACATCGTAAGTATTATCTATTATTTCTTTATTGTAAGAAAAGATTGCATCTGTAACTGATTTTCCTTCTTTCATATGGCTTGGAATATAATCAAGCGATGTATCTAAACCTACACATACAAAGCCATTTTCTCTTACTTTTTCATATAACCTATCAATTATCTTCATACTTTAACCTACCTTTCTTGTACACTTTTTTAATTCTTGCTGGTAGTTTTTTTCCTATCATCAAAGAATTCTTAGATTTTGATTTAATTTCTTCTTCACTATAAGTATATTCTTCATCCAAATCTACTAATACAAAGTCAGCTTCATATCCTTCTTCTAACTTTCCTTTATTAAGACCTAGGATTCTGGATGGATTGGTTGACATTATTTTTACTAGTTGATTTAGTGAGATTATCCCAGATTTTACTAAAACTTCATAGCAAGTTGAAAAGGCTGTTTCGATTCCTATAAAGCCTGGAGCTCCCTTCTCTTTTTCCTCTTTGGAATGAGGCGCATGGTCAGTTGATATAGCATCTACATATCCCTCCTTTATCATCTCTATAAGAAAATCTTTATCCTTTTTCTTTCTTATAGGAGGATTTACCTTCATCTCTTCTCTTTCTTTATCAGAGAAATACAAGTGATGGGGTGTAACTTCACATGTTATTGGTGCTCCCAAATCCTTAAAATACTTGATAGCTGTCATTGAACCTTTCGTTGATACATGACAAAAATGAATAGGTGAGTTAAGTTTATATGCATAATAACAATCCCTCAAAGTCATAGCATCTTCTGCTATCTCATAATCTTTGCTAGAAACTCTACTAACTTCCTCATGTAGAGCAAGCTTTACTCCTAACTTTTGAGCCTTTAGTATAGCTTCATACATTAGATTATCATCATTTACTCCTCTTCCATCATCTGATAGGAACTTAACAGTTTCAGGCAAAGAATCAAGATGAACTAAGGTTTTTCCATCTAGATTTTCAGTTATGGTATAAACTTGCTCTATATCAATCATATCCAATTCTTTAGC
Source organism: Anaerococcus vaginimassiliensis (assembly GCF_900626155.1). Taxonomy (GTDB): domain Bacteria; phylum Bacillota; class Clostridia; order Tissierellales; family Peptoniphilaceae; genus Anaerococcus; species Anaerococcus vaginimassiliensis. Next base: position 1,358,774 of record NZ_LR130844.1, on the reverse strand, counting down.
TCTTTTTTTGATATCTTCGTATACTTCTGGACTTGAGACAGGCGGATTTGTATTTCCCATAAGAAGAACTGATGTATATCCACCCTTAAGTGCTGCCTTAGATCCACTTTCTAAATCTTCCTTATAAGTGAATCCCGGGTCTCTAAAGTGTACATGAAGATCAGTAAAGGCTGGCAAAAGTGCTAAGTTCTCACAGTCGATTACTTGTGTATCCTTATCTTTTTCAAATTCTCCTACAATTATTCCATCTTTGACAAAAATATCTTTTCTGGATACTGTTTTATCGTCAAAGGCGTACATATTAGTAAAAATTTGTTTCATTTATTCTTCCACATCATAAATGTGACCGCAGTAGGCACATGAATATGTTTTTTCTTTCTCATCGATCAAGTTAAATTCACTATCAACTGATCTTTCACTAGTAGAAACACACTTAGGATTTTGACATTCTAAAATGCCTCTTACAACTTTAGGTAGACTTAATGTAAGTTTATCTACTACTTGTTCATTTTTTATAATATTAATTGTAGCACTTGGATCTATTATAGAAACTATGTCTAAATTTATATCTATATTATTTGCAATCTTTAAGATATCTTTTTTCCCGTTTTTGGTTGATTTAGCATTTAATATTATAGCTACTTCGTCTTCTAATTCACTTAGGTTAAGTTTTTCAAAGATTTCCATGCCATGACCTTGTTTTATATGATCAATTACGATACCGTCTTTTATACTAGTTATTTCTATCATTATTTGCCTCCAATAGTTTTAAGATTAGCGCCATTCTTACATACATACCAAATTTAACTTGTTTAAAGTAAACTGCTCTAGGATCACTGTCAACTTCAGTTGCAATTTCTGTTACTCTAGGAAGTGGATGTAGTACAATACAATCTTTCTTTGCATGTTTTAGTTTATCTTTATCCAATAAATAAGAATCCTTTAGCCTTGTATATTGGGCTTGAGAGAAAAATCTCTCTTTTTGGATTCTTGTCATGTATAAAATATCTAATTGGTCTATTACATCATCTAAACTTCTAACTTCTTCATAATTGTTAGTTCCATCTGAAAATACTTCTTTCTTAACATATTCTGGAAGCTTTAACTCATCTGGGGATATTAATATAAATTTGTTGTTTGGGAACATGCTCATAACTTTAAGTAGTGAATGAACTGTTCTACCGTATTTTAGGTCACCACATAAACCTATAACATGTCCTGATAGGTCTTTTTTGTAATTTGTAATTGTAAGAATATCAGTAAGAGTTTGGGTTGGGTGTTGGTGTCCACCGTCGCCAGCATTTATTATAGGACAATCAGCAGTTTTACTAGCAAGATAAGCCGCTCCTTCTTGAGGATGACGCATAGCAATTATATCTGCATATTGACTAACTGTTCTAACAGTATCAGCTAAGCTTTCACCTTTTGTTGATGAAGAAACATTTGAATCAGAAAATCCTACCACAGATCCTCCTAGCCTAAGCATGGCAGATTCAAATGATAGCCTAGTCCTAGTTGAAGGCTCAAAAAAAAGAGTCCCTAAAATTTTTCCATCAGCACAATGAGAAAAATCATCAGGACTCTTATAAATAGCATTACCTAATTCAATTATTTCTAAAAGATCATCTTTTGTCAAATCATACGAATTCAATAAATTTTTAATAGATATCATCGTTTACTCCTTAATTTTTTCCTATTATATCACGAAATAAACGAAAGTCAAAATGTTTTTTACAAATCTTCCCTAAGTTCAGTAATAGACTTGTTTGTAACATCAGATCTATCTATACCCAAATCATCTATGATTTCGTCAATTTTAGATTGGTTACTAAACTCAATTTCCATATATGGATCTGGGTAGGTATCTTTATCCCAAATATCTATATCAAATCTTTGATTTTTATATCTATATGAAATTCTCTCTTTTTCACCCTTGTATTCAAGCTCAATACCCATATGCTCAAGGATTCTAGTCATCATAGTCACAGAGTCAATCTTAGTTGTATATTCATTATTAATTCTAACATCATCAACTGTCTTTACTTCCTTAAAAGTCAATTCTATTTCTTTTTCTTCGGTTGATTTTTTAGTTGTTTCTCTTATTCTAAGATACCCATCAGAAAATGAACCTTCCCCTTGTGGAATAAAGGTATAATTCTTCTGAAATTCGTGGTTTATCTTAACAGCCCCCAGACTTTCTAGCTTATTAGCCATTTGATCTATATCAATATTTAATACTTTTACTTCAATTTCTCTTTGCATTATCCTATCCTTACTGGCATAAAATCTATATAATCTCCTGCAACACAAAAGACCTCTATGCCTTCTATATTTCCCTCTTTAACTAACTTATGTCCAGCTCCATGAAGGTGACCGTATAAAAGCTTTTTGACCTTATACTTTTTACACAAATCAAAAAACTCATTAAAAGTACCATCCACATTTAAAGGTGGGTAATGGAGCAGTACTATTCTATTTTCACTTTTACTTTCTTTAAAAGAATTTTCAAGTCGAATCAGCTCTCTATTAAAAATCTTCTCATCGTGATCGTTAAAATCCTTGTTGTCTCTAGATATCCATCCACGAGTCCCACATATATCATAATCTTCAACTTCGAAATGATTATTTTGTAGAAAATGTAATGATTCTAAATTAAGTTCATCAAGCTTTTTTAAAGACGACCACCAGTAATCATGGTTACCTTTCATCAGGATCTTCTTTCCCTTAAGATTATTTATCCTAGATAAATCAACCTTGGCATTTTTAATGTCCATTGCCCAAGATATATCTCCAGGGATTAGAACTGTATCTTTATCTGTTATCTTCTTTTCCCAATTTTCAAAAATCCTTGCTTGGTAATTGGCCCATCCTTCTCCAAAAACTTCCATGGATTTTTCTTCTGTATAATCAAGATGTAAATCTGCTATTGCATATATCATACATCCTCCATATTTATATAATTAATATCTATTCCCTCTGACTTAAATACTTCAAGCTCTCTAGTATGGCAAGAAAAATATATTACTTGTCTAAAAGTAGACGCATCTAGTAAGAAAAACAAAGCATTTCTCAATCTTTCCAAATCATAATTTATAAAGGCATCATCATAAACCATAAATATCTTAGAAAATACTTCCTCGTTTAAAGACAATTTGAGGGCAAAATACAATTGATCTATAAATCCTTTCGATAATTGATTCAAACTAAGCTTGTATCCTTCTGCAGTCACAATCTCAGGATTTAAATTATCATCAAGTCCAATCGACTCGTAAGAATTTTTGCTTACTTCCCTAATTATATTATTAAGTCTAAAATTAAGCTTAGAATAGTCACCCTTGTTTTCTTCACTTATTTCATTAATAGTTTCTTTGGCAAGCTTGATTGCGGTTTTCTTCTTAGAAATCGCATCTAATTTTTTCTTTAGATAGTTTATTCGATCGACTAAGTCAACTTCGTTTTTTATTTTTTCTTCAATGCTAACGAGATTTTTCTCATCTATTTGTATCTCTTTATTAGTCCTATCAATCATTAGACGTAACTGATCCAAGTCATTTTCACTTTTTTCGATATCAAAATCCTCAAAGTCCTCATCATCTATATCTAGACCCCCGTCTTTAATATCCTGTTTTTTTAAAATAGAAAGGACTTCTTCAATTTTTTCTTTTTCCTTCAATAGATTTTTGTATCTTAAATACCTTGACTTCTTTTTACTATACTGATTTAGCTCATTTAGACCAATCTCACTCTTGGATTTTTTATTTACTACTAAGAAAACGAAAAGGATTAATAAAGCACCTAAATAAAAATATTTATTCAACAGAATACCTAGAATAATACATATTACTAGGAGAGCAAATAATAGATATTTTATTAAGCTTTCGTCTGTTTTTCTAATACTATTTAGATTTTCTTCCAAATTATCAAAATACTCATCATCTAAACCCTGCACATCTTGATAATCTGCTAATTTCTCATTCAATCTATATAGCTCATCCGTCCATTTTTTATAATCTCTATAGTTAGATGTTGCTCTATAGCTTTTAAAAGAGTTGGTTAGAGTTTTAAGTTTATTATATTTATCTTGGTAATCTCTTATCTTTTCCTTATTTGAATCCAGTCTCTTAAAATCTTTTATATAATTTTTTTTAAGTAATCTAATCTCGTATAGATCTTCTTCAAGTTCTTCAATTTCTGTTTTCGTCTTTAGATATGGCTTTGTATATGCCCTTGATGAACCAAGCCTATTGTATTCTTTATCTAGAATTTGTAGGGATTTATTTATGGAAAAATCATAATCTATATCTTTATTAGCAAGTTTTTCTATAAGCTTTTTGCTCGCATTTGAATCACTTATTTGGTTTTGAAAACTAGATACATAATTTTTATAAATATCATAATCTATATCTAAAATATATTCTCCTGGGAAATTTAAGTTAGACGCTTTAGATTCTACTTCTTCCCCACTAGTCAAATTTACAAGGCTATATGATCCATCATCAAAATTTCTAAATACTTTAAAATCGATTCCATCTTTATTAAATATCCCCCACCCTGCATATTTATAAGATGCTATTGGTTTATATGCTTCTTTTTTATAAGAAAAATTCCTTTTGGATTTGCCTTCATCAAATCCATACAAGAGTCCTTCAACAAAACTTGCTAGGGTTGATTTCCCACTTTCATTTTTTCCAAATATCAAGTTAAAATCTTTGTCAAACTTGATGTTCTTATTTTCGAATTTACCAAAAGATATTATATTTAGCTCTTTAATGTATACTCTAGTCATCTCTGCTCCTTAAAATTGCATCAAGTCCAATTTTCCTCGCAAGAAGACTAGCTTCATCAGTTTTTCCATGAAACTTTTCATCATACATTGATAATAACGAATTAGGAAATATATTTACAAATTCATCGAGGCTTTTTTCTTCATTTAGCCTAATATCAAGAAAATCCGCCTGTAGATTTTTTCTAATTAAGCTTTTATCTATATTTTCATGGCTATTAATATTGATCCTAACAAAATTCCTTTTATCATCTCTTAGTTTAGAGTTTAGATAAGAAATGAGATTTTCATAACTATTGTAATCTGAAAAATTAATAGAAAAATCATAAAATTTCAATATAGAAGAATCTATAAAATTAACTTTTCCATCTTCATAACGTATATATCCATAATCATAAATATCAGAAAAATCGTGAGGCTCAATACTTCCTGAATAGTATATATTTTTATAGCTTCCTTTTTTGTGGATATGCCCCATAGCTATATAGTCAAATCTTTCTAAAGAAATTTCACCACTATCTAAACTAAAATAATTAGAGTTAATGTTATCTATTTCACCATGAACTAAAAATATATTGAAGAATTTATCATCTAAATTTATATTAAGATTTACTTTTTTATCAAAAATCCTATCATCATAAGATATTCCATAGATCCTTAGACCTTCACTTTCAAATACTTCTATCTCACTTGATCCAAAAACATGAAAATTATTTGGCGACTCTTTTAAAAATAGAGAATTATAATCATCAAAATAATCGTGGTTGCCCGATACATAATAAACATCTTTTGAAAAATCTCTGATTATTGAAAATAACCTGTGAAAATCTCTAGATGAAAAATAGGATCTCTCGAATAGATCTCCAGCAATTAGAGCAAAGTCAACATCTTTATTGTCCTTAAAAATAGTTTCCAAACTTTTCCAAGACGCATCTCTTATTTTTGAAGATAGGTTTTTATCGAAATTAAAAGAATCTGCTAGATGACAATCTGCTAGATGGATAAATTTCATATTTTGTTGACGCTTTCTATAAGCTTCTTATTATCTTTTACATTAAAAACAGTGAGAGATCCATTGTCTATCCAAAAACTATTCCAATTTGAAAGATCTTCCAACACCCAAAATAGAGTAGATCTTATTGCTATGCCATGGGAAATACACAAGATAGTTTTATCATCTTTTTGGGAAATTTCATCCAAAAATTCACTCGTTCTTCTTATAACTTCATTTCTCGATTCACCATTAGGATATTTTATACCAAAATAATTTTTTCTCTCATTTTCAAAAAATAATTTTTGTTTAAGTCTTACTTCATCTATACTTTCGCCTCTAAAATCTCCAAAGTTCATCTCATTTATTCTTTTATCAATAGTAAAATTAGTAAATCCTAGATGTTTTGCAGTTTCTTGACTTCTAATTAAAGCTGATGTATAAACTTCATCAATATCGTAATCTTCTAATAACTTTTTTGTTTTATCTAATATATAAAGACCATCTTTGGCAAGAACTGTATCGTCTGTCGAATATTTCCAGTCTATATTTGCCTGAGTCTTTCCATGTCTAACTAAAATAATTTTCATAAACACCTCATTTACTATTATAACAAAAATAAACATTATTACGAATTTCTATTATATATGATATCAAATAAAAATACACTAGAAAGAGCTTAAAAGTAATTACTTTCTAGTGTAAGCATAAGTAGGTGTAATAAGGAGAGTTAACAAAATCCTACTCATATTTAATTTTGAAAACTATTTTTGATACTTTGACATCATCATTTAGACTGCATCCAGGTTTGTGAAATTCTCCCGGGAAAAATATAGCAAAACTATTTTCTTTCATAGTTAGTGATGAAAAATATTCTATATCATTAGTTAGGAAATAGTCACCATCTTTATTTATCTTGTATGGATTTTTGTATTCTTTATTGAAAGCGTAATCTATTCTTTCCTCTCCACTTACTATAAATTGTAAATCAATATATTCCTCGTGCACTTCGTATTGTCTCTCATTAGCAGTGCTTGTTTCGTAAGTTTGAATATTTGCAAAAAGATTGTCGTTTATGTCAACCCTACCATTTGTAAAACTACTTTTATCGAAACTATCTAAAAATTTAATTATATCAGCTATATTTTCATTTATACTTTCATATTTATTTAAATTGCTTATGTCATCACAAATCATATATACCTCTTGTTTATAAAAATTAAAAACCTTATAATTCATATTTTAATAGTACTATATATAGTACTAGCTATTTATAGATTACTTGAAAGGTTCTTATTTTTTATTTAAATAGCAGCAATTTTTTCTACAAACTTTTTCGTTATATTTTGAGGTCTAGTTATTGCACCTCCAACAACAACTGTTAAAGCACCAAGCTCTAATACTCTTTTTGCTTTTTCTGGTGAGTCGATATTTCCTTCTGCTACAACTGGATGATTGCATTCTTTTATTATAGTCCTAAGGATTTCAAAATCATTTTCTTCTATTTTATTTCCTTCGCTTTGAGGAGTATATCCAACCAAAGTTGTGCCTATTAAATCGAACCCTAAACTATCAGCATATTTTGCCTCATCAACTGTAGAACAATCTGCCATCAATTTTATTTCAGAATATTTTTTTCTTATATCATCGTAAAATTCTTTCAAATTAGCATGATTTGGTCTTTTTCTATCTGTTGCATCAAGGGCAATAACATCTACCTCGCTTTCAACTAACTTATCTATCTCATCCATTGTAGGTGTTATATAAATTGGACTATTATCATAATCTTTTTTAATAATTCCTATAATCGGTAGGTCAACTGTTTTTCTAATTTCTTTAATATCTTCAACGGAGTTTGCTCTAATTCCACAAGCTCCGCCTGTTTTTGCTGCAAGTGCCATCCTTCCCATAATAAATGATGAATGGAGAGGTTCATCACTTAGGGCTTGGCATGACACTATTAATTTATTTTTTACTTTATCTTCAAAGTTCACTGTCTTTCTCCTTTACTATTGATAGCATTTTATTAACTGATTCCATATATACTTCGCCTGATTCTTGTCTTTTATCATACAAATCTTTAAAGAGTGTATCTAATAGAATCATTGCTGGAAATTGAGGTGAAATGATATTACTATATTCCAAATTCTGTTTGTGAGCTAATAAAATAATAATATCAAAGTATTCATCCAATATTTCAGAATAATTTGCCACTAATAAAGCTGTTTTTGCCTTTTTTTCTGCTCCTGACTTTAAAGCCTCTATTACTTCTATGGATTTCCCGCTGTAGGATATGCCCATTATGAAATCATCTGCTTTTATCCTTACCTGATTGAGCAATATCTCATGAGTGTTAATTACTGCTTCGGCATCTAAACCAAGCCTAATCAATCTGTGGGCGAATTCTTCTGCCAAATAACCAGAACTCCCTACTCCATAGATATAGATTCTTTTTGAGTTTAATATATATTGTGTTAATGTTTTACATTTTTCTTCGTCGTATAAGTTATAAGTTTTTTTTAGAATTTCTTCATATGTATCAAATACTGGAGATTTTCTATAAACTATACTATCTGCTTGATTGTCTCTATTTCGATTTAAAAAATATATAAATTCTCTATAACCTGAAAGTCCTAACCTTTTGGCAAATCTTGTAAGAGCAGATTCTGATACATATAGCTTTGATGAAACTGTCTTAGATGAAAGGTCCTCATCTTCTGTATTTAAGAAGTAATCAGCTATTATCTTCTCACTTTCAGTTAGTTCTTCATATTTAGATTCGATTAAGGGTAGCATATAGTCATAATCTAACATTATCTTTCCTCATAAGTTTTTCTAAAAATACTATAAACTCCAAATATACCTGCCTTGTTGCCTAGACTGGTATTGGTTATTTCTGTTTTTTCATAAAGATTTTCAGGTATTATTTTTTTTACTTTTTCTTTTATAGGATCAATCAATTTTTCTTTTTGCTCAGATATCCCGCCTCCAATTAAAATCATACTTGGGTTTGCAATTAATATAATATTTGCTATGCCAACTGATAGTTTGTCTGTCATATAATCGAGAAGATCTATAGCTTCCCTCTCATTTTTATCTATGGCTTCAAATATTTTTATCCCGTTAGTATAATCTTTATTAGGATATTCACTTTTGGCTCTTCTAACTAGGGCACTTGCAGATGCTATTTTTTCAAATTCATTGCCATCAATTTGCATATATCCAATTTCACCTGCATGTCCACTAGATCCTCTATAAATTTCTCCATCAACAACTAGAGCACCGCCTATACCTGTGCCAAGTGTAAGCACGAACACTGACTTATATCCTTTGGCTCTGCCAAAATTATACTCACCAAGTGCTGCTGATTTTACGTCATTTTCTACGACAACAGGCAGATTAAATTCATTATTAATAGCTTCTTTCCAATCAAATCCTATATAATCTTTAAAGTTTGAGTTAGCGTGGACTATCTTGTAACTTACAGGATCGACCATTCCAGCTGTTGAAATGGCAATCCCGTATACTTCATAATTTTTTCTTACATCTCTTATACAATTGAATATATCTTCTTTAAGAAGTTCTATTCCTTCTTTAGCTTTTGATTCTATTATCGGAAGCTCTATTTTCTCATCAGTACCTATTAGCATTGATTTGATATTTGTACCACCTATATCAAAACATAAAACATTCATAGCTTATCCTTGGTATTTTTCTCTCAACTTATCTATAACAGTTACACCATTGATATCGTATTTGTCGGCAATTTCTATGATTCCTTTTGATAATTGTTCTTGGTCTTTGTCATAAAAGTTTAAGAATGGTTTTCTAGCATATCCTGCGTTTATCCCAGCATCTCTAAGTATAGATTTTATACCAGCAACCATATTGTTTGTAGAAACAACATAATTAATTAATCTAACTGCTTTTTCTTGTAATTTGTAGGCTTCTTTTACATTATCATTCTTTACAGCGTTGTAAATATCTACAAATAAGCCAGGAAATAAATTATAGAATGATCCAACTATACCATCTACACCTACTAATATATTAGAACTTGCAAGCTCATCTGCTCCACCGTAAATCATAAAATCATCACCAAGTTCATCTTTGATAACAGGTATTTGGTAAATATCTGTGTTTGTGTATTTTACACCAACAATATTATCAATTTTCCCCAATTCTTTTATTAAGCTAATAGGTAGAACTCCAGCTAGAGGTACATTGTATATAATCATTGGTATATCTACAGCCTCAGCTATATCTTTGTAGTAATTAAAAATTTGTTTGCTATCAAAATGCCAATAAAATGGAGGAACTGAAGAAATTGCTGTTGCACCGGCTTCTTTCGCATGACGTGCAAGTTCAATTGTCCTTTTTGTTCCAATGTTTCCAACATGAACTACTACAGGAACCTTATCTTTTGCAACTTCCATTACAGTTTCAACAACTTTCATTCTTTCTTCACTTTTCATCAAGAAACCTTCTCCAGTAGATCCAGTTAAATATAAGCCGTGAATATCATGACCTAAAAGAAATTCTGTGAATTCTCTAGTCGCGTCTAAATCAATGTTTTCATTAATATCAAATGGGGTGATCGCTGCAGGTATTACTCCATTAAAATCTTTTATACTAAATTTACTCATTTATATTTTCTCCTCTTATTAATTTGTTTAAAAATACCATCTTTTCATCTTCGTAATCGTTTATTCTTTCATATTCATATTTTGGATAATAAATTAGCTTTGATTTTCCAATTGCATCTGAAACTTCTTTGGTTATTTCCATATCTTCCATGAAATCTAGACCACATGAAGCCATTAGTACTTCACTTTTTATATTTTTAGCTTTAACTATAGTTTCTTTAGTAAATGTCATTCCTTGGAGTATCAGTGATTTAATATCATATTTATTAGCTAAATCTATTGCAAAGTCACAAAACTCCCTATGAGCGATTATATAAATTTCTCTATAATTACCCATATATTTATTAAGCAGATATTCTATATTATCCTTATCTAATTCTGCATCATTAGTAAATTCATAGGATATAGAATCCATATTTAAATTACTAAAGCGTCTTAGATAATGAGCTCCCACATCTATTGTTTGATTTAGATATATCATCAATCTGTCATTACTATTATCTATGAGTTTATAGGAAAAGTTCTTATCTTTTTCTTCACATTTGATTTTTATGTCATCATTTATTGACTTATTATCATTAAAAAATGCTATGGCGTAATCTTCCATATCACATATTTTCTCGTGACCAAATCCCTTAAATTGACAAAGTTTTTTCTTTGATTTTATCTCGTTAAATACAGCAAATTGAACTTCTGGTGGTATTATTTCATCAGCTAGGCTAATTCCATATATAACTGGAGATTTTATCTTTGATGCAAAGTTCGCTGCATCTATATAATCTAATTTGCTGAATGTTTCTTCTAGGTGTTTTCCTTGAGGATCAAACCATCTACTGTAATATCTGAGCCCTTCATAGGCAATCTCATCATAATCTAGCTCAAAAACTTTCCTATAATCTGTAAGAAAAGGATATAAGAGATATACTTTTTTGACATCCTCATGAAGAGCTGCTGTAACAATTGATATGCCTCCACCTTGGGAAGATCCCGCCAAATAAATTTTATCCTTGTCTATATTTTCTAAATTTTTACCTACATTAACACTAAGGTAGGCATCCTTAAAAATATTTATGTAGAATAAGTCTTCTTTTTTACCAAATAACCCATCTATTATGTGGCCAGAAACTGTAGGGCCCATGTTTAATTTAGGTGCTTGCATTTCAAAACTGCGTCCACCTTGGCCCCTACAATCCATTGCCAAAACTGCTATACCCTGGTCTAAAAAGGAGGAATATTCAAAGTATGAACGAGTTGCACCAGGATATCCGTGAAATATTATAACTAAAGGAGTTTTTTTGTCTGTTTTTGGTTTTAAGTATTTACAATGTATCTTACTATTATCAAAACTTTCAAAGTACAAATGATAGTAAGTCGCTCTTTCGAAATCATCTTCAAAAGCTTTTTCTAGTTTTATTTTAGGATTAATATCCTTAATCTCATCTATTTGATTCTTCCAAAATATATCAAAGTCTTCTGGTTTATGATTAGAAAGCGTGGTGTAGGTCATTTCATCTACGCTATCAAAATGTTTTTTTATCATTGTTCATTTCCTTGATATAAGTGGCAAGCAACTTGATGATCTTCTTCTGTTTCCATAAGGCTTGGTGTAACTTCTTTACAAATATCCATCGCTTTAGGGCATCTATTATGGAAAGGACAGCCCTTTGGCTTATGAATTGGACTAGGAACATCACCTTCTAAGACAATCCTGTTGGATTTTCTGCCTACAATTGGAATTGGTACAGCTGATAGTAGAGCTTGAGTATAAGGATGTTGAGGGTTCTTATTCATTTTCTCGCTAGTTGCAATTTCCATTATATTTCCAAGATACATTACTATAATTCTATCTGAAATGTACTCAACTACTGAAAGATCGTGGGCAATAAAAATATATGTTAGTTCCAATTCTTTTTGAATATCTTGAAGAAGGTTTATTACTTGAGCTTGTATAGATACATCAAGAGCAGAAACCGGTTCGTCTAGAATAACAACTTCTGGTGATACTGACAACGCTCTAGCTATACAAAGTCTTTGTCTTTGTCCGCCAGAAAATTCGTGTGGATACCTATAGACAAAATCATTTCTAAGATTTACTCTTTTCAATCTATCATCTATAACCATCTTCAGATCAGCTTCGCTTTTTATTCCGTGAACTTCTAGTGGGCCCTTGAAAGCATCATAGATTTTTTTCATTGGATTTAGAGCTGAATATGGATCTTGAAATACCATTTGAACTTCTTTTCTAAACTCAAAAAGTTCTTCTTTGTTAAACTTTGTAATATCTGTCATAACACCGTTTAGATTGTATTTTACAGATCCGCCAGTTGGTTCTTCTAGTCTCATTATAGACTTACCTAGAGTAGTCTTACCGCAACCAGATTCACCTACTATACCAAGGGTTTCTCCCTTTCTAACCTTAAAGGAAACATTATCTACAGCCTTTACTGCTCCAACTTGTTTCTTCTTTATGAAACCTTCATAAATTGGAAAATGAGTTTGTAGATTTTCTACTTCAAATACGTATTCATTAGCTTTATTATTGTCTTTCATCTACATGCTCCTTATCTCCTTCAAGTAACAAGCATCTTGCTACGTGTCCGTTTCCTAAATCATATAAAGGTATGTCTCTATCAGTACATTCCTTCATGCAAAAATCACATCTGTTTGCAAATTCACAACCAATTACATATTCACCAGGATCAGCAGTCTCCCCTGGAATAGTTTCAAGTCTTTTATTCTTATCCATTCCTGGGACTGGTACTGATTTTAATAATGATTTGGTGTAAGGATGAGTCGGGTTGTTAAATACGTCCTCTACTTGTCCGTACTCGACAATTCTACCCATATACATAACCGCTACTTGATTAGCTACTTCTGCAACTAGACCCATATTGTGAGTTATAAGTATTACAGATTTGCCATCTCTATCACGCATTTCTTTCATTAAATCCATGATTTGTGCTTGGATAGTTACATCGAGAGCTGTAGTAGGTTCATCTGCTATTAACAAGTTAGGGTTATTAACCATTGCTATTGCAATCATAACTCTTTGTTTCATTCCACCTGAGAATTGGTGTGGATAATTGTCATATCTACTTTCCGCTTCTGGTATACCTAGTTTTTTAAGCATATTTATACCAATTTCTCTAGCTTCTTTTCTAGAAACCTTCTTATGTTGTAAAATATTCTCTTCTATTTGATTTCCAACTGTATATACTGGGTTTAGGGATTGCATAGGATCTTGGAAAATCATTCCAATATCAGAACCTCTAATTTTTCTCATTTTTTTACCATGAGGTTTAAGCTTACTTAGATTAACATCTCCATCATCAAGTTTTAGAATAGCTTCGCCTGAGGTGATTTTTCCGTTTTTAGGAAGTAGATTTACCATTGTATGAACCGTTACAGATTTTCCACATCCAGATTCTCCTACAATTGATAATATCTGACCCTTTTTAATATCTATAGAAACACTTTTTACGATTCTATTGTATTTCTTTCCTACTTTAAATTCTGTAGATAAATTTCTAACTTCTAATATATTTTCCATAATAAACTCCTAATTTTTTGGATCTAAGGCATCTCTAAGTCCGTCACCCAAGAAGTTTACACTCATTACAAATAAGGATATTACAGCTCCAGGTATTAGCCATTGCCATTTATACATTTGTATAACCGTTATTGATTTAGCTGAATTTATAATTGTTCCCCAAGTTGGAACATTTGTTGGAACTCCAAGTCCTAAGAATGACAAACCTGTTTCTTCTAGTATGAAGAAAGCTATATTTATTGTTGTTGCAACTATAATAGGGCTTATTGTGTTTGGAAATATTTCTTTAAACATAATCGCAGCATCATTTATACCGAATGCCTTGTTTACTTGTACATATGTTTCTTCTCTAAGTCTCAGAACTTCATTTCTTACAATTCTAAATACGGCCATCCAACCAATTAGGGTGAAAACAACGATCATGTTCTTAACTGAAGGTCCTACTATTGTTACAAGAACCATAACTAAAATTGTCATTGGGAATGACTGAAGGATTTCTGATAGTCTTAGGAAAAGTGTGTCTACTTTTCCACCATAGTAACCAGATACAAGTCCTATGATAGTACCAATGATTGATGTTGTCATAGCACTTACTACTCCAATTAGAATTGATATCCTTCCACCGTATAAGAGTCTAGCAAATAAATCTCTACCAGTAGAATCTGTTCCAAAAATATGCTCTCCAGATGGCGCTTGATTTATCATAGCCATATCTATAGCATTTGGATCGACTTTTGTGATTAGTGGAGCAAATATACTCATCAAAGTCATTATTATTACTACTAGCATACCGAAAATTGCAAGTTTGTTATCCAAGAACTTGTTAAGTGAACGTTTCGCTAGAGATGATTTTTTCTCTTTTTTTATAACTTTATCTGTCATAATCTCCTCCTAATCCAATCTTATTCTAGGATCAAGTATTGCGCTTAGTACATCTACCATGAAGGAAACGACAAGCATTACTGTTGCTATAAGTAAAGTGATTACCATAATTATCGGATAGTCACCACTAGTCACAGCTCCCATCAGTGTTGATCCTATACCAGGCCAGTTGAAAACTGATTCTATTACTACAGATCCACCAATAAGACCAGGAATTCTTAGAAGAATTGTTACCATAATTGGTCCAATTGAGTTTCTAAATGCGTGTTTTAAATATACTTTCCATTCTGGAACACCCTTGCTCCTAGCAGTTTTTATGTATTCCTTATTCATTACATCTAACATTGAGTTTCTTGTATATCTTAGCACTGTTGCTATCATTCCTAATGATAATGCTAGGGATGGAAGAAACATATTGTGAAGTTTATCTCCAAATGTTACTAGACCATATAAATTTCTTCCTCCTACCGGAAACTTTCCTAGTTTAAGTGCAAATATATCTATCAAAATAATACCGAACAAGAATTGTGGTATGGATTGACCAACTACACCTATAACCCTTCCAATATAGTCGATTACACCATTTTGGTTTACAGCAGAAAGTATTCCTAATAATATTCCCAATACTGATGAAATAATAAGGGCTGTAATTGCAAGCTCTAATGTAGCTGGCAATTTTTGAGCTAGTATTGTAGAAATCTGTTGACCATTGGTAATTGAATATCCAAAATCACCCTTCATAATATTTGTTATCCAGCGACCGTATTGAACTATAACAGGATCATTTAATCCATAGGTTTCTCTTAAGCTTTCCCTTAGAGCTTCATTTTGAGCAGCATCAGGTGGTAAAAGATAGTTTATAGGATCTACCGGCATGAATTGCAACGCCATAAATATCAAAAATGATATTATCACTAACATTGGGATCATAAATATCAATTTCTTTAATATGTACTTAAATATTGATCCACCTTTATTCATATTTATTCCTTTCTTTTTTAAAAGAGACGAGCAATTAATTAATTGCTCGTCTGATGTGCTTTACTTTAATTCCCATTTTTCAAATCCGATATCAGCTGCATACCATGGGTTAGAGAATTGGGCACCCTTAGTATCAACTTTATCAGTATTTGTAAATACAACATTTTTAAGCATGAATATGTTCATCTTTGATAAGTCTTCTGACTCGATTTTTTGCATTTTCTTTAGTAGTTCGCTTCTCTTGTCAGGATAAGATTCTGCTAAGAATTCTGTGTATACATCGTCGTATTTCTTTCCAACATCACCGATTAGCTTTTGGAAGTTTTTGTTTATTGAAGCATACTCACCAAAGTATTCTTCATATCCAAATGCTGATAGTCCTTTTAGGGCTATATCGTAGTTTCTGATTTCAAATAATTCTTGTCCTGCATCTCCTGCAAATTTTTGAACGTTTACATCAATACCAACATCTTTTAAGTTTTGAGCTATAGCATTGTATAGATCGACAGATGATTGGTCTCCCATGTAATATTTGAATTGTAGTGGTTTGTCTTGTTTAAATCCAATTTCTTTTAATAGTTCTTTTGCTTTTTCTGGATTGTAGTCATACATTTCAAGATCTGTATTCTTGTTTTTGCTATCAGAATCTGGAACACCATATGTTAGTTTTGTAGAGATTTCTGGGAAAATGTTCTTTGATAAGTTTTCTCTATCTATAGCATAGTAAACTGCTTGTCTAAATTTATAGTCTTTTATAAATTCGTTAGCCTTTCCATCGTCAGATCCAGTTTCATTAAATATTAAAGAATAATAGAAAAGTGTATCAACTGTTTGTGCTTCCCAATTATCTTTTTCTTTAACTGCTGCGATCTCTGCTGGAACCTTTGAGTTAAATACATCTGCTTGATTTCCTAAAACAGCATTTAGTATAGCATCTGATGGAACTATATTAACAACAACTTTGTTAATTTTTGGAGCTTCTCCCTCATAATTTTCATTTGGAGAAAGTGCTATATAAGAGTCTGTTACAACTTCATCAACCTTGTACATTCCATTTGTTATAGGATTTTTCCAGAAGTCTGAATTGGCATATTCTGTCATATCTTCACCTTCAAATCCATGTTTTGGTAAGATAGCAAATTGTGCTAAAACATTGATCATGTTTCCTACTGGTTTATCCATTTCAAACTTAATTTTGTTTCCTTCAACTGTTAAACCTTCTACACTGTCAACTTTTCCATCTCTGTAATCTTGACCACCTTTTATTCTTGAAAATGCGTTGGTGTAGATTGTATTTACATAAGCACCTTTTAGAGCACCTTCTATAGAGAACTTAACATCATCAACTGTTAGGTCTTTTCCGTCCGACCATTTTAATCCATCTTTTAATGTAAATTCATAAGATAGACCATCGTCTGATTCAGTGTAGTCTGAAATCAACTCTGGTGTAAATTCGCTTAGTGTTGGGTCTGCCTTAAATAATCCTCTGTATGTAATTACTTTGTAGATATCCCCACGGTTCCACCAAGGTGTATCGAAATTTGTTCCTTCTTTTTGTTTATTAAATAAAAGAGTTAACGCTTTCCCGTCGTCCGTAGTTTTTGCACCTTCTTTTTCTTCTGTCTTGGTCTCAGGTTTTACTTCACCGTCAGAAGCTTTCTTGTCATTTCCGCCGCCACATGATGCTAGTAACATTATTGCTGATAATGCTAGAGCAAGTAATTTCTTATTTTTCATTTCTCCTCCCAATAATATACTACGTAAAATTTTTAACAGTTTCCAATCTATTTCTGCTAAAACATTTTCCTTATGGTGTTATTATATATTACGATAAAATTATTTTCAATATCTATTTTAATTTTGAAAGTACTTTTACAGACACAAAAAAGACACTAACTATTAGTGTCCTTTCCAAAATATAATTATTTAATTTTATTCACCTGAACTCATTGCTTCTGCCATATCAATCTTCTTTAAATCTCTATGAACAAATATTAAAATTGCTAGAGATATTAAAAAAGTTATTATTCCAGAAATGATATAAGATTTAAGGTGAGTTCTATAGGATATCATAATCTCTGCTGGAGCTACAATATCTATGATGTATCTAAACATCGCATATCCTAATATAAAACCTACAAAGATTCCCAAAACTGTTAGGATAAATATCTCTCTATAGATATAAGATGTAACTTCCACTGGATAAAAACCTAATACTTTGACTGTAGCAAGTTCTCTTTTTCTTTCTCCTACATTTATGCTAGTTATATTATAAAGTACAACTATAGCCAGAGCAGATGAAATAACTGTTATAACTGTAATAACAAGGTTTAGATTAAATAACAAGGCATCCATAGATTCGTAAGCTCCTGTTTTATTTACTACAGCATTCACTGCCTTGTTATCCTCAAGTTTTTCCTTTATTTCTACTGGATTTCCTTTTATAAGATTTGAATTATAAGCTGGCAATTCATTTATTTCTTCTCCTAAGTAATCCTTTGAGATATAGAGATAATCACTTATATAGTTATCACTTATATCCCCTATTTTTAGGTTTAAGTTATTTCCGTCAATATCTACTCTTATATTATCGCCTACTTTTAAGCCTAGTTTTTTGGTAATATTTTCAGTTAAAACCACCTTTTTATCTGATAAATCAATATTTTTTCTTTTTAGATTCCTAAGGCTTATAAAATCTTTTACCTTTTTATCTTCTTCAGGAACTATCAGAGAAAGCTCTTCTGTTTTTCCATCATTTTTTAATTTTGCTCTTTCATTGTATACTTTTAGATTTTGATAATTAGATAAATCATTTTCGAGAGCAGCTAGGTCCTCTTTTTTACTAGAAGTATTGATCATTGCAACTGCTTGATAATGAAGAATCTCGTTTTGTTGGATTGTAGATGTATCTTTTATAGCATCTACCATTGCAAATCCAAAAAACAGGAGTGCTGTACATCCACCTACTCCAAAAACAGTCATTAACATCCTAGATTTATATCTAAAAATATTTCTAGCTGTAATTTTTTGCATAAAAGATAGTTTAGTCCACAATGGTCTAATTTTTTCTAATAGGATTTTTGTTCCAGAATCAGGTGCCTTTCTTCTTAATAGATTTGCTGGAACTTCTTTAACAGTTTCTTTTGAACTAATTCTTACAGTTAAAGCAATTAGAGCTGTAGATACTAATATGGAAATTAATATTACAGATAGACTATTAGATACGTTCATATCAACAACCTTAAATCCAGTAGAGTAAGCTTTAAATATTACATTTAGAATAATAAATCTTCCTAAAATAGCTCCAAGTATTGCTCCTACGATAGTTGGAGTTATTCCATAGATGTAAAATCTCTTTGCTATATCATTATTAGAATAACCTAATGATTTCAAAGTTCCATTTATTGTTCTTTGTTCTTCAATATATCTTTTCATCGTTGTCAAAGTAACAAGCATTGCTACTAGATAGAAAAATGCTGGAAATACTTTTGACAATTTATCCATATTGAGAGAGTTTTGATAGTAAGTATTTATACCTTGGTTATCAAATATGCTTTCTACAGTATATTCTGGATCTATTAAACTAAGTAAAGCTTCCTTAGAATCTTTTATATCTGATCTTGCATTTTTTATATCTTTTTCTGCTTTTGACTTCTCAGTTTTAAACTTTTCTTTATTCTCACCAAGTTCATTTTGCTTTTCTAAAAGATTGCTGTAGGCTTCCTCTAATTTATTTTTGCCTTCTTGTTTTTTATCATTAAACTCACTTAGTCCATTTTGATATTCTATTTCACCATTTCTAAGCTTTTCTTCATTAGAAATAAGCTCATTTTTCGCATCAGATAATTGTTTGCTTCCAGATTCTTTCTCTCTATTTAACTCTTCCTTGCCTTCTTCTAGGAGATTTTTAGCTTTTATTAGTTCATCTTCTTTTGCTCTAATTTCTCCTAATGCTTGATCTAGCTTAAATTTCTCTACACTGTATTTCTCATCTAGAAGGTTTTTGTTACTTTCATACTCTGATCTCGCATTATTTAAGGCTTCTTCTATTTGGGATATTTCTTTTTCTAGTGTTTGAATTTTAATGAGGTTTTCTTCTGTTGCTTCTTCTAGTTTTAATGCTTCAAGTTCAGATTTTTTCTCTTGAAGTAAGTTTTCTTCCATAGCTAAACTAGCTTTGGCCTCATCAAGCTTTGCCAATGAATTTTCATATGTTTTATTAAGCTCAATATACCCATCGCTAATTTCTTGAGAAGGTCCATCTAATTTTGCAAAGCCAAGATTTAAGTCGCTTTCCTTATCTGCTAAGTCGTATTCTGCCTGTGAAATTTTCTCATCAAACGCTTTTTTATTATCGTTGTAGGCATTTTTTCCTTCTTCCAACTTTGCCCACCCATCATCAAGAGTTTGTCTTGAATTATCAAGATTTGCCTTAGCATCGTTTATCTTAGTCTCATATTCATCTTTACTATTTTGATATTCTATAAAGCCATCAATTAATAAAACTTCCGCTTCGGCAAGTTTCTTTTCATTATCACTTATCTTCTTATCTGCCTTATCAAGATCATCTTCAGCATCTTTTATCTCTTTATTTGCGTCTTTTTTAATTTTATTTAGAACTTCTTCAGGTCTATTTTTAATCCTTATTTCAAGTTGGTCTCTTTTTTCTTCTACTTTTTTCTTATAAGCATCTGAAGTACGTTCTAGTCCTGATAAGTCTTTATAAAATATGTTTGCCTCATGGTACTTATCGGTAAGAAAATTATCCTTTAAAACATAAGCGTAACCCGTAAGCTCACTTTTACCTAATGGTGATACCTCTTTCATGTTTTCCATAAAATGATCTGATGATTTATAAAAACCACACACTTTATAAGTAAGTCTACCCATTTCATAATCTTTTTTTTGATCACTATTTATATATGAAAATGTAATTTTATCTCCTAATTTATAGTAATCTTTGAGATTCTCATCAAGTATTATTTCATCGTTTTCATCAGGTAATTTTCCATCAGATAAAATTGATTTTGGTATACTAGAATCATATTCTTTTACTCTGATTATCTTATCGCCTTCCTTAAGGTCAGTTGCTTTTATAAAGTTTATTTTATCAATACCTTTTCCACTATTTAATAAACTCTTATCTTCAAAATCTAGTCCATAAGTAGACCTAACTATTATGTCTGGATGTTGATATTTGCTTAAACTATTTGATAAGGTCTTTCTCATACTAACGCCAGATAATAAAAGTCCAACTATAACCATTGTTGCAAGGGCAACCATTACCATTATGGAAAATATTTTTCCCTTGGTTTTTTTCATATCTTGAAAGATACTTTTTATATAAGTTTTATTCATACTACCACTCTATTTCATCTACTGGCAATGGATTATTGTTTATATAATCTTCTACAATTTTTCCATCTCTAATTTCTATTACTTGGTCAGCCATAGGTTTTATCAATGAATTGTGTGTAATGATCACAACTGTTGCACCCATTTCGTGGCAAGCTTTTTCTAATAATTTCAAAATATTTTTACCAGTTTCATAGTCAAGAGCACCTGTTGGTTCATCACATAATAAAAGTTTAGGATTTTTTGCTAAGGCTCTTGCAATAGCAACCCTTTGTTGCTCCCCACCAGATAATTGGGATGGAAAATTGTTAAGTCTATGAGAAAGTCCAACTTCTTTTAGAGTTTCTTCTGGGTCTAAGGGATTTGATGAAATTTCTGATGCCATTTCAACATTTTCAATAGCGGTTAAGTTTGGAATAAGGTTATAATGTTGGAATACAAAACCCACATCATCTCTCCTATACTCAGTTAAACTTTTATCATCCAAATCGGCTATATTTTTGCCGTCTATTATAATATCTCCACTGGTAGCTTTATCCATACCTCCCAATAGATTTAGAAGAGTAGTTTTTCCTGCACCACTTGCTCCTACAATAATTAAAAGTCTCCCCTTTACCAAGGAAAAATTTATATCGTCATTAGCAACTATAGTTGTATTTCCTGACTTGAATTCTTTTCTTAAATTATTCAGTTGTATGTAAGCCATAAAATCCCTCTTAACCTTAGTTTTTATTACATATTAGAAAATTTTTCGCGGACTTCTTTTATTTTGCCACAAGTCATCTTGCCCTCAGGACATGGACCACTTATGCAAGATGGACCTGCATTTGAAAATAGATTTGGATATATATCTTTTACAAGCTTTAGCATTTGATCAGACATTTCTCTAATCTCCCATTGAGCTCGTAGACAGCTTCTTACATTGAAGAAGTGTAAAAGAGTTCTAGCATTCATAGTAAATACTATTTTTGTCTCACAAGCATTTGGAAAAGTATATCTAGCATCTTCTATTGCTTTTTTAGATGCAGATCTTCTTGCTTTTTTCTCATCCATCCCTTCTTTTATGAAATCTTCATAATGCTTCTTCTCTAGAATTTCAACAAGATCATCGTATGCCTTTTGACAAGCAATCATGTGATTTACATAAATTTCTTTTGCACTTTTGTCTTTTTCTATTTCTGGAGGAATAATATAATCAAATTGGTCTAGTTTGACATACCTTTGAGATTGTTGAGAATATGATGCAAGTCTGTGACGAACAAGTTGATGAGTCAAAACTCTTGATACTCCTTCAACCGCAAATGTAAAAGATACATGCTCTATAGGAGAAAGATGGCCCATATCAGAAAGCATTTTAACATACCTTGCTATTGATTCTTCATCTTGTTTTTCTCCAATTTCATCTACACCTACTCTTGAATAGCAAAGCTTGCCTGCTTGGGCTATTGTTTCTTCTCCATCCGGAGTATAATTTAAAAGTTTTACCTTAAGTTCTGTCATTTTTAGTCCTTATCTATAATTTTTAAGTGCTCTATCTATTTTTCTCTTGTCATCTTTAGCTTTGATAGACTCTCTCTTATCAAACTGTTTCTTACCTTTTGCAAGAGCAAGCTCTAGCTTAACTAATCCATCTCTTTCATAAATCTTAAGTGGAACTATAGTAAATCCAGCTTGTGTTTTTTGACCTATTAGCTTATTTATCTCTTTTTTATGAAGGAGAAGTCTCCTTGTTCTCGTTGGATCAATATCTTTTTCGTAGGCTTGTTCATACGGTGTTACATGCATACCATATATAAACATCTCTCCATTTCTATCAGAAATAAAAGATTCCTTTATTGATACTTTCCCTTTTTTTATAGATTTTACTTCGCTACCTAAAAGAGATAAACCTGCTTCATATTTTTCTTCTATAAAATAATCATGGTAGGCCTTTTTATTATTAGCTAATAATTTCATCATCTACCTCCATATCAAAATCTATATTTCTTTGATACATATCTACATCTCTTACTCTAATTTTAACTCTATCTCCTATAGAATAAAACCTCTTGGTATCAGCATTAAATGCCTTCATAGTTTCTTCTATATAATCATACCTGTCTTCAGAAAATTTATACATAAATAATCCTTCTACAGTGTTTTCTAACTCGATAAACATACCAAAATCAGTGATTGAAGAAATATTACCGTAAAAATCATCTCCGACAAATCTTCTCATATATTTACATTTGAAAAGATCTTCTACATCTCTTTCGCACTCTTCGCTTCTTCTTTCTGTCATAGACAAGTGCTCTGCATTTTTAGATAAACTTTTTTCTAGACTTGCTTGGTTTAATTTTGCAATCTTGTTATGAATATATTTTTTCAGAAGTCTGTGGACAATAAGATCTGGATACCTTCTGATGGGTGATGTAAAGTGAGTGTAGAAATTTGTAGACAAGCCAAAATGTATATCCCTAGTCTCAGAATATTTTGCCTTTTGCATAGTTCTAAGCATCAAAAGATTTATTACTTTTTCTATATCTTTTCCTTCTACATCTTCTAGTATTTGTTGGAAGTCTTTAGGATGAAGCTCACTACCCTTTATATTTAATCCTACAGCCTGAAGATCTTTTTTAAATGACTCTAATTTCTCTTCGCTTGGCTTTTCGTGAATTCTATATATAAACGGAAAATCCATATAGGCAAATAAACTAGCTACACATTCATTTGCACAAAGCATAAATTCTTCTATCATCTTATTTCCAGATCCTCTCTCAAGATTAGAAATATTTAAGACTTTGCCATCATCTGTAACATCTATTTGGCTTTCTGAAAAGTTAAAATCAATGGATCCACGTTTTTTTCTCATATTGCTTAATATTTCTCTAAGTTTGTCAAAGTCTCTTAGTTTTTCTTTTAATAATTCATCTTCATAAATATTATCATCATTATCATCTAAAAAATTATTTACATCATCATATACAAGCCTATAATCTGAGTTAATAACCGCTTCATAAAAGTCATTTGCTATAACTTTTCCCTTGGGATTTACTGTCATTTTTAAGCTCAGGCTAAGCCTATCTTCGTTTGGGTTAAGTGAGCAAATTCCGTTAGAAAGCTTTTCTGGAAGCATTGATATTACAACATTAAATAAATAAGTAGAATTTCCTCTCTCGTAGGCATCATCATCTATTGCGCTGCCCTTTTTTACATAGTGAGCAACATCTGCTATATGAACATAAAGATCGTAATTTTCTCCATTTTTTTCTATGGAAATGGCATCGTCAAAATCTTTTGAATCTCTACCATCAATTGTTACTGTAAACAAATCTCTTAGATCTTTTCTGCCATTTAATTCAATACTTGATACGGAGTCATCAATATATAAGGTCTCCTTCTTTGTTTCTTTAGAAAACTCATATGGAAGATTGTGAGCTCTGATTAATGATAAAACATCTATATTCTTATCACCTTTGCTACCAATTATTTCAGTAATCCTACCTTCAGGTTTACCTTTTTTAGGATAATTTATAATCTCAACTGCAACCTTGTCTTTGTCTTTCGCCTTCTTGGAGAACTTATCTTCGATATAGATATCATCGCCAAAGGATTTATCATCAGCTATAACAAAACCAAAACCTTTGTTTTTTTGGTAGGTTCCTATTACTTCTTCATTAGCTCTTTCGATTATATTAGTTACCCTACCTTCGGCATTTTTTCCTTCTGCTTTTTCTCTGATGATTTCTATTTTTACCCTATCGTTGTTATGGGCGTTGTTAAGATTATCCTTTTTAATAAAAACATCTGAAAAATCTTCATTGTCAGATATGAAAAATCCATATCCTCCTTGGGCAATAGAAATTTTGCCTGTTAGAGATAGTTCTTCCTCAGTCAAAGGCATTATTCTTTTTTTATTTGATATCCTTATTTTATTTTCTTTTTCTAAATCTTTTAGTATATCTTCAACCGCTTTTCTTGTGTATTTATCAACTTTTAGATAAGAAAACAGTTCTTTCTTACTCATTGGAATATAATCACTGTCATATACCAAGTTAAGTATTAATTCTTTTAAATTCATTGAAACTCCTATTGTCTATAATAAAAAAGAGGCTAAGCTATTATATAGCTTACCCCTTCCTAGTTAATTGCTACCATTATTATACTTCCTAAAAATAGAAGTATACCACCTGCAATAGCAACCTTATCTAACATTTCGTTTTTTGATCTGTGAGCGCTTCTACCGAATACGTTAGTTTGTGTTCCTGATAGAGCTCCTAGACCTTCAGTTTTAGGATCTTGTAGTGTTACTGCTGTTATGATAACTATTGATGCAATAACTAGTACAATCGCTAAGAAATTTACCATATAGACACCTCCGATTCATACCCTGTTATAATACCACAAAACCCCTGATATTTCAATTTTTTCTTATTATTTTAATAAATTAAAGTTTTTAAATTATTAATATTTATTGATAAAAAACATAAACAAAAAGACTCCCAAATGTGCTGGACCCCAAAATCCGGAATACGGATGGAGGGGTTTTTTCATGTCAAAATACACAAAAGAATTTAAAATTAAATTAGTATTAGAATACTTATCAGGAGAGTATGGTGGCCATAAAATGGTTGCCAAAAAATATAATATTCCCAATTCAACACTTGAAAGTTGGATAGTAAAATATCGATCAGGAGGGTTTGATAACTTATCTAAGAATCTAAACAATAATAAATACACTAGTGAATTTAAACTATCTGTAATACAATATAGACAAATCAATAATACTTCGCTTAGAGAAACCGCCGAGCACTTCAATCTTTCTAATGGATCTATGGTATATAGGTGGGAGAAAGCTTATCAACAGCGTGGTTTATCTGGGCTAGAAGATAATAGAGGAAGGCCAAAGAAAGATATGTCTAAATCAGATAAGAAACCTAAGAAAGAAAAACCAATAAAAGAGTCTGAAAGAGAAGAGTTAATTAGACTTAGAGAAGAAAATAAATATTTAAAGATGCAAATACTATTCGAAAAAAAGTATCAAGCCTTGCTACTGGAAGAAGAGGCAGAAGCAAGGAAAAAACAAAGATAATACTTAATCTTCTTAAAGAACATGCTGAAACAAAAGCAAGTGAATGGATAAAAGTAGCTAAACTACCTAAATCCTCATACTATGAATGGAAGATAAAATTAGAAAATCCAATAGACAAAGACAAGAAGATTAGAGAAAAAATCAAGTCAATTGTTAAAGCAACTAAGGGAAGATATGGATACAGAAGAGTTTGTAAAGCTTTAAGAAACAAAAGTTTAATAGTAAATCATAAAAGAGTATTAAGAATAATGAGACAAGAAGGACTTCTATGTGCTAAATTTAAAACGAGATCAAGAAAATACTCATCATACAAGGGACAGGTAGGTAAAGTAGCTCCTAATCTAGTAAATCGTAACTTTAAAGCTAAAAAACCTAATAAGCTATGGTTAACAGATGTAACAGAATTTAGAATCAAAGGAAATGAGAAAAGACTTTACCTATCACCAATACTAGATGTATACAATAGCGAGATAATTAGTTATACACTAAGTCACCGTCCGACAATTAAACTAACAAATACAATGCTAGAAGAAGCAACTAAAAGAATAGAAGAAAGTGATGATCTAGTAATACACTCAGACCAGGGATTCCATTACCAACATAGTTCATGGTCAAGTAGACTTAGCAAACTAAACATAACACAAAGTATGTCAAGAAAAGGCAATTGTCTAGACAATTCACCAATGGAGAACTTCTTTGGTATACTCAAACAAGAAATGTACTATGGTGTAGAATTTAAGAATTATGAAGAGTTAAGAAAAGAAATAGAATCATATATCAAATGGTACAACGAAGACAGGATTAAAGCAAAATTAAACGGAATGTCACCTATTGATTACAGATTACATTCCGCTTAAAATATTATTAAGTTATTCCGTGTTTACGGGTTCAGCTCAAAACGGGAGTCTGATATTATCCTAACATTATTTTTTCTAGTTCTAGAGGTTCTATATATTTATCGCCTTTGTAGGCTCTCATATTTCCACCAGAAATTTCATCTATTAAAGCTACTTTTCCATCTTCTATTCTACCAAATTCAAATTTGATATCGTATAAGTCAAGATCTTTTTTAGCAAGTTCTTCTCTTACAATCTCACCTATGTTTAGGGCGAGCTCTTTTAGTTCTTCGTATTCATCTTCTGTCATGATTTTTAGTAAAGCTAGTGCATCTTTAGTTATTAGTGGATCTTCTCTTTCATCATCTTTTAATGTAATTTCTACATAAGGATCAATTTTTGTACCATTTTCTATATATTTACCGTATCTTCTGATAAATGATCCTACAGCGTAATATCTAACTATAACTTCAACACCTTGACCAAAAACTTCTGCTTTTTTAACAATAGCTTCGTTTTTATCAAGATCTGCAGATATAAAGTGAGTTGTAAGACCTTTTTCATTTAGTTTTTCATAGAAGAATTTTGTCATTGCTACTGCTTGGTGACCTGCTCCTTCCATAGTAAGACCTACTGAATTTGCGCCTGGATCGAATACACCATCATTTCCTGTTACATCATCTTTAAACTTTAGTAAATATTCTTCATCATTTAGTTTGTAAACGTCTTTTGTTTTTCCTGTGTATACTTTTTCCATATTAATTCTCCTTATAAATTAATTTTAATACTTTTATTTCCTTTAGTTACTTGTCCAACAACTTCTGCTTTACCTTTTAGGATTTCCAAAGATTTATCACAATCCTTAGGATCTACAAAGATTACCATACCAACCCCCATATTGAAGGTGTTATACATTTCATCAGTGTCGATATTGCCCCACTTTTGAATATTTTCGAATATAGGGTCTAGCTTTAGATTTGATAGGTTAAATTCAACTGATAGATCATCCTTTAATACTCTTGGTACATTTTCATAAAGACCACCACCAGTTATATGAGATATTGCTTTTACTTCTATATTGTTTATTAAATCTTCTATCTCTTTGGCGTATATTTTGGTAGGAGTAAGAAGTTTTTCTCCTATTGTAATATTTTCATCAAACTTATCAGTAAGTGATACGCCGGCCTGATCCATACTAGCTCTTACAAGAGAAAATCCATTGCTATGGACTCCTGAAGAATAAAGACCAATTGCGATATCTCCTTCTTTTAAATCTTTTCCGTCAATTATTTTATCTTTATCTACAAGACCTACTGCAAAGCCTGCCAAATCATAATCATCTTCCTTGTATATGCCTGGCATTTCAGCAGTTTCTCCACCTATCAGAGCTGCACTTGCAATTTTACACCCATCAGCTACACCTTTAACTAGTTCTGCCATTTTTCTAGGATCTAATTTTCCTGTAGCTATATAATCTAAGAAAAATAGAGGTTTTCCTCCTTGGCACAAAATATCATTTACACACATTGCAACACAATCTATACCAACTGTATCGTGTTTATCCATTTCCATGGCAAGTTTTATCTTCGTACCGACACCATCAGTCCCACTTAAAAGAACTGGATTAGAAATTCCTGAAAGATTTGGGGCAAAAGCCCCAGCAAATCCTCCAATGTCAGCTAACACTTCCTTGCCATGAGTTGATTTTACAATTTTTTTGATTAATTCTACTTCATCGTAGCCTTTGTTTTTGTCAACACCAGCATCTTTGTAAGTTAATTTAGCCATTAAATCTCACCGATACCCTTATCATCTTCCAAAACTTTTTCTAGCATTTCTTTTTTATGGTTCTTTAATTTTTCAGATAATTTTTCATCTCCCAAAGCTAGTATTTGAATTGCAAGAAGGGCTGCATTATTTCCACCATTTATAGCTACAGTTGCAACTGGAACGCCCTTTGGCATTTGTACCATTGATAACAAAGCATCAAGTCCTGCTGTGTTTGTTCCACCTACAGGTATTCCAATAACAGGTTTTATAGTCATTCCTGCCATAACACCTGCCAAGTGAGCTGCCATACCTGCAATACCAATATAAACCTTGGCATCGTCTTTTCCCATAGTTTCTTCTAGTACATTCAAAGCTCTATGGGCAGATATGACAGAAACCTCATAAGAAATATCAAAATCTTTTAATATTGAAGTAACCTTCTTTGCAATTTCAATGTCTGATGCTGAACCCATTATTACTCTTACGTCTGTCATTTTTCCTCCTAGTTTTTAGAATAGTTTGGTGATTCTCTTGTAATAGTTATATTGTGTGGATGGTTTTCTATAAGTGATGCGGAAGTAATTTTTACAAATTTAGCCTTATCATATAGTTCATCCAAATCTTTGCTTCCAACATATCCCATACCGGATTTTAATCCACCAAGAAGTTGATATACAACCTCTCCAACTGGTCCCTTGTAAGCGACTCTTCCTTCGACTCCTTCAGGTACATATTTTTTAGTATTTGTTTGGAAATACCTATCTCCTGATCCATCTTTCATAGCAGCAAGAGATCCCATACCACGGTATTCTTTGTATTGTCTACCTTCAAAAACAATTGTTTCTCCTGGTGATTCCTCTGTACCTGCAAATAATGAACCTGCCATTATTACCTTTGCTCCACAAGCTAGGGCTTTGGTGATATCTCCAGAATTATTAATACCACCATCAGCAATTACTGGAATATCGTATTTATTAGCCTCATTTACACAATCAATAATTGCAGTTATTTGAGGAACACCGATACCAGTTACAACTCTTGTTGTACAGATTGAACCAGGACCAATACCAACTTTTACTGCATCTACTCCAGCTTCTATTAGATCATGAGTTGCATCTGCTGTGGCTACATTTCCTGCAATCAAGTCAAGGTCAGGATATTTTTCTTTAATCTTCTTAATAGCCTTTAGTACATTTTTAGAATGGCCGTGAGCAGTATCTAGGGTAATAACATCTACGTTTGCCTTCACCAAAGCATCTACCCTTTCCATCATATCATTTGTAATTCCAACTGCTGCACCAACTACAAGTCTATTATTCTTATCTCTAGCTGATTTAGGATATTGTTTTGATTTTTCTATATCCTTAATAGTGATTAGTCCTTTTAGCTTGTAATCATCATCAACTATAGGAAGCTTTTCAATCTTTGCTTCTTCCATTAGTTTGATTGCCTCTTTCATCTTGATTCCTTCATAACCAACTACTAAGTTTTCTTTAGTCATGATAGAATCAATTTGAACTGTAGGATCTTCTTCAAACCTTACATCTCTGTTAGTAAGAATTCCCTTCAAGTACATTTCTTTATCTACAATTGGAACACCAGATATTCTGTAGTTTGCCATAATATCTAGCGCATCTTGTAAAATATTATCTGGGTGAAGGTAAAAAGGATCAGTTATAACTCCATGTTCTGATCTTTTAACTACATCAACTTGTCTTGCTTGTTCAGCTATTGGCATGTTTTTATGGATTATTCCAATACCGCCTTGTCTTGCCATAGCTATTGCCATTTGTGATTCTGTTACAGTATCCATTCCTGCTGACATCATTGGAATATTTAGTTTTATGTTCTTTGTTAAGTAAGTAGTTGTATCTACCTCATTTGGTAGAACTTCTGATGGTCCTGGTACTAAAAGTACATCGTCAAATGTTAATCCCTCTCCTAAAAATTTCATTCAGCATCCTTTCTAAAATAATTCACTGCATTTTCAAATATTTTTTCTCTATCTACATCATAAACATTCTTGAACAAGTCGTCATCAATTCTTTCAGCATGGCCCATTCTTCCAAGAATCTTTCCATCTTTGGATATAATTCCCTCTATGTTGTAATTAGAACCATTTAAAGATGTTTCATAAACTGAGAATATCTGATCATTGTCGAGAAGTTCTTCTAACTTTTCTTCGTTTACTATAAATCTTCCCTCTCCATGGGATACTGGAATCCTATATGTTCTATCTAAATCAACTCCTACTGTCCAAGGACTGTTGTCTGTAAGGGTCTTTGTATTTACAAAAGTTGCTATGTGACGACTAGATGTATTAAAGGTTAAGGTTGGGTCGTCATCCTTTGGTATAGTAATCTTTCCATAAGGTAAAAGTCCAGTTTTAACTAAAGCTTGGAATCCATTACAAATACCTATCATAAGACCATCATTTTCATATAGTAGATGGTCAATTGCCTTAGCTATCTTTTCATTTCTTAAAATATTAGCTAAAAACTTAGCAGATCCATCTGGTTCATCTCCTAGGGAGAATCCTCCAGGAATCATAAATATTTGTGAATTTAGTAGTGCTTTTTCCAACTTATCAATAGAATTCTTGATATCTTCTTGACTTTCATTTTTAAAAACCAATATCTCGGTTTCACCTCCGGCTTTCTTGAAGGCTTTCGCGCTGTCTATCTCACAATTAGTTCCAGGAGCTGCTAGTATTAGAACTCTTGGATTTTCAGTAGGTTTATCAGATTTAAGCTTCCTTTCTACTTTTTTAGGACTTAAACAAGTGTATTCTATCTCTTCATAAGGTTTAAATATCTCGTCTAATCCGTGTACATAAGAATCTTCAAGCTCTTTTACATCTAAACTTACGCCATTAACTGTTATTCCTTCGCTAAATTCACCGATATTTTCTATAAAGTCTCTATCACTTTTGTATTCAACAACGAAAGATCCAAACATAGGATTGTATAAGTTATCGCAATTTATACTAAAACCTGTATTTCCAACAGCTTGCTCGTAAATATCTACCAATAGTCCTTTTCGTGTGAGGGAAATAGCTGAAATTATATTACCTTTCCTAATATCATCAGTTATTCTATTGTAATTTTCCTTTAGCTTTTCTAAGTCTAGACTTCCATCTTCCTGATAAGGAGTTTTAACTAAACCTATTTTTCCTTCACCTTTAAGGTCATTAGATATAATATGTTCAACATCTTCAGTTGTTACTGCAAAAGATATAAGGGTTGGTGGAACTTTTATATTTTCAAATGTTCCGCTCATACTATCCTTACCACCAATTGGAGCTGTTTCAAAGAATGATGATACTTCAAAAGCTCCCAATAATGATTTAAAAGGCTTAGACCAAGCTTTTTCATCATCCATAGATTCATAGAATTCTTGGAAAGACAATCTTATTTTATCTAAATCAGATCCTGACGCTACAAGCTTTGATATAGACTCAACTACAGCATAATAGCCACCCAGATATTGACTCTCAGAAGATAAGTTTGGATCAAAACCATAGCTCATTAGTGATACAGTTTTTGAGATTCCTTCATCAACTGGAATTCTTGCTGCCATTACTTGGGCTGGATTTAGGAGTTTCTTTCCTCCTAAAGGATTTAGCACAGTATTTCTTCCAATAGATGGATCAAACATTTCTATGAGGTTTTTCTTGCTTAAATTAGGAAGTTTTTTGATCTTTTTATAGAATTTGTTTGGATCATTATCCTTATCAGTTAGAATTGTTGGAGTTTTCTCACTTACATAAGTTAGCTTAGCAAATCTTTCGGCACCATCAGTATTTATGAAGTCATAAGAAAGTTTTCCTACGATATTATCTTCATAATAAATTGTCATTGTCTTATTATCAGTCACAGTTGCGACATGAGTTGCTTCTAGATTTTCTTCTGATGCATAGGATAAGAATTCATCAAGGTCATTTTTATCAATTACTACAGCCATTCTCTCTTGAGATTCTGAAATAGCTATTTCAAATGGTTTTAGCCCCTCATATTTTAGAGGAACTCTATCAAGGTAAATATCAACCCCATCTGAAAGTTCTCCTATAGCAACTGATACTCCACCAGCTCCAAAGTCGTTACATTTTTTAATTAGTTTTGCTACTTCTGCTCTTCTAAATAGTCTTTGGATTTTTCTTTCTTCTGGAGCATTTCCTTTTTGAACTTGAGCTGATTCTGTTTTTATTGAACTAATCTTATGAGATTTAGATGAACCTGTTGCTCCACCTATTCCATCACGACCAGTTCTTCCACCAAGTAAAATTATCAAATCTCCAGCCACAGGATCTAGCCTTTTGACATTTTCTACAGGAGCAGCTGCCATAACCGCACCACATTCCATTCTCTTAGCTGTATAACCTGGATGGTAAAATTCATCTACCAAACCTGTGGCAAGCCCTATTTGGTTACCATAGGAAGAATAACCAAGTGCTGCCTCTTTTGTGATTTTTGATTGGGGTAACTTACCAACAAGTGTTTTTTCATAAGCTTGTTTTATATCACCTGCGCCACTTAATCTCATAGCTTGATAAACATAAGCTCTACCAGAAAGTGGATCTCTAATAGCTCCACCTAAACAAGTAGATGCTCCACCAAATGGTTCAATTTCTGTAGGATGGTTGTGAGTTTCATTTTTAAACATCAACAAATAATCTTCTGTAGTTTCTTTGCCATCTTTAAGCACTCTAACTTTAGTGTATACAGAACACGCATTTATTTCATTGCTTACTTCAAGGTCATCAAAATTGTTATTTGCTCTCATATACTTTGCAAGTATTGTACCAAAACTCATGAGGTTGATTGGTTTTGTAATGTTTAACTCTTCTCTCATCTTTAGATACTTATCAAAAGATTTTTGTATTGCCTCATCTAAGAGTGTATTTGCCTTGATATCAATATCTAAGAATGTATTAAAAGTTGTGTGCCTACAATGGTCGGACCAGTAAGTATCTAAGATTTTTATTTCAGTTTCATTAGGATTTCTATTTTCTTCTTTAAAATAGTCTCTCACAAGTTTTATATCATCAAGACTCATAGCCATGGAATGATCATTTAAAAATTTAATTAGTTCATCTTCGTTATAATCTACGAATCCATCGTAAACAATATTTTCTAAGTTTTTTTGATGATTAACATTTAGTGTAGTTGGAATTCCAAGAAGGCTAACCCTGTGTGAATCTACTGGATTTATTATGAATTTTTCTATTTTTTCTAAATCATCTTGGCTTACATTTTCTAGTTCATATACAGTAGCAGCTCTAACTTTAAAGTTTTCATCATCAATAACTAAGGAAGAAGCATCAATTACACCTTGCTCTCTTTGGTTAAACTGCCCTGGCAAATACTCGCTTACGATAGTAGTTGTAAAATTTCCTTGAAGATTAATCGCATCTTCAAAAGCGTAAGCTTCATCTACAGGTGCTTCGGCTAAAACAGTGTATAGTAATTTTTTAACATTTTCATCTTTAGTTTCAAGATCATATCTTTTATATATTTTGAGGTCTTCTAAATCAATTCCCAAAGAATTTTTGATGTTTTGCTTTAGATTTTTTGATTCAAAATCAAATTCATCCTTTTTCTTGACATAAACTCTCTTAACAGTTGGACCAATATCTGTTCTGTAGTATTTTCCTTCAAAGTTTATTTTATCTGCATCTTCATAAACACTTTTAATAACTTCATCAAAAGAAATTCCTGTAGAAACAATATTTAAAACTCTTCCAGAGATTGTTAAAATTTTCTCGTTTTCTTTCTTAGTTCCAGCATGATAGATAGTAGATTTAATATTTGGTTCAAATTCTATCTCTTTATTTATCTCATAAGAGTTTGGATAACCACTTGATGTAAGTACTAAACAAGCAGATTTCTTGTCGTTTATTTTAAGTTTAACATCAGAAAGCTTGCCATTAGACGTTTTTTCTAGTAATTCTAAAAGGTCATTGTCAATTAATTCTAAGACTACTTGCGTTTCAGGATCTCCAAATCTAACATTAAATTCTAAAACGTAGATTCCACTTTCATTTATCATAAATCCTATAAATAAAACACCCCTATAGTCGATATTTTCTTTATTAAAGCCATCTATGATTTTTGGAAGAACTTCTTTTACAATTTCATCTTTGAAAACTTCAGCCTCAACATTTGGAGCGTAAGTTCCCATTCCACCAGTATTTGGTCCTTCTTCTTTATCAAATATTTTCTTATGGTCTTTGCTTGTTGGTAATGAAATTATAGTTTTTGAATCTGTAAGAAGTAGCATACTCATTTCAAATCCACTAACAAATTCTTCAATTACAATAAATTTATCTTTTGAAAATATCTCTTCTATTTTTAACTTTAATTCATCTTCGTCGTTTATTATGAAAACTCCCTTACCTGCTGCAAGACCGTCTCTTTTTAAAACTACCTTTCCGTTTTTATCTAGTAAGTTTCTAGCATAAACTATAGCTTCTTTTTTATCTTCAGTTTTAAGATATGAAGCAGTTTTTATACCATACTTATTTAAAAATTCTTTGGTGTAGGATTTACTAGATTCAAACTTAGATGCTTTTTGATTAACTCCAAAGATTTTAAGTTCGTTTCTTTCAAACCTATCTACTATTCCTAAACAAAGAGGATCTTCTGGACCAACTATTGTATAATCTATCGAATTATTTTTAGCAAAATCTACGAGGCTATCAATATCATTAGCAGCAATGTCTATATTTTCTCCAATTTCGCTAGTTCCAGCATTACCTGGTGCGAAAAATATTTTTCTATTATCTGCACAGATTTTCTTTCCTAAGGCGTGTTCACGCCCTCCTGATCCTATAATTAATATATTCATAAATTCCTATCCTTAATGTTTAAAGTGACGAGATTTACTAAATACCATGCTCATGTCATATTCATTGCACTTATCAATTGAGTCTTGATCTTTAATTGATCCGCCTGGCTGAATTATAGCGTCAATCCCCATCTCATGAGCAATTTCAACAGTGTCAGGGAATGGGAAAAAGGCATCTGATCCAAGGATAGCACCAGTAAAGTCTCTATCTTTGAAATGATCTTTGATTGACTCTAGTGCCCATACTCTTGATTGTTGACCAGCACCGCAGCCTAGTGTTTTCATATCTTTTACTACAACGATAGCATTTGATTTCACGTATTTTACTACCTTTTGAGCAAATAACATATCTTTTATTTGATCGTCAGTAGGTTTTTTGTTAGTAACTACATTAACCTCGTCTTCTCCATTGTCTTTGTCTTGGATTAGAACTTTACCATTTAAGTATTTTACTTCTTCTGTAACAAGCTCATTAGAGTAGTCAACCTTAACAAGTCTTACATTTTTCTTTTTAGTTAAAATATCTAAAGCTTCGTCAGTAAAATCACTCGCAGCTATAATTTCAAGGAATATTTCGTGCATTTTCTCAGCAGCTTTTTTATCTACTACTCCGTTTACAGCAACTATTCCTCCAAAGATTGATTGGCTATCGCATTCAAAGGCTTTCATATAAGAATCATAAACATTCTCTCCTACTGCTACTCCACAAGGAGATTGATGTTTTAAGGCAACAACTGCATTTTCTCCCAATTCTTCTGCAAGCTCTATTGCTGGATTTAGGTCGTTGAAGTTATTATAACTCATTTCCTTGCCGTGAATAACTTCTATATTTTCCATTAGACCTTTAACAAATGGATCATTGTATAAAGCTGCCTTTTGCCCTGGGTTTTCTCCATATCTGAGATCTGATTCTTTCTCGAAACCATATGTTTTATAGGTTGAATCTTCACCAGTAAGTTTTGAAAAATATCTAGCTATAACTGAGTCATAGAAGGCTGTTAAATTGTAAGCTTTCATTGCCAATTTTTGTCTGTAAGCGAGATCTATATTATCATTTTTTAGCCTATCAATAAGTTCATCATAATCTTTAGGATCTGTAACTATAAGGACATCTTTGTGATTTTTCGCAGCTGATCTAACCATTGATGGACCACCGATATCTATGTTTTCAATGATATCATCTGGATCTCCCTTTTCGAGAGCTTTTTGAAATTCATATAGATTAACAACTACAATATCAATTGGTTTTATGTTTAATTCATTTATTGTATTTACATGCTTTTCATTATCTCTCTTATAGAGTATTCCTCCATGGACATATGGAGATAGAGTTTTAACTCTTCCTTCAAGTATTTCAGGAAAGTTTGTAATCTTATCAATTTCTGTTACATCTATACCATTTTCCTTGATTTTTTTATACGTTCCTCCAGTTGATACTAGTTCAACACCCAAGGAATTAAGGTTTTTAGCAAGTTCTACAATCCCTGTCTTGTCAGTTACTGATAATAAAGCTCTCAATTTTCTTCCTCCATTTTCTTTATAACTTCTTTTAAACTTTTATGTTCTATCTTAAGAATCTTATCTGCTATCTCTTGAGCACTTTTACAAGTACTTATGTCGACTTCTTTTTGAATAATTATATCTCCGTCATCCAAATTCTCATTTACATGATGAATAGTTACACCACTAATAGTTTCTTTATTTTCAAAAACTGCTTCGTGAACGTGAATTCCGTAATATCCCTTTCCACCGTACTTTGGTAGTAGAGAAGGATGTATGTTAATTATTTCATATGAATTTATTAGCTTCTTACTAATCTTAGGTAGGTATCCTGCGAGAACTATCAAATCTATATCGTATTTTTTAAGTTCACCCAATATTTCGTCATCATCTTTACTTACTATGTAGTTTATATTATTGTCTTTTGCAAAATCTAAGCCTTTGGCATTTTTATTAGATACGACCAATTTTATTTGGCTATCAAAGAATTTTTCTTTTTGTGCATCTATTAATGCCTTGAGGTTGGTGCCAGTCCCCGAAATAAATACAGCTAAATTCATACCTTCTCCTTTATTACTGGATAGTCACCAGTAAAACAAGCCTTACAGAAATTATCTGGATTTCCTGTAAGTCTTAAAATATTATCTAAAGACAGAAATTCCAAGCTATCAGCTCCTATTTGATCTCTTATTTCTTCTACAGATAATTTAGATGCTATGAGCTTATCCCTATCGGGAGTATCAACTCCATAGTAGCAAGGATATACAAAAGGTGGAGATGTAACCCTAAAGTGAACTTCAGTTGCTCCAGCATTCCTTATTCTTTTGATAAGCTTTGCACTAGTAGTTCCTCTAACTATAGAATCATCAACCAAGACTATTCTCTTTCCTTCTAGGACAGATTTTTGAGGATTTAGCTTCAACCTAACAGAAAGTTCTCTTTCTTTTTGGCTAGATTTTATAAAGGTCCTTCCCATATATCTATTCTTTACAAGTCCCGCTGCAAAAGGAATACCAGATCTTTGGGCAAAGCCTATAGCTGAGGGTGTACCAGAATCAGGTACCGGACAAATTAGATCAGCATCTATAGGTGCCTGATCATAGAGTAGTTCACCACTTCTTCTCCTAAACATGTAGGCATTTATATCTTCAATGTTTGCATCAGGTCTTGCTGTATATACATATTCAAAAATACAATGTTTACAATTTACTTTTTCTTCTGCAGGATAAGATTTTATTCCATCTTTATCTACTACTACAATTTCACCAGCTTTGACATCTCTATAATTATCAATATCTAGGATTTCTATTGAGCAATTCTCACTAGCTATGACAGTATTTTCATCATCGTATCCTATAGATAACGGTCTTATGCCGTGATAATCTCGAAATCCAACTATTTTATCTGGTAAACACAAGACACAAGAATATGCCCCTTTTATATCCTCCATTGCCCTTCTTATAGCTTTAACAATATCGCCCTCAAAATATCTAGTTATCAATAATAAAATCAACTCACTATCGGTATGAGTATGAAAGGCCATCCCCATTTCTTCTTCTTTTTCTTTTAAACTATAATAGTTAACCAAATTTCCATCATGGGCGATAGAAAACTCGTTTCCCTTAGCAAAACTTACCAAAGGTTCCACATTATAATCTCTATTAGCTCCTTCAGGTGAACTTCGTACATGCCCTATGGCAAACTCACCTGAACAATCTTTTAGATTATCGTCATCAAAGATTTCATTTACAAGACCGAGTCCCTTTATCCTAGTTAAGCTGTGTCCATCTGAGAGAATAATGCCAGCAGCATCTTGACCCCTGTGTTGGATAGAGCTTAGTGCATAAAATAACTTTTTAGCCTTGTTATTTTTTGATTTGATCGCTACTAAACCACTCATATTTTAAATTATTTACCCTTTCCTCTAACTAAATTTCCATAGAAAAAGAGAGTCCAAAATTGGACTCTCTTTAAGCGCACAGAAAATTATTACAATTAAAAATCTAAGCTTCTTGATAAAGGCAAAGATAGAGTATGAAATACATGAAAAAATGTATTCAAAATTAGACTTCTTTTTAAATAAAAAATTGTTTGTCATAATACCCTCCATCTATCCCTAAATTTTTAATATAAGTATATTATAAATAATTTTCAAAAAATTGCAAGTCTTTGTAATAAATTTTTCAAATTTTTACAAAAATCATAGTTCACTAACTAGAATAAGCCAACTATCTCATTATTCTCGTCAAGGTCTATTTGATAGGCGTTTGCTTTCTTTGGAAGGCCTGGCATAGTTAGAATATCTCCAGTATATGCTACCAAGAATCCAGCACCTGCATTTACTCTAGTATCCCTAATTGTTATTTCATAATTTTTGTCATTGATATTAATATTTGGATCATCAGAAAGTGAATATGGTGTCTTTGCAATACAGATTGGTAGGTTTTTGTAGCCAAGATCTTCTAATCTTTTAATTTCCTTATCAGCTTTTTTAGTGTAAACTACACCACTTGCCCTATATATTTCTTTTGAAATTGTTTCTATTTTTTCTTTGATAGAATTATCCAAGTCATATAAAAACTTAAATTCATTTTCATTTTCGCATATCTCTACAAGGCTTTTGGCAAGTTCTACTCCACCTTCTCCACCATCTGTAAATACAGTAGTTTCCACGGCCTTTACTCCCATTTTATCTGTTAATTCTTTTAATAATGCAATTTCCTTATCAGTATCGCTAGCAAATTTATTGATAGCAACTAAAATATTATTTCCAAATTTTCTCATATTTTCAATATGAATTTCTAGATTTCTAAATCCTTTTTCCAAATAATCTAGATTTTCTTCGCCAATATTTTCAAGATCCATACCAGCATGATATTTCAATGATCTAATAGAGGTTACAATAACGCTTGCATTCGGTTTAAGTCCACCCAGCCTACATTTGATATCATTAAACTTCTCAGCTCCTAAATCCGCTCCGAATCCTGCTTCTGTTACAACATATTCACATAGTCCAAGTCCTGTTTTTGTAGCAAGAAGGGAATTACAACCGTGAGCAATATTTGCAAAAGGTCCACCGTGGATAATAGCTGGTGTATGTTCTGTAGTTTGGACAAGGTTTGGTTTTAATGCCTCTTTCATAACTACAGCTACAGATCCAGTTGCTCTGATATCATCAACTGTTACAGGATTGTTGTCGTAATCAAAGGCAACTATCATCTTCGCTACTCTATTTTTAAAATCTTCTATACTTGTAGCAAGACATAAAACAGCCATCATCTCTGTTGCAACAGTTATGTCAAATTTATCCTCGCGGGTTACACCATCCGTTCTATTTCCAAGACCAATAATGATGTTTCTTAGTGCTCTATCGTTTAAATCAACACATCTTCTCCATACAATTCTTTTTGGATCAATATTTTTTTCATTTCCTTGATAAATATGATTATCTAAAATTGCAGCAACTAAGTTAACAGCAGAAGTTATAGCATGGAAGTCCCCCGTAAAGTGAAGGTTAATCTCATCCATAGGTAGTACCTGACTGTAACCGCCACCTGCAGCTCCTCCCTTTCTACCAAAGGATGGTCCCATGGAAGGTTCTCTTAGAACTGATATTGCACTTTTTCCAATCCTATTTAGAGCCATAGATAAGCCAATGTTTAGAGTTGTCTTTCCCTCACCACTTGGAGTAGGGTTTGTAGCTGTAACTAGAATCAACTTTGAATCTTCTTTCATATTTTTAGAATATTCTAAGTCAATCTTAGCCTTATAATTTCCAATTTTTTCATAGTTAGTTAGCCCTAACTCTTGGCAGATATCATCTATATCTTTAAGCTCAATTTCCTTTGCTATTTCTATATCTGTCTTCATGTTTACACTTCCTTTCAAATACAAACTTATCTTCTAAGCCTATGCTTATGTATAACAACTATCACAATGAATATACCATCAATTTATTTATTTTTAAGTATGGTATAATTAGTTTAATAAATAACAAAAAAGACAGCCCTTAAAGGCCGCCTTTTAATTCTATTATTTATTTATATTGTAGAATGCTTTAATTCCTTTGAATTTAGCATCATCACCAAGTTCATCTTCAATTCTTAGAAGTTGGTTGTATTTAGCAACTCTATCTGTTCTTGATGGTGCACCTGTTTTGATTTGTCCAGCATTAACAGCTACAACTAAATCAGAGATTGTTACGTCTTCTGTTTCACCAGATCTATGAGAAACAACAGCAGTATATCCTGCTTCTTTAGCCATTTCAATAGCATTTAGAGTTTCTGTTAGTGAACCGATTTGGTTAACTTTGATAAGGATTGAGTTAGCAACACCTTCGCTAATTCCTTTTTCAAGTTTTTTAGTGTTTGTTACAAATAGGTCATCACCTACAAGTTGAACTTTCTTGCCAAGTCTTTCTGTAAGTTTCGCCCAACCTTCCCAGTCATTTTCATCTAGTCCGTCTTCGATAGATATGATTGGGTATTTACCAACTAATTCTTCTAGCCAGTCAATCATTTCATCTTCTGTTTTAACAGTTCCTTCACCTTCAAGATGATATTTACCATCTTCCTTGTTGTAGAACTCACTTGATGCGCAGTCCATTGCTATATAAACATCTTTTCCAGGTTCATAACCTGCAGCTTTGATAGCTTCACAGATGATTTCTAGTGCTTCTTCGTTAGATTTAAGGTTAGGAGCAAATCCACCTTCATCACCTACAGCTGTGTTGTATCCTTTGCTAGATAGTACTGATTTTAGGCTGTGGAATACTTCCGCACCTATTTGTAGAGCGTGAGCAAAGCTTTCTGCTCCAAGTGGGAAAATCATAAATTCTTGGATATCAACTGAGTTATCAGCATGTTCTCCACCATTTAAAATGTTCATCATTGGTGTTGGTAATAGTTTTGCATTTGTTCCACCGATGTAGTTATATAAAGGAACTCCAAGTTCATTTGCTGCTGCTTTTGCAACTGCAAGAGAAACACCTAGTATTGCATTGGCACCAAGTTTACCCTTGTTTTCTGTTCCATCAAGTTCGATCATAGCATTGTCTACTCCGATTTGATCTGTAACATCATAAGTAAATTCAAGTTCTTCTGCAATAATTTCATTTACATTTTCAACAGCTTTAAGAACTGATTTTCCTAAGAAATAGTTCTTGTCACCATCTCTAAGTTCTACAGCTTCCCATTCACCTGTTGACGCACCTGATGGTACACTTGCTCTACCAAAGCCACCGTCTTCTGTATAAACTTCAACTTCTACTGTTGGATTTCCTCTTGAATCAAGAATTTGTCTTGCATATACATCTGTTATTAAACTCATCTATTTCTCCTTATTTATTAAAATTAACTAAAGCTTTAAAATCTTCTGCTTTTAGGCTTGCTCCACCTACTAGGGCACCGTCGATATTTTCTT
The DNA here is from genome assembly GCF_900626155.1 of Anaerococcus vaginimassiliensis. Lineage (GTDB taxonomy): Bacteria > Bacillota > Clostridia > Tissierellales > Peptoniphilaceae > Anaerococcus > Anaerococcus vaginimassiliensis. The sequence goes on along the minus strand of NZ_LR130844.1, from coordinate 1,316,142 downwards.
TGCCCATAAGTTCAACTACGTTATTTGGTTTTACAGAACCACCATATTGGATTCTTACTTTTGATGCAGCTTCATCACCGTAAGTTTCAGCAATTAAGCTTCTGATATATCCGCACATGCTGTCTGCATCTTCGCTTGAAGCAGTTTTACCAGTTCCTATTGCCCAAATTGGTTCATAAGCAATTATTACCTTTTCAATATCTTCAGCTGACACATCTTTTAAGTCTTTTTCAATTTGCGCTTTTACTTTTGCTTCATGTTCGTTAGCTTCTCTTTCTTCAAGAGTTTCACCACAGCAAAGGATAGGAACTAAATCATGATCTAAGGCTGATTTTACTTTTTTGTTGATTAAACAATCACATTCTTTGAAGTATTCACGTCTTTCAGAGTGACCTAATATTACATATTTTGCTCCGATATCTGTAAGCATGGTTGGAGATATTTCTCCTGTAAATGCTCCGCTTTCTTCAAAGTACATGTTTTGTGCACCAAATCCAACACTCGTATCTTTCAACTTTTCTTTAGCTACTAATAGGTCAATAGCTGGTGTACAAACGCCCGCTTCAACATTTTCATCTAAATCTAAAGCTTTTATTTCATCTAATAATTTTTCTGCTTCAGAAACTGTCATATTCATTTTCCAGTTTCCTACTATAACTGGTTTACGCATCAATTCTCCTTACTTATCTTCTATTGAACTAATTCCTGGTAGATCTTTACCTTCTAAAAACTCTAGGCTTGCTCCACCACCAGTAGATACATGAGTAATTTTATCTTTTAATCCTGCTAGCTCTATTGCAAGTGCAGAGTCTCCTCCACCTACTATTGTAATTGCATCAGATTCTGCTAAAGATTCAGCAACTTTGTTTGTTCCGTTAGCAAATTCTTTAACTTCAAATACTCCCATAGGTCCATTCCATACAACAGTTTTGGCATTTTTAATCTTTGATGCAAATAGTTCTGCTGTTTTTGGTCCTATATCTAGAGCTTCTTTATCTTCTGGAATTGAATCTATGTCAACAACTTCAGTTTCTACTCCTGATTTAATCTCATCAGCAATAACAACATCTACTGGAAGTAAGATTTCTACGTTATTTTCTTCTGCTTTTTTGATTAGTTCAAGGGATAAATCCATCTTGTCTTCTTCTAATAAGGATTTACCTATTTCTTTTCCTTGAGCCTTTAAGAATGTGTAAGCCATACCTCCACCAATTAGGATAGTATCAACTTTTGTAATCAAGTTTTCAATTACACCGATTTTGTCAGATACTTTTGCTCCGCCTAGGATTGAAACAAATGGATGTTCTGGATCTTCTAGAGCTTTACCCATAACGTCGATTTCTTTTTCAATTAAAAATCCTACAGCTGAAGGAAGTATACTTGCAACACCTACGTTAGATGCGTGTGCCCTGTGGCTTGTACCAAATGCATCGTTTACATATAAGTCTGCAAGAGATGCTAGTTTTTTAGCAAATTCAGGGTCGTTTTTAGTTTCACCAGCAACATATCTTGTATTTTCGATTAAGCAAACTTCACCATCTTTAAGATTTGCTACTTCTTCTTTAACCTTGTCATCTACAACTTCTGGGCTTGGGAAGAAGTGGAATTTATCTTTGTAATGATTTTCTAGCCAATCTGCTACAGGTTTTAGAGCAAATTCTGGTTTAGCTTCTCCCTTTGGTCTACCAAGGTGGCTCATAAGAATAACCTTAGCATTATTTTCTAATAGGTAATCAATTGTTGGAAGAGCTGCTTTTATTCTTGTGTCATCAGCGATTTCTTCGTTGTTTTCTTTAGAAAGTGGTACATTAAAGTCAACTCTAACAAGTACTTTTTTGCCCTTTACGTCTAAATCTTTTACAGTTTTTTTATTCATAAGTCTCCTCGTAATTTTCGTTAAAAAAAGGCGAGACTTACCTCGCCTAATTTAACTCTTAAAGATTTGCTAGATAGTCAAGTGTTCTAACTAAGTTAGAAACATATCCCATTTCGTTGTCATACCAAGCAACTGTTTTAACAACTTGTGTTCCGTTTTCTCCTTCAACTATCTTTGTAAGTTGAGAATCGAAAACTGAACCTGCTGGATAACCTACGATATCGCTTGATACTATATCATCTTCTGTATAAGCAAATGCATCATTTGAGTATTTTTTCATAGCTGCATTAACTTCTTCTACAGTTACTTTTTTCTCTAGTACTGAGTAAAGTTCTGTGATTGATCCTGTAATTGTTGGAACTCTTAGAGCTGATCCGTCAATTTTTCCTTCTACTTCTGGAAGAACTTTACCTACAGCTTTAGCTGCTCCTGTTGATGCAGGAATTGTATTTTGTGCTGCAGCTCTACCACCTCTTAAATCTTTTTTAGTAGCTGGTGTATCTTGGATAGCTTGAGTAGCTGTGTATGCGTGGATTGTAGACATTTGACCTGAAACAAATCCGAATTCATTCTTTAATACGTTAACCATTGGTGCTAGACAGTTTGTTGTACAGCTTGCACCTGAAACAACTGTTTCTGAACCATCAAGAATTTCATGGTTTACTCCGTATACGATTGTCTTTAGATCACCCTTACCTGGTGCAGAAATTAGTACTTTCTTAGCTCCTGCTTTGATATGAGCTTCTGCTTTTTCTTTTTCTGTAAAGAATCCTGTACATTCTAGTACTATATCAACTCCAAGTTCTTCCCATGGAAGATCTTCTGGGTTTCTTTCAGCAAATACTTTGATGTCTTTGCCATTGATTTTGAATCCGTCTTCAGTTAGTTCAGCGTCTCCATTGAATCTACCTTGTGCTGTATCGTATTTGAAAGCATATAGAAGACCTTTTTTATCAATAAGGTCGTTGATTGCTACAACTTCGATATTTTCTTCTACTTCGGCGATTCTTCTTAGTGTGAGACGTCCGATTCTACCAAATCCATTAATTGCTACTTTTGTTGCCATTATTTCCTCCTAATTAATTCTTTCTACAAATACACTTTACTTATTTGTTAGAAATTTGTCAACTTTTTTTACCAATTCACGCCCTCAAGATATCTGTTAGCAAGAACCGCTGCAATACATCCATCTCCTGCTGCAGTTACCATTTGTCTAACCTTCTTTTCTCTGGTATCACCAATGGCAAATACACCTTCGACATTTGTTTTCATATCTTCATCTGTTAGGATGTATCCGTGATTCATTTCAATCTTGCCTTCAAATATCTCTGTTTGTGGAATGTATCCTATAAATATAAATACCCCAATTGGAGAATTATCATCAGATTTTAATTCTTTTATTTCACCAGTTTTGACATTTTCAACTACTAAAACTTCTGATTCCTTGCTACCTTTGATTTCTTTTACAACAGAGTCTAATTCTAATTTAATTTTATCGTTCTTTTTGATGTTGTCTACAACAACACCGCTTACTCTAAATTCATCTCTTCTGTGGATTATTGTAACAGATCTACCAAATCTTGTAAGATAGCTTGCTTCTTCAAGGGCTGAGTCTCCTCCACCTACAACGTAAATATCAAGACCTGTATAGAAAGGTCCATCACATGTCGCACAATATGAAACACCTCTATTAGCAAATTCATCTTCACCAGGAACATCAAGTTTTCTGTGAGTTGCTCCTGATGATATAATTATAACTTTAGCTTCATATTCTCCGCCATCAGTTACAACTTTTTTTACCTTGCCTTCAAGCTCAACTTCCTTAACATCCTCGTATTTGATATCACAGAATTCTTCTGCTTGCTCTAGCATTCTTTCAGATAATCCCATACCTGTTGCTTCAGGGATTGATCCCGGGTAGTTTTCTACAAAAGCTGTTCCAGAAATTTGACCGCCTGCTACAGCTTTTTCAATAATCAATGTTTTTAATTTACTTCTTCCAGCATAAAGTCCTGCAGTTAGACCTGCTGGTCCTCCACCTATTATAATTATATCGTACATATATTCTCCTTACTAAAATTTAAATCCATCTTGTCTTAGTGCTTCATAAAGGATAATGCTTACTGAATTAGCGAGGTTAAGTGACCTATCTATCTTTTTAGTCATAGGAATTGTAATAACTTGTTTACTATATTCATCCAAAAGTTTTTGGTCAATTCCTTCTTTTTCTCTGCCAAATATCAGATAATCTCCATCCTTGAAGCTTACATCTGTATATCTCTTATCACTGCCAGTTTCCACAAAGAAAAATCTCTTATCTTTTATATATTCCATAAACTCTTCTATAGAATCGTGAATAACTAGATCTACGTGTTCCCAATAATCTATACCCGCTCTTTTTAAAAATCTATCAGAAAAATCAAATTTAAAGGGTCTAATTAAGTGAAGTCTCGATTCTGTCAATACACATGTTCTACCGATATTTCCAACGTTTCCAGGATGTTCTGGAGCAATTAATACTATATTAAACAACGGTTATACTCCTTTATAATCTCACAAGCTTCTATAATTCCACCATTATCGTTATCCCTTACTACATGATTTCCAATCTCTTTTAATTCATCCTTACTATTTCCCATTGCAAAAGATATTTCTGCTCCACTTAACATTTCATAATCATTTAGACCATCGCCAATAGCTGCAATGTTAGAAGTCTTTAGTCCAGTAATTTTCGCAAATTCCTTTAGAGTTTCTAGTTTTGACACATTCTTTGTCATCATCTCAACTACTCCATTTATGGACGATGTGAAATATAGTTTATCGTTAAATTCATTTTTAATAATTTTTACTATTTCATCATCTTCGCTTACACCGTTTATCTGAAACTTATAGGCCTTGTGATTTTTATATCTTAAATCTTTTAAAGGATTATCAGAAATCGACAGATTTACCGAATAATCACCATTGACATTTGAATCTTTCAATAAATGTTTAAGTTTTCTTTCATTAAATGTATCAGAATAGTAAGTGTCTAAATCATAAAAATGAAAATCCAGATTGTTTTCCTTTGATAAATTATATAATCTATCAACTACATCATCTTCTAAAGGATAGGATTTTATTATATTTTCATAATAAGTACCTAGAATAGCTCCATTATTTGCAATTATTACAGAATTTTTAGAAATTTGATTAGCATAGTACATTACAGAGGAAAATACCCTACCACTGTTTAAAACTATTCTCACTCCTATTTCTTCTAATTCTCTTAGAGGATCTATAGTTTTTTTATCTAGAATTGATTTGGAGTTAAGTAAAGTTCCATCTATATCAATAGCTAAAATCCTAATCATTCTCTCTCCTATAATATTCACAAGTGATTTTCATATTACACTCTTCACATAGGGGATTTCTGGCTTTGCAGATTGCCCTTCCATGAGTGATAAGTTGGTGGTGAGTCTTTCTCCATCTTTCTTTGGGAATATTTTTCATAAGTTGGTCTTCGGTTTTTTCTACATTTTTAGCATTAGCAAAGCCAAGTCTATTTGCAACCCTAAAAACATGAGTATCAACTGCAATAGCTGGAATACCAAAGGCATTTGATGCTACAACATTAGCTGTTTTTCTTCCAACACCAGGTAGTTTCATTAGCTCTTTTATATCAGCTGGTACCTCACTGTCATAATCATTATACAAAATCTTACTTGTTGCTGAGATATTTTTTGCCTTGTTTTTGTATATTCCTACTGTTCTTATATAATTCTCTATTGTTTTTATATCAGCTTTAGCAAATTGTTCAGGTGTATTCATGTCAGCAAACATCACTTTTGTCACTTTATTTACCCTAACATCGGTTGATTGGGCAGATAAAATTGTCGCTATCAATAGCTCAAATGGTGTTGTAAAATTAAGCATTGAATAGTCAACATCTGGATACATCTTATCTAAAATTTCTAAAGTTTCCTTAATCTCACTCGAATTTAAAATACTATCACCTCTTTATTTATTATACTCTTTGCCCATTAAATAACATTTTGATTGATTAAGCTTCTTTCATGTTATATAATAACTAGAGAATTGGAGTGATTTAATGTTTAATTTAAAGAAAAAAGACTTAAAGGAACTAGATTTAATCTTACTTTTCGCAACTATTGCTCTAAGTATTTTTGGTTTAGTTGTTCTTTATTCAGCTTATGGTGGCGAGATCAAACCTATTATGACTCAATTATTTGCCACCATCTTAGGATTTGTAGTAATTTTAATCCTATGTACAATGGATCTTGATGTTATCAAGAAATCTTATAAGTTTGTCTATGGGCTTATGCTCCTGCTTTTACTTATGACCTTGTTTTTAGGTAGAGGACTAGACGAATGGGGATCTAACTCTTGGGTTTACATCGGATCTTTTTCTTTCCAACCTTCAGAAATTGCAAAGGTAGGAATTATATTTTCATTAGCGGCTTATCTTGATATACATAAGTTTGATATTAATGATAAAAAGACCATGGCTAAAGTAATAATAATGGCAGGAGTTCCAATAGGACTAATACTTGCTCAGCCAGATTTTGGTACAGCGATGGTTTATGTATTCTTTATCGCTGCTATGATTTTTATTGGTGGAATATCTTGGAAATGGATTGGTATATTTGTTGGAGCCGGTCTAATTGTAGGTTTTGTTGTTTTAACTAACTTATCTGGATACAGGCTTGATAGGATTGAAAACTTCCTAGATCCAACTAGAGATACTTCTGGTAGTAACTGGCAACAACAACAAGGACTTATTGCAATTGGATCTGGTATGTTAAAAGGTAGAGGATACCTTCAAGGAACCCAATCTCAATATGGCTATATACCCGAAAAGGAAACTGACTTCATTTTCTCAGTTTTAGCTGAGGAACTTGGTTTTATAGGATCAATCGTAGTTATAATCCTTTTTGCAGTTGTTATAATGAGACTAGTAATGATTGCTAAAGATTCTAATAATACCTTTATAACACTCATGTTAACAGGTATTGCAGGATTGTTGTTTATCCATATTTTTGAAAATATAGCAATGACTATAGGACTTATGCCTGTTACTGGAATACCTCTCCCATTTTTCTCATACGGAGGAACTTTCCAACTTATAACTCTAATTAATATTGGACTGGCATTATCAGCATCCATGCAAAAGAAACAATACGATGATGGTATTGTAGATGAAGAAGCTATCAGACTGATAGATTATAGCATGGTAAAACCTTCAAAAAATAAATAACAGAAAAGAGATGATTAATAGGCTTACTTAAATCTGTATTTCAGAAATTAAGTTAGTCGATATCATCTCTTTTTTATCTTCTTTTACCACGTTCAGTCGCAAGGCTAAGTGCTAAAACTTCGCTTGCACCCTTATCTTTCAATTCTTTAATTATTTCTAAACAAGTATTCCCAGTTGTTATTAGATCATCTATAAGTAAAATCTTCATTCCACTTAGATCCTTATCAATACAAAAAGCACCGTTAAGGTTTTTCTTTCTCTCTATTCTATCTAAAGTATGTTGAGTCTTAGTATTTTTCAATTTTTTAAAATCTTCAAGATAAGCCATGTTTAGTTTTTTAGCTACATCTTCTACTATTAGTCTAATGTGATCAAAGCCTCTATTTTTTATAGTTTGTTTAGAAGAAGGAGATCCTAATATATACTCGAAATTATAAAGATCATTTTCTATAATAAAGTCATATATCATATCCGAGAAAACTTTGTACAAAGAAGTATTTCTGTTAAATTTATAATCCCAAATCATTCGTTTCATGAAATCATCATAAAAATATATGCTATAGCAAATATTTCCGCAAAGATCATATTTACTGTCCATATAGTCGAGTTTCCTAAGGCAATTCTCACACAGGTGATACTTATATATTTCATCTTTTTTGCAGCAATAACACTTACCCTTATCTAAAAACAAGAAATCAATCATCAATCACATTCCCCATTTCTTCTATCCAATAAGACAAATTTGAATATCTTTTATTTGAAAAATTATTATCTACCATTTTCTTAAGTATGGTCTTATTACCTAATAGAATAACAACTTTTTTTGCCCTAGTCACACCTGTATACAGTAAATTTCTTGTTAAAAGCATAGGAGCAACTTGCATCATTGGTATGATAACGCAGTTAAACTCAGATCCTTGAGATTTATGGATAGTTATAGCATAGGATAGGTCCAAGTCTTTTATATCTTCCTTTTTATATCTTATAAGCTTCCCATCTTCAAATCTAACATCTAGACTTTCGTTAATTTGATCAACTTTTTCTATTATTCCTATGTCACCATTATAGGCTCCCTCGTCGTAATCGTCACTTTCATTTATAGGACTTAAATCATAGTTATTTCTAACCTGCATAACTTTGTCATGAAGTTTAAATACCTTGTCATTGTATTTAAGGAAGTATTTCTCTTTGTTAAGAACTTCCTGTATTTTACTATTAATATTAGCTACTCCCCGGTCAGTTTTCTTAGATGGTGATAAGATTTGAATATCTGTTATTGGATCAAAGTTATAATATTTAGGCAGCCTATCTTTTACAAGCCCTATAAGATTATCAATAAAATTAGGAGCGTTTGTATCAATGAAAAAGAAATCCTTACCTTTTTCATTTAATATAGGATATTCTCCCTTATTTATTCTGTGAGCGTTTACTATGATATTAGATTCGCTCGCTTGCCTAAATATTTTCTTTAGTCTAACTGATTCTAAACTGGTATCTAGAATATCTGAAAGTACATTACCGGGGCCAACTGACGGCAATTGATCACTATCACCTACTAAAATTATAGCTGTATTTTCCCCAACTGCTTTTAATAGATTATTCATCAGATAAATATCTACCATACTCATCTCATCAACTATTATATAGTCCTTATCAATGGGGTTTTCTTCGTTAAATTCTGCTATGCTTCCATCTGGTCTAATCCCTATTAGCCTATGAATAGTATGGGCATCTTCTCCAGTAGATTCTTTTATCCTCTTGGCAGCTCTACCTGTTGGAGCAGCAAGGGCATAGGTAAGATTATTTTTTGAAAGAATCTTACAGATAGCATTTATAATTGTAGTTTTTCCAGTACCAGGACCTCCTGTAATAGCAAGGGCCATAGTCTCAAAGGCTTTGTTGATAGCTTCTTTTTGCTCTGTCGAAAATATTGATAAGTCATAATCAATCTTTATATCAAATATGTATTCTTCTTTCATTTTACTAGCAAGGCTTAATGCCACCGATTTTTCTGCCTTTAGAATCTTGGGAAGGTATATGTATTTATCTTCATTTATTCCCACAAGAACAAGTTTTCCAGAGATAATATCTTCATCAACAACTTCTCTTACCCTGTCTTCTCTTACTTTTAGTAAACTACTGGATTTATTTACTAAGTAATCAATTTTAAGAGAAGTATGACCGTTAAAGTCGGCCTCAGTATTTAATATATAATAGACTCCAGCAGATATCCTAAATCGTGAACTAGAATCCATTTGCATATTATAAGCTATTTTATCTGCCATAGTAAAACCGATTCCACTTATATCTTCAATTAGTTTATAAGGATTTGCTTTTATTTGGCTTATGGTATTATCTCCATATTTATTGTAAATTTTCATGGATAGGTTATAAGATATATTTAAACTTTGAAGGTATTCTAAGGCTCTCCTAGAATCTCTTGATTCCTCGGCAGAAAGGATTATATCTTCAAGTTTTTTCTTACCAATTCCTTCAACCTCGAGCAACTGGTTTGGATTGTTATAAACTATATCTATAGATTCTTTACCAAATTTATCATATATTGCCTTAGCAGTCTTTTTGCCTATTCCTTTAAGATTTCCTGATGATAAAAATTTAATGATTGATTCTTTATCAGATGGTTTTTCTAGGCGGATAGATGAAATATTAAACTGTTCACCATATTTGTCATGATAAACTAAGTCTCCATCCATTTCTACCCTATCACCTTCATTAAAAAAAGGCATAGTTCCAACACAAGTAATATCAGAATCAGAAGTTTCAACAGCCATAATGGAATATCCACTTTCGTCATTTCTAAAAATTATGTTGGTTACTATGCCTTTTAATTTCATTTTATATCCTAATCAACTTTTATTCTTTTTATATTTGCTCCAAGACCTGTAAGTTTTTCTATTAGATTGCTATAGCCTCTATCTATATGATAGATATCTGATACTCTAGTTTCTCCTTCTGCAACAAGGCCTGCCATTACAAGTGCTGCACCTGCTCTAAGGTCTGTTGCTTTTACATCTGCTCCGTGAAGCTTTTCAACACCTGCTATTGTTGCTCTATTGCCTGATGTTGCGATTACTGCTCCCATTTTTGAAAGTTCAGCTACATGCATAAACCTATTTTCAAAAACAGTTTCTTGGATTCTGCTTTCTCCATCACTTAGAGTTAGTAGCGCCATGAATTGAGCTTGAACATCTGTTGGAAAACCAGGATAAGGAAGTGTTTGAATATTTGTAGATTTAAGTCTATTTGGTGCATTTACATATATTATATCTTCTTCCTCTATCTCTTCTACATCAGCTCCAATTTCTATAAGCTTTGCTATAACTGGTCTAATATGAGATCCAATAACATTTGTGATTTTTACATTTCCTCTAGTCATTGCAGCTGCAAGCATATATGTCGCAGCTTCAATTCTATCAGGGATTATTGTATGTCTTGTTCCTGTAAGCTTTTCTACACCGTTAATTGTAATAGTTGATGTCCCAGCTCCCTTTATCTTCGCTCCCATTTTTGAAAGAAAAGATGCAAGATCAACAATTTCTGGTTCTTTTGCGGCATTTTCTATAATTGTTTCTCCATCAGCGAGTGTTGCTGCCATCATTATATTTTGAGTTGCACCTACAGAAGGAAAATCTAAATAGATTTCATCTCCTATTAGCCCTTCCTTTGCTTCTATAGAAATTTCTTCGTCATTTATCCTAGTTTCTGCTCCAAGTGCATTGAATCCTTTTATGTGTAAATCAATTGGTCTAGATCCAATATTGCAACCACCCGGTGCCTTAGTATAAGCACTAGAAAATCTAGATAAAAGCGGTCCCATAACTACAAAAGATGCACGCATTTTATCCATTAATTCATAAGGAGTCTCACAAGTATTTATGCCACTTGAATCAATCTTCAAACTATTTCTTCCGATATATTCGACTTTTGAACCTAAGTGTTTCAAAACTTCTACCATTATCTCAACATCTTTTAACTCTGGTACTCCGTCTAAGATAATTTCTTCTGTTCCTAGTACACAAGCTGCAAGTATAGGTAAAGCTGAGTTTTTAGCTCCAGAGATTTCAACTTCTCCTTTTAACGGTCCATTCGAATTTATAACTAATATTTCTTTACTCATATTAAAACCTATTTTGTTCCAAATAGTCTATCGCCAGCATCACCCAAGCCTGGAACAATATATCCATTTTCATTTAGTTTCTCATCTAATTGAGCTACATAAATATCTACATCGTCATGTTTATCTTGGATAGCTTTTATTCCTTCTGGAGCAGCAATTATACATAATAGTTTGATAGACTTACATCCTCTTTCCTTAAGTCTTTCTATGGCGTCGTTTACAGATCCACCTGTAGCTACCATTGGATCAACTACAAGGATATCTCTATTGCCAATGTCTTTTGGAAGTTTGCAATAATACTCAACTGGTTTTAGAGTTTCTTCATTTCTATACATTCCAATATGACCAATCTTTGCAGCCGGAAGAACTTCTAATACACCATCAACCATGCCAAGTCCTGCTCTAAGAATTGGTACGATTGCTTGTTTCTTGCCCGCAAGTCTGTAACCAGTTGTCTTTGTAATTGGTGTTTCCATTTCAAACTCTTCTAGGCTTAAATCTTCTGTCGCTTCATAAGCTAATATCATTGCAATCTCTGTAACTATAGATCTAAATTCATTAGCTCCTGTGTTTTTATCTCTTAATATGCTTATTTTGTGTTTAATTACTGGATGATTTAGTACGTTTACTTTTCCCATATCTTCTCCTATAAATATTCAATATTGCCTGCGGCAGATTTTTTCATTCTATTCATTATACTCTTGCCCAAGTTATAATCCATAACACCTTCAGCAAGGATTAGATCAACTCCAAGCTTATCCATCTGTCTTAGAGATGAAAAGAGAGTGTGACTCATTTGGTTTAAATCATTTCTAGATCCAAAGGAAATCCTATCAAATTCATCAAACCTATCTATATCTTCTTCAAATACAAGAACTCCAACATGGATGCCTTGATTTTTGTAAGATTTTGCTTTTTTGTAAATAAAATCAGATGCTCTTTTTCCAACATAGACTTGCATTCTTGCTTTTGGTGCATAATGCTTGTATTTTTGTCCTGGAGATTTTGGAACAACATTGTCATCTACTAATGCATCGTCTAACCTTACATTTGGAAGTATTTCTCTAAGCATCTCTAAAGTATAAAATCCTGGTCTTAGTATAGTCGGAACATCTTCTGACAAATCTATTACTGTAGATTCTATACCTATTTTAGATTCTCCTCCATCTACTATCAAAGGAATTTTACCTTTAAGGTCAAAATAGCAGTCATCAGCATTAGTTGGGGATGGTCTACCTGAGATATTAGCAGATGGTGCAGCTATAGGAAGATTTGCCTCAGATATAATTGCCCTTGCAATCTTATCCACAGGAAATCTAATCGCTACTGTATCTCCCCCTGCAGTTACTGCGTCAGGTATTAATTTGGACTTTTTAAATATCATTGTCAAAGGACCAGGCCAGAGATCAAAAAGCTTTCTCGCCTCATCACTGACCCCTTCTACTAGATTATATAACATATCTATATTAGAAATATGTAAAATTAAAGGATTATCTGCTGGTCTATTTTTAGTCTCAAATATTTTTCTACAGGCTAAATCATCAAGACCGTTTGCTCCTAGTCCATAGACAGTTTCTGTTGGAATTGCAACTAACTTTCCTTCTTTAAGTAAATTAGCTGCTTTTTTTATAATTTCTTGATCGATATTGTCTCTATCAACTCTTAAAACTTCTGTTTCCATTTTATCTTCTTTCGTTTTCATCTATCAAACAATATGTTGGATCCATATGGATAGTAATCTCGACTCCTGTTTTTGATAAAATTTTCTTTTCAACCTTATCAATAGCATTATGAACCTTTTCTACAGTAAGATTTGCAGGTACTTCTACATGGACAGATCCTGCAAGTCTCCCCTTTCCATATTCGTGAATCTGAAGGTCATGAAGTCCTTCTATCAATTCTTCTGCCATAATAATTTGGCTAATTTCATTTTCAATTGAACTGTCAACTCTTTTCCCCAAAAGAATTTCTACTGTATCTTTAAACATCTCAAGACCAGGTTGTAATACAAAAAATGATATTACAACACCCATTATAGCATCAAGGTTAAAGTTTACATATTTTTGTAACAAGCCAGTTATGATAATAGCTGATGTTGAAATTATATCATTTCTTGCATCTAGCATAACTCCAAGGTTTAAGTCACTATCAAGCTTCTTGTATAAAGACCTGTTTAAAATATAAATATATATCTTAAAAGCAATTGAAACTAGTAGGATTATAACAGATATCACGCTTAAAGTTGAAAATGAGTCTTTCCCAAAGCTTCTTACCGAATTTATAAAAAGAGTGATACCAACATATATAATTAGTATTGAAACTAGTAGACTTATGACATATTCACTTCTACCGTGGCCGAAGGGATGTTCTTTATCCGCTGGTTTTTTGCTGATATTTGATCCCAAAAGAGCCATCAGCGAAACTACAGAATCTGATAAGTTGTTAAAAGCATCGTTTATAATCGCTTGGGAATTAATTACAAACCCAAGGGCTATCTTCATAGCAAATAACAAAACATTGATTATTATTCCTATAATAGAAGATAGTGAAATTAGTGAAAGTCTATGGGTAAACTCATCTTCACTCTGAGTTTTTTTTATAAACTTTCTAGCTAAAAAATTAAACAATTACTCGTCCTCGCCAACTTTTTCTAGTTTTCTTGTTTGATCTTCTTCGATTAATGAATCGATCATTTCACCGATATTTCCGTTTAGGAAGTCATCTAATTGGTAAATTGTCTTGTTAATTCTATGATCGGTTATTCTTCCTTGAGGGAAGTTATAGGTTCTTATTCTCTCAGACCTATCACCGGTACCGACCTGACTTTTTCTATTGTCAGCTATTTCTTTATTTCTTTTTTCTTCTTCTAGTTCATAAATACGAGCCAAAAGAATTCTCATAGCTTTTTCTTTATTTTTGATTTGAGATTTTTCATCTTGCATACTTACGACAATTCCTGTAGGAATATGAGTAAGTCTAACAGCAGAGTCAGTAGTGTTTACTGATTGGCCACCATTACCAGATGATCTAAATACATCTGTTCTAATGTCGTTAGGGTCAACATGCACATCAAGTTCGTCTACTTCAGGTAAAACGGCAACTGTTGCTGTTGATGTGTGGATTCTACCACCAGATTCTGTTTCTGGCACTCTTTGAACTCTGTGAACTCCGGATTCATATTTGAATCTAGAATATGCTCCTTCTCCTCTGATCATAAAGGTTGCATCTTTTATTCCGCCTACACCTTGAGAGCTTACTTCGACATCTTCTGTCTTGTAGCCTTCCTTATCTGCATACATGTGATACATTCTATATAAATCACCTGCAAATAATCCAGCCTCATCTCCACCTGCTCCTGGTCTAATCTCTATGATAACGTCTCTAGAGTCGTTAGGGTCTTTAGGAATCAGAAGAATTTTCATCTCTTCATTATATTCATCTAAGAGTTTTTCATTTTCCTTGATTTCTTCTTTTAGCATTTCGACCATATCTTGATCGTCAGCTTCATTAATAAGCTCTTTATTTTCTTCAATAGTTTCCTCAGCTTCTTTTATCTGATCATACTTTTCAACTATTGGTTTTAAAGAGTTATATTCTCTTGTAATTTTTGTTAATTTTGCAATGTCTGATAAAACTTCAGGATCTATCATCTTTTTTTCAAGATCCTTATAGTTTTCTTTTATATGTTCAATATTTTCAAACATCTCTTATCCTTTCTCAGCGATTATAAACCTGTCAAAATCGTTGTAATCTTTAATACATTTCAAATTTTTGAAATCAAATTTGTTCAAAAGCTCAAATAAACTCTGCTTTTGATCATATCCGATTTCAAAAACGAGCTTACCACCACAATTTAGATAATTATTTGCCTCACTTACAATCTTTTTATAGAAATAAAGACCATTTTCTTCTGCAAATAAAGCAGATTTTGGCTCATGGTATAATCTTTGATCTAAATTTTCGTAGTCACTTTTATTTATATATGGTGGGTTTGATATTATTATATCGAATTTTCCAGAAATTTCTTCAAATATATCAGATTTTATGAAAGATACATTTCTTACGCCGATTCTTTTTTTATTTTCTCTTGCAAGACCTAAGGCATCATCACTTATATCGCTTGCCAGTATCTCGCTTTTTTCTAAGTTTTTTCCTAAACTTAAGGCTATAGCACCTGATCCTGTTCCTATATCAAGGATTTTATCTTTCTTCCAGTCTGAATTTATGAGATAGTCCACAATAATTTCTGTTTCAAATCTTGGTATTAAAGCTCTTTTGTCAACTTTAAAGTTAAGCCCATAAAACTCCCACTCACCTATAGCATATTGGAGAGGGTATCCTTTTTCAAATTTATCTATTATTTCATCAAGCCTAGTGGAAATATCTTTATCAAGCTCTTCTCCACTTCTTAGTATTATATTGCTCTTATTGGTATCCAAAAGATATGTTAGGGCTATTAGACTTATATCGTAGTTTTTATCTAAGTATTCTTTTATAATCATATTTATTATTTTTTACACAAAAATAAGGTAAGTTGCCTTACCTTATTATCTTGATTATTTTCTACCGTATTTTTTGTTAAATTTCTCAACGTTACCACCACGTTCAGCATTTCTTTGTTTTCCTGAGTAGAATGGATGACAATTACCACAAACTTCTACTTTGATTTCTTCTTCAGTAGAACCTACAGTAAATTCATTTCCACATGAAATACAAGTTACTTTAGCTTGGTGATATTCTGGATGTAATTCTTTTTTCATATGAACACCTCTTGTTTCTTCTTTCAATAAGCAATAAATATTGTACCATGGATATATTAATATTTCAAGACTTAATAAGATTTATTTATCAAATCTATAAATTGCTTGTTGCTTTCAGTTCTTTTCATCCAATCTATAAGCTCAACTATAGATTCTGCATTGGACATGTTTGACTTTCTAAGTTTTACTACTGCTTCTAATTCTTTATCTGTTAGGAGCAGATCTTCTCTTCTTGTTGATGATTTTTCAATATTTATGGCTGGGAATATCCTCCTATCAGCAAGTCTTCTATCAAGGTGGATTTCCATATTGCCAGTTCCCTTAAATTCCTCAAAGATCATATCATCCATTCTAGATCCAGTATCTACCAAGGCAGTAGCTAATATAGAAAGAGATCCGCCTCCTTCTATATTTCGTGCAGCTCCAAAGAATTGTTTTGGTCCAACTAGAGCAAGTGGATCAAGTCCTCCAGAAAGGGTTCTTCCTGATTGAGGAGTCATTATATTATAAGCTCTTGCAAGCCTTGTAATTGAATCTAGGAGTATTACCACATCTTTTTTCTCTTCGACAAATCTTTTTGCTCTTTCTAATACCATCTCCGCCATATCTATATGACTTTGAGGTGGCTTGTCAAATGTTGATGCTGCAACTTCAGTTCTCATAAGCTCATTATTAGGGTCTCTATATTCATTTACATATCTTATAAAATCAGTAACTTCTTCAGGTCTTTCATCTATGAGTAGAACTATTATTTTTATATCATCGTAGTTTTTTTCTATAGATCTTTCTATATCTTTTATTAGAGTAGTTTTTCCTGCTTTAGGTTGGGAGACAATCAACCCTCTTTGACCACGACCTATAGGACTAATAAAATCTATGATTCTTTCAGAAAAATGATTTTTGCCAGTTTCTAGACTGATTTTTTCATTAGGATATATTGGTGTCAAATCCTCAAACAAAGGCCTGTTGAAGGCTACACCCGGTTTTATTCCATTTACATCTGATACATATATTAAAGGTGCAAACTTATCTCTAGCGTATTTTTCTCTTGCTATACCTCTTATGAAATCACCGGTTTTTAATCTAAACATCTTGATTTGTTTAGGTGGAACGTAGATATCGTCATCACCGCTTTCATACATTTCGGTTCTTAAAAATCCATATCCATCAGGAAGAATTTCAAGAATGCCCTCGCAGTCAAACTTCTCTCCAAGGTCGTTTTCTTCATCTTCCTTTTTTTGTTCGTCTTTGTTTATGTTTTCTTGTTCAATTAATTTAATCAATTCATCTTTTCTATATTTGCTTATAGATTCGATACCTAAATCTTTTGCTATTTCTCTAAGTTCAACTAATTTTTTCTCTTTTAAATTATCCATAATTTCCTTTGTAGAAAAAAGAGGGCCAAAAGGCCCCCATTTCTAATTATTTTATTATTTAGCGCTATTTGTAGAACCAAACATTTCGATTTTTTCTTCAACTTTATCGACGATAGCTTGTGTTCCGTCAGCTAATAATTTTCTTGGGTCAAATCCTTTACCTTGTTGATCCTTACCAGCTTCGATATATTTTCTAGTTGCTTCAGCAAATACAAGTTGGCATTCTGTATTTACGTTGATTTTTGATACACCTAGGCTGATAGCTTTTTTAATTTGATCATCTGGGATACCTGTACCACCATGTAGAACTATTGGCATTTTAACTGCATCAGAAATTTCTTGTAGTCTTTCAAAGTTTAGACCTTGCCAATCAGATGGGTAAACACCGTGAATGTTACCAATACCAGCAGCTAAGAAGTCTATTCCTAAGCTTGCAAGCTTTTTACATTCTTCTACATCTGCAAGTTCTCCTGCTGATGTAACGCCGTCTTCTTCTCCGCCGATACCACCAACTTCTGCTTCTACAGATATTCCTTTTGAGTGAGCTAATTCAACTATTTCTTTAGTTTTTTCAAGGTTTTCTTCTAATGGGAAGTGTGATCCATCAAACATTACTGATGTAAATCCTGCTTCAATAGCTTTCTTAGCACCTTCGTATGAGCCGTGGTCTAAGTGAATAGCAACTGGAACTGTAATTCCCATTTCATCATGCATTGCTTTAACTAAATCGGCAACTACTCTAAAGCCACCCATATATTTGATAGCTCCTTCAGAACCTGCAATTATAACTGCAGTTTTCTTTTCTTCAGCTGCATTTAGGATTGCCTTTGTCCATTCAAGGTTATTTGTATTGAAATGACCAATTGCATATCCATTTTCATAAGCTTTATCTAACATTTCTTTTGCATTAACTAACATTTTGTCTCCTTATAGTTCTTGTTCAAATTTTCTTTCAGTATAATAATACCCGTTTTTTAATTAAAAGACAGGTCTTTTTTTACAGATGAAATTATTTTTTCTATAGCAGTATCTACAGTTATTTTTTCATTTTCCATTTCACGTCTTGTAGAGTATTCTACAATTTCATCACTAGCGTCTTTTCCAACTGTGATTCTATAAGGAATTCCTATAAGGTCTCTGTCGTTAAATTTGACTCCAGCTCTTTCTTTTCTATCATCTAATAAAACATCTATTCTTTCTTCTTTTAATTTATTGTAAATTTCTTCACCAAGTTCTTTTTGATCTTCCTTGTTAGGATTTATAATTGTCACTATAGCTTCAAATGGAGCTACAGATGTTGGCCATAAGATGCCTTTGTCGTCGTGATATTGCTCTACTATAGCTGATACAGACCTAGATATCCCTATACCGTAAGATCCCATTATAAATGGTTGTTGCTTACCATTTTCATCTAGGAAGTAAGCTTCTAAGCTTTCAGAATATTTTGTTCCCAGTTGGAAAATATTACCTACTTCGATTCCCCTAGCTGCCTTTAATATGCCAGATCCATCATAGGCCATATCGCCTTCTTTTGCAGTTAATAAATCTTCTACGACTTCACCTTTGAAGTCTCTGCCAAAGTTAGCATTTTTGTAGTGATAATTTGTTTTATTAGCTCCAACTACTAGATTCTTAATCTTTGTTAGTGACTCGTCAACTAAAACTCTTACTTCACCCTTTAAATCAATTGGACCAGTATAACCTGCTTTAGCTCCACTTATTTTTTCAATTTCCTCATCGTCTAACATTTCTATCTCATGTTCAGGTACTTGTAGATAGGATATAAGTTTTACCATATTTAGTTCTCTATCACCTGGAACAAAGGCAATTATAGGCTCACCTTTTACCTTCAAATCTACTGCCTTTGCAAAATGTTTTGAATCTTCTGATAAGTAGCTTGAAACTTCTTCTATAGTTGTTTTTCCAACAGTTTCAACTAATTCTAATTCTTTTTCTGACTCATCTACAAATTCTTGTTTAAATCTTGCCTTCTCATCTGTTGCAGCATAATCTGATGAATCTGTATATAGGATTACTCCTTCTCCAGTTTCCGATAAGGCTATAAACTCATGGCTTTTTCTACCACCCATGCTTCCAGAATCACCTTCTACGATTTTATATTCAAGTCCCATTTTATCGAAAGCTTCAACATAGGCATCCCACATTTTTTGATAAGAAACCTCGAGCCCTTCATAACTAGCATCAAAAGAATAGGCATCTTTCATTAGGAAATCTCTAGATCTATTTATACCAAATCTTGGTCTCTTCTCGTCTCTAAACTTATCGACTATTTGATATATATTTAGTGGAAGTTGCTTATAAGAATTCAATTCATTTTTTATAAGATCAGTAAAGGCCTCTTCGGCAGTTGGACCTAGACAATATTGTCTATTGTGCCTATCTTCTAGCTTAAACATTTCTGGCCCAAAAGTTTCCCATCTACCAGATGCTTCCCATATTTCTCTAGCTTGAAGAATTGAAGTTGACACTTCTATAGAATCGTAATTTTCCATAGATTCTCTTACTATTGCTTCAATCTTATTGATCACCTTCTTACCTAATGGTAAAAATGAGTAGACACCACTTGCTTGTTTTCTTATAAATGCTCCCCTAGTTAAATACTTGTGACTTGCAGTTTCAGCATCCACTGGGTCTTCTCTTAGGGTTGGCATGTAATATTTTGATAATCTCATATTTCTCCTACATCCTTCATTGATAGACCTATTCTTTCTTTTTTCTTGTCTATCTCTATTACTTTAACATTAACAATTTGTGAATTGGTTAGAACTTCGTTTGGATTTTTGATAAACTTATCTGAAATCTTTGAAACGTGTACTAGACCATCTATTCCTACACCTATATCGACAAAAGCCCCAAAGTCAGTTATATTCCTAACCTTTCCTTTAAGTATCATTCCTTCTTTCAAATCATCAATACCCATGATTTCTTGTCTAGTAATGACTTCTGGATTATCCTCCCTCGGATCTCTGCCGGGCTTTTTAAGTTCAGTTACTATATCTTGTAGGGTCGGTAGTCCTACCTCAAGCTCTTTTGCTATTTCTTCTAAGTTAGTATTATCAAGGTCCTTATCCATTATTTGTCTTGCAATATCGTAAGATTCTGGATGGACTGCTGTATTATCTAACATTTCAGGTGAATCTGGAAATCTTAAGAATCCTGCTGCAAGCTTATAAGTTTTATCTCCCAGACCTTTTACAGTTTTAAGGTCTTTCCTATAAACCAATTTACCATCTTTGAAATCTTCCTCTATTCTTTTAGCAAGATTTTGATTTAGACCAGATACATAACCAAGTAGTTTGTATGAGGCATTATTAATTGTAACACCAACTTCATTTACAGCATCTTCTACAACTTTTTGAAGTTGTTCATCAAGTTTTTTTCCATCTAGGTCATGTTGATATTGACCTATTCCTATATGTTTAGGCTCAATTTTTACAAGCTCAGCCATAGGATCTTGAAGCCTTCTTGCCATGGATATAGCTCCTCTAATTGTTACATCTAAATCTGGGAATTCTTCTTCTCCTAGACTTGATGCAGAATAAACTGAAGCTCCAGCTTCATTTACGACTGCATAGCTAACATGAGCTACTTCTTTTAGTAGTTTGTTTACGACAAGTTCAGTTTCTCTTGATGCGGTAGCATTGCCAAGAGCAATGAGACTTACGTCATATTTTTCTATAAGTTTTTTAAGAGTTTCTATTGCTTCTCTTTCCTTCTTGTGAGGTTCTACAGGATAAATTACAGTAGAATCTAAATATTTTCCGAATTGATCAACTACAGCAACCTTGCAACCAGTCCTAAATCCTGGATCAAGTCCTATAACTGCTTTTCCCTTTATTGGCCTTTGCAATAAATAAGGTTTTAAATTTTTGCCAAATACATTTATCGACTCTTCTTCGGCATTATCAGTTAAGAAATTTCTCATCTCAGTTGTTATAGAAGGAAGCATTAGCCTTTTATATGCATCATCAACAGTTGATTTTAAAAGATCAGTTTGAAATTCATTATAGGCCTTATCTTCTTTAAATAAATCTGTTATGAGTTTCTTGTTGTACTCATCGCTAAACTCAAGTTTTACACTTAGAGCATTTTCTTTTTCTCCTCTGTTTATAGCTAGCGTTTGGAATGATTTAACTTCTCTTAATTTTTTAGAAAATCCATAATAATTTTCATAAAGTCCTTTTTCATCTTCTTTTTCACTGACTATAAGTTTTGCTCTAATAAATCCATCTCTTCTTATAATATTTCTAGCAGGTATACTATTTGCAATATCCTCAGCTAATATATCTAGAGATCTTTCAACTGCCTCTTTTGGTGTATCCAATCCTTCGCACAAATATGATTCACCTAGTTTAAGTGCCTCTTCAATGCTAGCTACTTCTGTAAATATTTGATTTAAAAGCTTATCTAGTCCAAATTCTCTAGCTATATCAGCCCTAGTTTTTCTCTTGGATTTGTAAGGGGCATATATATCCTCTAATATTGTTAAACTATGGGTAGATAGGATTTCTTCCTTTAGTTCCTCTGTAAGCTTTCCTTGAGATTCTATAGAGTTAATTATCTCTTCCTGTCTTTTTTCAATATTTCTATATTTTTTAAGGTTTTTTTCTATCTCTCTAATCTCAACATCGGTAAGGTTTCCTGTTACTTCTTTTCTATATCTAGCGATAAATGCTACAGTAGACCCATCATCTAATAGATCTATAACAGATTCGATTCTTTTTTCACTAATATCTAATTGTTTTGATAAAATTTCTTTAATATCCATAAAGTTTTATATAACAACTCCTTTAAAAAGCAAAAGATAGGACAACTCCTATCCTAAGCGCTTGTTTATTTGCTAATTTCCAGTTATAAAATTAATCTTATATTTCGGGAAATTCATGCTAATAATTCTTCCTCCAATGTTTTGATAGTTTTCTCCGCCAAAATCAAAGATATTGGAAGGATCATATAATACTATCTTTGAATGTTTCATATCGGATGGTTCTACTATAAGCTCAAACTTATACTTATCTCTATCCTTTGAATACATAATCAAAATATCAATAAACCTACCATAATCATAATCATTATATTGCTCAAACTCTAAATCAACTTTGTATTCCTTTTCTTCTACCATTTTAAATTTGGCATTTTTGCTAGTATAAGAAGAACTATCTCCAGTGTTTATGTTTGTTATTTTTAAGGTTGTGAAGTTCTTAGCTTTGCTATCATCCCTAGTTGCAAGATGAATGATATCAGTATTTGAAAGCTCCCTTTCAATCTCTTCAATCTTTTCTTCCTTGCTAGTTTCTTCGAAAAAATCATCCCTAACTTTACTGTCATAATCGTTAGCATTGGAATACTCATGACTATTATCTAAACCGTCATAAATCTTAATATCATCATCTAGATTTTTTCTTCTAATTCTTCTTCTAGTAGAGTTCTTTTTAGGTAAATCTTCTTTCTTTTCATTTAAATACTCATCTATATCATCAAACTCCATCTTGTCATTTATAAGTCTAACATCCTTATCGTTAAGATGTTTGTAGGTTGAAAAAAGCGTTCTAAAAATCATATACAAGAATGATAGGGAAGTCAAAAGACTTTTAATCTCTTGAGGAATATAATTATTAGAATCTATGATATTTACTAAAACCATTATAATAAAGGCCAAGGATCCGGTATATGCGAAAAATCCCTTTTTCTTACCCTTGTATTTACTTGCCTTAACTAAGTTAGTTGATGTTTTAAACAGTATCTTTCCTATTTTAAAAACAAAAACTATAGCACCTAATAGATACATCCCAGCTATCACATTATTTAATATAGGAAATACCTCGTATAGATTTATAGGTAATGATCTTATTCCATAGTCAATAGCAAATGTTATAGCTAATATCATCAATCCACTTTTCCTAAAAGCTTTTGAGGCTATGTAAAGAATTAGTAAGATTACAATAAATACTATTGGAATTAAGGTTATTCGATTGTTTATTAATAAATCACCTAAATTGTTTAATATGTTTGATAAATCCATAATAACTCCATACTAATAATTATATCAAATATCCTCAAACTTACAATAAAAATATAGAAAATGCACACAAAATAATAAATTTGTGGTAATATATAACTATGCTAGAATAGCTCAAGTGGTAGAGCAGCGGTATCGTAAACCGAAGGTTGCAGGTTCAAGTCCTGTTTCTAGCTCCATTTTTTTGCTAAATTTTAAATAAATATTGTATATAAAAACCCCAAAATCACCTATTAGATTTTGGGGTTAATCGTATTTAACTTGATTTAAATAAAAAAAAGTATTGGTGCCGGTGGTGGGACTCGAACCCACACGCCCTGGTGGACAACAGAGTTTGAGTCTGTCTCGTCTGCCAATTCCAACACACCGGCCTAATACCTTTATATTATACCATCACTTCATCATTTTGTAAATTAATTTCCTTCGTACTTCTCTATATGCATTCGTATTATATATCTTAAGTGCCAATATGCCAAGTAATATACCTATTATAGCTCCTGCCAATACGTCAGTTGGAAAGTGAACATAAAGATACAACCTAGAAAATGCAATTAGTATTGCAATTATTGCCATATACCAATTTATAATTTTTGACTTTGATAACATGAATAAAACTGTTACAAATGAAAATGCATATGAAGTATGGCCTGATGGAAAGGAGTTATCTGATAGATGTCTTATCAGTAAATCAGTAAACTCAAATGCCTCGTAGGGTCTAACTCTTCCAACAGATACTTTTAATAATATATTTACAATCAAAAGATTTAGAATAAATGATATGGTGATTACTTCTGCAATTTTTCTGTATGATTTAATAGAGAAAAAAACAAATATTAAACTTATCCAAAATATAGCGCCATTACCCAAGGCCGTAATTGTTACCATAATATCATCTAGTGTGTCTGTTCTCATATTTTGTATAGCGTTTAAGATATTTATTTCGTATTGGTTTAAAAAATTCATTCAATAACCTCGGTATTAACAGTTTCCATAGTCATATCATAGGCTTGTTTTATCCTAGCTCTTTGATTTTCATCTACTAGATCGTATTTATCTCCGCCTTCTAGGAAATCTTCGCATCTGTAGGTTTTTACACTAGCTCCATATTCATCATAAGTAGTACCCACCCATAAAGGATTATATTTAATATTTGATATTTTCTTCTTACCTGTTTTTTCATCAAGCTCAATATTAAGGTCTATGCTAAGGCTCTGTTCAACTCTAGCATCGCCAAACGATTCTAAAGATTGCATTGACACAAAGTTACCTAAAGCATATGCTATAAGTCCTTCTCTACCATCATCAGTAGTATATTTCTCAACAGGCTGAACGACATGCGGATGATTTCCTATTACTAAATCAGCTCCCCAATCTATCATATCGTGCCCTCTTTCTACAGTTTCTTGTATAGGATAAGATTCATACTCAATTTCCCAATGAGGATATACTATTACAAAGTATGCTCCCTTATCTTTTGCTTCTTTGATATCTTCCTTTATTAAGTCATCATGAATATAATTTACATAATCTACTTCATCTCTTACAGTTAGTAGGTCAACCTTGCCATTACACCCGTAGGTATAAGATAAAATAGCAACTTTTATGCCGTTTACATCTTTGTATAAGATTCTTTCACCATCATCCTTATGAGTTCCTACATAATCAAGCCCAGCATTTTCTATGGCATCAATTGTACTAAATACTCCTTCTTCGTCAGTATCAAGAGTGTGATTGTTAGCTGTTGTAACTACGTCAAAACCAGCATCCTTTATATTTTTAAGATAAACTCCTGGTGTATTAAACGCAGGATAACCAGCGTATTCTCTATTAGGATTTGTCGTAGTTTCGTAATTTGTTATAGAAAGATCGGCATCTTTTACATAGTCTGATATATAAGAAAACTGGTTGGAGAAATCATATTCTCCTCCTCCATAATTTAGGGCATATTGAACTTGTTCAAAGTGAGCCATAGTATCACCAAAGAACTTTATCCTGGCTTTTTTAGAATATTCTTCATTATCTTCATCTTCAAAGTTTAGGATTTTCTTCTTTGGTTTTTCTTTCTTTTTTTCATTATCCTTATTCTTTGCTAATGACTTTTCCCAATTTTTCTTAGCCTCAGACCTGTCTTCCTTAACTTCTTCTTTACTAGAAGCTTTTTCAGTAGTATCTGGCTTTTTAGCAATATTATCTATATTATTTATAAGCTCATCTACAGATTTTGGACTTGTATCTATATTATCATCCTTGTTAGAGCAAGACGCAAATAAGAGCACTAACAAAAATATAGTCATTATTCTAAATCTTTTATTTTTCATAAACACTCCTCTAATCTATTTTAACATAATTAAAGAAAACTCTCTAATCTATACCAAACTAGAGTTTAATTTTGAAGATACAATAACCATACCACACTATCTTATTAATTTTAGACTTTTTAACTACAATTATACAAAATTAATCTACTTTAATTAATAAGTATATTTAGTATAATAAATCTGGAGAAATTATGAAAAAAGTATTGATAATAATTAGCTCAAAAGCCGGTAAGAGCGAGCTAGAAATAAAAAAAGAAGATATACTAAAGGTATA
Organism: Anaerococcus vaginimassiliensis; assembly: GCF_900626155.1. Lineage (GTDB taxonomy): Bacteria > Bacillota > Clostridia > Tissierellales > Peptoniphilaceae > Anaerococcus > Anaerococcus vaginimassiliensis. The sequence goes on along the minus strand of NZ_LR130844.1, from coordinate 1,290,103 downwards.
TGAGGAAAATAATATAGATTACGAAGTTCAAATTGAGGAAACACTCTACAAGGGACACATAGAAAAATTAATAGACGATTTCGATAAGGAAAATTTCGAAAATAAATATGCAATCATTTGTGGTGGTGATGGATCACTAAATGAGCTTGTAAATGCTTGTTATGGCAAGGATATAGCTGTTGGACTCGTACCAACAGGTACAGGAAATGATTTTGCAAAAAATTTCGATTATACGAATTTTAATGTCAATAGCATATTTAAGTTTACAACAAGTCCTATTGACCTTATTCGAATAAATAACAAGCTTTGTGTAAATGTAACTAGTCTAGGATTTGATACACACGTTTTAAAAGGAGCTTATGATATACTAGAAAAAGATTCATCACTAGGTAAAAAAGCATATATATATTCTGTAATTAATTCCTTAAAAGAAATAACTTATGAAGATTTAGAAATTGAGCTAAAAGACCTGTGCGGTAATATAATAACTATAAAGGGTAAATATCTGATTAGCGCCCTTTGCAATGGATCATATTATGGATCTGGTTTCAATCCAGCTCCCCTAGCTAAGATAAATGACGGGCATATTAACCTAATAACTGCAAGTAAAATACCCTTTTACAAATTGCCAAATATGATAATAAAATATAAAAATGGCAAACACCAAAAAAGCCCTTATTTAAATGAGTACAAAACTTGTGAGGGTGTTATAAAATCCAGTAAATCATTCTTAGCTAATATAGACGGAGAAATATTTGAAACAGATAAAATAGACTTTAAAGTTCTAAAAAAAGCAATCAATTGGATATATTTCAACTAAAAAAAGTTCCTAGAAATCTCTAGGGACTTTTAGATTACTATATTAATACAATTATTTATCATTGGTAAATAAAAAGCGAGAAACAATCTCGCTTTTTTGTGTTTATTTATTTTTAAAATAAATTATCTTCTTTTAGATTTGAATAAAGCTGCTGATGCTGCTGCAAGAGTTGCAACTACACCTGTAAGTCCAGCAACACCTGTTTTAACGTTTGTGTTAGCTTTAGCTGGAGCTACAACTTTAGTTTCTTTAACTGGAGCTTTAGCATTGCCAGCTACTTTGTTAGAAGCTTTAGCTTCTTCAATAACTTCACCTGTTTCAGAGCTGATTTTCTTAAGTGGTGTTGGGTTACCAACAACTTTTTTAGCAACAGTTCCTTCAACTGGTTCGAAATTTGTGTGGACGTAGAATTTACCATCTCTAGCTTCTACGAATGCTCCTGGGAATGCCTTTAGAGCTTCTTCAGCTGTAGCAAATTCGTATGTTACTTTTGGAGCTAGTTGAGTGTAGATTACGTATTTTCCGTTTTCATACATTGGTTTTAAATCTTCGAAGGCTTCGAAAGCTTCTTCTTGTGTATCAAATGTATATTTTAGAAGTGGAGCTTGAGATGTGTAAACGTAGTATTTACCATTTTTAGCTTCTACTTCTAGGTTAGGAAATACATCTGTTGCAGCTTCTACTGAGTCGAATTCGTATCCGATTAGTGGAGCTTTGTCAGAGTATACTACATATCTACCATTTTCATACATTGGTGTAGATCCTGGATAAGCTGCTACTGCTTCTTGAACACTCTTAAAATATCTTGGGTTATTTTCTTTTGAAGTTTTTGGAGCATCTTTTTTAACATTTGCTGATCCAAATGGATCTTCAGCTTTGTTTAATTCAACATTGTTAAACTCTTTTCCATTTTCTAGATATTGGAACTTTGGAGCTTCAGCTTCTGTAAATTCAGGATTTTTTGGATTTCCTTTTGAATCTTCAAATTTGAATGAAGGTTGTTCAGCTGGAGTTAGTTCCTTAACATTACCATTTTTGTCAAGGTTGTAACCTGGTTCCTTGAATTTTGGTCTTTCAGCATCTGTTAGAGGAGCGTTATTTTTAGCTACATCTTCTTTAACTTGTTTTTCTTCTTTTGTTAGAGCAAATTGTGATTCTGCTGGTGTAGGATCTTCTTCTGCATAAGATGTTCCACCAAGAACAAGACCAGCAGCAAGTGCCAATGCTAATACATTTCTTTTTTTCATTATGATAATCTCCTTTTTATTTTCATCTTTGATACTTAAATTATATACTAATTGTGTAGAAAATGCAAGCAAATTATGTGGATCTATTTACATTTTTTCTAAATATACTTTACACAAATAATACATATTCTTGTATCACTAATATTTTTACCCCTTATTATGACAAAGTCAAATTCTCTACATAATTGTTTTAGTGTTTATTTCAAAAAAATACATTATCTCTAAATTTTTTCATAGAAAAAGCGAAAAGTTATAAAAACTTTCCGCTTGTATTAACTAATAAAGTTTAGCACCTGCTGGTATTCTATTTGAAAGAATGATTAAATTTAGTCTTTCTTCATCTTCTTCCTTGTGTACTGCAGATAGTAGCATACCTTGACTTTCTACGCCCATCATCTTTCTTGCTGGGAGGTTAACTATAGCAAGAAGAGTTTTTCCTACTAAATCTTCGGCATCGTAATAGTTCTTAATACCAGAAAGAATTGTTCTCTCAGTACCTGTACCATCATCAAGAGTAAATCTTAGAAGTTTTTTGCTCTTTGGAACTTCCTCACAATTTATTACTTTAACTGCTCTAAAGTCTGATTTAGTGAATGTTTCAAAGTCAACGTCTTCATATATATCTTCGATTTGTACTTTTGAGAAATCAATTTCTATTGGTTCTTCATCAATAGAATCAAGTTTTTGTTTGTTTGAAGCTTCTTCTTTTTCTTGACCTATTGGCTTCATTGTAGGAAATAGCAATACGTCTCTAATTGAGTGTTGACCTGTTAGAATCATGATTAGTCTATCAATACCAATTCCTAAACCACCTGTTGGAGGCATACCTACTTCTAAGGCATTTACAAAATCATAATCCATCATTTGAGCTTCATCATCACCTGCTTCTCTTTTTGCAACTTGGTCTAAGAATCTACCTTTTTGATCTGCTGCATCATTTAATTCAGAGAAGGCATTGGCAATTTCTGCACCATTAATGAATGCTTCAAACCTGTATGTCAAGCTATCATCATCATTTTTTCTTTTTGCAAGTGGAGATATTTCTACTGGATAATCAGTAATAAATGTAGGTTGGATTAGTTTATCTTCTACAAATTCATCAAAGAATTCTGCAATGATTTCTCCAATAGTTCCTTTTACTTCAACGTTGTTTTCTTTAGCTTTGGCTACAGCTTCGTCATAATCACTGATTTCATTAAAGTCTACACCAGAATATTCTTTGACAGCATCAATCATTGTCATTCTCTTCCAAGGAGCTTTTAGTTCGATTTCATTGCCGTCAAACTCCACTACAGTTGTGCCTTTTACTTTTTGAGCAACTGTTTCAACCATAGTTTCGGTTATTTCCATCATATCTTCAAAGTCGCCGTAAGCTTGGTAAAGTTCCATTGTTGTAAACTCAGGATTGTGAGTTGCATCCATTCCTTCGTTTCTAAACATTCTTCCTATTTCATAAACTTTATCAAATCCACCAACGATTAGTCTTTTTAGATATAGCTCAGATGCGATTCTTAAATACATCCCAATATTTAAACTGTTGTGGTGAGTTGTAAATGGTCTTGCTGTTGCTCCACCTGCAATTGTATTTAGGATTGGAGTTTCAACTTCCAAGAATCCTCTACCATCCAAGAATCTTCTAATTTCTGAGATTATTTGGCTTCTTTGTACAAAGACATCCTTTACTTCTGGGTTAACTATAAGATCTAGATATCTTTGTCTATATCTTAGGTCTGGATCTTTGAGACCGTGCCATTTTTCTGGAAGAATTTGTAGAGATTTAGTCATTAGTACTGGTTTTTCAGTTTCTATTGATATTTCACCTTGATTAGTTTTAAATACCTTGCCGTCTATACCAACTATATCACCAATATCATATTTTTTTACTTGCTTAAATTCTTCACCGATAACATTTTTACGGTTTACAATTTGGATTTGACCGGATTCATCTTGGATATCCATAAAGCTCATGTTTCCATGACCTCTCTTAGCCATGATTCTTCCGGCAATTCTTACTTCTTTGCCATCGTAGTCGTCAAAGTTATCTTTAATTTCATTTGATGATATTCTACCTTTGAAATTAACAATTTTGTGTGGATCACGACCTTCTTTTTTTAGATCTTCAAGCTTGTCTCTTTTGATCTTTAGCATCTCATTTAAGTCTTTGTTGTCAGCCATTTTCTCTCCTTTATTTAATATTTTTGATTACAAAATACATCTTTCCATTAGGTGTACTTACTTCAACTCTTTCGTTAACTTTCTTACCTATTAATGCTGCTCCAACTGGGCTTTCATTTGAAATATATCCTTCTAGTGGATTAGATTCAGCAGTACCTACGATTTTATATTCTAAATCTTCGTCGAATTCTTCATCATATACAGTTACTGTATTACCAACGCCAACTTCATCTGAATTTTCGTTTACCTCGATTGTTTTGGCATTTCTAATCATATCTTCAACTTTTGCTATTCTTGATTCTACTTCACCTTGTTCATTCTTGGCTTCATCGTAGTCAGCATTTTCTGAAAGGTCACCAAAGCTTCTTGCAACTTTAATTTTCTCTGCTATTTCTGGACGTTTTTTTGTTTTTAGATATTCTAACTCATCTTCAAGTTTTTCAAGATATTCTTTACTTAATATTACTTCTTTATTTTCTGTCATAATTATCCTCTAAATATTTCCTATATTCATCGAGTAGATCAAAAATCTCCTCGCTTGTTCTAAGTTTGTTTACCCTATCTCTGTATGATGCAGCTTGTGGGAGTCCCTTTATATACCAACCGACGTGTTTTCTCATCTGATTTATCACAAGTCTTTCTTCCTTGTAAGTAAGAGATAAGTCATATTGTCTTTTGATAGTATCTAATATGTCGTCGTAGGTTGGATCTTTTATTTTTTCACCTTTTAGATAATCTTTAATTTGCCTAAATATAAATGGGTTTCCCATTGCACCTCTGGCTATCATTACTCCATCTGCACTTGTAGTTTCGATTATTTTTATATAATCTTCAACTGAGAAGCAATCTCCGTTTGCGACTACTGGAATACTTAAAGCTTCTTTAAGCTTTCTAATATCATCCCAATTCGCCTTGCCAGAGTATTGTTGAGAACGAGTCCTAGCATGTAGGATGACATAATCAACTCCAGCATCTTCAAGTGCTTTACCAAAATCAATATAATTTATAGAACTTTCATCTATCCCTAGCCTAAACTTGACATTTACCTTTTTATCAGTTGCATCAACCAATGTTTTTGCAATTTCTTGAGCTTTTCTTATATCACCCATAAGGGCTGATCCTTGACCATTTTTAAAAATCTTGGGAGCAGGACATCCCATATTAAAACTTATTTCTTTAAAATCATCCCTAGGATTTATTTTCTCTTTTACAACTTTTTCAATAATGGCTGGATCGTTGCCAAAAATTTGTATGTTGCAATTTTTCTCAAGATCTGACCTATACATTATCTCACGAGTAGCTTTGTTATCATATAACAAAGCGTTTACAGATACCATTTCAGTGAAGGTTTTATCAGCACCATTTTCTTCACAGATTATCCTAAAGGCTGCATCTGTCACTCCAGCAAGCGGAGCTAACATTATTGGTTTATTTATCATGATTTCTTTCATAAATTAGCATTAGACCTTCAAGCATTAGGTCAGGTTCTATTATTTCTATATATTTACTTGAAGCTGAAATCAACTCTGAATACCCACCAGTAGCGACGATTTTAATATCGTCTGGATTGATCTTGTATTTTTCTTTGATTTCATTAATTAATACAGAAATAATACTATCAATCATTCCTATATATCCAAAAACTATACCTGCATTAATGCTATCTGGCGTGTTTTTCCCTATTGCACTTTCTGGTTGCATCAATTCAATTTTAGGTAACATAGCAGTTGAACCAAATAGTCCGTCTTGGGCAATCCTTATGCCTGGTGCAATTGATCCTCCTAGATATTTCTTATCTTCGGTAATCACATCAAATGTAATGGCTGTTCCCATATCTACGACTATGGCTGGACCACCATATTTGCTAAAAGCTGCTACTGCATCGACAATTCTATCTGCTCCAACTTCTTTTGGGTTTTCATACTCTATTGTAAGAAAAGTAGGAGTTTCAGAATCCACCACTATAGCTTCCTTGTTAAATAGCTTTCTATTTGCAGATTGCCAGTTATACATAACATCCGGTACTACACATGACATAATCGTATCTTCGATATCTGCTACGTCTATTTTTTTAATTGCCAACATATTAAATAAAGTAGCCACCAATTCGTCACTTGTTTTTTTCAAATCGGTCGCCACTCTAAATTTAGATTTTAAATTTTCTTTCTCATAAACACCTATAACTGTGTTTGTATTTCCAATATCTATTACTAGTAACATCGTCGCTCCAATTCACATTCAAATTAACCCTAATATAATACGTTTATTGGAGCAAATTTCAAGCTTACTTGCCTAACTTATATTTTCTAATAAGGGTATTTATTCTTTCGATATCAGCTTTATTTACCTTCGTTACTTCTCTATTTTCACCTTTTTGATCTTTAACTAACATTACAAAATCGCCGTTTTCTGGGTCAAATCCCCATTTTTTGATTTGTTTATATGTTGAAAATGCTGCATTTGACAAAATTCCATTTTCTGCCACATATAATTTTGACCTTGTTGAGATTGCAAATACTACAGCAAGGGCAATCATAACTACAGCAGTTAGCATATTTTGCTTGTTATTTTGCACATATCCAAAATATAAGTTCACAATTCCCGTAACAGTTAATACAGAAAATAGAATAACTTCAAAAGTTGATGAAGGACGTTTAAAGCTTTCGATATTTCCTTCAAGTTTTTTCTTATCTTTCATTTGTTTAATAATTCTATATAAGAAAAATACAACTATAACACCATAAAGTATAATTATCATCGAATCAAAACTTTTCATACTAACTCCTTAAAAATAAAATAGGCCAAAGACCTATTTTACATCCTCAATATCTTCATAAAATGATCTCTTTAAAATACCTATGTAAGGCAAGTTTCTGTATAACTGATCATAATCTAGACCAAAACCTACAACATATTCGTTTGGTATTTTAAAGCCTGACCAATCTGGTTTTATTTCTACTTCTCTTCTTTCAGGCTTATCTAAAAGAGTTACAATTTTAACATCTTTTGCTTCTCTATTGATTAGATTTTCTTTTGTTTTTCTTAATGTGTATCCTGTATCAATTATATCTTCTACAATCAACACTTCCTTACCTTTTACATCAATATCTAAGTCTTTTAGGATTTTAACATTTCCGGAAGAGTAAGTGTTTTCTGCATATGATGATACAACCATAAAGTCCATCTTCATATCAATCTTTAAACTTTTGGCAAGTTCTGCCATAAACATTACAGATCCCTTTAGAATACCTACAAGAATAACTTCGTCCTTGTCTTTGTAGTAGTCGTTGATTGTTTTTGCTAATTGTTTTATTTTAAGCTTCAAGCTTTCTTCATCTATTAACACTCTGTCAATAATTTCACTGTAATCAGTTATCATCTTCTACCTCTATTTTTATAATATTTTTTGTTGAAGGATCAACTTTGTAATCCTCCGAGCTTCTTAAACCAGTTACCCAAATTATATCATCTTTTGACAATATTATTGGTATATTATCTCTTTTAAACTTATCTACTTTATAGTCTATAAAAAGATCCTTGAGCTTTTTTCTATGGTTCATGCCTATAGGTTTTATAAAATCACCGTTTTCTCTGAATCTTACCTTTAGAGGAAAGCTAAGCTTATCCATATCGAAGTATTCGACATTTTTGGCTTTTTTCTTTCTATAAGAGTCTACCTTTGTAACCTTTATTTTATAAGTTCCAAATCTAATTTCATCTCCTATATCTATTGAAACATCAGCAAAAATTTTTGCATTTGGTTTATTAATATAAAGCCTATATTGATTATATGACTTTGTAAGGATTAAATCATCTTTTATGATAGACTTACCATTATCAAGACTAATAATTTCTAAAAATCTATCTATATTTTCTTTGCTGATATCTCTGATTTCGCCTTTGATATCCAAAATCGCTCTTCTTAGTATCTTAGCTCTCAATGAATCATCTAATTTATCAAAATCTCTCCTATTAAGACTTACAAAACTATCTTTTGATTCTAGCAATACTTCAGCATACAAATTTTCTATATATCTATCAGTAATACTTGTTTCGTCAGATGCTATATGAGATAAGTTTACCAAAGATTTCTTAAAATTGGGGTTGATTTTTTCGATTTGTGGAATAATATCAAGCCTTATTTTATTTCTAGTATAGTCTGTCTCGTTGTTTGTTTTATCTATGTGATATCTAATGCCATTATCATCTAAATAAACTAGAAGGTCTTGTTTTTTAATATCAAGAATAGGCCTTATGATATCATCATTTTTGTAGGTCATAGCTACCAGACCGTTTACTCCTGTTCCACGAATTATTCTCATTAGAACTGTTTCTGCTTGATCATCTAAGGTGTGAGCTACTGCAATCTTAGGATTTCTATCTTTTTCAATACTTCTAAAAAACTCATACCTCAATCTTCTGCCAGCATCTTCTGGAGATATTTTCATCTTTTTAGCAAAATCATCCATACTTTGGGATTTTGTCACAAAACGAAGACCTAATTTTTCTGCTGTTTCTTTAACAAGCATCTCATCTTCTTTAGCTTCCTTCCTATGAAGGTGATTAAAGTGAGCAAGAATTATATCGAATTTCAATTCATTTTTTAGTTCATTTAGAGCATAAACAAGAAACTGACTATCAGGCCCTCCACTGGCACCAACTATAATCAAATCATCTTTTTCTATCAGATTATTATCTAAAATAGTTTTTCTTATATCATCAATTATTGTCATCTTCGTAGACCACTTCTGATTTTTTGACCATATCAAGTCTATCTCTGGCTATTTTTTCCTTAAATTCATCAGTATTTCTTTTTTCGTAATCATCTTTTAGCTCTTTAATCTCTGCTTGGAGACTTTCTTTTTTCTTTACTGAGGAATGAATTTCCTTATCTAGACTAACCATTTCTCTATTTACCTTAACTCCATAGGCATAATATGAAAGACCAGATATTAGTAAAACAGCAAAAATCGTTAACAAAAACCTCTGGTTTTGCTTTCTTCTCCTTTTAAGGTATGAATTTTTCTTAGCCATCTATTACCTCATACATGCTGGTGGCAGTATTCTTTTTAGCTCCATCAATCAAGCTAAGCACCCTAACTTTTAATGTGCTTGTTCCAAATACAACCTCCACCACATCTCCTTCTTCTACAAGGCTACCTGCTTTAGCTATCTTATCATTGATGGTAACTCTACCATTTTCACAGGCTTCCTTTGCCACTTGCCTTCTTTTAATTATCCTTGAATTTTTCAAAAATTTATCTATTCTCATACCTATATCTTACTTTATTTAAACTTTTATAGCAAAACTTATAAAAATGATATGCCAATTTATAAAACAAGCTATACCAACAATCTAAAGTATAATGGGTTTATGAGATACATATTTCACGTCGATTGTGATGCTTTTTATGCATCATGCGAAGAATTAAGAAATCCTAAATTAAAAAACTTGCCACTAGCTGTTGGTGGACTTTCAAATAAATCAATAATTACTACAGCAAATTATAAGGCTCGCACCTTTGGTATTCATTCAGCTATGCCTGTTTTTATGGCCAAAACACTTTGCCCAAATCTTATTATAATTCCTGTTGACCATAAATACTACAGAGAAAAATCTCGCGAAGTGTTTGCCATAGTTAAAACTTTTTCAAAAGTAATGGAGCAAGTGTCTGTGGATGAAGCTTATTTAGTAGTTGATAATGATAATCCACAAAAAATATCCCATATTTTACAAGATAAAGTCCATAGGCAAACTGGTATAAGCATTTCTGTTGGTATATCTTATAACAAGTTTCTAGCAAAATTAGCTAGTGATTGGAAAAAACCTCACGGTATCACCCAAATAAATAAAGAAGACCTTGATAAAATGCTTCCTGATATCTCTATTGATAAGGTTCATGGTATAGGAAGGAAAACTAGTCAGAAGCTTAATAAGATAGGTGTAAGCAAGGTAGGTGACCTATTAAAATTAGATGAAGAATATTTGACTGATAATTTTGGCAAGCAAGGAACTTACATTTATCATGTGATAAGGGGAGTCGATGACAGGAAAGTAAATCCAAGTAGGAAGAGAAAAAGTATCGGTAAAGAACGAACCTTCAGCAAAAATACTAATGATATAAATCTTTTATATTCTTACCTTAAAAATTTATCAGAATTGATAGAAGATGAGATGAATATAAAAGATATTCAAGGTAAAACTGTCAATATAAAGATTAAAGATGAAAGATTTAAGACTCATACTAAGGCGATCACCCTCCAAGAGCCAATATACACGGCAATTGATATATATAATGAGTCTGTAGGACTTCTCAATGAGGTTTATAAGGGTGAATATCTAAGGCTTATAGGTGTTTCTATATCAAATTTGAGCAAAAGAGATTTAAACCAACTATCATTTTTATAAATTTACTCATATTAAAATCCCAGAAATTTGGACAAACTCCAAAATTTCTAGGATTTTTCTTATTTCTCTACTTTTTTATCTTCTTTATCTTTTGTATCCTTGCTATCTTCTTCGTGAGATTCATCTTCATCATCTTTAGCATTTATAGTTGCACGAACTTCTGCTTCTATTTGACTTGCAAGTTCTGGATTTTCTTCAAGATAATCTTTTACTTTTTCTCTACCTTGACCTAATTTCTCATCCTTGTATGAAAACCAAGAACCAGCCTTATCAACTACATCTAAATCTACAGCAGTATCTAATAAAACTCCCGACTTAGAAATACCTTGACCATACATAATATCAAATTCTACTACCTTAAATGGAGGTGCAACTTTATTTTTTACAATTTTAACCCTAGTTCTAGAACCAATTGATTCATCACCTTGAGTTATTGTCTTAAGTCTTCTTATATCAAGTCTAACAGAAGAATAAAACTTAAGAGCACGACCACCTGGTGTTGTTTCTGGATTACCAAACATAACCCCAACTTTTTCTCTAAGTTGGTTGATAAATATTACTGTTGTATTTGACTTTGCAATAACACCAGTAAGTCTTCTTAGAGCTTGACTCATAAGTCTTGCTTGAAGTCCTACGTGACTTGCTCCCATTTCCCCTTCTATTTCCGCCTTAGGAACTAAGGCTGCAACAGAGTCTACTACTATTAGATCTACAGCACCACTTCTAACTAAGCTTTCTGCTATATCAAGACCCTGCTCTCCTGTATCTGGTTGAGATAAAATTAAATTATCAATGTCTACGCCCAAGTTTTTTGCATATTCTGCATCAAGGGCATGCTCCGCATCTATAAAGGCGCAAGTTTGATCTTCTTTTTGATCTTCTGCTACTATATGAAGGGCAAGTGTTGTCTTACCAGATGATTCTGGTCCGAATATTTCTATGACTCTTCCTCTTGGTATCCCACCAACTCCAAGTGCCATATCTAGGTTTACAGCTCCAGTTGGTATTGCTGATACAGAAATCTTAGGAGCTTCTCCCATCTTCATGATAGCTCCCTTACCATATTTTTTCTCTATATTTTTAAATGCCTGATCCAAGGCTTTTTGTTTTTCTTTATCCATAATAAACTCCTATATTTTTCTATAATCTGTACACTATCAATTACTTTTATTATATCATTTTTTTACTTTTCTTAAAGTATTTTGGGCAAAGTTAAACCCTGCCTTAAGCAGGGTTATATAAGTTATATATTTTCTAAATCTAGAACTTTTTTATTTTTAACTATATAATCTACTCCAGATATCACTGTCAATATTACAGCTAGGTAGTAAACATACATTCCAATTCCATTTAGTAATTGAGAATTTAATAAAAGCATAACTAAAGCAATCATTTGACTGGTTGTCTTTGCCTTTCCCCACATGCTTGCAGCTATTGTAATACCTGAATCAGCAGCTAAGGTTCTAAATCCTGTTATAATTAACTCTCTTGAAATTATTATAATAACTGGCCAAGCTGCTATTGTTCCATCTTCTACTAGTACTAAAAATGCTGCCATAGTCAAAACCTTATCAACCAAAGGATCTACAAATTTACCAAAATTTGTGATTAAATTTCTGCTTCTAGCAAGGTGCCCGTCAAGGGCATCTGTTAGAGAGGCAACTATAAATATAATGGCAGCTATATTCATACTTCTGCCCTCAATCATAAATACAATTACAAAAACTGGTATCAAAAACAGTCTTACAAGTGTTATCTTATTAGCTATATTCATTATTTTCTCCTTCAAAATAGGACCTATCTACAAGAACTTTTCTTGGTTTTGATCCTTCATATCCTCCGACTACTCCTCTTTGTTCGAGCTGATCTATTATTCTTCCTGCTCTTGCATAACCAACCTTAAGCTTTCTTTGAAGCATTGAAACAGATGCTGTATTTTCATTTATAATAATTTTAATTGCTTCATCTATTAATTCATCTTCATCATCACTTGGATTTGATTCTTTTACAGAAACTTCTTCTACCTTCTCTATGGCTTCTTGGTCATAGTCACTTTCGTTTCCCTCTTTGATTGATTGTACTACATTCATTACCTCATCATCAGATACAAATGCTCCCTGAATCCTAGTTGGTTTCATTGAATCACTAGATTGATACAACATATCACCCTTGCCAAGGAGTTTCTCAGCTCCCTGAGCATCTAAGATTGTCCTAGAGTCAATTTGACTTGTAACTGCAAAGGAAATCCTTGATGGGATATTTGCTTTGATTGTTCCTGTTATTACATCAACAGTTGGTCTTTGGGTTGCTATTATTAGATGGATTCCGCAAGCTCTTGATTTTTGGGCAAGTCTTGTTATATAATCCTCAACCTCAGCTCCCACAGTCATCATCAAATCAGCTAACTCGTCTATTATGATAACTATATATGGTAAATTTTCCATTGAGTCGTCTGATTCTTGAGCTTTTTTGTATCCTACTATATCTCTAACATGATGTTTTTCAAAAAGTTTGTACCTTTTTTCCATTTCAGATATAGCCCAAAACAATGAAGATGATGCCTTTTTAGGATCTGTTATAACTGGCATAATTAGATGTGGGATTCCATTGTAGATAGAAAGCTCTACTACCTTTGGGTCTACCAAGAGAAGTTTTACATCATTTGGTGAATGTTTGTATAAAATTGACATAATTATGGTGTTTATACAAACAGATTTACCCGATCCTGTAGCTCCAGATACTAAAAGGTGAGGCATCTTTTCAATAGCAGATACTTCAACATCACCAGAGATTGATTTTCCCATGGCAAAGGGAATCTTGTATTTAGATTTGACGTATTTTTCAGATGCTAATATTTCTTTTAGGCCTACGACTTCCTTTTTGTCATTTGGCACTTCAATTCCTACATGGCTTTTGCCTGGAATAGGTGCTAGGATTCTTATTCCGCTTGTGGCAAGAGATAGAGCCAAATCATCAGCTAGATTTACAATCTTACTTACCTTCACACCTCTTTGTGGTTTTAGCTCATAGCAAGTAACTGTTGGTCCTACATCTATCTGAACAACTTTTCCATCTATGCCAAAAGAATCTAATGTTTCTTCTATAGCGACAGCTCTTTGTCTGATTTCTCCATCATCTACTCCACCGTCGCTATTTCTATCTTCTAAAAGATCTATTGCTGGGTAGGTATAGTTGCCAAATTCTCTCCTAAAGTTCTCATTTAAATCAGCAAATTCAACCTGCCTTGACTTATAATTATTAACCTTGGCATCGCCCAAACTATCCAAATCATAGGTCTTTAATGGTTTTCTCTTAACTTTTGTTTCTTCCTTTACTTCTTTAGATTTAATTTTATCATCTTCTACTGGTAAAGGATCGTAAGTTTTTATCTCTTCTTGGTTTATTTCCTTATCTATTTTTTCTCTTGAAGCTTTCCTCTCTTTTATCGTTTTACTTTTTTGTCTAGCAAACTCAGCTGTTTTACTAAAGAGTGTTTGTATCATTTCCTTAATTTGATTTAAAAACTCAATATAAGTAAAGGGGCTTAGGTCAACTATCAAGAAAACAATACTTAGTCCATATAATATATAAAGACCCACATTTCCTATCAAGTTAACTAAAAAATAACATATAATTCCACCTACAGCTCCACCAGCGTCTGCTTTTTGAACCATAGCATATTGAATAGTCCACTCTAGGTCATTTCTAATAGTTGATCTTGATAAGATAGCCAAGGTTAAAAGAAATATTAGATAGGTTAATAGAAACCTTGAGATGTTCTTCCTAAAATTTCCTTTAGCAACAAATAAAAAGCTAAGAAATACTATAGCTGGAACAAGTAGTGCAAGTTTTCCAAATATTTTAGAGAAATAATCTGAAAGAAAATCTCCCATAATTCCAGTATTCGAACTTAAAATAAATACAAATAATATAATCTGTATGAACATCATTATTACGGAAAATTTCTTCAAATCAAAAGTAAATTCTCTAGTTTTTTTCGCCTTCGTTCTATTAGGCGATTTTTTATTTGACTTTTTTCTAATTCTATTTTGATTTTTATTGGTCATTTTCACCTCTATTTCAATTATATAATAAAGGACATAAAAAATAAACTGCCCGAAGACAGTTTATCGTATTTGTATCTTACTTATCTTTATTCTTCTTGTAAGGTGATTCGTCTACTGGCCAAGCTTCAGGTTTTTCCAAAAGAGCCTTGCGAGATAGGTTTATCCTACCTTGTCTATCAATTTCAGTTACCTTAACTTTTACTTCATCTCCAACACTGAGTACATCTTCAACCTTTTCAACTCTGTGATGGTCGATTTGTGATATGTGCAAGAGTCCTTCTTTACCGATTGCAATTTCTACGAATGCACCAAAGTTCATGATTCTTACGACTTTTCCAGTGTAGATATCACCAGGTTTTGGATCTGTAACAATCGCCTTTATCATCTCGATTGCCTTCTTGCCACTTTCACCATTATCTGAAGCAACAGTTATATGTCCATCATCTTCAGTTTCTATCTTTACACCTGTCGCATCAATTATTTTGTTGATTGTTTTTCCACCAGAACCGATAACGTCACGAACCTTTTCAGGATCAATATCTATTGTATATAATCTTGGAGCATAGTCGGAAATATCTGCTCTAGGTGATTTGATTGCTGTTTCAATCACATCAAGAATTCTCATCCTAGCATTGTGAGCATCAGCTAGAGATTTTTCTAATACTTCTCTAGTTATACCAGAAATCTTCATATCCATTTGAAGGGCTGTAATACCGTCACGAGTACCTGCTACCTTAAAGTCCATATCTCCTAGGTGGTCTTCTAAGCCTTGGATATCTGTAAGAATTGATATAGAATCATCTTCTTTGATAAGCCCCATAGCTATACCTGCAACTGGCTTTTTGATTGGAACACCTGCATCCATTAAAGATAGAGTAGATCCACAGATAGATGCTTGTGAGCTTGATCCGTTTGATGATAGAACTTCAGATACAACTCTGATTGTATATGGGAATTCACTTTCATCTGGAAGAACTGGAACTAGAGCTCTTTCTGCCAAACGACCATGACCGATTTCACGACGTCCTGGTCCTCTTAGTGGTCTAACATCTCCTACACAAAATGGTGGGAAGTTATATTGGTGCATGTATCTTTTTGTTATTTCTTCACGATTTAGTCCATCTATTATTTGAACATCAGCAGGAGAACCCAATGTCACTACTGATAAAACTTGAGTTTGTCCTCTTTTAAACAATCCAGATCCATGTACTCTTGGTAGAAGTCCAGCCTCTGCTGATAAAGGTCTTATTTCTGTTAGATCACGTCCATCTGGTCTGATCTTGTCTATAGAAATCATACGACGAACTTCTTTTTTCATAATATTATCTATTCTTCTATGAATTTCATCTTCTGATTCTGGGTATTCCTCTAGGTATTTAGCTTTTGCTTCTTCTTCTATCCTAAAGATATTATCTTCTCTTTCAGTTTTATCTGTAGTTCTTATAGAATCTTTAATATCTTGTTCAAAATCTTTTGATATTAATCTATCTAGCTCTGTTTCTTCAATTTCGCTAACTTCAGCTTTTTCTTTTCCAATATCATCAATTATAGTTTGGATAAAATCAGAAATGTGTCCAATTTCTTCTAGAGCAAGTAGCATAGCTTCTAGCATATCACTTTCACTAAGCTCATTGGCACCAGCTTCAACCATGTTGATTGCACCTTTTTTACCTGCAACAGTTAGCTCTAGAGTGGATTTTTCTCTTTCTTCCTTGTTAGGATTTATTATAAATTTATCATCAACCTTGCCTACCATACAAGCTCCAACTGGACCATCAAAAGGTATGTCTGATATACCTAGTGCAATAGATGCTCCTATTGTTGTAAGTGGATCAGGAAGGTTATCTTCATCCATAGATAACACTGTTGCTATGATTTGTACATCGTTATAATAATTTTCTGGGAAAAGTGGTCTTAGAGGTCTATCCATTTGACGAGAAATAAGAGTAGCTTCATCACTTGATTTTCCTTCTCTTCTTAAGAATCCACCTGGGATTTTTCCAACTGCATAAAGTTTTTCTTGAAAATCACAAATTAGTGGGAAAAAGTCAATTCCTTCTCTAGGCTTTTCGCTAGCTACTGCTGTTACAAGCATTGAAGTATCTCCACTTCTTATGTAACATTCACCATTAGCTTGTTCAGCGAACTTTCCAATGGTAACTTCAAAGTCTTTTCCTAATTTTGATGTGTATTTATAAGTTTTTACCATCTTTACTCCTATATAAAATAAGGCGGGTAAATCCCCGCCATAAAAATTAACCTCTTAAACCTAGTTTTTCAACGATTGCTCTGTATCTTTCGATATCGTTGTCTCTTAGGTAGTTTAACATACCTTTTCTACGTCTAATCATTTTGTAAAGACCTCTTCTTGAAGAGTGATCTTTTTTGTTTGATTTTAAGTGTTCTGTTAAGTCAGCAATTCTTTTTGAAAGGATTGCAATTTGTACTTCAGGAGAACCTGTATCTCCTTCTTCTAGTTGATATTCTTTGATTATTGCTTGTTTTTCTTCTGTGTTTAACATAATTTCCTCCGTTTATTGTATTTGCCAATACCAAGTAAAAGTCGAGGTTTCAATCACTTAGTAAAGGTACCGTAAAATATTATACTAGATAAAATTATTTTGTAAAATTAAATATATCTATTTATCTATGTTTTCTAAATATAATCGTGCCTTAGCTTTATCAGAATTCATTTGATCTATCAAGGCTTCTTTTGAATCAAACTTGATATCATATCTAAAGAAGTCAATAAACTCTATACTTATATCCTTGCCATATATATTTTTATCAAAATCTAAAATATATGTCTCGATCTTTCTATCTGCATTTTCAAAAGTTGGATTTGTCCCAATATTGGTCAATCCATAGTAGAATTCATTATCAACATTTACCTTAGTAAGATACACTCCATCTACCGGCAAAACGTAATTAAAGCTTAAATCAAGGTTTGCTGTTGGGAAATTTAGGGTTCTACCTCTTTTCATTCCATCAACGACTCTTCCTTTTATTTTATAATTTCTGCCAAGGAGCCTATTTGCTTTTTTGATATTTCCTTCTCTAATTATGTCTCTTATATGGTTTGAAGATATCTTATTGTCATGATCTTCCTTTTCGAAGTCAACAACAGATGTCTTATAATCATATCGTTCTTCAAATTTATCCAAAGTTTCTATATCGCCTGAAGCTTTTTTACCAAATCTATAATCTTTGCCGCAAATCACATAAGATGCATTGAGCTTTTTATTAATTATTTCTGATATAAATTCTCTAGGTGACAGATTCATAAACTTTTCATCAAAATCTATCAAGCAAAAAGTCTCAATTCCCATAGATGCCAATATTTCAATCTTATCCTCTAGGCTTGTCATGTATTCTTTTTCTTGTTTTAGTCTAAGTTTTGTATTTTCCTTAAACAACAAAACCGCAGGCTCTAGATTATATTTTTTGCTTATTTCTAAGTTGTTTTTCATTAATTTTTGATGACCTAAATGTACACCATCAAAGTTTCCTAGAGAAACCGCCTTTCTCTCAAGGTCAGGCAAGTCTATATTTAGGTCATATATTTTAATCTTTTCTATCATAAAATACTTTCTCCATTTTTAGAAAATATTCATCCCCTTTTATAAAACTTTTGCCAAGTCCTATAAATTCATCACCGAGGTAAACTCTCACCTTTTCTTCAAGCTTATCTTCTATTCTTATTGTCATTCCATTTATTGCATTAGAAAAATATTTCTTGTCAAGATCATATCTAGGAAAATTATCTAGCGCCATATCCAAATTGTTAAGGCTTTTAATAAGAGTTTCTTTATCCATTTCTAAAATATCGTCTGAGTCGATAGAATCTTCTATTCTAAAATCTCCCACCCTAACTCGGCACAAGTCTTTAACATAGGCAAATGTTTCTAATTCTTCTCCTATATCGTCAACCAAGGTTCTGATGTAAGTACCTTTGGAACAGGTTACCTTTAATTTTGCATAGGGAAAGTTAAAATCAAGAAGTTCTATATCATATATAGTTACCTTTCGTTTTTTTCTTTCTATCTCTATACCTTCCCTTGCTAGGTCGTAAAGTTTTTTGCCATTTACTTTAAGGGCTGAATACATAGGTGGTATTTGAGTAATCTCACCCTCATAATTTTTAAGGACTTCTTCTAAATCACTTCTTGTTATTTGCTTATCACTCTTATCTATAACTTCTCCAGATGCATCCAAGGTATCTGTTTTCTTGCCGAATTCTATTAGCGTCTCGTAAGTTTTATCCTTGCCCATCATATAGTCAGAGACTCTAGTAGCTTTTCCTACAACTATAGGAAGAACTCCTGATGCTTCAAGATCAAGAGTTCCCGTGTGTCCAACTTTTTTTTGATTTAAGGCTTTTCTTACAAGCGAAACGCACTTAGCAGAAGATATACCTTTTTTCTTGTTTATATTTAAGATACCGCTATGCATCTATTTCCTTTAATATAGTTAGAGCCTTGGCACTTGCAGATTCTAATGAATCATCAAATATTGAAAATCCACTTGCCTTTATGTGGCCACCGCCACCATTTTCTCTTGCAACTTTGGCTACATCACAGTCTTTACTTCTAAGTGATACCTTGTATTCTCCATTATCGTATTCTTTTAATATCATGGATACATTTACTTCATCTAGGTCTCTTAGCATACCTACAACTGTTTCACTATCACCCATTTGAACTCCGTGTTTTTCTACAAGTTCTTTTGATATGACAGAGTATGCTTTTTTGTCAAAAAACTCAGCATTAGCAATAACTTCTGTTTGGAATTTCATAACCTTTATTGGTTTTGATTGGTAAAGATTTCTATAGATATATTCGCTATCTGCTCCTAATGTTAATAGTTTTCCTGCAGCATTAAAGGTGTATTCACTAACATTTGCATAAAGGAACCTACCTGTATCAGTACATAGACCTGTATATATCAAGGTAGCTATATCTTTATCTATTGGAAGATTTAACCTATCTATAATTTCAAAAACCAACTCACATGTTGCAGGTGCAGTATCATAGATTAGATTTAGGTCAGTATCTATTCCACCGCCAACATGGTGATCTATAACCAAAGTATTCTTAGATGCTTTAGCTATAGGTGTTAGTTTATCAGTAATCCTATCAAATTCTGAACAATCTAAGATCATAAACAAGTCATAGGAATCTCTAGAAGGTGCCTTATAGTTTTCCTTTTCTGGTAAAAATTGTAAATAATCATCAATTGTGTCATTTGCTAGAACTTCTACATCCTTACCATAAAGCTCCAAACTTTTTCTAAGAGCAAGGGTAGAACCCAGATTGTCTCCATCTGGGTTTATGTGACTTGCAATAGCTATTGTTTCTGCATTATCAACAAGTTCTTTGAATTTATCTAATTTTTCTTTACTGATTCTTTCTATCTTCATTGGCTTTTTTATCCTTTGCAATTGTTTCTTCTATAAGTTTATCCATGTAAGCACCACGTTCTATGGATTCATCAAGCTTAAACCTAAATTCTGGCATTGACCTAAGTCTCATTCTCTCGCCAATTAGAATTTTGATGTAACCTTTGGCTTGTTCCAAAGCTTCTAATACATCTTCTTTGTTGTGGCTATCTCCAAGAACACTGACATAGCAATCAGCATATGACAAATCATTTGTAACCTCAACATCTGTTATAGATACCATAGCCTCCATGCTTAATCTTGGATCGTTTAGGTCATCTCTAAGAATTTTGGACAATTCTTTTTTTACTTCAGAAGAAATTCTTTCTGTTCTTCTTTTATTCATTAATCTCTTTCCTTTTCAACCATTTCGTAAGCTTCCATTACATCGCCTACTTTGATATCATTAAATCTATTTAGACCGATTCCGCCTTCATAACCTTGGGCAAGCTCTTTGGCATCATCTTTAAATCTCTTCATAGATGCAATATCTCCATCAAATATTACTATATTGTCACGAAGTAGTCTGATTTTTGCCCTTCTAGGAACAGAACCATTAGTTACCATAACTCCTGCTACAGTACCTGCTCCTGGTACCTTGAAGGTATCACGAACCTCAGCACGTCCTAGGACAACTTCCTTAAATTCAGGATCAAGCATACCTTTAATAGCTTTTTCTACATCTTCGATAGCTTCATATATTACAGAATATGTTCTAATTTCGATGTTATTATCCTTAGCTCTTTCTAGCGCACCTTGAGTTGGTCTTACGTTAAATCCAATGATAACCGCATTAGATGCTTGAGCTAGAAGTACATCTGATTCTGTAATTCCTCCTACAGCTCCAGCTATAACAGAAACTAAAACTTCTTCGTTTGAAAGTTTAACTAAAGATTGACTTACAGCATCAACTGTTCCCTTAACGTCAGTTTTTACTATGATATTTAGCTCTTTTAGCTCACCTTCTGCAATATCAGAGTACATATCTTCAAGGTTAGTATTTGCCTTTGCTTTAAGGTGTTCTTCACGTTTAAATTCTGCTGCTCTTTGAGCAAATTCACGAGCAAGTTTTTCATCCTCAACTGCATAAATCATATCTCCTGCCTCTGCCACATCGGATAAACCTAAAATTTGGGCTGGCATAGATGGAGTCGCTTCTTCTATTGCTTCTCCTAGTGAGTTAAACATAGCTCTAATTCTTCCTGAAGATGAACCTGTTACAACATAATCACCTGCATGTAAGGTTCCCTTTTGGACAAGAACAGTTGCAACTGCCCCTCTTGCTTTGTCTAGTTGAGCTTCAACTATAATTCCCACTGCATTTCTATTTGGATTTGCCTTTAGCTCTCTCATTTCAGCAACTAGAAGTACCATTTCAAGGAGTTCCTCGATTCCTTCACCTGTATGAGCAGATACTGGAACCATTATTGTATCTCCACCCCACTCTTCAGATACAAGACCATGTTCCATCAGTTCTTGTTTTACTCTATTTGGATCAGCTACTTCTTTATCTATTTTATTGATTGCTACAACTATTGGAATATCAGCAGCCTTGGCGTGGTTAATTGCCTCAACTGTTTGTGGCATTACACCATCATCTGCAGCTACTACAAGGATAGCAATATCTGTAGATTGAGCTCCTCTCATTCTCATTTCTGTAAAGGCCTCGTGACCTGGAGTATCTAGGAATGATATTTTTCTTCCATCAAGGTCAACTACAGATGCACCTATATGTTGGGTTATTCCGCCCGCTTCTCCACTAGTTACTCTTGTTGATCTAATACTATCTAAGATAGATGTTTTACCGTGGTCAACGTGTCCCATTACTGAAACAACAGGAGGTCTTTTTACAAGATCTTCTTCCTTATCCTCATAGTCTAGTTCTACTTGTTGTTCTTCAATGGCATCATACTCTTGTTCTAGGCTTATCTCCTTGCCAAAGTCAAGGGCAACTAATTGGGCTTGCTCGAAGTCAATTTGATCATTTAATCCTGCCATAACTCCAAGACCGATTAGTTTTCCTATAACTGAATTTGGATTTTCGCCAATTCTATCAGCAAAAGTTTTTACGTTTACAGTTTCAGGAATCTCAATAATTCCATCATCTTTTTTCTCGTCAGCTTGTTTTTTGCTCACTTTGGAAGTTTTCTTATTTTTAGATTTTTTCTTTCTTTTCTTTTTCTTAGGTTTTTGTTCAAACTCTTCGAAATCTTCCTCTTCTATAGCCTTAGCCATATTCTTCTTGTGGTTTTTATTTTCCTTTTTATTTGACTTGTTTTTATTAGGTTTCTTATCTTCTTTTCCACCTTTAAGCTCGTCAAAATATTCGTTTATTATATCAAGATCAGAACCGCCAACCATTGACATATGAGATTTTATATTTAAGCCAAACTCATCATTTAATAGTTTAACCATCTCTTTAGCTGCCATGTTGTTTTCTTTTGCTAATTCATATACTCTAATTTTATCTGCCATATAAATCTCCTCAATTTACTTCATAAGCTTCTAACTCCTCGTAAAGTTCATCTGAAACTTTTTGTTTAAAAACTCGGTTTAGCTTATTAGTTTTCTTTGCATTTTCAAGACACTCTTTGCTCTTACAAATATATGCTCCGCGTCCATTTTTCTTTCCTGATTCATCAATTAAAATCCCTTCTTCTTTGTTGTTTACAATTCTTAGAAGGTCATTTTTATCCTTAAGCTTACCACAAACGACACATTTTCTTTGTGGGATTTTTCTAGCTTTTTTCATTTAATTAATCCTCATGAATATCATCTTCACTGTCTATTTTTTCTATATAGTCTTCTTCAGATTCTTCTTCCAAAGTCTCATCTTCTTCTAAAGATTCTTCATCATCTACTATGTTGGAACTTTCGCTAGTTCCTTCACTTTCTTCATCTATTATATCAAGGATTTCTTCGTCTTCTTCTGATTCTTCTATATCAGGATCTTCAACTTCGTTTAATCCTAATATTTCATCTATATCATCTTGACTTAAAGTATCAAATTCTTCCTTGCTCTTGATATCTATCTTCCAACCAGTAAGTCTTGCTGCAAGTCTTGCGTTTTGTCCTTCCTTACCAATTGCAAGGGAAAGTTGGTCTGATGAAACTACTACTAGTGATTGTTTATTTTTTTCATTTACAATTACATCAATTATATCTGCAGGAGATAATGCATTTGATATAAACACCTTGATATCTTTATCAAAGTTTATTATATCGATCTTTTCTCCTTGAAGTTCTTCAACTATAGAATTTACACGAGCACCCTTAAATCCAATGCAAGCACCGACAGCATCTATTGTTTCATCATTTGAAAATACTGCCATCTTAGTTCTAGAACCAGCTTCTCTAGCTATTGAATAAATCTCAATAACTCCTTCTGTGATTTCTGGAACTTCTAGCTCGAACAATCTTGTAATTAAATCTTGACTAGATCTAGATAAGATTATTTGTGGATCTTTTGAAGAATTTCTAACTTCTTTAATTAAGAATTTCATTCTTTCATTTGGTGCATAATTTTCTGTTGGAACTTGCTCCTTTAGTGGAACTACGCCTTCTATTTTATCTAAATTAACATACAAATTATAATTATCAGCCCTTTGGATTAGACCTGTAATCATTTCATTTGATCTTTCAATGTATTCGCCATACAAAGAATCTCTTTGGGCATCTCTAATTTTTTGGATGACAATATTCCTTGCAGTTTGAGCTGCCACTCTACCGAAATTCTTTGGAGTAAGCTCTATTCTTGCTACATCACCTAAATCATATGTTTGATTGATTTTCTTAGCATCTTTTATAGATATTTCACTAATAGAATCTTCAACTTCTTCTACAACATTTTTTAGGGCAAATACTTCTATTTTTCCACTCTCTTCATCAATTATTACATCGACATTTTCTTGATTGTCATAATTTTTTTGATAGCTTTTTATAAGAGCTTTTTTCAAGGCGTCTAAAATTGTTGCCTTATCCAGCCCTTTTTCTTTGCATAGCTCATCTAAAGCTAGCATAAAATCATTGTTCATACATACTCCTTAGAAAACAATCTCTATGTTTATTTGCTTTACATCGCTCTTATTTACTTGTCTAGAAGTTCCATCTTCTAAATCAAACTCATAAGTATCTTCATTTATATCGCTAACCTTGCCAAGAAAAACTTCTCCATCTTTCATTTTAACCTTCAATACTTCGTTGATGTTTCTTTCGATATCTCTATCAGTTTTAAGTGGTCTTGACAAATCTTGGCTAGATACTTCAAGATAATATGAATCTTTAATAAGATCAAGTTCATCTAATCTAGTATCTAAAAAAGCACTCACCTTCTCGCAATCGTCAATTGTGATACCCTCTTCATTGAATATAAAAAATGTAAGAATTTTATTTCCTTTACTGCCCTTATATTCAATATCAACTAGTTCATATCCCAATTCACTAATATCAGATTCAAAGATTTCCCTAAGTCTATTTGTTAAATCCATACTACCTTCCTTCACCTCATAACATATTAAAAGAGTGGAAACCAACCCCCACTCTTTTGCTACATTCATTATACTTTATAATAGCTGATATTCAATATTTAAGATTTACATTTAATTTTTTATGCTAATATAAATTTAGCTTGCTAAATATAGATATTACAAATATGAAATCGTTATTGTCTTGTAATTATTCATTAAAACATTTATAATTAAATTAAGATAATAAAAGGAGGTAATCATGACATTATTTATTATCGGTATTATTATACTAATTGTCGGTGGTATTGGTTATTCTAAGTATGTTGAAAAACAACTTGAACCAGATGACCGCGAAACTCCAGCTGTTAGAAAAGCTGACGGTGTTGACTTTGTAGCTATGAGTGAAAAGAAAAACTGGCTAATAAACCTACTAAATATCGCTGGTACTGGCCCAATCTTAGGACCTATCCAAGGTATTTTATTTGGACCTATTGCATTTATTGCAATTCCAATCGGTTGTGTGTTTGCTGGTGCAGTTCACGATTTTTGTACAGGTTTCATTTCTATGAGAAATGGTGGTAGCCAAGTTCCAAAACTTGTTGGTAAATACATAGGTGAAGGAGCTAGGAAGTTTTACAATATAGTAATTGCTATCCTACTTCTATTAACAGGTGTTGTATTTGTCTATACTCCTGGAGATTTAATTGCAAACGACGTAATGGGCGCTGATCCTAACTCAAATGTGATTTGGATTATCTATGCTGTAATTTTCGCTTATTATATCCTATCAACTGTACTACCAATTGATAAACTAATCGGAAGAATCTATCCAATATTTGGTGCCTTCCTAATCATATCTGCGATTGGAGTATTCATAGGAATTATATTTAAAGGAAATGCAAATCTTTCATTTGAAGGACAAGGTTTACTTGCAGAGCACCCACTAGGACAAAAGTTTATCCCATCATTCTTTATTACAGTTGCTTGTGGTATCCTTTCTGGTTTCCACGGATCTCAAGTTACACTAGTATCTAGAACCGTAAAGACAGAAAGAGAAGCTAGAGGAACATTCTACTCTACAATGATAGCTGAAGGTATTATCGCTATGGTTTGGGCTGCAGGTGCTATGGTTATATTCTCAACAGGAACTGCTGCACTTGACACTCCAGGTACATTGATGGTTGGAGAAATCTCTAGATACTTTATGGGTAATATTGGTGGTCTTATCGCAATCATCGGTGTTATCGCTCTACCAATCACATCAGGAGATACTGCTTTTAGATCACTTAGACTTATAATTGCAGAAGAATTAAATATAGACCAAAAAGTTCCAGCTAAGAGAGCAGGTCTTGCAGCTTGTCTATTTGTTCCAGCAGCAGCAATTCTTTACTTTGCTAAGTCAAATCCAAAAGGATTCAACATCTTGTGGAGATACTTCGGATTTACTAACCAATTCGTAGCAATATTCGCTCTAGCTGTAGCTACAAGCTATTTAATCTATAACAACAAAAACTACCTAATCACATTGATTCCTGGAATATTCTATACTTTCATAGTATTCTCATTTATAATCAATGTTAAAGGTCTTGGTTTTGGTCAAGATTTCAAAATAGCTTATCCAATAGCAGGTATTTTAGCAATAGCTTATGCAGTTTACGTTGTAAAAGTATCTAAGAAAAATAGAAGAAGAATTGAAGCCATTAAATTAGACTAAAAGATATAAAGGTGGGTGGCATTTGCCATCCCCTTTTTTATTAGGAGGAAAAATGAAATTTATCTTAGACAAAAAAGCTATAGATTTTCTAGATAAAAAGAAACTCGATAAGATATATATAAATCCTGACCTTGACCAAAAGGCAGCTTGTTGTGGTATAGGCACTGTAGATTTCGATGTTAGTTTCAAAGATGATGATATAAGTAGATATTTAAAAACAAATATTAAAAATATAGACATCTTTTATAACCCAACTATTTCCATGTATATAAAAGACGATCAAGAGATTACCATATCTGCCTTTGGACTAGGTAGTTTTAAGAAACTTTTTGTTGCAAATGAAATACCAATAGAGAAATAAAATGCTAGATAATGATAATAAAATAAGACAATTTATAAATAATTATACTACAAAACCCGAATACAAAAACAGAATTGCACATCCAAAGTATACTTACCGCGGAGACTCAGTTATTCACAAAGCAATTACAGCTATTTTATCAGGTAAAAATATACTCTTAGTGGGAGCTAAATCTACTGGGAAGAATGTATTAGCTGAGAATTTATCAGCTATATTTCATAGGCCAATGTGGAATGTTTCTTTTCATGTAAATATCGACACATCAATCCTCATAGGAACTGATACTTTAAAAGATGGTGAAGTTATCTTTAGGAAAGGTCCCGTAACTAAAGCTTGTGAGGCTGGAGGATTTCTCGTTTTGGATGAAATAAATATGGCTAGAAATGAAGCTATGGCGACTCTACATTCCGTCTTAGACTACAGGAGAATAATTGATATACCAGCATATGATTTGATTGAAATTCATCCTGCAACTAGATTTATAGCAACAATGAATTATAACTACGAAGGAACACGAGAGCTAAACGAAGCTCTCCTATCTAGATTTGTAATAATTGATATGCCTACAATTGAAGAAGAAAATCTCAAACTATTGCTAAAAGAAAACTATCCTGATTTAAAAGAAGATATGCTAAGCCAGATTATTAAATTATTCTACGATATCAAATTAAAAGCAGATAATAATGAAATATCTGAAAATGCGATTGATCTTAGAGGAATATTTGATTCTATAGACCTCGCCAAGAATGGACTCGAATATAATGAGGCTCTTAAAATGTGTCTTGTAAACAAAGTGTTTGATAGTTTCGAACAGGCTTTAATTACAGATGTTATCAAATCCAGATTTAAAGAAAAAATATATTACGGAGATATGTTTGAACAATAGGTCTTTTAATGAAGAAAATAGAATATATAACCAAATATACAACGGAGCAAAGTTATATAATTTTAAACCTCCTCTTGTTGGATTCGATCTAAGTGGCAATCCTGATTTTTATACTAATCTAATTATAGGTCTATCCATAAAATATTTTGGTAAAGACACCATAGATAAGCTATTTAGTCTTCGGGAAAATAATAAGAATAGGGATAGGTTTGACCTTTTTGCAATATATTTATTGGAAGATATCTGCTACAAAAGAGAATATCAGAATAGGCCTCATATTAAAACCTTAAGATACGATTATGCAAGAGAATTCCTAGCGGATAAAAATGACCTTAGAAGAAGAAACCTAGCCCTTAAGGAAAACTTATATTACAGTCTAATAATGAAAAAATGTTCAGATATCCTTGGAATAAAATATAAATTATCAGAAAAAGAAAACCAGATATATAATAATTTTTCCTTAGATTCTTCTACAAATCCTATGAATTTATCTTGTGAAATTCTATATCTATTTAAAAAATATCTTAATTTCTCAGAAAAAAAGAAATATATTAGTCCATTAAATATTAGCTTTTCTCTATTTAATATAAAAGGTGTCTACCAACTAGAAAGATCTAATAGAGCAGATATTTTTAAAAATAAAAATGCGTCAACCAATAACTTCATAGAAAAATTTGTAGCTAGGCGAAGAAATTCAAAGAGAGAAGAAATAATTAGGACTTTTGGTATGCCGCTATTTAGCTTAGAAAAAGAACTACTAATAAACGAAATGTGCGCTGTTGATAAGCACAAGAAATCACATGTATACTTTACCAAAGGTGAAACTACCAATTCTTATGATATTATAAATAGTCTAAATCAAAAAGCAAGAGAAAGAAATTATACCTACTACAAAGAAAATGAAAATAAAAATAAGAGAATAATTAATAGACTTGCCAAAAATATAAAACTATCACTAAATTCTATAAATGACTCTGACACTTATACTGCAAAAGAAGGAATGCTCGTGGGTTCTCTTGCATGGAAAGCAAAAGTAGGAAATAATCCAAAAATTTTTTCTAAAAAAACTTATGATAATAAAGATGCATTTAGAGTAACGATCCTTTTAGATGGATCTAACTCCCTTCTTTACAAACAAGAAATCGTAGCAAGTGAAGCCTATATCCTCTCCATGGCACTTAGTAAAAATAATATAAATCATAGAATTATAAGCTATTCTACCGTTAACGATTACACAGCTCTTACCTTTCTAAAAGCTTTTGATGAAAGAACAGACGTCAACAGAATATTTTCTTATAAAACAATTGGATTTAACAGAGACGGGTTAGCAATGAGAGCAATCTCCTCAATTACAGAAAAAAAGGCTAAAAACGAACTTCTTTTAATATTAACAGATGCAAGTCCCAGTGATATCAAGCCACTGATAACAGAAGGATTTTCTTTAAATAAACCATACAAGGGACAAACTGCCCTTACAGATTACAAAGAAGAAATAAATCAATTAAGAAAGAAAAACATAAAAATAGCAGCTCTTATCCACAAAGACAATCCAGAAAACGCCGCCTATCTTTTCTATAAAGATTTCGTCCGAATAAATGATTTAAATAACTTAGCTAACGCAGGAGCTAGATTGATTAAAAATCAAATTAAAAAATTAAACAAGTAAAAAGGAGCATATATTTTGCTCCTTTTTTGTTAAAACAATCCATCAAATAAAGACATTTGGTTTTTTTCTTGGATTCCTTCTATTATTCCCAGCGATTTTAGGCTATTTAGGGCGTTTTTATTTACTGAAGTCCTTTGTTTTAAATCTTCTATAGATATAAATTCTCCCTTATCTCTTTCTCTTACTATGTCGTATGCCATAGCTTCACTTACATCATCTACTGATGATAAGGGTGGAAGGATGTAGCCTTTTCTATCGCTTAGTAAAAATTTGGTGGCGTCAGATTTGTATATATCAGCCCTTTCTAATTTTATATCTCTTGCTGCCATTTCTTCTGCAACTTCTAAGACTGTTCTAATTTGCTTATCTCTTTGAGATAAGTCGAAACTATCTCTTACTTCATCCAATGCTTTTTGGATGCTTTCTAGCCCTTTTATGATGGTTGAGTATTTGAAGTCATTAATTTTTGTATTGTAATAAGTCGCGTAGAAAGCTTCTGGGTAATACACCTTGTAATAAGCTATCCTATAGCTCATTAGACAATAGGCAACCGCATGAGCCTTTGGGAAAAGATATTGAATCTTAAGACATGATTCTATGTACCATTCTGGTACGTTATTTTCCCTCATATAGGATAGAATTTCATCTGAAAGTGGTTTTCCTTTTCTAACTTTTTCCATTATTGAGAATGATTTTTTCTTATCTAATCCTTGTTGGATTAGGGCGTTCATTATATCATCACGAGTTGAAATAATTTCATCAAAGCTTGCCGTTCCATTTCTAACAAGGTCTTGGGCATTATTAAGCCACACGTCAGTTCCGTGAGATAGGCCTGATATTCTAGTCATTTCTGAAAACTTTGTTGGGTAGGCATCTTTTAACATTCCTCTAACGAAGTTTGTACCAAATTCTGGTATGCCTAGAGTTCCTATTTCATTGTTGGAAAAATCATGTTTTATATCCAATGTTTCGGTAGATGAGAAAATCTTCATCACCTTTGGATCTCCCATAGTTATTTCAAGTGGATTTGTACCAGTCAAATCTTGAAGTGCCCTAATAATTGACGGTACATCGTGACCTAATAGGTCAAGTTTTAAGAGGGTCTCATGCATCATGTTATAAGTAAAGTGAGTAGTCTTTATATCTCCTCTGCCATCATCAGCAGGATATTGGATTGGACAAATATCGAAAATCTCTATATCATCAGGTACGACAATTAGTCCACCCGGATGTTGACCTGTCGTTCTTTTGACATCCTTTAGTCCCCTTTGAATCTTTCTTATCTGCGCATTGGTAAATTCTACATTATAATCTTCGCTATATTTTTTGATATATCCAAAGGCAGTATTATCTTGGATAGCTCCAATTGTTCCTGCTCTAAATACTTTTCCTTCACCAAACAATTCTTCTGTATATTTGTGAATGGTTGGTTGATATTCTCCAGCAAAGTTTAAGTCTATATCCGGTTCCTTGTCTCCTTCAAATCCTAAGAATACTTCAAACGGAATATTGTGCCCGTCTTTTTTCATCATTGTTCCACATTCTGGGCAGGCCTTATCTGGATAATCTATTCCTGCTCCCAAAAGGTCATCTTCAAAAAACTCTGAATGTTTACAAGATGGACATACATAATGTGGAGATAGAGGATTTACTTCGGTGATATCAGCCATTGTCGCTGCAAATGATGAACCTACAGATCCTCTAGATCCTACCAAGTATCCATCGTCATTTGATTTTCCTACAAGCTTTTTGGCGATTATATAAAGAACCGCATATCCATTAGATATAATTGAATTAAGCTCTCTATTTAGTCTATCCTCTACTATTTTAGGTAGAGGATCGCCATAGATTGAATGTGCTTTATTAAAGCAAGTTTCTCTTAGTTCTTTATCTGAACCTGCAATCTTTGGTGGGAAAGTTCCCTTAGGAATTGGTCTAATATCTTCGATCAATTCTACTATTTTCTTTGGATTTCTAATTACTACATCTTCTTGGTCAAGCGGATCTAGATAAGAAAACTCATCAAGCATTTCTTTGGTTGTTCTAAAATAATACAAGGGTTCTGACTCATGATATTTAAAATATTGCCCCTTATGGAGGATATTTCTTAAGATATAATCGTCCTTTTCAAGGTATCTAACAGCACCTGTTGCTACAGCAAGTTTATTATCTTCCTTTGCCATAGCTAAAATATTTTTATTTATTTGTCTAACTTGGTCAAAGTCACGAAGTCTACCCTTATTTATTTCATCACTGAACACTCCTAGGGGTGCTAATTGGTAGAAATCAAACATGTCTAGTATTTTATTAATATCACTTTTATTTCTACCTTGGGCAAGATAAGAAAATAATATTCCTTCATCTCCACCAGATCCAACTATTAGACCTTCTCTGTATTTTTCAAGAGCAGAAATTGGAGTCTTTGCTTCGTTATTAAAGTGATTCATCCTAGATTCAGAAATTAATTTATAAAGATTTTTAAGGCCAGTTTTATTTTTAGCATAAACTGTAACAGAAAAATACTCATGTTTTGCCTTTGGCCAGTAGCTTTTTAGCTCATTTATATTTGAAAGACTTATGCCATCCATTTTCATAATTCTATCAAACATCTTGATAAATATTTGGGCAGTTGCTCGTGCATCGTCACTTGCCCTGTGGTGGTTAAAGGCTGGTATTTCTAGTTTTCTTGCAATCTTATCTAAGGAGAATTTCTTCATATCAGAAAATAATGCTCTTGCCATTGGCAAGGTATCTAGATATAAAGGGTTAAATTCTATCCCCATTCTAAAACAGTTTTCCTTGATAAATCCAACATCGAAATCAGTATTTTGACCTACCAGTATAGAATCTCCACAAAATTTCAAGAAATCCTTCATAACCTCATCAATCTTAGGACAATCCTCCACCATTTCATTTGTGATTCCAGTTATATCTGTTATTTTTTCTGATATCACCATTTCTGGATTGACAAGTTGGTTGTATTCTTCGGTTATCTTTCCATTTTCAACTTTGACTGCACCTATTTCTGTTATTCTATCCTTATATTTAGATAAACCTGTTGTTTCCAAGTCGAATACAACGAATGATGTATCTTTTATGTCAGAAACATCAGGAATATTCTTATCAGATAGGTTAGTCAAAACTCTAAGCTCATCTTCTACCAATAAAAGCTCCGCACCAGGTAACATTCTTATGCCTTCTTTGCTTAAAGCATCATATAAATCTGGCAAGGCTTGGAGAGTTTCTGTATCTGTAATACCAACAGCATCCATCTTCCATGATTTTAATGTGTTTATTAGGTCTTTATTGTCTACAAAGCCATCAAGGTTTGTCATTTTTGTATGAACTTCTAGCTCAACTCTCTTATCTAAGGCTGTATCAGTGTGTTTGCCCAAGGTAGCATCAACCATAGCATTTATAGTAAATACATCTTCTTGAGAGAACTTGTCGTAGTTTAGGACACCTTCAACCATGACCTCTGATCCCTCGCTAAATTGTTGCAATTTGAAGTTATTTTTTTTATTGGCAAAGAGTTTACAAGATATAGCGTCTGTTTTATCTTCTAGGTCAAAGGTATAGATAAAATATCCATTTTTTGTTTCAAGAACACTAAGTCCATAGACCTTTCCAATTAAAGCTGTAGCTACACCCTTTAGGCCGTAAATATCCTTGATATTTATAACATCGTTTTTTATTTTTCTACCAAAGTTGATATTTTCAACCTTTATTTCTTCTTTTTTTTCTTCTTCTCTATTTTGAATAGCTGATTTTATTTGATCGTCAATTCTTTTTTCTCTTTGCTTGATTAGAAGCTCAGCTTCACTTAGGCTATCTTCAACATCTTCTCTAGATTGATCTATGTCACTTAGAGAAAGTTCATTATTACCAGTTTCTAACTCTTGATAATCTTCTTTTCTTCTTATATTTATCTCAAGATTTACAAAGGAAAAATAATCGTATAGTTTTTCTCTATCTTCTCTGGTGAAATTATAAGTGTTGCCTTCTATTTCTAGACTTAATATATTTGTTTTTTGGTAAAAAATCGCCTCAGTTACAAAGAAATTATTACTATCAATATCAATTAAATCTGCTAGATCAATTTTCATTGTTCTTGCTTTCTTGTAATACTTCTATTAATGTATCTACTATTTCCTCTTCTTTAACTTTCTTGATTGTCTTTCCATTTTTAAATAAAAATCCCATACCATTGGCAGCAGATATTCCATAATCGGCTTCTTTACTTTCTCCTGGTCCATTTACAGGGCAACCCATTATTGCAACTTTTGATGAAACATCCAAACCGTTTGTCTTTTCTTCTACTTCTTTTACAATTTTAGGAAGGTCGACTGTTGTTCTTGAGCATGTTGGACATGATACAATGTCTAGTCCATCTGTTCTGAGATTAAGAGCTTTTAGGATTGCTTTTCCCGCCTTAACTTCTTCTAGGATATCTCCAGTTATAGAGACTCTTATAGTATCGCCTATTCCGTCTTTTAGTAGACTACCAATTCCTATTGATGATTTTACAAGTGCTTGATACAAAGGACCTGCTTCTGTAACACCTAGGTGAAGTGGATAATCTACTTTTTCTGATAATTTTCTGTAGGCATCTATCATTGTGTTTACATCAGATGATTTTACAGATATTTTTATATCCCTAAAATCAAGATCTTCTAATATTTTCACTTCTTCAAGTGCAGATGCTACCAAGGAATCAGCATTAACTCCTCCGAATTTATCTACAATCTCTCTTGATATAGAACCTGAGTTTACACCAATTCTTATAGGTATATTTTTCTCCTTGCATTTTTCTACAAGAAGTTTCACCTTATCAGATCCACCAATATTACCTGGATTGTATCTAAGGCAATCGCAACCATTTTCAACTGCAGCTAGTGCCAATTTGTAATCAAATTGGATATCAGCTACTAGTGGTAGATTTACTCTTTTTTTAATTTCTCTTATAGCTTCGGCATCTTCTATAGAGTTAATTGCAGATCTTGCTATATCGCAACCTGCTTTTTCTAAAGCATTAATTTGCTCAACGACACTATCTACATCACTTGTCTTTGCTGTTGTCATGGATTGAACAGAAATAGGAGAGTCGCCTCCTACTGCAACATCTCCTACATAAATCTTTCTAGTTTTTTTTCTCATTTTTTCTCCTTTAGAATAATGAAATTATATCTTTTATTGAAATTAGGATTATAAGTCCTATTAAAAGGACAAAACCTACTATGGTCACTTTTTCTTCTAATTTTTTGTTGATTCTTTTTCCTGTAATCATCTCATAAATAGAGCTTACAAGTTTGGAACCATCAAGAGCTGGTATTGGCAATAGATTAAATACACCAAGGTTTACACTAATATAACCTAGAAAATATAAGAGACTCATTAATCCATTTTGTGCTTGATTGCCAAGTTCTTTTACAACTCCTACAGGTCCAGATAAGGCTGATACTGCAATTTCACCTGTAAATAATCTACCTAAGATAATAAAAATCAGTGCAATATTTTTACCAGTTTCTATAAATCCTAGCTTGATTGCTTCAAAGAAACTAGCCTTTCTAAGCTTAGATTCTACTCCAAAAAACACATTACCGTTTTCCTTTTGAGGTTTTATGTCGAAGGTCATTTCCTCATTAGAACTTTCTCTATAAACTTTAACCTCTATTGGTTCACTAATATCCTTATCCTTGTAGTATTCATTTACTATTTGGGATATCTCTGGGAAATTTTCTATCTTTGTATGATTTACTTCTATAATCTCATCTCCAACTTCCATACCAGCTTCTTTGGCTGGAGAATTGTCGGTGAAGTTGCCAATACTTGTTGTAGTAATTCCAGTGTTTAGTCCAACTATGAAAAATATTATGCTAGCAAGTAAAAGATTCATAACAGGGCCTGCAAGGATAGTTAGAAATTTATTTATTGGCCTTGCCCTATCATAGCTTCTTGGATCGTTGCTTTCGTCATCTTCACCTTCCATAGCACAATATCCACCCATTGGAATAGCTCTTAGTGAATAAAGTGTTTCTCCTTTTTGTTTAGTAAAAATTGCCGGCCCCATGCCTATGGCAAATTCATTAACCTTTATGCCAGACAATTTTGCAACTATAAAATGTCCAAATTCGTGAATCAAAATTAGAAAAAGGAACATAAATATAGCTATTAAAATTTTAATCATCAAATCTCCTTATAACCTAGAAAAAAGGTATAAAACTGGGGCAATAAATAGCATAGAATCAAACCTATCCAATATTCCCCCATGGCCTCTGATAATGTTACCAAAGTCTTTAACACCAGTTTTCCTTTTAATATATGAAGCTATCAAATCTCCTATTTGAGATAAAACAGCCGCAATTATAGTAAATATAACAACCTCATAAATTTCTACTCCCAAGTGAAATTCGTTTATGAAAATAGAATTTAATATGCAAGCTCCTATTATTCCACCGATAGATCCTTCTATCGTCTTGTTAGGGCTAATATGACTTATCTTTTCAATCTTGTGTCTGCCAAGCAATGATCCCACAAGATAAGCAAAAGTATCAGATCCCCAAGCTGTGATATAAAGTAACCATACAAAATTAACATCTTTTATCCTTAGGATATGACTCATCAAAAATGATACATACATCATTACAAATGAAGTCGCAAATCCATCGTATAGACTATATTTTGGTTTAAATATTATATACATAAGCATAAATAAGACTGAAAATGCAAGGCTTGCAATATAGATATCAGAATTATTGATAAACGCAGCTATCATTATCAAAGTGTTAGTAAAATATAAAAGCTTGATTGGAAGTTTTATCTCAATTTTAGCTAAAGCTTCCTTTATTTCATGAAGTGCTATGAATGAAAAAATCATAACCCCTATGGATAGGGAAATTCTACCTAAATAAGTAATCAATATAAGTAGGGCAAGTATTATGGCTCCACCTATAGCTCTGTTAAATAGATTCATTATAAACCACCATATCTACGATTTCTCCTAGCAAATTCTTCCAAAGCTTGGTCAAAAGAATCTCTAGTAAAATCTGGCCACAAGGTATCAGTGAAATAAAGCTCGGAATAAGCTAGTTGATATATTAGAAAATTAGAAAGTCTTAGCTCTCCACCTGGTCTAATCAATAAATCAGGATCAGGTTGACCTTTCGTATATAGATAATCTGATATTAATTCCTCGGTGATATCAGTTCTATCTACCCCATCATCTAGCATTTTTTTGAAGGCATTTACTATCTCGTCTCGTCCACCGTAGTTTAAAGCGATATTTAGAGTAATACCATCATTTTTAGAGGTTTTTTCCATTCCTTTTAGGCAGATTTCTCTAGTATCTTCTGGAAGCTTTGACAAATCTCCTAAAAACAATAACTTACAGTTCTCTTTCATTAATATATCAATCTTTTCATTAATAAATTTAATGACAAGTTTCATTAGGTAGCCAACTTCTTCATCGGGTCTTTTCCAATTTTCAGTAGAAAAAGCATATAGACTCAGATACTTGACTCCTCTTTCTTTAGCATATAGACAAATGTCTACTACATTGTCTGCCCCATTCTTGTGACCGAAAGTCCTAGGCATAAGTCTTTTCTTTGCCCATCGTCCATTTCCATCAAGAATTATGGCAACATGTTTTGGTATATTAGTATTTTCCATAAATCTTCCTTTTTTTAGTTTATCTTTGTCCATTATACTCAAAGAATCTTTCTATTTCTATTACTAAAAATAAGTAATAACTTATCTCTATAAAACAAAAACTAGTGACAAGCACTAGTCTAACTTAATTTTTATATTTCAAGCATAATTGGAGTATGGTCTTGTCTATCTCCAGAATCAATGATAGTTGATGATTTTACTCTTTCCATCAACCTATCAGATACTAAGAAATAGTCAATCCTCCAGCCTGAATTGTTTATCTTACTTGTTTTTACTCTCTGAGCCCACCAAGTATAAGCTCCTTCTAAATCTTTGTTTAAAAATCTAAAGGTATCAGTAAAACCTCTAGCTAAAAGTCTTGTAAATCCTTCTCTTTCCTCATCTGTAAAACCTGGTGACATGTGGTTATTTTCAGGATGAGCAAGATCTATCGGAGTATGAGCAACATTGAAATCTCCACTTGCAATTACTGGTTTTATTTTATCAAGCCCTTCTAAATAATCAGCATATTTTTCATCCCATATTTGTCTATCAGTTAGTCTAACTAGTCCATTTCCTGCATTTGGTGTATAAACTTGGGTAAAATAAAAATCATCAAATTCCAAAGTTACAATTCTTCCTTCAAAATCCATTGTTCCAGGCGCATCTATTTTAGGAAAAGTCTCTATCACATCTAAATCTTTTTTGTAAAGGGTCATTGTTCCAGCATAAGATTTTCTAGCTCCCTCACAAGAACATGTCCAAACATAGTCATAGTCTGGGAAAAATTCAGCTAATTTCTCCTTGTGTTTCTTACTAGGTCCACTGCTAGGAAGCTTGGTCTCTTGTAGGGCAATTACATCAGCATCTTCTCTTTTTATTGTTTCAAGTACTTCTCTAGACATGACAGCTCTATTTGAATCACTAGTCAAGGCTGCATTTAGAGAATCTATATTCCATGAAATAAATTTCATTTTCTCTCCTTTATAATCTCTATTATCAATCACTATATAATTATAGGATAATCATAAGTATTTGCAAGCTACATGGATGTATGAGTTTTGTGATATAATTAAAATATGATAATGATTGCAGATGAAATAATAAGAATTGATAAGTTTATATCTGACGAACTAGAAGAAATCCCTAGGGAAAAGATTAAAGACTTTATCAAAGATAAAAAAATAAAAGTTAATGATAAAATAGTTAAGCCAAGCTTTAAGTTAAAAGAAGGAGACGAAATAGAAATAGATGACTCTCTCTTTCATGTTCCTACAATTGACCCTGAAGCAATGGATTTGAAAGTTGTCTATGAAAATGACGATTACGCCATAATAGACAAGGATTCTAATGTTATAGTCCATCCTGCTGGAAAAATAGTTACAGGGACTTTGGTAAATGGACTTCTGGATAGATATGGATACGACGGCCTATCTCATATTGGAGGAGATGATAGACCTGGTATTGTCCATAGGCTTGATAAGGATACGACAGGGCTTATTGCTATAACTAAGAATAATACATCTTACAAGTATTTTAAAAAGATGTTTGAAACTAGAAAAGTAGATAAAATTTATTATGCCATAGTTTTTGGAACTTTTGATAAGAAATCTGATACAATAGAGACCTTTATGGATAGAGACCCTCACAATAGAAGAAAAATGGCTGTTACTTCTTCTGGAAGAAAGGCAATTAGCCATTATGAAGTAGTAGCAGAAACTAATGACTATTCTCTAGTTAAGGTTAAGATAGTTACAGGTAGAACCCATCAAATTAGAGTCCATATGACTCATTTAAACCATCCTATCTTGGGAGATCCTGTTTATGGAAATGTAAAACATAATTTTAACTTAGACCATCAATTGCTCCACTGTGCTTACATAGGATTTACTGATATGGAAGGAAAATATGTTTCCTACATAGCAAATCCTCACGAAGACTTTTTAAAATACCAGAAAATATTAGGATTAGGAGATATAAATGTATTCGAAAACTAATACGACAACTCTCATAGGATTAGAAGGCAAATTAGTTGAGGTTGAATCTGATATAACCTCAGGTCTACCTTCCTTTAATATTGTAGGTCTACCCGATTCTTCAATAAAAGAATCAAAAGATAGGGTTAGGGTAGCTCTTATTAATTCTGGCTACAAATTTCCTGCAGGTAGGATCACAATAAATCTATCGCCAGCTGATCTAAAAAAGGAAGGAACACAGCTAGACTTACCTATTGCTATTTCTTTATTAGCATCAATGGGCGTAATAAACCTTCCTTATGATGAGTATATTTTTTTAGGAGAGTTATCTCTTGATGGAAGAATTGTTCCTATAAAGGGCTCACTCGCTATGATAATCGCTATGAGACAAATTGGTTTTACTAAATTCATAATAGCAGATGGTAACAAAGATGAATGTGCTATTATCTCTGATGTAGATATCTACCCTTTTGATAATATAAATGAAATAGTAGCTTTTATAAATAAGGAAAAAGAGAAATCTCCTTATAAGATTGACCTTAGTAAAATTGATAATAGCATTTCTTACGACTATGATTTCAAAGACCTCAAGGGACAAGAAAGTCTAAAAAGAGCTTTGCAAATTGCTGCAGCAGGTAACCACAATGTATTAATGATTGGAGCTCCTGGTTCTGGTAAGACCTTTTCTGCTAAACACCTTCCAACTATTCTTCCTGATATGAGTTTTGAAGAAAAAGTCGAAGTAACAAAAATATATTCCATCATGGGACTTTTAGAAAGCGGCCATCTTGTTAGCGAAAGACCATTTAGATCACCTCATCACACATCAAGCGAAGTTGCCCTCATTGGTGGAGGTCATTCAGTACCTAGACCTGGAGAAATAACTTTAGCTCACAAGGGAGTCTTACTCTTAGATGAATTTCCAGAATATAGAAAAAATGTTATAGAAGCCCTCCGCGAACCCTTGGAAAATAAGGAAATAAATATCGCAAGATCTCAAGCTTCTGTAAAATATCCTGCAGATTTTATTTTGATAGCAGCTATGAATCCTTGTCCTTGTGGGAATTTCGGCAATCCATTAAAGGAATGTACTTGTTCATTTAATGAAATCAGACGATACCTAAATAAAATATCTTCACCAATTTTAGACAGAATTGATATACATATAGAAATAAAACCTGTAAAATATGATGATTTGAGAGATGATTCTAAATCAAAAAGTTCAGCTGAGCTAAAAAGGGAAGTAACTATTGCAAGAGAAATTCAATCGATACGATACAAGGATGAGAAAATCTCAACAAACTCTGAACTGAATACCAAGCAAATGAAAAAATATATTCACTTATCAGATGAAGTTGAAAAAATTGCAAAGCTTGCCTTTAATAAATACAACTTTTCAGTTAGGTCTTTTAACAAGGTTATAAAGATGGCAAGAACAATAGCTGATTTAGATCAAAGCGAAGAAATAAATCAAAAACACCTCCTAGAAGCTATCCGCTATAGAACATTAGATGAAAAATATTGGAGCAACTGATGATAAGCGAGAGAGATATTGAAACAAATATCGACATTTTTTTAATAGAATTGTTTAGTGAGGCTATCAAAAAACGAGCAAGTGATATTCATATAGAAGCTTTTGAAGATTACGGCAAGATTAGATTTAGGATAGATGGAGCTTTATTTGAGTACATGAGGCTTAGAAGGGAAAATTATGAAAAGCTAATTACTAAAATAAAGCTAAGTGCCAAGGTAGATATAGCAGAAAAAAGACGTCCCCAAGATG
Source organism: Anaerococcus vaginimassiliensis (assembly GCF_900626155.1). Lineage (GTDB taxonomy): Bacteria > Bacillota > Clostridia > Tissierellales > Peptoniphilaceae > Anaerococcus > Anaerococcus vaginimassiliensis. Next base: position 1,249,449 of record NZ_LR130844.1, on the reverse strand, counting down.
CTAACCTTAAGATAGACCAATTTCCAGATATTGATTTTCGCTTGTCTACTATAAATACTGTGAACGGAGAAAAACTCGTCCTAAGAATTTTATCTATTAATGAATTTAAGAAAACTAATAATCTCTTAGGATTTTCTAAGGATTCTATTGAAAAAATCGAACAAACCCTAAATAAAAAATCTGGGATGATAATATTTTCTGGACCAACTGGATCTGGCAAGACTACTTCTTTGTATTCTTTGCTTAATAAATTAAACACTGGCTACGAAAACATAATCACAGTCGAAGATCCAGTCGAATACAAAATTGAGGGCATCAATCAAGTTCCTATAAATCCAAAAATAGGTCTAACGTTTGATACTGCTTTAAGATCTATCCTAAGACAAGACCCAGACATAATAATGATTGGTGAAATTAGAGATAAAGAAACTGCAGAAATTGCTATAAGAGCTGCAATTACAGGACATTTAGTTCTCACAACCGTACACACAAAAGATGCCCTATCATCTATTGTTAGGCTTAAAGATTTGGGTGTAGATGACTACTTAATAAATGCAAGTATTAGTCTACTAGCTAGTCAAAGGCTAGTTAGAAAACTTTGCGATTGCAAGAAAAAAGATACTCTTACAGATGAGGAATATGAGTTTATTAAAAATTACAAAAATATAGATAGAAATCAAGTCATTTACCGACCAAATGGATGTGAAAAATGTAAAAACGGTTATCGCGGTCGTGAAGCCATAGCAGAAGTTCTGGTAATTGATGAAGACCTTCGAAATATCCTCAGATACCAAGATACTGAAGAAATTAAAGAAAAACTTAAGAATGATAATTTCAAATCAATGCTAGCTGAAGGGCTTGATAAAGTAATAGATGGTGTGACATCTCTTGATGAGGTCATCAGGGCTGTTGATATCTAATATTGAATTAAAAAAGACTGTTTAATCTTACTAAATATCATAGATTAAACAGTCTCATTTTTTATTTCCTCATTCTAAAATAAGCGAAAAGAATCACCAATAGAAGTCCTATGCCAAAATATATTTTATTGCTAGGTTTATTTCCAGCCTCAACCTTTTTTATCTCATATATTTTGTTAAATTGGGCCGGATTTGAAGGTAAAATTATATCATTGTGTTTTATGATATATTCTTCCCCTACTTTTGGGTCCTGTTTAAATTCTTTTTTATCTACTCTATATAAGTCTCCTTCGTAGCCCTTTTTTTCTAAAGTAACTCCCTCTTCATTTACTTCTTTTACTATAAAATTATCCTCTATAATTGTTTCACCACTAGCAAAAGATATATTTGAACCAAAAAATCCTGCTAGTACTATGGTCAATGCTAAAATTATTTTTTTGATATTCATAACTTCCTCCTTAAGCTAATACTAGCACTTAGCCTATTAAATTCCTATAAAGAAAAAGAGAGTATTTTAACTCTCTTATTAATTCTCAAACCTGTAAAAAGCTTCTGTAATTCTCCTACCAATGTTTCTAAGAACCCTAAGTTCATTTTGGTTATCATAAATTTTGTTAGTTTTCATAGCAACAGCCAAGGCAAATCTAGTACTACCTACGTCAATTATAGCTACATCTAAGTCTTGACCTCTGTCAGGGTTTTCACCAGATTTATTTATTCCACTTGCATATTCTGGTAAATTTGCGAGTAGTTTTTTTGTACTTGTGTTAGTATTTATCATAGATTTTTTGATTTTTTCAGCACTTTCTAAGCTTATAATGTTTGGATTATTTAACTCTTCCATAGCTATAATTAAATCATCGACATCGACCATATTTTCTTTGCCAGAATAAGCTAATTTCCTGTTTAGAGAGGTTCTATTAGAATTTGTCAATCTCTTGATTGTTTTGTTTACTGTAGAAAATCCACCTAAAGCATCTATAACTCTATTGGTCGCATAGTTATCAGATCTATTTAGCATCAAGTGTATATCTTTTTTTAAGGAACTTGTCTCCTTTAAATCTCCACTTTCAATGTTTTCATAGGCACTTATTGCTATAAATACCTTGATAGTAGATGCAGAAGGCAAAGAACCATTAGTATTTCTATAAGAAAAGTCAACATCACTATCTCCATCAAGAGTTTTTACTGCTACTTGATAGAGACCATCAACCTTATTCATTTCTTCTCTAGTAATATTTGATATTTCTTTATTTAGATCTTCGTTTTTCCTGTGGTTTTCTACTTCTATTTCCTTATCTGTTTGATTTTCTTGGTTTTTATCTTCTTCTCGGTCTAATCTATCAATTTCTCTCTCATACTCACTTATTAGATCATCACTATTTGTTATATTTTCATCTTCCCTTAGATATTCTATCCTTCTTTCATATACTTTTCTTTTATCATATTCGATATCATTTTCTTCAAATATCATATCTAAATCAGAGTCATCATAATAAACTACATCAGAAGCATAAGATTCATTTACGCCTAGACTTAAAATGGCAAATCCTATAGCTAGCAAATATTTTTTCATAATAATTTCCTATACCATTAATTTTTTATCATCATTGTAGACTTCATCAATTATAGCTGAACCTAGGCAAACTTCTCCTTGATAAAATACAGCTGCTTGTCCTGGAGTTACGGCCTTTGTTTTATCATAAGTTACTTCGACTTTGCCTTCACCCAATACTTTGACATGGGCGTTTATATCTTGTTGTCTATACCTAAATTTAGCCGTACAATCGAATTCTTCTGGACATTTTTTATCACTTATTGTAGAAAATTCACTTGCATATAGCTTATTTGAGAATAAAAGTGGATTATTCTTACCTTGGCAAACTATAAGTTCATTATTCTTTAGGTCCTTGCCACAAACAAACCAAGCTTCACCCTCTCCACCAATACCAAGGCCTCTTCTTTGGCCAATTGTATGAAACATCAGTCCATCGTGTTTACCTAAAACATTTCCTTCAGTATCGACAATATTTCCTGGTTGGGATGGGAGATAATTTGAAAGAAATTCGTTAAAATCTCTTTCTCCTATAAAACAAATACCTGTAGAATCTTTCTTGTCAGCAGTAGCCAAATTGTACTTGTGGGCAATTTCCCTAACTTCTTTCTTTTCCAATTCTCCAACAGGAAACAGCACATCTTTGATTTGCTCTTGAGATAGTTGACTTAGGAAATATGTTTGGTCTTTATTATTATCAACACCTCTTAGCATAACAGTTTCGCCGTTAGACCTATCTGCTCTCGCATAATGTCCTGTAGCTACATAATCTGCACCCAATGATTTGGCAAAATCTAAAAATGCTTTGAATTTTATTTCTTTGTTACACATTATATCTGGGTTTGGTGTCCTACCTTTTTTGTATTCATCTAAAAAATAGGTAAAAACCCTGTCGTAGTATTCTTTTTCAAAGTTGATTGAATAATAAGGAATTCCTATTTGATTTGAAACGGCTACCGCGTCTTCATAGTCCACTTCTGCAGTACAAACACCATTTTCATCCGTATCATCCCAGTTTTTCATAAATATTCCTACTACATCGTAGCCTTCTTCTTTTAAAAGTAGTGCAGCTACTGAGGAGTCTACCCCTCCACTGATACCTACAACTACTTTCGTATCCTTTTTTTCTTTCATAGCCCCTCCTTGTATACTAGAAAATCACTATACTATATTAAAAGCTGATTACAAAGCCATCTTTATAGGAAATTTTCCATTTATGGAGCTCACAAATCTTCTTAACATTAGCAAGACCCATGCCACGAAGTTTTTCCCGCTGACGGCTTGTATCTCCTGTAAATAGAGGGTCAAAAATATTTTCTATATCTTTAGAATCTATACCTCTACCATTGTCCTTAAAAATAAGTTTATCATCCTTAAAGTCAATTGTAATTATAGCATCTTTTTCATTATGGTCTATGGAGTTTTGGATTAAATTTTGAAGTAACCTTTGGAATAACTTATAATCCACATCTACAAAAAATTTATCATTTTCAGCAAATAATATTTCTATATAAGCTTTATTGTCTAAAAAATAAGAATAATTATCTCCAACGTATCTACGTACAAGCTCTAAAATATCTTTATTTTCTTTTTCTATCGTAAGGTTATCAATACTTGAAAATTCTAAGAGCTCATCTACTCTATCATTTAAAATTGCTGCATTTCTTACAATGCTCTTAAGATATGATTCTCTTTTTTCATTAATAACTAGATTTTCATCCAATGCCTTAGTATAAGATAATATAACTGCTAGGGGAGTTTTTACATCATGCGCAATGCCTTTAAATAAAAGATCCCTATCTCTTTCTTGTTTTTTATAGATTTCTGCTAGTTCATTATTAATTTTATAGGATAGCCAGCGGACTATGAAATAGATGATTAAAATATAACCACCAATAATTAAGAATAAAAATATTAATATATTTTTTTTAAGGGTACTTTCTCCCTTGTTTAGATTAAAATTTATAGTTGGCGAAACCTTATCATTGGGATAGCTTAAAAAAAACTTGTTTCCATCATAGGTATTAAAAACAAAGGTGCTTTGACCCTCCTCGCCAAGAGTTACAAAATCTAAAAGCTCAGAATTTGAATATTCTTTGTTATAATTTTTATTGTAAGTCCTTATTACCTTATTACCATCCACTACAAAGCCAGATCCGCCAAGTTCTGCTATTTTTTCCCAATTTAATGAACTTTCATCAACATTATCAGAAATTGGTATATATTCACCAAAAACATTATCAAAGGTATTATCATTTAAAATTTTTGATAGGCTGATAAAAAATAAGGCAGTTGCTATTATAAATACTATTATAAAGACAATAGTGTTCTTGAAAATATTTTTTTTTGTATTCATTATTCTTTCCTAAGCATATAACCTAGGCCTCTTATGGTAATTATTTTTGTTGGATTTCTAGGATTATCTTCTATTTTTTCTCTCAGATTTGAGATATGAACCATGATTGTATTATCGTCTTCAAAATAATATGATTGCCACAAGTTTTCATATATTTCTTGCTTAGTAAATACTTTGCCAGGAGTGGTCATAAACATTGTTAAAAGTTCATATTCTTTGGAACGTAGATTTAAAACATTTCCATTCTTATAAATCAGTCTTTTATCCTTATCCCAACTTAAATTCCCTACTTTTATAATATTATTAGACCTGTGGTTATTTCTTCTTAAAAGCGCAATAACCCTTGCCACCAGCTCTGCTGGATCAAAGGGTTTTGCTAAATAATCATCCGCACCAAGATATAAACCTTCTATCTTATCCTTTACACTGGATTTGGCTGATAAAAATATTATAGGAAAATCTCTGTCATTGCCAATAGTTTTTAAAACTTCTATCCCATCCATTTCTGGCATCATTATATCAAGTATCATCAAAGAGATTTTATCATTTTTTAAAAATTCTAATGCTTCTTTTCCATTTTTAGCTTCAAATACTTTAAAACTACTATTTTCTAGATAAAGAGTAACTATATTACAGATTTCATCATTATCATCAACTACTAAAATTTTCTCATTCACAAAATATTTCTTTTTTTAAACATTTGATCAAAATTATTCTTTCTACTAAAATCTAAATTCTCTTTCCATCTTGGATAATGTTTATCCAATATTTTAGCTTTTAAAGAGCCTTTCGAGTAATATGACTCATCAATACTGTTAAAAACTCTATCACTATATTTTATATAAGGATCATCTGCTATAGCAACCATATATTTTTCCTCTACAAATCTTGCTGTTCCTTCTATAAATTCCTTATAATTTTCCATTTCTACAAAATAATCATAATGATCGGGAAAATTTGTTTTCACATAAGATAAACGCTTATCCCTAGCATTTTTATATGGGTTTGGGTCTTTATTTTCATACAAGGATAGCAAAGCCCTATACTCATCTTCCCAAAGTTTCTTATAGGTTTTATCCTCATCTAGCTTATTGCAGACTATTATAAATTTATCATAAGCTGGGTCATTATAATCAATATCATTATCTAGAATATCTACCACTTCGCTCAGCCCATGCTCCATTTGAAAGCAATGGAAGGATTCATGAATTATAACTGACTTATATTTACTTTGTAGGCTCGCATTTGTAGAAGCTCCTTGGTCAGTAATATCCCTAAATTTTTCAAAGGGTACGGCCTTTATTAGTGGTTTGTTTCCTTCTTTTAAAGCTTCAATACTTGCTACTGGTTGGTCTGAAGTTTTTTTGATAATTTTCCCATGGTCATATCTAAACTCTTTATTAGAATTATACCTAATATCTTTCATATAATCTTTATTTTTAAACTCTGGCCATAGCTTTTCAGTATTATAAGTATTTACTTCCTCTATTAAATCTAGGGTAGTTTCATCAATGGTGGTTATGCGATTTTGATAGTTAAAAATTATTAGGAAAGCTCCAACTAAGAAATAAATTATTTTATTTTTCATCTCCTACCTTCCATTTCTTTGCTAAATAATATATACCTACTAAAATCCATACATAAAGCAAGCATTGGACTAGTAATCTCATATTAGTAAATTCTCCTAAAAACAAATCACGAGCAATCTTTCCAAAATCATCTATAGGTGGGAATATATATAAAATCCTAACCATAATTTCTGAAATAATGCCACCTTGCATTTCTAAAATAAAAGTTAACAATCCTCTAAGTACACCAATTATTACAAAAAATATTCCAAATAAGGCCCCAGCTGCAGGATTGAATAGTAAATTTAAAATGCCCATCAGTAAATTTACTAAAAATATAGTAAACAGATAAATTAATATGGCTAGTAGAAAGCCTATCAGACTTATTTTTGGTCTTTGTATTATAATATTTATAAGCATTCCTATTAGAAGCAATATGCCCATAAACATACTTATAAAAACATCTGCTTTAAATATTTGACTGATTTGTTTTTTAAGACTTAATCCATGGACACTTAAGATATCTGGTAAATCACTTGTTAAATATTTTTTAAAGCTTCCTGAAGATAATGTCACTGCGGCCAAAGAAGATATTAAACTTATAATCGTCCATTGCAGTCCGTATCTACCAATATCGCCACTAGTATTCATTCCAGGAGCAGTGACTTCCATCCCTCTAGCTAAAAATGTAATTATTAATCCTATTATCGCGAAAATAACAAATGATGATTTGCTCAAATTTTCTTTTATATGTAACTTAGTGAGGTTCATAACCTATCTCCTTTGCAAAGTCTAAAAATATTTGAGAAAGTAGTTTTTGCTTAAAGTCATCCCTAGAAAATTCTTTAAAATCCTTAGACCCCATAATTATAAGACCTCTGTCTGCTATTTTTTCTACGTCATAGAGTAAATGAGAGTTTAAAAGTATAGATTTATCCGATGATTTTAGTTCATTTATTAAATCTTGCATGGCCATCTGTCCAAAAAAATCTAGTCCACTTGCAGGTTCATCCAATAGAATTATATCAGGATCACCAATCAGTGACTGAGCTACTGCTAGTCTTTGGAGCATCCCCTTGGAGTAATTTAAAATTTTAGTATTATTAGCTGGATTTAAACCTACTTTTTTCATCAATTGATCAATATTATCCTCTGATTCATGGTGGTATTTAATGAGGTCTAATAATTCTTTGCCTGTTAAGATTTCTGGAAAATCTGGAGTTTCTGGACTGTAGCCAATTTTGTATTGGCCTTTACTAATCTCTCCTTCATAGGCTCTATCAAGTCCAAGCATCATGCGAATAAGTGTGGTCTTTCCAATCCCATTTGGCCCTATTAAAGCAAATATCTCTCCTTTTTTTAATTCAAGATTTAAATTTTGATAGATAATTTTTTCATCAAATTTTTTATTTAAGTTCTTTACTGTTAGCATATTCCTTCCTCCTTATAAGTATTATAAGTTACTAACATTTGCTTAAACTTAAACTAATCTTAAATCTTCCTTAAATATAGGCACAATAAAATCAGCCGTCGTGGCTGATTTTATAAATTTGATAAAACTTCTATGACCTTATCTATCTCTTCTTTATTATTTTGGTAACCAAAGGAAAATCTTATGGAGTGATTCGCCCTACTTTCATCATACATATTTGAAATGACATGGCTTGGTAAGAAACTACCTGCCCTACAAGCTGATCCTGCTGATGCGCATACCCCGTTCATATCAAGGTAGGTAAGTAAAAAATCTGACTTATAATCAGCAAAGTATATATTTATTATATGGTCAGATGATTTTTCCAAACTTCCATTTATCTGATAGTTAAGGCCAGTATTTTTTAAATTATCTATAAAATATTCCTTAAGTTCTTTTATCTTTGATCTTTCTTCTTGGGTCTTTTCAAAAGCTTTGGCCATAGAATATGCTCCCATGGTAAAGGATGTCCCTGCCCTTCTATGTTTTTCCTGCTCTCCTCCAAGAATTAGAGGGCTTAAATTATTTCTTAAATATAAAATTCCAAATCCATTTATCCCACCAACTTTATGGGCCGACAAGGATATAGAGTCACATCCTATTTCATCAACATCTATGTCTATGTGGCCGTAAGCTTGGACTGCATCGACGTGGAAATGAATTGGCTTATCTTTTAAATAAGCTCCAATTTCCTTGACCGGTTCAATAGTTCCAATCTCATTGTTTACAAACATCACTATTACTAGTTTTGTATCGTCATTTATTAGTTTTTTTAAATCTTCTAGGTGAACCATACCTTCCCTATCTGCTTTTAGGTATGATACATTTTTACCACTTAATGTATTTAATATAGAGTCGTGCTCAATATTCGTTGATATTATATGATTATTTTTATAGGCATTTATAACTGTATTATTTGATTCGCTCGCGCCGGATGTAAATATAACTTGATTTGGATTTGCTCCTATGCTTTTAGCTATTTTTCTTCTGGAATCCTCTAGAATTTTCTTAGCTTCTCTTCCATAAGCATGAGTGGAATCAGGGTTGCCATCAAAACTTTCTGCATTTTTTAATATATTTTCTAAAATTTTTTTTCTTTTTATGCTTGTTGCTGCATAATCAAAATAAATCTTCTTCATTCATAAAATATACTTTTTTACTTGTCTTAATCAAGATTATAAGCATATTAAAAGCTTCAAATAAAAAAGGCGATTACATAATGTAATTGCCCTCTTCTCATTAATTAAATTCATCAGCTAAAATATTTTTCAAAACCTCAGCTTCTTCAGTAGTTAGTGTAATTCCCTTGCTCATTCTTGTATGATCTTCATTCCAATCACGAATATCATACTTAGGATCCCTTTCATTCCAAGATACTAGATTAAGTTCCTTAGTCCATCCCTTGGCATTAGTTGAAAGAATTCCAAGATTTTCTACTATATCATATTTAATTCCAGCCATAAAATACTCCTTCTATAAATTTAAATTCAATAATTACTGTATATGTTTATCTATTATAATCAAGTAAAAATAAACTCACCTAGGAATTTCTAAGTGAGTCTTTTCATTATATAGTATTAGATTTTAGCAGCTTATTCACATATTCTTGGATTAGATTATAGTTATATCCCGCATATTCTAGTCTTTTCTGTCTTTCTAGACCATTGCCCCATTTTCCAGAAATTATTTCAGCTGCTACTTTATCATAGCCTTTGTGAGTTTTCCCTGTCATTATTAAAGGATAATCTCTGTACAAGACATTTTTGTCTATATCATAGTTATAACCGTCTACTCCACCTGTGGATGAATATTGCCATGAGTCATAATGGCTCTTATTATAATTAGGATATTTTTGATCTTTTTTCCATTCTGCAATCCAGAACTCGTTATTATCTCTAACTTCTTTAGTTAAGTATTCACCCGCAAACCATGGATAGGAATAGATACCAGCTACATAGCCATTCCTCCTAATTGCCTTACAAAAAGCATCCGCTACTTTTGATATTTGATTCTTGGTAGATTTTAGCTGCCTATCATGATCCTCTATATCAATATATATTGGTAGTGAAACTTTCTTATTTTTAACTATGTCTAGGACAAAATTTGCCTCAGCTATAGCTTCTTCCTCTGTTATAGCTCTGGAATAATGATAAAATCCTAGAGGAATCCCCCTTTTATTTAGCTCGTGATAGTGACGTTCTACAGCTGTATCTTTTCTGTTAACCAAATCCTTGTTTCGTATTGATGCTCTAAGAATAGCTCCATCAATTGAACTAGCTAATTTATCATAATCTATAGCATTCGGTGTTTGATGTACACTCATATCTACTACCTTATCATATATAGGTACTTTTGGATAATAATCTGAGTTTACCAATGGTTTTGTGACATCCATATTAGATTCTTGTTTTCTTTTTTCTTCCTCTCTTTTTTGTCTTTCGTATTCTTCTTGGGCTTTTTTCTTAGCTTCCTCATTTTCTCTGTTATATTTTTCTTTTATTTGTTTATCATAGTCATTTGGAAAACTTGGCAAATCTTCACCTTTTGTTAACGCATCTTTACGAGCCTTAACCCTATCCTTGTCATAACTTAGTCCAGCTTCTGTTATAACATCATCTAGATTTTTATCATTATAATAAACTACATCATTGTCCTTTACACTATAAGAACTAGCCTCATTTATTTCATTCATACTTACAGAATTGGTTTTAGGTTCACTATTAGAATTATTGTCATAAGAATTGCTATTATATGTCTTTACCTCTGAATAGTTGGTCCCATTTAATATATCACCATCTACATCTGCATAAACTATTGTTGGAAAGCCAGCAAAAATTAACAAAGCTAATAACATCCTTTTATTATTTGAGTTCATAACTACTCCTTATATCAATTAATTTACTAAAGTAATTTTATCATATCCACATATTTATTACAAAATTTTCTATAATTCATTACCTTAATCTTGATCCTTATATTTAAAATAAATTTAGATACAAAAAAAGACTGGAATATATCCAGTCTGGTTTGTTTGGCGACTACCTAGTCTCCCGGGAGGTTGCCCTCCGAGTACCATCGGCGTTGTTAGGCTTAACTTCTGTGTTCGGTATGGGAACAAGTGTATCCCTTATGCCATCATCACCATATTTTTGAACCTTCTAAATAGCGTCTAGTATTTTTACTAGACCTCATCCCTACTAGCTACGTCGTAGCTTTCTTACCAATCGCACTTCGTGCTCTTGGGAAAGCCTGACGGCTGACCTACCATCGATTTGCTTTGCAAATCGGGTTAGGGACAAGCAAAAATATTTCCAGTCAAGATTTAAAGTTTAGTATCCATTAGCTTAATACATTACTGCACTTACACCTTGGACCTATCAAAGGTATTTTCTTTACCTACTCTTAGAAATCTTATCTTGAGGCCTGCTTCGTACTTAGATGCTTTCAGTACTTATCAATTCCATACGTAGCTACCCAGCTATGCTCCTGGCGGAACAACTGGTACACCAGAGGTATGTCCATCCCGGTCCTCTCGTACTAAGGACAGATCCTCTCAAATTTCTTACGCCCACGCTGGATAGGGACCGAACTGTCTCACGACGTTCTGAACCCAGCTCGCGTGCCTCTTTAATGGGCGAACAGCCCAACCCTTGGGACCTACTTCAGCCCCAGGATGAGACGAGCCGACATCGAGGTGCCAAACCTCCCCGTCGATGTGGACTCTTGGGGGAGATAAGCCTGTTATCCCCGGGGTAGCTTTTATCCGTTGAGCGATGGCCCTTCCATGCGGTGCCACCGGATCACTAAGTCCGTATTTCTACTCTGCGCAACTTGTAGGTTTTGCAGTTAAGCTCGCTTCTGCCTTTGTACTCTGCGAATGGTTTCCGTCCATTCTGAGCGAACCTTTGAACGCCTCCGTTACTTTTTGGGAGGCGACCGCCCCAGTCAAACTGCCCAACTGACAATGTCCTTTGCCCTGATTCAAGGGTCAAAGTTAGAACTTTAATATTAGAGGGTTGGTATCCCAAGGATGACTCCACCTACACTGGCGTGCAAGTTTCTTAGTCTCCCAACTATCCTGTACGTCTAATCTCAAAGTCCAATATCAGCCTACAGTAAAGCTCCACGGGGTCTTTCCGTCCTAGCGTGGGTAAGTCGCATCTTCACGACTACTACAATTTCACCGGATCCTTTGTTGAGACAGTGCCCAAATCGTTACACCTTTCGTGCGGGTCGGAACTTACCCGACAAGGAATTTCGCTACCTTAGGACCGTTATAGTTACGGCCGCCGTTTACTGGGGCTTAAGTTCTAGCCTTCGCATTCGCTAAGCCTTCCCCTTAACCTTCCAGCACCGGGCAGGTGTCAGCTCCTATACTTCATCTTTCGATTTTGCAGAAACTTGTGTTTTTGGTAAACAGTCGCTTGGGCCTGGTTTCTGTGGCCAGATCGCTCTGGCTCCCCTTCTCCCGAAGTTACGGGGACATTTTGCCGAGTTCCTTAACAAAGGTTCTTCCGCGCGTCTTGGTATTCTCTACCTCCCTACCTGTGTCGGTTTTGGTACGGGCGCTTTGGTCTTGATAGTGACTTTTCTTGGCAATATGGAGTCAGCTACTTCTCTACTCATGTTTTCGATACCTATCAGATTTTAGCCTTAAAGTGTGCGGATTTGCCTACACACAAGCCTTTATCTTTAGACTAGCTATTCCATCAGCTAGCTTAGCTTATCCTTTTGCGTCATCACTTCTCTATAGCGACTTTAAGCGGTACAGGAATCTAAACCTGTTATCCATCGCCTACGCCTTTCGGCCTCGGCTTAGGTCCCGACTTACCCTGAGGGGACGAGCCTTGCTCAGGAATCCTTAGGGTTTCGACGGGGATGATTCTCACATCCCTTCTCGCTACTCATGCCAGCATTCTCTCTTGTATTCGCTCCACTGTTGCTTTCGCTTTGGCTTCTTCGCTTATACAATGCTCCTCTACCACTGATAGAGGTATTAAATCTAGACATAAAGTTTGGAATACTTGTTTGACGTTTTTTTACCAGGTTATATTTTTTAATCTTATATAACTGTTCGGTGATAATTGAGTATTTTTTTATTTACAACTTACCTTTTGGTTTACGTAATTTGATGTTTTTTACTCGTTTATCTTGATTGTTTTAATATTTCCTAGTTCAAGTATTTCTTTCTTTATTTCGTAGATTTAATTCCTCTATCAATCCGAAGCTTCGGTACTGGATTTTAGCCCCGTTCATTTTCGGCGCAAACCCACTTGACCAGTGAGCTATTACGCATTCTTTAAATGCATGGCTGCTTCTAAGCCAACGTCCTGGTTGTCTTAGTAGATTCACATCCTTTTCCACTTAATCCAGATTTGGGGACCTTAGCTGTCGGTCTGGGCTGTTTCCCTTTCGACTTAGAAGCTTATCCCTCTAAGTCTGACTCCTTGACTTGATTTTTTGGCATTCGGAGTTTGATAGGTTTCGGTACGGTAAGCCGCCCTAGACCATTCAGTGCTCTACCTCCTAAAATCTTTCGTCAAAGGCTAGCCCTAAAGCTATTTCGAGGAGAACCAGCTATATCCGAGTTCGTTTGGCTTTTCACCCCTAACCACAACTCATCCGATACGTTTTAAACCGTACCCGGTTCGAGCCTCCAGTGAATTTTACTTCACCTTCACTCTGGTCATGGATAGATCACCCGGTTTCGGGTCTATTGCATTAAACTTATTTGCCCTATTAAGACTCGCTTTCGCTATGGCTTCATCTCTTAAAGATTTAACCTTGCTTAATACAATAACTCGCTGGCCCATTCTACAAAAGGTACGACATCACACTTTAGTGCTCTGTCTGCTTGTAGGCGCTAGGTTTCAGGTTCTATTTCACTCCCCTTTCGGGGTTCTTTTCACCTTTCCCTCACGGTACTTGTTCGCTATCGGTCACATGTTAGTATTTAGCCTTAGGGGATGGTCCCCCTATCTTCACAACGGATTCCTCGTGTCCGGTGCTACTTTCCTCCTAGGTTTATTTAAGATTCGTTTACAAGACTGTCACTTTCTTTGGTTCATCTTCCCAGATGATTCAACTTCTTAAATATTCCACTATTGGATTAGGCTCTTTTCTGTTCGCTCGCCGCTACTTGGAAAATCGAGTTTTCTTTCTTTTCCTCCTGTTACTTAGATGTTTCAGTTCACAGGGTCTTGCTTCACAAGACTATGTATTCATCTTGTGATGACTGTGTCTTCCACAGCCGGGTTTCCCCATTCGGAGACCTAGTGGTTAGTGCTTTTTGTGAGCTTTCCCTAGTTTTCGTTCACTTACGTCCTTCGTCGCCTTCATGTGCCAAGGCATCCACCTTGCGCCCTTTGTTTCTTGACTGGAAATATTTTTTGCTATTTAGTTTTATGCCTAAGCTGAGTGGGTTCGAAATCTTTGATTTCGAATTATTTTAGAATTTGTCGCTTTAGCGTCAAATGATAAAATAACGTTACTTACTAATAACTTTTTCACTTCTTTAGGCTGGTTCGATTTTGAGCTTACCGTCTCTTCGTATTAATATACTCAGCGTTTGAATCCACTCCGTGGTGGGTCCTCTCAAAGCCGGACGGACTTGCTCATGGTGGAGATAAAGAGATTCGAACTCTTGACCCCCTGCGTGCAAGGCAGGTGCTCTCCCAGCTGAGCTATATCCCCATGCTTAATGATGTTTATTTGTTTTTAGATTAAAAATACCTTAATATTTTAATACCAACGATCTTTATTTTCTTTTCTGTGTGAGAAGCTAGCGTACCAGCTTCTCATCCTTAGAAAGGAGGTGATCCAGCCGCACCTTCCGATACGGCTACCTTGTTACGACTTCACCCCAGTTACTGACCCTACCTTCGACTGCTGCTTCCTAAAAGGTTCGCTCACAGGCTTCGGGTATTGCCAACTTCCATGGTGTGACGGGCGGTGTGTACAAGACCCGGGAACGCATTCACCGCGGCATTCTGATCCACGATTACTAGCAACTCCAACTTCATGCACTCGAGTTGCAGAGTGCAATCCGAACTGAGACAGGCTTTTTGAGTTTCGCTTAACTTCGCAGTTTCGCATCCCTGTGTACCTGCCATTGTAGCACGTGTGTAGCCCAAGTCATAAAGGGCATGATGATTTGACGTCATCCCCACCTTCCTCCGGTTTATCACCGGCAGTATTGCTAGAGTCCCCAACTTAATGATGGTAACTAACAATAGGGGTTGCGCTCGTTATGGGACTTAACCCAACATCTCACGACACGAGCTGACGACAACCATGCACCACCTGTAATACAGTCATCCGAAGATGTAGGCTCTTATCTCTAAAAGCTTCAGTATTATGTCAAGACTTGGTAAGGTTCTTCGCGTTGCGTCGAATTAAACAACATGCTCCGCTGCTTGTGCGGGTCCCCGTCAATTCCTTTGAGTTTCACACTTGCGTGCGTACTCCCCAGGCGGAGTGTTTAATGCGTTAGCTGCGGCACCCAGATTATTCCAGACACCTAACCCTCATCGTTTACGGCGTGGACTACCAGGGTATCTAATCCTGTTTGCTACCCACGCTTTCGTACCTCAGCGTCAGTTTATGGCCAGAAAGTCGCCTTCGCCACCGGTATTCCTCCTAATATCTGCGCATTTCACCGCTACACTAGGAATTCCACTTTCCCTTCCATACCTCAAGATGAGCAGTTTTAAAAGCTTGCTATAGTTGAGCTATAGGATTTAACTTCTAACTTGCTTATCCGCCTACGTACCCTTTACGCCCAATGATTCCGGACAACGCTCGGACCTTACGTATTACCGCGGCTGCTGGCACGTAATTAGCCGGTCCTTATTCGTATGGTACTGTCATTTTCTTCCCATACAAAAGATTTTTACAACCCGAAGGCCTTCTAAATCACGCGGCGTCGCTGCATCAGGGTTTCCCCCATTGTGCAAAATTCCCCACTGCTGCCTCCCGTAGGAGTCTGGGCCGTGTCTCAGTCCCAATGTGGCCGTACACTCTCTCAAGCCGGCTACTGATCGTTGCCTTGGTGAGCAGTTACCTCACCAACTAGCTAATCAGACGCGAGTCCATCTTATACCGATAAATCTTTGATCAAATTATCATGCGATTATTTGATGTCATAGGGTATTATTCGTCGTTTCCAACGGCTATCCCCTTGTACAAGGCAGGTTACTCACGCGTTACTCACCCGTCCGCCACTAATCCAATTAAGTTTATTCCGAAGAAATCTTTTAATCTTCATCGTTCGACTTGCATGTGTTATGCACGCCGCCAGCGTTTATCCTGAGCCAGGATCAAACTCTCATATATAGTTTGTTATGAGAATCTTTCCTCGTCCTTCGTCCTCGACCACTCCGTGGAGGGTCCTCTAGGAGCCGGACAGGCTAATTCTGACTCTTTCATTTACATCTGACATTCGTCTGATGCGTGATTTAAATTTTGTTATCCTTTTAAATCAAAAGAATTTTAAGGTTATGTTATTGCTATTTAATTTACTTGGTTCATATCTGTCAGCTATCGCCGACTTATATATAGTACCACGCTTTTTTTCTTGTGTCAAATATTTTTTATGAAAAAATAAGAATGTTTTAAACATTCCTATTTTTAGTCTATTTATAGCTATTTTACACCTCAGGCACATCTAATAAATTCACATGGCAATAGCCATTTGGATTCTTTTTTAGATAATCTTGGTGATATTCTTCTGCTTTTATATAATTTTTAATCTCTTCTACTTCTATTTGAATCTTTTTATCTTCGTCTTTTTGTTTATCTTCAATAAAGCTTTCTACTTTTCCTAAAGTATTCTTATCTGTCGAATATATTCCTGTTCTATATTGCCTACCTGTATCTGCTCCTTGCTTATCAATTGAGAATGGATCTATTATATAGTAGAAATACTCGAGGAGTTTACTAAGACTTGTTAAGCTATCATCGTAAGTTACCTTTACTGTTTCTGCATGATCTGTGTTTTTTAGATTTTCATAGTAGGTTTCTGTTGTATTTCCATTAGCATAACCCACTTCTGTTTCTAATACTCCTTCGATATTTTTAAAATAAGCATCTACTCCCCAAAAACAACCGCCAGCTAAATATATGGTTTGTTTCATTTTTTTCTCCTAAAATAATTTGTATAATTTGTTCTCTTTGTGCCTCTTCTTCTAAAGTTTTTCATATTGGTAGAAAATGATGTCGATAGTAGTACCCCAAAGGCTATTGCTCCTGCTAGAGCCATCGCTTTAAATAATGTCAGTAGGACTAGTGTGTTTTCGTTGTTTATAAAATATTTCATAGTATTAAATATTGCTTCTCCTGGACATAGGTTGATGATTCCTGGAACTATAAATATTACCGCTGGATATCTAAAAGCCTTCGCACAATACTCAGATATAAAAGCTATAACGAAAGCTGATAAAAAGGTCCCCATATAAGCTGAGCCTGTTTTTATCGTTACTGATTTATAGATTAGCCAGCCTATTCCTGCATTCAACCCCGAGATTATCATTGGTTTTTTGGGAGTCTGAAATACTAGACAAAATCCTATAGCACATATAAATGAAATTATAAATTGACTAATATAAAACATTTATCCTCCTTACATTATATAAGTTACAATGGTAATTGGCATAGCAACGCCTAGTGCCAAGGCTGTCGATATGAGTATCGCAGTAGTTGCTCCAGTTAGTCCACTAGTCACATCTCCACTCATAAGGTCTCTCATAGCATTCGTAAGGGTTATTCCTGGCAAAAATGCCATCATTGATGCTATCACAATTTTATCTACTTCTATTGTAGGTATAAATTGTTTAAAGCTAAGAGTTATAATACTTACGACTAAGCCCGCTATGAAATTTACTAAGAAAAATCCAAATTTAGCCTCGTGGAATACGTTACTTATTATATAAGAGACAAGTCCTACAAAAAAAGCAATAAGTACATCTGGAAAGTGTCCGCCAAGTAGCAATAGGAAAGCTCCTGAAGATATAGCAGATCCTGCAACCTGCATCCACATAGGCTGACCTGGATCGTTTTTTATATGCTGTAGTTCTTTCCATGCCTCTTGAAGAGTATAATCTCCTCTAACGAAATTTCTGGAAAAACTATTCACCTTATTTATAAAGTATAAATTATGTGTTCTCGCTTTTACCCTCCTTATATTTGTATGGATTTCATCCTTATAAGAGAAGGATATTATTATGACGTTGGCTGCCGAATAAACATCTACGTCTTTGATATTTTCTTTACTTCTTATTATTCTTTCTACTGTATCCTCAACCCTATAAATCTCTGCACCATTGGCAAGCATGATAGCTCCAGCATTTGAAGCTATTTCTGATAGGATAACAGCACTATCTTGACTTGTTATTATATCTGTTGTCATCGCACCTACCTATAGTTATTTTTGTATTTGTTTATATTTTCTTCTGTCAAAAATTCATAAGCATCGTTTACTTCTTGGAACTTTTCAGTTGCGTTTGGATCCTTGTTTATATCTGGATGGTATTTCTTAGCTAATTTTCTATAGTTTAGTTTTACTTGGTAAATATCAGTGTTATAGTCAAGCTCTAGTGTCTCGCAAGCTTTTTCGTATTTTTCCTTAAAACCTATATCTCTACTTTGTCCGTAGCCTTCATAATAACCTTGTTGGTTGTAACCTTGCCAGTTGCCTTGATTATAATTTGTATAGGTAAATCCCCTAAACATCTCTTCAAATCTTCTGTTCATCTCTTCTTGTCTAGCTCTGGCTTCTTGTTCAGCTTGCCATCTTCTAGCTTGTTCTCTCTCGTATTTGTACTTATTTGAATAATCTGATAAGGACTCATATCCGACCTTTTTTCCTGTTATTAGAGAATCTGCTCTATCATACATCCATTCAGTTAAAGTGTAGTTTCCGTATTTTAACATAGAAATAAACTTAGGTCCCAAGATCGGTATTATCAAAATTATAAATATTACCGTCCACCATTTTCTAGGAATAGCAAGTGCTATTACCGGAAAAAAGAAAAATGTTGAACAACCAAAGACAAATATCAAAAGCAATAATTGCCTTATACTTTCAAACATCATTGTTATTACATTCATTAAATTTATTAAAAAGTTAAATATACTACCCAAAATCGTGGCTAATATATGTAAAACTTTACCGAAAAATTTCCCCATATTATCTCCTATTCTTATATATAGATTATACATTAATACAAGTTAAATTCATCAAGATTAAGAAAAGTTTGCAAAATAAAAGACAGGATTTAACCTGCCTTTTATAAATTTAGCCAAAAAGTTCTTCATTGTTAGAATTGTATAGATTATAATACACTCCCTTTTTAGCTAAAAGCTCTTTATGACTTCCTCTTTCTGCAATACCATCATAGGTTAATACTAATATTTCATCTGCGTTTATTATTGTAGAAAGTCTGTGGGCTATAGTAAGAGTTGTTCTACCCTTGCTTAGTTTTTCAAGAGATGTTTGAACAATCGCTTCGCTCTTGTTATCTAGGGCACTTGTTGCCTCATCTAATATTAGAATTGGTGGATTCTTTAGGAAAACTCTAGCTATTGATATTCTTTGTTTCTGTCCACCTGATAGTTTGACTCCTCTTTCTCCAATATAGGTGTCAAAACCTTCTGGTAAGTCTTTGATAAATTCAGTTGCTCCAGCAAGCTCAGCCGCTTTTATTATTTCTTCATCTGTAGCGTCTTCCTTGCCGTATCTGATATTATCCTTGACAGTTCCACTAAATAAATATACATCTTGTTGGACTATACCTATATTATCTCTCAATGAGTCTATAGTTAGATTTTTAATATTGTCATCATCTACTCTAATCTCACCCTTATCTACATCATAAAATCTTGGAATAAGCTTAGAAATTGTAGTTTTTCCTGCACCTGATGGTCCAACTAGGGCAATATTTTCTCCTACATTTATGGTAAAGGACATATCATCTAGTACATAAGGATCTGCTTCACTAGTGTCAGGATATTTGAAATATACATGGTCAAATTCAATCTTTCCTTTGACATCTTCTAGTTGTCTAGAATCTTCACTATCAAATATATCTCTTTCAAGATTCATGATCTGAACAAATCTTTCAATACCTGTAGTTCCCTTTTCATAAGTATCTGTAAAGTTTATTAGTCTTTCAATGGTTGCAACTAACATGTTTAGATACATGGTGAAAGCTATCAAATCTCCTGCGCTTATATATCCATTTATTACAAATACACCACCTACAAGTATCAAGACAGCATACATTATTCCTGAAAATGCATCCTTGACCATGAAATATTTTGCCATATTGAAATATTGGTCTTTCTTGATATCGGCAAACTTTTCGTTTTCTCTACCAAACTTTTCCTTTTCTATATGCTCGTTTGCAAAGGACTTAACTACTGAAATACCTAGAAGTGTATCTTCTATACCAGAATTTATAGCACCTATTTGCTTTCTGGTATTCATTGTCGCAAGCCTAAATTTTGCTCTTGATTTTCTAGAAACTATATACATTACAGGAATTAGAATGTATATAATAAGTGAAAGTTTCCAATTTATATTAAGAAGTACCACAAAGGAGACCAAAAGCTTGATAGCTCCTACCAAAAATTCCTCTGGAACATGGTGGGAAAACTCTGTAATTTCGTTAAGATCTGTCGTCATCCTAGTCATAAGTTGACCGATTTTTGCCTCATTGAAAAATTCGGTATCCATACTTAATAGATGATTGAATACATCTCCTCTCATATCTCTTTCAATCTTAGCTCCCATAATATGACCGAATGATTGCATTATATATCTTGAAACGACCTCTATAAATTTAGTTGCTACATAAACTATTGCAACTTTTACTACTCTACTTACATCTAGGAGGCCAAGCTGAGCCCAATCTGTAAGATAGGATAGCAATAGAGGAAGGATAAGTTGGCTGACTGTTGTAAGTGCAGCAGAAATCAAATCTATAGTTAGTATTTTCTTATAAGGTTTGTAGTAAGGGATAAATCTCTTGAGCAAATACTTATTCGAAAATTCTCTCTTATTCTTTTGCATTTTTCCTCCTTTTTTATTAACTAAGATATACTCTACTATTTAACTAAGGTTTTTCACCTATATTGTAAATGATCTTGCTATTTGATAATATTATATTAGGAGGAAGTATGGCACGAATTATTGAAAAAACAAACTTAAATGATACTACGATTAAATTTGTAGTCAATGCACCAGCTATTGCAAAAAAAGCCTTGCCTGGACAATTTATCATTCTAAGACTAGATGAAAAAGGTGAAAGAGTTCCTTTTACAATCTCAGAAACAGACGATGAGAATGTTACAATCATAGTTCAAGTCGTAGGTGGTACAACTATGAGAATGAATGAACTAAAGGCAGGAGATGGATTCTTAGATTTTGTAGGACCTTTGGGTAAACCTACTGACCTCGACGATCTCAAAGGAAAAAATGTTTGTGTAGTTGGCGGTGGACTTGGAACCGCAATTGCCTATCCCCAAGCCAAATACCTTCACAAAATCGGAGCCAATGTCGATGTAATAATGGGTTTTAAAAATAAAGACCTAATTATATTAAAAGATGAACTAGAAGAATCTTCTGATAACTTGTACATAACAACAGACGACGGTTCTTTCGGCAAACAAGGATTTGTAACCCAAGTTCTTGAAGAAAATATAAATAATAGCAAAGATTATGACCATGTTCTAGCTATTGGACCTGCTATAATGATGAAAAATGTAGTCAAGGTTACCAAGGAAAGTAACATACCAACAACAGTTAGTATGAATTCAATCATGGTTGACGGAACTGGTATGTGCGGATGTTGTAGGCTAACGGTTGGAGGAGAAATGAAATTTGCCTGTGTAGATGGTCCTGACTTCGATGGTTTCTTAGTAGACTTTGATGAAGCTATGAATAGGTCAAGAAACTATTCCACAGAAGAAAGAGAACATATCTGCAATATAACTGGGGAGGTTAGAAATGGCAAAATTTAATATGGCTAAAACAAAAGTTCCTATGCCAGAACAAGATCCAAAAGTAAGAAACAAGAATTTCGATGAAGTTAGCCTTGGATATACTTTAGAAATGGCAAAAGAAGAAGCCTCACGCTGTATCAATTGCAAAAACCAACCTTGCGTATCAGGTTGCCCTGTAGGAGTACAAATCCCAGATTTTATCCAGTTGATATTAGAAGATGATTTAGACAAAGCATACGAAAAAATAGCCGAAACAAACAACCTTCCTGCCATATGCGGTAGAGTTTGCCCTCAAGAAAACCAATGTGAAGGAAAATGCACCAGAGGAATAAAAGATGAACCCGTAGGGATTGGTAGGCTAGAAAGATTTGTAGCTGATTATAGAAATAACAAAAAATACAATAAACCAGTAGAAGTAACAAGCCAAGGTAAAAAAGTAGCTGTAGTTGGAGCTGGCCCATCAGGCCTATCTGCTGCAGCAGATCTATCCAAACTTGGTTATAAGGTAGTTTTATTTGACGCCTTCCATACAGCCGGCGGAGTTTTAATGTATGGGATTCCAGAATTTAGACTTCCTAAAACCTTAGTTCAAAAAGAGCTAAAAAATGTCATAGGTTTAGGTGTAAAGCTTCAAACTAACACAATAGTTGGTAGAACTCTATCGCTAGAAGATTTATTCAACCAAGGTTTTGAGGCCATATACTTATCAACAGGTGCAGGACTTCCACGATTTTTAAATATTCCTGGAGAAAATCTAAACGGGGTATATTCTGCCAATGAATTTTTAACAAGAATGAATCTAATGAAAGCATACAAATTCCCTGAATATGACACTCCTGTCCACATTGGAAGAAAGGTATGTGTTGTTGGAGGTGGAAATGTTGCAATGGATGCCGCAAGATCTGCCAAAAGAATGGGAGCTGATGTAACAGTTGTCTATAGACGTAGTTTTGATGAAATGCCAGCAAGAGCTGAAGAAAGCCACCACGCCATAGAAGAAGAAATTAACTTCATGAATTTATCCAATCCTGTAGAAATAATCGGTGAAAATGGTTGGGTAAAACAAGTCAAACTTGAGAAGATGAAACTTGGTGAGGCTGATGCTTCCGGAAGAAGAAGGCCTGTTCCAACTGGTGAATATGATATTGTAGACTTTGACTCAGTTATAATATCCATAGGTCAATCACCAAACCCACTCATAAAGCAAACCAACTCAGACATATCAACCGAAGATTGGGGCGGAATTATAATAGATGATACAACAATGACTACCAAAGATGGAGTCTTTGCAGGTGGAGATGCAGTAAGCGGTGCTGCAACTGTAATCCTCGCCATGGGAGCTGGCAAGAAAGCTGCCAAAAATATTGACAAATATCTTAAAAATAAGTAAGAAAAAAGAGATCCAAGCAAGGATCTCTTTTTAACAGATAAATTATTTTATTTTTTCAATAATTCTAGATCTTGTTTCAAATTCATCATTTGTTCCTGTAATTGAATTATTTTCCTTTGCCATTTTTGACATTTGATCTAAAATTAGACTAATTTCATCAATGTCTCCTGTTTTATTTGAAAGCTCATCGATTCCCTTTGCCTTATAATCTGCTAGACCATTTTTGAACTCTTCAAAAGATGCCATATATTGATCGCTACCATTTTTTAACTCACCTGTAGATGATCCTAATTTATTGATACCTTGATCTAATTCTCTTAGACCATTTGCCATTGGATTGATAGCTTTTTCGTTTATATCTCCTAATGAAGACAATGCTTTTGATCTTTCTTGGAATTCTAATAATCCATTATAAAGTTCGTTTGAGCCTTCTTGTAGAGAGCTTGAATTTCCATCAAGTTCAGCTATAGCTTGTGCCAATTGTTCAACACCAGCACGGTTTTGACTTGCTCCTTCTTTTAGCTTGCCAGATCCTGCCTTAAGTTTTCCAGTTGCTTCATCGAGCATGCCGATTGTTTCTCCTAGTTTAGCTAGGTCTGTATTGTCAAAACCTTGGCTAATCTTGTCAATTCCTTGAGAAAGTCCAGCTGATGCTTGACTCATTTTTTCACTTGATGCACTTATTTTAGTGCTAATCTCACTTGCACCAGCACTTGCGCTAGATATAGCTGAGTTTAGTCCAATAGCTCCCTTGCTTATTTCTCCAAGACCGCCAGTTATTGCTTCTTGTGAGCCTTGAGCTGCATATATATTTTGACTTTCAGCATATAAATTATTCTTTATAGCTTCAAGGCTTTGAATTTGAGCATCATTGATGCCTTCTTCATTATTACTAGCAAGTTCTGCTATAACTGCGTCAATAGCAGCTGCTTGGGCTTCAACGTTTGCTGCACTTTCATTCATGTTTGGAGCATTTTGAGCTACATCAATTAGGTTTGTTACACCATTACTTAATTCTTGTGAAGATTGTTCGATTTGTCCTAGACCTGCACTTAAATTATTTGCACCCTCTTGTAAAGGAGCCATGCCTGCTGATAAGTCATCAAGTCCTGCCTTTAGAGAACCTAGAGATTCTGTAAGTTTGGATAAATCATCTTTTCCACTAGACATGCCAACTTTTTCTTTTAGAGTTGATGTTGCTTGGTCTAATCTAGCAAGCCCGCTGTCTAATTCGCTTGCTCCACTTTCGATACTAGCACTTGCATCAGTTAGCTTTGGCATGCTAGCATTAATTTGATTGACACCACCTGTATATTGGTTTATACCAGAATTTAGTGAGGATCCACCTTCGCTAAGCATATCTATAGCAGTTGTCATTTGACCAACTTGATCTGGAAGTCCTGCAAAAGCACTAGCTAATCTATCAAAAGATGAAACAATCTTTCCTGATCCATCTTGAAGTTTTATAGCCCCATCACTAAGCTGTCCAATACCATCATTTAATTTCTTACCACCATCATCTAGCTTGTTGCTTGCATCAACAAGCTTTCCTGCATTTTCTTCTAATTCATTTACACCATTTTTCAAATCATCTAGAGAAGAAATATTAGCAGAATCTTGGAACAATTCATTAGTTATAACCGCGTATACTTCGCTTGGCTTGTAGTCTTTTACGTCCATTTCCATATCTATCTTGTCTTTGAAAGTATCGAGTTTGTCATCATCTACAACACCAGAGAAGTTTTCTCTAATACCTGGTGTCAATATTCCAGCAACTATTTCATTTTTACCATCTTTTATGATTTTGCCATCATCTGTTGTTATATTAGTAACTTTATCTGTGTCAAAGTTTATTTCAGATAATACTAGGTATGGTGAGAAAATTTTCTTCTTTTCTCCATTGACATCAACTATGCCAGATGTCTTATTTACTGCAGATATCTCTATCTTTAGGTGGCCTGATTTTCCTTCAAGGTCTTTTGCTGTTATTTCTTTTCCATCCAAGAAATATTTTATACTAATATCAACTGGAAGGTCTTTGTCAGTTTCACCTTGATAAAATACATCCTTATCGTCGACGTTCCAATCAATATCACCATCTTTAGTTTTGATTGTTTCGTCAGTCTTTAGGTTTTTGATATCTTTTAGGTTTGATTTATCTTTAACCTTGATGCTTCCATCTGAATTTATCCAAATTGATGCTGTTTTATTTAATATTTCATTTGCTTCTTTAGTTACATATACTGTTTCATTTTTCTTAACTTCACCATCAGCGAAGGCAACGCTTGTAACTAACATTGATCCAGCAAGAGCTAGAGATACGCTTTTTACTAATTTGTTTTTCATATTTACCTCCTAATTTAATCCTTTTGTAGTTTTCTTGATCAATGGAAATGCTATGCTAATTACAACTGGTAGGAAGAATATAATAGATAACATACTGATTATAGCTCCCCTAGCTAGGAACATACATATAGTTGATACAATTTCCATCTTTGAGTATATACCTACACCAACAGTTGCTGCCATGAATGATAAGGCAGAAGTAACTATTGATTTTGAAGTTTCCTTTACTGTTAATCTAAGTGCTTCATTTACATCTTGTTTTTCTTTATATTCTACGAGGAATCTATCCATCATAAGTATAGAATAATCTATAGTTGATCCCAATTGAACTACACCAATGATTATTGATGTTACAAAAGGAATTGTTTGACCTAAGTAAAATGGTATTCCCATATTTATTTGAATAGCAAGTTCTATAACTGCTATCAGAATTAGTGGAATTCCAATTGACTTAAATACAATTGCAATTATTACAAACACTACTAATATAGATGCTATGTTTACCATCTTAAAGTCTCTATCTGATATTGTAGTCAAATCTTTTGTTAGAACTGCCTCTCCAGTTAGATAACCTTCAGGATCGTGGTCTTTTACTATTTTTTTTATCTTATTAACTTGATCGTTAACCTCGTCAGATGCTGTTTGATACTCAGAGTTTAACATAATCATTTGATAGCCATTTTTGTTGAAATTTTCCTTTAACTTATCTGGAATCACACTATCAGGTATTGTCAAGCCAGTGAGTGAATCAAGACCTAATACACTATTTACGCCGTCAACATCTTTTAGATCGCTTACTAAGCCATTAACATTTTGCTTGCTTAAATCATCTTTTACTACTATGAAATGTGTTGAAGCCATGTTATAGTCATTTTTCATTTTATTTAAAGCAACTATTGAATCCAAATCTTCTGGTAGTGACCTATCCAAGTTATAATACAAATCTGTATTTCTCGCACCATATATAGCAGGTATGAAAAGTAGTATAAATACTACAAACAATGATTTTTTGTGACCTAAAACAAAGTTTGAAGTTTTTTCAAACTTAGGTAACAATACCTTATGATTAAATCTTGCAACAAGCTTTTCTGCAATAAGAATCAATGGTGGCAATACGACTACAGTTGAAATAAGTCCCAAAAGCACACCCTTACTCATTACAAGTCCAATATCCTTACCAAGGCTTAATCTCATTATTATAAGAACGATAAAGCCTGCAAATGTTGTAAGTGATGAAGCAAAAATTGAAGATACTGTCTTTTGGATGGCAATATCCATAGCCTCGTTTTTAGATTCATGGCTCTTCTTTTCCTCAACATATCTGTGATATAAGAATATTGAATAGTCAGTAGTAACAGCTAGTTGTAAAACAGCAGCAATAGCCTTAGTTATATAGGAAATCTCACCTAAGAAAATATTAGTACCGAAATTATACAAAATCGCATATCCAATATTTAGCAAAAGTAAGAAAGGTATGATTGTAGATTCATTGGTTAAACTTAAAACTATTAGAGCAAGGACAACTGCCAAAGCAACATAGATTGGTGTCTCCTTATCTATAAGATCTTTTGTATCCTTAACCAAAGAAGACATACCACTTAAAAATTTCTCCTTAGACTCGATAGCCTTAATCTTATCTATTGCCTCCATTGTCTTAAATGATGATGATGACTCACTAAACTTTACCATAAGCATAGTAGAATCTTCTGCATAAAAGACATCTCTAATCTCATCTGGCAAGAACTCTTTTGGCACCGTATTACCAACTATAGATGTTTTTGAAATAACATCTTCTACACCATCAATCTCAAGTATTTGATTTTTTAACTTATCAGCGTCGTAATCATCGCCCTTTAAAATCAACATACCGGTTGCGGCATTCTTAAAATCCTTATCTAGGATTTGTTGACCTTGAGTACTTTCAAGATCTTGTGGCAAATATGACAAGATATCATAGTTCACACCAGTATTTTTGTAACCTAGCCATGAAGGTATAAGTAATAAAGTCATTACAAATAAAACAAGTCTAGGACGGTGTGATATAAACTTTGTTATCTTTTTCATTTAATCTCTCCTGTTCTATTAAACATTTTTCTTATATTAGCATATAAAACAGCCTTCATTTCATCAATTGATAAAATTGACTCATCCATGATTGCACTCTTACATGTAGACATCACAATCTCTAGTGTCAATGAGAGGATATATAGTTTCTGTGACTCGGTATAGCTATTAGTAAAAAGATTCTCATACTTGCTAAGAATAAACTTAAGTCCCGAATCAGCTTCCTTTAGCCTTGAATCATTTTCTATCTTTGTATATAAAGCCCATGTAATATTTCTGCTAACAAGATCGAGTTCAAATGGATTTGCTATAAGATAATCAATTATGTAATCCAAAAATGAAATATACCTTTCAATAGGATCCTTATCTAAACACATGGCCTCTGCCTTGATAATTACATCCATAGCAATATTTAATACCATCTTTTCCTCAAGATCTTTCTTGTCAGTGTAATAAAGATAGAAAGTTCCAAGTCCCAAATGAGCTTTACTCATAATATCTCTTACAGAGGTTTTGTCAGCTCCCTTCGACTTAAAAACTTTAAGAGCTGCATCCATTATGATTTCACCCTTATCTTCTTTTAAACTAATCTCCATAATCCCCTCCTTTCTGAAATAAACTTCGTTCATCAAATGCTACATTCATATGGTACAAGCCTAATGAACACAGTTCAACCAGATTCACAAAGATTTTTATATAAATTCTAACCATTTTCATAAAAATATGTACAAAATTAGGCAAAACAATAAAATTGCCCAAATAAAAAACCGCTAATTAATTAGCGGCTGTTGTTAATTATTTATCTCTTCCAGTAAATCTTTTCTAATAAAACCTTCAGAATTATTATATTTTGTTTTTATCCATACTTCATTTTCAGAATTAACTTCCTGGATTACTTCTATCTCAACAGAGGCTGGAACTGATACTAAAACTTCATCGTTTGTTGTTGGATTTCTCCTCAAATTTGTAGTATCTACTGTCTTAAATTTTTTCTGATTAGTATGATTAGATGGGCTTGCTTGCTGTTGAGTCTGTTGCTGAGCTTTATCATCTTGTTTTTTATTATTTTGATCTTGTTGGTTTTGTTGATTTTGATTTTCCTTAGACTGATTTTCTGCCTTATTGAAAACAGAATCTACTTGGATATTCTTACTCTCGTACTGCTCTACTTCCTTGTTGCAAGATGAGAGTCCCAAACATATTAAACATATCAAAAATAAAAGTTTTATCTTCATTTCTTTCTCCAAAATCTTAGAAAACTTCTTTTTTCTTTCTTACGCTCTTTAATTATATTACCATACTCACTATCTATATACTTATCTTCTATAACTAAACTAGGATTAGTCCTAGATAATTTGTCAAATTTATCTTCTCCAACTATATCTATAATTTCATCTTTACATTCAACTATATATGGACTTCTCCATTTGGATTGGTGAGCATCTGTTGCTATAATATGAACCATATTTCTCTCTAATAGTTGCCTCATAGTATCGTGATGAGATTTAATTGATGAGTAATTCACTTGGATAAGAGCGCCCATATTTATAAAATCCAATAACCAATTGATATTCTCACTTACATAAGGGTATCTCTCCGCATGAGCAATAATGGGAACATATCCCTCTAGTTGCATTTGATAAATTAGATCTTTTAAAAAGCTAGGTTTACTTGCAAATGAAAGCTCACATAAAACATATCTAGAATTATTTAGACTTAATACTTCACCATTTTTAATTTTTTTTAGTGTGTCTACTTCTACTTGAATCTCTTGTCCAGGATAAATCTTAAAATCTATCCCTTCCTTTTCGAAACGATTATTTAGTATATCAGCTTTTTTTATAATATCATCAGGATGTGTGATATATCTTGATTTATCATAATGACTTGTGGCTATTATCTCACTAAATCCAGCTTTTTTATATAGATTAACCATCTCTAGACTTTCATCAATACTTCTAGAACCATCATCTACTCCATATATAATGTGGTTGTGTATATCAATCATTTTAATAATAAGATCCGTATTGATTATCTTTTTTAGGCATGTGAGTTAGTACACAACCTAAGATATGTGCATCTACTTTCTTTAGATTATCTAAAGCTTGACTTATTTCATCTCTTTTGGTATCTGAAGACTTGATTGCAAATATAACTGCATCACTTAAGGTAGATACAATAGATGCGTCCGTAAACAATCCTACTGGTGGCGTATCTATTAGTACATAGTCATACATACTAGATAACTTTTCTATTAACTTCTTAAATACATTTGATGCTAAAACCTCAGCTGGGTTTGGAGGAACAGGTCCAGTAAGTATAATATCTAAACTATCTTGACTAGTATCTGCATTTATAGCCCTTTCCAGGCTAACTTTTCCTGTCAGATAATTAGTTAGCCCTACATTATCCTTAATACCAGACACTTCAGATATAGATGGTGATCTAAGATCACAATCCAATAATATGACTCTCTCGCCATTTTGAGCAAATGATTTGGCAAGATTGTATATGACAGTAGATTTTCCCTCACTAGGCTTTGTTGATGTAATAGCAATAACCTTATTTTTATTATCTAAACTTGAAAATTGTATATTTGTTCTTAGAGAACGGATAGCTTCATCATACAGAGAAGCAGTATAATATTTGTTTCCTTTTTTACTCATATTAATTCCCTTCTTTTCTATCAGGTAAAACACCTATCACAGGAAGATTTAAATATTCTTCCACTTCCTCTACACTTTTTATTGAAATATCATAGAGTTCCTTAAACATAGATATAATAATACCTAACACAAGTCCAATTATAGCTCCAAGAATTGTGTTTTTAGATACATTTGGTGATACTGGTTCTACAGGGATTGTTGCCCCATCAAGTATTTGCACATTATCAACCTTCATAATATCTCCAACAGAGCTTTTAAAAATATTTGCAGTTTCATTTGCTATATCCATAGCTCTGGCAGGAACACTGTCAACTACATTTACTGATATGATTTGGGTGTCCTTGACCGGTTCTATTGATACTTTCTTAGAAAACTCTTCATAACCCATATTTAATGATAAATTTTTAATCACCTGATCAGCCCCTTTTGACTTAACTATTTCAGAATATGTTGATATGAGTGCTTTATTTGCCTGAATTTGATAAAAATCAATATCAGCTAAGTCCTGCTGATCATCATTCTTACTAGAACTACTTATTATCATAGTAGCATTTGCATTGTAGGAAGGTGTAACAATAAAATTGGAATAAGCAAAGCTACCTAGTCCAAACAAAATTGTCAAAATAATAATCAAAAATAGATGCTTAAATACCTTTTTAATCAAATCAACTAAATCAATTAAATAAATTTCCTTTTCATTCATAATCTGCTCCTTAAAATATTATTTAAATAATGCTAAAATACAAATACTGCAATTCTTGGAATTCCATTACTGATTCTCTTACAAATCCAAATATTTTAGATAATACTGTAATTATCATCAGTACTATTGTAGTTTGACCCATTATTCTTTCCTTATTATCTATTATTCTCTATTATCTTATCGTGAATCTCTGTTACAGAGTCTTCATCTACTCTCATCATATAAAGATTAAAGTCAGGCATTAGATAGGAACTTAGCCCACTCTCGCCCCAACCTTTAAGGGCTTGAGTTTCTATATCCCAATCACCACCATCAGACAGTTGCTTATTAACTAACTCTATCATTTTGTCATAGGATATATCTGTGTTTACTGATTCTAGCACAATATTTGATATTTGATTAAAATTCATTAACATGTCGTAGCTTAGCATTTTATTTATTATGCCTGTGAGGACTCTCGCATGATTCTTCCCTCTATCAAAATCACCTTCTTCTAGATGATATCTTTCTCTAGAAAAAGCAAGCGCCATGTCTCCATCCATGTCTATCTTACCTTGTGGGAAATAATATTTGCCCGATGATGATTCAAAAGCTACGGGATTATCTACTTTTATACCTCCAAGAGCATTTATTAACTCTGTTAAACTTGTGAAGTTTACCTTTCCATAATAGTCAATATCTATATCCAATAGACTTTCTAGGCTCTTAATTGATGTATCCACACCGAAAAGACCAGCATGCGTTAATTTATCATATTTATCATTATCCCCACCAATGGCAAGGTAAGTATCTCTTGGAATAGTTGTAATCAATATTTTATTTTTAACTGGGTTTACACTAAGAATCATATTAACATCAGATCTTGAGACTGTTGATAAACTACCATATGTATCAATTCCCGATATATAAACATTAAACGATTTATCTTCTTCAACTTGTTTCTTGTTTTGTGTAGCTATTTTCTTTCCTTCTACTACTTTAGAATCTAATACTCTAGTTTTTTCTGAAAATCCATCTATGCTTTCTTCTAATATAGACCTAAATGACTCATTAAGTAGCATTACTTCAGATTCTTTGTTCATTAGACTATTAGATGCCAGTATATAGTTGGCAAAATCTTTCGTTTTTAAATCAGATGAATATTTTTTTCTATACTCTGAAAGTATATTTTCAGTATTTTCTTTATCAAAACTTTCTGCCGTTGCTATTTCCTTACCAATAGCGTCTTGAGTAGTTTTGATATTAGAATCTTTTAGAACTACCAAAGACATCTCATTTTGTTCTTCAACTTTACTATTTATTTTTTCCAATGTATCTATGGACTTTTTAGCATAAGATATGAATGAAATTTGAGCAATGCTAAGGATAAGCAAAAATATTATAGATATTATTTTCAGCGGTTTAGTTTTTCTCTTTTTAATAAAACCAATATAGATAAAAACACACAAAATTATGCCTATAAATATAGCTAACACACTTCTATATTTCAATGGTAGTATTTTATATTTGAAAACGAAATATATAAAAAAGATATTAATTATCAGAGAAACTCCTACAACTATTTTTGTTATTAAACTTTTCGATTTTTCCATTGTTTTTCCTTTAACTTATTTCCCTAAATATAGTACTTAACAAAATAATTTTGTCAATATTTTGTAGATAATTGTTTGATATATTTAAATTCTATATTTTTTGATTTACACTAAAAAAGAGACCCTATTAAGTCCCTTTATATATCAATTTATAACCTAATAAATCACATCAGTTTTATTTCATATATGTTTGACAAATTCATTATAGTTATTGGACAAATCAAAGTTTTCTTCCCAGACTTTTCTAGAGCTATATCTCATTTTATCGTATTTGTCTTTTGGCATATCTTTTATTTCTAAGATTTTTTTTGCTAAATCTTCTTCTGTTATATCCTTATCTACTAAGAACCCATTATAACCATCGATTACCGCTTCAGATGTTCCACCAACATCTGTTGCTATTATAGGTAAGCCAACTGATTCTGCCTCCATTATAGATACTGGTAATCCTTCAGATTCACTCACATTTATGAATACTGATAGGTTACTTTTGCTTATTATATCTAAATATTTTTCATTATCACAAAATCCTACAAAATCCACATTTATATTTGAATTGTATTTGTCAATGATACCTTTTATTTCTTCGTAATAAGCAGTATCTCCATCTCCATAATGTACCCAGCTGATTTGTTTATCAATGTGTAACAGAGATTTTGCTAATAACTCTAGTCTTTTGATCCTAGCTATTCTTGAACAAGTTAATATTGTAAAATCACTATTATTTACATTCTCATTTAATGGAACATTTCTTGTTCCGAGTCGATATAGTGATGTTTTATTTTTTAAAACTTCATAATTATCATTTAAATAATTCATACCATCTAATGAAATACAACATATCTCATCAATACTTTCATATAAATATTGTCTAAATGGTAAATAATTTTCCTTGTTTCTAAATTCAAAAATATCTTGGGCGTGCGCTCTTGAAATCACTTTCGCATTTTTATATCTTTTTTTTAGCTTACAGATTGCTAAGGTAGAAAAACCAACTCTATAACTGTATAGAGTTATTTCCTCATCATCTTCGATATCTAGACTCTTCATTCTTTTAATCATGTTATCATATACTAAAGAACTCTTTGCTGCAAATAGCATCAAACTTTTAAACGAATTATATGAAAGCTTATTATTCTTTACAAGGTATTTAAAATCATTAAATGTTAATTTGTTAAATACACCCTTGAATAAATGTTTTAATCTGTCTAGGTTAGATTTGTACTGAATATCAAGTTTTCCTATCTCAAAATTATTAGGTATGTCCATTCGTGAATTGCTATAAACGTGACCCCTTACTGTAAATAAAATTGGTCTATCTATAGATTTGTAATATTTAACTTCCTCATTTAAATATATCTCATCTTGCATAAAATCTGAGACTAAGATTAGTGTCATTCCATATCCTTTTCTACTAAACAAAGCATTAATTATCTATTGTATTAATTACTTTTCTATACTCTTCATACCTACCTATTTGTAATGGCATCTGAGTTATGTCTGGATCTGAGGAACAATTTCCTTCTATAATTGATACTTCACCGTTATCTAAAATAGCTATATCCCACCCAACATATCTCGTTTGATTTGATACTTTTGCTGCTTCTTTAACAGTTTCTATTACTTTATTCCAATTAGGAATTTTAAATCCAATAAGCTTTTTCTTACTTAGTGGATGATATTCATAGTGATTGTTACTTTTATCAATAGCTTTGCTAACAACTTCACCACTTGAAACATCAACTTTCATTGCTAAACCATGTTTATGAAAATTATCCGTTGATTTATTACCATTACCCATCCTAAGTACAGCATCCATTATTTTAACATCAGTATTAGTTTTTATAGTTACAACTCTAATAGTATTAACAGAAGTTGGATTAAAGTCTGACAGCTCTTTGTTCTGTATAATTGATTCTTCTATTATATATGATTTACCGTGTAAATTTTCATAGAAATTTCTTTTATCTTTAATGTCAGTATCTTCATATTTTTCTATACCATTTCCACCACTACCTTTGTTTTTTTTAACAAAAAAATGTGCGTGATCTGATATAAATTGTGAAAACTCATCATAACTTGATTTATCTATATCAAGCCAATCTCTTTTAAGAAATTTATTAAACTTTGTATTAAATTTAATCTTATCATCAAATAAGTCTACATTCAAAGATCCATTACAATCTTTGATTATTTCTTTCCAAGTTCTACCGACTATAAACTTTTTTCTTTCAGAATAAGGTTTCTTATAAAAATTGTACTGAAAATAGTCATTTATTCCTGAGCCCAAGATAATAACAGAAAGTGAAAAATCTACAAATATTTTAAAACTTTCCCATCCAGAAGTTTTTCCAATAAAAGTTCTTTTTAGAAGTTTATACTTATCTAAGCGATTTTTTATGTAAGATTTTATGCCTTCATCTTCAATGTAACCCGTTAATTTTATATCATCGTTATTTGTCAAATCAGTTTCCACCTTTACAAATATAATACTTTACCAATATCTTTGGAATTATCATAAACAAATTTTGCTAACAAAACATCGACATAACTCATACCCACTGAGTTAAAATATATTAAACTATCATCACTTGTTCTTCCAGATTTATTTCCAACAATAATTTCCGATAAATCAGCATATATATTGCTGTCATCAATTATTCCATCGCGATACATTTTGCTTAATGTTTGAGACCCTCTATGCTTTACTGCTTGCCATTCATCGCATACAATTTTAGAAGACATCAATGCAACTTTGTACTCATCTTCATATCCACCAACATGTACATAGAAATTTGCTTGATCTATCCAATCTGCTTTTAATACTGGCTCTTGACCGGAAATTGCTGTTACTATAACATCACTACCTTTAATTGCTTTTTCAAAATCATTCCCACAATTAATAAATTTTAAATCAGGGTATTCTATTGAAAAATCATCTATAAACTTTTCACATGTTTTTTCAGTTCTTGATGAAACTCTACATACTTTAATATCAGGATATATTAACTTGAATAATTCAAAGTGCATCTTAGCTTCTTCACCTGCACCTATAAATCCTATGCTCGAATTATTTTCTATTGACAAATATTTAGAAGCTAAAACTGCAACTCCAGCAGTTCTATATTTAGTTAACCAAGTACTAGACATTATTGAAATAGGCTTACCTGTTTCGATTTCAGAAATTATTGTTACTCCACTAACATTTTCAATATTTTTTTTGTAATTTGTAGGAAAAACAGATACCCATTTTACTCCACATATTTTTTCATCTATTAGAGTTGATGGCATACAATTTATTCTGTTTGAACTTTCTTTATCGAATATTTGAGAAGTTTTTTCTGGAAGTATTACTCTTTCTTTTTCTCTAGCTATAAAAGATTCCTTAATTACATCTAATCCTTCGGCCCAATGGCCCTTCATTATTTCTTGTACTTCATTTTCTGAAATAACCTTAACTTTATTCACTTTAACTCCCCTAATTATTACTTATCTTAAATATATTATATCCAACATATTTCTTCTCATCTCATCTTCTATTATAAGGTTTTTGCTAATGTAATTTATAAAATTTAATAGATCTTCCTTATTATCAGAAACTAAATGCATATATCCAAATACTTGGTGAGTAGTTCCTGTAGACTCAATAATATCTCCTACTATGTGTGATTGGATAAAAGCATGGACATAATCATTTTTTAATATCTTGTCCAATCCTTTTATTGCACTTATCGTTCCTTCTTTGATTTGTATTGGTAAAATACAATAAATATTGTTCTTATTTTCAGTAACTAATTTATTGTTAGCAAAATTTTCATATAGAGGCTTTCCAGTTGCTAGGTAATTTATTAATAGATGCATTTGATTGATTCCGTAGAAATACTCAACTGGATAATATGTTAATGATCCACCATATCTGTATCCTATCTCATTTAAATAAAATCCATTATCATCATAAAAAATCTCAATCCATATAGGACCATACTCAATACCTAATCCTTCGAGCATGTTTATTATGCCTTCATTTACCTCATCTATAAATTTATTAGTAAGTTTAGATGGCATAAATTGGATTGACATTACTGGAGCTGAATTTTTGTTTATTTTCTTCGACTCTTTATCTGTCAAACCACAAAATATAACTTTACCATTTTGAGCTGTATAATGAGCTATTAAACTATGCTCAAACTCCATTTTCTTCTCTATGAGAACTTCACCCTTTTTTGACGATTTTTTAGCAAAATTATAACCTTCTATCAGAGATTTCTCGTCATTACAAATAGTGATACCTGTTGAGCCGTTATTGTCAGTAGGTTTTGTAACAACAGGATACTCAATATCTTTTGTTTGGTCCTTATCCATTATATCAGTAACCTTATATGTTGGTGTTACTGGCAATCCATATTCTATACACGTATTCTTAAATATTAATTTATTTGTAGCAAGTTCCCACTGCTCCTTTTCACAATATTTAGGAATACCGGTTCTCTCTGAAACTTTTATAGACACAGGAATATTTACCTCACTTGCACCAGAATAGATGCCGTCTATATTTTCTCTTTTCACAAGACTAACTATTGATTCAATATCTGTTGTATCTATAGAGAATTCCTTATCTGCAATTTGTTTTACTATACATTCTTCTTTGGGTCTTTTATCGATCGCTATTATTTCAGCACCTCTAGCCTTTGCATATTGCGCAGCCTCATAAAAGTAATTGGATGCTCCCAAAAATAGTATTTTTTTCCCTTTTAAACTTAACATAAAACCCTCACTTTAATTAGTATTTATATTTTCTTGAAACAAAACTGATTTAATGGTTTGTAAAACTATCTTAAAGTCTAGCAAGAAACTTATATTGTTAACATAATATAGATCTTTTATCAGTTTTTCACCCTGACTAATAGAATTTCTATAGTAGGCTTGACTGTAACCTGTAACACCTGGTCTAATTGATAATCTATCTTTTTCTATGTCTGTCATCTCATCATATTTTTTACTTGGTTGATTTGGTCTAGGTCCAATCCAACTCATATCACCTTTTAATATATTAAAGATTTGTGGTAATTCATCTATAGATGCTTTTCTCATTATTTTCCCAATTTTAGTGACTCTTGGATCATCAGAGCTATTAAAAGTTGAATTATCCTTATTTCTAATGTCTGGAGCATTCATTTTCATAGAGCGCAATTTATACATGCCAAATACTGATCCATTTCGTCCTCTTCTATTAGCTATGTAGAATATATCTCCCCTGTCTTCTGCAAATATTAATATTCCAAAAATCAAGCAAACGACAAGCACAAAAGGTAATACTACAAGAGCTAACAATATATCTAATATTCTTTTTATATATTTTTTATATACCATGTAACACTTTCTTTCTACAATCAATATCCTTTGTACAACAAGAATTCATTTTTTATATTATATAATGTGATTTCAATCTATATGTCTAAATACATTAATTATTCTTTTTAATCTTATTCTTAATAGATGTAAGCAATCGTTCAAATTCTGGAACTTTAGCAAAACTAATTATAGCAAAATATAGTAACCCTCCAAATCCAACCGAAATAATTAAACTCAAGGTTTCTGGTATTCTAACTATTATATTATTATAGAGAATATCAGCTAAAATAACCATTACAACTGAGGATAATAATATCTTTAATAAAGAAATTAAATTTTCTTTAATCTGGAAAGACCCAAATTTTCTAATAAATGATAATGTCATCATTAAAGTAGCTATTATTGATGAAATACTTGTAGCATAAGCTAAGCCGTACAGACCAAATATTTTAGAAAGTATAAAATTCAAAGCAATATTAATAGATTGTTGAATAACAACTATTATTACAGGAGTTTTTGAATCACCTACAGAATAAAAAGAATTCGTAAGTATTCTATTAAATGCGTCAAATATTATACTAGGTGCGTATGAAACAAGTAAACCAGCAACTATAAAAGTATCATCAGGTGTAAAAGCATTTCTCTCAAAGGCTAACTTAATTATCGGATTTGAAAATGTCATCATTCCGAATGTAAATGGAAGAACTAATATCATAGAAAATATAATAGCCCTAATAGTAGACTTCTTCATTCCATTAATGTTATTCTCTTGGCCAAGTTTAGCTATCTCAGGAAAACTTACTGTAGCTACAGACATTGTAACCACACCAGTTATAAAATTGAGCATTGTTTTCGCATAAAATATTTTAGATACACTAGCTACTCCAAAAAGAGCAGACGCCATAGAGTTATCAAATATAAGAGAAATTTGATTTGCTGCACTTGATATCATGATTGGAAGAAGAATAGCCAATAAGTATCTAACATTCTGATCTTTAATATCAAAAACTTTTTTATATTTAAAGCCTAGTTTTTTACTAGAAAACGGAAATCTAATATATTGCAAAACCATAGCTAAAAAAGTACCCCAAATAAGATAATAAGGATTATTTTTCTTATTTGCAAAAAGTATCGAGCAAACAATTATAATATTATATATGATTCCAACAGCAGCTGGGTCGACAAAATTACCTTTAATATTTAAATATCCACCTATAACGGAACTTACTAAAATTACCAATATTACTGGAGATAATATCCTAGTAAAATTTGTAGCAAGTCTTAGTGAATCTCCACTTAAATCTGGAGAAAAAATTAACGATAGTGGCTTAGAAAATATAATGATTAATATTGTAGATATTGCACCATATACCAACAATATATTTATAAGATTTGAAGTAAAACTGTTAGCTTGATCGTCTCCCTTTTCATTTCTTACTTTATTGTAAACTGGAATATACGCTGATTTTAAACCAGTTACAACTATTCCAGTCATTATTAATGGTATAGTCATTGCAGTAGTATATATTGATTTTAAATCTCCTGCTCCAATAAATGCAGCCATTACCGATTCCCTAACGAAACCAAATATTTTTGATAAAATGGTAATGATCATTAGTATAATTGTTGTTTGTCCCATTCTAGATTCCTACTTTTTATATATAAACTTCCAACGAAAGTTTTTATCCAGTCATAAGTATATTACTATTAAAAATAAATTAGTAGTATACTTAATCTAAATAGCATTAAATTATTATATTATTTTAAAAATCACATAATATTTATCAATTTCACAATATGGTTATAATATATTAAAAATACCTAAATTGCACAATTATAAATTAAAAATTAGTTCTACTTATATTCTTTGCTTTTATATATCTATAAATCATAGCATATGATAAAGTGAAAATAAATAAAAATGTTATCAATGTAGAAGGAACCAATGTTTGAGAAATGAAATTTGTGAAACTTCCTCTTGGAGCCCATAGAATAAACGGAATAATGAACAGTTTGTATCCATTACTTATATATTTATGTTCACTTAAATCTGAAATTTTATATATTAAATATCCGTATATAATATTTCCTAAAATTATACCAGGATATGAAAAGTCCTGAAATAATTCAGCAATGTAACATGAGCCTGCTCCTCTTCCGGATAAATATGAGTTTATCATTATGGTGTAAGATAATGAATGCGTAAAGCTACCACCATATAAAGCATGTTCAACATTATTACCATGGTATACAGGAATATTAAATAATCTTGGTAAAATACCAGTATGCATAAATTCTAATGTATATATCTGGTCAGGAATAAAATCCCTATATATATACGCCTTTTTTACAACAGTGCTAGTTACACCTTGATCATAAAAAAACTTTAACATACCTTCAAATATGTTATTGGACGTAAACCTAAATCCTTGTCTGTACACTTCATAAAAAGATATAAAAAAGGCTAAAAATGGCAGAGATAGTAAAACTATTATTACCATTTTCTTTGTTATCCATACCTCGCCTTCTCTATCTCTAAAGAGAAAATAAATCATTAAAAAAAGTAGACCAAGCATAGATGTAGACCTTTGCCCTGTTCCTAAAGATATAATTAAATAAACTACGTACAAAAATAGTGGAAATTTAATTTCTTTCTTCTTTGGAAATGTACCTAAATATATTGCCCAAGAAATAGGCATAATTATTTCAATTTTACTCATTATATATAAAATGAAATTATTCCTTAAATAATCTGAATAACCAATATAATACTGAGTAAAACTTGAATTTTTAACATATATAATAACTGCTACTTTAGAAATTATTGCAAATATATAAGAAAAATAGAAGAATATTAAACTATTTTGCCTTACTGTTAATTTATATAAACTACCTAATTCTGTTAACTGTTTCTTAAATACATCTTTATTTATTAGCCTCTCAGAAAAAAAGTTGAAAGATAAAACTAGTGTAATCAATGATATTATCAAGCTAATCCATGTGTGAACCTCTGAATTTCTAGGTAGTATTTCAACCTTGTATGCTAAAAACTGCTTCACAAAATCACGTCCTATTAGGAAAATAAAGAAAGATACTAAAAATGCAAAAAGCATAGCTCTTTTTTTTATTTCTCGCAAACTATAGAACATGCATGCTGTCCAAATTATTAATAATATAGAAAATAGTGGGTCTACACTAGGTATAGCTACACTTAAAACTATAATTGTTATTACAGTGGTAAATTCTATTATATTTCTTAGAGTAAATTTCATAATAACCAACCTTTTATTTATGGGTCTGTATGTACAATTAAAACTTAGCAATTGTCTATAGGATTTTGTTTACGTTATTTGTAATCCTACTCTTCAATTTCTACGACTATCTTTTCCAGAGCTTCTTCACAGGATTTTATTGCTTCTGTTGTTGTATCTGTCTGGCTTATTGCGTAGCAGATTCTGTCATTGCTATTTCTAATTTCTGAAGATGTTTCCCCTTGACCGTGGACAATTTTTATTTCTTTTATATTTTTGACTTTTTTAGCTTCATCTACGCCATTTATAGCAATGATTTTTCCTTGTTTGCAATCTTTATATCTGATAGCTGAAGCCATGTTTAAAGTTTTTTTCAAAGAAATTTCTTCGCCTAGAGCAATTTTTATGGAGGCTTCTACCATGTTAACTCCTGTAGATAACGGAACTAGGTGAGTAGTGATATTATCTCCCCCTAACCTTGCTCCTATTTCTACAATTTTAGGTCCATCTTTAGTTACTTTTATTTCTGTATGAGATGGTCCATCTGTTATTCCAATGGCTTTGGTAGCTTTTTGGGTTAGCTTTTTTATTTCTTCTTTTGTTTCATCTGATAACATAGAAGGTTGGGTATGAACCATTTCTACAAAATATGGAGCACCTGTGGTTATCTTATCTGTAATCTGAATTACTTCACAATTTTCATCGTGAGATATAGATTCTACACTTACTTCTTCGCCTTCCATGTATTCTTCTACTACAAGTGTACCTGATATTGAGTTTTCCTTGCAATATGAGTAGACTTCTACCAAGTTATCAGAATCCTTTACTAGTCTAATACCTCTACTGCCTGAGTTATCACTAGGTTTTACTATGCACTTGTAGCCCTTATCCATAATTTTTTTACTAGCCTCTAAGAAGTCTTTATAGTTTTCTACTGAAAAATACATTGGAATAGCGACATCGTTGTTTCTTAGTGCATCCCTCATTTTTGATTTGTTAGTTGCATTTATGGCTGTTTTTATATCAATGCCAACTAAACCCAATTCTTCACATACTTTCGCTACAGTCATCATTGGCCTATCACTTGCAATAGTCATTATTCCATCGATATGATTATTTCGAGCTTCTTTTAAGACCCCATCAATATCAGTTGTACTTACAACTATTTTCTTATCAGCATATGAAAAACCTTCTGCATTAGGATTCATGTCCACTGCTATTACATATATGCCCATTTTTTTCGCTTGAAGAATAGCAGGTATTTGTAATACACTTGCCCCTAAAATCATTAATTTTTCCATATAAACCTTCTATTAAATATATTTCTCCACGATTTTACAATAATTCTCTATTACATAGTCTATTTCTTCATCCGTTAATTTTGTATGAAGTGGTAGAGTTATTGCGTTTTGATAGTGTTTGTATGCATTTGGATAATTGTTAATATCAAATCCTAAGTTTTTGTATGCAGTAAGTAGTGGCAATGGCTTGTAGTGAACGTTGCATGCAACCCCTGCTTTCGCCATCTCTTCTATGATTTTATTTCTCTCTTCTTCGCCAATACCTGGCACTCTTGTTATATACAAGTGTCCTGATGAAGAATAATCGTCTGTAAAATGATCTAAAGTTTCTACACCTATAGCTCTAAATGCTTCATCATATCTTTCTATGATATCTTTTCTTCTTTTAAGTAGGTCAGGATATCTTCTAACTTGGGCAAGACCAATTGATGCCAAAACATCTGTCATATTGCACTTATGCCAAGGACCTATAACATCATATTCCCAAGATCCTAGTTTTGTCTTATTTAGAGCATCTTTTGATTGACCGTGCAAGGATAGAAGTTGATATTGTTTGTAAAGTTTTTCATTGTCAATACCCTCTCTATCTCTCCATGTTGCATAACCACCTTCTGCTGTGGTGAAGTTTTTTACAGCATGAAAAGAGAAGTTTGAAAAGTCTGCTACAGATCCAACCTTTTTACCCTTGTATTCTGCACCTAATGCGTGAGCTGTATCTGCAATTACTATCACTCTATCAAAGACTTTTTGAATATCATTGTTTGCTTTAAACAAGTTCTTTTTAGCTTCAACTATTTCAAATATCCTATCATAATCACAAGGAATACCTGCTAGATCAACTGGAATTATTGCCTTAGTTTTTTCGTTAATTAAAGAATCAAGTTTGTCATAGTCCATTTCTAGAGAATCTTCTTGAGCGTCAACCATCACAATTTTTGCGCCTACATGGTCTATGACAGATGCTGTTGCTGTATAGGTGTATGATGTAGTGATTACTTCATCACCTTCTCCAATACCTAACACTCTAAGAGTCATTTCAGCTGCAGCAGTTTGAGAGTTTAAACAAACTCCAATATTTGTTCCAGTAAATTTCAAAAGTTCTTTTTCAAGTCTTTTAGTTTTTGGTCCTGTGGTTATCCAGCCTGATTTTAAAGCGTCAACTACTTCTTCAATTTCTTCCTCGCTGATGTCTGGTGGTGAAAATGGTATGTTCATATTTCTCTCCTTTTATTTTTCTTTTCCAATATAGGTATCTATTAAACTTGTAATTATTGAAATTATATCTATTTCTTCTATATCTTCTTTGTTTATTGCATGATCAAGATCTGTAAAGAAATCCTCTCTAGAAAATTCTAATGGTCTACCAACTGATATTCCATCAATCTCGGTATCTTTTAGTTCTTCTTCATCCATCAACCTTTCTTCGTATAGTTTTTCTCCAGGTCTTAGTCCTGTATAAACTATCGGCATATCTATATCTGGTTTAAACCCTGATAGTTTTATTAGTTGTCTAGCTAAATCATCGATTTTTACTGGATCTCCCATGTCTAGTACAAATATTTCTCCACCCTTTGCCATAGATCCTGCTTGTAATACAAGTTTTACTGCTTCTTTGATTGTCATGAAGTATCTAATTATCTCAGGGTGCGTTACTGTTACTGGCCCGCCTGATGCGATTTGCTCTTTAAATAATGGAATTACAGATCCATTTGATCCTAGCACATTACCAAATCTAACTGCAACAAATTCTGTCCTTTGATTCTTTCCTTCTAGAAGATCTTTAGGGTTTATTGTTATGTTTCTATCTCCATCATGGACGTTTACCTTGGCTAGTTTATCGTATTCTTTGTTTTCTCTTATATCATTTAGAGCTTGGATAATCTTCTCGCATACTCTTTTGGTAGCTCCCATGATTGATGTTGGGTTTACTGCTTTGTCTGTTGATATTAGTACAAATCTTTTAGCATTGTATATTAGTGATAATAGTGCTACTAGGTATGTTCCTCTTACGTTGTTTTTGATTGCCTCTACTGGGCTTACTTCCATTAAAGGAACATGTTTATGAGCTGCCGCATGGAATACTATGTCTGGTCTATATTTTTCAAATATCATCTTTACCCTGTTGTAGTCTCTTACTGATCCTATTAGGGTGATGAAGTTTAAGTCTTTGTTATTTCTTTTTAGCTCTTGTTCTATCTCGTAGGCATTGTTTTCGTAAATATCAAATATTATTAGAAGTTTCGGACCGTATTGGGAAATTTGTCTACATAACTCAGATCCTATTGATCCGCCACCTCCTGTAACGAGTACTACTTGATCGTTTAGGTATTCAAATGTTTCATTTGAAAATATCTTGACTGGATCACGGCCTAGT
The DNA here is from genome assembly GCF_900626155.1 of Anaerococcus vaginimassiliensis. Classification (GTDB taxonomy): domain Bacteria; phylum Bacillota; class Clostridia; order Tissierellales; family Peptoniphilaceae; genus Anaerococcus; species Anaerococcus vaginimassiliensis. The sequence continues at coordinate 1,204,539 of NZ_LR130844.1, read as the reverse complement.
AGATCTTCTATTTGAACGTCTTTCATTGTTGACATAGAAATATTACCTGAAACAAGTTGATATATTCCTGGTAAGACTTTTATTTCACAAGATGTGTCATTACAAATTTTTAGTATTTCTCTCTTTTTATTATCTTCTACAGATGGAAGAGCTACTAATATTTGGTCTACGTTATATTTGTTGACTACTTCTTTTATCTTATCCCTACCACCAAATATGATTGCATCATCTATGTATAGGTCTTTTTTAGATGGGTCATCGTCTATGAATCCTATTACTCTAATTTCGGTTTGTCCTTGTCTGTTGGATTTGTTGATGTCTTCTTTTAGTGTTTGACCTGCAGATCCTGCCCCTATTATTAGGGCGTTTTTGAATGACGGATTTCTCCTTAGTGATTTATACTTTCTTTCTAGTAGCATCTTTTCTGCAAATCTTACTGCTACTGTTAATGTATATTGGATTAAAAATCCAAATACAAAATAAGATATAGGCATTCTATTAAAGAAGATATTTATTATTAGTATATGACTTAGAAGTGATAGCAATACTGCTTTAGTTATACTTACAAGTTCATTATATGATACATATTCTAATACCATGTTGTATAGTTTTAGTTGAGTGTATATCAAAATACTTATTGCTGTATTTATTAGTGCGTATTTTTTGAAAGCATCTAGATAAAAAATAGGTATTTGTGTAAAGTTAAGATCAAACCTAAAATACAAGGCTAAAAAATATGCTAAGTTTATAATTAGAACGTCTAAAACGACGAGTGTTATTCTTTTATTTGTTATTTTCTTTGGTAGTTCCATTGACTAGTTACTCCTCAATTATTGTTTTTTATCTTTTTTAGAAAACCTTCCTTTAGATATTCTACTTCTTTAATCTTAGAAATGCTTACAAGTACTATATATATAAGGCCTGATAAAATAATTGCTATTAATAAACTTATATTTGATCCCAAATGTGATACCAATTTATTAAAAATAAAATAAGCTGCAAATGACATTACCATTGAAGCAACTGCAACTTTTAGTATTGCCTTAAAATTATCCTCGGTAGTTAATTTACCAAATCTACTGTAAAAAGCAAATATTATCATAAAACTTCCTAAAGCATTCGATATAGATGTTGCATATGCGAGACCATTTATTCCACTAAATTTAATCATAACAAAATTTAGGATAAAGTTGATAGTTTGTTGGATTAAAACTACTAAAACTGGTATTTTTGATTCACCTATTGAATAAAAGGCATTAGAGAATACTTTTATGACAGAGACAAATATTATATATGGAGCATATGCTGCCATAAGGGATGAAACTATCATAGTGTCACTGCTAGTAAAAGCATTTCTTTCAAAGGCAAGTTTAATAATTGGACTTGCGAAAACCATCATTCCAAGAGTTGCTGGTATTACAATTAACATTGCTAGGACATTGGAGGAAGCTACTTCTTTTTTCATCTCCTCTATCTTTCCTCCTTGGGCAAGCCTTGCAATCATTGGAAATGTTACAGTTGTAATAGTAGGAGTCGCAACGCCTGTTATAAAGCTTAGCATAGTTTTAGCATAGTATATTTGCGATACACTATCCTGACCAAAGTAAGCCGACCCCATAGAATTATCTACTATAATAAACAATTGGTCCGCAGCACCTGAAATAATAATTGGAACTATCAAAATCAAGAGCTCTTTTATATATTTATCTTTAAAGTCTATTATCTTCTTATATCTAAATCCTAGTTTTTTAGCAACGAATGGAAATCTTATATATTGAAAAGCATAACCTATTAACGATCCTACTATCAAAACATAAGAGTTATGATTACTATTATATTTAAAATAACTCCCGATGCTATGGGAACAACAAAGTTTCCCTTGATATTTAGGTATCCTCTTATGACAGATGAATACAAAAATGTAAATATGGTAAGTCCCATTATCCTCGTAAAATTTGCTGCAAGACTTAGAGCATCTCCTCTTAATCCTGGTGAAAAAGCTTTGGAAATAGGTCTTGCAAAAATAAAAGAAATAGTAAAGGCAACAAAACCAAATATCATCAGTATATTTAACAAATTGTTAGTGAATACTTGTGCCTTTTCTTCCCCTTCTTCATTTTTTACCTTGTTAAAAATAGGTATGTATCCAGAAACTATTCCACTAATAACAATTCCACTTAAAAATGTTGGAACTGTAATTGCTGTTGTGTATACAGATTTTAGCTCACCTGCTCCAACGAAAGCAGCCATAGCTGATTCTCTAACGAAACCCAAGACTTTCGAGAGAATCGTAATTATCATCAAGATTATTGTAGTACGCCCCATAATTTTCCTTTAGTAATTTATCTTTGCTAAATTTATTTATCTTTAAATAAACTTTAATTATTATATGTAAATTCTTAAATTTATAAATATCATCATTATTTTTCCATATATTATGCACTAACTGTTATTATATAGCCATTTTTCTATATATCAAATATTAATTTTTATCTATTTTTTAGAAATTTAGGCAAGTAAAAAGAGACTTGAGCCTTACTCAAATCTCTTTTTTATTACATATTTCTTGCTTTTTCTAACCATTCTTGATCTAATGGATCACCTGAAAATCTCTTTTTCTTATCTAAACTTGCAAGAGAGTTTAAATCAGATTCGTCTAATTCAATATCGAAAATGTCTATGTTTTCTTTCAATCTTTCCTTATGGACTGATTTTGGTATAATCATTGTTCCTCTATCTATGTGCCACCTTAGGGCAATCTGTGCTGGAGTTTTATTATATTTATCTGCTAGTTTGTTTAGGATTTCTTCTTCTAATATTCCTCCTTGGGTTCTAGCTAGCGGACTCCAAGCTTGGTGGGTTATTTTATTTTCATTTAGAAAGTTAATTGTCTCTGGATCTTGCAAGTACAAATGACTTTCTAGTTGGTCCATAGATGGTTTTTCGCCAACTTCAAAAAGTTTTACTAGTTGCTCTGGCATAAAGTTACATACTGCAATTGATTTTACAATACCTTGATCTTTGTAGTCCATGAAAACTTTCCATGCTTTATCAAAGTCTTCTCCAAACCAGTGAAGGTGGATTACGTCTATATAGTCAGTATCAAGTTTTTTAAGTGATTCATCTATTGATCTTTTTGTCTTGTCAGCTCCAAAGTCTGATGGCCAAACTTTTGTTGCCAGCATATAGTCACTTCTTTTCTTGGAAGAATTCTTGAGTGCTTTTCCGATAAATTCTTCATTATTATAAAATTTTGCTGTATCAATATATTCATAACCGAAGTCTAGGGCTGCATTTATAACTTCATCCATTGTTTTTTCACCTTCTATCTTGTATGTTCCAAGTCCCATAGCTGGAACTTTGATTCCGTCATTTAATGTTATATACTTCATGTAAACTCCTTTCCAAATAGTATCTTCTTATACTATTGATACCCACAAACATTTTTCTCAAAAGTCTTTTATGGTACAATCATCTTATGAAAACAGTTTTAATTACAGGATCTTCGCGTGGTATTGGGGCAGCTATCGCGAGAAGATTAAATAAAGAATACAAAATAGTTATAAATTATAATAATAGTAAGAAAGAAGCCCTAGATCTCTTGGATGAGCTTAGAAAAACAAATCCTTATGTCCTTGCTATAAAGGCAGATGTATCTAAGGAAGATGAAGTAAATGAAATGTTTGAAATTGCTGAGAATAATTTTGGATCTGTCGATGTCCTTATAAATAACGCTGGTATTTCTTCATTTTCTCTCATCCAAGATACAAACTTTGATGAATGGAGGAAGATATTATCAACTAACCTTGATTCTGTTTTTCTAACTAGTAAAAGAGCAATTCCAAATATGATAAGTAAAAAAGACGGTGTTATTATCAACATGTCATCTATTTGGGGTGAGCTTGGATCTAGTATGGAGGCATCTTATTCTGCATCAAAGGGTGCAATCAATTCTTTTACTAAATCATTAGCAAAAGAGCTTGCTCCAAGTGGTATAAGAGTAAATGCAGTTGCTCCAGGAATAGTAGATACAGACATGATGAGAAATGATTTCTCTAGCAAAGAACTTGAGTTACTAAAAGGTGAAGTTGGACTAGGTCGTTTTGCAAGTGCAGATGAAATTGCAGGTCTTATCCATTATTTGATTTCAGATGAGGCAAGTTATATAACAGGAGAGATTGTAAATATAAACGGATCATTTTCCTAAAATAAAAAGTCTGGAGTTTATTAATAATTCCAGACTTTTGTATTTATTATTTAATTTCAGAAAATTCCTTGATGTTGTACCAGTAAATCATAGATTTTTTAACCTTTTTTCCTAAAGCTTTCTCGATTGCTTCTTTATATATAGCAATTTGTCTATCATACAGTCCATCTCGCTTCTTCCTATCCGTCTTAAAATCTATAAGAACAAGATCATTATCCATCTCAAATAACAAGTCTATTTGCCCATTTACATAATAATCATCAATTTCCATGAGGAAGGACTCTTCTTTTCTGATGTTTTTGGCTTCTTTACTTATTTTCTTTATATAAGGATCGTTGAAAAATGCTAAGAGCTTATCTATTTCTACTATATTTTTAGTATCTTTATCAATTTTTCTTTCTTCCATGAGTTTATCTAAGGACTTTGATATTTCATTTTCATCGTAATCTTTAAATTCCAAGGCCTGAAAGGCTTTATGAATTATAGTTCCCTTATCCACTGGCTTATAGACTTTGACATCTTCAATAAAATTAGGCTTTTTAAAATCTGTTGCTATCAAGTCACTCTCATAAGTAGGTAGGCTATATCCGTCCACGGATGGGTCAAAGTCCTTGCTTATTTCAGTGACAGATTTTTTGATAGATTCATTTGTATCTTCCGTATAAGGGTAGGTTTTATCAAAAATCTCCTTAAATTTTATATATACTTCAAAGTTTACATAATCATCTTCTAAAAACTCGTTAATATCTGTATTTTCGTACTTATCTATTGGACTTGCTTCTGTAATTATATTTATTTCAGCAAAATCTCCCAACAAGTCAGTTTCATAATTGTCGAATAGGTCTTCACTCACTTTATCAGTTGATAATATTGCCAAAATCCAATCTAGATAATTGCTCATTTTTAGAAAATCTCTTCTTAGGTCAAGCTTATTAATTGTTTTTAGATTTCTATTACCTGTTATATACAATCTCTCCTCAGCTCTTGTCATTGCAACATAGAGGACTCTCATCTCTTCCTTTTTGTTATTTTCCGTAATCCTATCGAGAATAAGATTTTTCTTGATTGATGGAAATCTCAATTTGTTATCATAGTCAGATAAGTTGATACCAATACCTAATTCATCATCAAAAACTATAGCTTGTTTTAAGTCTTGATTACTAAATCTCTTGCTTGCTTCGGCAAGGATAACTACAGGAAATTCTAGACCCTTTGACTTATGGATTGTCATTATCCTAACTAGATTTTCATTTTCTGATAAATCTCTACTTGTCTTCATATCATCAGACCTGTACTTACTTAGCTTATCGACATATGATATAAATCCATAAAGACCGTTGTCGTTAGACCTATCGTAATCATCCATCAAGTCTATAAATCCTTCAACATTTGCTATTCTCTCTTCTGCCCTGTCTCTTGCCAGAAGAAACTTGTAAAATCCAGTTTTTTCAAATAAGTAATTACCAAATTCATATAGATTAACTAAAGATGAAATATAGGAAAGATCTGTAAATATGGTATTGAAATCATTAATCTTAGCTACTAGCTCATCATCATTATCATAACTTTCAAAGGCCTTTACAAAAGAATAACTATCACTAGCAAGTCTTATCTTAACCAAATCTTCTTCACTAAAGTTAAAAATCTCAGATCTTAGGATTGAAAGTAGAGTCAAATCGTCCTTGGGATTTACCAGATATTTTAGCATATTAATAAAAAAGCTAACTTCAACAGCTCCAAATGAAACCTTGCTTATATCATTAAAAAATGGAATTTCAGCTTTCTTGAAGGCTTCTTCATAGAGATATGATTTTGTTCCTGACCTTAATAAAATAGCTATATCCTTGTAATCATATCCATCACTTACAATCTCTTCTATAAGCTCTACTAGGTAGTCTTCCTCTGCTATATCTTGATCAATTACATTTACATGGACTTTTTTATTTTCTGTCTTAGTATCTTTGGCAGGATTTAGCCTGTGACCTCCATTTTTATAATCTATGTCTGAACTTTCCTTAGTCATCAGTCTATCAAAAATAAAGTTATCAAAATCTAGTATGTCCTTTTCAGACCTGAAATTTTTGTTTAAATTGATTCTTAGAGAATTATTGCTTTCATCATAAGTTTCTAACTTTTCTAAGAAAAGCCTTGGTTCTGCCCTTCTAAATCCATATATGGATTGTTTCACATCTCCTACAAAAAATAGGTTATCTTCGCCTTTGATAGCCTCAATTATATAGTTTTGTATCTCGTTAGAATCTTGATACTCATCAAAAAATATATAATCAAAGCTAGATCTTAGTTTCTCACGTGCTTCGTCTATATCGATCAGATCAATAAATTTATGCTCCATATCTGAAAAATCTAGGTAAGACTTTTCTTCCTTTAAGACTTGGTAGCTAGTCATAAAATCTTTTACCAGTGTGTTTATTTCTGATAGAATCTCAATTTCTTTTTTGACAAAAATCTCAATAGTTTCACTATCAGTATTTTTCACGAACTTACTCATCTCTTTGAGGCTATTTTTGTAATTATCTCTGGTATTTTTTATAAAGTCATAATCATCGACATTATCTTTTTTGCTTTTTCTAATCGCGCCAAAGGATATTTTTTGGATGTTTTTTATAAATCTGTCCCAATCTTTATCTATTAATAGGTCCAAATCATTAATTTTAGAGAAGTCATCAAAAATTAATTCTTGATGTTTATCTCTCATGTCCATATCCAAAGTATATTGGTAATTGTATATAGCAACCTTTAAAATCTCACTTAGAGTTTTTTTCACTTCTTTTTTGAAATCATCTAAACTAAATTGATCCTCACACATTTTGTCTAGCCATATGATAGGTCTAACTTGAGACATTATTTTATCATAGGTCTTATATATGATATCCTTAGCCTTGTCATCATTTTTATTTTCTGAGAAGTTTTTAAGGAAATTCTCAAAGCTAGTATCCATTTTTTCATAAGCTCTACTAAATACATCGTCCATGGCCTCTGCCATAAGAATTGTAGATGTATTGTCTGATATAACCTTAAAACTTGGTGAGAGATTATCGAAATAATAGAAATTTTCCCTAAGCATATCTGCACAAAAAGAATGGAGGGTCTTAATCTGTGCGTATTTTAAGTTTTTAATCTGCTCTTTTATGAAGCTATAATCTGCTCCATCTTTTCCTAGTTCTTCCTCAAGAGCTGCCCTAATCCTATCTTTCATTTCTACTGACGCCTTGTTGGTAAAGGTTACAATGATAAATTTGGATATGTCTTTTTTATCATCTATAACAAGTCTAATAATTCTTGTAACCAAGACGCTTGTCTTACCTGATCCTGCAGCAGCTGATACTATTATATTTTTGTTTCTAGTAGCTATGGCTTCTTTCTGTTTATCAGTAAATTCCATCTTAGACATCTCTTTCACCTCCCAAATCTTTTAGACTCAAGTTATCATCGAACTGTCTAAATCTCAGCTGGTCAATTGTTGGATCGAACTTGCATATTCCCTTGTAATCACACCACTGGCATTCATTCTTATCTTTGCTGTAGCTTAAAGGATTCAGTCTTATATCTCCATCTTTGATATTTCTTATATATTTTGCTACGAGATTTTTGGCAAATTCTTGCAATTTTTCTGCTTGGTTTGGATCTAGGATGTCAGATTTTTTCATATCTATAATAGATGAATCTTTTAGGCTATCACTATCTTTATCTATTAATTTAAAGATTTCTTCATTTATTTTTATGATCAGCCCGTTTATCCTAAACTTATCAAGATTAGATGATTCTATTGCCTCTTTTGAATATCCTTCTTTTAAGGTAGTAATCTCATCTGCCAAAGGCATATAGAAAGATCCAATTGGAACCATGATTTCCTTGTCATTTAAGGATGCTGCCATCATATAAACCAGTAACTGAAGGTCTAATCCATTTAAGAGATTGACTATTTTAAATTCTTTATTCCCAGTTTTATAATCTATGATTCTTACAAAATCATCTGATTTATCAATCCTATCTATCCTTCCTCTTAGGTAATTTTCTCCGTCTATATAAACTTTCGGTAGGCTTTCCTCACTTTTATATCCAAAGTCTTTTTCTACTGCGTATACTTCAAAGTCACCCTTTTTCACCTGATCTATAAGTTTATCAGTATTTCTCTTTCCAGATTTCAAGATGTTATTTAAGATAAATTTATTTCGTGGATCGACCCTTCGTGTTTGATCTAGGTTTTTCTCATTAGCGAGCCTAAAGTTTTTTATCAATATTTCCTCTAAGTTTTTTGGGTCTATTGTTTCTATATCTGTATCTTTTAATACTTTCGATATATCTTCCAATAATTTGTGGACGATATTTCCTACTTCTAGGTGGTCTACATCGTATGAATCCTCGATATTTGGTCTTAGTCCGTAGTTTACAAAATATTGGTAAGGACACCTAGAATATCTTTCTATCTCGCTTACATTAAAATGATTCTTCTTGTAAAGTTTACTGCTTAAATCTTTGGATAGATTTTCCTTGTCATTAGTATAAGTTAAGCCCTTTTTTATGAGGACAAAATCATCATTATCTTTTAAATATTTAATAAAAGCTTTAGAAATATCATAAGCATCAGGATCTATCTTTTCGTTTTTCTTTATCTTTCTTATATTTTCCAGAGCATATTTTCCAATTTTTTCAAAGGAATATTTTTCTATAGAAAGATTTAGATCATTTCCATATATCATTGATTCTTGGAATAACTTTCCTTCTTCGTCTCTAAATATATTCATGATAGAATTTAAAACTACAGACTTGTTGATGGCTTCTGATTTTCTATTAGAAAGAGAATATGAGAAGAATATCCTATCTGAGATTGTTATTAGCCTATAAAGATTTAGTTTCTCTCTCTCATCCAAGTCTTCGTCCAGCGCTTTCAAGTCTAGGTTCAAATCTTTTAGCTTATCCTTCTCATTTTTCCCTACAATCATATCAGCAGAAAATCCACTTGGGAAAAATACATCGTTTAAACCGAGAGCAAAGTTTATTCCTCTATCAGAAATCCTTGCCCTAGAAAAACTTGTAACTATAATGTGGTCTTTGCTTGGCGGAATAATGCCTACATTTATATCTCTACAGGTAGCCTCGATTAAACCATATATTTTTTTAAAACTGGATTTTCTTTCTCCCATAAGAGCTACCAAATCTTCGAGGATTTCAACAAATTTATCCCAAACCTGATCATTTTCCTTAAAATCATCAAGTTTTCCTGTAGATTTTAATATTTGTTGGTATTTATTTATACCAATTCTTATGTCTTCGTCATTTAGCACATCAAATATTGCTTTTGCGATTGTTATAGTTTTCTCGTCATTTAAACTTAGAATTGGACTAATTAATTTTAATATTCTTTCTCTTAATTCATTAACTATTTCATACTCTAATATCTTTTCAGTAAGTTTTTCTTCTCTTTTGGGATCATTTTCGTAGAGATTTTCGTAAAATTCCTTGTCAAGAATAAAGTATTTATCATCTATAAACATCTTTCCCTTAATCTTCCTATTTCTGATAAAGTTTTGGAAAACTATTATTTTTTTATCAAAATCTTCCGCAAAGCTAAAAAGACCAGACCTTAGAAAATAGTTTAAATCGTCTTGGGAAAAATTATATATTGCTAATCTTAAAATAGCTAAAAAAGTTTTAACTATGTGATTGTCAGATAGTTTCCTACCTGAATCCATAAAAATAGGAAGGTCATATCTATTAAAGACTTTTTCTATTTCATTTTTATACTCATCTTCATCTGATATATAAATTCCTATATCCCTATACCTATATCCTTCTTTTTTTACCATATAATTAATTAGCTGAGCACATGTTTCTACCTCAGTTTTAGTAGAAGTATTTTCTATAAAACGAATATGAGCTGGTGCTTTATTATATTTTTTATAATTATATCTTTCAAAGTTATCTACAAGATGGGATAAGTCATCGAGATTTTTCGTATCGTTTAAAACAAGATCTTTCGTTTGGTCAAGCTCTCTTAATTTATGATAAAGACTTATAGAAGAATCAAATATTTCTAAATCATTTAGCCTCCTATCATACAGATATGTCTTGTCCATATTTAACGAAATACTCACTTGATTTCCCCTCTTTAGGAGAGCATCGACAAAGGAAAGCTTTAGTTCTGACAAGCTATCAAATTTATCAAAATAAAAATTGACCCCATCTAAAAAATCACACTCAGGAAGTTTTTCAATTATATATGACAAATTATCCTCAGAATCAATGAATTTATCAGATATTTCTTTCTCATACTCATCATAGATCATCTTTATCTCTTTAAACTTGATTTTGGTGACAGGATCATCAGATCCTTCAACATCTTTAAAGAAATCTTCATCGAAATTATTATCTTTTATGCTTGATATGAGGGCAGAAATATTATTTACAAAATCAATATTGTTGTAATTATTTTTAAATAAAGTCAAATCATCATTTTTATCCTGGAGGATATTCGTAATCAAAAGTAGTTTGGCACTTTTGCTCAAAAATTGCTTGTCACTTTCTCCGATTTTATCTGTGATAAAGCTTTTTAGGGATGAAAAACTTAAAATTTTGGCATCCATTACAGATTTATATGATATATTTTTCATAAAATTGATATCTGTCTCTAGGGTATACTGTTCGGGTACCAAAAGTATAGCTTTTTTCCCTTGCTTTAAATCTTCTTCTATCTTTTTGTAAATATAAATCGAACTATCCTTGGGAAATTTCGAAATAATTGTATTTATCATGAGATTACCTCCACATAAGATCCAAGGTTTGGCTCATATGTTACCTTAATCTTTGAATCTATAGCCTCTTTTAACTCATCCACATGAGAAATTAATCCTATAAATTTATCTTCGTAGGCAAGTTTTTCTATTGCGGTGATTGCATTAGTCAAATAATCTTTAGATAAAGTTCCAAATCCTTCATCTATAAACAAAGTGTCAATCTTTATGCCACCATTTTCCATACTAATCTCATCTGAAAGGCCCAAGGCAAGAGATAAACTTGCCAAAAAGCTTTCTCCTCCAGACAAAGTTGCAACTGGCCTAAGCTTACCTGTATTTGCATCTAGGATTTCTATGTCAAGGCCTGCCTTACTCCTTAGATCTGTCGCATCTGAATTTCTTACCATAGAAAATTGGTTATCGGTCATATCTAATAATCTGATGTTGGCAAGTCTTAGAACCTTGTCGAAATAAAATGTTAGTACAAAGGTCTCAAAATCAATTTTTTCTCTGCCAGAAACTTTGCCAAAGCTTCCGTCGGCTAGCTTTGAGAGTTTTGCTAAAGTTTCTGCTGATTTTAAACTTCTATCATATTCATCTTTAAGATTCGTTATTTTTCCCAAAACTTTAGTAAATATGGTAATTTCCGAGAAAACTTCTGCTTTTTTATCTGATAGGATAGCTTTGTCGTTGGCTTTTTCTTCGATCTTTTTATTTACTAATAAAAGATCTTTCTCATCTTCATTTTTATAGCTAGCATAATTTTCTAAACTTGTTTTTAACCTATCCATTTTTCTAAAGAATTCCTCAAGTCCATCTTTTTCCTCTTTATTTTCCTCATAAGATATTAATAAAATCTCGTAAGTTTTTCTATCTTCAAAGTTTTTATAGAGAATTTCTTCAAATTCTTTTAGATAAAGTTCTGATTTTTGGTCAAGATCTTTTATAGATAACTTTTTATTTTTAATATTTGAATCAAGCTCTCTTAGTTTTAGTTCTAGGTCTTGGTAGGACTTGGTTATTGAATCAATGTTTTTACTTAATTTGTCTATTTTTTCTTTTAGTTTTTGTTTACTATATTCTAAATCATCTTTATTTAAACCTTCCATTTTATCCTTTAGGCTTAAATATTTGATTTCATTTTCCTTGGAATCTTCTAGTTTTTCTTCTATATTTTTGATTTTAAGTGTATTTTCTTCTATTTCTATGTTTGTTTCTTCTATTATCTTCTTGTATGATTTTATATCTTTAGCCTTGGATTTGTATTTTTCTCTTAAGTCTATTAATTTTTCCTCAAGGTCTTTTTTATTTGCATAGTTTTTATCTAGGAGAATTTTAATATCAGCAAGTTTCTCATCTGATGATATCTCTTTTCTTATCTTTTCAATTTGAGATTTTCTCAAGGCTAGAGCTTGGTTAATATTTGCAAGTTTTTTTCTAATTTCTCCTAGGTCATAAGAATCTACATCGTATTTTTCCAATGGATTTTTGTGGATAGTTTTACAAACAGGACAAACTTTATCTTCATTTAATTTATCTATCATTTTGTTAATAGTATTAAGCTCGTCATTTTCTAAGGCTTTTTTCTCTATAGCTTCTTCTTGCTTTTTATCCTCTTCTAGATTATTAATTTCTTTATTAAATTCATCTATTTCTGATATTTTTTTATAATCGTTTTCTAATTTTCTAGTGTTTTCTAAGAGAATTTCGAGATTTTTACTAATTAGAGTTCCTTTTTCGCTGATTTCTCTTAACATTTCATTAGCTAAATCAAAGATTTTTCTATTATTTTTCTGTTTATCTTCTAAAATTTCTTTTTTATTTAGTAAGCCTTCTAGAGTTTTTCTATCTGTATCTAAACTTTGATACGAATTCTTGTAGGACTCAAAAGTTTCTAACTCAATCAAGGTCTTTTTTGTATTTTCATAAGAAATTTTGACCTCATCAAGGATCTTCTTGTCCGTATCAAGATTATTATATGATTTTTCTAAATCAGCTAGCCTATTTTTCTCTTTACTTTTGCGAATCTCATCTTGTTCTAAGCTCTCTAATAAGTTATTTTTATCTAAAACTGCCTGCTTATACCTTTTCTCATATACAAGAATATTTTGGGCAAGCTCTCCTTTTCTTATTTCTCTTAGTAGCTTTTTATTTTTATCTTCTTCATTAATATATAAGTTTAATTCTTTTTCTAGATTTTTGTATTTTTTAACTCCTTCATTGAAGCTTCTAGTCTCCTCTAGGTTTTGATATAGTTCTTTTAGACTATTATCTAATTTTTCTTCACTAGATAGAATTTTTTCATAATTGTTGTCGAGCTTATTTTTCCCTTGGTCTATATCTTCTATAATCAAATCGAATTCATGAGTTAAGATATTGTCTTTATCTACAAGTTTTTTAACCTCATCACTATAATCTATGGTATTAGAAAGCTCCCTATCTATGTAGTCCATCTTAGTTAAATAATCTCTAGATGCTTCCTTTAATCTATCTTGAATATCTTTATATTCGTATGTTTTAAATATATCTCCCAAAAGAGCAGCTTTATCAGATGATTTTGCTGAGAGAAACTCTTGAAATTGTCCTTGGGCTAAGAGCATAACTTTTGAAAATTGTTTGTCATCTAATCCTATTATTTTTTTTACAGCAAGATCAGTTTCTCCTTGCTTGTCAGATATAAATTTCTTCTCTCCATCAATTATTTCAAAAAAGCTCACTGAATTTCCAATATTTTGAGCTTTTTTAGTTTTCTTAGCTACTTGTCTTGGTATTCTTTCTATCAGATAAGTTTTATCCTTAACCTCAAATTCTAAGCTTACAAAAGTATAAGGATCATCTTCTGACAAGAAATCACACCTTAACCTATCGCTTGTGATATTTCTTGCTACTTTCCCATAAAGAGCGAAACTTATAGCATCAAATATACTTGTTTTGCCTGATCCCGTATCTCCAGAGACTAAGAATATTTTTTTGTCATATAATTTTGAAAAGTCTATATCAACCTTGTCCTTGTAGGTGATAAATCCCCTCATTATAAGTCTTTTTGGTCGCATACAATTATCCTCTTTAGGGTTTCAATTTCGTCATTTGTCATATCTTCATCCATTTTAAATTTGTAAAAATCTGTAAAAAGTTCAACAGCATCTTTATTTTCTATATCAATATCTAAGGTATCTTCCCTACTAAAGACTGCCTTATTAGCATAGCTAATAGAAACCGCTAGGGGAAATTTAGACTTTAATTTTGCCATAGCATTTTCAATCGTGTAATCATCCTCTAAGATAAACTTGATATAATTATCGCTTGCCTCACTTTTTAGAATATCTTCAAATTTTCCTCTTCTAACTTCAAAGTCTCTCAAGTTTTTTATAGGAATTTTTTCTATGTCAATATCCTTAGTCAAATCAATTATAGTTACGCTTTTTTCTCCTAATACTTCATCAAAGGAATATTTCATAAAGGTTCCAGAATATCTAATCTTTGGATCGATCACGAAATGTGATCTATGGAGGTGTCCCAAAGCTACATAGTCAAATTCCATAAATAAATTTGCATCCATTGCATCACTTCCACCAATTGTAAGTGGCTTTTGCCCATCATCATAAATTTCCTCATCGTAAATTCCCATATTAGATGCGTAACAATGACTAACTAATACATTTCTATCTTCATAGGAAATATCATTTAGTATATGTCTGTAAAGATCTGTAAAATTCTCTATCTCGCTATCAATTTCTGCCTTAGCTTTTGCAAGGGAAATAAAAGGTATCAGATAAAAGTTAATCTTTCCATATTCATCTTCAAGAACGATTGGTTCTCTTTCAAGCTCACTTACTAGAAAATAATTATTAGACCTGTAGAAGTTCTTGTTAATATCAAGTCTCTTGGAAGAATCGTGGTTGCCAGCAATTGCTAGAACTTTTTTATCTAGCCTAAAAATAAGCTCATCCAAAAAATCCGAATATAAACTCAAGGCATCTGAACTAGGGATACTTGTATCAAAAATATCCCCAGCTATGAGAACTACATCTATATCTTTCTTTTCTACTATTTTAACTATATCTTCTAAGGCATATCTTTGATCTTCAATTAGAGAATAGTTACCAATACTTTTTCCTATATGAAGGTCTGATAAGTGTAATAATCTCAAATTTCTCTCCTAACAAATACCAAATTATCTTCAGTTGAGTTAAAAGGTTCGAATTTGTATCCATCTATTTCAATTTTCTTAATTTCTTCTAAATCAGTAATTTTATTTATAATTATTTCTCTAAGCATTTTTCCTCGCATCTGTTTGGTCCAAGCGACAACTGACCTTAGTTTGCCATTTTTCTCATCCTTAAAGTCTATTGTGATGAATTTATCATTTTCTTTAAGATAAGGTTTTATAGTTTTGGCATATTCTTTACTAGCAAGATTTATTACCAAATCATTATCCCTAAAAACTTCTTTATAAATATCATCTGCCCAGAACTTGTATAAATCTATCATGTCATTGTCAAAATAAAGTCTATAGTCCCTTATTCCTGTAAATGGTTTTAGTGCGCCATATAAAGCAGAGATAATATAAACGTGATTGTTTAGATAATCTTTATCCTCAAAATCTCCCATGTCAAATTGTTTAAATACGAGTCCATCATAGGAAAAAAGTGCTGGATTAGGCATATCATTAAAATCGAATTCTTGATAATCAAAATACGCCTTTTCAGTCAACTTATCATTTGTTTTATTTAAATTTCCTATCTCATTCATAGATAGTTTTCTAATTTTCTTAACTAATTGTTCTGTTTTTTCTGGAAATAATATAGAACTTGTTTCTATGTTATCAAAATGTTTGAATCTTTTTGCTGGTGATATAATAATTTTCATATTTACCTTCCTTATATATCTATTATACTACACTAAAAAAGTAGGCCTAAGCCTACTCTTTCTCGTATATTCATTTTATTTTCTAACTAACATTTTTCTTTTAATCATTGTAAATAAACTTACTATTATTAAAACTATTATAGCAACTAAAACTATTGAGCCACCTGGTTTTACTCCTAGATAGAAGCTTGCCGTTATACCACTAATCATAAATAATATGGATAATATTATCGCTAGTATATAAGACGATTTGTATGATTTTGTTACAAGTAGTGAGGTTGCAACTGGTATAACCATAAGTGATGTTATCATCAAAGCTCCTACTGTCTTTGCAGAAATCGCAACTGTTATAGCTGTCATTAGAGTAAAAATTGAATCTACAAGGTCAGTTTTTACTCCTGATAGCCTAGACATCATTGGATTTATAGAGTTATACAATAAAGCATTGTAAAAATATAAAGAAACTGCAACAACTAGAACAAATATTACACCAACAAGGATTAGATCATCTACGCTAACAGTCGTAATTGATCCAAACATGAAGGATTCAAAACTTGTTCCACCAGGTGTGAAATCTGATAGTACTGCCGCAAGACCAATACCAGTTGACATTACAATTGCAGTTGCCATATCGCCATACTGGTCAAATCTTCTCCTAATAATCTCTATTGCAAAGCTCGCAATGATACATATTATAAGCGACGTCCACAAGGGATTTATCCCGAATATCAAACCAATAGCTATACCAGAAAGGGACGAATGGCTAAGCGCATCGCCTATCATAGATGTTTTCCTATTTATCATAACTATTCCTATCATTGGAATAATTATAGATAACATAAGCCCTACAAGAAGGGCTCTTTGCATAAAATCATAACTAAGCATATACAAGTCTCCCTTCTTTTAGGTATACAGTTTTTGTAACGTAATCTTTGATAAGTTCCATTTCATGGCTGATTATTAGAATACTAATCTTATGATTTTTATTCAAATCATAAAGTAAATCTAAAAAATCTTTCTTGTGTTTGGCATCAATTCCTACCGTTGGTTCATCTAATATTAATATTCGTGGGGCAGATACCAAAGCTCTTGCAATCATAACTCTTTGTTGTTGACCACCGGATAAATTTTTGAAGGGTTTTTTCATAAGATTTTCAATAGCCAGGGAGGAAAATACATTTTTTACTTTTTGTTTAGTTTTTTTAGTTGGCATATTGAAAAAGTTAAACTCCTTATAAAGACCTAGGCTAACGTACTCTTCGCAAGTTACAGGGAAGGAAATCTTTGAAGAGTCGTTTACCTGAGGAACATAGCCTATTTTTTCATAGTTGTTAAAGTCCTCTATATTTTCTCCTAAAATCTTTATATCTCCAGAGTCTTTTTTGATTGCTTTTAGTATTAATTTGATTAGGGTGGACTTGCCTGATCCGTTTTCTCCGCTGATGGCTACGAAATTTCCCTCATCAAGATTTAAATTTATGTCGTTTAATATTAAATTTTCTTCATATCCAAATTTAAGGTTTTTAATTTCTAGTAATCTCATATACTATAATATACTATATTATGACAAAGATTGGTATATAGCTTCGAGATTTTCTTTAATCATTTCTTGGTAAGTTTTGTTTGAGTCTAGCTCTTCATCAGTTACAAACTCTAGAGTACTGATTGGTTTTGCCTCAGCACCTATTTCATCTGCTAGGGTTTTAGCTGCCTTATCTGATCCGCCCATTTCATAAAATACAGTTTTGATCTTTTCATCTTTTGCCATATCTGAAACTTCTTTTAAAACTTTGCTACCTGCTTCACCAGTTGAAGTCAAGCTATTTAGTGGGATTTGTTCTAAGTTAAATTCACGAGCTACATATCCGAAAGCTTGGTGAGGAACAATGAACTTATTGTTTTCTACATTAGCGAACTTATCTTTGTATTCACTTGTAATTTCATCAAGTTCAGTCGCAATCTTTTCATAATTTGCCATGTAATAATCTTTATTGGCTGGATCTATTTCAGATAATTTATCTGCTATAACTTTTGCCTGAGCCTTTCCATTAGCTGGATCTAACCATGTATGTGGATCATATTCTCCATGGTGGTGATGATGACCTTCTTCATGATCATGATCTTCATGATCATGATCCGCATCTTCATGGTCATGATCCGCATCTTCATGGTCGTGATCCGCATCTTCATGGTCTTCTTCGTGAGCGTGATCGTGATCTTCGTGGTCTTCTTCTGTTGCCTTTATTAAATCAATACTCTCGCTTGTATTTACAAATTCAACATCAGTAGATTCTTTTACCTTTTCTTCCCATTCTTCCATGCCGGCACCGTTTGTAAACATCAATTTTGCATTGGATAATTCTGCAATTTCTTTAGCAGATGGTTCAAAGCCGTGACTTTCTGTCTTTAGATTGGTAAATGATCTTACCTCAAACTTGTCACCTGCGATTTGTTTAGCAAGGTTATATATAGGGAAAAATGATGTGTAAATTACACTTTTTTCATTCTCTTGATTTTTTTCATTTCCCTCTTCTACTTTAGATTCTATTTTTTTAGAATCATCAACATTTTCATTTTCCTTTTTATCTGTGTTTGCTCCACAAGCTGTAAGTGTAACAACTAGAGCAAGAACCGTAAATAAATTTTTTGCTTTCATAATTTCTCCTTTACTTGCAAATTGTTTGCATTTAAGATTATATGCTCATTTTTTTATCTGTCAAATAAAAGTATAATATTATAGAGGTGAGAACGTGGATATAGAAAAACTCATAAAAGATAAGGGAATGAGATTAACTAGACAAAGAAAGATGTTAGCAGAAACCTTGGTAAATGAAGGTCATCCTATTTCTGCAGAAGAGATTTTTGATTTAATAAAAGATAAAATTAATATAGATCTATCTACCGTTTATAGAAATTTAAATACCCTAGAAGAAAATGAAATTTTATTAAAAACAACAAATGTCGACGGAATAAGCTACTATCAAGTAAACAATGAAAACCATAAACATTTTATAACTTGTACTATTTGCAACAAAAAGTTTATCCTGGATAATTGCCCAATCCATCCCATAGAAGAAAAAATACAAGAAGACACTGGCTTTATAATAAACGGCCACAATTTCGAATTTACAGGTATTTGCCCTGATTGTCAGAAGAAAATAAAATAAGGCGAATCATGATAAATTCTACTATCTTGACCCACATTTAGTTTTAACTTATGAGGATTAATGCCTCTTTTATAATTTCCTTTTTTCAAAACCTTATTCTGAAATTGTTTCAAATTCAAAAAAATCGGCAAGCTTTTTATAAGCTTTTGCCGATTTTTTCTTATTTTTCTATTTTTCTTACAAATTTTTCTTTATCAAAGGCACCTACAGAATTTGCTACTATTATTGTCCCTGAAGCATCTCCTGATATATTTACGGCAGATCTTGCCATGTCTAGAATTCTGTCTATACCCATAATCATAGCGATTCCTTCTACCGGAAGTCCTACTGATTGTAGTACCATGGATAGAGTTATTAGTCCTACTGACGGAATACCTGCTGTACCTACTGATGCAATTGTCGCAGTTAGTATAACTGTCGCAAAGTCTGCTGCTGTTAAGTCAATATTATAGGCATTTGCTATAAATACTACTGCAACTCCCTGCATGATTGCAGTTCCGTCCATATTTATGGTCGCTCCTAGAGGAATTGTAAAGGATGATATTTTTCTATCCACTCCCATTTCTTCTAGAGTTTTGATATTTACCGGAACTGTGGCATTACTTGAGGCAGTTGAAAAAGCAAAAGTCATTACTGGAGCAAATTTCTTTAAGAAGTTTATTGGATTTACTCTAGTAAATGCTGCCAATAATAGCATGTAAACAAGAATTAGTTGAACAGCAAGTCCTCCCAAAACTGTAGCCATATATGATAACATAGATATGATTACATCATAACCTAATGATGCGAAGGTTCTAGTTATTAGGAAAAATACACCAATTGGAGCAAGTTTCATAACCCACATTGTCATTCCCATCATAAGATCGTTCATTTCTGTTACGACATTTCCTAGGGTCATAAGTCTATATTCCATAGATGCTATTAATAGACCCACAATAACTGCAAATATTATAATTTGAATCATTTCTCCATTGGCTAGTGCTCCAATTGGATTGGTTGGAACGAAGTTTAGAATTGTTTTAGATATTGAAAATTCCTCTCCGCTATCTACTTCAAATTCATTAGCTCCAAGACTTAAATTCATTCCTTTTCCTGGATTTATAACTCTTGCAAGCATTAGGGAAAGAAATATTGCAAGGGCCGTTGTACATATATAAAACGCCACAATTCTAACTCCGACCTTACCCAATGTTTCTGTATCCCCTAGGTTTCTACAGCCATCTGCTATAGAGAAAAACACTAGTGGAACTACTAGCATTTGCATGAGTCTAATAAAAACTTGTCCTATTGTGTAAAATATTCCTTCTATCAAAATATCATCACGGAAATGGCCTTCTGGCATGAAATAATGTATGAGAATACCAACTACTATTCCTATGATTAACGATATAAATATTTGTTGGGAGAGTCCAAATTTCTTTTTCTTATTTTTTACCATTCAGTCCCTCCTTTTCTATATATTCATGAAGGGCAGATCTCCAATCGTTAAACTTATATCCATCAGTTATGTTTAGATAATAGTTGCTTATTCCTCTAAAGCTTGGGACCATATCTACCCTACTTTCATCAATAATTTCTTCTATTTCGGCATCAAGACCAAGATAATCTATGACTTCTTGGGCAAAGTCTTTGTGAGAACAGTAGCCCTCACATGAGGCATGATAAGTTCCGTAGTTATTTGTTTTGATTAGTTCTATCAAGAATTTACTAAGCTCAAAGGCAGGTGTTGGTGATGATATCCTGTCTTTAGGCATCACAACTTTACCTTTTTTTGCTTGGTCAATTATATTTTCAACAAAAGAATTTTCCCTAGAATATAGTCTTGATACTCTTATAATATAATAATAGTTTGAGAAATTCCTTACGAATTCTTCTCCCAAGAACTTACTTTTCCCATATACTGTTGTAGGTCTTGGTGTATCTATTTCCTTGTAAGGATTTATGGTATTGCCGTCGAATACATCTCCAGTAGATAGTTGGACAATTTTTGCCTTGTGACGATTAGCAGCTATAGCTATGTTTTTAGCTCCAATAGCGTTTAATAAGTAAGCCTCGTCTGGGTTTTTCTCACATTCATTTTTCTTAGTTAAACCTGACGCATTTACAATAATGGTTGGTCTAAGTCTTTCTATAAATGTAGACACTTCCTTTTGATTAGTTATATCAACTTCATTTTTATCTGTTGCTACTATTTCAGCATCAATTGGATCCAGGTATCTGTATATAGTAGATCCTAGTCTACCATGAGATCCTGTTATCCAGATTTTATCTCTAACTCCAAGTATCATAAGTACCTCTTTTCTATTTCGTTTATTGTATTATTATATACTTTTGCGAAATTTTATCAATATTTTGCATTAATTCATCAAAGTGAATATTGTTATATAATTTCTTCAAATAAAAAAAGTTCGACGAATCGAACTTAAATTGGCAGGTCTGGAGGGAATCGAACCCCCATCTTTGGCTTCGGACACCCTTGTTTTGCCACTAAACTACAGACCCATTTTTTATTTCTATATTAGAATATCCTATTTTGTTTAGAAACCTAAGTGGCAAGAATGTATTTCCCAGCCCACTATCAACATATATTATACCATTTCTATAATGATACACCCCTTTGTCAAAACTTGGGAAAAATCCCTCGCCTGGACTTACGAGTGCACCTAAGATAGGAAATCTCACTTGCCCACCATGGGTATGGCCTGAAAACACAAAATCAAAATCTACATTATCTCTGTCTCTTACGTGTTTTGAATAATGGCTTAATATAATATTTAATTTATTATCATCTTTTTTATAATTGTCAAAGGACCTTGTATAAAATGTATTTCCATACAAGTTAATTTTATTATCTTTGACAAGAACTGATTCATTTTTTAAATATTTGATGCCAAGCTTTTCAAGTTCTTCTAGGAAATAATCAAGCTTTGGACCTCTTTCTTCGTGGTTGCCAGTTATATAAAAAGTTTCTATTCCTAAAGCACTTAAGTTTTTTAGAAAAAACAGACTTCTTTCAATCTTTCTATCTGTTCCATAATCTAGGATATCTCCAGTAAGTATAATAAAGTCAGGGGCAAATTGTCTTATGTTTTCTATAACTTCTCCTAGATTCGATATGACATTTGAATGAAAATCTGTAATTTGCGTGATCCTTATAGGACTATCTATCTTTGGGGAGTATAAAGTGATCTTTTTTTCCTTAGCATGAAAACATTGCCTATTAATATAAAAGCCTAGGCCTAGGGCACTAAGCCCCAAGCCAAGAGCAAGCTTTTTCTTACTAATCTTCATCTATTTCACCTAAATAAATGTTAGATGACATATCAGAAGGTATCTTGTAACCTAGTCTAGGTGATGTTGATAGTCCTGTAATACTTGGACCATCTACTGCAGTTGCTCTTTTAAACTGACTACTTGCATATCTCTTATAATATGATTTAAGCCATTTTTTGATAGTATCTTTTGAATAATCACCTTCAAAGGCAAGGATGGCCTTCTTATAAATATCCTCTGGACTTAACTTGTAGGCTAGATGGTAATAAATAAAGAAGTCTATTAATTCATAAGGTCCTATTATGTCTTCTGTTTTTTGGCTTATAGTTTCTTCACTCTCATTTTTAAGCTCAGGTGATATTGGAGTAGCTAATATATCTTCTAGGACGGATTTTAATTTATCATTTTCTGTATTTTTAGAAACATTTCCTACAATAAATCTAAGGTGAGTTTTAGTTAGGCTTGCATTTAAGGAATAGTTACTCATGTGATCTCCATTAAATGTTGCAAAGCCTTGCATTATCTCAGACAAATCTCCTGTTCCTATTACGATTCCTCCATGCATGTTGGCTAAATCAAATAAAACCTGAGTTCTTTCTCTTGCTTGAGCATTTTCATATGCCACATCTTGTTTTATCCCATCATGACCAATATCCCTTAGATGAACTTTGACAGCTTCAGATATATTTATCTCGTTTAGCTTAATATCTAGAACCTCACAAAGTAAGTTTGCATTTGACTTTGTTCTTTTACTCGTTGCAAAGGCTGGTATTGTGTAGGCGTGAATGTTCTCTCTCTCAAAGCCTACTTTTTTGAAGGCATAGTCAATGAATAAAAGTGCCATTGTAGAGTCAAGTCCACCAGACACACCTATAAATACATCCTTTACTCCAATCTTTCCCATCCTTGTTAAAAGTCCAGCTGATGCAATATCAAATACATCTTTTACAAAGAGATCTTCCTTTTCTTTTCTTGGTATATAAGGAAACTTGTCAAGCTTTATATTTTTATCAGAAAAGTTTGTAAAAGTTATTTGGGAGTCTATATCTATTTCAAATAATTTATTAAAAACTACACTATCATTATTTGAAACTTCTTGTATCTTACCGTCATCGATAATTGCGTTTAATCCTTGATATACAAAGTCTGTAGATGATTCGCCAATACCTGTACCAGTTGAAATATAAACTACATCTTTAGATAAAAACTTAATATCATTTATTGTTTTTTCAGTTGATAGGACTGTTTTTTCAAAGGCATTAGGATTTAGAATTATATCAGCTCCCAGTTCTTTAAAAGTTAAACTTTGAGGGATAATACTTTTTTCATCCTCACCTATGCTTACTCCTATCTTTAGACCACCGATATTTTCTGGATAAAATGGATTTATTTCTATATTTTCTCCACCAATTAAAAAACTTTCAGGAATCATATCGCTAAATACAGTCTTCTCATAATCTTTTAGATTGGTCTTGACATATATATTTAGGATTTCTCCTTTTTTTATTAAAAAACTTGTGTTATAGACCAAACCAGATGATCTAAGTGGTGCTCCCACGGAAATTAATAGATCAAAATCTTTACTATAGTTTTTTAATTTTACTATAGCTTCTTCCACAGCTTTTATAAGTGAATCTTCCTTATACAAATCATAGAGGGATGCTCCTGTTAATGAAAGTTCAGGAAGGGATAAGATATTTACGCCATCACTTTCTGCTTTACTTATTATATTTTTAATTGTCTCTAGGTTTTTTCTAACATCACCTAGGGCTATATCAAAATTCGTAGATAAAATTTTTATATTTTTTTTCATAATTACCTCTCTACCTATTATATTGGATAAAGGAGTTTTAGTAAATAATCTAATCTGATATAATTATCTAGAGGTGATATGATGAAAATATATTTAGGATGTGATTTATTTATAGAAGGTCAAAGACTCCAAGCTAAAAAAGTACAAGATGCCTTGGAAAATGAATTTGGTGATAAGATTGACCTCTACAATCCAGCTGATAACTTGGAAATCAATGATAAATCTGCTGGTTTTGCGAGTGGTGCTGATATACTCTTAGCTGATTATGATAGGCTAAAAAGCTCAAATCTACTAATAGCCTTGATGGATACAACTGATTTGGGCCTTGCAGGTGAAATGGGAATCGCTTTTGAAAGAGGAATCCCTATATTTCAACTATATACAGATATAAGACTAACTGGAAATGACAGAGATGATAAACTAGCTGAAATAAAAAAAGATGTCTTCCAAAATGACTTTATGTATATAAATAAACTTATAACTGGCTTATCTTATGTAGATAAAAATGGAAATTATTTCGACAAACCAAGAATATATAAAAAATCTGACGATTTGATAGAAGCACTTAAAGAATTTATAAGAGAAAATCTGTAAGATAAAAGAGACCAATTAAGGTCTCTTTATTTTATCAATTATGCATTTTTAATTTCTTCTATTAAAGCTGGTACTACTTTGTGGAAGTCTCCTACTATACCGTAGTCACAGTTATCAAAGAATGCTGCGCTTTCGTCATTGTTGATTACAACAATTGTTCCAGCATCTGGAATTCCTCTTAAGTGTTGCATAGCTCCTGATATACCAACACCTATATATAGTTTACCAGAGAATTTCTTACCTGATAGACCGATAAATCTGTTTGTTGGGACATATCCTCTAACTTGGGCAGCTGGTCTTGAAGATGAAAGAACAGATCCAGTTTCTTTAGCTAGTTCTTTGATCAATTCTAAGTTTTGTTCTTCTCCAATTCCCATACCTGCTGCTACAACAGAGTCAGCACTTTCAATCTCACCTTCTAGATCAACATCTTTCTTATCAAAGGTAAATCCTTCTGCCTTTAATGCTTCTACTAGTTTTTTAGCGGCTTCTTTTTCATCGCCTTTAAAGATTTCAAGTTTCCTATCTCCTACTTGAGATTGTTTTTTCTTTGGAGCATCTTTCTTAGCTTCTTTTTTAGCTATTCTTGGGAAAATATATCCTGAGATTACGAGCCTCATGATTTCATTTGTTCCTTCGTAGATTTGTGTAATCTTAGAGTCTCTGTAGTATCGTTCTACATCTACACCCTTGATAAATCCAGATCCACCATATAATTGAAGGGCCTTAGAAGTTAGTTTTTCTGCCATATCAGATGCGTATAGCTTTGCCATAGCTGCATCCATACCGTAAGGAACGTGAGCATCTTTTTTCTTAGCTGCATCATATATCAATAGTCTTGCTGCCTTTAGTTCTGTTGCCATATCTGCAAGAATAAATGCGTTGTGTTGCATTCTTGCTACAGCTTCACCAAATTGTTCACGAGCAAGTCCATATTCCTTAGCTGATTCATAAGCTCCTTGAGCAATACCAAGAGCTTGTGATGCAATTCCGATTCTACCACCGTCTAGAATCATCATAGCATATTTGAAACCCTTACCTTCTTCACCAAGTAGATTTTCTTTTGGAACTTTTACGTCCTTAAAGTGAAGCTCAGCTGTAACTGATGATCTTATACCTAGTTTGTCATATGGTTCTGAGAAAGTAAATCCTTCAAAGTCTTTATCAACTATAAACATTGAAATACCATGGTTTCCTTTACCAGGTGTTGTAACCGCTGTTACTAGATAAGTTTGAGCTTCTGGTGCGTTAGTAATGAAAATCTTCTTACCATTTAATACATAATGATCTCCCTTTAGAACAGCTGTAGTTTCTGTTCCTGCTGAGTCAGATCCTGCATTTTCTTCTGTAAGACCGAAGCCACCAATTGATTCACCTGTAAGAAGTGGTCTTAGATATTTTTCCTTTTGTTCTTCATTACCAAACTCATTTAGTCCCCATGTTCCTAGAGATGTATGTGCTGAACAAATTACACCTACACCACCATCCACTCTTGATAGCTCTTCGACAGCTATAGCGTAATGTTGGTTAGTAAGTCCAGCTCCACCGTATTCTTTTGGGAAAGGAATTCCCATAAGTCCCATCTCACCCATTTCTTTAACAATTTCTTTTGGAAATTCTTTGCTTTGGTCTAAGTGAAAAGCAATAGGTTTGATTTTTTCTTCTGCAAAACTTCTAACAACTTTTCTAAATTCTTCTAAATCTTCTGGTAGATTGTATCCCATTTTTAATTACTCCTTATATTAATATCATTTAAATTATTCATTGTAATTGTTTTCATATATTATATACCCAAATAAATTATTTCTAACATACTTTTTTAATTAATATTAAAATTTAATTTATTTTAGATTATTGTCGATAATAATAATCATTTATATATAATTTATTTTTCCTGATTTACTGGTATAGTAGATATAGTTAAAAAAATAGTTTTCAAAGGAGAAATAATGCACAATATAATAGAAGTTTTAGATAATATTTATTGGGTCGGAGTTAACGACAGAAGAATTGATAGATTCGAAAACATGTTCGAATTAACTAATGGAGTTTCATACAGTTCATATGTCATAAAAGACGAAAAAAATGTCCTAATGGATTCAGTAGAAGCTGCCTTTACTAGAAGATATCTTGAAAATATCAAAGCTGCCCTAGACGGAGAAGAACTTGACTACATTGTAATAGAACACATGGAACCAGACCACTGTAGAAACATTGATTTTTGTATGAAAGAATGGCCAAATGCTAAGTTCGTTGGAAATGCAAAAACTTTTAAATTCTATGAACAATTCTACAATGATGATTTCAAAGATAGATACTACGAAGTTAAAGATGGTGACGAATTAAATATAGGAAAGAGAAATCTTAAGTTTGTATTTACACCAATGGTTCACTGGCCAGAAGTAATGATGACCTATGAAACAAACGAGGGCATCCTATTTTCTGCTGACGCTTTCGGATCTTTCAATGTAATCGAAGGTCACATTCACGCCAAAGATGTAATGCACAAGGGTGATTGGCTAGATCAAGCTAGAAGATATTACATCAATATCGTAGGTAAGTTTGGAAAGATGGTTCAAAATGCCTTCAAGAAGATCGACGGTCTTCCAATAAATGCTATCCTTCCTCTTCATGGACCAGTTTATACTGACCAAGAATCAATTGAGTTTATCATGGATAAATATAACAAATGGTCAACATTTACTCCAGAAGAAGATGGTGTAGTTATAGTTTACGCATCAATGTATGGTGATACAGAAGAAGCTGCTGATATCCTTGCTACAAACCTTGCCCAACTTGGAGTAGAAAATATCAAAACTTATGACGTTGCTGACTGGGACGTATCATATCCAATTAGCGATTGTCACAGATTCTCTCACTCAGTATTTGCACCAATCAACTACAACTCAGGTCTATACTACAAGATGGATGCTTTCCTAAGAGAATTAGTTGGAACAGGATATACAAACAGAAGTGTTTCATTCTTAAACAACTGGTCTTGGGGTGGTAGAAGTCTAGAAATATCTAAAGAAATTTTATCTTCTGCTAAGCTTGACTACGTTGGAGAAGATGTAAAAATCAACTCTGGTGTAAAAATGGAACAAGTAGAACTAATAAAAGAATTAGCTAAAGCAATCAAAGCTGACATGGATAGCAAAAATAACTAATTTAAAAACCAAGGCTACAAAATAAGCCTTGGTTTTTCTTTACATAATTTTCTTAACTAGATTCAATTTCCCATCTTCATAAGGAGGATATTTTATATTAACTTTTAGATTCTTAGGTGTATGCATGATGGATTTTTTGTTGGAGAAATTAACGAATCCATTGTAGCCATGGTATCCGCCCATGCCACTTGCTCCTACTCCTCCAAACTCTAAGTATGGACTTGCAATTTGCATGATACAATCATTTACACAACCATTACCATATTCCATATTATACATAACCTTATCTATCAGTCTCTTATCGTCTGCAAATAGATAAAAAGCTAGTGGCTTTGGAAGTCTTTTTATTTTATATAAAATAGAATTGATATTTTCGTAGGTAATGATTGGAATAATTGGTCCAAATATTTCATCTTCCATAAGTTTATTATCAAAATCAACACCATCGACTATGGTTGGTTCAAGTTTTAGAGTATCCTTATCATAATTACCACCAAAAATAATATCTTGACCATCTAAAAGATCTACAAGTCCCTCGAGGTGACTTGTGTTTATGATAGATACATAATCTTTTGATAAAAGCGGATTGAGTCCATAAAACTCCACTAGATATTTTTTAAGTTTTTCTATAAATTTTTCTTTGATAGCAAAATCAACAAGAATATAATCAGGAGCTACACAAGTTTGACCTGCGTTTAATGTTTTTCCCCAAGCGATTGACTTAGCAGCATTATCAAGATCAGCTGTCCTATCTACTATACAAGGACTTTTTCCGCCAAGTTCTAATGTAACCTTAGTTAAATTTTCGCTTGCTTTTTTCATTATGTGTTTACCGACTGACTTTCCTCCAGTATAGAAAATATGATCGTAAGTACCTGCTAAAAGCTCTTCGTGACTTACTTTGTCATTATCTACTACATAGATATATTCTTCTGGGAAATGATTGTTAATCATCGTTGTAATAACTTCTGTTGTAGCCAATGTCTTAGAAGAAGTTTTAAGGATTACAGTATTTCCTGAAGCTATAGCAGAAACTACAGGATCAAGAGCTAAAAGAAAAGGATAATTCCAAGGGGCTATTATCAAGTTCACTCCCAAAGGTTCATACAAGGTATATGATTTTGCAGGCATAGCCTGGATAGGAGTCTTTTCCCTTATTGCCTTCATCCAGTCAGATAAATTATCTAAGGCAAACTTTATCTCTTCCTTAAGAAAAGATATTTCACTAACATAAGCCTCAAAGTTTGACTTGCCAAGGTCCACCTTTAAACAGGCTAAGATCTCATCTTCATAAAGATCCACTAAATCTCTTAATTTTTCTAGGTTTTCTTTTCTAAAAGTCTCAGTTTTAGTATAACCAGAGTAGAAAAACTCTCTTTGTCTATCTATTATAGAGTACAAATTGCTCATTATTTCCTCCTATTTTCATATCTTAGGTCTATTTCTATATTTATACCCAATTTAAATATAAAAAACTAGCAGCTTTTAGGGAGGATGCTGCTAGCTTAGGATAATTTATTTTTTGATTAGTTTTTTATAAAGGGTAAATACCAACATACCAACTACTGCATTTACTACAATTGCTCCACCTGGTTTTATATCAAATTGGAAGGAGAGAATAATACCTGCCATCATATATACAATTCCTAAAATGATTGTTATAAAAAATGTCTGCTTGTAACTTCTTGATACTATTAGACTCGTTGCAACTGGTAAAACTATTAGGCTTGTTACCATCAAGGCTCCTATAATCTTTACTGCTAGGGCAATGGTTACTGCTGCTAGAAATGTAAAGATTGCCTCTATAAGGTTAACCCTCACCCCTGATAGCCTAGCTGTATTTGTATCGATTGATATGGCTAAAAGAGCCGAATACCTACTTATTGAAAGTATTAGTACCAGAACAAAAATAATGCTGGTATTTATTAGGTCAAAACTTGTTACAGAAGAAATTGACCCAAACAAATACGATTCAAAGGAGTTTCCCCCAGGGGCAAAATCTGAAAGTATAGCTGCTAGACCAAGTCCAGTACTCATGATAACTGCTGTGGCCATATCTCCATATTGGGGAAATTTTTTCCTTATAATTTCAATCATAAAGGCTGCTATTACACATACTATGGCTGATCCTAAAAGAGGATCAAAACCAAGGATAAGTCCCAAACCTACACCAGTAAGGGCTGTATGAGATAGGGCATCTCCTATCATAGATGTTTTTCTATTAACCATTACAATTCCAATGATAGGAATCATAATGGATAGGAGGAAACCTACCATAAGAGCCTTTCTCATAAAGGCAAATTCTAACATAATTCTAAGCTCCCTTCATTCATCCTGTACTCCGTTTTATCTATATCAAGCTCTTCAATTTCTTTAAGTTCGTGGGTAATCAAAACTATTGTTATTCCCAGATTTTTTTGTAGGCTTTTTATAGTTTCATAAAATCTTTCCTTATTTTCCTTATCCACTCCTGCTGTCGGCTCATCTAGGATAAGAAGGTCAGGATTATTTATCATAGCCCTTGCTATCATCGCTCTTTGGGCAAGACCTCCGGAAAGTTCGTTGACTGGGGTATTTATATATTCTTCCATGCCCATATCCCTTAGAACTTGGCAGGCTTTTTGGTAGTGGCTTTTTTTCGCTATCTTTATAAAGCTAAAGTCTTCATAAAGATTTAATACTACAAGTTCCTTACAAGTTATAGGAAAGGATATTTTATTTACAATATTTATCTGGGGCACATACCCTATTTTTTTATATGATTTGTAAGAAGATATATCCTTGCCCAATATTTTAATTTCTCCTTCATCAGGCTTAAGCTCACCTAGCATAAGCTTAACTAGGGTCGATTTACCTGATCCATTGCCCCCAACTATCAATACCATTTCTCCACAAGCTACATCAAGATTGCAGTTTTTTATAACTGGTATATCCTTGTAGGCAAAGGATAGGTCGCTAATTTCAATTGCTTTCACTTTCATCTCCTTTCATTGACTCGTATAGGTTATCCAGGTTCATCCTCATAAGGTCTATATAATCCATTTTCTTTTTTTCTTGCTCACTTGTCATAAACTCCATGGAAGCAAGGGGACTAATTTTACCACCTAGTTCTTCAGCCAAGGCCTTGGCTTCCTTTGGATTTTTCCCAAATTCATAAAAGATTGTGTCTATATTTTTATCCTTGGCAAAGTTTACGGCCTTTTTAATTGTTTTAAGGCTCGGACTTTCAAGGCTAGTTAGACCTTGCAGAGGGTATTGAATCAGATCAAAATCCCTTGCTATATATGCGTAGGCATAGTGGATTGTAAGGAATTCTCTTTGGTCTAATTTCTTAAATTTCTCCTTATATTCTGCATCTATATCTGTCAATTGGTCAACGTATTTCAATTTATTTTTCTTATAAATTTTCTCATTTTCTGGATATTTCTCTATCAACTTATCTTGGATAGCATTTAGGTATTTTTTGCCGTTTGTTATAGAAAGCCAAGAATGTGGATCGTAACTTATCTTATCAAAGCCAGATGAAGAGCCTTCCATTAGGGATTCTTCTCTGTTGGTATCCTTTAGAAGGTCACCATTTTCATCCATCAGATAATAAGGAAGGAGGTCTTCGCTTATCCTATCTGAGACAAAAATCCATTTGCCAGCCTTAGGCATTTTATAAAATATTTCACCAGATTCATGTCCCATTTCTAGGCCATATACCTTTCCTTCCTCAACATTGATGGTTGATTTTTGAGAAACTAGTTCTCCCTTTTGGCTCATGACCTCTTTGGCCTTTTTGACTAGTTCTTCCTGACTTAGGCCCTCGTCTTTGATAAAGGCAACCCTCATCATATCTTCGTGAGTATGGGCAAAGTCAAACTTTTGAACCTTATCTGTCACATCTATCCTTGCCATATATTGAAAATCTCCAATAGCAGCTTGGCCCTTGTAGGTAATAAGGTCCACTGAATCTGAGAGTTTTAAAATATCAAGGTTAGGAAGATTTTCCTTAACACTGTCAAGCCATGGTTCCATATTGGCTCCATTTACAACCAAAAGATCCGCCTTGGCAAGCTTTTTCATATCCTTTGCAGAAGGCTCCCAGAGGTGGGCTTCTTTTTCTTCTGGCATAAATGATTGGACATTTAAGCTATCTCCAGCAATTTTTTTAGTTAAGTCGTTTATAGGATAAAAAGAAGTGTAAACTAAGGGTCTCTTATCCTCTTTTTCATTCTTGCCACAGGCTACGAAAAATATCAGGGCAAAAATAATAAGACTTATTTTTTTGAGTCTTTTCATGAGTCCTCCTTAATAACAAAAAGGGATGAGCTAACCCATCCCCCAGTAAACTTATTCTGTAATCTCATCAATAATTTGTGAATCTGTTGTGTTTGGTTTAACAAATGTAGGGAACCAACCATCTTTTTCTAATAATTCGTCTACATCATTTCCATATCTCATGTGAAAATGTGTTAGACTTTCTTCACCGTGTATTGGCATCATTAGTAGATATTTATATTCAGCATCTGGGCTTACTGCTTCAAAGATATCCCATTCTAGCATGTGAGAACCGTGTTTAACTTCTTTTTTGTCTATAAATTTATACTCAACTTCCGAACTTTCTTTGCTAGAATCTTCTGGAAATTCTTGGTAGAATTTTACCTTTTCTCCTTCTATTTCTAAGCCTTTGAAGTCACATTTTCTTTTTTCTAAATAAGCTTTTTTTGCTGTTTCTTGGTCAGTGTTTTCTTTTTCTGCTAATGTTTTGAATGCATCTTGGACCTCTTCTTTATCCAGATATCCTTCCATGGAATTCCAATTTCCTTCCCAATCGCTTAGGCTTACTTTTTCATTTGCTTCTTCTTTTTTAGATTCTTCTATTACTTCTTCTTTACTTTCTGTATTTTCACTTTGAGAAGCATTAGATTCTTTACTCTCCTCTACTTGGGTTTTGTTATTAACCTCATTATCGTGAGCTTGGTCATTACCACAAGCTGCCAGGATTAAACCAAATGATAGGATCGCTGTTAGGGCAATAGTATTTTTCTTTTTCATATTTATCTCCTTAATTTATTATTTTTATGTAGGTAAATCATTATTTTATTCTTATGACTTTCCTTGATAAATTTATAATAGCACTATTTTAATAATTTGTCAAGAATGATTTGCATTATCATAAATTATTATTTTTTTAACATATTTGAACAAAGAAAAAATCCCGCCCCTCGGCGAGATTTAAATTCTTTATACTTATCTATAGATTGTCTATAACTTCTTCTACATCAGGAAGTTCGCTTCCTCCATAGACCTTAACCCATTGTACTTTTCCTTCTTCATCGATTATTACATTAGCACGTTTACTTGCACCATTTTCTTCGTTGAATAATCCGTATGCCTTAGTTACTTCTGCATATGGGAAGAAGTCTGATACTATTTTTATGTCTTTTAGATCAAGAATATCAGCCCATTTTGCTTTAGCTGGGAAAGGATCTACAGAAATTCCTATAACTACAGTATCTCCCTTTTCTTGGATTCTGTCATAGTTTCTTTCTAGAGATCTCATTTGATCAGTACAAACTGGTGTGTAGGCCAATGGGTGCCAAGAAAGAATTACCTTTTTTCCTTTTAATTCGCTAAGTTTAATTTCTTCTTTGTTTTGATCTTTTAGTGTAAAATCTATTGCTTCTTGATTAACTTGAATTGTCATTATTACCTCCTAGTTATCTCTACATAGTATATATACCCAACTATATCAGAAATTTCATAAAATATATTTTAAAGAAATCTTATAGCAAATTTCACCATGGCAAAAACTGCATTTTCCAAGGCATCTTCATCTATGTCAAAGAGTGGAGTATGGTGTTCTGCTCCACTTCCCTTATCATCATTTGCGGTTCCTACCAAAGAAAATAAAGCTGGTGCAAGCTTACCGTAAAGTTCAAAGGATTCTGATGCGTACCATTTTATACCTTCTTTGAGATTTTCTCCAAAATAATCTATTAGTTCTTCCTTCATTATCCTACTTAAATCGCTATCATTTATAACTGGATCGTATTCTGCCTCTAAGGTATTTACTATAAACTTACAACCATGAGCATTTGCCACTTGACTTCCAACATTTTCTATAAGCTCTAATGCTTTATCTACTTCTTCTCTATCAAAATATCTCATAGTTCCATCAATTCTCACTTCTTCTGCTATTACATTGTGAGCTTTGCCCCCATGGATAGTTGATAGGCCTAGGGTTACAGTTTGGTTTGGATCTAATCTATTGACAAAAGCTGATGCCAGAGATTGGATTACAGCTGCTTGGGCAAATATTGGACTAATAGCTCTATCTGGTCTTGAGCTATGACCTCCGACTCCCTTTATAGTAAAATCTACCATGGCAAAGCCTGCCATAACAGCTCCAGGATCTAGGGCAATCTCTCCTGTTTTTAAAAATGATGCTAGGTGATTTCCATAGAAAAAATCTATGTTTTCATCCTTTAATTTATCTATCATTTTAAATACACCAATTCCAGTTTCTTCGCCCTCTTCAAATATAAAGATAATCTTACCTTTCAATTTATCTATATTTTTCTTTAGGATCCTCATAGTTGATAGTAGAATTGCCATGTGACCGTCATGGCCGCAAGCATGAAAGACTTCCTTATCATCTGATACAACAATTCTTTTTTGATATAGGTTAGTTTCTGATTCATATATTGGAAGGGCATCTATATCTGTTCTTAGACCAATTGTTTTTCCTTCTTTTTTGCTATCGAGGATTGCATAAAAACCTGTGCCTTCTACTTCAACTATAGGTAGGCCTAACTTTCTAACTTCATCCTTTAAGTAGGCTGATGTTTTATATTCCTTAGATGATACTTCGGCTAGAGTGTGGAGTTTTCTTCTTTGATTAATTAATTTATTTTTATCTTTACTGATTTCTTCTAGTATATACTTACCTTTCATACTATATTCCTTTAGGTATAAAAAAACGACAGTAAAAACTGCCGTTTAAATTTCTCTTTATAAGCTAGCTATAGCTTCGATTTCTAGTAGACCGTCTTTTGGAAGATTTGCTACTTCGAATGCTGATCTAGCTGGTTTGTGATCTGCAAAGAATTCAGCATATACTTCATCAAATGCCTTGAAGTTGTTAATATCGTTTAGATAAACAACACATTTGATAACCTTATCTTTTCCTGAACCAGCTTCTTTAAGGATAGCTTCAACATTTGATAGAGCTTGTTTAGTAGCTGCCTTAATTTCTGTTACTAGTTCACCAGTTTTTGGATCAAGTGGAAGTTGACCTGATGTGAAAACTAAATTATCTGTTGCGATTCCTTGAACGTATGCACCTACTGCTTTTGGTGCGTCATTTGTATTAATTGATTTCATAAAAAACTCCTTAATCTAAAATGTAACTACATTACACTTTATATTATATCTAATCTTAGAAAAAATACAATTAATTAACCTTCAAATAATCCTCTAATGTTAAATCATTTTCATAGATTTCTTTGGCATTTTCCACACCAACAAATCTAAAGTGCCATGGCATAGCTTTGTGGTTTGTGGAATCTTCCTTCCCCTTTGGATATCTTTCTATAAATCCATACTTGTAAGCATTTTCACTAAGCCACTTGTACTCTTTTGTTGTAGCAAATTTCTCTGAATATTTGTCAGCTTCAGTAAAAAAGTCAAATGCTTGTCCTAGTTGGTGTTCACTTAAACCTGCTAGTTCGCTATCTATATCGCCTGCTTTATTCATCTTCTCTTCCAAAGAGTAGTCTCTAAAGTCAGAGGCAATTTTGATATCTAGCCCTTGTCTTTGCATATCTTGTCTCATAGTTTCATAGGCTCTCTTGGCGGTCTTATCTACTCCTGGGCTAAAGTCACTTGGAAGCGGATAAGACTCACTAACATAAGCTATACCGCTTATAACCTTTACTTGTTTGTCAGAGTCAAGCTCTTCTAGTCCATATTTATTGACATAGTAAAAGGAGTCATCTAATTTAATTTTAGAAAAACCATTTTCAGTGCCATAATAAGCTAAATAATCACCTTCTTCAATAAACTTCTCAGTCTTAGAGTAATCATTTGGATATTGGTAGGCATATTGAGTTTTTGCACATCTAACGTATCTTTGCAAACTTTTTTGATACTTGTCATCTTCTATTTTCTTATCTTCGTTTATATTAAGATTTTCAAAGCCCGCCTCTGTAGCAACATGAACAATGTCTCTATATGGACTTTCTTCAATCTCTTCTTCTTTTTCTTCTATTGCTTGGGCTTGCCTATATTCATAGGGCCTTTGAATCTCAAAATCATCCTGATTATTAGAAATAAACTTTGCACCTAAAAACAAAGTTAGGGCAAGTCCTGATGATAACAAGATTTTCTTTCTTCTTCTAGCTTTCTGTCTTCTCTTTTTTCTCTTTAGTTCTCTGATACCTCTGTTAGACATAACCTTCCTCTATTTATTTCAATATTTTAGTCAAATCTTTTGGGATAAGCAACCCTTTTCAAATTAGGATAATATATTTCAATTTCCTTTGTCTGCTTTAGATTGCTAAATTCTTACTTTAATTATAACATGAATCATGAAAAAAACATAGGGTAAATTTGTCTAAATTCAAAGAATTTGAGGTATTTTTATCATATTTTTATAAAAATATATAGATTTTTAAACTTTTTTATTTTCTGTAAGTTTTTAATAGAAAAATAATGATTAGAAAAGTTTTAATAAAAAAAAGCAGCCAATCTATTGACTGCCTTCTATACTTCTTCAGTATAGGTTAATTTATATGGACTATCGAGAATTTTTCCTAATAGATTTTCTGTTGCTACTGTCTTTTTAGACATAAAAATATTGATATCCAAATTTTCATCGTCACTTTTTAGAAATTTGCTGGCATAACTTGCGGGATCTATAATATTTGCCTTGTAGGTCAACCTTTTTTCTATGCTATCTCTTATGATTGGATAATGAGTACAAGCCAAAATTATATTTGGTATCTTTTTCTCATTTGCGATTTTTAAGTATTCATCTAAGTAAAACTTCAATTTTTCTTCGTCTAAAGTTCCAGATTCTATCAAATCGACTAGCTTAGTTGCTGCAACTTCATACACCTTTGCATCTTTGAGTTTTTCTATCTTGTTTTTATAGAAATGACTATTGACAGTTGTTTTTGTCCCAAGGACTAAAAAATCACCTTCACAAGAAAGACTCGCCCTAAGACCCATATCTGTTATTGGAATAAAATCTTTATTATATTTTTCCTTTAATATATCTGTCGCAAGAACCGAAATTGTGTTGCAGGCAATGATGTAATAATCAATGTTATAATTTTCTAGGTAGTCTACTATATCTTCTGCAAATGATATTATTTCTTCCTTTTCTCTACCACCATAAGGAACTCTAAGTGTATCACCAAAGTAAAAATATGATGCTTTATTAGTTTTTATAAGTTTACTTAATACAGTTAGGCCCCCAAGTCCTGAGTCGAAAATTCCTATCCTAGTCATCGACAAGTCCTACCTTTAATACTCTTTGGTAGTCATATTTTAATGTGTGATAGGCCTTTTCTAAGGCTTTATCTTCTAAAAATACTGCAAAAATACTCGCACCTGACCCACTTACCAAAGCATTTTCAGCTCCTAAGTCTAATAGTCTATTTCTTATGTCCAATAAATGTGGGAAGTTATCATAAATTACATCTTCCATTACATTTCTAAAGTCTTTGATAACTTCAGTCTTACCTTCTTCTAGGTCTTTTATTATTCTTTCAGTATCAATAGTTCCATAATCTTTTAATCTTTTATAAACAAAGGCAGAAGAAATGGCTGTACCGTCATTTATAAGGAGGATTTTCATCTTTAGTTTGTTTGAAAAACTGGTTAATTTCTCACCTATGCCTCTTGCTCTAGCATTTGATTCTAGGAAGAAAAATGGAATATCAGCGCCTAGCTGTTTGCCTATATCCATCATTTCTTCTCTAGTCATTTTCAAATCCCAAAGTTCGTTTAAGGCTTTGATCATCTCAGCGGCATCTGTTGATCCACCCGCAAGACCTGCCGCAACTGGGATATTTTTGATAAGTTTTACGTCAACTCCACACTTATCTACTCTATCTTTTAGGATGTCCCACACCTTGTATATTAAATTATCTTTTATATCACAAATATCGTCTTTTGATGCTATATAGTTAAATCTATTCTCGTCGTTTCTTTTTATAATCAATTCATCAAAAAGATTAATTCTGGTCATAATCGAATCAATCTCATGATAACCGTCTTCTCTTTTTTTTAGAGAATCTAGGGTTAAATTAATCTTCGCATAACATTTTCTTTCCATATGTATACCTCATAAGATATTATAACATAAATGTTTAATTATTTTTATTTTAAATCAAAGCTTTATTTTCAAGTGATTCTATAAACAAAATATATTTTAAAAAATATATAATTCCCACATTTTTCCCACAAACAAAAAAAGAAACGCTGATTTCTCAACGCTTCTAATAAATTATTGGTGCGGGATAGAAGACTTGAACTTCCACGACCTTAAAACCGGTCACAAGATCCTTAGTCTTGCGCGTCTGCCAATTCCGCCAATCCCGCTCGTGTATTACCTTTATATAATACACTTAAGATTTACCTTTGTCAAATTTTTATAAGACCATTGATAAGAACTGCTTACTTCTTTCTTCTTTAGGATTTTTGAAGAATTCTTCTGGATTGTGAGATTTCTCTACTATTTCGCCCTTATCCATAAGGATTACTTTATTTGAAACTTCTCTTGCAAATCCCATTTCATGAGTTACAACTACCATGGTCATTCCATCGTGGGCAAGCTCTTTCATTAACTCCAAAACTTCTCCTACCATTTCTGGATCAAGAGCACTTGTTGGTTCGTCAAAAAGCATTAGCTTTGGTTTCATCATCAAAGCTCTAGCTATGGCTACTCTTTGCTTTTGTCCGCCAGATAGGCTTACTGGATAAACGTCTTTTTTACTCGCTAGGCCAATTCTTTCTAGAAGTTTCATAGCTTCACTATAAGCCTCGCTTTTATCCATTTTGCCTCTCATTACTGGAGCAAGAGTTAGATTATCTATAATAGACATATTTGAAAATAGGTTAAAGTTTTGAAATACCATCCCTATTTCTTCTCTTAAGCTATCAATATCTATATTTTTGTCGTTTATTTTTTTATCTTCAAAATATATTTCACCTGAATCTGGTTTTTCTAGTAGATTTAGACAACGTAAGAATGTTGACTTACCTGAACCTGATGGACCAATTATAGTGATTACATCTGTTTTTTCTACATCTAAATCTATTCCGTTTAGTACCTTTAGGTCTTCGAATGACTTTTCTACATTTCTTACTCTAAGCATATAGGTATCCTTTCTCTAGTTTTTTGAATAGTTTTTCCATAATCATTACTATCACTAAATAGATTATGGCTGCTGAAAAATAAGCTGTTGCTGCATCAAAAGTTTGACTGATTACTATAGATGCTCCCCTTGTTAAATCAGCAAGCCCTATAAATCCAGCTATGGAAGTTTCTTTAAATAATGTTATAATCTCATTTCCCAAGGCAGGTAGAGAATTTTTGATAGCTTGTGGCATAACAACTTTTCTCATTGTTTGAAGATTAGATAGACCTAGACTACGTGCAGCTTCTTTTTCACCCTTACTTACAGAATTAATTCCACCTCTAAATAACTCTGCCATATAAGCTGAAGAGTTTAGAGCAAATGAAATTATCGCAACGAGCATTATATTATCTAAATTTACCAAAATTACGTTAAACATAATCAAAAGTTGGATCGTAGAAGGTGTTCCACGTATTATTGTTACAAAAATTCCGAATATTTTATCTAAAACTTTGATTAATACACCAGAAAATCCACTTACATCATTTCCCATATCTAGGGCAGCCGATCTTACTAAAGCTATAATAAGTCCTAAAGTAAAGGAGATAACAAGTGCTGCTAGAGTTACTATTACTGTCTTTTTTAGACCATCCAATAGATATTTGTAAGCTCCATTATCTAAAATATTAGCCTTAAATCTCCCTAACAAGCCAAGGTCAGAATTATCATTATCACTTGCCTCATACTTTGCCATTATCTTGTCTATTTCACCAGATTCCTTGAGAGCTGCTATTGCCTCGTTCATTTTTTCTAGTAGTTCTGGATTATCCTTTGATATAGCAATGGCGTACTCTTCCTCAAGATATGGTGTGTCAACTATTTCTAAATCTTTATTTGAAGAGGTAAAATTTTTGGCAGATTGTTCATCAAGGATTACTGCGTCGATCTTTTTACTTTGAAGGGATAATATTGCATCAGGTACTTTATTAAAAGAAGTTACATTTTCCTCACCAAAATCGTCTTTAGCTATTGTATCTCCTATTGTCCCAAGCTGAGTTCCTATTTTTTTCTTATCCTTCAAATCTTCTACATCATTGATATCTGAATCTTTTCTTTTAATGATTATTTGAGATGTTTTTGTAAAAGAATCGGTAAAGTTAACAGATTTTTTTCTCTCTTCTGTTACAGTAAAACCAGCAGCTCCACCGTCGATTTTTCCTGATTGAATACTTGCTATGATATTGTTAAAGTCCATATCATGAAGTTTTATCTCAACACCTAAATAATCTCCTATAGCTTTTATTATATCTGGATCGATTCCTACGATTTCGTCTCCTTCATAATATTCATATGGTGGAAAGTCTGCACTTGTTCCAAGGTCTATTACTCCATCATCTACTATATCTTCGCTGGCAAATGCTCTTACAGGTAAAAACATCGTCAATATAAATATAATAGATAAAATTCTATAAAATTTCTTTCTCATATCTCCTCCTTCATTTTTCTAACTTATCTTTTACTAAAGAAATTTGTCTCATAACTTCTATTTTACTTGGTCCGCCTTTTGATGTCCTCTTATTTACACAATTATTTAAGTCAATTTCTTCAAATACATCTTCATCAAATAAGTCTGATTCTTTTTTGTAAGTATCCAAATCTATATCGTCAAGACTTATATTATTAGCTATGGCATATTTTACAAGTCTTGCAGATGTATGATGGGCATCTCTAAAGGCCATTCCTTTTTTCACAAGATAATCTGCTAGGTCTGTCGCATTTAGATAACCTTTTTTAGATGCTTCATACATTTGTTCTTTATTTACACTTAAACTTTCTATTTGACCCGCCATTATCTTTAGGCAAATTTTTATTGTATCAATACTTTCAAAGAGCCCTTCTTTATCCTCTTGCATATCCTTACTATAGGCAAGCGGTAAGCCTTTCATCATTATCATTGTTTGGTTACAATTAGCAATAAGCCTTGCAGTTTTTGCTCTTATTAGTTCTGCCATATCTGGATTTTTCTTTTGAGGCATAATAGATGAACCCGTTGAATAATCATCAGATATCTTCACAAAAGAATAAGGCTGAGATGACCATATTATAAGTTCTTCAGCTAGTCTTGAAAGGTGAATAGCTATGATAGATATTATTGATGCAAGTTCTATCACATAGTCTCTATCGCTTACAGCATCCAAAGAATTTTCCATAATTGAATCAAATCTTAGCTCATTTGCAACCATTTCTCTATCTATATCGTAAGTTGTTCCTGCCAGAGCACAAGCTCCTAAGGGAAGTTCATTTATGGATTCTTTATAAGAGTCTAATCTTCTAATATCTCTTAGGCCCATCATGGCATAAGCCATTAAATGATGGGCAAAAGTAATAGGCTGAGCTGCCTGCAGATGAGTATATCCTGGCATTATTGTGTCTGTATTAGATTCTGATTTATTTACCAAACTTTCAATATAGCCTTTTAGATCTTTTTTTATATTGTCTACTTCGTTTCTTATATAAAGTTTCAAATCTGTAGTAACTTGGTCGTTTCTAGATCTTGCTGTGTGCATTTTCTTAGCCACTGGCCCAATCTCTTCTATGAGTCTTGCTTCTATAAAGGTGTGAATATCCTCGTAAGATTGGTCTACTTCTTCTTTTTCTTCTTTTAAGTTAGATTGAATTTGCTTTAGTCCATTTATTATCTGGTTTTTTTCCTCTTTTGATATGATCTTTTTAGCTCCAAGCATATTCACATGGGCAATTGATCCTTCTATATCACAAAACACCAGCCTCTTGTCAACAGATATAGAATCGTTAAACTCTTCTGCTAATTTATTTAAATCTCCTGTAAGCATTCCGCTCCACAATTTCATTTATAACTCCTAATCTTTTTTGATAGCTTTTGCATAAGTTTTTGTACTTAGGCCAAATAAATTTATAAATCCAGTAGCATCTGCTTGAGTGTAAACAGAATCTTCTTCAAAAGTTGCAAGTTCTTCATCAAATAAAGGTTTGTCAGCAAAAATACCAGCTGGGTACATATTTCCTTTGTACATTTTAACCTTTACTATGCCATTTGTGTTCTCATTTATTTTTTCCATAAATAAATCCATGGCTTCCTTTAGAGGTGTCATCCATTTTCCCTGATAAACAAGATTTGCATAATCTAGGCTCATTTTTTGTTTGTAGGCTAGAGCGTTTGGGTGAATAGTTACAGATTGTAGTTTTTCTAGGGCAAAGTATAAAATACTTGCAGCTGGATTTTCATAAACACCCCTAGATTTCATGCCGACAACCCTAGATTCTACAATATCGTCTATACCTATACCGTGTTTGCCACCGATTTCGTTTAATTTTTTAACTAAGCTACTTCCCTTTAGATTTTCTCCGTTTAAAGAAACAGGCTTTCCATTTTTAAAGCCAAGTTCTATGATTTCTGCTTTATCTATTGCTTTTTCAGGTGGAGTTACCCATTTTAAAACTTTATCAAGGTTAGCTTCATTTTCTGGATTTTCTAGATCAAGTCCCTCGTGAGATAAATGCCAGATATTTTCATCCATTGAGTAATCATCATCTTTGGTAAAATCAAGCTTGATGTCATGCTCTTTTGCATAAGCTTCTTCTTCGCTTCGACCCTTTATATCCCAGAACCTCCATGGAGCGAGAACTTTTATTTCTGGATCTAGGGCAGCTATAGATAGCTCAAACCTAATTTGATCATTTCCCTTTCCAGTGCAGCCATGAACTATGAGATCTGCTCCTTCTTTCTTGTAAATATCTACCAAGACCTTGGCTATAAGTGGCCTTGCAATAGCTGTTCCTAAAAGATAGGTATTCTCGTACTT
This sequence comes from Anaerococcus vaginimassiliensis, assembly GCF_900626155.1. Classification (GTDB taxonomy): domain Bacteria; phylum Bacillota; class Clostridia; order Tissierellales; family Peptoniphilaceae; genus Anaerococcus; species Anaerococcus vaginimassiliensis. The sequence goes on along the minus strand of NZ_LR130844.1, from coordinate 1,161,498 downwards.
GGCACCTGCAAGTAGAGATTTGTAAGCGAAATTATCTATGAATTCATCTTCTACATTTACATTGTAAAATTTGCTTGCTCCAGCTGCTAGAGCCTTTTCTTTAAGTTTGTCAGGATTTTCTACTTGTCCTAAATCAACTGATACGCAAATAACCTCGCTTGCCCCATTTTCCTTTAGCCAATAGCTTAACACTGATGTATCTAGCCCACCAGAATAGGCAAGTATAACTTTGTTCGCTTCTTTTAACATTTGATATTCATTCTTTAACATAATATTCTCCTTGTTATAATATTTAATCAATTAATGTTATACGTGCCTTAAGAACTTTGATAATAAAAAAGAGCTCTCATCCCTAAAGGGACGAAAGCTCGTGATACCACCCATATTCATCTATCTCTCACAAGATAAACCTCTTCAAGTACAACCATACTCTAACTCTATAACGGGAGTTCCCGTATAGGTCTCCTTGTATCGACCTATATGCTCTGAGGTTCTTTTCACTAACTATCCGCTTATCCTCTCACACCATCTAGGATTCGCTTGAAGCTTTTAGTTAACTACTCTTCTCTTCAACACATTTACTAACTGAATTAATTGATTGGTTATATTGTACAGGCTAGAATATGTTTGTCAAATATTTTTATAAATTATTACATAAATAGGCTTGCACATACAACTGATACAACAGTCATAAGTTTGATTAGAATGTTTAGAGATGGACCTGAAGTATCCTTGAATGGATCTCCTACTGTATCTCCAACAACTGAAGCCTTGTGAGCGTCAGATCCTTTTCCATCTTCTCCTGGAAGTGTTTCGATATATTTTTTAGCATTATCCCAAGCTCCACCTGAGTTTGACATAAAGATAGCCATTAGTACACCTGTAACTAGAGCACCTGCAAGTAGACCTCCTAGTGAGTAAGGTCCAAATACTTTACCAACTATAATTGGAACAATAATTGCAAGTACACCTGGAAGAACCATTTCTTTTAGTGATGCAGTTGTAGAAATATCAATACATCTTGCGTAATCTGGTTCCTTTTCTCCCTTTAGGATTCTTTCATCTGACTTAAATTGTCTTCTAACTTCTTCAATCATTTCTGTTGCTGCTTTTCCTACAGAATTCATTGTAAGAGCAGTAAATAGGAATGGAAGCATAGCTCCAATAAACATACCAGCTACAACCTTAGCATCAAGAATTGAGATTGCTCCTAGGTTTAGTGTTTCTGAATAAGTTACAAATAGTGAAAGTGCAGTAAGTGCTGCAGATCCAATAGCAAAACCCTTACCAATAGCTGCTGTAGTATTACCTATTGAGTCTAGCTCATCTGTGATATCTCTAACGTTGCTTGGTAGATAACTCATTTCTGCGATACCACCAGCATTATCTGTAATTGGACCATAAGCGTCAACTGTAACTGTTGTTGCTGTTGTAGAAAGCATACCTACAGCAGAAAGAGCAATACCGAATACTCCATTAGCCCAGTAAGCTACCATAATACCAAGAGCAATCAAGATAATAGGGAAAACTGTTGAAAGCATTCCTGTTGATAGTCCTGCGATAATATTTGTAGCAACTCCAGTTTTAGATTCATCTGCAATTGCCTTAACGTGTTTATACTTATCTGATGTGTAATATTCTGTCAAAAGTCCTATCAAAATACCAACTACGATACCAACAATAATAGCAAGAGCTGCATTGAAGTTACCAAAGTAAGTAAATGAAAGGATTAGGGCTGCTACAAGTACAATTCCACCTGAAATATAAATTGTATTCATTAGTGATTTTTGTGGATTATTGTGTTTTCCTGTTAGGAATAATATACTTGAGAAGATACTAGCAAGAATACCGATAGCTACTAAGAAGAATGTAAATTTCATTCCTGCTTCACCACTTGCAATAATTCCAAGTGTAATAGCTGAGATAATAGCACCTGAGTATGACTCAAATAAGTCAGCACCCATACCTGCAACGTCACCTACGTTATCACCAACGTTATCAGCGATTACTGCTGGGTTTCTAGGATCGTCTTCTGGAATACCTGCTTCTACCTTACCAACAAGGTCAGCTCCAAGGTCAGCAGCTTTTGTATAGATACCACCACCAACTCTAGCAAATAGAGCTACAGAAGAAGCACCTAGAGAATATCCCATTAGGATTGCTGGATCTTTGAATATAAAGTAAGTTATCATAATTCCTAAGAATCCAAGACCTGTTACAGCAAATCCCATTACTGATCCACCAGAAAATGCTACATTTAATGCACCATCACTACCCTTTTCTAGGGCCATGTTAGCACATCTTGCGTTAGCTGCAGTTGAAACTCTCATTCCAATGTAACCTGCTAGCATTGAAAATACTGATCCTAATATATAGCAAATCATAACCTTAACATTTAAAAAAATTGCTATTAGGATTGATACAACAACGACAAATATTGCAATGTACTTATATTCACGGCTGATAAATGTCATAGCGCCGTCTTTAATATGTCCAGCAATTTCTGTCATTCTTTTATTACCAGATGACACTGGCATAATTTTTGATTTGATTGTAAAACCCATAAAAAGTAATGCTAGGATTGCTACAATCAAAGCTAAAATTTCTACGAACATAAATTTCCTCCTTATTTATTCACCTATTTATCTTATTATAAAAAAGTGTTTTTGACAACTTTTTAGATCAAAATTTGTAAACTGGCACAAAATTCAAATTTTATAATAAAAAAGGATACTTAAGTGAGTATCCCTTAATATTGCTTATTGAAAATTATTTATATTTAATCTATTATTATCTTAGTTTTCTTCATATGGTAATAATGCAACTTGACGAGCACGTTTGATAGCACGTGTTACTTCTCTTTGGTGTTTTGCATTAAGACCAGTTACTCTTCTAGGTAAGATCTTACCTCTATCTGTAACGAATCTTTTTAAAGTTTCAATATCTTTATAATCGATAACTTTTGATGGATCTTTTACAAATGGATCTACCTTTTTTCTTGGTCTGAATCTTCTTCCTGCCATTGTAATTCCTTTCTCAATTTTTAGAATGGAATTCTTCCATCGTCTTCTATTTCAGTAAAGTCATCATCAAAGAAATCATCATCCCCAACGAAACCATCTTGGTTTTGATTGTTTTGTGGGTAATTGTTAACTTGTGAATAGTCGTTTTTATAGATGTCTTGATTGTCGTAAGGATTAGAATTGTTGTAAGATGATCCGCCCATATTGTCGGATTTTCCACCTAAAAATTCTACACTATCACCTACAACATCAGTTGTATAGATTGTTTTACCTGTTTCTTTATCAACGTAGCTTCCTGATTGGAGTCTACCATCTATAGCACATTGACTTCCTTTTCTTAAATATCTACTAGCATTTTCTCCTTGTCTACCCCAAACGGTAATTCTGAAGAAATCTGCTGTTGGACGATTTTGAGATTCCATTTCTTGTCTTTTATCTCTGCTAAGTCTCTTATCTACTGCCAATGTAAATGTACACACTGGTTGTTGGGATTGAGTGTATCTTAACTCTGGATCCCTAGTCAATCTTCCGATAAGGGTAACTTTGTTCATTAATTAGTCCTCTTTTCTTATAACCATGTATCTGATTATAGAATCTGAAAGTCTAAGTCTTCTTTCAAATTCTTTGATATGGTCTGGGTTAGAATCGAAGTCTACGATGTAGTAATAACCATCTTTTAGGTCATTAATTTCGTAAGCTAGTTTTCTTTTACCCCAATCATCAACGTTAGTTACTTCACCATCTTGACCGATGATTTCTTTAAATCTATCAAGAAGATTTTCTCTGTCACTATCGTTCATATCAGCTTTGAAAATCAATACTGCTTCGTACTTATTCATTTTTTCACCTCCCTATGGTCTTTGACCCCGTTAAATCCTCACGGAGTAGAGATTATTTACCTATGTATAATACTATATGACATATTCAATGTCAAGGATTTTGTTTGACTTTTATAATATTTTACTTTTCTTTTGAAGTGTAAATAGCATTTGCTATGGCTCTTGACATAACCATACTTGCTAACGCCCCAACTATTGTAACATCAGCCTTGACCTTGTTTGTTGCTAGGGCAAATATAGTATCCCCATCAAACATAGTATGGACTGGATTAATTGATCTTGCATATCCGTCATGAGTCATCTGACAAATTTTAGTAAGCTCAGTCTTATTAAAACTTGCATTGGTTGCAACAAGACCTATAGTTGTATTTTTGCCTTCAACTTCAGAAAAACTTTTGGCAATATTTTCTATATTATCCATAGTAGAAAGCATCTTGCCATTTACCATGGGTCCTGCAATCTGTTTACCTTTTTCATAATCGAAGATATCTCCAAAGGCATTTACAGCAACTATAGCTGAAACTGTTAGGTCTCCAAGGGTCATTGAAGCCTGACCAAGACCAGATTTAAAGGCATTATCCATGCCCATTGCTTTTCCAACTGTAGCTCCAGTTCCAGCTCCTATTATTCCACATTCCTTGTTATCATAGCTTGCATTTTTATAGGCTAGTTTCGCCATTTTTGCATTTGGTCTTGCCTTGGGATTTTTGTAGGCAAGGTCAAATAAAACAGCCTGACTTACTATCGGAACTATGCCGCAGCCAACATCAAAACCTCTCCCATCTTTTTCAAGCTCTTCCATAAGGCCAGTTGCTGCATCTAGTCCGTAGGCAGACCCACCAGATAGAATAATTCCATTTACCTCACTTACTTGATTGATTGGATTTAGTAGGTCAGTTTCCCTAGTTCCTGGGGCAGATCCTCTAACTTCAACTGCTGCTGTGTTGTTTGGATCAGGAATGATTACACTTAGTCCAGTTCCTCCTTCAAAATCAGAGGCATGACCTAGCTTTATTCCACACACATCTGTTAAATATCCCGGATAAATCAATGTATATCCTCATTTCTATAAGTATCCATCATAGATCCAAAAACTTCTGCACTTGATGGTGGTGTATATGAAATTGCATTGGCGCCAGCATTTATAGTATCAAGTATTTGCTCACCAGTTTTTCCACCAGTTGCAATTATTGGGAATTCATCTCCTATGTTTTTCCTAATTTCCCTAACCAAATCAGCTGTGTATTTTCCACCTGAGACATTTAAGATCTGAGCTCCAGCTTCGATTTTTCCTTTATAGTCATTTTCAAAGCTTACAACTGATGCAATTACAGGAATATCAACAAAATCAGCTATTGCCTTTATATCTTCGTTAGGCATAGGGGAGTTTACTACAACTCCATAGGCACCAGATAGCTCTGCTTCTATGGCTATGTATTTTGATCTTATTCCTTGGGTTGTTCCACCGCCAACACCTATAAAACAAGGAACATTAGATACATCCATGATTGACCTAGCTATGGTGTTTTGTGGGGTGTATGGGTAGACTGCCATTATAGAATCTGCATTAGAATTTCTTATAATTGCAAGATCTGTAGTAAAGAGCAAGGATTTGATTCTTTTTTCAAAAATCATTATCCCGCTTGCCTTGTATATTTCTTCTGGAACTTTTATAAAAGATTTTCTAAGTTTGGAGTAAACTTGGGGAATATACTTTTTCTCTGTCATTTTATCCTCCGACTATGTATTTTAATAATTTTAAGTAGGTAACATACTGCTAGCATATATTTTACAGGCTGTAAATTTTTTTACAATAAAAAACCCGTCAATTCAAAAGATGAATATCAGGGTTTTAGTTTTCTTTATTCTTAACTGTTGAATACTTCTCTATTTAATTTTCCTTCACTTGCTGCTACAATTACAGCTGAAGAGTTTGCTGCAACTACGTTTGTAGATGTACGTCCCATATCAGCAAGAGATGAGATTGGTGCAAGTAGTACAACCATCTCAAGTGGTAGACCCATAGCTGCAAATACAGCAGTTGTAGCTATTGTAGCTGTACCAGGCACTCCAACTGTTCCTAGAGAAACGAGTAAAGCTATTAGAACTAGTTTTACATAATCAAAACCTGCAAAATCTAGTCCCATAATATTTATTGTAAGAACAGCATTCATAACTGGCCAGAATCCCGCACAACCAGGCATACCCATAGTAGCACCTGCTGGAGCTACGAATGAAGAAATTTCTTCTGAAACACCTTGGGTATTTTCAAGATTGTCAATATTTACTGGAAGTGAACCCATAGATGATTGAGTAGTAAATCCAACTACTTGGACAGGCCAAGCATTTTTGAAGTATTTTACAGGATTTACCTTGGCAAATATTGAAACTAAAGCTCCTGTTGTTATAAATGAGTGGAAAGCACTTGCTACATAATTTAATACAAGAATTAGTAATAATGGCTTAACAGCTTCTACATCAATCTCTGAAACAGCATTAGCCATTAACGATAAAACTGCAAATGGAGTAAAGCTTGTAATCATGCTTGTAAGTTTATAGATAATTTCTGCAAAAGAATCTATAAAATCTTTAAAGGCAACAACTTTACCTTCTTCTCCATTATCAATCAATTTTAAAGCTGCAACACCAACAAATATTGAAAATATAATCACTGGAACTACCATGCCATCAGCTGCGTTAGCAACTATGTTTGATGGGAAGAAGTTAGTTATAGTTTCAGCAACAGTTGGCACTTCCTTTACATCGCTTGCCTTTGGTAGAGGAATATTTGCACCTTTACCTATTCCAAAACTAACCGCAAGGATAAGACCGATGGTAGATCCCAATACATTGTGTAAACTTAAAATACCAACAGTCTTTAGACCGATTGATTTTAATTTACCCAGAGATCCTGTATTTAGCATAGTTCTAATGATTGTAGCAAATAACAATGGGATTACCATAGTTTGAAGAAGTCTGATATAGATACTTCCAAATACCGCTACATATTCAGTAGATCCAGCGAAGAAATAACCTAAAACTAGACCTATAATAGCCGCAAAAATAACCCTCCTACCAAATGAAACTTTTTTATCAGCCATTTTCTTGAGGACATAATATAGGGCTATTGTTATTAATAACGAAACAAATTTCATATTCCCTCCTATATTTTATTAGCTATATCATACTATTCTTATAGGAATAGAAAAGGCGATTTTTGCTTTTTATTATAATTACCCAATATTTCTAATTATTTTCTGACAAAAATTAATCCTTCAAATGATCTTAATAATAAATTTTTAACCATAGATCTCTTTCCATAATTTCCTAGGAGAAGTTTGTACTCACTATAATTTGAAACATACATAGAGATATTTACTAAAATTTCTTTTTGAGTTAAGTTTCCAATAAATAAAAACTTATTATCTCCTATTTTTAGGCTATAGGCAAAGATGTCCTTATCTTTTTTTATTATCTCAAAAAACTCTTTTCTAGGTAAATCAGAAAAATTTTCTTTTATAGTATAAATTTCTTCCAAATAATCTTCGATGGACTTAATTGGTCCAACTACATCAAAATACGATTCCGAACCCTTCATATATAAAGGCGAATCTAAAAGGGTAAGACTTGTTAAAATTAGACTTTCTTTTACAAAGGAGAGATTCTTTGACCTACTTTTAGTAAAACCTATCTTATAAGAAATTCTCCCACCATTTTGGTAAGTTTCTTTTAGCAATTTCCTCGATTGTTCATCAAATATATTTATTGGTCTACAAATATATGAAAAATCAAAACCACTATCACCAGTTAAGATATCATAAAAGTCAATGTACTTATAAGATAAATCGCAAAGACTTATTACATCATTACTAAGACTTCTTAAATTTTTATTTATAAGTCTACTTGTCTCAATTATTTTCTTATCGCTAGGATTATTTTTCACCAAATATTCGACATCCCCAAAATCAAAGGCTCGTATTCCTCTTTTTACTAAAAAGTTTAGAAAAGAAAAAGATGCTTTTTGTATTTTGGGATTGTCAAAACTTTCATTTTTATAACTTACTCCTAAGAGATTTGAAGATATTTCTAAAAGATTAATTTTAATCATTAATAGTAGATTTTCACAAGATAATTTTTTATTTAAATACAATAAATCTTCTAGATATTTCTCATTTATGTCATTTGATAAGCATATTTTTACAGTATCAATAGGTATCTTCTTGTAGAAATCTATCTTCTCGCAAATTTTATTTAATTGTTTTGTATCTTCCTCATAAATAAGTAAAGACTCTATTTTCTTCATAAATCTAATGTACATTTTATGGAAAGTCTTGGCAAATAGGGTATAAATTATTTATTGTAGAAAAGAGGTTTTATGTTAACTTTAAAAGATATTACTAAAATTTATAAAACTGGAGATTTTGAACAAAAAGCTTTAGATAAGGTGAATATTTCCTTTAGGGAAAATGAATTTGTTTCAATCCTTGGTAGATCTGGCGGTGGCAAGACAACCCTACTTAATATAATAGGTGGTCTTGATAAATACACATCAGGAGACCTACTTATAGATGGAAAGTCTACTAAAAACTTTAGGGATTCTGATTGGGATTATTATAGAAATGTTTCTGTTGGATTTATCTTCCAATCTTACAACCTAATCAGCCACCAAACTATCCTATCTAATGTCGAACTTGCCCTAACTCTTTCAGGTGTTAAGAAAGAAGATAGAAAAAAAAGAGCAATAGATGCTTTGGATAAGGTTGGACTTAAAGATCACATTTATAAAAAGCCAGCCGAACTATCAGGTGGACAAATGCAAAGGGTCGCTATAGCTCGTGCCCTCGTCAACAATCCAGAAATAGTTCTTGCAGATGAGCCGACAGGTGCCCTTGATACGAATACTTCCAAGCAAATCATGGAGCTTTTAAAAGAAATCGCCAAAGACAGACTTGTAATAATGGTAACTCACAATCCAGAACTTGCAGAAAAATATTCAACTAGGATTGTAAAGATTAGAGATGGACAGATTCTAGATGATTCTGATCCCTATGATGCCAATGAAAATGTAGAAAATTTCAAAACCAAGAAACTTTCATTAGGGCTTAGTCAAGCTTTGAACCTTTCCTTTAATAATCTCTTAACCAAAAAGGCAAGGACTATTCTTACTGCTTTTGCAGGCTCTATAGGAATTATAGGTATTGCCTTAGTTATTTCAATATCAAACGGTGCTAATGATTTCATAGAAGAATCGCAAAAAAACGCCCTAAAATCATATCCTATCCAAATACAGAAGGAATCACTAAACCTTGAAAATCTAATGACTCCACCAAATAAGGATGATAAAACAAACAATACTAACAAGGTTATGACAAACAATATGATTCTTGAAAGAAGAAGTGAACTACAAACTTCCTATAGTGAAAATAACCTTACACCTTTTAAGAAATATATAGAAGATAATAAAGATAAGCTAGAAAACGAAATCGGAGGAAACTTCATAACTTATTCCTACGATACTAACTTTGACATTTTCACTAAAGATCCTAATGGACAGCTAATAAATACAGATGGGTCAGATTTTGAAGAGCAACAAGATAACTTCATGCAAAATCTCCTAAAACCTCAAGGATCTAATAAAAACTTCTCTGAAATAATATCAGATGAAAATGGCAATGTATCTAAAATGATTACTGATGATTATGAACTAATAGAAGGAACATGGCCAAAAGAAGCCACTGACCTAGTATTATTTACCGATTACAATAATGAGGTTATAACATCAAAATTATATGAAATAGGTTTGCTTCCAAGTAAAGACTATAAAGAAATCTTAAATAAATTAGATAACAACGAAAAAATTGACTTAAAAGATTTGGATATCGAACCTAAAGATATAATCGGTCATGAATATAAAATTCTTACTCCTTCAGATTATTATCAAAAAGACGGAGACAACTTCATAGATATTTCAAATGATGAAGCTAAGAAAAACGACCTAATTAAAAATGCTATAACTGGAAAGATTGTTGGTATTGCAAGGCAAAAGACAAACGATGAAAATCAAATCGTAGATTCTCCTCTAGGATATTCAAAATCTCTGACAGATCTTCTTATAAAACATGTAGGAGATTCAGATATTGCCCAAGCTCAAATACAAAACAAGGATAAAAATATCCTCAATAACCTTCCCTTTAAAGCAAATAATGATGATGAAAAGATTAACTTGGCTAAATCATACCTAGAAAATATTCCAGAAAACGAAAAGCTAAAAGTAAATACCTATCTTATGAGAAATAAGCCAGAGCTAATGGAAGAACTCCAAGAAGAAAGTAGAAAAATCCAAGCTCAAAATCCTATGGCACTTGCAAATAAGGATACAAGCTCAAATCAAGCATCTGACAATGCTCTTATAGATTACGCCATAAAGAAAAATGATAAGACCTTGTTTTTAGATATCTATGGAGAGTTTCTAAGCGATTTATCCTATAAGAAAAATTTAGAGAAATTTGGTCTAGTATCTAAAGATGCACCATCAAATATATCTATTTATGTAGAAAATTTTGAAAATAGGGATAAGATAAAAGACTTCATAAATCAATATAACGATGGCAAAGCTGAGAACGAAAAAATCGCCTATACTGACTATATTGGTCTAATCTCATCATCAATCACTCAGATAATATCAGCTATCTCCTATCTATTGATTGCCTTTGTAGGTGTTAGCCTTGTAGTTTCATCTATTATGATTGGGATTATAACATATATTTCTGTTCTAGAAAGAGTAAAAGAAATTGGTATCCTAAGATCAATCGGTGCAAGCAAAAAAGACATAAGAAAAGTTTTCCTATCAGAAACATTTATCATAGGTCTCCTATCAGGCTTAATTGGAATCGGCACAACTGCCCTTGTAAATATTCCAATATCAAAGCTAATCCAAAAGATGAGCGGGATAGATAATATTTACTCATCACTTCCACCAAAGGCAGGATTGATATTAGTATTAATATCAGTAGGTCTAACCCTCATTGCAGGAATAATCCCATCATCAATAGCAGCAAAAAAAGACCCAGTAAAGGCCTTAGCTCAAGAATAAAAAAAAAAGCTGGCAGCAATCTACCAGCTTTTTTATATCCTATATTTTCTTATACTCTCTTTATAAAAGCAAGACTTTCATATGGAGCAAGTTTTATTATTTTTTCTATTTTCTTTTCTCCATAGTTACCTAAAAGATAGGTGAATTTGTCATAATCTTCTAGGATATTTTCTAGATCTACTTCTACATAATCTTTAGAGAAGTTGTTCATATTTATAAGGACTTCTCCTTCATATTCTCTGATATAGGCAAAGATTTTATCATCATCTTTAAGAATTGGGAAATACAAACCATCTGAGATTATATTTTCATCTTTTCTAAGTTCTATCAATTTTCTATAGTAGAAATATATTGAGCTTCTGTCTGCCATAGCCTTTTTGGTGTTGATAGTTTTATAATTATCACTTACAGCAATCCATGGTTTTCCACTTGTAAAACCAGCATTTTCTGTATCATCCCATTGCATAGGGGTTCTGGAGTTATCTCTAGATTTTTTATTTATTATATTAAAGGCTTCAGCTTCGTTTTTACCGCTTTCAAGAAGCTTCTTGTAGGCGTTATGACTTTCTATATCCTTATAATCGTCAATTGATTTAAAATCTGGATCAGTCATTCCTATTTCTTCACCTTGGTAGATGTAAGGCGTTCCCCTCATCATGTGGATAGTTTGAGCAAGCATGGTAGCAGTTTCATAAGGGAAGTTTTCTACATCTCCAAACCTATTATTTGCTCTTGGTTGATCGTGGTTGTTCCAAAATAGAGCATTCCAACCGCCGCCTTCTTGCATTTCTACTTGCCATTTGTTTAAGGTATCTTTTAGCTTAGAAAAATCAAATCTGGCATCTGTCCACTTGTCGCCATTTTCATAGTCTACCTTCAAATGGTGGAAGTTAAAGACCATGGATAGTTCGTTTCCCTCAGCAGATGAATACATTATAGAATTTTCTATATTGGTAGAGCTCATTTCCCCAACTGTTATTATTTCTGGATTTTTGCCAAAGGTATGATTGTTTAACTCTCTAATACATTTGTGAACTATTGGTGTATCTGTGTATAATTTTTTCTCTTCACTCTCTATGCCCGAAGAATCTTCAAGTATTTGATCTTTTCCTATTACATTTAATACGTCAAACCTAAATCCATCTATCCCCTTATCTATCCAGTAGTTTACTATCTTATATAGTTCATCCCTTAAATCAGGATTGTGCCAATTTAGGTCAGCTTGTGTTTTATCAAATAGGCATAGATAATATTTTCCAGTATCTCCAAATTCATTCCAAGCAGGGCCGCCAAACTTTGATTGCCAATTTGTTGGATATCCTCCATCCTTACCTTCTCTTATATAATAATAGTTTTGATATTTTTCATCTCCATCCAAGGCTTTTTTAAACCATTCATGCTCTGTCGATGTATGATTTAGCACCATATCAAACATTAGTTTAATACCTGCCTTGTCCATTTCACTAATCAAATCATCAAGATCTTCGTCTGTACCAAAGGCTGGATCTACATGGTAATAATCAGCTATATCATATCCATTGTCATTTTGTGGCGATATGAAAAATGGATTTAGCCATACCATGTCAATTCCTAATCCTTTAAGATAGGGTATTTTTTCTTTGATTCCTTTTAAATCTCCAATGCCATTTCCACTAGTGTCCTTGAAGGACCTTGGATAAGCTTGGTAGATTACTTGTTTTCCTAAGTTCATATTACTCCTAACTAAAACTTGGTGTTTTAAATTCTATCTTGTTGTGGAATAAGTTTTTCTTTTCAAACATAACTGTCAATATAACAGGAACTACTATCGCAATTACCATTGCTATAGCAAAGTTTAACCTAGATCCTCCCATGATTGAAAGAATTCCAGGAAGTCCACCTATACCTATATTGTATGCCATTGTAGATGTTGATACTGAAAATACAGCTGCAAGGGCAGAACCAATCATACCAGCTATGAATGGGAATCCATATTTGATGTTGATACCAAATAGTGCTGGCTCTGTTACTCCAAGATATGCAGAAATAGCTGCAGGAACAGATATTTGTTCTTCCTTCTTATCTCCCATATGTAGGAAGATTATAGCAACTACTGCAGATGCTTGAGCTATATTGGATAGGGCGATCATTGGCCAAAGAATTGTTCCACCAAAATCATTTGCAAGTTGTAGGTCGATTGCATTTGTCATATGGTGAAGACCAGTTATAACAAGTGGTGCATAGAAGAAACCAAATACAGCTGCAAATAACCAGTTTAGGCCAGATGTAAGTCCACTATAAACTCCTTGTGAAATAAGAGCACCTATCTTCCAGCCTATTGGACCTAAAACTAAGTGAGCCAAAAGTACAGCAGGTATTAATGAAAATAGTGGTACGAAAATCATTGATATTGCTTGTGGGATAACTTTTTTGAAAAATCTTTCAAGATATACTAATAAGAAACCAGCAAGCATTGCTGGGATAACTTGAGCTTGGTATCCTATCCTATCTATTGTAAAGAATCCAAAATCCCACACAGGAACTTCTCCACCACCTGCAATTGAGTATGCATTTGCAAGTAAGTTTGGCGATATCAAACAAATACCTAGGACTATACCGAGGATTTGAGTTGTACCCATTTTTCTAGTGATAGACCAGGTTATTCCAACAGGTAGATAATGGAAAATAGCCTCACAGATTAACCATAGAAAATCATTGACACCGTTCCAAAAAACAGATGTCTCTATTATTGTTTTGCCACCGAGACTATCAAAAGGCATCTCTCCTAAGATATTTCTAAATCCTAATAACAAACCACCGACGATAATCGCAGGAATTAGTGGAGCAAAAATCTCTGCAAGAACTGAAGAAATTCTTTGTAGGGCATTTTGATTTTTGACCGCATCTTTTTTTACCTCATCCTTGCTCTTTTCAGTAGCATGAGATATTTCCATAAAATCGTTGTAGAACTGGTCGACATCATTACCAATAATTACTTGAAATTGCCCAGCTTGAGTAAAAGATCCCTTTACAGAAGGAAGATCTTCTATCTTTTCTACATCTGCAAGTTTTGGATCATTTAATACAAAACGCATCCTCGTAACGCAGTGGGTCACTGATGAGATATTACTATCTCCTCCTATATATTGATGCAACAATCTTGCATCTTCAGAATACTTTCCCATATTCCCTCCTTATTATTTTTATATTAGATAGATACCCAAATATAAAGCATACTAAAATACTTTTTATATTTTTAACAATGTTTTTATTAAAATTAAGGAAGAAAAAAACTACAAGCGTAAACCACTTGTAGTTAATCTTATTCGTTATCTTCGTTTTCTAGTATTTCTTCTACTGTTTCTTTTGATTTTTCTTTCATATCTTCATTATCGATGTGAGATCTATTTATAAGTCTTTTAAGCTTTTTCTTATCCTCTTTGGTATAATCCATATCATCGTCAAGCTTTTTTCTCATGTAATGATTTATAGCAAATCTTCTGATGTTTTCATATTTTATAGCAGATTTTTCTCTATAGTAAGCAAAGACTAAAACTACAAGCATGATTATTCCTGCATAACCGATAATTGGGTAAAATACTGAAACTAGCTTTTTAAATCCACCAAAACTTAGAGCAAAGCCAACTAAGGTCAAGGTAACTAAAAGTATCTTAAACTTTTTCTCATCCCCATTGGAAAATCTCCTGGCTAGGGCATAGAAAAGTGAAATAGCTGTATTAAATATCATACCAAATATGACAGCTGCCATAACCTTTCCTAAAATCGGATTTATATCTTCTATAATATATAACATTGGTATATCAAGACTCTTAACTTCATCTACTCTTATAAATAAAGTAAGGACTATTAAAATACCAAGTATACCAACTAGAAGACCTCCCAGAAGACCTCCTATTCCAGCTTCACCTGTATTTAATTCATCTCCTCCTAAGACAAGAGCCATAGACACTGCAGTCATTAAACACATACCAAAATAATTAAATACAGACACTCCTAAATTATCAAAGTTACTAGGTAGATTTTGTGCAATTTCACTTATGGCTTGCCAATCTGGTTTATAATGAGTAAAGGTGTAAATACTTCCTATCAAGGTGAAAACTATAATAAAAGGAGTGAAAGATCCTATTACCTTGCTCACCTTTTCAAAATCAAGCATACCTACACCGATAATAAGTACTGTACAAATTATAGATCCAATTACACTTGGTGTACCAAATGCTTGATTAAGATTAGAACCAGCACCAGCAATCATTACAAAGCCGATTACAAAACAAGTAAAAATCAAAGATAAATCCATAAATTTGCTTATAAATTTGTTTGTTATCTCATCAAATACCTCAGAGTGATCATTTGCAAGGTAGTGACTACCAAGCTGTAACAACAATCCTCCAATTAACATATGTAAGATAGCTACCATACTAATGCCCACTATTCCCTTTAGGCCCAAGCCTACAAAATATTGCAAGAGCTCTTGACCAGATGCAAGACCTGCTCCAGTTACAACTCCTACATAGGCGAGCATTATAGTTATTGTTTTTTTATTCATAATTCCTCCAAATTTAATTATACTTTTTTAACAGTATTATTCAATTATAACTAAATTTATGTATACTATTATGTTTAATACATTATAATTTCATATACAATTTCTCGTTAATCTCAACTATTTTTGGGTAAATATAGATTAGGATATCTTTTGTATATTGAATATATGGGAAATGTAATTTATTAGTTGAATTATCTATATTTCCCGTATAATGTATTATGTTTGATTGTAACTTGAAAAATAATTGGAGAAATAATGAAGAAAAATTTAAGTAAGAAAAAATTAAATATGCTGGCAAAGATTGGTTTGTTTATAACAGCTATTTTGTGGGGTTCTTCCCTAACAGTTGTTAAACAATCATCAGCTACCTTTGAACCAAACTTTATATTGATGGTTAGGTTCGGACTATCTGCTATAATCCTTGCCATAATCTTTAACAAGAAGATCAGAGAAGCTAGTAAAAAAGATATAAAAGTAGGATTAATAATTGGTATTTTCCTTTTCATGGCTTATTCGTCCCAAACACTGGGTGTAACTCATGCAGATCCAGGTAGAAGCGCATTCTTGTCAGCTTCATATTGTGTTATTGTTCCATTTTTAGCATGGGCTGTCACAAAAGAAAGACCAGATAAGTTCAATATCATAGCAGCTATAATTGCAGTTATTGGTATTTATTTCATTTCTAAATCTGGTGTAGAGCCAGGAACATCAATTTTTGATGCAGACAAGGAAATGATTCTAGGTGATGGACTAGCACTACTAAGCGGTTTCTTATTCGCAGCTCATATCGTAGCAGTAAGCGTATTAGCCAAAGGTAAAGATCCAATACTTATGACTATCTTCCAATTTGCTTCTGCATCAGTACTAGCAGGAATTGTAACATTTACTTTGGAAGATAATTCACAGATAGCAATTACATCTTATAAACCAGTTGCAGAATTATTATATCTAGCAATATTCTGTACAACAATAGCACTATTACTACAAAACATCGGACAAAAATACACCGATGAATCATCAGCTGCTATTATTTTAGGATTTGAATCAGTATTTGGTATTCTAATTCCAGTTCTACTTGGAATTGAAAAACTAACAACTAATTCAATCATAGGTTTTGTAATGATATTTGCAGCTATTATAATATCAGAAACTAAACTATCCTTTATCTTTAAAAATAATGAAGATACAAAAGAAGAAACAGAAGAGTCAAACAATACAAAAGATAATAATTAAAACTAAATTTAAGCAAAGAAAAACAACTCCACGGCGGAGTTGTTTTTTGTTTGCTATTTATTATCCTTAGCGTTATTTATAATGATATTTTTGATTACGTTAAATGATTTTTCCATGATATCTACTGATAGAATCTCATATCTACCGTGGAAGTTGTAGCCACCTGTAAATAGGTTTGGTGTTGGTAGACCCATGTGAGATAGGGTTGCACCATCTGTACCACCTCTTATTGGTTTAACTATTGGTGTCAATCCAACTTCTTCTATGGCTTTTTTAGCTAGATCTACTATTTCTATGTGAGGTTCTACTTTTTCTCTCATGTTATAGTAAGAGTCTGTAATTTCAAGTTTTATCCTATCACCATACTTTTTGTTTAAAAAGTCTACTGCATTTGTAAGTAAATCTTTTTTAGCTTGGAATCCTTCTTTGAAGAAATCTCTGATAATATATTCCATGTCAGCCTCTGCTGCAGTTCCATCGATAGATTGAAGCATATAGAAACCTTCATAGCCTTCAGTATGCTCTGGTCTTTCGTTTGCTGGAAGCATTTCATTAAGTTCGCTTGCAATTAGAAGAGCATTCACTAGAACGTTTTTAGCTGAGCCTGGGTGAACTGGTTTTCCTTCTATGTGAATCTTAGCTGAAGCTGCGTTAAAGTTTTCATATTCTAGCTCTGCCACAGGTCCACCATCAATAGTGTATGCAAAATCTGCTCCAAATTTTTCAATATCAAATAGAGAAGCACCTCTACCAATTTCTTCATCTGGAGTGAAGCCAATCTTGATATCTCCAAATTCTAAATCTCTGTTATTTACGAAAAATTCTGCTATTGACATTATTATAGCAAGGCCCGCCTTATCATCTGCTCCTAAAAGTGTTGTACCATCTGTTGTTACAAGCTTGTGTCCTTTTAATTCTTTTAAGAATGGGAAATCCTCTTCAGTTAATTTGTACTTATCATTAAGGATAATATCTCCACCCTCGTATTTTTCTACGATTTGTGGATTGACTCCTGCACCTGTTATTTCAAGAGCTGTATCCATATGTGAAATTAGACCTACTTTTGGAGCATCCTTTACAGTTCCTTCTATAGATGCATATACATAGCCATTTTCATCCATATGAGCATTATCTATACCCATTTCTTTTAGTTCGTCTACCAAGATTTTGGCAAGATCTAACTGTCCAGGACTTGATGGGCAATTGGTGTTTGTATCATCACTTTGTGTATCTACACTTATATATCTTAAAAATTTGTCTAGCATCGTTTTCCTCCTTGATATAATTGATAGCAGACTTTTTACCGTCACTTATAATATACCCAAATATTGAATATAATCATATATTATTCAAAAATTATATGTATATTGTTGAATTTATTAAATTTTTCTACAAAAAAACAAGCCTATAAATTAGGCTTGTTTTTAAAAATGTTTTGTTATTTAGATTAAGCAATAATCTTTGTAACAACTCCAGATGCTACTGTTCTACCACCCTCACGTACAGCGAATCTTAGTCCTTCTTCTAGAGCGATTGGTTTTTGTAGTTTGATCTTGAATGTTGCGTTGTCTCCTGGCATTACCATTTCTACGCCTTCTTCTAGTTCAATATCTCCTGTTACGTCTGTTGTTCTGAAGAAGAATTGTGGTCTGTATCNTTCTTCTAGAGCGATTGGTTTTTGTAGTTTGATCTTGAATGTTGCGTTGTCTCCTGGCATTACCATTTCTACGCCTTCTTCTAGTTCAATATCTCCTGTTACGTCTGTTGTTCTGAAGAAGAATTGTGGTCTGTATCCACTGAAGAATGGTGTGTGACGTCCACCTTCTTCTTTGGTTAGTACGTATACTTGGCCTTCAAATTCTGTGTGTGGGTTTACACTTCCTGGTTTTGCTAGTACTTGTCCTCTTGAGATTTCGTTTCTTTGTACTCCTCTTAGTAGTAGTCCTACGTTATCTCCTGATTCTGCTTGTTCTAGTGATTTGTGGAACATTTCTACTCCGGTTACTACTGCTTGGCTTGTTTTTTCTTCAAGTCCTACGATTTCTACAGTATCACCTACTTTTAGTGTTCCTCTTTCTACTCTTCCTGTTGCTACTGTTCCACGTCCTGAGATTGTCATTACGTCTTCTACTGGCATTAGGAATGGTTGGTCGTTGTCTCTTTCTGGAATGTCAAAGTATTCGTCTACTTCATCCATTAGTTGTAGGATTTTGTCTGACCATGGACCTTCTCCACCTTCTTGTAGTGATTTTAGTGCACTTCCTACTACTACTGGTGCATTGTCTCCATCAAAGTCATATTCACTTAGTAGGTCTCTGATTTCCATTTCTACTAATTCGATTAGTTCTGGATCGTCTACTTGGTCTTCTTTGTTTAGGAATACTGCGATTTTTGGAACGCCTACTTGTCTTGCTAGTAGGATGTGTTCTCTTGTTTGTGGCATTGGACCATCAGCTGCACTTACTACGATGATTGCGCCGTCCATTTGTGCTGCACCTGTAATCATGTTTTTAACGTAGTCAGCGTGGCCTGGAGCGTCGATGTGTGCGTAGTGTCTGTTTGCTGTTTCGTATTCTACTACTGATGTGTTGATTGTGATTCCACGTTCTCTTTCTTCTGGTGCTTTGTCGATGTGTTCGTAGTCTACGAATTCACCTGTACCATATTTTTTGTTTAGAGCTTGTGTGATTGCTGCTGTTGTTGTTGTTTTACCGTGGTCAACGTGTCCGATTGTACCAATATTAATATGTGGTTTGCTTCTTTCAAATGTTTGTTTGCTCATTATATTCTCCTATATTAATTATTTATCTAATACTTGTTCTTTTACAGATTCTGGAACTTGGGCATAGTGGTCGAATTGCATAGAGTATGTTGCTCTACCTTGAGTTTTACTTCTTAGGTCTGTTGCATATCCGAACATTTCTGATAATGGAATAAATGCGTTTAGTACATGGATTCCATCTTTAGGATTCATTCCATCAATCTTTCCTCTTCTTGATGAAACGTCACCCATTACATCTCCTAGATATTCATCTGGTGTTGTAATTTCAACTTTTTCAAGTGGTTCTAGTAGAACTGGACCAGCTTTTTCAACTGCGTTTTTAAAGCCCATGCTTCCTGCCACGTGGAAGGCAACTTCTGATGAGTCGACTTCGTGGTATGAACCATCTACTAGGATTACATGAATATCAACCATTGGGTAGCCGCCAAGGATTCCGCTTGCTGCAGCTTCCCTAACACCTGCTTCAACTGGTTTGATGTATTCTTTTGGAACTGCACCACCGACAATTTTAGATTCGAATGTGATTCCAGCACCTTCTTCACCAGGCATAACTTGAAGAATAACATCACCGTATTGTCCTGAACCACCTGATTGTCTAACGAACTTACCTTGTGCTTCAGCTTCTTTAGTGATTGATTCTCTGTATGCTACTTGTGGGTTACCGATATTAGCTTCTACTTTGAATTCTCTTAGAAGTCTATCTACGATAACTTCAAGGTGTAACTCACCCATTCCTGAGATGATTGTTTGACCTGTTTCTTCGTCAGATCTTGTTTGGAAAGTTGGATCTTCTTCTGCAAGTTTTTGAAGACCTACAATCATCTTATCTTGAGATGCTCTTGTTTTTGGTTCAATAGCAACTGAGATAACTGGTTCTGGGAATTCCATGTTTTCAAGGATAATTGGATTATCTTGGTCACATAGTGAATCACCTGTAGTTGTATCTTTTAGACCTAATAGTGCAACGATATCTCCTGCAAATGCTGCTTCAACTTCTTGTTGTTTGTTAGAGTGCATTTGCATGATACGTCCAACTCTTTCCCTCTTACCTTTTGTAGCGTTGTATACGTATGATCCTGATTCAAGTATACCTGAGTACACTCTAACGTAGATTAGTTTACCTACATATGGATCTGTAACAACCTTAAATGCTAGCGCAGATAATGGTTCTTCATCTCCAGGGTGTCTTTCAAGAACAACTTCTTCATCTTTAGGATCTGTACCTTCTATAGCTGGTACGTCTAGTGGGCTTGGCATAAAGTCAATTACAGCATCAAGTAGTGCTTGAACACCCTTGTTTTTGTATGCTGATCCACATAGACATGGGAATATTTTTTTATCAATAGTTCCTTTTCTAATAGCAGCGTTGATTTCTTCTACAGAAACTTCTTCACCCTCTAGGTATTTCATCATGATGTTATCATCAATTTCAGAAAGTTCTTCAAGTAGGTTTGCTCTGTATTCTTCTGCTTGATCAACAAGATCTGCTGGGATTTCACCTTTGATTGGGTGAGCTCCTAAATCTTCTGTGTTATATGTTACAGATTCCATAGTTACAAGATCAACTACTCCTTCGAATTGTTGTTCTGCACCTATTGGAATTTCTATAGGAACTGCGTTTGCTTTTAATTTATCTTTGATAGTCTCAACAGCCATGAAGAAGTCAGCACCTGTAGCATCCATTTTGTTGATGAAACAAATTCTTGGGATGTCGTATTTATCAGCTTGTCTCCATACTGTTTCTGATTGTGGTTCTACACCACTTTTTGCATCAAATAATGCTACTGCACCATCTAATACTCTTAGTGATCTTTCAACTTCTACTGTAAAGTCAACGTGTCCAGGAGTATCGATGATGTTGATTCTGTGATCGTTCCAAAAGCAGGTTGTAGCTGCAGATCCGATTGTGATTCCACGTTCTTTTTCTTGGTCCATGGAGTCCATTACTGCAGTACCATCATGGGTATCCCCTATTTTATAGATTTTACCGGTATAGTATAACATTCTTTCTGTTACAGTTGTTTTACCAGCATCTATATGGGCCATGATACCTATATTTCTGGTGTCTTTTAATGAGACTTCTCTTTTCATTTGTCCCCCTATGATTAATATCTATAGTGTGCGAAAGCTTTGTTTGCTTCAGCTGCTCTGTGCATTTCTTCTTTTCTCTTAACTGCTGCACCAGCGTTGTTTGAAGCATCTAAAATTTCTTTAGAAAGTCTTTCTACCATAGTTTTCTCGCCACGAGCTCTTGAGAAGTTTACTAACCATCTTAAGGCAAGTGTTTGTCTTCTTTCTGGTCTAACTTCCATAGGAACTTGGTAGTTTGCACCACCGATTCTTCTGGCTTTTACTTCTAGTGTTGGCATTATGTTTTCCATAGCTTGATAGAATACTTCTAGTGCATCGTTGCCAGTTTGTTCTGCAACAATGTCAAAAGCATCATAAACTATTTTTGTAGCAAGGCCTTTTTTACCATCTAACATTACGTTATTGATTAGCTTAGTTACAACTCTATCGTTGTACTTAGCATCAGGCATTACCTCTCTTTTTGGTATATGTCCTTTTCTTGACACTTTTCTTCCCTCCTTTACCAATTATGTGTAATATCTTGAGTACTCGGTTAAAATTAACCGTCAGTGTGCACATATACCTTTATATATAATAGGTACATTATGCACTTATTTTACTAAGTACTAAGCTTTTTTAGCTCCGTATTTAGATCTTCCTTGTTTTCTTCCGTCTACTCCTGCTGTATCTAGAGTACCTCTGATGATGTGGTATCTCACACCTGGAAGGTCCTTTACTCTTCCACCTCTAATTAATACAACACTGTGTTCTTGAAGATTGTGTCCAATTCCTGGAATGTAAGATAGTACTTCAGCTCCATTTGTAAGTCTAACTCTGGCAATCTTTCTTAAAGCTGAGTTTGGCTTTTTAGGTGTTACAGTTCTTACAGATGTACAAACTCCACGTTTTTGTGGTGATTGGTTTGGTGTAATTCTACTTTTAAGTGTGTTGTAGTTGTAACCTAGAGCTGGTGTATCAGATTTAGATTGTTCGCTCTTTCTACCTTTTCTAACAAGTTGATTGATTGTAGGCATAATGCACCTCCTTTTCTTTTTATAATTAAATAATTGGCAATATATGCCAATCCTTAAATATTTTACATGCTATTGATATAATTGTCAAGTAAATTGCTTATATTTCTAAGCTTTTGTATAATATTATCAACAATTATAATTAAAAGGAGCTTGTATGAAAATCGCAATAGTTGGCTTTGCCCTTTCAGGCTTTTATTTTCTAAAGGAAATATTAGATACTAAGAATGATAATAACCTTACAATTGATATCTATGAGAAAAGAAGCGAATATTCTGTAGGCCTACCATATGAAAATGATAGCCTCGTAAAACTTTTGAACGTAGATTCCACAGAAATGATATATCCTCCAATCAAAAGGAATGATTTTCCTAAATGGATGGAGGAAAATGGAAAAGAACTTGATCCAGAAGAAAAAATGGCACCTAGAGTATATTTTGGAGAATATCTAAAAGATATAGCAAAAGCCTACCTTAAGGACCCATCCATAAATATAATAAATGAAGAAGCAACTGAAATTAATGTTAGTTTGTCAGAAGGAGAAGAAAGTTATCAAATAGTTAGCGAAAATCACAGCAATAATTATGACCTTGTTTTTCTTGCTACTGGTGCAACTTGCTACAATGATCCTTACAAGTTAAATGGAGAGGAAAATTATATAGAAAATCCTTATCCACTAGAAGAAAAACTAAAAAATATTCCATACGATAAAAGTATAGCAATCCTCGGCACTTCTGCCTCATCTACTGATGTCTTTAGATATCTTAATGAGAAAAAGAATATAGATAAAACAATAAACTTTTTCACAGGAGAGAATGAATACAAAATTGTCGATATTCCTTATGAAGGAAATATTTATGATTATTACACACCGAATCAAGAGTGGATTGATGATAAACTTAGAGCTGATTCTCGTATCAAATTAGATTGTTTGCTTGATACCGTTAGAGATGATTTCAAAAAGGCTGGTTATGAATTAGAATATGCCTACAACACTTACAAAGATCACACTCTAGATTTATCCAGAAAGGCAATCAGAGAAAACGACCAAGCTCTTGCCTTCACAGAAGATTATTTCATCCAATTTACCTTATATATAGCTGACTTAGTCAACTTTATGAATCCCATAGATAGAAAAAAATACATGGACGAGTGTTACCAATACTTAGCCTTTTTAGGTGGCAAAACTCCACACAATAGCATGAAACTACTACTAGATGCTTATGATAAAGATAAAATAGATATCATAACTAATAGCGAGTCTGTAAGTAAAAATGATGACGGAAGTTTTACTCTAATTGGTGATAAGGAGAAGTCAGCTGATATTGTCATTAACTGTACTGGATTTGACCTTGATTTGGATAGTCTAGCTAATAAAATCCCTCTATATGAATCTTTATATAAAAACGAAATGATAATGGCAGATGAGGATAATAAGGGGATTGCTGTAACTTGGCCAAGGTGCAATCCATTAAGCAAAAAACACGGATACTTGAAAAATTTATTTATCACTGGAATGATCATCACAAATACTGACTTAGATAATAATGATGCAAGATGTATCCAAAAGACTGCCTCAAGAATTGCTAGAATTGTTATTGAGGATAACAATTTATAAAAAATAGGATCGATGTCATATTTTTTAATCTCTTTTTTTATTTTTCCCATTCAAATAGGACAGGTATTTTAATATAATAAAGTCAATCACTACATAAAATTGGGATATGGGAGAAATCTTCACCCTTTGATCAAAGTCAAAAACCTCATGGGTTACAAAGGAAATATTATAATCAGACATATGAGAGATGGTGTTGTTAGATAGTCCGGTGATAGATACTATACAGATATTTTCATCTAAACTATTGATAAGATCTATCAGCTCCTTATTCTCCCCGCTAAAGGATAGGGCAAAAAGCACATCCCCATCCTTTAAAGAGGCTTTGTAGCTATAATAAGAGCTTGGATCATCTATAACATTTAGAATCTTGCCTACATTGAAGAAGTTTCTCTTAAGCTCTTCTGCTACATTTAGCTGGGTATAACCATTACCTACAACATAAATATTTTCAGCTGCATTTATGCTTTCAAAAAGCCCAGATAGGTTTAGGGAGGTCATCATGGTCATGGTTAGATTTATGTCGTTTTTTGTATATTCTATCTCATTATCATCAAAGCTTGTCTTAGACTCATCTTCCGACCACTTTACCAAATATCTTAGCTCGCTATAGCCTTCAAGGCCCAGTTTTTTGGTAAAAGTCATAATGGAGCTGGTGCTTAAATCCAAGGTATCAGCTAGCTCATTTATGTTTAAGTCTATTACTTCGTTCTTGTTTTGAACTATGTAAGAATAAATTCTAAGGTCGTTTTTATTTAGTTTGTCGTAGTTTTCTCTTAATAAATTTAGCAAAAACATCTATAAGGTCTCCAAATATCCCGCAAAAAACTTCTCAAGTTCAAGGATGTAGGGGCTAATTAACCTTAGCTTTCTCTTCTCTTCTGGCAAGAATATATTATAATCGCTCTTGGTCATGGACTGGTACTCACTTCCTACAATTAGCTTTATACAATCTATACTAGCTATTTGAAACATAAGTTCCCTACTTCTTTTATCTTGGTTAAAATCAACTATCACTACCAGACTATCCTTTAACATTTCCCCATAAAAAGCTACAATCTCCTGGGCTCCTGCATAGGTTTCCGCAAGGATATCTAGGTCAAAAAGATATCTTTTGATAGCTGCTTTTATTATATTTTCGTAGGCTCCATTGCCATAGACAAAGGCTCTTTTTACCTGTCTAAGCTTTTTATAAAGGTCAGCCAACTTGCCGTCTACAGGACTGGTTGTACTTGATACTATATCTATAGACTCATTTAGGATGTAGTATTTTAGGTCATTATAGCCATTAAAACCGAGCTTTTTGGCAAACCTAAGGATGGATGTCCTAGATGTATAACAAATTTTGGCAAATTCATTGATAGTAAGATTGTAGTTTAATCCTTCCTTTAAAATCTGGTTGGCTATGGTGTAGTCAGTTTGGGTAAATTTTTTCTCATTTTCTCTGATAAGTTTTTCTAAACTAATTTCAATCACCTCAAATCAAAAAATCTCTACTAGCATTATACGCCAAGTAGAGATTTTTAATATTATGATGGTTTTTTTATTAGTTAAGTTCTGGCCAGTAGCCTTTGTTTGCTTCTATTAGGTCGTCTAATAGTTCTTTGGCAACTTTTGCTGATGGAACTGTTGCTGAAAGAGTTAGAGCTTGCCACATTTTTTGGTAGCTTCCTTCTACCCAAGCTTCAACTACAAGTTTTTCTACAGATACTTGTTGTTCCATTAGTCCCTTTTGGAATTGTGGAATGTAACCTTGGTTGATTCTTTCGATTCCGTTTTTACCAACTAGACATGGAATTTCTACCATTGCTGTTGGATCGAAGTTAGGGATTGCTCCGTTATTTTCTACTATTAGAAGGAATCTTTCCTTTGTGTTTTCTGCAAGAGCTATAGCTAAATCTACGATATATGTTGCGTGAGCGTCAAGTTCGATTTCAACTCCTTCTGCAGTTCCCTTGTCAATAATGTTTTGGCAGAAACCAAATACATCTTTTTCTCTTCCTTCTCTAACTTCATCTACTCTTGTGTGTTCTGGATCAGTATGTTCCATTACAAAGTCTGGATAGAAGTAGTATTTTAGGTAAGTGTTTGGAATTGTTTCTGGATCTAGAGCGTAAACATCTTTAGCCTTAGTGAATGTTTCAACCCATGATGGATCAAGGTGTTGAGATGTTCCGATTCCATCAGCAAATCCATTTACAGAAACGTGTTGTTTGATTTTTGGCATTAAGTCGTTACCTTTTTTGTCAGTGATTTCTGTAAACCATCCAAAGTGGTTTAGTCCGTAGTAAGAGAAATCAAGCTCTTGCCATTCTTTTAGTCCTACCATGTCTGCCATCTTGTACATTAAGTCAATTGGCATATCGCAAATGTTTATGATTTTTGAATCTGGTCTTAGTCTTCTTGTAGCTTCTGCGACGATTGCTGCTGGGTTTGAGTAGTTTAACATCCAAGCTTCAGGAGAATATTCTTCCATGTAGTCAAGAATTTCTAAAACTCCACCTATAGAACGCATACCATAAGCTAGTCCACCTGGTCCACATGTTTCTTGTCCGATACATCCGTGTTTCAATGGAACTTTCTCATCTCTATCACGCATTTCGTATTTTCCAACTCTTAGTTGAGCAAGAACAAAATCTACATCTGTGAATCCTTCTTTTGGATCTGTTGTGTATACGAAATCTATCTCTGGGTGTCTTTCTTTAAGTAGGATTTCTAGTGCTTTTCCTATAACTTCTTGTCTTTTTTCATCGTTATCATATAGCTTGATTGATCTAAGTGGGAATCTATCAAGGTTATCTAGAAGCATGCCGATAATTCCTGGTGTAAATGTTGATCCACCACCAGCTACTACGATTGAATGTTTTTGTGTCATAATAATCTCCTTATTTTTTCGCTAAATTTATTCTTATTTCTAACTTATTATTTTCTAACTATTCTATTTCTATAACAATTCGCCAAAGGCATCTGCAACATATTGGATATCCATACCTACGATTACATGGATGGAATTTCCGCTTCTTGCAGTACCATATGTTCCAATTTCTCTAAAGTAACTATCATCTGCAATCTTACTTGGGTCATTTACATTTACCCTAAGTCTTGTAACACAGTTGGTAAAGTCTTTGATATTTTCTGCTCCACCAAGTCCTTCTAGGATTTCGTCTGCCATTATTTCAAACTTATCAGCAGACTTCACAATTTTACCCTCAGTGCCTTCTTCTTGTTTCTTAGCCTTGTAATCCTTTTTGGTATAAAGCTTAGCAGAATCTTCTGCTGTAGTTCTACCTGGAGTTTTGAAATCAAATTTAGTAATTAGGAAACTAAATACGAAATACCAAACTGCAATTGCTACAAGTCCAATCACAAGCATTACTAGATAGGTCTTCCAGTGGTGAGCCGCAAGTGGTATCCAGTTTAGGGATGCCATTTCGATAACTCCACCAGAGAAAACTCCAACTACTCCTGCAAGATTCATAACCATAGCTAGGATTGATGCAAGAACTGCGTGAACTACGAATAGTTGTGGCGCTATAAAGAGGAAGGTAAACTCGATTGGTTCTGTAACTCCACTTAGGATAGCAGTAAGTACAACTGGGATCATAAGACCTGCAATTTTCTTTTTATTCTCTGGAAGTGCTGTCTTGTAGAAGGCAAGTCCCACACCCACACATCCAAAGATCTTAGACCAACCTGTCGCTGTAAGTTGAGCGTAAGGTGCGATTTCCTTTAATGATCCTGTGGCTGCTGCAATTTGCGGAAGATTTTGTGCCCAGTAAGCATATATTCCACCAGGAACAACCAAGCTATCATAAAACATTGGTGCATACAACAAGTGGTGAAGCCCAAATGGAATAAGAAGTCTTTCTAACAGTACAAATATTCCAACTCCCGCTGTTCCAGATGCTAGAATCAAATCCCTAAAGACATTCATACCAGCTTGGATCTTAGGCCAGATTAAAACTGCTAAGAAAGCCACTGGAATCATAACAATAAATCCAATACCTAACACAAAGGCAGAACCCTTGAACACTCCCAAAGCTTCTGGAAGTCTAGTATCGAAAAATCTGTTATGTAGATAAATTGCTATTCCTGAGATCAGCAAAGCTCCCATCATACCCATATCTAGGGTTTTGATATTTGCAATCATAGCAAGTCCACTAGCGCCACCTACCTCTTGGCTAAAATCTACTCCAAAAGTAGTGCCCCAGTGTTTTAGTATTGTAGATACATAGTTTAGGAAAACTAAATAAATAACAAATGCTTCCATGCTGGCTCTAGCGTTCTGTTTCTTGGCAAGACCTATCGGTAGGGCAATCGCAAATAATAATGGCAATTGATTAAATACAACCCATGCACCGGATAAGATCATATCCCAAACGCCAAACCAAACTGTACCTTCTGTGGCTATGGGTCCCATAATTACTTCTGTAGTAAATAGGGTTCCAAATCCAATTAGTAGTGCAGACACTGCAAATAACATTACAGGTGTGAACATGGCACCACCAAATCGTTGAATTTTTTCTTTCACGGCGTCCTCCTTTGTGAAAACGTATTATCTTATGTTTATATGATATTACTATTATTAAGATAAGTCATCAAAGCTTGGAATATAGGGATTTAGTGAAAGCATATAAAAGATTTTTAGATTTCGTGAAATTTCACATAAGATCCGTTTTTCCATAGAGTCTTGTATTTAATAGGATTTATAACTTTAATTTAAGTAACTAGTTGCTTATATTAGTGATCATATTAATTTAATTTGTTTGTAATATTTGTTAAAAAGATAGCATTATTTCTATTTGTTAATTTTTTACTTTCATAAAATTATTACAAATTACATAATATTTTAACAAAATTTGGGTATAATATTATTGTTAAAGATAATATTAGGAGGATATATGAATATTACATTTGCAGGAGACAAGGTAACATTACTCGGAACAGAAGTTAAAAAAGGTGACAAAGCACCATCATTTACAGCTACAAAAAATGACCTTTCTGATTTTAATTCGGAAGATTTAAAGGGTAGCATTGTAGTTTACTCAATAGCACCATCACTTGATACAAGCGTATGTGCCCTACAAGCTAAGAAATTTAACAAGGACGCCCTAGAGCTTTCTGATGATGTTAAAATCGTTACAATCACAGAAGACCTACCATTTGCTCAACAAAGATTCTGTGCAAATGAAGATATCAAAAATTTAGAAATGGTTTCTGATTATAAAGAAAGAGAATTTGGAGAAAAATACGGATTCTTAATAGACGAACTAAAACTTTTAGCTAGAGGAATAGTTGTAGTTGACAAAGAAGGCGTAATCCAATACGTTGAATACGTTCCAGAAGTTACAAACGAAGTTAACTTTGAAAAAGCACTAGAAGAAGTTAAAAATTTAATCTAAGACACTAAAAGCCTAGGCTCAATCCCTAGGCTTATTTTTTTCTGGAAGATATTTCCAGTATTTTTTGGGCATATTTGATATCATTAGTTTTTTATTTGCCCTTTCCTTTATAGTAATCGTATCATAAAACTTTATCCACAAGTCCTGAAAGAATTTTTCTTCTTCGGTTTCTTCTATAT
The DNA here is from genome assembly GCF_900626155.1 of Anaerococcus vaginimassiliensis. Taxonomy (GTDB): domain Bacteria; phylum Bacillota; class Clostridia; order Tissierellales; family Peptoniphilaceae; genus Anaerococcus; species Anaerococcus vaginimassiliensis. Next base: position 1,131,685 of record NZ_LR130844.1, on the reverse strand, counting down.
TAAGATCTATTATATCTACGATTTCTGTATTACTCTCTATAGAAATTAGTGCTTTCTTGCTCGTCCTATCATAAATTATAAACTTCTCCTTGGGAAGTCTTTTTATAAAATGTTTGGATAAATCAATAAGTACATTGTTTTCTGGTTCAATTTCTGCAAATAGAAAACCTTCTTGGATTTGTCTAAATCGCACAAGACCCTTGTAAGCATGTAGCTCAGAGCTATAGTTTTTACAGTTTTCCCTAAAACGAATAGCATATTTGTGGGAGGAAGTAATATAATCTCTACCATAATACAAGCTTAATTTTATTACTCTAGCTATCAAATCATCTTTGTTGGTATCTTTGGACTTAAAGTTTAGTAAAATCTGCCTTAAAAATTCCTCTGGTATATTATCCCTTAGCTTTTTTTCTACACGTCTAGCCTTATTTTCATCGGCTTTTATAAATATTTTCTCTAAAAAGTCCAGCTGATTATTTTCAACTTCAATTTTGATATCAAAAATCTCCCCATAAAAATCAAAAATAACTGTGAAAAGTCCAGCCAACGACCCATCATAATTTATTATTTTCATTAGAATAAAGAAAGCTGCTCGTAGGATTTGGGATCACCCAAAGCCATTAAGTTTTTAAGATCTGCATTTGATGAAAATTTGATTCCATAATATTTTCCATCAACTAAGATAAAATTCTTGGCTCTTTTTAGGGAAATTTTAAGATTTTTTAGAGAACTTATGTCTAGTTTTCTAAATTTTCTAGCTCCTATTATCCTATTTGCATATACTCTACCAAAGCCTGGTACTCTAACTAATTCATTGTAACTTGCAGTATTTATCTCTAATGGGAAAATATCAATATTATCAATTGCCCAATTGGTCTTTGGATCAATCCTTAGATCAAAGGTGGGGTTTTTATCATTTAGAAGATCATTTGATTTGAATCCATAAAACCTCAAAAGCCAATCTGCCTGGTACAACCTATGTTCACGGAGAAGTGGCGTTTTACCTATCCCTTGTGTAAACTTTGACTTAACTACTGGAACAAAGGCAGAATAATACACCCTCTTTAGGGAATAATTGTTATAGAGGTTTTCCGATTGGCTAATTATATCTAGGTCGCTTTCTCCACTCGCTCCAATTATCATTTGTGTAGTTTGCCCTGCTGGCAAGAATTTTGGTGCGTGTTTGTATAGCATTATTTCATTTTGTGCTTGATTTTTTCTTTCCTTGACTTCCCCCATGGAAGATATTATAGAGTCGTAACTTTTCTCTGGAGCTAGGAGAGCCAAGTCCTTTTTCTTGGCAAGCTCGATATTTATACTCATCCTATCTACCAATATTCCCATTATTTTTATCAAATCTTCACTTGCTCCAGGGATTGCCTTCATATGTATGTAGCCATTATATTTGTATTCATATCTTAAAATTTTAGCTACTTCTATTAGCAATTCCATCGTATAGTCAGGATTTCTAATTACAGCAGATGATAGAAATAATCCTTCTATGTAGTTTCTTTTATAGAAATTTATAGTCAAATCAGCCAGTTCTCTTGGACTAAATGTAGCTCTCTTGACGTCATTACTCCTTCTATTTATACAATATTCACAATCGTAAATGCATTTGTTAGTAAATAATACCTTAAGCAGAGAAATACACCTGCCATCCTCTGACCAAGAATGACAAATACCAGCCATAGCACCGTTTCCTAGACCATCTTTGGTATTTTTCCTGGAAGAACCTGAAGATGAACAAGATACATCATATTTGGCTGCATCAGTTAGAATCTTAAGCTTATCCATTGTAGAAACCTTATTCATAACCCCTCCTTTCTGTCCTTATATTATACCACAAGTACATTAATTGTCTTGTTTATTTTAAATTAATCTTAACTTAGATAAATATTATTCATTAATTTAGGCATAAAAAAACTCCATCACATGATGGAATTTCATTATTTTATCATAAGTTCATAAAGATGCTCGTAAAATGGTTTGGATTTACATATTTCCGCGACGCTATAAGCTACAAGGCTTACAATTGATATACCTAATAGATAATCAAAGGCTCCGCCTGTCATCTCTACTACTAAAATTATAGCTGTGATTGGAGCTCTAACTATGGCTGAGAAATGTCCACACATGGCTAATATGCTAAAGACAAATATATATGATGGATCCAATAGTCCTCCCATAGCAAGGCTTGTCGCTACAATATTTCCTAATAAAGAACCAATTACAAGTAGTGGAACTAGGCTTCCTCCCGGTACTCCCATACCAAAAGCTAAAGCTAATAATAGTATCTTTGCTACATATAAAAAGATTAGCCTAAAAAGACTTGGGTTACCTGTAAGTGGCAAGAATATAAAGGGCTCGCTTGATGAGAACAAGTCTATATCTATGAATAAAACTATCGCTGTTATCAAAAACGGAATCAAATATTTTATATATGGATTAATCTTAAACTTTTTGAAAAATCCTTTTGATCCAATTACACAATAGTTAAATAAGACTCCAGATAATCCTACAAATATTCCCAACACAATAAGCATTCCTATCATAGATAGGTTCATTATTTCAAACTTAGGTACATTTAACAAAGCTGGGCGGTTGCCAAAGCAAACATCTGCTGTTATTACTGCAGAAAATACTGTAATTGCAGTAGATAAGAACACCTTTCTATCTGTCTTTTTGAATATTTCTTCAACTGTAAATAAAAGTCCAGAAATTGGTGCATTGAAGGCAACTGCAATTCCTGCTCCAGCTGATGAACCTATGTAGTATCTCTTATCTTCCTTCGATTTTGTGTGTTTGTGAACAATATCTCCTATAAGTCCCCCGATTTGTACGGATGGACCCTCTCTACCAAGAGTTAGTCCAGAACCGATAGTTAAAATACTTGCTACAAACTTTCTAATAAGAGTTTTTCCTGACTTAACATCGAACTTATCATCAAGCATACCGTATATTATAGGTATTCCCGATCCATTTATGTAGGGATCTTTCTTTGATAGAAAATAAATAAAAGTTCCTATAAGTAAAAATAAAAATAAAATAAAAATGATATAAATTGGTTTATCATGTGATAAATTAAACAAATTCATCATTTTACTAGATAGAAGATGGATTGCCTTTTTAAATAGACCTATAACTAGTCCAACTATAATTCCCGATATAATGAAGGAAAGGATTGTAAGAAATCCATTTGACTTGTAAGCGTTTCTAATTTTTGATTTGTCTATCATAACTCCTCCTTACCTGTTATTATACCAAAACAAGATTAATCAGTTAAGGAGAATTTATATCAAGCCTACATTATAAAATAGCTTTATGATACAATTAGATATAATAGAAATATTAAAGGAGTACATATGAAATATTTTGATTACAAGGGTGAAAAAATCTCAAGGCTCGGTTTTGGTTGTATGAGATTTAAAACTTTAGATGACGATAATGGAAAGATAGACAAAGAAAGATCTAGTAAAATTATCCTAGAGGCGATTGATAAGGGACTTACATATATAGATACAGCATATCCTTATCATGACGGTATGAGCGAAAAGTTCGTTGGAGAGTTCTTAGAAGAAAATAATTTAAGGGAAAAGATTAAATTAACTACCAAACTTCCATGTTGGTTAGTCAAAGAATATGATGATTTTTACAAAATATTAAATGAGCAATTAGATAATTTAAGGACGATTACTTAGATTTCTATCTTCTTCATTCCCTAGATATCAAACGATTTAGACAAATGGTAGATCTTGGTGTATTTGATTTTCTAAATGATATAAAAGAAAAAGGACTTGTTAAAAACATCGGATTTTCCTTCCACGATGAATATTCTGCTTTCGAAGAAATAATAAAATCTTATCCTTGGGACTTTTGCCAAATTCAATTAAACTATCTCGATATAAACTACCAAGCAGGAATGAAAGGTTACAATCTAGCTAAGGATATGGGAATTCCTATGGTTATAATGGAACCTGTAAAAGGTGGCAGACTTGCAAATCCACCAGAAGAAATCAAAAATTCTCTCAAAGAGTTTACTGACCTATCTCCTGCTCAAGAAGCATTGAAATTTCCACTTAGCCTAGATAATGTAATGGTTGTTCTAAGCGGAATGAACGATATAGATCAAGTTAGGGAAAACCTTGAAATAGCAAGCGAAGTTTCTTATAATTCCCTCACTAAGGAAGATGAATCCTTCTATGAAAATGCAAGAAAAATCTACAAATCTCGTGAGCAAATAGGTTGTACTGCCTGTGAGTATTGTCTCCCATGCACAGTAGAAATCAATATCCCTAAGGTATTTGGTCTATGGAATAAGGCATACTTATATGACGAAGAAGAAAAAAGCAAGACAGACTATCAAGAATACCTAAAAGATGGAGTAAGTCCAACAGAATGTATAGAATGTGGTAAGTGCGAAGGAATCTGCCCACAAAACCTAGAAATAATCGAAGATCTCAAGGAAGCTAATGAATATTTGGCATAAAATTAAGCTAAAATAGACCTAAGAGTTGAGCTGAACCCCTCCATCCGTATTCCAGATTTTGGGGTTCAGCTGATAACTTGGGTCTTAGAGATATTATTAAAATTTTACAAACGAAAGAGATACGAATTTTTTTCAGTTTCACAAAATTGTATTTAAATTTAGTATCTCTTGTTGTTTTTCTTAAATTAAGTTAGACTTTAAAGAAGAATATATCTATTATAGTCTAACCTAGTATATTAATAAATGAACTTTTATTCTAAATTTGAATGTCTTTTTCTCATTGACTCAGAAGTTTCTGAGTTAAGATTCATTAGAAATAAAATGAACGCATCAGATATAAGCAAGGCAGCCTGTTCAAATAAACTTCCCATAGGTTGAACAGATTTTTCAGCCCCTTTTAATATTAAAGAAAAATCACTAATCTCAAAAATTTTAGAATTTTTATTAGAAGTTATGCTTAAAATTTTGACTCCATCTTTCTTAACTCTTTCTGCTACTGCATAAAGTGAGCTTGTGTTTCCTGAATTAGATATAAGCAACACTGTGTCATCTTTTCTAGCTAGAGGGGTGCTAATATCCCCTATTAAATATGCATAGTACCCTAAATGAACTAGTCTATTTACAAGCCCTCTAGCTGCCATGCTTGATCTCCCAACCCCTCCTATAAAAATCCTTCTATCTTTTTTAAAATATTTTGATAGTTCTTCAAAGTCAAGATTTTTATTTAATTTGAAAAACTCGTAAATTTCACCTTCTATTAATTCTGAATAAGATTGACTAGTCATATTTGATACCTATCTTTCTTAAAGTTTCAATATTTTCTAAAATTTTTTCATTTTTAAAAATATATCCACCAGAAACAACTGCATCAGCTCCGCTTTCTAATATTGGTCTAAGTGTTTTATCATCGACTTTCCCATCAACCATTATCCTATATGAATATTCTTTCCTATTTTTTATTTCATGTAATTCTTTAATTTTACTATACATCTCTGTAATTATATGAGAGTTTGAAGTTCCTGGTTTTATCGTTAAAACTAATACTTGATCTACAAAAGGCAAAATCATTTCTATACTGGATATTGATGTATGCGGACTAATAGCTACTCCAACTTTTTTATTACATTCTTTAACTTTTTGAATAATGTTCATAACATTAAAGGTGCTTTCAACATTAAAAGTTATGCTATGAGCTCCTGCTTCTATAAATTTTTCAACTTTTCTTTCTGGATTGATAATCATAAGGTGTAAATCTAGCTTTAAATCTGTATGTTCTCTTAAAGTTTTTACAAATTTGGGACCAAAAGCCATGTCTTCAACAAAATTACCATCCATTATGTCTATATGAATCTCTTTAATCTTACTTTTGTTCAGAGCATTTAACGTTTCTTTGATATTCCAAAAATCGCTATTTAAAATTGAAGGTAATATATCAACCATTTTTTTCTCCCAGCAATATAATGTTGATATTTCTATTTCTTTCTCTTAACTGATCCCAATCAACAAAAAATACTTTTCCTAATTTTCCTAATAAGATTTTTTTATCCTTTATTATAAGAGTCATAGAATTGCTTCCAAATAGTGAGGATTTTAGATGGGCATCCGTATTAAGCATTGTCCATTTTTCTGGTGGAAATTCCGAATCACCTAGATTTAATCCAAATTCTATATGTTTTTCTCCAGGGCTATGGTAATCGCCCTCTGATTTCATTGGTGGGGCGATTTTATCCATCATTTTAGCTATATCAACATGTAGAAAGTCATCACCAAAATAATTTCTATCATGCATGTCCTCATCAAAAAACAACGAACAAGTTGTATGAGAACTTGATATGACAATTATTCCATCTGTTATAGAATTTTGATCTACAATAGCTTTAATATTATCTGTTATATCATGGAAGGATGGCCTTCCTGCAACTGTTTCCAATCTAATAGAATCATGTATAATCATTATTTTTCCAATTCTTTACGTATTTGTTCAAACACCTTATCCCTGCCTACACCAGTTAATAAAGCAACACCATTAATCACTTTTTCTTTTACTGAATCCGGCACAACGGTTGTGCTTACAACGACATCATAATCATAAAATTTATTTAGTTCGTCAGCTATTTTTGATTGATAAATTTTTACATCAGAAGCTAAATTATTGTCTTCTAGCCAATTCTTTATTTTAGAAACAGCTATTGTTGATGTTGCATGACCGGCTCCACAAATTACTAATATTTTTTTCATTTTTATCTCCTTTATATTTTATGCTCTATTGAAAATAAGAAATTTTCTTAACCTTGTTGATGTAATACATTATTAGTATTACTAATATTCCTATTGTTATAACCCCAAATATACCTAAATATTTTAATGCTAACACATATAAAACAACTGGCCATAAAGCTGCTAGTAGCATCGTAACCAAACCTGTTGTTCCAACATCAAAGCTAGCTAAATTAAATACATCTGTCATTATTGGTGCTAACCATGTTGATAAATAAAGACAAGCTACAACATATATAGCACTTCCTAGCACAGTTCTAATAACATTTCCTTTAAAGAAAGGAACCATCATTGCTATAGCAAATGCAAAAAACGCTAAATCTCCAAAAGGTAAAACTTGATTACCTGGTAATACTAATGCTAGAGCTAAAGAAATTGGAACTAATAATATTGAAGTAGACATAACCGCAGAGTGTCCTACTACAAGTGCAGCATCCATTCCTATATTAACTTGTCTGCCTCCTAATTTATTATTAGCAAAATCTGAAGCAGCTTCTGCTATTGGTCCAAGACCTTCCATAAACATAGCAACCATTTTAGGCATTATTTTCATTACTGCCGCTGTAGATATAGCAAGATTTCCTACTTTAGCTGCGTCATATTTAGCAAAAATACCAACTATTGCTCCTATAACTAATCCTATAAAAACAGTATCCCCAAATATTCCAAATCTTTTAGTTAAAGATTCGGCATCAAGATCAATTTTATTTAAACCAGGGATCCTATCAAAGACCCAATTTAAAGGACGTGCAATTATTGCTCCTGAATTAACCATCATGTGGCTTATTGCTATACCTGGATACCCAAAAAACTCACTAGTTTTTTTCTGATTTATATCTGCAAGTAACCATTGAATCATCACTGCAATAATTCCGCCTACTAGACCAAACGCAAAATTACCTGTAATTGATTGAGTAATCATTCCCATAAATATTGGAAACCAAAAATTCCAAATATCTACATTCAAAGTTCTAGTTAACCCTAAAAATACAAACAATATATTAACTACAAGTGAAATAGGTATCATCATCAAGCCTAAAGATGTAGAGAAAGCTAAAGGTCCTCCAACTCCCACACCTAAATCTAATATATTAAGAGAACTTCCATAATGATTTCCCATTTCTTGAATTGCATTTCCTAGACTACCTGACAATAAATTCAATACTAGTCCAAGACCAATCGAACCAATTCCTACTGTTATACCTGACATTAGAGCTTTTCCTGGTTTTAAACCAAAAATAATTCCTAAAATAAAGATTATTATTGGTAAAAAAACGTTTGATCCAAGACTTATGAACCATTGAAACGAATTAATTAAAACTGACATTTTATCCTCCTTGATAAACTATATTTTTAGTCAATTCCATTCTCTTTTAAAATATTTAGAATTTGATCCTTATCATCTGATTTTAGAAGGAAATTTATAACTTCCTCATTAGCAAATACTTCCATTAATTTTTGTAAGGTTTTTATTTGATCGCCAGGTTCCTTCATAGCAAGCATAAATACTAAATTGACAGGGAATTTATTATTAACATCTGTCATGTCCGCAAAATCCATTGGTTTTTTTAAAGATGCGAAACAAATTTGTGACTCCAAAACGTGTTTTGAGTCAGTATGTGGTATAGCAAATCCAACATTTCCTATTTGTATACCTGTTGGATACTCAGCTTCTCTACTTATTATTCCATCATAAAAAGAATCTTTTACACATCCACTCTTATTTAAACAATCTGACATAAATTTAAATAACTCATCCTGACTATCAACGCTTACAAAAGTATTTATTAAATTCTTATTAAAATACATTTTCACCTCATATACTTCTAATTTCTTCTATTAATTCCTTAGGGCTATTAAATCCTACCAATTTATTTACTTTATCTTTCGAGTTTATCTTTTTATATATTTTATCTACTACAAAGCGAATATTTTCTTCTTCATCATCTTCAAAATTCATAAAAATAACTAATGATGTCGGAACCCCATCCCAGTCAATAGGACTCTTAAGAGTACATATTGCTATATGGGTTTTTTTAACTGTTTTTGAGCTTGCATGAGGTAAAGCTACCCCATATTCTAATGCGGTAATTCCTATAGCTTCTCTAGCAAAGATAGAATTCAAGTAAGAATCTTCAACAAATTTATTTTTCTTTAATGAATTACCAATATATTCGATTAATTTTTCTTTATTCTCAAATTCTTTGCTCAAAAATATAGTTTCTAATGATATTAGCTGGGCAATGTCTATATCATTTTTACCTTCAATATTTATCTTGCCTTTCTTTATCTGATGTTCCATACTAAATAATTTTGTATATTCAGATATTATTTTTATATAGTCATCATTATTAATTACAGGATTAACAAAAACATAAGGTATATCTAAATCTAAATAGTCTAAATTTATAGATGAAATAATAAAATCTACATCACTTAAATCACTTTTTCTCAAATCATCTAATGTTTTCACTGATAAGTTATCTTTTTCTGGAAGAAATCCTCTTACTTTGTTATATATAAGCTGAGCACATGAAACTCCATATTGGCATACAACTAAAATATTATTAGCTTTGTTTAAGGCTTCTATCTGGATTTGAAAATGTATTAAAATCAGAGATACTTCATCGTCATTCATCTTTATTTTAAAGAAGTCCTCCAGTGTATTAGCCGAATACCAAATTATACTAAATAATGTTTTGTACTCTTGACGCAAACTTTTCAACAGAGGATTTTGTATATGAATACCTAGCTTTAATCTTTCAACCATAGCTGATATATGATATGAGAGTGCCTTAACCAACTCTTTATTATTACTAAAATCAACCCCTTCAATCTTGCTAATCCTTCCAATAAATTTATTTACTATGAAAGAATTATCAGTTCTGTAGCCTATTTGTTTATCCACCAGCCTATGGGCATAAAGTTGTTTTTTAAGATATGTGATATCCTTAGGCTCTAAATTAAGCTTTAGCTCATCTTTTAAAAAATCAACAAAACTTTTGACTGTCTCTGATTCACTATCCTCAAAGTCAGGATTATTATAGTTAAAATCATCCTCAATATGATATCCTATCTTAACTCTAGAACATAATGTAAATACAGATGTCAGGAATGATTGAATATAGTAATCAGGGAGATTTTCTATCAAATCTTTACTATTAAGAAACAATTCTTCGTATATGCTATTAACTATAATTTCATCAAAAAATGCCAACTGAGCTTTATTTATGGAACTTAAGTATGAAACCTTATCTGAATAATGAAATATTATCTCTATTAAAGAGCGTTGAATATTTAGCTCGTCTCCGATTAACTCAATTCCTGATGTATTTGAAACTATTTTTGATCCATATCCTTCTATTACTTTATTAATAACCTTTATATCATTATAAATTGAAGTTTTACTTACAAGATATTCTTCAGATAAACTCTCTAAGGTTAGATTGTTATGTGTCAAGAAAAGCTGCTTGATAATGTAAACTCTCCTATTATCGACAGAGTAATTATCACTATCTATTCTTCCTTTAATCTTTTTCTCTAATTTTAAAATATTTTCAGTATCATTTGTTTTAAGCAAGATTCCCTTCGAAGGAATATTAACAATATCTATATTGTATCTATTTGCTATTGTTCTCAAACTATCGATATCTTTAAAAACCGTTCTCCTAGACACTTGCAAGTAATCACTTAATTTCCTAGATGAAATAGGTTCATTATGATTAGATAGAATTTTTAATATCTTGTATTGTCTTTCGATTGTATCACCACCCTAAGATTAAATAATAGATCATCTATTTGACCCAATTATATAATAGGTTAAAACTGTGGTCAATTACACTTATTTCTACATTCATTGTTAACATTTGTTAAAATCACCGTATATAGTTATAAAATATTATTTAATAGTTAATATCAGATTTACATCCTTTGTAAAACTAATATAATGATTCATATTATAATAAAGGAAGATTATATGACTTGTGATATGTATCTTGATTTTGGTTTAAAAGATATTATTAAAATTTTAGGGGAAAAAGATTGCAAGCGTCTGGCACATACTTCTTATTCTACTGATGGCATTGAAATCCCCTCCGACCTTTCCTATAATAGCGATGGGGATTTGTACCATGACTTTGATATTTATTATGGAAAAGTTTCTGAAAAATCTCTTCCTAGCCTTCTTTATTTTCAAGGAGGTGGACTGTTTATGAGACTAAGGAGATTTCTTAGGAGTTTTGTATTTCTCTTACTAAGAGGGGGGGGAATGTGGTTAATATAAACTACAGGCTTTTGCCGAGGGTTACTTTAAAAATCCATGTGGATGACGTCCTCGATGGAATTATCTATATTTACGAAAAATCTATCAGGCTTAATGTAAATCCCAGAAAAATTTTTCTTGCTTCCGATTCTGCTGGATCTCTCCTAAGTCTAGCAGCCCTTGCCTTTGGCTATGTGTTTCCCACTACCGTGTACACTTAGAACTTCCACCTATTAGAATATGCTCATGCCGATCACACATTAAGTAATCAAGAACATGATTATATTCTTGATAAATAAGTAAAGAATGGACTCCTGATGTAATAATAGGTAGAGATGAAATAAAACTATCATTGGGTTCAAGAACACTTTATAGAGGTTCAAAGATGAAACTTTAGAAGTAAAACTTCTACCAATGAAGGGTAAAAGAAAAAAGAATGCTAGTGCTGAAAAAAGAGGAAAACATGCCTTTAAAAGAATCATCCATGATAGAAATAAATACTATCCAAACTTTACCACTGAATTTGGTCACTTTGAGGGAGATGCAATTGTTGGGAAAGATCATAAAAACTCGTGGTAACCATAGTTGAAAAAGTATCTAAGGCAATAGTAACCCTAAAACCAAAAAATAGTACAGCTAAAAGTATAGCAGAAAGATTAGATAAATGGTTAAAACAAATTCCAATAAAATTGGTAAAATCCATGTCATTTGACTGTGGTAAAGAATTCTCAAATGGGAAAAATATATGTAATAAACATGATATATCAATATTCTTTGCAGATCCAGGCTGCCCAAGCCAAAGAAGATTGAATGAAAATTCAAATGGCTTATTAAGGAAAGATGGACTACCAAAACAAACTGACTTTAGGATAAAAAGTGAATAGGATATTGTTTCTGTAGATAGCTACAGAAACAATATCCCAAGAAAGTTTTTGAACTACAAAACACCGTTAGAAGAATTTATGAATTTAGTGTATTCTGTCTAGGTTAATTTTACAATTGAAATTTACAATTCTCTCAAATTATAGTCAGGAAACTAAATTCATAATCTATCATATTCAATCTAATATATTATATTTTTATCAATACCAAACGAAGAAAAATAAATTTAGCCACAAGAAAAGCCCGATTGCTCGGGCCTTAGTTTTATTTTTGTATAGCTTCTTCGCTTTCAGCTTCTTCTTCGATAGCTTCTATATTCATAGCTATTTGTGCGTCTTCTGCTTCTTTTGTTTCATAGTCGATTTCTACGTCGTTGTAGGTTTTTAGTCCTGTACCTGCAGGGATTAGTTTACCGATGATGATATTTTCTTTTAGTCCCTTGAGGTCGTCTATTTTACCCTTGATTGATGCATCTGTAAGAACTCTTGTTGTTTCTTGGAAGGATGCAGCTGATAGCCAGCTTTCTGTGGCTAGAGATGCTTTTGTTATTCCTAAAAGCTCTTGGGTATATGTTGCAGCCTCTTTGCCTTCTTCAATCATTCTTTCGTTTTCTATATCGACTTCACGTCTATCTTGAAGAGATCCTGGTAGGAATTTGGTATCTCCAGATTCATCAATTTTGACTTTCTTAAGCATTTGACGAGCTATTACTTCTATATGTCTATCGTCGATTTCTACACCTTGAAGCCTGTATACTTTTTGGACTTCTTTGGTTATATAATCTTGTACTCCGACTTTACCTAGTACATTTAATACATCATGTGGATCTAGAGAACCTTCTGTTAGTTGGTCTCCCTTAGTCACTACGTCTCCATCTTTTACAAGAATTCTTGCACCGAATGGAATGTTGTATTTTTTAGCAAAGCCATCTTCTGATAAGATTTCAACGTCTGTTTTCTTTTCATTTTGGATAAGTGTTACTGTACCTGAGTTTTCTGCAATATATGCAAGTCCCTTAGGTTTTCTAGCTTCAAATAACTCTTCAACCCTTGGAAGACCTTGAGTAATTCCAACTCCTGCGATACCACCTGAGTGGAAGGTTCTCATGGTTAGCTGAGTACCTGGCTCACCGATTGATTGAGCAGCGATAATTCCAACAGCTTCTCCTGCGTTGACATGTTTTCCTGTTGCAAGGTTTCTACCGTAGCATGCTGCACATACACCGTGTTTAGCCTTACATTCAAGTACTGAACGAAGTTTAACTTCTTTTATACCAGCATCAATTATCTTTTCAGCCATATCTTCATCTATTAGCTCATCTTTGTGAACAATAACTTCTCCGTTTTCATCCTTGATTTCTTCAAAAGATGTTCTACCGGTAATTCTTGTTTGAAGATTTTCTATAAGTTCGTTTCCGTCCTTAAATTCGTGAGCTACAACATAGCCGTCTGTATGACAATCATCTTCTGTTACGATAACGTCTTGAGAGATATCTACCATTCTTCTAGTTAGGTAACCTGAATCGGCAGTTCTAAGAGCAGTATCTGTTAGACCCTTACGAGATCCGTGGGTTGAGATAAAGTATTCTTGTACAGAAAGACCTTCTCTAAAGTTAGCCTTGATTGGAATTTCAATGATTTTACCATCGGCCTGACTCATAAGTCCACGCATACCACCTAGCTGTCTGATTTGGTTTGTAGAACCACGGGCACCAGAGTCAGCAAATATCTTGATGTTGTTATCTGATTTTAGGTCGTTAAGCAAAGCATCTGTTACAAGGTTTGTTGTCTTGCCCCAAATATCTATTACTTTTTCGTATCTTTCTTGATCTGTTATTAGACCTCTTCTGTAAAGTTTATCGTATTTATCAACTTCATCGTCAGCTTTTCCTATTAGATCCCATTTTTCTTTTGGAATGTTAACGTCTGACATTGATACAGTTAGTCCTGATAGGGTTGAGTATTTATAGCCTGTGTGTTTGATATAATCAAGCACTTCTGCTGTTTTGATATTGCCGTGTTTTCTGAAACATTTATCTACTATATCTTTTAATGTTCCAGAATCTGCAACTGTATCTATTTCTAGAGAGTATGGATCTTCTTTTCTGTTTACATAGCCAAGATCTTGTGGGATTCCTTGATTGTAGATAAATCTACCTACTGATGATTCAACGACTTTTCCTGGATCTTGTGGATCTTTTTTGATTCTAACTGAAACCCTAGATTGGTATTCAACATATCCTGCTGTTAGAGCCTTCATCATTTCATCTATAGATTCAAATACCATTCCTTCGCCCTTGGCACCTTCTTTGATTGTTGTTAAGTAATATGCACCAAGAACCATATCTTGAGATGGAGTTGTGATTGGCTTTCCATCTTTTAGACCAAGAATGTTATTTGTTGACATCATCAAGAGTCTTGCTTCTATTTGTGCTTCGTTTGATAGAGGTAAGTGGATAGCCATTTGGTCTCCATCGAAGTCGGCGTTAAAGGCGTTACAAGCAAGTGGATGAAGTTTAATTGCCTTACCTTCTACAAGTTTTGGCTCAAATGCTTGGATACCAAGTCTGTGTAGAGTAGGGGCACGGTTTAGTAGTACTGGGTGATCTTTAATAACTTCTTCTAGGATTTCATATACTCTTGGGTCTTTTTTCTCTACCATTTTTTTAGCAGATTTTAGGTTGTGGCTTATTCCACTATCTACTACCTTGTTCATGATAAATGGTTTGAATAACTCAAGTGCCATTTCTTGAGGAAGTCCACATTGATTAAATTTAAGGTCTGGTCCAACAACGATTACTGAACGACCTGAATAGTCTACCCTCTTACCTAGAAGGTTTTGTCTAAATCTACCTGATTTTCCTTTAAGTAGGTCAGATAGAGATTTCATGTTTCTGTTAGATGCACCTGTTACAGCACGTCCTCTTCTACCATTATCTATTAGAGCATCAACAGCTTCTTGGAGCATTCTTTTTTCGTTACGAACGATGATTTCAGGAGCTCCAATATCTAGTAGTCTTTTTAGTCTGTTATTTCTGTTGATTACTCTTCTGTAAAGGTCGTTTAAGTCACTTGTTGCAAATCTTCCACCTTCAAGTTGAACCATTGGTCTTAACTCTGGTGGCATTACTGGAAGAACATCTAGAATCATCCATTCCGGTTTGTTGCCGCTTGTTAAAAATGCATCTACAACTTCAAGTCTTCTTGAAACTCTAACCTTCTTTTGACCTGTTGATTCGTCAAGTTCCTTTAGTAGAAGTTCATATTCTCTCTTAAGGTCAATGTTTGATAAAAGCTCTTTTACAGCTTCAGCTCCCATAGCAGCCTTAAATTCCATGTCATCTGGATAAGCTTCTAGGACATCTTGGTATTCATTTTCAGAGATTTCTTGTTTTTCCATTAGGTCTGTTGAACCTGGGTTGATTACTACATAAGATGCAAAGTATAAGATTTTCTCTAAAACTCTTGGGCTCATGTCAAGGAGAAGTCCCATCTTTGAAGGAATTCCCTTGAAATACCATATGTGACTTACTGGAGCTGCAAGTTCAATATGGCCCATTCTTTCACGACGAACTTTAGATTTTGTTACTTCTACCCCACATTTTTCACAAACAACACCCTTGTATCTGATTCTCTTATATTTTCCACAAGAGCATTCGTAATCTTTTGTAGGTCCAAAGATTTTTTCACAGAAAAGTCCATCCTTTTCTGGTTTTAGGGTTCTATAGTTGATAGTCTCAGGCTTTTTAACTTCGCCGTGAGACCATGATCTAATTTTTTCAGCGGATGCGATTTTCATCCTCATCCCATCAAATTGGTTTAATTCGCTCATTTATACCCCTATTCTTCTATCTTACTTGCTGGTTTTTCTTCGCCTTCTTTTTTAGAAGTAGCTTTTGTAGTTGTTTTTTCTTTATTTGTATCTTTGCCTAGATTTCCTGTTATACTTTTAATCTTTGAAGCATCGATCTTGTCTACTTGACTAAATCTGTCTTGTTCATCAATATTTTCTTTAAGCTCGATTACTTCACCTTCATTGTCAAGAAGTTCTACATCTAGGGCAAGTGATTGAAGTTCCTTTACAAGAACCTTGAATGATTCTGGTGTACCTGGTTCAGGAATATTTTCACCCTTAACTATTGATTCATAAGTCTTAACTCTTCCTGTAACATCATCTGATTTTACAGTTAGGATTTCTTGGAGGGTATGACTTGCACCATAAGCTTCAAGTGCCCAAACCTCCATCTCACCAAATCTTTGACCACCGAATTGCGCCTTACCACCTAGTGGTTGTTGGGTTACAAGTGAGTATGGTCCAATAGATCTTGCGTGGATTTTTTCTTCAACCATGTGGTGAAGTTTAAGCATATACATTACACCTACTGTAACTGGGTTTTCGAAAGGAAGTCCTGTTCTACCATCACGAAGGGTGATTTTACCTGTTTTATTAACGAAAGGTGCTGTCTTTTTAGCTTCTTCTAATACTTCTTCTATTTCTGTATCGAGCGCTCCATCAAATACTGGAGTAGCTATCTTCCAACCCATAGTTCTTGCAGCAAGACCCATATGAACTTCTAGTACCTGACCAAGGTTCATACGGCTTGGGATACCTAGTGGGTTTAGGCAGATTTGAAGTGGAGTTCCGTCTGGCAAGAATGGCATATCTTCTCTAGGAAGAATACGAGATACGACACCCTTGTTACCATGACGACCGCACATCTTATCTCCTACCATGATCTTTCTTTTGGCAGCTACATACACTCTGATTACTTTATTTACACCTGGAGATAGTTCGTCTCCATCTTTTTTGTTGTATTCTTTAACGTCAACTACTATTCCGCTCTCACCGTGTGGTACTTTTAGAGATGTATCACGAACTTCACGCGCCTTTTCTCCAAAGATTGCACGAAGAAGTCTTTCTTCTGGTGAAAGTTCTGTCTCACCTTTTGGTGAAACTTTACCTACAAGGATGTCTCCGCTCTTAACTTCTGCACCGATTCTAATGATTCCATTTTCGTCTAGATCTTTTTTCATATCATCGCCGACATTTGGAATATCCTTAGTAATCTCTTCTGCACCAAGTTTAGTTTCTCTTGCTTCACACTCATGCTCTTCTATGTGAACTGATGTTAGGACATCGTCCATAACAAGTTCTTCGTTTAGAAGCATAGCATCCTCGAAGTTATATCCTTCCCAAGTTGTAAAGGCTATTAGGATATTTTTACCAAGGGCAAGTTCTCCATTGTCTGTTGATGGACCATCTGCAAGGATTTCATTAGCCTCAACCTTATCTCCTCTTTTGACGATTGGTCTTTGGTTAATAGTTGTTCCTTGGTTGGCTCTTTCAAATTTTAGTAATTCATAATCTTCGATTTCACCATCAGAGTCTCTTTTGACCTTGATATGCTCATCTCCAACGTAAACTACTTCACCCTTAGATCTTGAAACTACACATACACCTGAGTCTTTAGCAGCCCTGTGTTCTATACCTGTAGCTACAATTGGAGCTTCAGATTTGATTAGTGGAACTGCCTGACGTTGCATGTTGGCACCCATTAGTGCACGAGTAGAGTCGTCGTTTTCCAAGAATGGTATCAAGCTTGCTCCTACAGATACGATCTGTTGAGGAGAAACGTCCATGTATTGGATTTTTTCTCTTGGATAAATATCATTTTCACCCTTTAGTCCACGACCAGAAACTCTGTCATTTATAAATCTATTGTTTTCATCTAATGGTTCGTTGGCTTGAGCAATGATGAAATTATCTTCAATATCTGCTGTTAGATAGTCGATTTCATCTGTTACTACTCCACCTTCTTTTACAACTCTGTAAGGTGTTTCGATAAATCCGTATTTATTTACTCTAGCATAAGTTGTTAGAGATGTAATCAGACCGATGTTTGGTCCTTCTGGTGTTTCTATTGGACAGATTCTTCCGTAGTGAGAATCGTGTACGTCTCTTACTTCGACACCAGCTCTATCTCTTGACAAACCACCTGGTCCAAGAGCAGATAATCTTCTCTTGTGAGTTAATTCGCTCATTGGGTTTGTTTGGTCCATGAATTGGGATAATTGGGATGAACCAAAGAATTCTTTTATAACTGCTGTTACAGGTTTTATGTTGATTAAGCCTTGTGGAGTTGCAAGATCTGGATCTTGAGTTGTCATTCTCTCACGAACAACTCTTTCCATTCTGGCAAGTCCTACTCTAAATTGATTTTGAAGAAGTTCACCTACTCCTCTGACACGTCTGTTTCCTAAGTGGTCGATGTCATCAACATAACCAATTCCTTCAAACAAGTTAAATTGATAATTAACTACTGCTAGGATATCAGATTTTGTGATGTGTTTTGGACAGAGCTCTTTCTTTCTTCTTTCCATAAGAGTTTTAATCTCTTCAGGAGAGCTTGCTTCATCTATTATTTCTCTCATAACAGGGAAGTAAACTTTCTCGCTAAAGTCATCAACACTTACATCTACATCTTTAAGCTCTTCGAAAGAATATAAATCTACAAAGTTATTTCCTACAACTCTAAGTACCTTATCTTCGCCGGAATATTCATCCTTTTTGATAACATCTACTGTTACAACACCTGCATTTTCAATAGCTTGAGCAGTATCTTTGGATATTACATCTCCAGCTGCTACGAAAAACTCTCCAGTTTCTGGATCTATGATATCGTCTTTTGCACGAAGACCTTCAATCCTATTAGCAAGGGCAAGTTTTAAGTTGTATTTGTATCTACCAACTCTAGCAAGGTCATATCTTCTATCATCAAATAGAAGATTGTTTATTAAATTTGTTGCAGACTCAACGCTGGCTGGATCGCCTGGTTTTAGCTTTCTATATATTTCTATTAGGGCTTCTTCGCTTGTTTCAGAATTTTCTTTTTCTAGAGTGTTTCTTAGGTGTTTAGTATCACCCAAAGCGTTTATTATTTCTTCATCGCTTTCAAACAAAAGCGCACGAACTAGGGTTGTAGCTGGGAGTTTTCTAGTTCTATCTAATCTAACATTTACAGTATGACTTGCATCTGTATCAAACTCAATCCAAGCACCACGGTTAGGGATTACTGTAGAAGAATACATCATATCCCCGCTCTTGTCTGTCTCTTCCGCATAATAAACCCCAGGAGATCTTACAAGCTGACTTACAATAACTCTCTCAGCACCGTTGATAACGAAGGTTGCTGAATCGGTCATCATTGGGAAATCTCCCATGAAAACTTCTTGTTCCTTAACTTCTTCTGTTTCTTTATTTATAAGTCTAGCCTTAACCTTAAGGTCTCTGGCATATGTTGCATCCTTGTATTTAGATTCTTTTACAGAATATTTTGTTTCTTCATCAAATTCATAGCCAATAAATTCTAGAATTAGGTTTCCATTATAGTCTTCAATTGGGGAAATATCTTCTAATATTTCACCTAGACCTTCTTTTAAAAACCATTCATATGAATCTTTTTGGACTTTTAATAAATTTGGTAAATCTAATACTTGAGGAAATTTGGAGAAACTTTTTCTCTTAGTTCTTCCAAACATTTGTTCATGGAATTGGGCCATTAATCATTACTCCTTGTCTGTTTCAAGGCTTTTTAGTCTAACAAAAAGCCTTTGCTGATATCTACTCAAAAAAATAAAAAAATCTCGATAATTAGATTTCTAGCAATTGTTAATTATACCATATTATAATCAACCATTCAAGTCCTTTTTCGAGATTCCTTTCTTTAATCTTTTAATATTTTCTTTCTGTCTTCTATTATATATTTTAATCCTTATACAATAAAATTCGTTTTTATTTCATGCTTTCTAGGAGGTATTTCACTATCCACATGGCCTATAACTACGCCACTTACTGGATAAAATCCCTCATCTAAGGAAAGTTTTTCTATATATTTGCCATCTTTACCTATGGAATTGATAGCACCTCTAATATAACAAGAGCCAAGACCCATTTCAGTAGCCTTTAGGCAAATATTTTCGATAATACAACCTGCATCTTCATATCTAGCGTTGGTATCCTTCTTTGAAGAAAACAAAATAAATAGGTTGGTATCAAACAAAGGATCCTTAGTTTTTCCTGTAAGATTTTGATATTCACTAACAATTTCAGATAAGATATCTTTATCTCTAATTACAGTGAGTCTGCAATCATCATAGGCTCCATTTGCTATTGGAGATTTGTTTGCTGCATCCAAAAGTTTATTTACATCTTCATCACTAACTTTTTCGTCAGTGAATTTCCTATATGAGACCCTTTTTTCTATTACTTGATCAAATAGCATAAAACCCTCCTTCTTCCGGCAAATCTTTGGATTGATTATACTCTAATAAAATTTATAAACAAATCAATATTATATGCTATAATTATAATAAATGGAGGCATTATGAAAAAGACTACAAGATTTTTAACGATAATAGGCGGGCTGTTTAGGTCTGTTGTTACAATTTTATTTTTATTTGCAGGTATCTTTGCAGCCTTTGTAGATAAAAGTTTACTGGCAGGATTTTTAGATTTACTTGGTTTTTCTAATATTTCTTTAGGCTTTGTAAAACCTATAGCAATTGTATTTTTAGTTATTGGATTTCTAATTAACTTTAGGGTTGCTAGGAACATATTTTATGCAGGAAAAACTGGTGAGAAAAACTTATCCAATATATTCTTCTCAGTTTTATTTATAGTTATAGACCTTTTAGTTCTCTTATTTATTAGAGAAAAACTAGTATATGTTCCAATAGCTATAAATATCCTAGTAATTTTTGCATCAATTTTGGGTCTTGCCGCTAAGTCCAAAGGTCTATACGGACAAACCTTCAAAGAAAAAGGCCCTAAAAAAAGAAAGGGTAAGGCAAGAAGAAAAGAAAACCTAAAGAAAACTGATACACCAGCAGAGGAAAATAAAGAGAATGTAGAAATTGATAATGAGAAAATGATAGATGAAGATATTCATTATTCTCTTGATTTTGCCAGAGATGATGAAGTATATAAGCCAATAGAAGAATCTAAGGATATAACTAAAACTCAAAATCCAGATGAGCCTGTTACTATTCCAAACAAGACAAATGATGAGCTAGAAAGTACAGTTGAAAAATCAAATTCTAGTATAGTTGATTTAGATAATGAAAATGAGGCTATTCAAGTTTCAAAAGATGATATCTTACCAGAAGAAGAAATCGCAGACAATTTATCTAGAGAAGAACTCTCAACAGAAGATTTATCAAATGAAGATAAATTAATTGATAAGGAAAATCAATAAGTTATAAGGAAAAAGCTTACATTAATATAACACATGAAAAAGGATGGTAAAAATCATCCTTTTTTTCTTATCAAAAATGGGTATATAATATTGTAAGAAGAAAAGAGGAGAATTATGGACAAAAACTACTTAAAACTGCTTAAAGATATCTACCCAACAAAATCAAGTATCAAGGACGAACTTATTTCATTGAATTCAAAGCTTTACCTTCCAAAGGGTACAGAGTATTTTTTCTCTGATATTCACGGAGAAAGTGATGCCTTTCTCCATCTTTTAAGGTCAGCTTCTGGAAATATTAGAGATAAGATTAGCAAGTTTTATGGAGACACTTTAATCAAAGAAGACCAAGATGAATTGGCCGAACTTATCTATGATCCTGCTAGGTTTTTGAAAGAATACAAAGAAAACGATTTGTTGACTGATGATTTTCTCACTATTACTATTCATAGGCTTATAAATCTCTTTAGGTTTGTATCAACCAAGTATCCAAAGGCCTACGTCAAAAGTAAATTTACAGGTTCCTACACTAATATAATAGACGAGCTTTTATATACTAATGATTCTGAGTTTAATAAAAAAGAATATTACGAATCCCTAGTTGCAAATATAGTTAAGTATAATTCTGCTGCTGAATTTATAATTGCTATTTCAAAATTAATCCAAAGAGTTTCAGTTGATAAGCTTCACATAGTTGGAGATATCTACGATAGAGGACCTTCACCACATATCATAATGGATGAACTCCTAAACTTCCCAAATGTTGATTTCCAATGGGGTAATCACGATGTGGCATGGATGGGAGCTGCTAGCGGAAATGAAGCTCTAGTTGCAGCTTGTGTTGCCAATGCTATTTCTTATAATAATTTCGATATGCTAGAAGACGGATATGGAATTAACCTAAGACCTCTCCACGAATTTGCCCTTAGAACCTACAGGGATGATCCATGTAGACTATTTATGCCAAGGGTTTATGATAGAAATATCTATGACAATGTCAGTGGAGAAGTTGCAGCCAAAATGTATAAGGCTATTTCTGTAATAAGATTTAAGCTAGACGGTCAACTTATAAATAGAAATCCAGAGTTTAATGTAGATGATAGAAATTGCCTAAAATACATAGACTTTGAAAAAAGAACCTACAAGGGCGAGCCTATGAAGGATACTCATTTCCCAACTATAGATCCTAAAGATCCTCTAAAGCTCACCTCTGCAGAAGAATTTGTGATTAATATTCTTACAAGTGATTTCACAAAAGGAGAAAAACTTAACCGTCACATAAGATACCTATACAAAAAGGGACAAATGTATAAGACAGAAAATGGATCACTCCTATTTCACGGCTGTATCCCTCTAACTGAAGACGGAAAGTTCCAAGAGATAACAATAAAGGGCAAGTCTTATAAAGGTAAGAAACTAATGGATGCATTGGATAAGGTTGTTAGAGATGCTTACTTTACTGATGACTTGTTCTCAAAAGATGTGATGTGGTATCTGATAAATGGAAGATATTCTCCAATCTTTGGCAAGAGTCAATATTCTTATTTTGAAAATCTCTTCGTAGATAACAAGGACCTTAGAAAAGAAGTCTACAATCCTTACTTTAAACTCAGTGAAAAAGAAGAGATCGTGGATATGATCTTAGATGAGTTTGGTGTAAAAGATAGTAGAAGAAGGATAATAAATGGTCATGTTCCTGTCAAGGTTAAAAAGGGCGATAGTCCAATAAAAGGAAACGGCAAATTATATGTTATAGACGGCGGAATTTCAAAACCTTACCAAGCAAAAACTGGAATAGCAGGTTACACCCTAGTATATAACTCTCACCATGTAGCTCTTGCAGAACACAAATCATACAAATCTATAACAGATGATGTTTCCAGCTACACTCCAAATATCAGAGAAGTCGAAATCCTACTTCCTAGGATGCTTAAAAAAGATACTGATGAAGGTCAATTAATACGAGAAAAAATAGATGTCTTAGAGAAGTTTTTAGATATATATGATTAGATATTAAATGTGTATATAATAAATCGTGTTGGTAGAAGTAAATGATACTTCTTTCAGCACGATTTTTTCATAAAAAAAGACATCTTCTTGCTTGTTTAACCAATAAATTATCAATGAAATATATTTATAATGATAATTATGTATCTACTACTGTTGCTAGGCTTATGGCTAAGTTCGATAATGAATTCAATGTAGATTTTCTAATCTGTCAGAATACTTATCCTTTGATGAATTTAAGCCAACTAAATATGCTCATGGAACTATGAGTTTCATTTATCTAAATTCAGGTAATAACAAGGTACTTGATATCCTTGAGAATAGGCAGATAAATTCCAAAAAAATTTCCTATACTACCATTGGTATATCGGAGATAAGGTTAAAAATGTATGTATAGCTATGTATAGCTCCTGTGTTTTACTAATTAAAGAACTATTTGTTAACGTAAAAATTATTATTGATTGGTTTCATATTATAAAGCTATTTACCAATTCCTTCAACCATGCAAGCTGCTTGATCCTATGCACTTTTTTAAACGCGTTCATTTTACAGCTAGTCTATTATCTGATGATGATATTGTTGAAATTAGTCTTTATGTTTATAAGACTTTAAAAAATACATATGACTGTTTTCAATTTTTGAGAGAAGATATTGAGAAATAAATTTTGAATTATTTACATTTCATTTAAAGTATTTTAAAAATAAAGTTAGTAATAGAATGAAAACATCAATAGGAACTTATTTTTATTATCTAGAATATATTAAGAACTCATTTATCTGTGATTATTTCAATGTGCCAATTGAAGGAGTTAATAATTTTATTAAGGTTTTAAAGTGGATAGTTTTTATCTACGGGGATTTTGCTAATTTTAAACTAGAATATTCATTACTAGGAAATCGTTAGTTAGTTAGAATTTTAGGGATAGAAATTTCTATCCCTGATTAAGAATTTGGTTGACGTTTATTTACCAACACGATTTGAAAAAGTTCAATATAAAAAACACCCTCTTTACAGAACATACTGCAAAGAGGGTATTTTTAACCTAATCTAGATATTTAATTTTCGCCAAATTATCTATTATTTTCTTTTCTTGCTTTTAAATAAAGCGAGTACTGAACCAGCTAAAGTAGCAAGTACACCTAATGAAGAACCTACTCCTGTTCTTACATTGCCTTTAACTGCCTTATTACCTTTCTTAACAGTTGCTGGTCTAGAAACTACAGTAGCCTTTCCTGATGGATTTGTAACTTGTGAGTCTTTCTTCTTGTAGATATGAACAGTATTGCCGTCTTTATCTTTTTCAGTCTTTACAAACTCATAACCATCTATATCCTTCTTAGGATTGTCTCCATTTGTAGATTTAGAAATTTCATTTCCATTTTCATCAACATACTTAGTGATTTTATCGACAGTAGGAGTTTCTTTCTTCTTGTAGATATGAACAGTATTACCGTCTTTATCTTTTTCAGTTTTTACAAACTCATAACCATCTATATCCTTCTTAGGATTGTCACCTTTTGTAGATTTAGAAATTTCATTTCCATTTTCATCAACATACTTAGTGATTTTATCGACAGTAGGAGTTTCTTTCTTCTTGTAGATATGAACAGTATTACCGTCTTTATCTTTTTCAGTTTTTACAAACTCATAACCATCTATATCCTTCTTAGGATTCTCACCTTTTGTAGATTCAGAAATTTTATTTCCATTTTCATCAACATACTTAGTGATTTTATCAGCACCAGGTGTTGGTGGTTTTGGTGTTGATTTCTCTCTGTAGACATAAACTACATGGAGGTCTCCCTCAACTACATTTCCATTAGCATCAGCAGATCCGTCGCCCATTCTTGTAAATTCATATCCGTCAAATGTTTTTTGTTCTGTTGTGTATTTTGTTCCAACTTCTGCATCTGTCTGAACTGCTTTTTCAGCTTCTAGTACGTTTCCGTCTTCTGTTACGTATTTTACATAAACATTACCAGTTTTTACTTGAGGAATTTCTATTGGCTTGTAAACATAAGTTACATATTGATCGCCTTCTTGAACATTGCCATTAGCATCAGCAGATCCATCGCCCATTCTTACAAATTCATAGCCGTCAAATATCCTTTGTTCTGTTGTATAAACTTCTCCAACTGGAGCATTTTCTTTAACTACATCATTTGCTAAAGGTTCTCCATCAACTGTTATATAGTTAACGTATACATTACCTTTCTCACCTTCTGGGTCAACTTCAGGAGTTTCAGGTAGCTTATATACATATGTTACATACAAGTCACCATTAATTACATTACCATTAGCGCCTGCAGAATCAGCTGACATCCCTTTAAATACATATCCGTCAAATATTTTTTGTTCTGTTGTGTAGTTCTCTCCTACAGGAGCGCCTTCCTTTACAGCTGTGTAATCTTCAAGTACAGATCCATCTTCAGTGATATATCTTACATACACACTTCCAATTTCTTCTACAGGTGGTGTGACTTCTGTCTTCTTGTATACATAAGTTACTTGTTGGTCACCTTTTTGAACTTCTCCATTTGCTGGCGCAGAACCATCTGCCATTCTTGCAAATTCATAGCCATTAAATGTTTTTAGTTCAGTTGTATAAGCTTCTCCTACTGGAGCATCTTTTTTAACTACTGATTGTTCTTCTAGAACATTACCTTCATCGTCTACGTATTTTACATATACATTACCTTTATCAGTTCCTGGTTCTGGTGTTTTCTCTTTTGTGTATACGTATATTACTGTTTGGTCTTCTTTTGTTACTTTGCCTTCTTTTGGTGCTGAAGTTTTATCCATTTCTTTGAAGGTGTAACCGTCGAATGTTTTTTGTTCTGTTGTGTAGTCTTCTCCTACTGGAGCATCTTTTTTAACTACTGATTGTTCTTCTAGAACATTACCTTCGTCGTCTACGTATTTTACGTATACATTACCTTTATCTTTTTTTGGTGTGAATTCCCATGTTCCTACGAAGTTTTCGTCTTTTCCTGTTATTGTAGCTTGTTTTTTATCGTAGCCTTTAAATTCCCATGTACCGTCACTTACTTCTACAGTTGTTTGTTCTGGATTGCTTGGGCCTACTGTGCTTCCGTCTTTTTTACCTTCTTGGTTAGCTGGCAATAGATTTGTAACTTCTTCTGGTAATTCTTTGCCTTCTGTTCCTGATTTGAATTCGTGAGTTACTTTGTATTCTGTTGGTTGTGGTTCTTCATCTTTTGTGAATACCCATGTTCCTATTACGTGTTCATCTGCTCCTTTGATTGTTGCAGTTTCTTTATCCCATTTTTCAAATGTCCATGTTCCTTTGTTCACTTCGTCTTTTACTGGAGTGAATTCTTTTGGTGATGGAACTTCTGTACCATCTTCTAGTTTTTCTTGTGCTTTAGGAAGTTGTTTTAATACTTCTTCTGGAAGTTTGTCTGGTGTTCCTTTTGCGTCTGATGGTTTGAATTCGTAGTCTAATTTGTATTCTTTTGCTGGGTCTGGTTTGTTTTCTTCAAATACCCATGTTCCTACGAAGTGTTCGTCTGCTTTATCTATTGCTGAATCTTTTTTATCGTAGTTTTTGAATACCCATTTTCCACCTTCTACAGGTACTTCTGTTTTTTCTGGTTGAGTTGGAGTTACTTTATCTCCATCTTTTTTACCTGTTTGGTTTTCTGGCACTAATTCTAGAACTTCTTTTGGTAATTCTTTTCCTTTAGTTCCTGATTTGAATTCGTGAGTTACTTTGTATTCTTTTTCTGGTTCTGGAGTTTTATCTTCTTCAAATACCCATGTTCCTACGAAGTGTTCATCTGCTTTATCTATTGCTGAATCTTTTTTATCGTAGTTTTTGAATACCCATTTTCCACCTTCTACAGGTACTTCTGTTTTTTCTGGTTGAGTTGGAGTTACTTTATCTCCATCTTTTTTACCTGTTTGGTTTTCTGGCACTAATTCTAGAACTTCTTTTGGTAATTCTTTTCCTTTAGTTCCTGATTTAAATTCGTGAGTTACTTTGTATTCTTTTTCTGGTTCTGGAGTTTTATCTTCTTCAAATACCCATGTTCCTACGAAGTGTTCGTCTGCTTTATCTATTGTTGAATCTTTTTTATCGTAGTTTTTGAATACCCATTTTCCACCTTCTACAGGTACTTCTGTTTTTTCTGGTTGAGTTGGAGTTACTTTGTCTCCGTCTTTTTTACCTTCTTGGTTAGCTGGCAATAGATTTGTAACTTCTTCTGGTAATTCTTTGCCTTCTGTTCCTGATTTGAATTCGTGAGTTACTTTGTATTCTGTTGGTTGTGGTTCTTCATCTTTTGTGAATACCCATGTTCCTATTACGTGTTCATCTGCTCCTTTGATTGTTGCAGTTTCTTTATCCCACGCTTCAAATGTCCATGTTCCTTTGTTTGCTTCATCTTTTACTGGAGTGAAGTCTTTTGGTGAGTCTACTTTTGTTCCATCTGCTAGTTTTTCTTGTGCTTTAGGAAGTTGTTTTAATACTTCTTCTGGAAGTTTGTCTGGTGTTCCTTCTGCTTTTGATGGTTTGAATTCGTAGTCTAATTTGTATTCTTTTTCTGGTTCTGGAGTTTTATCTTCTTCAAATACCCATGTTCCTACGAAGTGTTCATCTGCTTTATCTATTGTTGCATCTGTTTCATCGTAGTTTTTGAATACCCATTTTCCACCTTCTACAGGTACTTCTGTTTTTGCTGGTTGAGTTGGAGTTACTTTATCTCCATCTTTTTTACCTGTTTGGTTTTCTGGCACTAATTCTAGAACTTCTTTTGGTAATTCTTTCCCTTTAGTTCCTGATTTGAATTCGTGAGTTACTTTGTATTCTGTTGGTTTTGGTTCTTCATCTTTTGTGAATTTCCATGTTCCTGTTACGTGTTCGTCTGCTCCTTTGATTGTTGCAGTTTCTTTATCCCATTTTTCAAATGTCCATGTTCCTTTGTTCACTTCGTCTTTTACTGGAGTGAATTCTTTTGGTGATGGAACTTCTGTACCATCTTCTAGTTTTTCTTTTGCTTCTGGAAGTTGATCTGTTACTCCTTTTGGTAGTACTTCTGGTGTTCCTTCTGCGTCTGATGGTTTGAATTCGTAGTCTAATTTGTATTCTTTTACTGGATCTTTTGTGAATACCCATGTTCCTGTTACATGTTCATCTGCCCCATCGATTGTTGCAGTGTCTTTATCCCACTTTTCAAATGTCCATGTTCCTTTGTTTATTTCATCTTTTACTGGAGTGAATTTTTTTGGTGATGGAACTTCTGTACCATCTTTTAATTTTTCTTTTGCTTCTGGAAGTTGATCTTCTACTCCTTGTGGAAGTGTTTTTGGTGTTCCTTCTGCTTCTGATGGTTTGAATTCGTAGTCTACTTTGTATTCTTTATCTTTTGTGAATACCCATGTTCCTGTTACGTGTTCATCTGCCCCATCGATTGTTGCAGTGTCTTTATCCCACGCTTCAAATGTCCAGGTTCCTTTGTTTATTTCATCTTTTACTGGAGTGAAGTCTTTTGGTGATGGAACTTCTGTACCATCTTTTAAGTTTCCTTTTGCTTCTGGAAGTTGATCTGTTACTCCTTTTGGTAGTATTTTTGGTGTTCCTTCTGCATCTGATGGTTTGAATTCATAGTCTAATTTGTATTCTTTTACTGGATCTTTTGTGAATACCCATGTTCCTATTACGTGTTCGTTTGCTCCATCGATTGTTGCAGTTTCTTTATCCCACGCTTCAAATGTCCATGTTCCTTTGTTTTCTTCGTCTCTTACTTCAGTGAATTTTTTTGGTGAGTCTACTTTTGTTCCATCTGCTAGTTTTTCTTGTGCTTTAGGAAGTTGATCTAATACTTCTTGTGGAAGTTTGTCTGGTGTTCCTTCTGCATCTGATGGTTTGAATTCGTAGTCTAATTTGTATTCTTTTACTGGATCTTTTGTGAATACCCATGTTCCTGTTACGTGTTCATCTGCTCCATCGATTGTTGCAGTTTCTTTGTCCCACGCTTCAAATGTCCATGTTCCTTTGTTTTCATCATCTCTTACTTCTGTGAAGTCTTTTGGTGATGGAACTGATTTACCATCTTCTAGATTTTCTACTGTTTTTGGTAGTTGATCTTTTACGCCTTGTGGTAATTCACTTGGTGTTCCTTTTTCTTTTGATGGTTGGAATTCATAATCTACCTTGTAGGTGTCATCTTCTACCAAACCTGCATCTATGTCGGTTAAATGTTTGTTTGGTTCAAGAGTGATTGAATCTGTTCTGTTTGTTTTGTTGTCAAAGTTAGAGTCATCTGTAGCGTTTTTACCATCACCTTTAATAGTTAATTTTTGTCCTTCTTTTGGTACTATTTCTACTATATATTCTCCAGCTGCCAAGTTTTCAAATTTATAGTTTCCGTTTTCATCTGTCACTTGGTCTTCTACAGGATTTCCGTTGAAATCTTTTACAGGTTTTCCGTCTTTATCTAATAGTTTTACAGTTACACCTGCTGCTGGTTTTTCATCATCACCTTGGATACCGTCTTTGTCCTTATCCATCCATACCTTATCACCTATTGATGATGGTTTTGGTAATCTTAATGATATTCTGAATTTGTCCCAGTTTTGTAAACCAGTAAATTGTTGATTTCCAATCCATATTTCTTCATTATTAATCACATTTAGACCATTAATACCGTCACCGAATTGTGGGTTATTATAATTGGTGAAGAAAGCTCTACTTGTTCCATAAGTCTCTGTTGGGAATTTAGACCATGGAGTAGCATCGTGATAAAGCTTTAATGATACTTCTTTAAAGGTTCCCTTTAAGATAACACTTCCTGTACCTGCTGGTACTAATTTTGGACTTTTATATTGTCCAGTTATGATATGGTCTCCTTGTGTTAAGGTTGCGTGAGTAAAAGTGTTTCTATCTTTTACTTTAATCATCTTATCAGTAACTTTTAGGTTAGAATTTGAAGCTCCCTTTTCAAATGAAACTCCATCTGTGATTAGCTCTATATCAGTAGCATTAAACGATCCTCTACCAACTACATCCGAACCTCCATTTTGTAATTGAAATCCAGCGATTGCGTTAACGTATCCGCCTAGTCCTGATAAGTCTAGTACTGGATCTGTTACTGTTTGGTCAAATGTAAGTGTTACAGTTCCAACTTCAGCACTACCACCATAGTTAGCTTTTTGATATGTGTTTAACCTACCACCAACACCATTACTTGGTTGGGCGTTTATAGCTAAGGCTGGAATTGTTGATGGATCTGGATTGGCGTAAAACATTTTTGATGTTGCAGCATAATCTGCTTGATTCTTTCCGTTACCGGATAAATATGATGCTCCATCATTTCTATCAGCTTGTTTAACAAATTTTGCTGTTACTCCTATTTCGCCTACTGTAGCTTTTCCTGTAGAATAGGCATCAACACCATCTTTAACCGTAAAGTCAGTTGTGATGTTATCTGACATAGTCCAATCTGTATTTACATCAAAATCATAATCAGAAATGGCATAAGAAGTGTCTATGCCTGGTAGCATTAGTGCCATTGATAGGGCACTTGCTGATAATAATAAAGAAAATTTCTTTTTACCATTCATAAATTTCTCTCCTATAAATTTCGTATTCAATATAATACATCTATTTTATTCTTCCGTCAGTCCTCCTAATTCTGACAATTTATTATGAAATCATTTTACTATAAAATCATTGTACCACAAAATTAGATATTTAGCAGCAAATATTATATATAATATATATCAAAAAAAATAGCAGACATTTTACCTGCTATCTTTAAATTTAGTTAAATTGTTTCTGGTTCGTCGTAGTCTACACCGAAAGTTTCAACTGTTACTGTCTTCATAACTTGATCTTGTTTTGGCTTATCTTGGAAATTAGTTTTTGTTTCTGCAATCTTATCTACAACGTCTATTCCTTCAATCACCTTACCAAATCCTGCATATTGACCATCCAAGTGTGGGCTATCCTTATGCATTACGAAAAATTGGCTACCTGCAGAATCAGGCATCATTGATCTTGCCATAGATAAAACGCCTCTTTCATGTTTTAGGTCATTTTTAAATCCATTTGTAGAAAATTCTCCCTTGATAGCATATCCAGGACCACCAATGCCAATTCCTTCTGGATCTCCTCCTTGAATCATAAATCCTTTTATAACTCTGTGAAAGATAACACCATCATAGAAATTATGATTTATTAGGGAAATGAAGTTTCTTACTGTGTTTGGAGCGATTTCTGGGTAAAGCTCCGCCTTAAACACATCTCCATTTTCCATTTCAAATGTAACTATTGGGTTCTTATTTTCCATATATAATACTCCTTAATTTTTAAATGAATGTACTGGGGCAGGTATGTGTCCTCCCCTATTAATCATTATATCCGAATTTGAATTTCCTACATCTATTATAGGAGCATAACCTAATAATCCACCAAACTCTGCGTATTCTCCAACATCTTTACCAATTACAGGTATAACTCTGACTGCTGTAGTTTTTCCATTTATCATTCCTATAGCCGCCTCATCTGCTATCATTGCAGCAATTGTAGTTGAGCTTGTCTTTCCTGGAATTGCAATCATATCAAGACCTACAGAACAAACAGAAGTCATGCCTTCAAGCTTATCAAAGGTTAAGAACCCACCGTCTGCAGCTTTAATCATAGCTTCATCTTCGCTTACAGGAATAAAGGCACCAGAAAGTCCACCAACAGAAGCACTTGCCATTAGTCCGCCTTTTTTGACTGCATCATTTAATAGAGCAAGGGCTGCAACTGTTCCGTGTCCTCCAACATTATCTATTCCGATTTCTTCCAAGATTCTACCAACTGAATCTCCAATAGCAGGAGTTGGTGCAAGGGATAAGTCTAATATACCGAAGTTTTTACCTAATCTATCGGCAACTTCTCTTCCTACAAGCTCACCCATTCTAGTAATTTTAAAGGCTGTCTTTTTAATAATCTCGCAAATATCGTTGATAGGAAGGTCTTTCTTGTTTGAAATTGCCTCTTTTACAACACCTGGTCCTGATACACCTACATTTATAACCGTTTCTGCCTCGCTAACTCCGTGGAAGGCTCCTGCCATAAAGGGATTATCCTCGACTGCGTTTGAGAATATAACTAGTTTGGCACAACCTAGAGAGTCTGTATCAGCTGTTCTTTTAGCCAAGTCTTTTATCACATCCCCACAAAGTCCAACTGCATCCATATTAATCCCAGCCTTGGTAGAACCGACATTTACACTAGAGCAAACTAGGTTTGTAGTTGAGAGTGCCTTAGGGATTGATTTAATCAAAATCTCGTCAGCCTTGGTCATTCCTTTTTGAACTAAAGCAGAAAATCCACCTATAAAATCAATTCCAATATCTGCTGCAGCCTTATCTAAAACCTCAGCAAAAGGAGTGTAATCATCTAGGTCAGTTGCTGCTGCAATCAATGAAATAGGAGTAACTGATATTCTATTGTTGATGATTGGTACTCCATATATCCTTGAAACTTCCTTGCTTGCTTTTATAAAATCCTTTGATTCTCTAATTAGCTTGTTATAAATATTATCGCAAGCTTTCTTGTAGTCCTTGTCTATACAATCGAAAAGGGAAATCCCCATAGTTAGGGTTCTGATATCAAGATTTTCCTCATCAAGCATTTTTATTGTTTCTAAAATATTACTCTTATCCATATTAAATCCTGTGCATCACATCAAAAAGCTTTTCGTTTTGAATTCTTATCTCAAGTTTTGTCTCTTCTGCTAATTTGTCGAAGGCCTTTTTAATCTCAGAAAAATCTGCACTAGCCTTTGAAAAATCAATATTAAACATACCTACAAACTGATCTTCCATGATAGTTTGGCTTAGGTCTAAAATATTAATATTATATTCGTATAAGATTTTTGATACCTTATAAATAATTCCTGCTTGGTCATTTCCAATAACTGTTAGTATGGCTTTCATAATCTCCTCCTTAGAGCCTTTATCTACTTAAGATTTTACCCTTTTATATATTAGTGTACAGAATTAATTTTAATTAAAAAGTTTGTGCCAGCTAATAAGAGTATTTTATCCAAGAAAAAAGCAGAAGATTAGATATCTATCTTCTGCCTTAGCTATTTATATTATTTTTGATTAATACCAACCATTGTTTGCCCAGAATGCTTGAGCGTTTTCCCATGATCCGTATCTTTGTGCTACGTAAGCATCAGCTGCAGCTTCTTGTTCTGCAGGACTTGCACCATAGCTTACTAAAGATGGGTTAAGTTGGTATCTACCATAGTATCCACCTGCTGGGTTGTATGCTGTATAAGATCCACCAGATTCTCTTTGAGCTATCCATTCTTTTGCCCAGTTTGAATCTCCTTGGTAGCTTACTTCTTCTTCGTAGTAAGCATCAGCTGGTTCTTCGTAATATGTTGTTTCTTCATAGTAATCATATGAAGGTTCTTCATATGTTTGTTGGCTTTGTGTTTGAGGAGCTTGTTGAGCTGGCGCTTCTTTTTTAGCTTCTTGTTTCTTTTCTTTGAATGATCTTAGTAGGTTGTTGTAGATGTAACCTTCTTGACCTTCAAATTTAACCTTAACATATCCGTTTTGTCCTTCACCAAGAACTTCTACTTTGCTTCCTTCAGCAACTACTTTGATGATTTCTGAAGATAGGTTATCTTCTTTTCTAAAGTTAGATGGAGCAAGAACTTCTGTTTCCTTAGTTACATTAAACCAAGGTGTTCCAACGAAAGCTTCTCTTCCTTCAAAGTCAATCTTGAAGAATCCATTTGCTTTTCCTAGTATTTCATAAGATCTATTTTCATCATTTATAAGACCAATAACATTGTCCTTCTCTTCTGCTGATGATCTAACGTTAACTGCATCTGCTACTTCTTTGTTGATAACAACGCTATCTGCTTTTGCTTCTTTTGCTCCTATGCTAAAAACCGAAGGTAAAACTAAGGCTGCTGCTAGTGCGTACTTTGTAATATTTTTCATTTATAATCTCCTTACTTTCTTTTGTTATTTATATATTATAAAATTATTTTGACTTTCTTGTTACAATAGTTACAAAATGTTAACAAGTATTTTTCACAATTGATATTGTACCTTTTAATTGTGTAGATATTATGTAGATTTTAGTATTTTGATAATTTTTTTCTGAATGTTGGAGTTTAAACCTTATCTAGAAAAAAGTAAATGATTCTTAATTGAAATAAATCAAATTTTTCTATAATTTTTAAATCTATTCTAGTTTTTTGTACATTTTTAAAATGTATTTTGCTATTAATTTGTTACAAATGTAATTAATTTTGTAATATATCGTTTTCATTTTCTAATAATTCTTTATTATTAAAATTTCTATATATAAAAGGCTAATATTCGCCCATCTTTTCAATATGTAGTATAATCAACCTAGAATTAAAATGAAAGAGAGCAACAAATGATAAACGTCTATATTTTATGTGGTGGACCTTCTAGTGAGCATGACATCGCCCTTAGAAGTGCCCTAAATATTAGCAACAATTTAAACGAGAATAAATATAATATTAAACTTGTATATATTGATAAGAAAGGAGCCTTTTCTGAACCTTTCGAAAAAATCGAAACTAATGATGAGTTTGATCTGGTAAAAGATATAAAGGAAAGTAAGACTAAATCAATTTCTAATTTCCTTGATATAATCAGCAAAGAGGACCTTACAAATACTATCATTCTTCCTGTAGTACACGGTACTTACGGTGAAGATGGTACTATCCAAGCCTTTTTAGATGTGGCTGGCCTTTCTTATATAGGAAACGGACTTCTCTCCTCTGCAATTTGCATGGATAAGGTTACAAGTAACGATATCTTTGAGAAAAATAAACTAAGACAAGCAAAATATCTCTACACTAATAAAGAAGGTTTAGATGATAATTTCTTAGATAAATGTATAGAAGAAATTGGCCTTCCCCTTATAGTAAAACCTTCTGCTAATGGTTCTTCTGTTGGTGTTAACAAGGTTACTACAAGAAAAGAGCTTAAAGATTCTGCTCTAGAGGCACTAAAATATGACAAAAAAGTTTTAGTAGAAGAGCTAATCGAAGGCCAAGAGATTGAGTTTGCAGTTGTTGGTGATATGAATCCAGATGTATCAGAACCTGGAGCTTACATTTCAGATCACACCTTCCTTGACTACGACGCAAAATATTTTTCTAAATCTACAAAGGAATCCCTTCCTTATAAGTTAGATGAAGAAAAATTAAAAGAAGCTCAAGAATTTGTTAAAAAATGCTATGTAGCTTGCGGATGCGAAGGTTTTGCTAGGGTTGATATCTTCTATGCTAATGATGGCAATTTCTATGTAAATGAAATAAACACCTTCCCTGGTTTTACTCCTTCATCATTTTTTGCAAGGCTATGTGAGTTGATGTATGACAAATCTTTCTCTGAGCTTCTAGATATACTAATAGAAGATGGACTTAGAAGGGGGCAAAGATGATAGAAAGAACTTTAGGTCAAATAGCAGAAATGTTAGGCGGATCACTTTGCGATCCAAATTATAAAGATGTGAAAATTTCCGGAGTTTCAACTGATTCTAGAACTATTCAGGAAAATAACTTATATATTCCTTTGGTTGGAGAAGTTTTTGATGGTAGACTCTTTGTAAAAGAGTGCGAGGACAAGGGAGCAAGTGCTTTTCTTATAGATAGAGATTATGAGATTAAAAATAATATAAGTATTCCTTATATAAGAGTTGACGATACCCTAAAGGCTCTCCAGGACTTGGCACGTTCTTATAGAAAAGAGTTAGACGTCAAAGTAATTGGCATAACTGGTTCTAATGGTAAAACAACTACAAAAGACCTTTTATATGAAGTCCTTAGTACCAAGTACAAAACCCAAAAAACTATCGGCAATCTAAATAACGAAATAGGTGTGCCAAAAACTATCCTTTCTTTAAATGAAGATACTGAAGTTGCTGTTGTTGAGCTTGGTACAGATAAATTTGGCGATATATCCTTAACATCAAATATAGCCCTTCCTGATATTGCAATAATTACCAATATAGGTGATAGCCATTTACACAACCTAAAATCAAAAGAAGGAATCCTAAAGGCTAAAATGGAGATTGTCGAAGGACTAAGTGATGATGGAATATTCATCTACAACGGTGATGATGAAACTATGAAAAAAGAAATCGCCTCTTATAAGGTGGATCAAAAAATAATTAGCTTTGGACTAGAAGAGGCTAACGACTTTGTTGTTAAAGAAGTCCCTAGCACACCTGCTAAAGTTTCTTTTAGCCATGACGATGAAACTTATGATATTCCACTTTTAGGTAGACACAATATCTATAATGGCGCTTGCTGTTTACTTATCGCAAATATCCTAGGCCTTGATACAAATGAAGTAAAAAGCGGTCTAGTTAAGG
Organism: Anaerococcus vaginimassiliensis; assembly: GCF_900626155.1. Lineage (GTDB taxonomy): Bacteria > Bacillota > Clostridia > Tissierellales > Peptoniphilaceae > Anaerococcus > Anaerococcus vaginimassiliensis. The sequence continues at coordinate 1,095,125 of NZ_LR130844.1, read as the reverse complement.
TAAGACCAGCTAACAACAGGTCTAGCATGATTGAACTTGATGGATTTGACGTTTTAGACGATTCATACAAATCAAATCCTCAGTCCCTAAGATCTGGCCTTGCCACTTGTAAATTATTAGATGGCTACAATAACAAGATAGTTGTCCTTGGTGATATGCTGGAACTTGGAGATAAGGAAGATGAACTACACTATGAAGTAGGCCTTGATATCGATCCAAAAGATATTCACTATTGTTTATTTTTCGGAAATTTATCATATCATATGTATAAGGGTGCTTTAAATAATTTCCCAAAAGACAGAGCTTTTCATTTTACTGACAAGGACGATTTGATAGATAAACTAAAATCCTTGGTTACAAAATCTACTCTCGTTTTTGTAAAGGGAAGTCATGGCATGCACATGGAAGAAATTATAGAAAGTATTGGAAATCTGAAATTATAGAAAAAGAAAAGAAAAGAATAAGGAGTAAAAATGATTTATACCGTAACTCTTAACCCATCCATTGACCTATTTGTTGAACTTAAAAATCTCAACCTAGGCCAACAAAATGATATCTTAGCTGAAAGATCCCTACCAGGAGGAAAGGCCCTAAATGTATCAAGAATCCTTTCATCTCTTAGGATTCCAACAATAGCTACAGGTTTTGTTGGAGGATTCCAAGGGGAATTCATTACCGATTGGCTAACTAAAGAAAATATCAGCACCAACTTTGTGAAAATGTCAAACCACAATAGAACAAATATCAAAATATTTGAAAACAAGCAAGAAACTATGATAAACTTCCCAGGTCCAACTATAAAATCTGACGAAGTAGATGAACTAGTTTATTATCTATCAAGAGTTAGAGAAGGTGATACAATCATATTCGGAGGATCTGTTCCACCAATGGAAGATGGCCTAGATAATGATATTTACACAAGACTTGTATCAGTCGCTACTGCTAATGGTGCAGACTTCGTGGCAGATGTTCCTGCAAGATATTTACTAGATATGGTTAAACAAAAACCTCTTCTTGTAAAGCCAAACGGTGAAGATATAGAAGAAATATTTAATGTTAGAATTGAAAATAAAGAAGACTACATTCCATATGGTAAGAAGCTAGTAGAAATGGGAGCAAAATACGTCATCATATCCTTTGGAGCTAGCGGATCAATGTTCTTTACTAAAGATGAAGTTTACCAATCAAAAACTGTAGAAGATGATAAGGAAATCATAAATACAGTTGCTTGTAGAGATGCCATGATAGCAGGATTCTTAGGAACTATAGTTCGTGATGGAGATCCTGTAGAATCCTACAGAATGTCTGTAGCAAGTGCATCTGCTACTGCAAGGGTATTAGATCTTGCAACTCGTGATGAGATAATGGATATCTTATCTTTGGTAGAAATTGAAAAACTTCAATAATATATAAAAATAAAACCGACTCCAAATTAGAGTCGGTTTTATTGTCCGTATTTTTCTATCAATTCACTAATATCCTCTACCCTATGATTACACACATCTACTACAGATTCTTCTGTCACATAATTTAGGGTAAATGATAAGGGTGTTTCTTTTAAAAAACTTATGTCGTTGTAGTCATCACCAATTGATATGATATCTTTATCATAAGCGTAGAATTTCTTTATAAAATCAATACCCGTTTGTTTGGATATATCTTTATCTATAACATCTATTACTCCAATTGACTTATGGAAGGAGAATAAATCCCCGAAAGGATTGTTTAAAAAATCATAACTATAAATAGCTAGGGAATAGACTTCTTCATCTTTTTTTAAATCATCTAATCTATCTATTTTTCTATCCAAATCTGTAAATATCTTAATTGGATAATCTTTCTTGTAATAATCAATTATCTCTCTTAGCCTATCCTTATCTAAAGTCTTCTTATATACTTCTCTCATCTCTTTTTTATCATTTACGAGAATATGAGAGCCGTTGTTAGCTATAACAAAATCAGGATTAATTTTTCCATCAATCAAGCTTTTTAGGGAAAAGTAGCTTCTTCCAGTTACTATTCCAAAGATACCAGAAGAAGCCTTGAAGGATCTTATAGCCTCTAAATCATTTTCCTTAAATCCTTCATCTATATAGATAGTTCCGTCAAAATCAGATGCTATAATTTTCATCTAATCACATACCTCTACTTGTTCATAGGATATATTGTTCTTTTCTAAAAGCTCAACTGCATAATCGTCCATCCTGTAGGCTACGTTGTAATATATTTTCTTGATACCTGCTTGGATAAGGGACTTGGTACAATTAAGGCAAGGAAAATGTGTTACATAACATATAGTATCCTTTAGAGCAATTCCCTCCTTGGCACAATATAATATTGCATTCATCTCAGCGTGAATTGTTGCAATACAGTGCCCATCTCTCATGGTGTGACCTACCTCGTCACAGTGGGGATTGCCTGATATAGATCCGTTATATCCAGTTGTTACTATTCTATTTTCCTCATTTACAATAACACAACCAACATATGCCCTATCACACGTTCCTCTCATTGCAACATTTTTTGCAAGTTTCATAAAATATTCTTGCCAACTTAGTCTATCTTTTGCCATAATTACTCCTTAAAATTTAAGTCTTATCTTAAATAGAATATCAAAGAATTTGTAACTTAGCAACATAGCTAGGGCAAATACTATTATAGAGACTACTCCAGCTGATTCAACTAACATACTTGATAGGATTGAAGTGATTATATTAGCAAGGGTCAAGCTTCCCATTATTTTAGCAAATATCCCTATTGGCTTAGATACTATCATATATCCACTTCTTTCAGATGTTGATTTTTTATTTACTGTTAGAGCTAAAAGTAGCACAAGGATTGAAATTATTAAAAATGCTCCAACAGACATGATGTTATCTATTGCTATATTAGTTAAGCTTATTAGGGTTCTTACAAATATATTTTTATCATCCATAAAGCTTGCAAAGGCATTGTCAATTGCCATAGCACCTTCGTTTGAAAATACTCTAGAGAGCATGCTGATATCTTCCTTTATTAAAGATACGCCACCGATAGTTAGAATAAATAAACCAATATGACCGATTATGTTACCTGCAATAAAGCCGAGTGATGTTGAAAGTATTGATGTTGCCAAAAATACTAGAATGTCTTTAGCGATATGACTAAAAGATTCTTTCATACTTACAACAGGTCCAAATCCAGATGATTTTAATAAAAATGATAGGATTATGGAATTTATTGCAAAGATCAAAATCCCAAAGCTAAAGACAATCCCAATTTTCATCAAAAGATCGTCTCGTTTTTTCCAAGGCATCATTCTTGTAAATTCAAATATAGGCATGGATTCTTCTATACTTGTAATTGTTATTGCAAAAAGAGCTATGATAACCATTACTGGAGCAACAAGATTATCTAAATAAGAACTTGCACTTAGCTTGCCATCACTAGTTCTATTGAAGATTCTCATAAAATCATTGTAGGTATAATGGGCATTTCGTCCGTTTTCTCCTTCACCCAGCCTATCATAATAATCAGTCTGATAGTCTGAGTCCATCTGCCAAAGTTTATCATCTTCTATGATTTTATATTTTTCCTTGTACTTCATGGCATGAACATCTAATTCATCCATAGTTTTATCATCCAAGATGAAATCTTTGTCGAACTTTTTACCTTCTATATCTTCCCATATTTCTATAGCATCCATATTAAATCTCTTATAGTCATCTTGGATTAATCGTCTGCTTGTTAGTCCTATAGTCATAGTCATAAATACAGTTATTAGGGCTAACCATAGTGAAAATCTCTTTGCAGTAAACTTAAATAACTTTGTAAAATTACGCATCTTTCTCGCCTCCCTTTTCAAGATAGAAATAATCCTCTATTTTAGGGGTTAGGATATCATATTGAATGATGTCATCTCTATTTAATAAATCTTCTAGTCTATCATCGCTTGCATTTACTAGAATAGTCGCAACTCTACCAATCTCACTAACTACTATAACTTTGTCTCTAAAATCATTTGAAATCTCATCTTTAAATACAACTTGGGCTTTCTTGATTTTATTAATAGTAGAATCGTTCGTATTAATAAGTTTGCCATTTATAGTTAGATAATAGATATAATCACATATACCAGAAAGCTGATCTAGTTCGTGACTTGAGGCAAGGATTGCCCTGCCATTATCCTTGGCGTCTATTAGGTAATTTACAATTTCCTTCTTGTTTAAAACATCCATTCCATCAAGTATTTCATCTATTAAAATAACTTTTGCCCTTGTTGCAAGGATTGTAATTAGACCTAGGATACTTTTTTGTCCCTTGGAGAAATTCCTAACATTTTTATTTGGGTCGATATTTTGCTTTTTAATTTCCTCAAAGAAGAATTCTTCATCAAAATCATCATAGATTGTCTTATAGAAACTTGGTATATTATTGACCTTAAAATAAGAAAAATAATCAAACCTGTCTGGTAAAAATCCAATGTTTTTAATTAAATCAGGATTCTTGGCTAACAGTTTCTCATCTATAGTGAAGTTGCCACAGTCCATATCATATATACCTGACAGACACTTTAGTAGGGTGGTTTTACCAGATCCATTTCTTCCAACAAGACCTGTTATCATTCCTTCTTCTAGGTCAAAAGAGATATCGTCCAAAACTTTTTTATCATCAAAAGCCTTGCTAACATTATTTGCCCTTATCTTCATACAAACTCCTTTCTACTTTTTTGTAAAGCTCACTTATTTCTTCTAAGTCAAAGCCCAAAAATATTGCTTGTTTAAATTCATCCTCAAGTTTTAAGCTAAACTCTTCCTTGCTATTTTCTATTTTTTCTTCATCAATTTTAATAAAAGTACCTATACCAGGCTTAGTTTCTATAATGCCTAGCCTATCTAACTCCTTGAAGGCTTTAGACACTGTAGTTTGGTTGATTGAAAGGCTTTTGGATATTTCTCTTACAGAAGGAAATTTGTCCCCGTCCTTTAATAAATCAGCCGCAAGCATTCCTTTGGTTTGCTCAACTATTTGTTGGTATAGAGGTACTTCAGAAGAATAATTTATATTAAACATATTCCCTCCATATGGTGTATGGTCATATACCATACATATCTTATTTATATTATAACACGCAAAGAAAATATTGCAAGACAAAAAAAGAACTCCATATCGGAGTTCTAAGGCTGTTGACAAAGTGACAAAATCTAAAAGGAAGCGTTCCATTCGAAAGAAATTTTAAGAAATTCAAATCGATATAATGCGTCCGTAAACCGCACTGTTTGAGCATTGGCGAGTTTGCGATTTACAGTATTATGAGATTTAGAATTTCTAAATTTCTGTAGTTGGGTAAGCGTTTTTAGATTTTGTATACGCTCTAAGAACTCCATATCGGAGTTCTAAAAATCATATTTAATTCTACATCAAAACTGAAAATGGTTTAGCAATTTTTGCTAGAAGCTTTTCACCCTTAGATATATTTTTTGCATCTTCCATATTTATTTCAGTTGCAATTTCAAAGAAAATGTCAAAATCATTTTTAATTTCTACCAAACTATTTGACTCATACATCAAAACTCCACACTCAAAGTTTTGATAAAGTGCTCTGTAGTCAAGGTTAATTGTTCCAACAAAGCCAATACTATCATCGGCAAGCCAAGTCTTTGAATGAACAAAGCCTGGTGTATATTCAAATATCCTAACTCCCGCCTCAAGCATTCCTTCGTAGTGGTCTTTGGCTAGGGCAAAAGAAATCTTCTTATCTGGTATATGAGGTAGGCAGATTCTGACATCTATGCCTGATTTGGAGGCAAGCTTTATTGCATTTCTAATTTCCTCATCTATTATTAAATACGGACTCATAAGATATACATAGGTCTTTGCCTTGTTAATTATATCAATAAGGACATTTTTTGAGATAGTTTCATTGTCCAAAGGATTGTCTGCAAAAGGAATATATAAGCCTTTACCTTCTGTTTGAGGATAAGTCTTTAGGTAAGGTGTGTAATCTTCCGCCTCTTTATCTATAGAGTTCCACATATTTAAAAACATAATTGCAAAAGATTTGACTGCACTTCCTGTTAGTCGTGCACCGCAATCTTTCCAGTGGCCAAATCTTTCATATACATTTATGTATTCATCAGAAAGATTGATCCCTCCGGTATAGGCACATTTGCCATCTATTACCATAACTTTCCTGTGGTCTCTGTTGTTTTGATAGGTTGATACTATAGGATACATCTTAGAAAACACCCTACATTCTATACCTAGACTTGCCATCTCCTCTGGGAAATTAGATTTAACTCTGGTAATCAAGTTTGATCCATCAATTAAAAGTCTAACTTCTACTCCCTCTTTAGTTTTTTTAACTAACTCTTCAAGTATAGTCCCCCACATATATCCATAATCTATTATGAAAAACTCCATGAAGATAAAGTCCTTGGCGTTTTTTACGTCTTTTAGCATCGCTTCAAACATATCATCTCCTACCTTAAAATATGTTGAAGATGTATCTTTGTATGTAGGAAATCCGCCAACATCATCTAAATATTTGGCTATTGGATAAAATCTTTCTTCTCTATTTTTTATCATCTTTTCTAGCTTATCGTCAAGATCTGTGTAGGCTCTGGAATCATTATTTAGCTTTAAAACTTTTCTTTGCTCCCTCCTATAGCCAATAGAAAAGTGACTCATCAAAAATGCAATGATTCCAAATGTTGGAACAAGTGCAATAAGCAAAAACCAAGAAAGCTTGTTAGAATTGGAGACTTCTTCCATATTAAGAATTATGAGCATAATCAAAAGTTTGGATGCTGTATCTCCACCCACAAGATAAGTTGAATCTACCTTTAGATAATGATAAAAGTAGACCATTAGCCCCAGTTGTATAAGTATTAGAAATACAAAAAGTCCAACACGGGAGAAGATCAAACTTCCCAAACTCTTTCTGGTCTTTTTCACATACTTATTTTCATTGATTTTATTAATAATGTTTTTATTAAATTTGTACATAGGTTAATTATACCACTTTCCTTTGGATATTACACATATATAATTTGACATAAGATTTATTATTCATAAGATATAAGGTGAGGTGAAAATTGATGAAAAACATACTTATTATAAATGACTTTGTATCACTAGGTAAGATGGCCGGAAAAATGATGGACTCTGTTCTTTCTTATAAGGAATACAGGGGATTTTTCTTGCCTACTGCCTTGATTGCTAATAACTTTTCCTATGGAAAAAACGCAGTTTTAGATTGTACTGACTACTTAGATGATTGTCTAAAAAACTGGGAGGACTTAGGATTTAAATTTGACCTTATTTCTATAGGTTATATCCACAATACCAAGCAAAGAGATATAATCTATGATTATGTCAAAAACTTATCATATGAAACTACTGTTCTATTTGATCCTATAATGGGTGATGATGGTTCTTTATATGAAACTATAGATGAAACTATCCTAGACAATTACAAATCTCTTGTAGAGCTTGCTGATATCATAACTCCAAACGCTACAGAAGCTAAGTTTTTGGATATAGATTATGACACTTTCAAACAAAATGGACAAAAATATCTTATTACTTCTGTTTCAGATGGAGACAATTATTATGTAGAAGGATTCGATGGATATGAATTTAAAGTTCCTTTTAAGAAACTTCCTAAAAGACTTACAGGAACTGGAGATTTATTCGATGGACTCTTTATAATTTATTATCTTGAAGGTAAATCTGTAGAAGAAGCTTGCAAAAAAACCGTAGAGATCATCTCAAAAATATATAAGGACGTAATAGAATATTCAACTGATGAAAATATCAATATCGAAAGATATCTCTCACTTATAGACTAGAAAGAAGGAGATTTTGCAGAAAAAAGATTATTGGAAGAAATCAATCTCAATAGCATGGCCTGCCCTGTTGGAGTTTTTCTTCATATCAATAGCAGATATCATAGATACCTTCATGGTATCTGGTATGGGACCATCAGCTGTAGCAGCTATCGGTCTAACTACTCAACCAAAGTTTATTGCACTATCATTCTTCTTTGCTATAAATGCGGCTGTATCAGCCTTGGTTGCAAGAAGGCAAGGAGAAGGTGATAGGACAGAGGCTAACCGTACTCTAATAACGGCAATATACATAGTTATATTTTTTGTAATATTGGTTGATTTACTAATGATGCCATTTTTATCGCCAATTTTGAAATTTGCAGGGTCAAATCCAGAAACTCATGACCTTTCAATATCATATTTTCAAATAATAATGGGCGGTTTGATATTTAACGCCCTTGCTATGGTGATAAATGCAGCTCACAGAGGTTGTGGCAATACTCAAATAGCCTTTGTATCAAACCTAGTAAGCTCAATAGTAAATATGACCTTCAACTACCTACTTATCTACGGAAACTTAGGATTTCCTGCTTTAGGTATAAGAGGTGCTGCCATAGCTACAGTGCTTGGAACTGTAGTTGCAACTATTATGTGTCTTTTATCCTTAACTAAGAAAGATTCATACATTAACTTCAAAGAAATTATCAAAGCAAAATACGCTTATAGCAAAACAATTGCCAAATCAATTGCAAACTTAGGTTTTAATATCTTTGTTGAAAACATATCAGCAAGAATAGGATTTATGATAACAGCCATTACTGCAGCAGGTCTTGGAACAGAAATATTTGCCGCTCACAATGTAGGTATGAATCTCTTATCTTTAACATTTTCCTTTGGTAATGGTATGCAAGTTGCAGCTATCGCCCTTTCTGGAAATGCACTTGGAGCAAATGATAAAGAAGGTGCCAAGATATATGGTAAGGTCTGCCAACAAATAGGATTTATCATATCAGTTGTTGTCTCAATAATATTAATAGTATTTGGAAGAAATATATTCGCTCTCTTCTTTAAAGACCAACACATAATTGAGTATGGACTTATCATAGCTAGATTTCTAACATTAATCGTTCTGCTACAAATATCTCAAACAATCTATGGAGGTTGTCTGAGGGCTGCTGGAGATGTCAAATACACCCTCGCTGTTGCCTTAATTTCAGTAACCTTTATAAGAAGTGCCGTAACCTTATTTACTGTTCATATCCTAGGAATGGGACTTGCAGGAATTTGGACAGGAGTCCTTGCAGATCAAACGTCACGATTTGTAACCCTAAGATACAGGTTCTACCAAGGTGATTGGGTTAACAAGAAAATATAAAGAAAAAACAAGCTAGATTTTGACATAAATCCCAAAATTCTGATTTATGGGTCTTTGTCATCTAGTTTGTTTTTTCTTTCTGTATTATCTTTTTAAATAGTCTTGTTAGCTTTTTCTAACAAACTCTCAAACTCATCTTTGCTTAGTCCAAATTCCCCAAAATGGTGTTTGTCTGGATCATGGAAGTCCGTTCCTCCTGATTCTAAGAGATCGTATTTGTTAGCTATATCCTTAGTTATCTTATAGTCAATCTCTTTCATCTTTGAGTGAGAAATCTCTATTCCTTTTAGACCAAAGCCAACGTATTTTTCTATCTCTGGATAGTTTTCATATTGGCAAGGGTGAGCTATGATGGGTATTGCATCATCAGCAAGGATTGCCTTAATCCCTTCTTCTACATCAATATATCCCATTTCTAGGTTTTTCTTCTTATCTTTCATAGATCCAAAGATTTTACTAAAAGTAATCTCTTCTTTTTTCTCTGGATACTTTTCCTTAAGTGCCTGTATTATATTTGACTTAAAAACAATTGAATAGGGAGAGAATTTCTTGCAATCAGCATAGCTTATATCATAGCCTTTTTTATTTAAATCCTTAATCAATTTCCTGTGATTGCTATCTCTTCTTTTTAGAAAATCATTGCACAAGTTATCAATATTAGGAGTTTCTTCTGGCAAAAATAGGGCGACTATGTGGACTTTCTTATCTACTTCATAATCGTAACAGCTCATTTCTAGAGCCTTTAGGGTTTTTATACCAATTTCTCCTGCCTTTTTCTTGATTTCTCCAAAGTGATTGCTCGTGTCATGATCTGTTATAGCAAGGACCTCGACACCCTTATCTTTGGCTCTTTTTAAAACATCTTCTATTTCTAATAATCCATCTGAGTGGTTGGTGTGTGAATGTAAATCTGCGTATATTTTTTTCATATTAATTCCTTTATGACAAAAAAAGAACTGCTGCAAGCTTTTGCAACAGTTAGTTTTTAATTAGCTACAAGTTTAACAGTTGATGTCAAGATATCTGAGTATGTATAAGATACTGTTCTTTCAACATCAAAATCATTGTTAACCTTTACTGTAAATACACTTGGGAAAGCATTGACAATCACGCCAGTTTTGGTTTTAATCCTTTTTCTTCCCATATCTGCTTTGAGAATAACTTCCTTACCCACATTACTTCTTACTTCATCTCTAATATCTTGAACTGATTTATGTGCCATTTAATCATCCTCTCATTCATTATGTGTACTATTATACTATGAATCATAAGTAATGTCAAATTAAATAATTAATTATACGCTTGTAAAAGTCCTTGTCAAATATTTTATTGAATTTTTTAAGCTAGTCCAAACCTCTCTATTACAAGCTTTAATTAATTTTATAAGCAAAAATATATATAAAAAAATACAAGCGAAAGTTAAGATAAACTTACGCTCGTATTAGTTATTTATTAGTTAGATTAATTTCCATATATTTTTAGAATATTCAACAGGATTTTCTATTTCAAGTCCTTCCATTAGTCTTGCTTGATCTAGCAAAAGATTTGTAATCATCTTAGCTTTATCGTCATCTTTTCCTACATTTTCTTTTAGGATTGTGTATGCCTTGGTGTTTTTGCTAATTTCAAGAACCTTGTCTGCCTTAATTCCCATGGCTTGAGGTTGATCTTTTAGAGTTTTTTCCATCTCTATTGAAACTTCTCCTCTTTGCTTTATCATAGCTGGAATATCTACTAGTTTGTCAGTAAATCTAACATCTACAACATCATCTGGGGTATTTTCTTTTACAAAGTCAACAAGCTTAGTATCTTCTTCATCCTTTTCTTCATTTGTATCTTCTTCTTGGTTTATTGATTTAAATGGAATTTCCTTATAATCTTTTAGCATTTTAATCAAGAACTCATCAAGTTTTTCATCAAGAAGCAAGACATCTCTATCATCATCTACCATAGCTAGAGCTGGTGATGCTTTTATTTTTTCTAAGCTATCTCCAACAGCATATAGGATTTCTTCGTCGGTTGATTTCATATTATCCTTGTATTCTGCTAGAGTTATAAGTTTATCTTCTTTTTTAGAATAAAACAATAATAAATCCTCTAAGTCAGCCTTATTAGCACCATATGATTCATAGATTGAAACTTTGAGGCTATTTCCAAATTCCTTGAAGAAGGATTCGTATTTATCCCTATCATTTTTAAGTAAATCTTTTAGACCTTGTCTGATTTTCTTGTTGATTTGCTTAGCTATAACCCTAACTTGTCTATCTTGTTGGAGAGTTTCCCTTGAGATATTTAAGCTAATATCATCACTATCAACAACTCCCTTTACAAAGGAAAACGCATCATCAAGTAGGTCTTCTGACCTATCCATGATTTTTACCCCGTGAGAATAAAGCTCCAAGCCTTTCTTGTAATCTTTTGAGTAGAAATCAAAAGGAGCTTTCTTTGGAATGTACAACAATGCCTTAAATTCTACCAAGCCTTCAACATTAAAGTGCATCCATGATAAAGGCTCATCAAAACCATAGTGGCTTTCTCTATAGAAGTTTACATAGTCCTCATCTTTTAAGTCATTTTTATTCTTTTTCCAAATTGGTTCATTTGAATTTAGGATATCATAATCCTTATAATCTTCGTATTTTGGATCATCATCTGTAAAGTCTGCTGCTTTTCTAGTTTTTGTTACTAGCATTTTGATTGGATATCTGATGTAGTTAGAATATTTTTCTACTAGGTTCTTGATCCTAAATTGGTCTAAATATTCATCATAATTGGCATCTTCTGTATTTTCCTTTAGGAAAAGTTTTATCTCTGTTCCATTTTCTTCCTTATTAGCTTCACTTATCTCGTAAGATTCTGCATTAACAGATTCCCACAAATATGCTTTATCATCTCCAAACTTCTTAGTTAGAACTTGGATTTTATCGCTAACCATAAATGCAGAATAAAAACCAACACCGAATTGACCTATTAAATCTTTGACATCTGAATCTTCTATACTTTTTCTAAAGGCCTCTGTACCTGATTTGGCAATGGTACCTAGATTTTCTATTAGATCATTTTCATCCATTCCTATACCTGTATCTAGGATTGTTAGGCTTCTTTCATCCTTGTTTGGAATAATTTCTATATAATAATCAGACTTGTCAGTTGAATTGTCTGATTTTAAATCCTTATAATATAGTTTGTCTAGTGCGTCTGAAGCATTTGAAATTAACTCTCTTAGGAAAATTTCCTTGTTTGTGTATATAGAATTTATCATAAGATCCATTACTTTTTTGGCTTCAGCTTTAAATTCTTGTTTCATATTTCCTCCTTAGCACTCTTAGTCATCAACTGCTAATACTATACTAAGTAGTAGGTCTTTTTCAATAGATTATTTAGTTTAATTTTTTGCTAAGACTAACTATTCTCTTTTGGCAAGCAATTCTTTCTTCTATGAGCTTATCTTTCTTTTTCGTTAGTTTTTTCTTATAAATCATTCCAAGAATGATAAAAATAAGTAAAAACCCTACTAGCAAAATTCCAATCTTTTTATAATCTTCAAGCCTTGTAAAGCTTAATATCAAAAGAACTAGCGCATCTATAATAAGTGACTCAAAGAATAATCTGATGAAAACTCCACCATCCCTAAAGTCCATTTGCTCTTGAATCTTTGAAAGATTTTCTCTTTCTTTTTCAATTTCTTTTATTATCTTTTCTCTTTCTTCCATAAATCCTCCTTCTTTAATCATACCCTAGTAAAACACTTTGATTATGAAAATTTTTATAGTAAAATAATATCTACAAGGAGGGCTATATATGGCTTTAGAAGAAAACAAAACAACTGAAAAAACTGGTGATGCTAAGATCACTCGCGATATGATTATAGGCGAAATAATTCAAATAAAACCAGAAGCTATCAACACACTTTTGATGGCAGGAATGGGTTGTATTGCTTGTCCATCATCACTTTACGAAACTCTTGAAGAGGCTTGTATGGTTCACGGTATGGACTGCGAATACCTACTAACTGAATTAAATAAATAATAAACTATCCTTTTGGAAGTTTTTCAATAAAAAAGATTCCCCATTTTTGGGGAATTCTTTTTTTATGCTATCTTTCCTTTTTTTCTAAGTCTATTGCTGTTGATGATTGCAGCTGTTGCATCTCCTGTTATGTTTAGGGTTGTTCTACCCATATCAAATATTCTATCGATTCCAGCTACAAGAGCTATTCCTTCTACAGGAAGGTTTACTGATTGTAAAACCATAGCAAGCATTATCATTCCAGATCCTGGAACTCCTGCTGTACCTATTGATGCAAGTGTTGCAGTTAGAACTATAGTTACCATTTGTCCAAGGGTTAAATCTATTCCATAACAAGATGCAATAAAGATTGCACATACACCTTGATAGATTGCAGTTCCGTCCATATTTATAGTAGCTCCCAAAGGAAGAACAAAACTTGTAACGTCCTTGTTTGCTCCCAATTCCTCACAACATTTCATATTGATTGGAAGAGTACCAACTGATGATGCAGAAGAAAATGCAAACATGATTGCAGGAAGCATTCCCTTAAAAAACTCTATTGGATTTAGGTGTCCTAAAGTTTTTATAGTAAATGAGTAAACAACAAGTCCATGCACTAGATATGCAAGGTAAGCTACAAGTAAAACTGATGCCAAAGATCCAATAATCATAGGACCATTCTCAGCTATAACTGGAATTAGTAAGCAAAATACACCAATAGGTGAAAGTCTTAAGATAAGCTCCATAGCCTTCATAAATATTTCATTTAAAATTTCTACAGCACCGATGGCCTTTTCTTGTTTTAATTTATCAATAACAAGGATTGAGAATCCTACAATTATAGCTCCCACTATAATTTGAAGCATGTTTGCCTCATACATTGGTGCAAGGAAGTTTTTAGGGAAGATATTTACGATAGTATCCATAAATGATACCTTATCTTGTACTTCAAACTCTAGATTGCTTGTTCCAATAACTGGGAAGATCCCTTTGAAAATATTACCAAATCCTAATCCAATCACGATAGCAAAGGCAGTTGTAAAGAAATAATAAATTATGGTAAATACACCAACTTCTCCAACTTTTTTGATATCTCTCATAGAAACGATTCCGCCAATTATAGAGAAAAATACAATTGGTGTTACTATGAACTTGATTAGATTTAGGAAAATATCACCAATCGGTTTTATGTATAGGTTTAAAATTTCCGATTGACTCTGCAAGAGTAGTCCAAGTACAATCGCCGAAATAAGGGCAATAAAAATATTACGGGTTAACTTTGATTTTTTGACCTTTTTATTTTCTGTCATAAGCTCCTCCTTATCCTATTATTAATATATCATAAAGTTGAATAAGATTACAAATAATTTGCACAAAAGCCAACCCACACTAATCATGTAGGTTGGCTATTTTTCAGTCTTTTTTCTTTAGATTTTTGTATCCAAACATAAGAGCTACAAGAGCGTTAACTTCGGCAAGTATAGATGTTATACCTGTTTTTGGATTTTTCTTGTTAGATTTATCAGTAGCATTATTTTCATTAATATTTTTAGCTACTATCTTGCTATTATTATCTTCTTTGTTAATATTTTTGTTAGATTTATCCTTATTATCAGATTTATCCTTGTCAATTGGTTTCGTAGTATCGTTATTATCACCTGATGCGTCAGCTTTAGGGATTGTAATTTTTTCCCAAATAGCAGTAAATATCATTTCATCTGTAACCTTAACCCTACTTCCAGCTAGGTATTTGTTGCCATTAGCTAGCCAATTAATAAACTTATAGCCTAATCTTTGAGGAAGTCCTAGGATAATTTCGTCGTTAGATATTTGCTTATCTTATAAATTAAATTTAGATATTATTTTGATTTTATTTTTTAAATCTCTACTATTCTATAATCTTTGGCAAGGTCAAATACTAATTTTATGAAATTTCTCTTGTATTTTACAAACTTTCCCTCATCCAAAAGCTTTAGGACTTGATCTTCACTTGCCCAGCTTGCATCTTGGACTTCATCTTCTTGGAGAACTAAGTCCTCGATGTCAATATTTTCATGAACTAGATAAAAATCATCAAAACCATATTTGAAGTTTGCAGTAAATATGGGTCTTATGTTTGTAAAGTTAATTGCTAGCCCCAGTTCTTCACTTACTTCTCTACCTATAGCTTCTTTTGAGCTTTCTCCAGCCTTACTTGCTCCACCACAAGATACATCCCACAGATTTGCCATAGTTTTTGTGCTTTGTCTTTGTTGGATAAGCATCCTATCCTTATCATCAAATATGGCAATGTGGACAATTTGCCTGTAGGTATTTTCTGGCATCTTGCTTCCTCTTATGTAAGTTTTTCCTGTTTTTATCCTGTTTTCATCATATAAGTCTAATATTTCCATGGTCTACTCCTTTATAATAAAAAATCCTAGAATTTCCCTTATTAAATTATTTAGGAAAATTCTAGGATAAATTTTACTTATCAGCCATTATTGCAGCTGTTAGTTTTGGTATTACTTGTTTTTTACGGCTTAAAACTCCTGGTGCATTTATAGTTCCTCTTTCAGTTATCTCACCAAATTCTTCTCTGATAGAGTCAAAGTGATCACCCACTACTAAAAGCTCACTTCTTTGGTTAAATATATCTGTTAGAACTAAAACGAAAGTAGATTCATTTTTAGCCTTTATTTTTTTATCCATAAGATCTTTTAGTTCATCCATTATAGGGATTAGCTCTTCTGGATTCATAGTCATAACTTGACCTACTCTAAAGTCTTCTCCACCGATATTAAAAGTTTTTACATCGCCTTCGACAAGGTCTGTCGCAGATTTACCCTTTAGAGATGTGGCTGCTCTAAACATCTTATCAGCAAATTCTTCTGGGTTAAGGTCAGCAATCTTGCTCATTCTATCTAGGATTCTCTTATCTGTCTCTGTTGTTGTAGGTGATCTAAATAGAAGAGTATCTGATATTATAGCTGCACATAGTATGCCTGCAATTTTCTTGCTTGGTCTAATACCACTTTCCAAATACATTTCAGAAATTATTGTAGCAGTTGATCCTACAGGTTCTGCCCTAAAGAATACTGGTCCTGTTGTTAGAATGTTTGCAACCCTGTGGTGGTCGATTATCTCTTGGATTTCTGCTTCTTCTATATCATCTATAGATTGATTTCTCTCGTTGTGATCTACTAGGATGAGCTTTTTCTTCTCAGAAGAAATAAGATGGTATCTAGAAACTGACCCTACTATTCTTTCTGACGAATCTACAACAGGATATGATCTAAACCTTGATTTTGCCATCGCATCTCTTACTTGGTCTAGGTTATCTTCAGTTGTAAAGTACACTAGGTTGTCAGTTGTCATAACGTGGCTTATTGGAATAGTCATTGGCAAAAGTCTAGCTGTCATGAAGGAATTGTACTCAGTTGATAAAACAGTCACATTATTTTCTCTAGCAAGCTTTACCATTTCTTCATTCATAACCGCCCCATGAGTTAGAATAATTAGCCCAACCTTTTGTTTTATCAAAAATTCATAATAATCATCCCTATTTCCAGAAATAACTATATCACCTTCAATGATTACATCCTCTAGGTTGTTTTCCTCACCTTCGTTCATAGCAAAGACTGTCATCTTGCCATTATAGGACCTAGGATTATCTGGTAAATTGATGATGTGAGCTGCAAGTACATCTATGATATTGTCTATTGGAGTCTTGCTTCTACCTAATATCTTGTCATCCCACACGTCCATATAGGCACGAGTTATGTTAGACAAAGATGCAATTCCTACTATCTTTCCGTCAGCATCTACAACTGATAAGGAATGAGCTTCTCCTTTTTGGAAGATATCCCAAGCATTTCTTATAGCAATTGATGGATCTATGATATTTCCTGTATCAATATCTAGATCTTTAACTTGAAGCTGCATGGATTCTTTTATCTTAGGAGCTTCTACTCCAAAATAATCTAGGACAAATCTACTTTCTGGATTTAACTTCCCAAGTCTAATTGGAATTGCCCTAACTTCTCCCAGCCTATTTTTAAGATCAGCATAGGCTATGGCACTCATAATAGAATCAGTGTCGGGATTCTTGTGACCAGTAATATAAACTACTTCTCTCATATTTCCTCCTTATATGAAATTTACTTTGAGCATCTCTATTTTGTACCTGTCAACTTGTAGAACAGAAATATTTATATTAGAAACTGTTATACTATCACCCTGTTTTGGGATTCTTGAAAGCTTATCTATGACAAAACCACCAATTGAATCGTTTTTAATCTCCTCTAGGTCAGTATCAAAATAATCATTAAAGTCATTTAAGTGAATCGAAGGATTTACCAAATATTCCTTATCATTAATCTTATAGATAGTCTCATAGGCTGAGTCATACTCATCGTCGATTTCTCCTACGAGCTCTTCAACAATATCTTCAATAGTCACAAGACCACTCGTTCCACCATACTCGTCTATAACAATAGCAAGGGAGAGATTTTCTGATCTCATAGTAGTAAACAAGTCAAATATATGCATATTATCATAAACATAAAAGGCAGGCCTAATCACATCTACAAGCTTTAATTCCCTATCTTCTACCATATGGCTAACCAAATCTTTCATATGAAGGATCCCTAATATATTGTCGATATTTTTTCCATATACCGGAATTCTTGAGTGGTTGGATTTCTTTAGGAAATCTTTTAACTCATCTTTTGGCATATCGCAAGCTATGGCCTCCATATTTGTTCTTGCTGTCATTATGTCAGATACATCGGAGTTTCCAAACTCGAAAACATTGTTAATCATTTCGCTTTCTTCGTTATTTATAACTCCCTGCTCTTCAGATACGTCTACTATAGTTTTTAGATCTTCTTCTGTAACCAAGTCATTATCAACATTTTCATTTATGAAAAGTTTAGAAATAGCACCTGTAATAAGTCCCAAGACATAAGAAAGTGGTGTAAAAATAACATTGAAAAACCTTATCGGTTTACTAACTTTAAGAGCCAGACTCTCACTGCTAGCTGTCGCTATATTTTTAGGAGTAACTTCACCAAAGATTAAAACTACGATTGTAAGTACAATAGGAGAGATAACTGCTCCCTTTGGACCGAATACATCAGTAAAGAAAATAGTCGCAATAGTTGTAGTTACAATGTTTACTATGTTATTTCCAATTAGAATTGTCGTTAGAACCTTGTTGATATTTCCAACAAGTTTTTTAAGAATGTGGGAGTTTTTCACCCCGTTTTTTTCCATTTGTCTTACCTTGAAGGTATTTATACTAGTCAAAGCTGTTTCTGATGATGAGAAAAATGCAGAACACAATACTCCCATTATAATCAGAATTAGTTGTATGATATTTTTACTCGTCAAAACTTCCTCCTTACTCTATTATAATGTAGATTTCAATAAATTAAAAGCCTAAAAATATAAGTTTAGAGGCTAATGATTTTCTTATATGCAAATAACTTTATTATTATAAATCTATATCTTTCTATCTAGCTTTTAGGTAGTTTTAGTATATAATGAAAATGTATCATAAAAAAGGGAGGAAAAAATGGCAGAAAATTCGTTTTTCGAAAAAGCTTTTAAATTAAAAAAGCATGGTACAGATGTTAAAACAGAGATAATGGCAGGTATTACAACCTTTATGACTATGTCATATATTCTAGCAGTCAATCCTCAAATCCTATCAGAAGCAGGCATGGATTACGGAGCTGTATTTACAGGAACAATACTTGCAAGTGTTATCGCTATGCTACTTATGGCATTTTATGCCAATCTTCCATTTGGTCTATCAGCTGGTATGGGGCTTAATGCATTTTTCACATATACAGTCGTTATGCAAATGGGTAAATCTTGGCAATTCGCACTTACTGCAGTATTTTTAGAAGGTATTTTATTCTTACTTTTATCCTTTTTTGGCGTTAGGGAAGCAATATTTAATTCTATCCCAGTCAATTTGAAAAAAGCAGTTTCAGTTGGTATTGGACTTTTCATAGCAGAAATCGGACTATTAAATACAGGAATAATCACTCCTGGCGATATTTCCCTATCCTTAGGTGAGCTAACCAATGCTAATGGTTTCATATTCTTTTTTGCACTTATTATAATGGTTGTTCTAACAGCTAGAAACGTTAAGGGAGCCTTGTTGTGGGGAATATTAGTTTCAACTGTTCTTTCCCTAATCTTGGGTGTTACACATTTCCCTGATTCTCACGTTGTTTCCCTACCACCATCTATTAAACCAGTGTTTTTTAAACTTGATTTTTCAAATATATTCTCACTTGAAATGTTTTCAGTTTTGTTCTCATTCTTGTTTGTAGATTTATTTGATACATTAGGAACTCTAACTGGTGTTGCTACTAAAGCAAATATGCTTGATGAAGATGGAAATCTTCCAGAAGCAAGCAAGGCTCTTTTGTCAGATGCAGTAGGTACAACCTTTGGAGCTATACTTGGAACTAGTACAATTACAACCTTTGTTGAATCATCTTCTGGAGTTGCCGAAGGTGGAAGAACAGGTCTTACTGCACTTTCAACAGCAGCATGCTTTGTGATTGCAGCATTTTTCTTCCCAATATTTTCAATAATTCCAGCACCAGCAACAGCAGCTGCTCTTGTCACAGTAGGTTTATTTATGATAACAACCGTTGCGGAAATTGATTTTACAGATATATCAGAAGCTTTTCCTGCATTTATGACTATTCTAATGATGCCACTAACATATTCTATAGCTGAAGGTATCTCATTCGGAATGATTTCTTATGCAGTTATCAAACTATTTACTGGTAAGGGCAAGGAAGTTTCTCCAGTTGTATATGGCCTTGCTATCGTATTTATCATAAGATACCTATTGCCACTATTCTAATGGCAAAATAAAACTTGACAAAATACTAAAAAAGTTTTATATTTATACTAATATAGTCGCAAATAGAAGTAGTAGCAAATTATTTAGTCTACAGAAAGAAAATGGTTGATGCAAATTTTCGGCGGATAATTTGTGAATGGATCTATTAGATCAAAGGTGAATTAAAAGTAGCCTGCGGGTCTTCCCACCTTACAGGGATAGGATATGTATGTATCTAAAGATGTCTTTACGACAAGATGGATGGCACCGTGGGCTTAGGCTCGCTCCTTATATGGAGCGGGTCTTTTTTGTTTTTAGAAAAGGAGGATTTTATGAAAACTAAAAACATAACTATCTCAGCAATTTTTATGGCACTTGGCCTTGTAATGCACTTTTTGGTTCCCCCAATCTTTGGCGGAGTAAAACCTGATTTTCTCTTATCTATGATGTTTATGTGTCTTATTATTACAGATGATATCAAAGAGGCAATCCTTGTTGGTCTTTGTGGAGGTGTAATGAGTGCTCTAACTACAAGCTTTCCTGGAGGACAAATTCCAAATATGGTTGAGAAAATTATTACGACTTTATTTTGCTATTATTTATTAAAGGCTTTGGGGAAAAATCTTACTACACCTAAGATAATCATTCTTTTTGCCCTAGGTACTTTGGTTAGTGGTCTTGTATTTTTAATCCTAGCCCTATTTATAACTGATCAGATGGCACTATTTCTCCCATCATTGTCAGTCGTTCTTATAGCTATCATTGTCAATTCAATATTTGGAATAGTTCTTATGAATGTATATAAAAAAATAGAAAAATATATTTGAAGAGAAAAATGAGGCCTCATAGAAAATTAATTCTATAGACCTCATTATTTTTATATTCTTATTGATTTGAAAAGTTCTTTGGTATATTCGCTTCTATCATCACTTGCTATATCTTCTGTCTTGAACAAATCTACTAGTTTTCCATTATACAAAACCCCGATCCTATCACAAAGATAGGCGATTACATTTAGGTCGTGAGATATGAAAAATGTTGTAAAGTGGTGGATTTCTTGAAGTTCTTTGATTAGATTTAGGATTTGAGCTTGGATACTAACATCTAATGCACTTACTCCCTCATCTATTATTAGAAACTCAGGGTTTATGAGAAGAGCGCTTGCTATAGCTATTCTTTGCTTTTGTCCACCAGATAAACTTCCCGGATAATAATTAAGCACATCTCTTTCCATCTCGATTTCTCCTAAGATTTCATAGAGTTTTTCATTTCTTTCTTCTTCACTTCCAATATCATGGATTTCTAAGATTTCTCTCATTGAAAAACCAATGGTCTTTTTGGGATTTAGAGCTTGGTAAGGATTTTGAAAAACTACTTGAAGATTTTTCCTGTATTCTTTTAGCTCTTCTTTGCTAAACTCTGTTATATCCTTATCCTTAAAGTAAATTTTACCGCTAGTTTCTTTTACCAGTCTTAGGATAATATTAGAAAGAGTCGTCTTTCCTGATCCACTTTCTCCTACTAGACCAAATATCTCACCCTTTTTTACTGTTAGCGACACATCATCCAAGGCTACATTGTCTTTTTTTCTAAAGAGTATGGCTGAATCTTTGTAGATTTTTTTTATATTTTCTATTCTAAGTATATCTTCCATCTTAGTCTCCAAACAAGTGGCAGTTTACCGAATGATTTGCCTTAACATATTTTTCTGGATAAGTTTTAAGACACTTATCCATTACAAAATCGCACCTATCGGCAAAAGGACATCCTTCATTTGGCCTATTTTTAAGATCTGGTACATGGCCTTTTATATTATATAGCTTTTCTCCTCTTTTTCTAAAGTTTGGAACAGCTTTTAGAAGTGCCTTGGTGTAAGGATGAAGAGGATCATTTATTATTTCTTCTGTAGGGCCTTTTTCTACGAGTCTACCTGCATACATTATCATAACTTTTTTTGAAATTCTTTCTATCAAGTTAAGGTCATGAGATATAAATACTATAGCTCCCTTATAGATTTGGCTAATATCTTTAAATAAGTCGATTATTTGAGCTTGTACCTTGGCATCTAGGGCTGTAGTTGGCTCATCTGCTATTAGAACATTTGGATTTGCTATAAGACTCATACAGATTACTATTCTTTGTTGCATACCTCCGGATAGCTCATGAGGATATTTGTTATATAGGCTTTCTACATTTTTTAGTCCGCACTTTTCCATTGTGTCTAGGACTAGATTTTTTCTTTTGTCTTTGTCAAAATCGTAGTGGATTTCAAGGACTTCTTCTATTTGTTTTCCTACTTTCATCAAAGGATTTAGGGCAGATGCTGGTTCTTGAAAAACTGTGGCTATATTTCTTGACCTATATTTTGACCACTCTTTATCATCTAAACCTAAGACTTCTATCCCCCTAAGCTTGACTGATCCTGACTTAATTATGGCATCTTTTGACTGGATCCCTAAGATTGTTTGGGTTGCAACTGTCTTTCCACAACCACTTTCTCCAACAAGACCTATAAAATCATGCTCCTCCAGGTCAAAAGATATATGATTTACTGCATTCTTATCACCATTGGCAGTAGGAAAGGCTACTGTCAAATCATCTACTTCTAATAATTTCATCGTTGAGCCTTCTCCTTCAATCTTTCATTTCTAAACTTCTCACCAAAAAGTGTAAATCCTAATACCAATAGACTTAGACAAACTCCTGTAAATATAAAATAGTATGGAGCTTGGTTAAAATAAATCTGACTTTCTTTTAGCATCCTTCCCCAAGATGGGTTTGGTGGTCTAACACCAAGACCTAGATAAGACAGACCACTTTCTGCAAGGATTGCTTGGGAAATGGATAGGACGATTGCCACCATTAGTTGGTTTTTAATATTTGGAATAATGTGATTTTTGGCAATGTAAAATGGCCTTGCTCCCTTGACTTGGGCAGATTTTACAAATTGTGCTCCCTTGACTTGAAGGAAACCACTTCTTACAACTCTTGCAAAATAAGGAATTGACATGATACCAATAGCAAGAATTGTATTTATTAGACCTGCTCCAAATACAGTAACAAGCATCATGGCAAAAAGTATGCCAGGAAAAGCCATTAGTGAATCTATAAAACGCATCAAGATTTCATCTACTACGCCACCAAAATATCCCGCTATACCTCCTATAATTGATCCTAAAACTAGGGCAAGACCCACAGTTCCGAAGGATAAAATAAGAGCATACTTGCTACCTTCCATTAGTCTTGATAGGATATCTCTTCCCATATTATCAGTACCAAATGGATGAGAGAGACTTGGTGCCATAAGTTTGTTTGCACTTTCTATGGCGTTTGGATCGTAAGGTGTCCAAAATAAGGCCACCAAAAATACAATAAAATATAAGGCTATTATTACTTCACCGATTCTTATAGATATTTTATTATTCTTAATCATCTGCCACCTCGAATCCTTGGGTCGATTATTCCATAGAGAATATCAATTACAAAGTTTATAAATATTACCAAGAAGGCAACAGCCACTACAACTGATTGAATCAGTGGGAAATCCCTAGATGAAATTGAGGCTACGATTAGTGAACCTACTCCTGGTAGGGAAAATACATTTTCCACTATCAAACTACCTCCAACACTTGATGTTAGACTCATTCCTATAACTGTGATTACTGGAATAAGGGCGTTTTTTAGGACGTGTTTATATAGGATTTCTTTTAGGGTAAGACCCTTCATCCTAGCTGTCCTAACATAATCTTTGTTAATCTCATCTAATATTGCCGCTTGCATATATCTTATGATAGTTGCTATATTTGGTATAGCTATGGCAAGGGATGGCAAAAAGAAGTTCTTTAATTTCTGTCCGAAACTTCCTGCCATGATATTATAAGACAAGGTTGGAAATATATCTAATTTCACTGCAAATACATAAATCAGCAAAAAAGCCAACCAAAAAGAAGGAATCGAAATTCCAAGTTGGGTTATGGCTGTAATTATTGATGAGTACCACTTATCTGATTTTAGTGTTATCTGAATAGATAGAGGTATGGCTATCAGTAGGGATAGCACTAGGGAATAAAAGGTCAAATAAAGGGTTACAGGTAGCTTTTTTAAGAAAAGATTTGCTACAGGCATTTGATATTTAAGACTCATGCCCATATCTAACCTAAAAAGTCCTATTATCCATTCTATATATCTTTCAAATATTGGCCTATCAAGACCTAACTCTTTTTCAAGAGCTAGGACTTGGGCTGGGTCTGCCTCAGTTCCCAAGATAATTTCTGCAGGATTTCCTGGAATTATTTGGAACACAAAAAATATTAAGGCAGATACAAAAAACAAGGTCAATATAATGGACAATAGTTTTTTTACTATTGCTTTAGTCATTTTTCTTCTTTATATCCTCGAGGTTTAGTTTTTGGACTGGATAGGATTTAAGTCCTTCTAGGTCCTTATTTATAGCTTGGTTATTGTCTGGGTCTGTTAGGAAAACTGATCCTGCATCTTCTGCCATAAATTCTTGGGCATCTTTTACATTTTTAGCTATATCTTCCTTAGTATCTGCACTTTGAGCAGCTTCTATAGCAGCGTCATAGGCTTCTGACTTGTAGTTTATAAAGTTTTTGTCATTTGTTGATACATATCTATCTATAACTCTGATTGGGTCAACATATCCAACAAAGCCTGATACTGTTGCTTCGTAATCTTTATCTTTGTATACTTTGCTTAACCAAGTTGAAAATTCAATTGGGTCGATTGTTACATCAATACCAACTTTACCTAGTTGAGCTTGGATAAGTTCAGCTGTATCCATGTGATATTTATAA
The DNA here is from genome assembly GCF_900626155.1 of Anaerococcus vaginimassiliensis. Classification (GTDB taxonomy): domain Bacteria; phylum Bacillota; class Clostridia; order Tissierellales; family Peptoniphilaceae; genus Anaerococcus; species Anaerococcus vaginimassiliensis. The sequence goes on along the minus strand of NZ_LR130844.1, from coordinate 1,070,261 downwards.
TCGCTAGGTACTGTTAGTTTTACACTAAATCCATTTTCAAGACCTGCTTCTTTTAGAAGTTCTTTGGCTTTTTCTGGATCGTATGGATATTTTTCTCCCATATCATTAAAGTATTCTTTTAGAGCTGGTGAGAAGTTTGAGTAAAGTTTTGTTGCTCTTCCACCTGCAGCTGTATTTATAATCTCGTCTTTATCTATAGCGTATGATATAGCTTGTCTAACTCTAACATCATCAAAAGGTGCAACAGCGTTGTTAAGACCTAAAACTTGAACTAGGTTTTGAGGGAAAGAGTGAATATCACAATCATCTTCTATTTGACTAAGCTCATCATTAGTTAAACCTGTAGCAAGGTCAACGTCCTTGTTATTTAGAGCCATTACTAGAGTTTGCCTATCAGCAATTCTAATAATTTCTACATCATCGAAGTTTGCTAGGTGATCTTTCCTGTGATAATTTTCAAACTTTTTAAGTTTCATTCCCTCGCCTGGAGTATAGGAAACAAACTCAAAAGGACCTGTACCAACTGGTTTTGTTTGGTTGTCAGCATAATCTTTTTGGACGATTGGTTGAGTATTTAGGAAAATAAAGGAGTTAGATTTTTCCTTTAGTTTAATCTTAATTTCTGTAGGTGATACTACTTCCATTGACTCGATTTGAGCGAATTTGCTTGACTTAGGTTCACCACTTGTTAGCCCTGCTAGGGTATCATAAGTGTAATAAACATCATCTGCAGTAAAGTCCTTGTCATTGTGAAACTTTACGCCTTCTTTTAATTTAAAATCATAAGTTAGACCATCTTCACTTATCTCGTAAGATTCGCAAAGGTCAGGCACTAGATTTCCATCCTCATCTACATCAAATAGACCATCAAATACTTGGTCCATGATAGTTTTGGTATCTCCTGCTGTAGCATTAAAGGGATCTAGGGAGTCGATTTCTGTAAACATCGCAACCTTTAGTGGTTTACTACTGTCAGCATTTTCATCTGTTGTGTTGTCAGCCTTTCCACATGATGTAAACATTATGCAAGATAAGGCTAGTGCTAAGAGTACATTTCTCTTTTTCATAATTCCTCCTAATATGTGAGTTAAAATCTAACTGTTAGTTAATTTTGTAACAATATCCATTAAATAAAAAAGGCACGCCCTTACTAGGTTTACTTCTAGTAACCTTCATATTTCCTTTACGCATTGTACTTGTATTTTTGTTTTTTTCATTCCGATCAATGCCAAATTTAATTTCTTTAGTAGATAATATTTTCCCCATAAATCTTATTTATTTACTAAAAGAAATTGGGCTATTTTTGACATTTTTTATTTCCTTTCCATATCGCCTCCAAAAGATTCATTGACAATATTTTAACATATTTATAAACTTTTAACAAGATTTTAGATAAAAAAAGAATGAACCGCTAGAGGGTTCATTCCTGATTTATAGTTTATCTTCTACTGATTTAATTTTTTGTTCCATACTAGCGTTTTTGTCTCTTCTATCGTCCATTTTGATGACAGAATACACCCTATCTGCCCCCTTGTCAAAGACAGACTCTTGCATTTTCCTTATAACTTCTAATGCCTTGTCAGCATCTGCTTCTATTACTGTTCCCATAGGGTTTAGTTTATATTTTACACCTTCTGCCATTAAGATTTTCTCAGCTTCTGCTACGTATTTGCTCACTGATGTTTCTTTTGTTCCTATTGGTATTAGACATACTTCTACTACTGCCATTTCTAGTCCTCCTCGTAAAATCTCTTGTAAATCTTATAAGCGTCAAAGTGATCATAGGTTCCGCCAAGCTCTCTTATAGAATGCATGGCAAGAATTGGCTCACCGACATCTATACTTCTTATACCCAAATTTGCTGAGGCTATTGGACCAATAGTAGATCCTCCTTGTTTATCGTTTCTGTTGTGGAAGGTTTGTAAGTTTAATCCTAAGTCTCTTGCAATTTTAACTATTCTTGCCTTGCTAGTAATATTTGTGCTGTAAGCTCCATTTGCAGCAATCTTTATCACTAGTCCCTCATTCATCCTTACCTCGTTAGTTGGATCAGAAAATCCCTTAAAGTTTGGATGGATTGCGTGAGCTTGGTCGGCGCTTATCAAAAATGAGTTTTCAATTGCTATTTGATAATCTTCCTCATTTCCCCCACTTAAAAGAGTAAACCTCTTTAGGCAATCTCCTAAAAATGGTGAGAAAGCACCTGTTCTTGTCCTTGAACCAATCTCCTCGTTATCATTTAAAATTAAGGCATTTGTCTTTGTAGAATCAGCATTTACAAAGGCCATAAGTGAGGCGTGGACAGATCCAAGGTTGTCAATCCTACCTATTTGATACATGTCATTTATGACCACCCCTTTTTGTCTATCGTATAAAGACAAATCATAATCTATTATGGATTTTGGGTCAATTCCTAGCTCTTCTCCTATAATTTTTTGGATGTATCCGTCCTTTTGGGCAGTATCTTTTATAGTAGTAATTATAGGATACAAATTATCCTGTGGGTTGTAAGAAAAGTCCTTGTTTACACTTCTATTCATATGAATTGCAGCATTTGGTATAGTTAGTAGGTCTTTATCTATATTTATTAAACTAGATAATAGCTTTCCCTCTTTTTCGTAAACGACTTTTCCAGCAAGTGATAAAGTCCTATCAAGCCATGTTGAATAAATCATTCCTCCATATACTTCAACATTTAGCTTGAGATATCCATTTTCTGCCATTTCCGGATTGGATTTTAGTTTAAAAGTTGGACTTTCTGTGTGGGAGCCAATTATATCAAAACCATCTTTAATATCTTCTCCAAGGTTTATTGCAAAAAGAGCAGTCCCGTCACGAACTACAAAATATTTGCCCTTTGCTTTTATATCCCACTTTTCATTTTCAAATAGTTCTGTGTAGCCATTTTCCTTTAAAATCTTGCGAGCATTTTCTACCGCATAATAGGAAACTGGACTCTCGTCAATAAATTTTATTAAATCTTTTATAAATTCTTTATTTTCCATACTAATATGATACCCAATTATTTATTTCCTTCATTTTCCATAATTTTCTTTTAAGAAACTGTATAAGGTTAAATCCTTACTTCCTCTCCTATTAATCTCATCTTGCCAAGTATCGTCATCTTCTAACCTTTCGATTAGTTTAGTAAGGACAGCTCCCGATTCGTAAACTATCTTTTCTCCTAAAATATCTTGACCTACGTCTCCTTTTCTTATAGTAGGAACAACATCAGAGAAATTGACATCTTTTGTATTTTCAAAATACATTACATCGTAATCGTATCCCACTATCTTTGATGTTTTTATAGTAATATAATTTGCTATTCCTTCCATGGATTCTTCAAAAAGTTCACTTCCTAGCTTTTCCTTATCCGTATTTTTAATTCTTTCATCCATGATATCAAGGTAAGACCTTGTAAGCTCTAATAGTTCATCTTTTGAAATATCATTATCAATACCATTATTGATCTCATCTAAGATTTGATATTCTCTATCCAGAAGATTAAGCTCATCTTCATCATATGATAAACCTCTAAAACTTAGATTCTTCCAATCTCCTTGCATATAATAATGGTATGCCTCATGAGCAAGATTCGGCATAAAGTGTTTGCTCGTAAGCTTTTTACTTATAGATTCATCTGTGTATTTGACATAGAAAATATTATCTAAACCTAAGAGTTTATAAGTTTTGCCATTAGTGTTGAAATTACCCATTATATAGTTAATTCTTTTGGGATAAAATCTAGAGATTCTATAGACCTTGTAAGGTTTTTTCTTATAAAAATTTATCTCTTTCGCAAATATACTAGAAATATCATTTTTAGTGATAAGATAGGCCCTGCCAAAAGCATTCTTATTTACAAATACCAAGTCCTTATCTTCTAGCTTGTAATCTTTCCACAAGCTTTCACCACTGGCTATGAACTTGTCATACTCAGAAATAACATCCTTATCCAAATCACTCAAATCTTCAAAGTCGGTATTTAACACTTTATTCATGCCAATACCAGCAGAAAAAATAACAAATAATGCTAATATCAGCCTCAAAAATACATTCCCACTTTTTCTTTTCTTATCAGTCATAAACATTCCTTTCTTTTTCTATTAGGACTATACTTTATAATCGATTATAGGAATTATAATTTTAAAACTTTAGCAATTATGCTTCATATTTTGCGTTTTAAGCGTTTTTAGGCGCTAAGGCATATAATATTTTTTGTTTATGTTATATCAATTCGGGTAACAAAAAAGTAAGACGGTTATTCGAGCTTTAATAGAATAACTGTTAAGTGATAATTTTAAAAAATAAAAAGGAGGAAATATATAAATGAAAAGTAAACTAAAATCATTTTTAAGTATTCTACTAGTAGCATCATTTGTCCTTACTCCAATAGGACGCAGTATTTCATATGCAAGTGATAACTCTAATATTAATCAAAATGATAATAGATATTTCGCAAGTGATGCAGAATTAAATGATGAAGATCTAAAATATTTAAATAAGGTTGTTTCTGTAAGTAAATTTTACTATTTTGATGATAATATTCTAAAAATATCTCTTACTAAAGATCAATTAATTAATGAATATGGTTTTACAGAAAAAGATTATCAAACATTAAGTGAAACTGTATTAAACAAAGAGGTAAATTTAGATGAAAAAGATAATAAACCTGTTGCAACACCATATGCTAGTGTATCAAATGGTACGCTATATATTTCACATAGTGATTTGCAGGGTGGTGCATTTGCTGTTTTATCGGCAGCTTCTAGTGCTGGTCCTGCAGCTATGTATTCAGCTTTATTATCTATCTCTACAGCATTAAGTGGCCCTGTAGGATCAATTATAACAACAATAGTATCATTATTAGCTGCACCATCTTTAACAGAATTATGTGTTAGAGTAACTTATGCAATAGCTACAAATCAAGGAATATATATTAAACCAGTAGCTTCATATCCTCCATTAGACATTGGATATTATTAATAGGTACAGATTATTATGATTAAAAAATTAAACTTACTTCCATATATCGTTATGATAATTTCAAGTGTGGGATATTATAGTAATATAGGCAGAGAAGACTCATTGTCTTACTTTTGGATTTCTATATTTGTAATATCCTTAATAATATTAACAGTGAACAACAACGATTTATTCAAAAAACATAAATCTAATATTGTATACTATGATATGTTATTTGTTCTAGAAGTAATATTAATACCACGAATAAATTTACCTTATGGTGCTTCTAGATTAATTATGGCTATTTTAGGTGCTGTATATGCACTTTTATTTAGTCGAAAGAAAAATTTACTTAGAAAATAATAAGGGAAGGCAGGGTATCTTAAAATCCTGCCTTTTTTTGTCGTCTAAAATTAAATGCCATATTTTTCGTTCTAAGTTTTTTAAGTAAGTAGGCATATAAAAATCGTGCTTGAAAAAGATAAATCAGTTGATTTTTGTATTCTATTTATTATTTTCTCAGTTATTTTAGACAAGCTAAATTCTTCTGATTCCATGCTCCCTCCTACAATACATATTATCTTATTTAATTATACTTTAAGAAATAATTATATTGACTTGTGGCTAAATAGAGTATACCTTAATTATAAATTGCTATTCAACAGATCACATGTTTACTCTGAAAAATATTAGGGTAGTAAAAATAATGAAAGACGTTTCCAAAGCGACAAGCATTTATAATTATAGAGGAGAGTTTTAATGCCTATAAAAATGTTAAAAGCAGCCTTGTGGCAATCTGTTGAAAAACCCGAGAAAACTGGAGATTACATAGCTACAGTTATAGCTTGGATTGTCGTAATAGTTGTAGTTTCCGCAGTCAATGTATTTTTGGGAACTACTAGTTTAAATAAGTATTTAGTCTTATTTCTACGAATACTTTCTATTGTAGTAATCCCTTATATATTTCCAGCTCTAAATATTTCTACAGATAAAGGTAAGACCGAAAGTTGGCTATTATTTAGATTTAACAGTATATTGGGTGCTTTGATTGCTCCTATATATGTTTACAAATATCTTTCAAGTATAAATTAGAAATTTGCTTTATAGAGAAGATTTGATTATCTCATTTCTTCTCTATATTTTTAAATTTTTTTCAATTTTCATTTAATCTTCACTAAAAAAGAAGCTTTCCCAATAGAAAACTTCTTTTTTTTATGATTATTATGATTAGTCTTTCTTTTTGATAAATCCGTAGATTAGACCACCAACTATTGCTCCTACTAATACAGCTCCTACAAAGATTAGGGCTTGGCTTAAGCTTGACATAGCTGGCAATACAAAGACTCCTCCGTGTGGGGCTGGAGCTGATACGTTAAAGCCTCCTACGATTGCACCTGCTATAACTGATCCTATAACACTTGCTGGGATTACCTTGCCTGGTTCTGCAGCTGCAAATGGAATTGCTCCTTCTGTGATGAAACTTAGTCCTAGGATATAGTTTGTGATTGTTGTTTTTCTTTGATCTTCTGTAAATTTATCTTTGAAAAATGTTGTAGCAATTGCTATTGCGATTGGTGGAACCATTCCTCCAACCATAACAGCTGCCATAAATGTACCAATACCTGTATCTGTAAAGGCACCTATAGCAAAGGCATATGCTGCTTTGTTGATTGGGCCACCCATGTCTATTGCCATCATGCCTGCAAGGATCGCTCCAAGTAAGAGCATATTTGCACCAGATAGACTCATTAGCCAGTTATTAATTACAGTATTTATTCCTGTAAATATTGGATCTACTATAAAATACATCAAAGCACCAACTAAAAGTAGGCCAAATACAGGATAGATTAACATTGGTTTTAAGCCTTCAATTGATTTTGGTAGGTTTCTAAAGGATTTCTTTAGTAAATTAACTACATAACCTGCAAGAAATCCTCCGATTAAACCACCGATAAATCCTGCTCCACGGCTTGCCATTAGTCCTGCAACCATACCTGGCATTAGGGCTGGTCTATCTCCGATTGACATTGCAATAAATCCTGCAAGGATTGGAATTAGGAAGCTAAAGGCATCTGATCCGAGTCCATTAAGGAAAGTAAAGGCAAGGGAGCTATCTCCAGCAAATCTTTCTACTAAGAAGGAAATTGCCATGAGGATTCCACCACCGATTACAAATGGTAACATGTGGCTTATTCCATTCATAAGATCGCCATATATCTTTTGCCATAGACTTTGACCTTCTTTATCCTCATCTGAATCTTTTGATTTTTCTTCTGCATGAAATATTTTAGCATCGCCTTCTATAGCTTTTTTGACAAGTTCGTCAGATTTTCTTATCCCGTCTGATACTGGCCTTTGGATAACTTTCTTGCCATCAAATCTGTTTGTTTCAACTTTTTTGTCGGCTGCTATGATTATGGCATCAGCTTCTTCTATTTCCCTTGCTGTTAGTTTGTTTTTAGTTCCGTCAGATCCGTTTGTCTCTACCTTGATACTTACTCCAGCCTTAGTTGCTGCTTTTTCCAATGCTTCTTGCGCCATGTATGTGTGGGCAATGCCGTTTGGACATGCAGTTACAGCTAGTAGTTTTATATCGTTTGTTGGTTCTTGGCTAACAACTTCTTTTGTTTCTTCTTTTTTAGGCTCTGAATATTTTTCTATAACCTTATATATATCTTCTGGGTTTTCAGCTTTTTTTAAATCAGCTATAAAACCATCTTTCATAATCATCTTTGATAGCTCTGCCAAAGTTTCTACATGAAGGTTATTTTCTCCGGCAGGAGCACCTATTGCGAAAAATATTTCTGTTGGCTCGCCATCTAGGGCTTCATAATCAAGTCCACCGATCTTTCTTGCAAATAATACTGCAGGTTCTTTGACAGTTTTGTTTTTAGTGTGAGGGATAGCTACGGATTCACCTAGGGCAGTTGAGCCTTGGCTTTCTCTTTCTACTAGTCCTTTTTTAAATTCTTCCTTGCTTTCCACATAACCTTTGTCGTGAAAATTCTTGGCAATCTCATTAATTGCCCCCATCTTGTCATCTGCCTTTAGATCAAAAATCATAAGGTCAGCTTTGAGTAAATCCCTAATTTCCAATTTCCTTAACCTCTACTTTCTTACTCATTTCCTCGATTTTTTTATGACTTGCAATATCAGGACTAAAAGCTGTCGCAGTTCCACAAGCGATAGCAAGCTTGTAGGCATCTAGCTTATCGTAGCCTTTACTAATTGCATAAATGAAACCACCAACCATAGAATCTCCAGCACCTACTGAATTGATCAAATCGCCCTTTATGGCGTCTGCCTTGTAGATATTCTTATCATCTACAAATATTGATCCAGCTTTTCCTAGAGATACGATAACATTTTTAGCTCCCAAGGAGTTTAACTTCTTGGCGTATTTTATAAGATCATCTTCACTACTTATTTCAGTTTCGAAGATGTTAGTTAGCTCTTCTTCATTCGGTTTTATTAGAACTGGCTTATATTTTAAATAATCTAAAACTTCTTTGTTTGCTATATCTATTGAAAATTTACAGCCTGTTTTTTCTATGACTTTTTTGTAAAAATCACTTCCTAGGCTTTTTGGCAAAGATCCTGAGATTATAAGATAGTCGTCCTTGTTGATATCTTCTAGTTTCTTGTAGAAATCTTCTATCTCTTCTTTTGTGATATCAGGTCCTTGAGCATTTATTTCTGTTTCTGTATTGTATTTTAGTTTTACATTTATTCTGGTATCAGCAGCTATTCTAGTGAAGTTTTCCTTTATTTCTAGTCTAGCTAGCTCGTTTTTTATAAACTCTCCAGTAAAGCCTCCCAAGAAACCTAGGTTTATTGGTTCATCTCCCAAATTTTTTAGAATTTTTGCTACCATTATTCCCTTGCCACCTGCATATTTTTCTTCTGCAGTTGACCTAAGGGTTTTGCCATCACAAAACTCATCTAATCTCATTATATAGTCAATGGATGGATTAGTCGTAAGTGTATAAATCATTTATCCTCCCTTATTAGCTCGCACTCATCTTTTTTACATATCCTTGCATGATAGATGAGATTTTCCTTGCTTGAATCAGCCAAGATGTAGGCTTTCTCGCTTAATTTTGCTGCAGTTTTCTTAAGTATCGCCTCATTTATATCAGCAGTATAGTAATAATCCTTGTCGTAACCATTAGCTCCCAAAAATGCAATATCAAAGCTATAATTTGAAAGTTGATCTAGGGTTACAAGTCCAAGGTTTACCTTTGTCTTAACCTTGATATCTCCTCCCAAAAGCGTTGTAGGAATATTATTTTCCATAAGCTTTGCCATATGCATAAGGCCATGAGTTACAACTCTTATGTCCTTGCCCCTAAGATAGTCGATTACAAGATTACAAGTAGATCCACCGTCTAGGAAAATCACCATCTTATCTTCTACAAGGCTTGCTGCCTTTTTGCCAATTTCTCTCTTGCTAGTTGGATTGGTAAGCTCATTTGTATCAAAGCTAAGCTCTTCTGCCTCGATATTTAATACCGCTCCTCCGTGGACTCTTTTAATCTTGCCATCTTCTACCAAATAGTCTAAGTCCCTTCTTAGGGTCGATTCGCTAACTTCAAGTTTTTTGATTAAATCTTTGTTGGATATTTTCTTTTCTTTATTTAGTGTGTCTAAAATCACATCTAGTCTTTCTTCAAATATCATATTGTCATTATAACACCATTTTCTTTCAAAATCAATCAAATTCTTTCAAAACCTTTCTCAATTATCTGAATTTGACTAATTTCTTAAAAACACTATAATTATTAAAAGCGTATAAATTCTACATAAGGAGTGAATATGAAAGAACTAGAAGAAAAAATATTAGAAGAAGGTATCGTCATTGGACCAAATATCCTAAAGGTAGATTCCTTCCTAAACCAACAAATAGATTGTCACTTGATTCAACAAATGGGCAAGGCTTTTGCTGATCACTTTAGAGATAAGAAGATAGACAAGGTTCTAACTGTAGAATCATCTGGTATAGCACCAGCCTTAGCTACAGCTCTTGAGCTTGATGTTAAGTGTGTGTTTGCTAGAAAACAACAATCCCTAACTACAGGTGACGATGTATATCATTCAAGCGTTTATTCATTTACTAAACAAGTTACAAATGAGCTAATCGTTTCAAAAAACTTCCTTAAAGAAGACGAGAATGTCCTAATGATAGATGACTTCTTGGCAAATGGACAAGCTGCCAAGGGCATGGTTGCACTTGTAAGACAAGCTGGAGCAAACCCAGTTGGATTTGGTATAGTTATAGAAAAATCCTTCAGCGATGGTAGAAGTGTAATAGAAAATGATATGGGACTAGAAGTATATTCTCTAGCAAGAATTGCTAAACTAGAAGACGGAAAGATCACTTTTGTCGAAGAAGAAAATTAATATATAGACTACCTTTGGGTAGTCTCAGACTGTTGACAAAGTTACAAAATCCAAAAGGAAGCGTTCCATTCGGAAGAAATTTTAAGAAATTCAAATCGAAATAATGCGTCTGTAAATCGCACTGTTTGAGCATTGGCGAGTTTGCGATTTACAGTATTATGAGATTTAGAATTTCTAAATTTCTGCAGCTTAGTAAGCGTTTTTGGATTTTGTCTATGCTCTAAGGCTACCTTTTGGTAGTCTTATTTTTTTGCCATTTTTAATAATTTACATAAGTAAGTCTTAAAAAAATAATAACATTAAAGCTATAGAGTTCTATAAATCTCTCCTATTTTGGGGCACAAAAAAACCGACCAAGTGGTCGGTTTTATATTTTATTAGTTTTTAGCGTGTTCTGCTGCGTTTTCTCCAGCGATTCTACCAAATACTGTGATATCAGCCATAGCAACTGATCCAAGTCTGTTTGAACCGTGGATTCCACCTGTAACTTCTCCAGCTGCATACAAGCCTTCGATTGATTTACCATCTTTTGTTTGTACTTCTGCTTCTGGGTTAATTGCAAGTCCACCCATTGTGTGGTGTACTGCAGGACCTGCTTTAAGCATGTAGTATGGACCTTCGTCGATTGTCCAGCCTAACATTCTTAGGTTAAATTCTGGGTCTTGTTCTTTCTTAGAATTTTCGTTGAAGTTATTTACTGTTTCAAGTAGAGCTTCTTTGTCGATTTCAAAGTGATCTGCTAACTCTTCTATAGTATCAGCCTTGTATAGAAGTCCTCTTTCGTATAGGCTTTCTGCTTCTTCTGGATTTGATTTCATTGTTCCAGTTTTTTCGTTAGATTTTTCATCCCAAATTAGGTAACCAACGTGGTCAGTTTGTTCTTTGATTCCCATAGAGATTGCACGTCTTGTGTCAAGCTCTTCAACAAATCTCTTACCTTCTTTGTTTACTAATAAAGCTCCACCAACAAGTCTTGTATCTCCTACATATAGAAGTTTACCTGTTTCTACGTCACAGATTGGGTAAAGTTGGATCTTATCCATATCTACTGTATCTGCTCCAAGAGCTTCAGCCATAACTATACCATCTCCTGTTGCTCCTGGTGAGTTTGTTGATAGTACGTGTTCATCAACTTCGTTATCGTTTTCGTAGCACATTTCTGCATTAGCACCAAATCCACCAGATGCAAGTACTACTGACTTAGCGTTTATAGTTAAGTCTTTATCTTCGCTTTCTGCTCTAACACCAGAAACTTTTCCATCTTTTGTTAGGATTTCTTTAACATCTGTGTTTGTTAGAACGTCAATACCAAGCTCTTCTGCTTTTGTTTTGTATTTTGAGATAAGTTCGTTTCCTGTGTGGTTTTTAGGAATAAGTGATCTTTTAACTGAGTGACCACCAAAGAACATCAAGCTATCTAGCCATTCTACTCCGATGTCATCTCTTAGCCAGTAAGCATCTTCTGTAGCCTTGTCAGCTAGTACTTCGATAAGTTCTTTCTTTCCACCAGCTTTTTCAATATCTTGGGCATAAAGCTCTTTGCTATCTTCGATGCCTTCTTTTTCTTGAAGTTCGTTAACTGGAGCTGCGTATTCTCCACCAGAGATTAGTGTATTACCACCAACTTGGCCAAGTTTTTCTACAAGAACAACATTTGCGCCAGCTTCTTTGGCAGATATAGCAGCAGCAAATCCTGCTCCACCACCACCTACAACTACTACATCATAGTCCTTAGTTTCTGTTTCCTTGTTAGCTTCGTCACTTTCCTTTTCATAAAGCTTAAGGTCACGACCACTTTCTTCAATGGCAGCCTTTACTGCTTCGATTAGAGCAGTTGATGTAACTGTAGCTCCTGAAACAGTATCTACATTTATAGATTGTTTATCTACTATTTCTTTTACGATTTTATCAGCTGCTTCGTCTCCTAGACCTTCTGTCTCATTATGTACTAAATCGATTGAAGCTATCTTATCTCCTTCGAAATTAACTGTAGCTTCTATGTCTCCGTTGTGTCCTGCTTCTGTCGCCTTAAAGCTTTCTGCCTTAGCAGTTTCTTCCTTAGCTCCATCCTTATTATCAGCTGTGTTATTTCCACATGCAGTAAAAAGCATAGCTGCTGATAAAAGAATTGGCAAAATTTTATTCTTCTTCATATATCCTCCCTTTTTAATACTGCTTATAAATGATAACAAATTATGGAAATGTTTGCAAGTCCTTCAAATAGCGGGTTAAAGTGTTTTCTATAAATATTTGATATATGTGTATATTACAGATATTAGCCCAATTTTTATTAATATATTGTAAATAATTTTACAATAAACTTTTCTCCTGTTTTACCTATAGTTAGAATACTAACAATAAAAGTTAGAAAATTTTTCCATAGAAAATCCCCTCCATCTATTTTGTACTGGCCCCCAAAAGTTGGACTTAAAACCAACTAATAGGGGTCAGTACATTTCTAGACTTTGGGGTTAGACTTTAATAATTAACTATCACATCAACTTGTTCTTCTAGGACATCTTTGTTGTGTTTTGTCTCTGATGAATAGGCAAATATTAGACCTTCATCTTCTATATTTAGTTTTTTCTTGATTTGGTTAATGTGTTTTTGGATCTGACCTTTTTTAATCTTATCAAACTTTGTGGCTATGACAAAACCTGTAAAGCCTGATTCTATTATCCAATCATACATTTGCTTATCTTGGGCTGTTGGCTCGTGTCTTATATCGACTAAAAGAAATACCTCACGGAGATTGTCTCTTTCATAGAGGTACTCGTTGATTAACTTATCCCATTTTGCCTTTTCTTTTTTAGATACCTTGGCGTAGCCATAGCCTGGTAGATCAACTAATCTAAAGCTATTATTTATCCTGTAGAAGTTGATAGTTCTGGTCTTTCCTGGTTTAGATGAAGTCTTAGCTAGATTTTTTCTTCCTAGAAAGGAGTTGATGAAGGATGATTTTCCGACATTACTCCTTCCAACAAAGGCAAGCTCTACTAGATCTTCACTTGGCCATTGGGACTTAAAACCTGCTACTTGTTCTAGCTCTATTTCTTTAAATTTCATACTAGGGCCTCTTTTATAACTTCAGATACATTTTCGACTGGAATAAAGTTTATCTTATCCCTAATTTCTTTTGGTATATCTTCTGTATCTCTTTGGTTATCTTTTGGAATAATCACGTTTTTGATCCCATAAGAATAAGCTGCAAGTGCTTTTTCTTTGAGTCCTCCAATTGGTAGGACATTTCCTCTGATTGTCACTTCTCCAGTCATGGCAATATCGCTTCTTACTTTCTTACCTGTAAGGGCAGATACCATAGCTGTTGTCATTGTGATACCTGCTGATGGACCGTCTTTTGGAGTTGCTCCTTCTGGAAAATGAACGTGGATATCTTTGTTATCGTAGAACTTGCCACGAATACCCAAATCTTTCGCTTTGCTTCTTATATATACCATGGCAACCTGACCGGATTCTTTCATTACATCTCCAAGAGATCCTGTCATTTCGACATTGCCCTTACCTTCCATAACACTTGCCTCAACTTGCAGCATAGTTCCGCCAACTGAGGTCCAGGCAAGACCATTTACTAGTCCTATTTGATTTTCTTTTTCGATATTATCATCAAAAAATCTTTCCTTGCCTAGGTATTTGGTGTAGTTATTTTTAGTAACTCTGACTTTTTCCTTGCCCTCGAGGATTTCTTTTACAGCCCTTCTTGAAATTTTAGCTATAAGTCTTTCAAGCTCCCTAACACCTGCTTCTCTGGTGTAGTTTTTAATAATCAAATCTATTACAGAATCAGATATACTTAGTTCATTATCACTAAGCCCGTTATTTTTCTTTTCCTTATCTATAAGATACTTTTTAGCGATTGCTTTTTTCTCGCTCATAGTATAGCCAGAAAGCTCTATAACTTCTAGTCTATCGTATAAGGCATCTGGGATTTCATTTGCATCGTTTGCTGTAGTTATAAAAAATACATCTGATAGGTCAAAGGGAATGTCTAGGTATCTATCTATAAATTTATCGTTTTGTTCAGGATCTAGGACTTCTAGAAGGGCACTTGATGGATCTCCCCTAAAGTCTGAACCTAATTTATCTATCTCATCTAAAAGAAAGACTGGGTTTTTGACATTTATTCTATTTATATTAGCAAGTACTCTACCTGCCATTGCCCCAACATAAGTTCTCCTGTGACCTCTGATTTCTGATTCGTCAGTCACTCCACCAAGCCTCATTGATACAAATTTTCTATCAAGGGCACGGGCAATGGATTTGGCTATGGAAGTCTTGCCCACTCCTGGAGGTCCTACTAGGCAAATTACAGTTCCCTTGGAGTTTTTATTTTTTTGTCTAACAGCAATTGACTCTAGGATTCTTTCCTTAACATCAGTTAGGCCGTAGTGGTCGTTATCTAAAACAGTACTTGCCTTTTTGATATCTATGATATCTTTGCTCTTTTTATTCCAAGGTAGGGAGAATACAAAGTCAAGATAGGCAGAAAGCACGCCATAGTCTGGACTCATCTCTGGTAGAGAATCAATTCTATCTATATCTTTTTCAAGACTTTTCTTGCTTTCCTTATCTAGTTTTAGTTTTGAAAGTTTCTTCCTATAATAGTCAGCCTCGCTTGATCCTTCACCATTGTTATCGCTGATTTCTTTTTTTAGAACTTCCATCTTTTCTCTTAGATAGTAGTCCTTTTGAGACTTGTTGATATTTTCTTGGACTTTTTTATCAATTTCTGATGAGAGATTTTTAAGGGTGATTTCTTTTCTAATTATCTCATGTAAGATACTCATTCTCTCCTTAGTATCTAATGTGGAAAGTATCCTGTAATACTCCTTTGGAGCAAGCTCTAGGTGAAAGCAAATCACATCTACAAGTCTTTGGTAGTTTTCAATCTCAACTAGTGAATAAGTGATTTCATCTAGGTTTTGATTTATTAGACCTACATACTCCTTAAAATCATCAATTAGAATCTTCTTTAGAGCATCTAGTTCTAAGTCGTCTTTCTCACTTTCTTCATCGTATATATATTCCTCTAATTCAGCCTTTAGGAAACCTTCGGATATGTTTACCTTTTTAAGCCTACCTACTCCAATAGGATTTACAAATACTCTTAGGCTTCCATCAGGGAGGTTAAACATTTCCTTGACTGATGCGACTATTCCATATTCATAGAGGTCGTCTTGTTTGGGATTATCCTCAAAAACGTCCTTTTGGTTTACTAAAAACAAGTTAGTCGACCTAAGTCTTGCATCATTTACAGCATTAGTTGATATACTTCTCTTGCAGTCAAAACTTAGGAAGGTACTTGGCATTGGCCAGTAGCCCCTCAAGGGAATCAGAGGATATTCTTTTTTATTTATTTCATAAATATCTGTCATAATTTACCTCGTTACAAAAGGGACGTTTGCAAAACTCCTGCATACCGTCCCCTTTTCTTATTTCTTCTTATAAATTAATTTTTCCTTGTCAGCTATAGATTCTTTAGTTACGATTACCTCTTCTAAATCATCTATCGAAGGTATTTCAAACATCAAATCTAGGAGAAGATTTTCCATGATTGTCCTAAGTCCTCTTGCTCCTGTTTTTTGGTCGTAGGATTTCTTAGCTATCTCATAAAGAGCATCATCTTCAAATGTAAGCTTTACCCCATCTAACTCAAAGAGCTTTTGGTATTGTCTTACAAAGGAGTTTTTAGGCTCTTTTAAAATTTTTACCAAGGAATCAACGTCCAAGGCATCTAGGCTTACTATTATTGGAACCCTACCTATAAATTCAGGTATAAGTCCAAACTTAAGGAGGTCTTCTGTGCTTACTTCCTTAAGGCTTGCCTTTTCTTGTTTGTTGACATTTGCACCAAAACCTATAGTTTTTTCTGACAATCTCCTGCCAATTATATCTTCTATTCCATCGAAGGCACCGCCTAGGATAAATAGGATGTTAGTTGTATCAACTTGGATATATTCTTGGCTTGGATGCTTTCTTCCTCCTTGAGGAGGAACGTTGGCCTCTGTTCCCTCTATTAGTTTAAGTAGGGCTTGTTGGACACCTTCTCCGGATACATCACGGGTTATAGAAGGATTTTCGCTTTTTCTAGTGATTTTATCTATCTCATCTACATAGATAATACCACGCTCAGCAACTTCTATATCATAGTCAGCTGCTTGGACTAGCTTTAGGATAATATTTTCTACATCCTCACCAACATAGCCTGCTTCTGTAAGACTTGTCGCATCTGCTATAGCAAATGGCACGTTTAGTTTACGAGCAAGGGTTTGAGCAAGCAGGGTCTTTCCAGATCCTGTTGGGCCTAGCATCAAGATATTTGATTTTTGAAGTTCTATATCAGAATCTTCTTCATTGCTATTTATTCTTTTGTAGTGGTTGTATACTGCAACTGATAGGGTCTTTTTGGCATCGTCTTGACCTATTACATAAGAATCTAGGAAGTCTTTGATCTCTTTTGGTGTTGATAAATCAATATCACCATAGGAAATGTTGTCAGTTTCTTCACTTATGATTTCCTTACATAAATCGACACACTCGTTACAGATATACGCATTAGGACCAGCAATTATTCTTTTTACTTGAGAGCTATCCTTGCCACAAAAAGAACATCTTATTTCTTTTTGTTCGTAATCAGACATTTATTCCTACTTACTTTCAATTACTTTATCTATTAGACCATACTCTAGTGCTTCTTGCGCACTCATAGCAAAGTCTCTATCTGTATCTTTTTCTATCTTCTTTAGGGATTGACCTGTATTATCAGAAAGAATCTTGTTTAGTCTTTCTTTTATCTTAATTATTTGTTCAGCTTGGATTACTATATCACTTGCTTGTCCTTGAGCACCACCGGATGGTTGGTGGATCATGATGTTTGAACTTGGTAGAGAAAATCTCTTGCCCTTAGCTCCTGATGATAGTAAAACTGCCGCCATAGACGCTGCTTGACCTATACAGATTGTAGATACATCTGGTTTTATATAATTCATTGTGTCATAAATGGCAAGACCACTTGTCACAACTCCACCTGGAGAGTTTATATAAAATTGGATATCCTTATCTGGGTCTTCACTTTCTAGAAACAATAGTTGAGCTATGATTATATCCGAGATTTCATCACGAACTTCTCCAGATAGAAAGATTATTCTATCCTTTAGAAGTCTTGAATATATGTCATAGGCTCTCTCGCCTCTATTAGTTTGCTCTACTACGGTTGGTACTAAATAATTTTTAGCGTTCATATAATCTCCTTATCTAAAATATGGAGCTTAGTTTTCTTCGACTTCCTCATGGTCGTGGTCGTGATCTTCACCAACAGCCTTGTGGTATTCTTCGTGTGGAAGAACTTCAGCGTTAGCTACAAGAATTTCAACAGCTTTTCTTCTCTTGATATTTTCTTCTAGTGTCTTATCAGAGATGTTTTTAGCGAAGATTTCTTTGAATTTCTCTAAGTCTTCTACTCCATAGTTTTCTGCTGCTTCTTTGATTTCAGCTTCTTTTTCTTCTTCTGTAACTTCGATCGCTTCTTTTAGAGCAACTTCGTCAATTACAAGGTTAGCCTTAACTCTTGCTTCGGCTTGATCTCTATATTGGTCACGGATTTGGTTGATATCCATTTTTGTCATTTCGATATATTGAGCAAGTGTTATACCCATTTGTTGTAGTCTTTGGTCAAGGTTTTGTAGTTCAAAGTCAATTTCTGAGTTAACCATGCCATTTGGTGCACTTACTTCTGATTTGTTAACTAAAGCTTCGATAGCTTGGTTTTGGATCATGTTTTTAGCATAATTTTCTTTTTCTTTAGCGATTTTTTCTTTAAGATCAGCCTTTAGTTCATCTAATGTATCGAATTCTGAGATATCTTTTGCAAATTCGTCATCTAATTCAGGAAGTTCTTTTCTTGTGATAGAATTAATTTCTACTTCAAACTTAGCGTCTTTTCCTTGAAATTCTTGTGCTTGATAATCTTCAGGGAATGTTACATTTACATCGAACTTATCACCAATAGCATGTCCTGCTACTTGTTCTTCAAATCCTTTGATAAATGTATTTGATCCAAGTTCAAGGTCGTAATTTTCTGCCTTACCACCTTCAAATCTTTCTCCATCTAGGTAGCCATCAAAGTCGATATTTACTGTATCGCCCATTTTAGCTTCGCCTTCTTCTACTGGAGCAAGTCTTGCATTCTCATCTTGTTGTCTTTTAAGTTCAGCTTCAATATCTTCATCTGTTACTTCAGACGGAACTTCTTCAACGATTAGTTTTGAATAATTACCTAGTTCTGGGTGTGGTTTTGTTTCAACTTCTACCTTGAAAGTGATGTCTTTTCCTTCTTCGATATCGTCAAGGTCTACTGATGGTTGGTCAACTGGTTCAAGATCTAATTCTTCTACTGCAGCTTCGTATGGTTTAGGAAAAACAATCTTGATTGCTTCATCATAGAAGATTTCTGGACCATACATTTTTTCAAGAACTTTTCTAGAAACGTGACCTGGTCTAAATCCATCTACTCTATATCTAGATTTGTTTCTTTTATATACAGTGTCTGTTGCCTTTTTAAATTCATCATAGCTTACATCGAATTCGAATTTTGCTATATTATTTTCATGTGATTTTAATTCTGTCATTTTTTCCTCCTGGTAGTTCTTACTCATTGAAATAATATACTACTTGTTTGTTAAGCTATCAAGAGTTTAACTCCTCTTGCTAACAAATGCCAGTATATCCTCTCTATTATTTTCTAATTTATCATCTATAATCGCTTCTTCTATCTTAGTTAATATATCGCCTATGATCTTTCCTTGGGGATATCCTAAGGCTATCAAATCATTGCCGTTTATAGCAAGATCTGACCTTTTCTTAGGTGTATTATCTATTAATACTTCCTCTAAGATATTCTCTCCTAGGTCAATATTTGAAATATCCCTATGGACTGTTGCCAAGATATCTGCCCTTTGCAAATTAAAAAGCCTTCTTAGATTCGCTTCGCCAATCCTTCTTAGAAGTTTCCTGATGGATTTTTTGGTGTAGGTGTTGGAACAATCCATATGCCTTTTGACTAAGCTTTTTGCATCTTCTATAAATTTTTTAGGAAATCTCAAGTCCTTGAGTCTTTTCTCTAGAAGTTTTTCTGATAGGTTTTGGTGACCAAAAAACCTTCCCTCTCCATTTTCATCTAGGAAAAATGTATCGACCTTGCCAACATCATGGTATAAGCTAGCTATTCTTGTAACTAGATCAGATTCTGTCCTATCAACAACCTTTAGGCTATGCTCATAGACGTCTAGGTTGTGATGGGAAGAATGTTGGTCAAATCCCTTAGTTCTTGCAAGTTCAGGAAAGATTTTATCCAGTAAGCAAAGCTCATCTAAAAGCCTAATCCCTCTTGATGGTTTATCTTCTATTAAGATCTTTGATATCTCATCTCTAATCCTCTCTTTGGATATGAGATTTATATTTGTAGAGTTTTCACTGATTGCTTTTTTTAAATCTTTATCAATTTCAAAACCTAACCTTGTGGCAAAACGAACTGCCCTAAGGCTTCTTAGGTAATCTTCTTCTATTCTATCGTAGGGATTTCCAACAGCTCTAACAATCTTTTTTTCTAAATCGCACCTTCCATAAAAGGGATCTATTATCTTTCCCTTGTCATATGCCATAGCATTTATTGTAAAATCTCTTCTTTTTAGATCATCTATGAGATTATCCGAAAAAGAAATCTCATCAGGATGCCTTCCGTCAAGGTATTTCCCATCTGACCTAAAAGTTGTTATTTCAAACTCTTCGCCCTTTGATATAACCTTTATTGTGCCAAACTTTTTTCCTATATCTATAAGCTTTTCACTAGAAAAAACTTCTTTTATCTCATCGGGTCTTGCAAGGGTTGTTAGATCTATGTCCTTTATTTTCCTTCCTAGGATGCTATCTCTTACACATCCTCCAACTGGATATGTTGGATATCCCTTAGCCTCTAGTCTTTTAATAATTTCTTCATAGGAAATATCAGTATTTAGCTTATCCATTATTTTTCTTTTACGTCTACTATTATTTTGTAGTTGATTGGATTTTGCCCATCGTAAAGCTCCACACCTTCTGGTAGCTTAAGTCTAATCTCGCCTAGCCTATCTGATTTTAGGTTATCAATATTTACTGGATAAGTGTCGATCTCTTCTATGTTTTCCAAAACTTGACCGTTTCCCTTTAGAACAACATCTTCTGGTGACATATTGTATGATTTTATCTCATAACCTTCGGCTACATCACCATAGGTCTTTAGGTTTACCTTAAATCTTTTGGTTTCTGTTACCTTGAAGGAGATATTGATATCAGAATTTGACTTTTCTATGTTTGAAACTTCCTTGTTATTTTTATCTAAAACATGGATATCGAGGTTGTGGATTTTGCCATCAAGGTAAGCTGGATCATTTATGTTAACTTCTACCCTGTCAATCTTATTTACTTCTGATACTGGACCCTTGACTGTAATTTCTTTTAGGGATTGTTCGTTGACCTCTACAGATTTGCCGTCTTTTAGGCTATCTTTTATGACAAGATTTACAGGAAGTTTCTTTTCAATAATCTTTTGTACATTTATATTTATATCTTGTGGATCTATCATTGAGATGCTTACTCCACTTGGAGTCTCGACCTTGACATCAACAGTTTGGATTCCTTCACGGATATTTTCTACATCAATACTTGCTTGTATGTCATTTTCCTTGATATTTACGATTTTATCCCTAGATCCTTCTACTCTGAGGTTGACATTGGTAAGCTCTTCTAGTCCTGTTATAGTATAACCCTTCTTTTCAAGCTCATCCTTGTTTTGGACTAGGATTGGAATATTTCTAAAGGTTCTATTTACTGAAGGGTTGGTAGATGTCACAACAAAGGCCCACATCACTATTGCCAAAAGAACTGATAGGATAATTAACTCTATATCATTTTTCTTTTTCATCTTTATTTCCCTTCTTCTCATCGATATTGACTAGGTCATTTTTTAGCCTAATCCTTAGACTTTCCTCATCAAAATATCTGTTGATCTTGCCATTTTCTGCAACTGATATATTTCCAGTTTCTTCTGATACTATAACAACTAACGAGTCGCTTTTCTCAGAAATTCCTATAGCTGCCCTGTGTCTTGTGCCTAGCTCCTTGGCTATGGTGTTAGAAGATGATAGGGGCAAATAACAAGCTGCCGCAGCTATAGTGTTTTTCCTAATGATAACCGCTCCATCATGAAGGGGCGTATTTGGTATAAAAATATTTATCAAAAGTTCACTAGAAATCTCAGAGTCAAGCTTGGTTCCACTTTCTATAATATCAGAAAGACCTACCTCTCTTTCAAGAACTACCAAAGCACCTATCTTTTGTCTTGAAAGAGAACTCATAGCAGAAACGATCTCGTCTACACTTCTTTCATCTCTTTTGATTTTATCAGATGAAAAAATACTCCTACCTCTACCCAGTCTTTCTAGGGCTGAACGAAGCTCTGGCTGAAAGACAACGATAATAAAAACGAGGGATACTGTAAGAAATTGGTTCATGACCCAAGATACAGTATTCAGATTTAAAATATCGGCAACAGATGCAAAAATAAGAACAAAAATAAGACCCTTTAAAACTTGTTCCGCCCTAGTATTTCTAAGAAGTGAGAAAAGTTTATAAATAACAAAGGCAATAATTGCGATATCAATAATATCTGTCACACGAATTAACATCAAAGATGTTATAATATTTTCCAAAAAACTCATACTTCCTCCTTATAATAATGTACTATTCTAATAAATTATTGGTAGGAAATGTGAAAAAAAGATAAAAAAAATAGCCTGAATCTTCAGACTACAAGTGTAAAGTTATCTTTTATTTTCATAAAGATCTAGCATAAATCCTAGACCAATACCAATAGCAAGGAAAGCTCCTAGCCAAAGAGCCATATTTCCCTTGTTAGCTCCGATAGAGGTTCCAACAATGATGCCAAAAGTGATGCCCATAATCATATTTTTCCCTTGACTTTTATCCTTCATATAATCTCCTTATTTTTATTTTACTGCAGATTCTATAAAGGCAAGATTATAAAATGAGCTACTTATTGTTCTTTTCAGATAAATTACCCAATCCTGATCCAAGAGCTAGACCAAAAAGCATACCAAAAATCGGCTGACCGATCAAACTTCCAATAAAATATCCAAGAGCAACTCCAATAGCTAGTCCATTTCTCTTGTTTATAAATTTATCCTTCATAATAACCTCCTACTTACCCGACAAATATTTGAGTAAACAAAAAGACACAAGCTTTAGCTTGTGCCAGACTGTTGACAAAGTGACAAAATCCAAAAGGAAGCGTTCCATTCGAAAGAAATTTTAAGAAATTCAAATCGAAATAATACGTCCGTAAATCGCACTGTTTGAGCATTAGCGAGTTTGCGATTTACAGTATTATGAGATTTAGAATTTCTAAATTTCTGTAGTTGGATAAGCGTTTTTGGATTTTGTCTACTCTCTAACACAAGCTCTAACTTGTGCCTTATATATTTTATCCTAGCATTACATCTAGAATCATCATTATTACAAAGCCTGCTGCAAATCCTAGTGTTCCTATATTTGTGTGATCTTCTCCTTCTCCTGTTGCTTCTGGGATTAGCTCTTCTACTACAACATAGAACATCGCTCCAGCTGCAAAGCTTAGTAGGTAAGGAAGGATTGGAATCATTATTCCTGATAGGAGGATTGTTACAATTGCTGCTATTGGCTCAACTGCTCCTGATAGGATTCCATAAATAAATGCCTTGTGTTTATTTACTCCAACTGCCTTTAGGGGCATGGAAATTATTGCTCCTTCTGGGAAGTTTTGGATGGCAATTCCTATAGCAAGAACCATAGCTCCTGCCATTGTTACAGTCCCATGACCGTAGATTGCTCCAGCAAAGGATACTCCAACTGCTATTCCCTCTGGAATATTGTGGATTACCACTGCAAGAACCATCATAGTTGTCTTTCTTAGACTTTCATTTTTTGGTCCTTCTGGAGAATCTGAATCTATATGTTGGTGGGGAATGACTGAGTCTAAGAAAAGTAAGAATATTATTCCTGCTATAAAACCAACAGCTGCAGGAGTCCAAGCCATTCTACCCATTTTTTCTTCTACCATATCCATAGCTGGCATAAGTAATGACCAAATGCTTGCCGCAACCATTACTCCAGCTGCAAAACCAGATAGTCCCTTTTGTACTTTGTTGTTTAGTTCATCTCTCATTACGTAGACACAAGCTGCTCCCAAGCTTGTGCCTAAAAATGGTATTAATAAACCTAATATACTTTGTGTATCCATTTCTCATCCTATTCTTGGTCTATCTTCCAAATGTCATTTGCATAGTCAAGGATTGTTCTATCTGATGAGAAGAATCCTGCATTTGCAATATTTTTAAGGCATTTTCTTGACCATTCTAATCTATCTCTATATTCCTTGTTAATCTTTTCGTGTGCCTTCGCATAAGACTTAAAGTCTTTTAGGAGGAAGTAGCTATCTCCTCTTTGACCATTTTGTGGATTTATTAGTTCATTGTAGATATCAAGGAACATGTAGGTGTTATTATCCTTAAACTCTCCACTTACAAGGCTATCTACTACATCTTTGATATCGCTATCTTTTGAATAAAATTCTACCGGATTGTAGGTATCCATGATTTCGTTTAGCTCTTCAACGGTAGCACCAAATCTGTAGTTATTTTCTTCGCCAGCATGGTCAAATATTTCTATATTTGCTCCATCCAAAGTTCCAAGGGTAAGGGCACCGTTTAACATGAATTTCATATTACCTGTACCACTTGCTTCCTTGCCGGCAGTTGAGATTTGCTCAGATACATCTGCAGCTGGAAATAGCTTCTCACCGTAAGTTACCCTGTAGTTTTCAACAAATACTACCTTTAGTTTTTTGTTTACATCAGGATCACCATTTACGACTCTTGCCACTTCATTTGCAAGTTTTATCATACCTTTTGCTCTAAAGTAGCCTGGCGCTGCCTTTCCACCGAAGATAAAGGTTGTTGGTGTAAAGTCCATGTCAGGATTTTTCTTTAATTTGTGATATAGGTAGATTATGTGAAGGATATTTAGGTGTTGTCTCTTGTATTCGTGGATTCTTTTTACTTGAATATCGAATATTGATGTTGGGTCAACCTTGATTCCTTCTTTTTCTAGGATGTATTTTGCTAGTTGATCTTTTTTAATTTGTTTGATGTTTAATAGCTCGTTTAGAACTTTCTCATCGTCTAAATATTTTTCTAGGTCTTTTAGCAAGGATAGGTCGTATTTCCATTGGTCAGTTCCTAGCTTTTGGGTAATAAAGCTTGTTAGTTCTCTATTAGCATAAACTAGCCATCTTCTAGGTGTGATACCATTTGTCTTGTTGTTAAATATTTCTGGTCTTACCTTATACCAATGACTAAAGGTATCGTCTTTTAGAATTTCTGTGTGAAGGGCAGCTACACCATTTACTGAAAAACCAACGTAAATAGCGAGATTTGCCATGTGGACTTGACCAAATCTTTCGATTCTATATGGGTCGATTTGCTCTTCTGAGTATCCTCTTTGCTTAAATTCTTTAACTAATATTTGGTTGATCTTTTCAATTATCTCAAGGCTCCTTGGGCTAACTTCAAGGACTATGTCTCTATCCCATCTTTCTAGGGCCTCTTGGAGGACTGTATGGTTAGTAAAGGCAAATACTTCTTTTGCTATAGCTAGGGCATCATCAAAGAAGATTCCATTTTCATCAACTAGAACTCTGATTAGCTCAGGGATTGCCATGATTGGGTGGGTATCGTTAAGTTGGATAACATGGTATTTGCTAAAGTTTTCAAACTTGAGGTCTTCTGGGTAGTCCTTCTTGTATTTTTCTACCATATCTTGGATAGATGCAGAACAGAAGAAATATTGTTGTTTAAGTCTTAAAACCTTGCCTGCTCTTTGCATATCGTTTGGATATAGGACTCTTGTTATATCTTCGGCACGATTTTTCTCACTTACAGCTTGGTCGTACTCGTAGTTGTTAAACTTTCCAAAATCAAACTCTTCGAATGGTTCTGCTTGCCATAGTCTAAGGGTATTTACAACTCCATTTTCAAAGCCAACTACTGGCATATCAAATGGAACTGCCTTTACTTGTTGGTCTCTAAATCTTACGATTTTGGCATCAGAGTCAACTCTAATTGACCAACCATCACCATTTTTAATCCAGCTATCTCCCCTTTCTACTTGGAAGCCGTCTTCTATTTTTTGTTTGAAGATCCCTTCCCTATATCTTACACCATAGCCAACAAGGTTTAGTCCTTGGGTTGCTGCTGAGTCCATAAAACAAGCCGCAAGTCTACCAAGTCCACCGTTACCTAAGGCTGCATCATCCTCGTAGTTTTCTATAGCTTCAAAGTCAATTCCTACTTCATCTAATAATTCTTTTACCTCATCGTAGATACCAAGGTTAATTAGGTTATTACCTAGAGATCTTCCGATTAGAAATTCTGCAGAAAAATAGTAAGCCTTTCTTTGGTTACGAGTTTTTCTCTTACAATCTCTCCACTCTTGGTTAATAAGTCCCATTATTGTATCGCAAAGGGCATCGTATCTATCCTTATCAGATGTTTCGTCGAAGGATTTTAGGGTTATTCTTTGCAGGTTTTCAGTATAAGTTTCTATAAATTTATTTTTTCTCAGTTTGTCCATTATCATATCTCCCGTATATTTTTGACATTTCTTTTATTCTTTTCGCAAGGTCTGGATCAAAATCACTATCCAGCATCCTCCACTTCCAGTTGACACCGATAGTTGAAGGACTATTTATCTTAGCCTCATTACCATAGCCTAATATATCCTGAATTTCAAACATGGCTATATCAGACACTGACGCCATCAAGGCTCTGATTATCTTCCAACGTTTGTCATCATCTTCATCGAGACCAAAATATTTGTCTATTAGTTCAGTAAGTTCATCATCTGCCACATCTAAAAAACCTTGTAGGGTATCTGAGTCATGGGTTGAAGAGTAGACTACAGAGTTATTTACATAGTTATGTGGAAGGTAGTTGCTGTCGAATTTTTCGCCAAAGGCAAATTGGATGACATTCATACCTGGGAAGTTGTAGTGATTCTTTAAATCATCTACTTCTTTAGTTATATATCCTAAGTCCTCTGCTATAAATAGGGCATCTGGGTAGGTGTTAATAATCTTGTCAAATAGTTCATAAGGTTTACCCAACTCCCAAGTTCCATATCTAGCATTGTCATCACTAGCTGGTATTGCATAGTAGGCTTCAAATCCTCTAAAATGATCTAACCTCAATATATCATACAACCTTAGACAAGCGCCTATTCTTTTGACCCAAAAATCATAGTCGCTTTCTTTTAACTTTTCCCAATCATAAACAGGATTGCCCCAAAGCTGTCCATCTTCAGAATAAGCATCTGGTGGAGCACCTCCAACTATAAGTGGATCAAAGGTCTTTGGATCAAGCTTTAATATATCACAATAAACCCAGGCATCGCAAGAGTCCATCGCTACATATATTGGAAGGTCTCCTATGATTTGAAGGTTTTTCCTGTTGGCATATTCCTTTAGTTTCTTCCATTGTTTGAAAAACTCATACTGAAGGAAGATATAAAAGTCTATTAGGTCTTTGTGTTTGTCAGAAAATTCAGCCAAAGCTTCTGGATCACGTCCTTTAAGCTTATCATCCCACTCAAGCCAGCTTACATCTAGCTTGTCTTTTTTGATAGCCATAAATAGGGCATAATCTTCTAGCCACCAGCCTTCTTCCTTTCTAAAGTCTTCTATTTCATCCTTGTAACGATCTTTAGCTATATCATAAGCCTTTTCCAAAATCCTATAACGAAGGTTGTATTGGATACCATAGTCGACATATCTTTCATTGTCACCAAAGTTTAGGTTTTCTAGCTCATCTTTTTCTAAAAGTCCATCTTCTATCAATATATCAAGGTCGATGAAGTATGGATTTCCTGCAAAGGTTGAGAATGATTGGTAGGGACTATCGCCATAAGATGTTTGACCCAAAGGCAAGATTTGCCAGTATTTAACAGCTGCATCTGACAAGAAATCAACTGCCTCGTAGGCTTTCTTGCCAAAAGTTCCTATTCCATAATTAGAAGGAAGGGAAAATATCGGCAAGATAATTCCATTTCCTCTTTCTAGTCTTTTTTGTCTAAGCATATTACCTCTCTTTAAAATAAATTAATCCGCTATATGTTCTGTATTGCTTTTGATAATCTTCCAGGAAGAACCTATACATCCTTCCCCAGCTAGAAACAACAACCTCGTGCTTGTCGCCTACTTTATTTAGCTCAGTGATGCATACTCCATGGTGACGCAAGACGCTCACGTCTTTAGATAGCCAATTTATGATAATCGGCGGAGAATCATTTGCTAGAGCCTCTTCTATAAATTCTATCCTTCTACTTAGAGGTCTCCTATTAATAACTGTTTCAGTCAAAGTCTTAGAGAGTAGGTTTAGATTCATATCTCGCCTTACCTTATCAAGTCTCCTATCGAGACTTTTAACTGTAGGCACACCATTTGCCCAAGGTCTTAGTCTCTTAAAGAAGTAGTATTGGTATTCATTATATAAATCCATAGGAATCATATCATCCTTGTGGAATAAATAAAAATACACATTTGTAAAGGCAGTTACAACACAAGACCTATCCCTATAAAACTTGGATACATCCTTACTTATAAGAGAATTTTGATATCCTCCATAATAAGTTTTGTCATTTTCAATAACTGGCACAAATTCGCCAAATTTCGACCTACTTAGTTTCATTGTTATCTATATCCTCAATCCTGTAAGTTCTATTTTTCTTAATTTCTATTATAGTATCGGTTATATTTTTCGCATCTAGTCTGTTATCTATATACTCATGGAAAAGTGTGTAGATAATTGAAGCAACTGGGATTGATACAAGCATACCCCAAATACCAAACAAAGACCCTCCTATAGTAATAGATGCAAGCACCCAAACTGCAGGAAGTCCTATTTGTTCGCCAGCTATGGCAGGATAGATGATATTTTCTTGGATCTGTTGAACTATAACATCATATATCAAAAATATAAGTGCCTTTACTGGACTTTCCAGAAAAATAATCACTGCAGAAAGCCCCGCCCCAACTATTGGTCCAAAGATTGGAATAAGGTCTGACACTCCGATAAATATAGAAATCACCCCAGCATTTGGCATCCTCATAATAAACATACCAATAAAAGTCAAAGTTGATAGGGTAACTACTGCTATTAGTCTTGAGAAAATATAGTCCTTGAAGGTGTGATAAGATAGGGAAAATACCTTGTTTAGATAATCTGCCTTTTTCTCACTTAGTAAAGCATACATGATCTTTGTTCCATTTACCTTTAACATATCCTTATAAATAAGGACAAATATAGAAAAGACAAAAATAGTAAAGATATTTACAAGACTTGACCCTACCGAATTTATCACATTTGTAGTTACACTTAAAATATTTGATTTGTTTCCAGACAAGAAATCCAAAACCCTGTTTCTAAGCTCAAACCAGCTAAAAGAATTCACATACTCGTAAAACTTGTCAGCAAAAGGTTTGGTCAAATCATATTTATTTAATGCTTCGTATGTTTCTCTAACAAACTCAGGCCACCTGTTAAAAAATGAAATAATAACTGTAATTATCCTAGGTACCAAGATATTTAAAAATAACACCACAACGCATAAGATTATTATCCAACTTATAAACAGAGATAAACCTCTGATTTTCTTCTTGTGTTTAGCATCAGGGAAATTCTCACTTAATTTTCTTTCAAAATAATTCATAGGTATGCTAACGATATAAGCAATCATTGCACCTATTATAAAGGGTTGGAATACCAAAAGAATTTTCCCTATACTCTCCTTAATTACAGGAAAATACCGAAAGGCAAAAAATAAAATAATTCCATATATAGTAATTTTAAATAAATCCTGATTTTTCTTATCAAGTCTTGCCATAAGACCTCCATATTTATAGTATATTATCATTTTACCATAAAAAAATTTTTTATAGAATACAAAGAATAATTGCCTAAATTTACAATTTATAATACACTTATGATTAAGGAGTGGAAATGAAAACTTGTTATATAATTAGTGGAGGAGATTTTGATGGTCTCTTCGATGAGATAAAAAAAGATGATTTGGTGATAGCTGCCGATAGGGGTTATACTCTCGCCAAGGATAAAAATATAAGAGTAGATTATGTTATAGGCGATTTTGATTCATCTACAAAGCCAAATGATGCTAAGGTGGTTTCCCTAAATCCTATCAAGGATTTTACAGATACAGTTGCCGCAATCGAGATGGCAAAGGATATGGGATATAAAAATATCATCATCTATGGAGGTTTGGGAGGCAGAGAGAGCCACACAATATCAAATATCAGAACAATTTATCACTATAAAAATTGTGGGATAGATATAAAACTCAAGTCAGAAAAGAAGGAATTATTTGTAGTTAACGATTGTTTTTCCTATAAATATACTGGCAAGGATTTTTATGTGTCAGTTTTTTCCCTAAAAGACAGCTCAAAAGTTACTCTCAGGGGTCTTTACTATGAGCTTGACTCATATCCAATGACTATTGATGACTCCCTTGGAGTATCTAACGAAACATACCAGAGAGATTTTGAGATAGAAGTTAGTGATGGGGCGGCTCTTGTGATATTTGAAGATAAATCCTGTTAATAAAAGACCAAGTCAAACAAGGCTATTATATCTAGCTTTGTTTGAACTTGGTTTTTTTAGTTAAATACATCTCCTTCAAATACAAGACCTTCACTATCGAGGGTCGCCTCTATTTCTGTGTCTTTGTAGGAAGGAATATCAAGGTAAATCTTGCCATTTTTCCTCTGCCAAGATCCAGTGTATAAGACATTGTTATTTTCCAGTCTAATATTTTGATCATCTCCCATAAATAAGGTAAATTCTCCTGGATAATAGTAGCCGCTTACTTCATCTTCTGGGCTAAAGTTTGCTGAATATTCAATATCTTCTAACTCTAGGCTGCCATCATCTAGGTAGGCTAAGAGATCATCCATCATACTAAAGCCATCGTAACTAATATCGTATATCTTCTTATCCTTGCCGTCTGCTATCCTATGGATAAAGTTAGATGCTATGATTTCTTTATTATTGTCAGTTTCACTTACAGCCAAAAAGTAGGAAAATGCTTTCTTCTCGCTTTCAAGATTTTCTCTAGTATTGATCCTATAGGCAAAGTATTCTCCGTCACTTCTTTTTATCTTTCCTTCATATCTTACAGATATGAGTTCTACTGTATCTGTTGACTCAAAACTATCTTCTATATAGGTCTTGTAGTCTTTTGCCTTGTCTTTACTTGCCTTATCGTTAGGTTCTTTTTGTTTTGTTTCTGATTCTTTATTTTCCTTATCTTCGCTATCATTTTCTTTTGTATCGCTATTATTTTCTGCAGGTTTATCTTCACTTAGTCCTTCTACCTCGTAGTTTAAGCTAGTATTTCTAATGTTTATCCTAAATTTGTCATAGATATTTTCTGGATAATTTATCACAATATTGACCTTATCGCCATTTTTGAGGTTGTTTTCCTTGCTTATAGCATAGGTGATGTTTTTATCTAAGCTTTCTATGAAATTTCTAGCTTTGATTGGTTTTTTGCTATCTTCTTCATATATTTGACCTTCATAATCAATTACAAAGGCAGTTTTATTTAGGCTTGGACTAATCTTGCCTGATCCATTTGTCCCACTTGTTTTAACTATGACATAATCGGCAAGGTTTATGTCCACAGGTTCTTTCTTGTTTAGTCTAGGTTTTACGAAAAGTGAAAATATCCCAAACAAGATAAGAAGAGCAAAGAATACTCCTATGATAATTTTTACTATATTCTTGCTCTTGCCATTATTAAAATCCATCTTCCCTCCTAATTCTTCTCTACAAAAAAGGAGGAGAAATCTCCTCCCCTTATCTTATACATCTTCCAAAGTAAGGTATGGCTTGCCGCTTGCTTTTGGAGCGTAACTTCTTCCCTTAAATATAATAAGGATAAGTAGTGTTGCGATGTATGGGATCATTGATATAAATTCTATAGGTATGCCTACAGAAGTTGAACCTAAATATGTTGCAATAGCTTGGGCTAGTCCAAAAAATAGTGATCCTAGGACAACTCCTTGAGGTTTCCAGTTACCAAAGATAACTGTAACTAGGGCAATGTATCCTTGACCTGCTATTAATGTTGGTGAAAAGCTTGATACTACCGCAAGACTCATGCTCGCTCCACCAAGACCACCCATAAAGCCAGAAAATATTACAGACAGATATCTTGTCTTTTTTACATCTATATTTAGAGTTTCTGCTGCCTTTGGATGTTCACCTACAGCTATTATCCTAAGTCCTAGCTTAGTTTTATACAAAACAACATAAAGGACAACTACCATTATTAGTGATATATAAACTGTGGCATATTGGCTAAAGATATTGTTAAATACTTGATTTGACGATAATCCTCTAAATAACCTAGGAATCTTATCTTCTAGGGGAATAGATGGAGTTTGAGTTGCGCCCTTAAAGAATAATCTTGCCAAAAATAGGGAAAGTCCAGGAGCAAGGGTATTGATAGCGATACCTGATATTGTCTGATCTCCTGCTAGACTTACTGAAACAAAGGCATGGATTAGTCCAAAAACAGCACCAGCAAGTCCCCCGCAAAGAAAAGCTATCCAAGGATTGCCTAGATAATATCCTACGACAGCTCCTGTTAGGGCGCCTATGGTCATCATTCCCTCAAGACCGATATTTACAACTCCGGATTTTTCTGAAATCATTCCTCCAAGTCCTGTCATTAGAACTGGGGCAGCATTTGAGAATGTGTTTCCTATAATTAGGGCTAGTAGTGTTGTATTAATCATTGTCCACATCCTCCTTTATTTCTATCTTTTCTTCCTTGTTTTCTTTATCTATAAGCTCTTTTTTGTCTTCATTTACTTTTTTTAGATTTTTTCTTCTCTTCGCTTTTGCCTTTACTATTCTAAATACTAGTGGCACTGCTGTAAATAGGATAATTGTACCTATGATTATTGATATAATCTCGCTTGGAACTCCCATGCTTCTTTGAAGGTTGTTACCTGCATATTTTAGTGAACCAAAGAATAATCCTGAAAAGATTACCCCGATTGGATTGTTGCTAGCAAGAAGTGCTACTGCAAGTCCATCGAAACCAAAGTTTTGCATAGATGTTAGGATTGAAAGGTTGTAGGTAAATCCTAATACTTGAGTTACACCTGCTAGAGCACATATGGCTCCAGATATAGCCATTGATTGGACAAGCTTTTTAGATGAATTGATACCACCATACTTACTTGCCTCGTCATTTAGTCCTACTGCCTTTAGTTCATAACCTAGGGTTGTTTTGTTTAGTATATACCAAACACAGATTACAGCAACTATTGCAAGGATTGTTCCCCAGTGGATTGGTGCTCTAAAAAATTTCGAAAAGAATCCATCAAATCTTTTGGCAGCATCAGTAAATAGTGTAATCTTGGCATTGTCACTTACATCGAAAGACCCCATAGAGTTTGGTTGTCTGTTTCTGTAAACGATAAAGTTTTGGAAATAATATGCTACCCAGTTTAACATGATAGTAGATATTACTTCATGGATACCAAATTTAGCTTTTATAAAGCCTGCTATAGCTCCATATAATGCTCCTGCTATCATTGCAAGGATAATGGCAACTATTGGAAGGATTATTGGAGGTAGGTTAAACTTGTAGCCAACTAAAAATGCAACTATAGTTCCTACTATAAATTGTCCCTCAGCTCCCATATTAAATAATCCAGTCTTAAAGGCAAAGCAAACACCGAGACCTGTCATTATGATAGGAGTTGAAGTAACTATCGCCCAGCCCATATGTCTAGGTGTTTTAAATACTCCTAAAAATAAGTTCTTAAAACCTTCTAATGGGTCAAATCCTG
The DNA here is from genome assembly GCF_900626155.1 of Anaerococcus vaginimassiliensis. GTDB lineage: Bacteria > Bacillota > Clostridia > Tissierellales > Peptoniphilaceae > Anaerococcus > Anaerococcus vaginimassiliensis. Next base: position 1,036,855 of record NZ_LR130844.1, on the reverse strand, counting down.
CTATGACTAAAACTAAGGCTCCTATTAAAAATCCTAGAAGGATTGATATCAAGGTAAAAGAAATCTTTGATGCACCTCGGGTAAGTTTGCTATTAGTTTTTCTTGTCTTATTCATCCTTACCTCCTGCCATCAATCTTCCTATCTCAAATTCATCTGTAGTCTTTGGATCTTTTTCACCTACGATTTGACCATCGTATATTACAAGTATTCTATCAGATAAGTCCATTATCTCATCTAGCTCAAAACTTATCAAAAGGACTGCCTTGTTTTGGTTTCTAAGTTCAACTAGGTATTGGTGGATAAATTCGATCGCACCAACGTCAAGTCCTCTGGTTGGTTGGGCTGCAATTAGGACATCAGGATTGTTTGAAATCTCCCTTGCTATTATAACCTTTTGTTGGTTACCACCAGATAAGCTTTCTGCTCTCTCGTTGATATCAGTTGGTCTTATGTCAAATTTTTCTACCAAGTCTGTCGCATTGTCATCTATGTTTTTAAAGTTAAGTCTACCCTTTGTTGAAAAAGGCTCTTGGTTAACTCTTTCCAATATTAGGTTATCCTTTATTGGATAATCCAGAATAAGTCCACGCTTTTGCCTATCTTCTGGGATAGAATTCATTCCCTCATCAAGGATTTTTCTAGTAGAGGCGTTTGTTATATCTACTCCATTTAGGGTAACAATTCCCTTGCTGACCTTAGTCATTCCTGTTATGGCATCTATTAACTCTGTTTGACCGTTGCCATCCACTCCAGCTATACCTAAAATTTCTCCTGCATGAAGGTTTAAGCTTAGTCCTCTTAGGGCATCGACTCCCCTCTTATCCTTAACCCAAAGGTCAGCTATATTTAGGACAACGCCACCTGCTTCTATATCTTTCTTGTCAACCTTAAAGCTTACGTCACGACCTACCATTTTTTCTGCTAGGATATTTTCATCTACACTAGCTACATCGACTTTGTCGATAAACTTACCACGTCTAATTATGGTACAAGTATCTGCCATAGCCTTTATCTCAGCTAGTTTGTGAGTAATGATTATAACTGACTTGCCAAGCTCTGTTAGTCTTTTAATGATTTCAATAAATTCTACAATCTCTTGAGGTGTTAAAACTGCTGTTGGCTCGTCAAATATCAAAATATCAGCGCCATGGTAGAGGGCTTTTAGGATTTCAACCCTTTGTTGCATACCTACAGATATATCCTCGACCTTAGCCTTGGGATCGATGGTTAGTTTGTACTCTTCGCTTAACTTTTCTACCTCAGCGTAAGCTTTATTTCTATTGATGAAGGCTCCCTTGGTTGTTTCATAACCTAGGATGATATTTTCTGTTACAGTTAGAGGCTCAATCAACATGAAATGCTGGTGAACCATACCAATACCTGCCTCAATTGCCTTTTTAGGGGTCATTTTAGCAAAGGTCTTTCCATTTATAGTAACAGTTCCTTCACTTGGAGGAAACATTCCATAAAGAATATTCATAAGAGTAGTCTTGCCGGCACCATTTTCTCCCAAGAGGGCATGGACTTCGCATTTATGTAGGTCAAAATCTACCTTATCCAAGACCTTGTTATCTCCAAAACTCTTAGAAATATTTCTCATACTTACTACTGGGGCTTGGTCAAAATATTTTTTCATAATATCCCCTTATATAAATTTATCCTGCTAATTTCTATCAAGTTTTCTTATTCTGTTATAACATTTTAAAAAACATGACAAAAAAAGAGCAGGAAAACTTACCCCACTCGGGGTAAGTTGCCTACTACTTTAAACTCTACTTGTCATATCCCATTGATGTAAATTCTTCTTCGTTTTGAGGAACTTCAATTTTTCCATCAACGATATCTTTTCTAAGTTCTTCTACCTTATCTTTTACTTCTTGGGCTACCAAGTCGTTTGGTGCATAGGCAATATCTACAGCTTTACCATCAGCTAGGGTAAATTGTTTAGTTGTTCCACCAGCAAATTCTCCCTTGTTTAGTTCGTCTACTATTTGTTTAACTGCATCGCCTACACCCTTGATTGTAGACACTAGCATATGATCTGGTGCTTCGTCTGATTGGTCACGGTCAACACCTATAACCCATTTGTCGTTTTCTTTGGCAGCTTCGATTACTCCAATACCAACTCCACCTGCAGCATGCATTACAACATCTGCTCCTGATTGGTACATTTGGTTGGCAATGTTCTTGCCGGCAGCTTGGTCTGAGTAGCTGTTAGCATATTGTACGTCAACTTTGATATCAGTATCTTTTTCTCTAGCAGCAGCCTTAACTCCAGCCCTAAATCCATATTCAAATCTATCGATTACGTCTGATTTTTGGCCACCAATAAAGCCAACGTGGTTAGCTTCTGTTTTCATACCAGCAATATATCCTGCCAAGTATGAGTTTTGGTGATCAGCAAATGTTATACCTAACAAGTTTTCTTGCTCATTTACATTGGCATTGTCGATGATCGCATATTTTTGATCTGGGTTTTGATCAGCAGCCTCGCTTGTATCGTTGAATAAAGCATAACCTACTGTTAAGATTAAATCTGATTCACTATCAAGTGCAGATTCTAGGTTTGGTTGGTAATCAGCGTCGCTGTGACTTTCTATATAGTCAAAATCAGCCTTGCCTTCGTCCTTGTAGCTTGTTAATCCTTCAAAAGCAGATTGGTTAAAGCTCTTATCATTAACTCCACCCTCATCAGTTACCATAGTTACTTTTACAACTTCACCTGTTGGAGTTTCACTCTTTTCGTCAGCTGTATCAGCTGTATCAGCATTTTCTGTAACTTCTGTTTCGTTTTTCGAAGTATCTTCGTTGCTATCGTTTGCCTTATCTGCTCCACATGAGCTTAGTGCAAATGAAAGTGTAAGTGCGGAAACAACAGACATAATTTTACTAATTTTCATATATTCCTCCCTAATTATGTTTACTGCTATAGTCTAATTTTATAATAAAATTCAGTATTTGTCTAGTTTAATGTATATAAATACTTAGCTAATTTTTTATCTTAAAAAATAAATAATATTTTTAAAAAAATTCCTTGCAAAATAAATAATCTCATGCTATACTAAATGTGTAAATGTTTTCACAACTTAATATCTGAGGAGCCTGGCAACAAATTTATTTTATTTGTTGCTTTTTGTTTACTTTTCCAATATCTACTTCACAAAATACATATAGGAGGAAATTATGAGAGATATTATAATGGGTGAATTTTTTGGAACAATGTTACTTATTATTCTAGGTGACGGTGTTGTAGCAAATGTTTTGCTTAACAAGAGTGGACAAAAAGGTGCAGGCCCAGTCCAAATTACAACTGCTTGGGGTCTTGCAGTACTAATCCCAGCTTGTATATTTGGCAAATTGTCAGGAGCAAGCTTTAACCCTGCCCTATCTATTGCCTTAGCTTTTAAAGGTGATGTAGCTTATGGAGATTTACCTGCTTATATCATAGCTCAAATTGCTGGTGCTTTTGTTGGTGCACTTATCGTCTATATTCTCTTTAAAGACCACTACGATGCAACTAGCGATAGACCACTTGATGTAAGAGGAACTTTCTGTACAGCTCCAACTATACCAAATACTTTTAGAAACCTATGTTCAGAAATCGTAGGAACCTTTATCCTAGTTTTTGCAATATTAGGATTCTCACAAGTTGATGGTGCGGGAACAGCTGGCGTTGACAAATTATTCGTATATGCACTAATCGTATCTATCGGTATGAGTTTGGGTGGACTAACAGGTTATGCAATAAACCCTGCCAGAGACCTTGGACCAAGAATCGCTTATGCTGTTCTTCCATTTAAAAACAAGGCTGATGCAAACTGGTCATACTCATGGATACCTGTAGTTGGACCAATTATAGGAGGAATTATAGCTGTACTTCTATATAACTTTATATTTATAGCTTAGAAAAATAAAACTTATAGGAAGTGATTTGATGTTTGATGTAATCATAATAGGAGCTGGAGTTTGTGGAGCATCTATTGCCCGTAGGCTATCCAGATATAAACTTGATATTCTAATATTAGAAAAGGAAAATGACGTCTCCATGGGAGCAAGCAAGGCCAACTCTGCCATAGTTCACGGTGGCTATGCCGAAAGTGGCAAGGAACTTAGAGGAAGAATTTGCTATCCAGGTAGAAAAAGCTTTGAAAAACTCAACGAAGAGCTAAACTTTGGTTTTCTAGCCAATGGTTCTCTTGTTCTAGCCTTCGATGAGGAAGATATGAAAACTTTGGATAAACTCTACCAAATGGGACTAGAAAATGGACTCGATGATATGGAAATTATAGACCAAGAAAAACTTAGATCTATAGAAGAAAACGTATCAGATGATGCCATAGGTGCCCTTTATTGTAAGGGAGCTGGAGTATGTTCCCCATACGAGTATGTCATAGCCCTTGTAGAAAATGCCTTAGACAATGGTGTCAAGTTAGAATTAAACAGCGAAGTAGTTGATATTGAAAAATCTAACGATACTTTCAAGGTTGAAACCTCAAAAGGTGAAACTTACGAATCTAAGTTTGTCATAAATGCCTCAGGACTAAATGGTGCCAAGGTTTCTAGTCTGATTACAGAAACTGACTTTGATATTCACCCAAGAAGCGGAGAATATCTAATCATGCAAAAAGGAACTGGATCTAGGATAAAACAAGTTCTCTTCCAAACTCCAAGTCCAAAATCAAAAGGAATCCTTGTAACTCGTACCTACCACAACAATATTTTGATAGGACCAGATGCCATAGACGAAGAAGAAATCGACCTTGGCACTCACGAAGAAAGACTAATGGAAATCTACAAGCTTGCGCAAATGTCTGTCAAAGACGATGTCCTAAACCTAAAAGAATTCATAAGATCATTTACAGGACTTAGACCTGCAAGCTCAACTGGCGACTTCATCATAGAAAATAGCCAAACAAACGGCTTTATAAATGTAGTCGGCATCCAATCTCCAGGAGTCACATCCTCTCCAGAAATTGCGAGAATGGTAGAAGGAATATTAGTTGATTTGGGAATAAATCTAACAGAAGATGAAACATACAACCCTTACAGAAAGCCAATCATAGAATACAAGGATCTAGAAGACTTTAACAAAGTCAAAGACCTAGTAGACCTACCTCTAGGCAATCCTGATAGGCTAGTATGTAGGTGCGAGCAAGTTAGCGAAAAAACAATAAGAGATGCCCTAAATCGTGGCATCGAGCTAGAAAGCTTTGACGCAGTCAAAAGAAGAACCCGTGCAGGCATGGGCTTTTGCCAAGGAGCTTTTTGTAAAAATAGAGTCCTTGAGGTAATGGAAGACGAATACGGCCATCCAATCGAAAACAGAAAATTCGACAGCGAAGGATCAGGCCTATCCAGAATCAACAAAAAAGACATAAGCGAAATCATCAAAAAGATGAGTAAATAATAAAAACAAACCCATACTCGGGTTTGTTTTTTTGTGGGTATTTATTTTTTATTAGCATGGTTTTTATTATATAATTTCTTAGATAAGTAGGGAGACACTATTGATGATATGGTTACAATAGCAATTGCACTCGGTCCATAAGCCATTAGCTTAGGGTAATTTGATGCCATAAGCATTGGAACACTGGCTGACAAACCTGCAATTGTTGAAATAGCTGGTGCAGAGTGTCCTGCTCTTTTAAAGACTTTCCTTTCTACAAAAAACATAGGCACAAATACTAGGATATAATAAAGGATAGCCATTACTACTCCAGAAAACCCTGCCCTTACTGAATCCAGGAGATTGATCCCGTGACCTGCAGAAAAACCTAGAGCAAATATCATAAAGGGCATCCCTGTTAAAATAAAACTTCCAAGCTCTTTGTCAATATTTCCTATAACAATACCTAAAACTAGGGGAACCACAAGGGATACTATTGACATCTAATCGACACTTGTCGGTTGGGTAAGGCCAAAAATAAGCATAGCTACAGCCGGCGTTTCAAATGGGGAAATGATTCTGTAACTCCACCTATTTTCACCAAATCGGGAAAAAAAGTATTGAGGATGGCTGAATAAGTATAGGGGTCCCACCTGGAATTTTTTTGATAAACTTCATAAAATCCTCTAGCTTAACATTCCCTCAGATATTTAAGAGCAACAGCACCCATAGCCTTTGCAGCTATTATCATAGAATCTTCATTTATATCAAACTTTCGGTGGTGGTGAGGGTAGGCTTTTCCATCTGGCCTTGCACCAATGTAGAAAAAGCTTGCTGGCACATGTTGGGTATAGTAGGCAAAATCCTCTGATTGTGCCTGTGGCCCACAATCTTCTACTCCGACAACTTCCTTAATATTTGCTTCATTTATTGCATCTACAACAAGTTGTGTCATCTGATCATCATTTACCAAAACTGGATAGTCTTTCTTATAATCTAGCTCAATCTCACAGCTATAAGCTTTAGAAAGACCCTCGCAGATATTTCTAATTTCTCTTTCTATAAGATCTCCTGCCTGATCAGACATACATCTAACATCTCCCTCAAGCCTTACAGAATCTTTAATAATATTAAACTGACCTGCCCCATCAAAGGATCCAATCGTTACAACCCCTGGAGTCAATGGGTTTAGTCTCCTAGAAACAATGGTTTGGATACACATTACAAGGTTGCTAGCAATAACAATCGCATCATTTGCTTCGTGAGGAGCAGCTCCATGGCCTCCAGTACCTTTCACAAGTACATTAAACTTTGCTCGGGCTTGCTGGGTTGGGTCCTTGTGGTAATATACCTTACCAAAATCTAGTTGGTTCATAACATGGCAACCGAAAATATTATCAACCCCATCCAAGATCCCATCTTTGATCATTAGACTTGCTCCACCTGGAGGCATCTCCTCTGCTGGCTGGTGGATTATAACAACTTTTCCTTTAAAATCATCCTTCATCTCTGAAAGACTATCCACCAGACTCATCATATATGCAGTGTGGGCATCATGACCACAAGCATGCATTACACCCTTGTTAACAGATTCATAATCAAGCCCCGTATCTTCTGTTATAGGCAAAGCATCAAAATCTGCTCTCAAAGCTAGGGTTTTGCCAGGTTTTCCAGAATCTATCGTTACTTTAATCCCGTAGCCTCCAATATTTGTATCCACCTTAACATTTTTATTATTTTCGTAGTGTTTTATTATGTATTCACTGGTATTTTTTTCCTTATAGGAAAGCTCAGGATGCTCATGAAGCCACCTTCTATCTTTAATCATCTGATCCTTCTTTTTATCAATCAGAGAAAATAATTTATCATAAACCATAAAATCTCTCCTTCCACTATAAACATACCCTAATTTTCAAAGTAGATACAAAAACAGCAAGATCTAATCCTAGGCTTATAAGTCTCGCTGGTATCATATTCTTAGTAAATATTAATCTTAAATAAACTATAAATTCTCCTATATTGTCTCTAGCTTATCTACTAATTATCAGGTTAGAAATTTTCTAAGCTAGGCCTGTCTATTTTTACAAGCTACACTTTATCCTACCTGTAGCCTCCCCATCCATTAAAAAAGATTGAAATTTTTACTCTTTTTATATTAGATCTCCAAAAAATTATAGTTATTTATAATATACCAGCTTGCATTTTTATTAAGATAAAAGCTTCTATTAAAAAGATCCAGTCATCTAGCATCGTTTACACTTAAAGTTTTAGAATAAAAGATCAGCCCTAGGATAACTAAGGCTGATTTTTGTGATATTTTTTTAAATTATTTATACACTTATCTATTAAACTTATGTTCCATTGAGTTTGCGATTCTTACTAAGAATAGCATTACTGGTACTTCTACTAATACTCCTACTACTGTTGCAAGAGTGGCACCTGATGATAGGCCAAACAGTGAGATAGATACAGCTACAGCTAGTTCGAAGAAGTTAGATGCTCCTATCATCCCGCATGGAGCAGCTATCGAATAAGGCAATTTTGCAAGGTATGCCATGCCAAAGGTAATGGCAAATATAAAGAAGGTTTGAAGTATAAGTGGTACTGCTATAAGAGCAATATCTAAAGGTTGGTTGATTATTTTCATTCCTTGGAATGAGAATATGATTATTAAGGTTAGTAATAACCCAACCATAGTGTACTTATCAAATGATGGGATAAAATCATTATTTAAGTAATCTTCACCCTTATTTTTTATCACATATTTTCTAGTAATCATGCTTAGGATTAGAGGAACTACTATAAATAGTATGATTGATAAAAGTAGAGTTCCCCAAGGTATATTGATATTGCCCCTCTTTAGTAAAAAGCTTACTATTGGTATATAGGCAATTAATATAATCAAGTCATTGCTCGCTACTTGAACTAGGGTATAGGCACTATTTCCTCTGGTTAGCTTACTCCAAACAAAAACCATGGCTGTACATGGAGCTGCTCCTAACAAAACTGCTCCTGCTAGGTATTCTGATGCTAGATTTTCGCTGATGATATTTTTATAAATGCCGAAGAAAAATAACTTGGCTATAAGATACATAGTAAAGGGTTTGATAATCCAGTTGGCAAACCAAGTTATAAACAAACCCTTAGGATTATTTTTGATATTTTTTATACTCTTAAAATCAATCTTGAGCATCATAGGATAGATCATGACCCATAAAAGTATAGTTGTTGGTATGGATACATTGTAAAACTCAAGCTCTCCCAAAGACTCAGGAATAGCAGGGATGAAGCGTCCAATTAAAACACCTATGGCCATGCATATCAAAACCCAAAGTGTAAGATTTTTTTCAAAAAAGCTTATACCTTCTTGTTTTTTCATCTATCTACCTCCTCATCTATTTCACTGATCAAGTCCTTTAACTTTCCTTCAATTTCTCCTATTACCTTAACAAACTCTTCATCAGACTTGCCAGTAGGGTCTTCTATCCCCCAGTCATACTTTTTGTGTTTAAAGGGAAGGAATGGACATACTACATTGCAACCCATAGAGATGACATAGTCTACTTCTGGTAGGTCATCTATGAGCTTGGAATACTGGCTTTCTTCCATATCTATCCCGTGTATTTCTTTCATAAGTCTTACTGCATCTTGGTTTATTTGAGGGACTAGCTCAGTTCCTGCAGAGTAAAAATCTATCTCGTCTCCTGCAAATTTCTTGCCAAGGGCCTCAGCTATCTGAGACCTGCAAGAATTGTGAACGCATATAAAGGCAACTTTTGTTTTTTCTGTCATATCCACCTACCTAATTAATTTATCTAAATTAGATCCCTTTATCTCATCAGATGACCATGGTATTATTGTAAAGTTTCCATTAGTGCGATTGTTAACCTTATTTATCCATTCTAACTCACTGTTAGCCTTGGCTTGTAGAGTCTTGTTAGTAGAGCAAGTCTTAGCTATAGATGAGTTTATAATCCACCATTTGCTATAAATTCCTGCTCTTTTTAGGTCTTCTTCAAGTCTTTGAGACTCATAGAAAGGAGTAGGCTCAGCGAGTGTTACAATTAGGACCTCTGTTTCATCACTATTTTTTAGTCTAGGTAGAAGTTTCTTAGCTGACTCTGGAACATTACCTTGGTTTTTCTCTATCTCTGTGTTGTAGGATTCTGTAGAATCTAGGAGCAGAAGTGTATGGCCTGTTGGTGCTGTATCGATTACAACAATCTCATCATCCGCCCTATCAACTATATCCGCAAAGGCTCTAAATACAGCTATCTCTTGGGTACATGGTGATCTTAGGTCTTCTTTTATATACTCCAAATCATCTTCAGACATGGTTTTTCTAGCATTTTCTAAAACTTCTTCTTGGTATTTTCTAAGCTCTTCTTCTTCATCTATATGGCTTATAGTTAACAAGTCATCTTCACGAACCATACCAGTCAAATGGTTGGCTGGATCAGTTGTAGTTAGGTGGACCTTCTCGCCCTTAGCGGTAAGTCCCTTGGCTATAGCAGATGCCATAGTAGTCTTACCTACGCCACCCTTACCCATGGTAAAGATAACTTTTTTCTCATTTTTGTATAAGTCATCTATAATATCTTTTAGGCTAGGGGTTTCATCTATGTTAAGATCTACATCACTAGTATAGTCCTTATCCTCAGTGAGAAGGGATCTTAGGTTCTCGATACTATTTAAGTTGTATCCCCTAAGTGGGATAAAGAAAGTTTTAAGATCCTTAATACCTTCTGGCATCTTATCTAAAGATTCTTTTTGTTTTTTATAGAAAGCTTCTGACACTTCATCGTCATGGGCACTTAATAGACCATTTATGATAAGAATTTGATTGTTAATACCTAGTTCTCTTAGCTCATTAGATGCTCTATTTGCTTCAAGAAGAGGAGTCTCCTCAGCTCTTGCAACTAATACTAGGCTTGTAAGCTTGCCATCAGCTAGAGTATCCACAGCAAATTTGTAAGTTTCCTTCTCATCTTCTAGACCTGATAATTGACCTAGGCATGATGCTCCGTGAGTGGATTCGCTGATAAAGCTCGTCCAAGCAGAAGGAAGCTGAAGCATCCTTAGGGTATGGCCTGTTGGTGCAGTGTCAAATATTATATAATCATATTTGTCCTTTAGGGCAGCATCAGTTATGAACTTAGAAAATTCATTAAAGGCAGCAATCTCAACAGTACAAGATCCGGATAATTGCTCCTCCATATTTTCTATTACACTATCAGGCAGCTTCCCTCTGTAAGGACCAACTACACTTTCCTTATACTCATTGGCAGCTTCTATAGGATCTAGGTTGGCAACAGTAAGACCATCCACACCTTCTATCCTAACACCCTTGTTATCAAGCTCAGTTTCAAAGACATCTTGAAGGTTTGAAGCAGGATCGGTACTAATTAATAGGACTTCATTTCCCATATCAGCTAAGCTTATTGCGCTGGCACAGGCAGTAGAAGTCTTGCCTACTCCTCCCTTGCCTGTGAAAAATAAGTATTTAGTTAAATCAATTTCCTTAATATCAAATTGTTTCACTTAAACTCCCTCCTTTTTACTATTGATATTAGCAGCAGCATCCACCGCCAGAACAGCAAGATTCATCATCACTATTTGTCTCTTCCTTGGCTTCATCAGATAAAAATAGCATTTCATAAAACTCTTCATTGCTAGGGTACTTGCCTGTCATAACAACTTCATCATCCACTATTACAATTGGTAGGACATCTTCGCCCTTTTCATCTAAGAGATTATTAATAGTTTTGTTTTCTACAAACTCCTTAGTATTGTTAGTTAAGTTATATCTTTCAATGCTAGCTCCGCTTTTATTAAGCTTATCAACTAGGCTAGACACTCTCATAAGTTCCTCATCAGGGCTTGGTCCACATACACCTGTTGAACAACACATAGCACCTTCATATATATACATCTTTTTCATAAAATCCTCCTTAAATTAAAATCGTCCTGTATGTGAAAATACATATAGATATATTTAAATACTTCTATATGTTTGAGTAAAAAATATTTGCTTGGGATTTACTCCTTGCAAATACAATCATCTTGGATATGAAATATAGAATTTAGGCTATCCTCAATCTCATCCAAACTATCCTTATCTAAAGAGTAAAAAGTATTCTTCCCCTCTCTTCTGCTAGTCACAAGACCTGCTTCTTCGAGCTTTCTCATGTCATAAGATAAGGTAGGCTGAGTAATATCAAACTTCTCAAGTATCTCACAAGCACAAAGCTCATCACAAGATAACATATCAATAATCCTAAGCCTCTTAGGATCAGAAATCACCCTTAGCTTTTTAGATAAATTTTCATAATCAACACTCATAATCCACCTCATATAGAAATATCTCTATATGTTATATTACTGGTGGATTTGGGGGTGTCAATAGGGAAATTTAATAAAAAATATAAAAGGGTGAGAATAAAAATTCTCACCTATACTTTAATTAAAAAGTACATTTTTTTATTTATAATTTAATCAGTTAGTCATATCAATTATTTTTTTAAATTCTTTAGCCATTTCACTAGGGGTGAAATTGGCCGAAGTTAATGCTTTCATATCAGATATCATTGGACTATAATTGTAAACATCTGATTTATTTAAATTGTACCAAACAGGAACAATTTTTCCCTTATCTATACTTTCTTTTTGGAATAGACCACTTAGTTCTTTTTTAGTCCAGTATTTTCCTTCTTCAATATAACTTGGCGATAAAATGACTATACCATATTTAGAATTTCTTAGACCTTTATCGATTTCTTCTCTTAAAGATACTCCCCACGGTATGTTAGAATCGTCATACCATACTTTTAAATCTAGTTCTCTTAATTCTCTCACAAACTCATCTACAAAGCTCTTCTTATCTTCATATGCATGAGATATAAAAAAATCAAACTCATCATTTGATACATCATTATTTAAATTATCTTCTGCAATCATATTTTCTTCCATATCTTTTACTCTGGATTCATATAAATTTTGAAAATCTTTTAATGCTTTTTCTTGCTTTCTTGACTCTTTCTGACGTTCGTCTTCTAGTTTGTTAGTCGTTTCAAACAACTTTTTATTTTCTTTTGCTATATCTTTAGAGTACTTTGCAGACTTTTTCCTATAGTCTGAGGCATCATTTTGTAGCTTATTCATTTTTCTTTGCTTACTTTTAATCCTCGAACTAGAATCGCTGCTATTAATTTTTATCTTAGCAGCTTCTACATCACAGTTAGCCGCTCTTGTTTCTGCACCTACTTTAGATTTTTGCAATCTTGATATTCTTCTTTTTATATTTTTAATATCTCTTATATTTTGATTAATTGACATATATTCCTTTCTATAGTGTAGGCATTATCCCTATCAAGCTCTCATAACTATCCACCTCATGATAAACAACATCTTCAGTGGATATCTCGTTAAATAGTTTCTTAGCACAATCTATTTTAGCTTTTTCTACCGCTCTTAGATCCATACTTCTCATGCTTCCTTTTGTTTCTGCTATAAAGTATATGTGTTTTACGCTTCCTTCGTTAAAGGCTATGGCCCAGTCTGGGCTGTAGTTGCCTACTGGGGTTGGAATTTTAAATCCTCTTGGGAGTTTGGCGTATACGCATACTTCTCCATGAGAGTCTAGGTCTTTTGCAAATGTTCTTTCTATAGACTCTTCTGCTGTGCCATCTGTGAAGACATAAGGTTGGATGTGCTTTTGAGCTTTGTAAGCCTTGTCTATTGTAGTATTTTTTTCTGCTGTAAAGATTGATGCATCATATTCATCTTCTATTTTGTCATAGTAAATATGTTCTACTATCATGGTTGCCTTTTGTTCTCTGATAAGTCTAGATATTTCTTTGAAGAACTCTTCTGGATTATTCTTATACATTGAGAATTTTTCGGATCTGATACCCTTTAGGATTTTAACTACTGTCTTACGAGTTAGGTTGGTGTTTTCGGCAATTTTTCCTACCATGTCATATTTAATTTGACTTCTTTGTGTATATTCTACATTCTTGAAACTTGTAGTTACTGGATTAAATGAATTTCCACCTGCTAATTCCTCTCTTGTAATGTCTTCCTTTTGTTCGGATGTACTCAGAGAGTATTGGAGTTTTGATACAAATAGCTTATCATCGATTGAGTTTACAGCTTTTTCTACTAATTCATCACTATTAAATGATACTGTGTAGGTATATTTGTGGTTAATCTTTGACCACAAGTCTTGGAATTCTTTTTTGTAAAAATTATCATTCAATTCATTTTCAAATACTTTAGTCTTGTTAGCGTCATCAAGCATGTCATCTAAGACTTTATCGTCAAATACACTTTGGATTAGTTTTTCTATACCATCTCTAGCGTAAACTAAGCTTTCTGGTAATGGAGCCAATTGCTTGTTTTCTAAATCATCGTGATATTTATTTGTAATCCTATCTTTACCATCATTACTTACATAGTCATTTTTAGCTAGGTATAGATATATAATCTTAGCTTCTTCTTTTGTGATCTCATGGTTTTGCCCATCGATTTTGATATTTTTGCCTTCAAAGTATTCTGATGATGCACTCCTTGGTCTGTCTGTTAGGTTTTCTTTTATTTCTTTTTGTAAGTCTTGGGCGAATTCTTTATAGCTTTCACTGGCCACAACCGTTAACTTGTTTAGCTTGTGGACTTCAGATTTGCCAAGAGTATTGGCATCCATACGTGTACCATCTTTATCTACAGCTAGTCGAAGACCACGCCCTACCTCTTGACGCTTCATTGTTGTAGATTGGCCTTGCTTTAGGGTACAGATTTGAAATACATTTGGGTTATCCCATCCCTCTCTAAGGGCAGAGTGGGAGAATATAAATCTAGTAGGTTCATCAAAACTTAGGAGTCTTTCCTTGTTTTTAAGTATCAAATCATAGGCAGATATATCATCTGACATACCAGTAGTTTTCTTTATTTTTCCATCGACTAACTTACCATTTTTATCTATGGAGAAATATCCTTTGTGGGTATCCTCCGCATTTATAGATTTTAGGTATTTTTGGTAAGGTGTATCAAAGAGTGTTATATATTCATTTAATGCAAGCTGGTACTCTTCGTTAAACATCTTTCCATATTCACCTAAGCCAGGGTTTCCATCTTCGTCATATTGCCTATATTTTGCAACTTCATCTATGAAAAATAAGGATAGGGTTTTGATGCCTTGGTTAAATAATTTTTCTTCCTTTTCAAAGTGGGACTTGATAGTCTCTCTGATTTGGATTCTTCTGATATCTTTTTCAGATATATCACCTAGAACTTCACCTTTTTTTATAATAACTCCATTAGTAAAGCTTACTTTAGCTTCCCTTGGGTCGATTTCCGATATTCTATATCCCTGGTATTGGTCCATGTTTTTAGAGATTTCATATAAGTTATCATCCACTGATAATATTCTACTTTCTCTTTTTATAGATCCCTTGTGACCTATCTCTAGCTCTATCCTAGCCTTTGGCGGCTCTTTTGGTGATAGGATTATATCATCTAAATATAGGTATCCATCAGTTCCTCTTAAGTTCTTGACCTCAATGCCTTTTACCTCAATCTTTTTAACTAATCTTTGATTATAAGCATCCACAGCATCTAGGGCATAGACTAGGTTGTGCTGGGTTTTATGGGTTGCCGAATAATTTAGGGCAAAAAGAGGATTAAAGTTTTGTAGGGCTTTTTGAGTTGCCTTTCCCTCCATCTTCTGTGGTTCATCAAGGATTAGAATTGGATTGTTGGCAGCTATAACATCTATAGGACGCCTTGATCCAAAGCCATCACGTTTAGAATAAATAATCCTGGCATCCTTGCTTCTCCCACCTTCTTTTAGTGAAGTATTAAAAGCTTGCATATTTATAATCATTACATTGATGCCAGAGTTGCTAGAAAAGGAATCTAGCTGGTTAAGGTTTTTTGAGTCATATATAAAATATCTTATCTTTTTGTTGTATTGTTCCATGAAGTGGTCTTCTGTCATTTCTAGCGACTTCTTGACACCTTCACGGATAGCAATAGATGGGACTACTATGATAAACTTTGACCATCCATATTTTTGGTTAAGTTCATACATAGTTTTGGTATATACATAGGTCTTACCAGTACCTGTTTCCATCTCTATGTCTAAAGTACAAGCTCCAATATTTCTCAAAAGATTATTAGATAGCTTTAAATTATTATTCTGTTGGATTTCCTTTATATTTGATAATAAATCGTTTGGTGATAGAGTGATTTTTTCATTTTTAAATCCAGTATCATAGAGATCTTCGTCCAAGTAGCTTTCGCCTTTTTCATTTGTAGTTACTGAGGCTTGGATACCGCTAGTAGTTAATAGATCTCCAAGGTCTCTTCTATATGTTAATCCATCAGAATAAATTTGTCCTTCAAAGCAATCTACTACCGCATCCACAGCATCTGTCTGGTAGTCTTGAATTTTAAAATTAAACTTCATGCTAGATTACCTTTCTTATTGTTTCTGGACTGATGCTAGCAAATATTTGGTCAAAGTTTGCAGCAACACTATCACTTGCCATAGACTTATCTCTAAATACTACATAGTAAGGCTCTTTATTAGCTATTTCTTTTACAGTATCTTCTGATACATCCTTATCAAAGCAAGCTATCAAGAACCCATCTTCTACTACAAATACTTCCTTTTCAGCTATGGTTTGACTTTCTATTTTTGATGATAAGGATACACCCAAATCTAGCATCACTTGGAAGAGTAGGTCTTCACTAGTCCTATCTTCTTTAATATTATCTTCCAAATCATCTAGGAAGTTTTGTTCAGTATATGCTGGTGAATAGTAGACATCTTTCATATTTGATGAGTCAGTCTTAAGTACCCTAAATCCTATATCAAGCTTTTCTATTTCTTCTCCATTCTTATTTTCTTCAAGTATCTGTTTTCCAGCTCTTCTTATTCTTTCTTTTCCTATTTCTGATATTGTTTTATATCCAGCCTTATATGCTTCAGATTTTTCATCAGTTTCTTCTGGAAGTTGGACCATGATATATTTACGATTACCACCATCTTCTGCATTAAGTTTCATAGATGCGTGAGCTGTAGTTGCTGAACCAGAAAATATATCTAATACTATAGATTGTTTTGTGGTTGTAACTTTTAAAAGGTAATCCATCAGTGTTAATGGTTTAGGATTATCAAACTTAGCTTCTTTTATAAGTTTCTTTAAATATACAGTAGTACTCTGAGGGTCAAATACTCCCCACGTGCTCTTAATAGCCTTATTAACATTAGTCATCTCATAAAGAAATTCTTTTTGTTTAGGTAAATTTTCTTTCCATATAATTCTATCTTCTTCTATCATTTTTTCTAAAGATTCTTTCGAGAATGCCCATGTATTTTTATATTGCTTTCCATTTGTTGGATTTGTTATTACAAATGCAGTTTCGATAGGCTTAACAGTACTTTTAATGTTTGATTCCCTCCAAGGTCCTCTAGGATCATTATCTGGATTTTTGAATCCTTCTTTTTCTGCATCTCTTTTCTCTCCCATAAATTTAAACATGTTTGATTTTTGATAACATAATAAATATTCATGTACATTTACAATCATATCTTTTGGGGGAACACCTTTAGCCCCTGATTTTTTATTCCAAATTATATTTGAAACAAAATTTTGTTCACCAAAAATTTCATCGCAAATCTTCTTTAGATTACCTTGCTCTCTTTCATCAATTGATATAAATACAGCTCCCTCATCAGATAAAAGATTCTTTACTAGTGTCAGTCTAGAGTACATCATATTTAGCCAATCAGTATGAAATCTTCCATTTGTCTCAGGATTTTTTTCTAGTTTATTACCTTCTTCATCATATTGCCCACTATTCTCTAGGTATTCTTCTACGCTTTCCTTAAAGTCATCATTATAAACAAAGTCTTTACCAGTGTTATAAGGAGGGTCTATGTATATTACATCTACTTTACCAAGGTAAGTTTCTTGTAAAAGTTTAAGGACTTCTAGGTTATCACCTTCTATATATAGGTTTTCTGTCTCATCAAAGTTGACACTTTCTTCTCTAGCTGGTCTAAGAGTCTTGTTGATAGGGGCATTAGCATTCAAGATTGCTTTTTTCTTATCTGGCCAGGTGAATTGGTATCTTTCTTCCTTACCTTCTACTACCTGGGTAGAGATTTCTTGCATAAGAACATCTTTATCTATTGCCCTTACTACTTCCCCATTTGCATCTTTTGTTTCTGTGATAGCATTTGGAAAGAGTTCTTTTAGAATCTGGTACTTCTCATCTGCTAGGTTTCTACTGTGCATGTCTAGTTTATCCATTTATAGGTCCTCCAATTCTTTTTCGTATTGTTTTAGTTCTTTGTATAAATCAAATTTCTTTTTGGCTTGTTTTTCTCTGCGTGCCTTTTTTCTGTACTTGCTATAAGCTTTCTTAGTTTTTTTCGACCTTCTATTTCTATTTGTTCTTGTAGGGTATTTCCTTCTTCTATATTGATAGACCCTACTTCTGCTACTAGGTTCTCCCAAACTTTAGTAAGGTCTAGGCCTTGGAGGGCGTTGTTATATCTTCCTTCTTTTGCCAATTGCTTACAATGAATTTGTTTTCATATACAACTAGTCTTAGCTCATCTTCATAGGCTAGGACTAAGCCTAGTTTTCCTTTTGGTGCTAGGTGGTAGATCATATGTTGCATCCAACCATAGTTGGCGTTGCCTGCTGGTGGGAGACCATACTTCCATCTAACATCTTCTACTAATTTGTCCCCACCCCATTCTTTCATATTAAAGGGAGGATTGGCTAGGATATAGTCTGCGCGCATGCCTTGGTGTTGGTCTTCGAAAAATGTATCAGCTGCTCCCTTTCCTAGGTCGCCCTCTAGTCCGTGGATAGCAAGGTTCATTTGAGCTAGCTTCCAAGTATTGGCATTTAATTCTTGGCCATAGATAGAAAGCTGGTTGACCCTACCCTGGTGGCGTTCTACAAAGCCTGCTGATTGAACAAACATACCTCCTGCCCCACATCTTAGGTCGTTGATAATGGATTATTCCACAATCAATAAGTTCAAAAAATATAATTGTGTAATACTGATATCTCCTAACTTCAAATTATCTTCATAGTAAATCATCGTTAATAATGATATCTATTTTCTAAATCTATGACAAAACGTCATTGATTAAATCTTTAATTTTCTCCTCTTCCTCTTTTAATTTTTCTAAATCTTTGTAATATTGATTTTTTGTCATTTTCATACAGGCTATTCTATTATCATATGTACGATTTTTTAGAGCATGTTCTCCATAGAACAAGGTAAAATCATAAATGGTAGCTGATAACCCTGTACAAGCAGAGCTCCAATCTTTTAATTTTTTAGTTGGTAAATCCAAATTAGATTCTTTAAAGTAATAATCAGTTATTTTAGGACTTATTTCTTCAAATTCTTCTATAAATTCTTCTTCAGTAGCTTCTTCATTTAATAATTCATCAAATGATTTAATTAGTTTTTCTGCTAGATTAATCATATTAATAATTATATCTCTAGTTTGTTGTATCAAATATGTATCGTCAGCAGTATGGTCTGCATAAAATTTATTTAATGCTTCGTAATTTGAATTTATATCGAAATACACATCATTAACAAACTTTGATTTATTTGATAAGTTATACCACCAATCTTTATCTTGATTATCATCTACCCAAATAGTTTTACATAAAAAATTAGAGTTTAAAATATCATCTTCACTTTTTCCATAGTGACAAAAAATAATATTTGCTAACTTATCTTTCCAATGCTTTTCAAAATTCTCACTTTTATATATTTCAATATTTTTTATAATACTTACTATTTCTTTATGAACTATTGAAATTTCTTCTAATGTTAATGGATCTTTTAAGATTACTTTAACTACATATCTTTTAGCTCTAGCAGTATGAATAGGTTCCACTTTATAGATTCTATATTTTTCTTTTTCTAAAAAATAATTATTTGATACATAGGGTATATATTTTTCAACTGAAAAGAATATTGTGCCACCTAATTTAGATCTGAAAATTGGTGTTTGAGCATGTTCAGGGTGTTTTATATTCCGAATTTTCATATACTGAAATAACAAATTAATTATATCATCTAATGATTTCTTTCCTTCTTTTAATAAAATTCTAGCTGTTAATGCATCGTTTAAAAAACTAGTGAAAAGACTTAACTGTTTTTTAGAATCTGGATAATTATATGAAAACTGGTTAGCTGAAGAAGACGCTAAAACAGCATATCCTGTACCGATAAATTCTTTTAAACTTGATTCATAATCAACTTCTGGTAAACCATTTATTTTAAAATGTCCTGAATGACAAGTATCAAAAATCAACAACTTATTCTTTGTATTTATTTTATTAATGTGTTCTATTAAATCTTCTGTTTCTAAATATCCATCACTAAACGTTAGAAGATGCTTATTGCAATTAATTCTACCATGTCCCGAAAAATAAAAAATAAAAGTATCTTCATTCTCATCTTCCTCAACTTCAAAATCAAATTTTTTTAAGGCGCTTATAAAACTTTGTTTTTTCACAACATCATTTTCTCCTAATTTAACTATTTGTTCTTCTTTTACTGATAAACCTTTAACAAGAGCCTCAGAAAAATATTTTATATCATTTTTACAAAATTCTAAATTTGGTGCACCAATTAGATCATAATTACTAACACCTACGATTAAAGCATGTATTGACATTAATCCTCCTATTAAAAAATTATGTTTTTATGAAAATTTTAGTATAAATTATTAACTAAATTTAATATCTAACTTATTTCAGGTATATGATTTAAACCTATTACCATTATTTCTATTTGTTGTCATAATTATCTATATAATTTCCTCTATTAATATAATATTAAAATTAACCTTTTAAAATATTAATATTCTGGAATTGAGATTGGTTACTAGATTTTCACTGGCTAAGTTTTTAAATGATACTTATTTTAGATATTAAATTGAGTTGTTTTTGAGTCGCCCTAACGAATATCGTTGACTTCTGGTTAAATTTCTCAGTTTGCTTGGCTAGACTTTTTGAGTAGAGGTCTATATCTTCAAACAAGCCATTGAAGTCCTTATCAGCTCGTTCGATTTCATTGAAGGCTTGGCCCAGGTCATCTTGCTGGAAGGTGCCTTCTTCGATTTGCTTTATAAAATGAGTAAAGGTATGGTCTGGGGATATTACAAAGGAAAATTTATTCCTAAGCTCATCGACAATAAGGTCAGCATCTTCCCCTTGCATCTCTTCTTGATAGATTTGCTGGATAGTTTCAAGGTCAGCCTCATCAACTTCCAGTAACTTAGAAAACTCATCAAGCATCTTATCTGATAAATATTTATAAAAAATTATTCCTAATAAATAGTTCTTATATTCATTGGCATCCATCTGAGACCTGAGATCATCAGAAGCCTGCCATAGTTTTTGGTAAAGATTAATAGTGGTTTCCATATATACACTCCTTGTTAGTATAATTATAACAAAAAAGGCAATTTTCAGCCAAAGAAATAAGCCTATCGCTAGGCTTATAAGTTTTATATTTACAAATCAATTTTCAATAAGTGGTTTTACTTCATTTTCCATCCAATTAGAGTCTTTAAATACTGCCCCGCCTACTCCTACTTGGTCGCAGGCATATCGCTTTAAGATATCTTCGATATCTTTGCCAGCTTTGATCCCACCAGTTAGGGTTACTGGTATGTCTACCTCATCATAGATTGGTTTTGATAGGTAGTCGAAGAATCCTGAGTAGTCATCATCGGAAAAGTATAGGCACATTCCTCCTGATATATCTAAGAAGTCTACTCCTGTTTTCTCACCATCAATTACTGAGAATTATCCATTTAAAACACTTTTCAAATCATCTAAACATTATTTGATCTTTTTATTAGCTATCAAAATGTAATTTCTTTGGTATACGGGAATTACGAATTGACTTCCTCTACTTTTTTCAATAAAATCTAATAATCTTGTTTTAATTGGTTGCTGTATATCTGACATCCGTTCTACTAACAATTGATTATAAGTATTAATCTACTTTTAGATAGTATACTTTTCCATTGTTTTTTTATCTTTCTTTCTTAAAAATGTAATAAAAAACTATAAAGGGTGATATTATAAAAACCACAGGCAATATTAATTTTGAAAATGTAAAATAATCTGTATCTTCTAATTTGTTTCCCATATTTTTCACTGCTTGTGGGAAAGCTATCACTGAAATTACTAGGAAAATTGTTAGTATTAAAAATGGCATTTGTTTTGGATCTTTGTTCAAGGCTCCCTCTACTATGCCAAAGTAATATATCAAATAGAAAACCAGTCCTATAGCTGCATACAAAATATCCCAAAATATTCTTAAAGCTTGGGACTTATTCTCTTCTTGATCACTATCTTTTTTAAAATAGTCTATATCAACTCCGAATATTTCAGATAGTTTAAGCAAATTATCCATAGATGGTTCGCTAAGTCCTTTTTCCCACTTTGATACAGCTTGTCTTGAAATATTTAATTCCTTTGCTAAATATTCCTGGGTTAAGTTCAATTCTTTTCTTTTATTTTTAATTTTTTCTCCAATCATAAAACCTCCTTTTTTCTATTGTAAGGAAATTTTTCAAAAAAAGCTAGCAACTATAGGGCAACTTAGGCACTTTTTCCTATATTTTTTAGCTTTTTCATTGTATTTTGCTGATTTATGAGATTTTTATACTCATTTCATACAATCCAGTTGGATGATTAATTTTTTTAATAAATTATTAAAGTTTTCTGCTTCACTCCATACTGTTGCAGAATATGACCAGTCACATCATCTTAAAGCTTACATAGCATTCTAATATACGCTTATATCATCACCAAGATACCCAGCTATTATTCTTCTAAGTTTCTTCCTTCAATTTTTAATAAATTCTAACTATTTTCTTTTTTTGATAAAGCCTTATTAACTTTGTATCCAATGATGAAGTAAAATAACATTTGTAATATAACTATAATTGTAATAGTTTTAATATTTAGACAATTACTAAACGTTATTATAATATTTAGTAACATAAAAGATATCGCATATAATCTCAAAAGTTTAGCTGCATACTTATGCGCATGCTTCCAGTTTTGTTTTGATTTTGTACTTAATGCTGTTCTAAACCCACTATATTTAGCAATATCCCCCTTTGCTTTGTATTCATAATAAAAAGATAAAAACAGCCCTGATATGGGCAATAGACTAATTACAACTTTTTCAAAATACATACGTAAACCTTCCCATTTTTTTATCTTCTATACTAATAAATCTGATCCACAACAAACATTTTAAGTATTTTTACTTGGTTTTACAAACAAATAGATAATGATTACTTGCCCCTAATAATTCTTCTTTGTCACAATGAGCGAGGTGCCAGTCAATATATCTTTGATAAGATAGATCACTCATATTATTAATCTGTTTTTGTAACAATTCAGAAAATCCACTAGAAGCAATTTTTCTAATGATTTTTAGGTTTTCAATTTCAAGCATTTCAATACATTCTGACAAGGTAAAGAATATAAAAGGTCTATTAATAAGTCTTTGTGTGCCAGGGTTATATCCTTCTGTTTCAAAATAATTTGATTCATAAAGCATTTCCGTCATTGGAATCATGTCATGGTTTATAAAGGAGACTAGGATATAACCTCCATCCTTAAGGACACGCTTCGCTTCTTGAATTGTTTGTTTTCTATCTTCTTTTTTAGACAAGTGATACATAGGACCAAAAAGCAGGACAATGTCGAAATACTTATCCCTGAGTTCATCCATGTCTAGTGAACTTTTATTTTCAACTGTAACATTATGAAACTTATTATTTTTGATTTTTTCTTTTAATTGTTTATAGTTATTTGTTGCAGGCTCGTAAGCGACAACTTCATTTACTTTTTCCGCTAAAGGTATAGTATAAACTCCAGTCCCTGCTCCAACATCTAGAATTTTTGAATCTTGATTTATAAGACTATAAATTTCTTTTAATGTTGTAATCTTTTCAACTTGCCCCGATTTACTAAAAAGTCTTTTTTCTTCATCAAAAAATTTATATAACTCCTCATTTCTTTTTAAGTCATCATCTATTTTTGAAATTTCTTGAAAATCCATATCATACTCCTATTATTTTTATGCAGTGTGTACTAAAACATAATATATCTTTGCTATTAGCTTTGTAATGATAAAATACTTAAAACAAACCCTATTTCATAAAAGCCACAGACTTATATTTGCTAACCTTTGTAAATCCGTTCTTCTCATAAAACTTTATCGTTTTATCAGTGTCATCTGTCAGCAAAATAATTTGTCGAATATCCTGATACTGATCAAGAATTATTTTTAAAAATTGACTTCCAATTCCTTTTTTTTGGTATGCTTCTAAAACTAAAATATCTTGAATATAAATAATTGTCGAGCTATCACCTACAACTCTCGCTAAACCTACTAGCAAATCATCATCCCAAGCTGTCCAAACTTTCAAGGAGTTGCTTATAGCTTGTTCTAGTTTTGATGGATTAGATGTGTAGGCCGTCCAAGAAACGTCACTATATAAATTCATGATACTGTCCATATCTGGTATTACTTGTTCTTTTATGATAATTTTTCCCATTGTATTCTCCTCAAGTTATGACTTTCTTATATTTAGTTGATCTTCCGCCACCAATTTTTTCAATCAAGTTTTTATTTATTAATTCATCTAGCAAATTGAGAACTTTGGACCTGCTATATCCGCTTATTTCTGCCATGGATTTCGTGGTATCATTACCTTTACTTATTAATGATAAAATTTGGTTTTCTTCATCGGTTAAATCTACCTTCTTAATTACTGGAAGTATTATTGTAATAGAGTTTTGGCTTATATTAAACTTTGGTTTTGTATAATATTTTTTGTAGGATTCAATTATTCTTCTAATACCAGTACCAAATTGTTCGATAATATCTAATCTAAAGAATATATTTGCAATAATTGGATTTCTTATTACAGATAGGTCACCTTTCAAATACTCTTCTTCAGTTATTGTTTTTGGAAGCCCTCCAGGCGAGGATATTTCTATCCTATCATCATACATAGAAATTCTTATATTGGATTTAATATCCCATCTTCTATGAACTAAGGCATTTGCAACTGCTTCTCTAAAAGCATCTTCAGGTATTTGTTGATATTTGTTGCGTTTCGATCCTTCAATTTTTTCATATTGGTAGTTGCTTTTATAAATAGCTAGGCTATCTTCAAACTGTTTTAAAATTGATTGACCACTGAGATTTTTTCTTTCAAGTATGGTATTGATATCTTCGCCAAACCTAGCTATATCAATTCCAACCATATCATTGGTATCAGAAAATAATTCTCCAGCAATTGAATAATAATCATATTCATTACTGTATAGCTCTAATGTTTTTAGGATATCTAGATTTAATTCATTTATATTCAGTTCTTTTTTTAGTTCTTTTTCTAGATAATCAAATGTAAATTCTTTTTGATTACTTTTTAGCGAATCATACGATTTATTAGAACTTTCTAATATGAGGCTTTGAAGCTCTAGAATGTCCATTTCAATACTCGATGTCCCATGTCTAATATAGGCTTTTGAATTATAAAAGTATGGCTTGTACTTACCTGCTTCTACTTTCAAAGTTAAAGTTGAATTATCATTTATTTTTAGACTATATGTAGGATTTGGGTTTATAGAATCATTTATAGTATTTTCTATATTTAAAGCAAGGATATCAGGATTTTCTAATCCCACTACCTTGCCATCATCATTTATTCCAAATATTATCTCTCCACCTTCATAATTTGCAAAGGCACTGACAGTTTTAAGAAAAGATTTGCTAAATTTTTCTTTTAATTCTAGATTTGATGTTTCTTTCATATATACCTCTATTAATATTATATATTCATTTTACGAGAATACAAAATAATCAAATAAATTTTACGCGAATAATCACGCGAATAGTTATTCGCGTAAAATTATTCTGTGTGATTATTATTTTACTATTCTTTTCACAGGAGAATTGGCTATAATTAGGCATTTCCCAATTTTAATAATCTCGTAAATTATTTCGTGCGAATAAGTTTTAATTAGCTTATTCGCACAATCATGTTAAAAAAGAAATTTAAAGAATATGATAAAGTCAAAACTTTAGTTAAAAAAATATGAATATCCACTAACCACTATTGGTATTATCGTAAGTTTTTATCCTAATTTTTATTATTGTGAAGTTGAACTCTGGGGCACTAATGGAAATCCTGTAGATGTAGTAACTTATGAAACAAACATTCTCAAATTATTTTAAACACACTTGTCGGTATTAATATAACAAAAAGGGATGTTAGTTTGAATTTCCATAGACTCTAATAATTTCATATATTGCTTAGATTAATGTGACAATCAACTAATCTATCCTATAAATATATAAAATATAGCCTGCAAGAATCATCTCTCACAGGCTACTTTCCATCTAAATATCTAAGTCTAATATTTTAAAATTGAATTTGTTATTTAGCTTACCTAACAATTCATCAACTAGATCTAAATATATATTTTTTATCTTTTTTACTTCTTCTGGTTTTTCATTGCCTATATAAGAAAATTCTTTCTCATTATTTACAAATAAATCATCATACATATTTTGTAATTTTTGAATTTTATCACAAAATTCACTATCCATACCTAATTCTTCAGCACTTATATCATCTACAACAAATCCGTTATTGTCTAATTCTTGAAAAGGGTAAGATCCCCATTCTAATCCTACACTAATTGTTTTCATATAATCATCCTTTCTATTTAGGGTTTGCACCAACTATATAGCCATTATCACTAATAGTAATGGCCACCTTTATCATCTCTCCATTGTAATTAACTTCATATATCACTCTCGGCTGGCTATAAAATTTTCCTTGATTTCCTACTATTCTTCCATTTTCTATAGCTGTTTTTAAAAAGTTAGGCATGCTTTCTGCTGTAATACCCTTCTGAAGAAATTGATCACAATGTTTATTCATAATATGCTCAAGTCCAGCAGTCTCATTGCCTTTTTCAAGCCAAGCAAGATCATCAGTCTGGGTTTTGGCCACCATTACAACATCATCTTCTGTAAATTTTACCCCTTTTTGTCTCAACTCCTCCATTAGGTGCTCTAGCTTTAATGCTCCATTTGTTTTTTTATAAACCACTATTACCTGCTCCCATTATATGACGCCTCTATGGATTATTGAAATATATAGTTCTATGGAAATTAATTTAGAATATTTTTTATATTTCCCAAATATACTTTCTGGCATTGATCCATATACATAAACTTTTTTAGGGTTTAGTCTTTTGAAAAATTCTTCTAGACCTTTTTCAAAGTAGCATCTATTTTCTTTCTTTTTAATTTGTACATAAGACCCAATAGCATAAGTTCCATTTTTCTCTAAACCTTCAAAACAAAATTTATAGCTTCTTGAATCTCCCTATCTTACATTTGGTATTACTTTTATGCCATGATTCTGATAGTAAGCTCCTAAAACCCTATTCATATATGTGCTATAGATTTGTCTGGTAATAGGCATATCATAACAAATAGAAAAGTCTGGGCTAACGACTGCTTTAAACCTCATAAGCTCATTTTTGTATTTTTCTGGTTTATTTATTATCTGCTTAAACGACCTATCATAAAGATAAAAGTGAACAACTACATTCTCATTACCATATACTTTTCTTTTATCAAAAGGTATGAACTTTTTACATTTGCCTATTTCTTCATTGCGTATTAAGGGCATATCGTACTTACCAACTAAATCCACATTCTTTATTAATTTAGGATTAAATCCATTATTCATTATCACACTATTTTCCAAAAATATCCTCCTATTTAAAATATTAGGTTTTTATTATTAAGATTAATCAAGCATCTATATTTATATAGATGCACCTAATAAATCTTAATAAATATGACCCTCTACATATAGATATGAAAATAGTGAAAAATGTCCCGAAATATTTATTAATTTTTGAAAACCCTGCCAACTTCAAAAGACACCCTTTTTTTCATAAGCATTAAAAAGAATAAGTATTTAATTTCCAAGGGGTGTGCATAAACTAAATTTTAGGAAAATGAGCAATAAAAAAAGACCTAATCTTTATGGTCTATACTAATCAAATATCTTATAAAGGCTTGAAACAGCCATATTCTATGATGTTAAATTGTATCATTTACGCTACAGTTTTTTCAAATACAGTAAGTCCCGCCTTATCTTCCTTGCCATCCATAGCTATCATTGCCATAAGCCTTGATACTGGCTGTGGAGTATAGAATTCTCCTGCTTTTTTGCCTGATTCTGAGGCAAAGTTTGCTAGCATATACTCGTAAACATCACCAAGGACATCGCCAGAATAGTTGGCAAAGTTAACCTCGGCAAATTGTTTCATAACCTTTGATATGCGTTTGTTCTTCTCTTGGGGAAGCTTGCCTAGCTTGTTTGAGTAGAGGTCTATATCTTCAAACAATCCATTAAAGTCCTTATCAGCTCGCTCGATTTCATTGAAAGCCTGACCCAGATCATCTAGCTGGAAGCTTCCTTCTTCAATTTGTTTTATAAAATGGGTAAAGGTATGGTCTGGAGATATTACAAAGGAAAATTTATTCCTAAGCTCATCAACAATAAGGTCAGCATCATCCCCTTGCATTTCTTCCTCATACATGGCTTGAATCTCATTAAGATCAGCATCATCAACTTCCAGTAACTTGCCAACCTCATCAAGCATCTTATCTGATAAATATTTATAAAAAATTATTCCTAATAAATAGTTCTTATATTCATTGGCATCCATCTGAGACCTAAGATCATCAGAAGCCTGCCATAATTTTTGGTAAAGATTAATAGTAGTTTCCATATATACACTCCTTGTTAGTATAATTATAACAAAAAAGGATAATCTTAGCTAAAAAAAGCAGAGTAAGCTTTAACGCTAACTCTGCTAATCGGTCTAAGTTTAGGGATAAGTTTAGAAACTATGGTCTAATTTTTTTCCTCATGTAAAGTAGAAATATTGTTATCTATTATAATAAATTTTCAATTCACTAGGTCAAAGATAAAGGAAACTTTAAGACCTGGGTTTTTGTTTTCTATGATAAATTTTCCATCATGCAATTTAGCTATTTGCTCAGCAATAAAAATCCCCAAACCATGCTTTGTAACATTGGTCAAATCTTCCTTGCTAATTTTTTTTATAATATCCTCGGAAATTCCTGGACCTTGATCTAGGATAGTTATAATTATTTTATCTTCATAAGCAGAAAGAGTCAGCTTGATTTTCCCATCAGTATAAATTAGTGAATTTTTTAAGATGTTTTCGTTCATCCTATAAAATAAGGTAGGATCCATTTTAATCCTCAAGTCCTGGTTTTCTAGTTTATTTTCAAAAATGATCTGTCTACCTGGATTTTCATTTAATTTGTCTACTATTAGTTTTCGTATTATCTTTAAAGGATTATCTGCCTTGAAACTTTCTTTATCGATATTGGCAAGGGACAGAGTTAAATTTAGGCCTTCTAAAATATTTGAAATTTTTAAAACTTGGTCTTGGATATTTTTTGTATCGAGGTCATTTTTGTTTTCCTTATTCAGTTCCCAGGAAATTTTTGCAAGAGGAGTCCTCACATCGTGGCTAACTCCCCTTATCCACTTACTTTGTGATTTTTTTAAGTTATTATATTTTTCGTTTGCCTTGTTAATTGAAAGGGCAAGGTCTCTTAATTCTCCACTTTCATCTAATTTTTCATAGTCGTCTTCAAAAAGTTCATCAATTCCCTTTTGAAATGGAAGAATATTTTTAAGGATGTTCCTTATATCTATTCTGTAAAAAATATAGACAAAGAGTAAAAATAAAATTAAAAATAGGGCAAATATCCACAGGTTAAAAATTAAATTTTTGTAGCTATAGTAATTAAAGGGAAACTTATCTAGAGAATTTTTTGGATAGGCAAAAAGGATTAGACCACCTTCAATAATATAGGTGAAAACGGGATAATCAGCTAAGTAATACCTGGTAAAGCCAGCTACATCTGTGATCTCGAATTTATTTTTAATCTCTCTTGGCTTGTTGAAGGATTCGATGACTTCGCCATTTTTATCTAGCCTTATCGCCCAAATATCTTTTTCTTTTAAAAATTCCTTGTTTTTTTCATTGAGATAGGTATCTGTTTTGTTGTTATCTATATAAGTATAAACATAATCAGGGTTTGGATATTTATTTCCCAACTTGTAATTGAGGTAGAGAAAAGCCATTAGCGAAAATGTCAGAAAAAACATCAGGACAAGGATTCTTATGACGATTTTTTTGAATCTTTTTATTATATAATTAAACATACTAGTCTTCTTTCACAAGTTTATAGCCCAAACCCTTGATAGTTATCAAGATTTTTGGCTCTCTCGGATTGTCTTCGAGTTTTTCACGAATCCTGTAAATGTGGGTTATCAATGTATTTTCATAACCATAGGAATCTTCCCAGATATTTTCCAAAATACGGTCAATAGATACAATCATATTCATATTATCAGCCAAATATGCAAGGATTTTAAATTGGGTGGCAGTTAGGGGAATTTCATCATTGTTTTTTATAAGGATGCCCTTGGATTTATCGAAAATAACCTTGCCTAAAGATATTTTTTCTTCTTTTTTAATTTTTTTGCTTCTTCTTAAAACTGCATCAATCCTCCAAAGGAGTTCATCAGGGAAAAAGGGCTTGACTAGGTAGTCGTCGGCTTTGTTTTCAAAACCTTCCTTCCTGTCATCTATCCCATCAAGGGCAGAGAGGATTATGACTGCCATATCTGAAGTCTTCCTTATTTCCTTCAATAGATCAAAACCACTTCCATCTGGAAGCATCAGGTCAAGGACCACTAGGTCTATTTTTAAATTTGCTAGTTTAAACCTTGATTCCTTTAAGTTTTTGGCAGTATAAACCCTATTAAAACCCTTGTCCTTCAAAAAATTATATAAATTTTCCAATAAATTTGTTTCGTCATCTACTATTAGTATAGAAAAATTATTTCTAAAATCCATAAGTCCTCCTTGCTACCCTAATTATACACCAAACTTTTGATTTTTAGTTTTTGTGATGTAAAAGTGACCTTGCTTAAAGCTTATTTTTATCTTAGCCTGGTATCCTTTTTGTAGGAGGAATAATTATGGAAAAAATCTTAGAAATAAAAAATCTACAAAAATCATATAACAAGAAGAAAGTCCTAGATATTGACTCTTTGGCAATAGAGGAAGGAGCTATTTATGGTCTAATAGGCAAAAATGGAGCTGGTAAGTCAACTCTTATGAAGCTTATACTTGGACTTGTTAAAAAAGACGGAGGAGAAATTAGGGTTTTTGGCAAAGAAGTAAGTCCTAAAAACCAAAAAGACCTTAACAAAAATCTCGGAGCCCTAATTGAAAATCCGTCTTTCTACGACCACTTAAGTGGCTATGAAAATCTTGAAATAATTTGCGAGCTTAAGGGAATAGATAAGGCAGAAATTTCAAAAACTCTTGACCTTGTTGGCCTTACTAATGTTGGCAAGAAAAAGGCTAGGGATTATTCGCTAGGTATGAAGCAAAGACTTGGAATAGCAATTGCCCTAATCGGTAGTCCAAAGTTATTAATCCTAGATGAACCTATAAATGGCCTTGATCCTCAGGGAATTGAGGAAATGAGAAGCTTATTTAAAAATATAGTAAAAAACACTTCTACAAGCATTCTGATTTCTTCCCATATTCTTGATGAGATAGAAAAAATTTCTACCCACATCGGCATCCTCAAGGGAGGAAAATTAACTTATAATGGAAGCTTGGAAGACTATAGGAAACTCCACCCACCATTTATTTCAATCCAAACATCTGACAATCAAAAAGCTGTTAATCTTTTAGACTTAGATCAGGTAAGGATAGATGGTAAAAAGGTCATTTTGGGCAAAGTTTCTAACCAAAAAATTTCTGAGATAGTAAATTTCTTGCACGGAAAGGTTGATATATATAGAATTGAAGAAGAAAAAGAAAGCCTAGAAAAACTCTTTATTGAAGAAAGCAGGTCTTAATATGGCAAATTTAGAAAGAAAAAAATACAAAAAACTTGGGATAAATTTCCTAATTCTAATAGTATTTTTCGCTCAAATGCTAATGGTAGCAGGGGTCAGCCATTCAAAATCATTTGCGGAGGGAAATTATCCCCTAGCCAACATTTTAGACACCTATTTATTTATTTCCTTATTGATAAATCCAATTTTAATCTCATCTTTGGTTAAAAAAGTGATTGAAATCGAGGAAAAAAATAAGATGTGGCAGTTACAAGTAAGTCTTGGAGAAAAAGTAAACTCTATACTCATAAATAAATTTAAAAACCTATCCCTAAAACTAGTTTTACTGCAAATAGTAGAAGCTATTGTTTTTCTTCTACTAGCAAAAAAGTCAGCTCATTTTAATATGGATACTGACATGATATTAAGATTTGGCTTGGTAAATATATCTGCCATAATAATAAATTTATTTTTTATGGGCCTATTTATGATAATAGAAATGAAATCAAAAAGAGTCTACACCCTATCATTTATAGCGATAATTGGAGGTCTAACTGGAGTAATCACCATGCTAACATCACAAATTCTTTCTTTTGTAAATCCATTCGCATGGATGGCAAGTCTAATGAATATTTCCTATGTAAACGAAGGTGGAAAATTTATCCAGGTTCTAAATCCAATAAATTTTTATACACCAATAATTGCCCTTATTCTTTTAATAGCTTGTCTAACATACCTAAGGGCAATGAAGTCTTACAATTTATATAAAGACTAGGAGGAAAAATGTTAAAATTAGAATTTAAAAAAATAAAATTTACAAATATCTTGTTGGTAAGTCTGATAATACCCTTATTAGCCAACGCATTTGGCCTTATAAACTATATGGGAAATAGACAAATATTGACACAAGAATGGCAGAGTCTGTGGACCCAGGTAAGTCTATTTTACTTTTCATTTTTCTATATCCCTTTAATTGCAATCATAATAGCAAGTCTTTGGACGACAGAACACAGAGCAGGACTAAAATTTATTAGACTTAGCCCAAAGAAAAATATAGCCTTTGTGGGGGCAAAGTTGATTTTAGCCTTTCTTATTATTTGCCTTTGCCAAGCTTACTTTCTAGGACTTTTCTACTTGGGAGGAAAATATATAGGAGGCTTTTCGAGAATTGATTTTGGTATATACTTTTATTATACAGGACTAAGCATCTTGTTGGCTTTGCCTATTATAGGGATATTCGGCGCCCTTGCCATAAGGATAAGGTCTTTTGGTATAATAGTTCTCTTATCCAGCGTATTTACCATGGTTGGTTTTGCTACCTCCTACAAGGCCCTAAAAATAATAGGATTAAGCTATTTGGCAATAGAAGCAAATAACTTTAGGTTTATTAGCTCACACGATTTAGCTTTGCTAGCTATTTTTGCCCTCGGCGAATTAATGGTGTTCCTTTACCTATCTAATAAATTTTTAAAATATGAAAATAAATGATTTTGAAAAATCATGAAAAAATTAACTAAAAATTTGTAATAAATTTATAAAAACTGACCCTATAACTCAATTTATATTAGTAATGTGCCCCCACAAAGTTGGACCTAATAGTAGAGTTAGTGTTAAAGCTTGCTCTGCTATTTCTTTTTCCTCTCCTACCCCTAGGAAATTTCACACAGTCTCTAAATGAACAAAGGATTATTGTATAAGTGAAATGAGTATGTTTAATATCTTGAATTAAATATAAAAATATCTTGACTCCCATAATAATTAGAATTTTGTTTTGTATGTTAACTTGTTTAGAATTTCATTTTATTTTATCTTTCTACTTACTTTCCATAATAATTTTCATAGTTTTTCCTATACTGAGCAAGGTTAGAACATTATTCTTTATTCAAAGAATACTCTTCCATAAGGGTGTTCTTTTTTTCTTGCAATTTATCGAGTTTGGTTAATATTTCTTTTATGTTTGGTAGTTTTTTATAATTTTCTAAGATTTCTTTAGCAGCTATTTTATAGACGGAAAGTTCGCTATAATATTCTTCTGAAAATTGCTTATCATCAGAGTTTTTCTTGTGGTATTTATAGATTTCACGATACTTATTTATAGTATTTACATTTTCCATATCTTGAGATAAACTCTTCATTTCAGCTTCAATAGATTTTTTGATTAGATCATCGAGTTGTATGATAGAGCTAATTCCTTTTTCTCTAAGCTTAATTATATCGCTAAAAGATATCACCTAATGTAAGACACCTTAAAACTTGAGATTAGGCATTTTTTTGCTTTTATAAAACGATATTTTTCTTTACCCATCTTAGCTTAACCTAATACTATGTAATTTTTTCTAATAAAAAGCTTCAGCTATTTGCAAATACAAATCAGTAAATATTGAATTTTTACTGGCAACAAGGGATAAATCATGAACTAGATTGAAATCTTCTAGGTCCATAACCTTGAGAATACCTTCTTCTAGTTCTTTTTTTACACAAGATTCAAAAATAAAACTTATTCCACAATCCGATTTAAGCATTTCTACTATGGAACGCATATTATTTATTTCTATGATATTTGCAAAATCTTTCGTATCAATATTATCCATTCTTAGAAAATTTTTTAATATAGCTAAAGTACCAGATCCGTCTTCTCTGATAATAATTCTTTCATCTAATAAGTCTGTTAACTTTTTTACTTGTTTTTTAAACTTGTGATCCTTGTGGCTAATGCAAACAATCCTATCGCTTTTGTATTTTTTAATAAAATAATCTCTAGATTTTATAAATCCCTCTATAATAGCAAAGTCTATCCTCCCACTATCAATATCACTTAAAATCTCGTCCGTATTTTCATAATAAATATGGAAATCACAAGAAGGTTTTTCTTTAATCAGGGCTATAAGCTTATCCAATATTAGATATTCTCCTACCGACCTAGTAAAACCCAAGGAAATTTTTTCACTCTTAGTTTTTTTCTCAGATAATATCGTCTTCAACTTATCTTGATCATTTGACATAGAAAGTAAAGCAGATTTTAGAATCTTGCCCTCATCTGTTAGACACAAATTCCTCTTATTTCTAGAAAAAAGTTTACAATTGTAATAGGTTTCTAAATATTTAATATGAGTAGATATGGCTGGCTGTGTTATATTAAGACTTTCAGCAGCCCTTGTAAAATTCATATATTTACATACTTCCAAAAAACTTTCTATCCTAAAATCTAACATAGCATCCTCCACATTTATCATAATAAATTTTTATCATATAGTAAATAATTATAATTTTACATTATATATATTTATTATATAATAAAAAAAGTGAAAGGAGAATATATGATAAAATCTATAGAAAAAAATATAAAAGGGATTCTTCTCTGCCTTATAATTGCAATAATATCCCAGATAATCGGCAAAAGAATTCCACTAGTAGGCCCAGCAGTCTTTGGTATTCTAATTGGAATGCTCCTAGGTCAAATTATAAAAGACAAAAAACCTTATATTGGTGGTGTGAGATTTACATCAAAGAAAATCCTTCAATATGCTGTGATCCTCCTTGGGTTTGGTCTTGATCTTGGAATTGTTTTAAAAACTGGTAAACAATCACTTCCAATCATCCTATCTACCATATCAACATCACTTATAATCGCATACCTAGCCTACAAGTCTGGACTTATAAAGGGAAATATTGCAACTCTTGTTGGAGTTGGATCATCAATTTGTGGAGGCTCTGCAATTGCAGCTGCCGCTCCAGTTATAGATGCAGATGAAGATGAGATAGCCCAAGCAATATCCGTGATATTCTTTTTTAATATCTTAGCTGCTATTTTATTTCCAAGCCTAGGTCGTATGATTGGATTTTCTACTACCGATGGTAATGCCTTTGGTATATTTGCAGGATCTGCTGTTAATGATACATCATCAGTTACAGCATGCGCATCAACATGGGATACAATGTATAATCTAGGTAGCCAGACACTTGATAAGGCTGTAACAGTAAAATTGACTAGAACCCTAGCAATAATTCCAATATGCTTAGGACTAGCCTTCATTAGAATGAGAAATACTGAACAAGAAGATAATAAAAAAATATCCATAATGCAAATCTTCCCATTCTTTATAATCTACTTCATCCTTGCAAGTTTGATTACAACCATAGCCCTAGCCAAAGGAGTGAATATTGAATTTTTCAAACCCTTTAAGGACTTATCCAAATTTTTTATTGTAATGGCAATGTCAGCTATTGGTTTTAATAGTGATATAGTAAAACTATTAAAATCAGGAGCTAAACCACTAGCCTTAGGAGGAGTGTGCTTTATATCAATCACATCCATAACCCTAATACTAGAAAAAGTTCTAGGCATCTTATAATCTTTTAAAAACTGACCCTAAAAGTTAGCAATGAAACTAACTAATAGGGCCAGTTTTTTTTATTAAAAAAATATAATACCAGTAAGCAGAAAGCTTTAAATTATAAATAATAAAAAAATAGTAAACCAAATCCTACCCTTTATAGATACTTTTACTCTCATTATTCTTTTCCAAGCATAAGAAATATTCCAAACTAATCAAAATATAAGATTCTATTTTACAAATATATCAAACCCACCTAATTATAGGACATTTTCAGATTTTTAGTCCCGTCTCTATCCCAGTAACTCAACCTAGGCCTAGTTTCCAACCATATTTGATACAATTAAACTATTTATCTTGACCCTGAAACTCTTTACATTTGGGCATAGAAAAATCACCTACTAAGTACAAGTAAGTGATTACCTATGATTATTGATATTTATTATTTAGATACTGTTCATTTGCCTTTATGAGCTTCTTATAGTAATCATCATAGCTCTTGCTAAATTTTCTAATAAGTGGAATTGCTATTTCATGATATTGATTTTCTTTCATAAAGTTTTTAAGCTTATCCTGAATCTGTTTCATCAAGCTATTTTGATACTCTTCACTATTTTTATAGCTTTCATATGAAGAAATTACATATTCATTATCTTTCATCCAATTTTCAAAACCCTCTATAGCATCAAGTTTTGCCTGGTTTATTTCCTTTAGGATTTTCATATCAAAGGATGAGCTAATCTTCTCAATATATTTTTTCTCTTCTTCAGTTAATTCAAACGAAGGAAGCCTATCAAGATAATATATATATTCGTAAAAGGAATCCATGCCATCATCTTCTAATGGTTCATTCAAAAATGGTTGATAGGCAGCAAATAACATTTGTCCAAAATATCCTGGAAAAGCAATTTCTAGTTTTTCATAGATAGTTTCTTCCACCTCAAGCATTGAAACTTTCTCATTGATTAGTTCATCGCTTTCACCTTTAACAATCATTTCTAGTATTGCTTTCCTTTTTTCATCAAGGTCCAATTGATGTTGTTTTTCCCTTAAAACAGTAGACAGGCTATCTCCACCTGACGATATACACTGATAAATATCTGAGATACTCATTCCCAATTTTCTAAATATAGATACCTTTTTCAGAATTTCTAAATCCTTTATACTATAGTCTCTATAACCATTCTCAGATTTCTGAGGATTGATAAGTCCTTTATCCTCATAATACTCAATTGCCTTCCTAGTTAGACCAGTTTCTTTTTGAATTTCACTTCTTAACATGGTTTATACCTCCTTTGATTAAAGGATAACACGATCCCCAAGGGGCAGGTCAAGCCCTATACACTATATAAAATTCCCACTTATCTATAAACTAAAACAGTGCCTAAACATTTTTCTAAAGTGCTTATTTTCTTTTTGATAAATCTTATTCAAACCGACACCCGAACCGACAATTTATTTTCGCATAATTTACTTGTTTGCTAAGTTATGTAAAAATATATACACGTAAAAAGACCGCAGTTTTAAACCACGGTCTTTGTTTTTCTTTCAAATGTAAACCACTTGGAACTATTATTTAATTTATTCTTTTTTACTTCAAGTACCATTTGAGTACCAGTAGCCATTTTTCATTCTCTCCCTTTGAGCAGGTCACCATCATTCTTGAAAATACTAAGTAATTTTCAATCCCATTAGCGAATCAGAAGGGCAGCCATCCATCTATCTTCGCACTTCATGCTAGATATCTGGAGCTTAAGTAAATATTTGTTAGATTAAGATCTTTTATGCCGAGCCTAATTCTATAGAATTTTATAAGTTATTTTCCCACATCCACTTCAGCCAGGATATATAATAGTTAGTAGAAATACTCATATCAATCACATTAAAGATATTTTCAGGACACTTGATCTTTGATTTTATTTCTCACAGAATACCTGTAGTGGATTCTAAGGATTTCGAGAATCTAATTACCATCCTCCTTCATCTATATATTTAGGTATCAAGAAACACAGTTTGCTTGATAAATCTCTATTTTTTCTAATATTATTTTACTTGCTATACTTGTTAAAGACAGATTTGCTCAATCATATTGTTGCTAAATACAAATAATCAAAGTGATTACTTGACTCTTTTTAGTCCAAAAGGACCTAATTCATAGACCTTATCAAAAACTTTATCTATAAAATCCTTATCATGAGAAACGGCAATTATCGCTCCCTTATAATCTCTTAGAGCTTTGTTTATCTCAGGTTTAGATAGGGGTGATAGGTTTCTAGTTGGTTCGTCTAGGACTAGAACTTCTGCCTTATCTAAATTCATTTTAGAGAAAAATAGTTTTGCTTTTTGTCCTCCAGATAGATCTGATATATTTCTATACATTTCTTCTCTTTTAAAGTTTAGGCTAGCTAGAAGATTTGAGGCTTTGGTATGATTATCTTTTATAAATGAATCAGATATATATTCTATAGCATTTATATCTTTTTTCTCATATTCAAAGTAAGACTGCGGCATATATCCTACTTTAAGATTTAAATTTTGACATTGATCTTTTAATTTTTTCAATAGTGTAGTCTTGCCAGCTCCATTTTTGCCAATGATACATATCTTTTCAGGACCTATTATTTTTAAATTTATATCCTTAGCTAAGACCTTATCCCCAGCCCTTAGACTATCTAATTTGTAGTCTAGGATTTGCTTGCTATTAGCTACTTTTATACTATTATCAAAGAAAATATCTATAGGAGCTTCATAATCAGGTATTTTTGTAAGCTTTGCTTCCTCTTTTTCTAGTCTTCTTCCAATAGATTTTACAGTATGCATTTTCTCCTTTAGCAACCTACCTTCCACATCATTTTTTGTAGCTCTAATGTCATGCTGGACTGCATCGTGGACTCTCTTATATCTGTATATTTTTTTATCAAATTCTTCTCTTTCCTTGCAGGCTCTATTTGTTTCCGAATCTATAAAGTTTTGTCTTTTTCTTATATATTCATCGTAAGTATTATTAGATACTGTATGTTTAGCCTCACTCCTTCTTCTAACTTGTTCTAGGTGTATTATCCTATTTGATATATTTGAAAGTAAATTTGTATCGTGTGATACAAAGATATAGGGAATTTCTAAACATTTCATAAAACTTTCAAGCCAAGATAACGATTCATAATCAAGGTCATTACTAGGCTCATCAAATAGGAAAATAGTTGGATTTTTTAATAGTTCAACTACTAAAATAAACTTTATTTTCTCACCACCAGAAAGCTCTCTCATTTTTATATCATTTGATAAAATATCAGCTGATAAGTTAAAGTCTGCTAGGTATTTATAAAGTTTGTTATAGTCTATAAGCCCTACATCTACTTTACTAAAGAGATATTCATTAGCTGTCAAATCAAAATATTCTTCATCTAAACTTTGCGGTAAATACCCAACTATTTCATTTCCCAGATATATTTTTCCACTAACATCACAGTAATTTTTTACATCATCTATATTAACAATTGATTTTATGAGTATAGACTTCCCATTACCTTCCTCACCTATAAGACCTACCTTATCACCATCGTTTAATGTAAAATCAAAATCCTTTAGAATTATCCTATCATCTTCTATTAATTTTATAGTTAAATCTCTTATCTCTAACATAAATCCTCCTTAAGGATGTATGCCATATCAAAAATAAAATACAAAAAAGGCCTACTCACATAAGTGAATAGACCTTCTCCTCGCGTAAACAAAGCAATCTTATTCACAACATGGCATACTAAAACTAGCCTAAATAGGCTAAAAATAGTATCAAAATTTCCATATTGCTTATAAAATCACTATAAATTTACCTCCGTATGTATTTGTTGATGATAATATACTACTCTTATTTTATTGTGCAAATATTTGTTTTTTGCTTAGTTTTTCTTTCAATATTTTTATAATAAAATCTTTATATTTTAAGTCATATGTTTGACTATAAGTATTGCCATACGCCCTTATTGTCAATTTTAGGTCATTATTTTTATTTGACTTAATGCCAACACCCTTTACCTTATCAAAACTAACAAATTTTAAAATTGAACTCGATCCTAAGAAAATATTGAAGCCATCTTTTCTGATACCCGTAAAGAACATTACGGTATATATCAATAATACTGCTGTGATAGCAATTGCATTTCCTAAGACCGTATTATCAAGCTTATAGCACAAACCACTAGCAAGTAAAGCAAATATAGCTAATATAAATTCAAATATCGGTTTCATTTTTATGTTTATTATATTATTTCTATGGCTTATGAAATTATAGATTGTTGGGACTATAAACATTAGTAATATAATAATTTTTAGCAATTTTAGTTCCTCCTATTGATTAGACAATTTTGTGGATAAATCTCAATTATAAAATTTAATATATCATTATGAAAGTGTGATTATGCCTAAACAATGTGAAAGTTTCTCAAAATCGGCATTTGAAAGATTTCTTTAAATCTAATCATAAACAAAATAATTTTCATCACTATACCGATATGTACCTGCTTCTTGCTTACAATGCTCTAGTTCTTTACGAGTTTCAAAGGCTACATATCCAATAAAAATCTTTCCTCCATCCACTAATAATGGTAACAATGACTTTAGGAGTGATATCTTATTTTTATCTTCTAAGTGGTGTAGAGAGTAAGTCGCAATAATAGCATCATATTGTCCTTCTTTTAAGGACTCACGTAAATCTTCTGAAATATCTTTTAAATAAAGATTTGCTTTTAACATCTTTGCTTGGGCAATGTTAAGCATTCCTTTGGAAAAATCTTGTTCGTAAACTTCTATTCATTTTTCATAAAGCTTGATTGTAATTGTCTCTGCACTATATCCTATATCTAAAATATTTTTGCTATACAAATCAAGCACTTCATTATAAACCTTATTTAAAATCAGTTTATATCCCGCAAAGGTATAGGTATTATCATCATCAGGTAACCCAACAATTGTATCATAATCATAAGCCCATAAGTCGAATCCTTTTTTATCTAGCAAATTTTTACCTCTTTATACATACTAACTTAGTTCTAAAATGCACAAATTAGTATTATTCATTATTTACACTTTTTATTATTGTTCTATATTATTACTTGAGCCCCAGTTTAGAATAGAAAGAGCACATAATTGTGTAAGTGGGTCTCCGATTGCAGCTTTATAATTAAAACCTAATAGTTGCATAGTCTTTAAAGTATCTACACTAATTAAATCTTTTATTTGATTTAAACTCTCTGCTGTTTCTCTTGCTTTTTGTATTGCCTCTTCTCCTTCTTTTTCTGCTTCTTTCATTTGAGATTTATTAATTATTTCTAATATTTTTTCAACAGTTTTGTGTAGGTGTTCAATATCTTCATCTTTAATTTGTATTCTATCAATTTCCGATTTGTATGCTTGCGCTATCCTTACTGCTTCTTCTCTCTCTAATAATATTTCATTTGTAATTTCATCATATGTTGCGCGCAAATTATCTATATTCTTTTCTTCTCGAATCGCTTTTATTTTTTTATTAACAGCAGATGCAGTGCCCTTTACTGCTAGATTAGCTAATGACATCGCCATAGTTGCTAGATTTTCATTGGTTAGTTGTTCCATATTACTAATAATTTCTCCTTAAATTAGTTCCTATTATAATATACGAATCATCAAGTTTAATCACATATATAATATTATTATTTTCATGTATTACTTAATCTCCATATTGAATATTAATTTATATCACTATATTATTATATATAATTATTCTTATTCATTTAACCTTATCATTAAATTATGATAAAAAAAGATGAGAATGCCCTCATCTTTTAAATATATACATGATTATTATTATACTTATAAATAAGTATTTTCTCAAGTTTCATCAATACTATTTAAAGCTTAACCCAAAGCAATATATACTTAAATAGAAATTTGGTTAGCTATCCAAATTTCCTTTATACTAATATAGCTATTTGTTAGTTACAGTTACTAAGTTAAAAATAGTTTTACTCCCATTCTTCTTTTCCAAACGTCCGATATATCCCAAACCATTCAAAATACTAGATTCTATTTTTTCTATTATCACTAAATCCACCTAATTACAGGACGTTTTCAAATTTTTAGTCCCGTCCCAGTCCCAGTACCGGAGAAATATCGTTTTAATATAATATCTCTTAAGCTTGTTTATCAAGTTTTCAAATTAATGTCACTTCGAATTTAGTTCATTTTTACTTTTTGCTTAGAGGGTTTAAATCTAAATATATTACATGGTAATTATCCATTCTATGTATATAAGACAAAAGATCTACAGAACCTAAAGTAAGGAGATTTTGTTAAAATATTTGGTCAAGTAAAAACAAGAATTGATAACAAAGGGAAAGAACATAAGAATGTCCGTATTTTGTCTTCTAAGCCCTTAAAAGCAAAAGAACAAGTAAAGAGTCAAGAGAAGGATAAAAAGTCCATATTAGGGCAAATAAAAAGCTTTAAGACAGATGACAAAACTAAGTCAACTAAGAAAGACCATAGCAAAGGTGCAGAAAGATAAATATCGGCAGTCTTCGGACTGCCTTTATTTTTTTGCTCAGTTTAACGCGGTAAATCATACGATTGAAAGGAATCTGTGTTATATGCTATAATTAGGTGGATAATCTATATATTTAAAAAGGTAAATATAGAATTGGAGAAAGATATGGAAGAAAGTGAAATTTATCATCCTTCTTTCGATATAGATTTTTTGTATTCTTATGATTTTAAAACTATCAAGCTAGGGGGATATGATGAAAAGGTTTAATGGATTTCAATTGAAACTATTTATGGCAATGCTTATGGTTCTTGATCATTTAGATCATATTCCGGGACTTTTACCACCATGGTGGGCAGAAAGCTTTCATGTCATAACAAGATGTGTTGCACCATTTTTTGCTTACATGGCAGTTGAAGGCTTTCTTCATACCCGAAGCAGGTTGAAATATAATGGGCGTCTGTTCTTGTGGGCAGGCATTATGTTTGCGGGTAACTTTGGAGTGAACCATCTGTTAAATGTAGATTCCCTGACAATTGACAATAATATTTTCTTTACATTGGCGATGGGAGTGCTTGCATTAAACGTATGGTGCTATCCTGTAAAAAGTGACAAGATCAGTTCGAAAGTAATATTAGCATTGCGTATTCTGGTTGCAGTTCCGATTACTGTTTATGCATGCCTAGCATATGAAGGCAGCCAGGCTGTCGTTCCATTTATGCTCATTTGTTATTTTTTGCGTAATAAAGTAAACATTCGAAATATTGCTATTTGTGTGTTGTCTGTATTGCTGTTCATTCTAACTTTTGAGATTTATCCATCTATGGACACAACCATAAAGATGATGATGTTCAACAGTGACTGGTTGGTTTTCACAGCATTACCATTTATGTATTTATATAATGGAGAACAGGGACCAAAAACAAAATTCAGCAAATATTTCTTCTATATATTCTATCCGGCTCATTTGTGGATACTGGCCTTGATCGGGTACATTACCACTATTGTATAAGTAGGCAGAAAATTAAAACAATATTAAAAGTTCATCATATTGAAAAAATATTATGGAAATAAGGGAAATATCAGCAGCACCGTTGATGATATAGCTTTGACGTAAATGAAGGAGAATACATTGGTATTATGTGTGCATCCTTATGGATGAGTCAAAAGATGAAGAACTTATTAATGCTCCGTATGTATTAAATATGAATGTAAAAGACTCGGAGATGAGAAATGTAAAGGATTATTTGGATAATAAGATAAGAGAATCGATAATGCCAAATGAAAAGTACGATATTAACACAAAAGCAGATATTGAAATGAATCGAAAAAGTGATCTAGAATCTTTAAAGAAAGTCGAATTTGCGATGGCTTTCATTATTTTTATTCTTAATGTGACAAATGGTTATTCATCCATTAATTTAAGTCTTATGAGTAGAAAGAAGGAAATTGGCAGCCTTTATTCATGCGGTATGGACGTAGATGAGTTAAAGAATATTTATCGAAAAGAGTTTATAGGAGAGCAAATAAAATCATTTATTGTTGCGGGAATAACCACATTAGGAGTCATGATTGTAATATCTCGTATAGCTCCTAATTTAAGTCTGAATATATTAATAAGATATTATGACTATAAATTATTTCTTGGATTTTCTATTGTGGTTTACGCAATCAACTTACTAATCTATAATTTTTCTTTAAAGAGAATTTTAGACAGACCAACAATTGATTTGATTAGAACAGAATAATTTCAAAGAAAGAGGAGTATTTATTAAATAGAAATTAAGCAAGAAGATATTTCTACTTGGACTAGTAATATTTGTTATTTCTTACCTACTTACAGTAGAAATATTTGAAAGCTATACAAGTCTTAAACAAACTAGACTCACTTTAATGTTTGTCTGCCCAATTATTGGACTAATAGGTTTAACATTTGGGGTAAAGGAAAAGGGCAGATTATTTATAGTATTGAATCTACTTTTGATTTTTTTACTTCCTATAGTGATGT
Organism: Anaerococcus vaginimassiliensis; assembly: GCF_900626155.1. GTDB lineage: Bacteria > Bacillota > Clostridia > Tissierellales > Peptoniphilaceae > Anaerococcus > Anaerococcus vaginimassiliensis. The sequence continues at coordinate 992,526 of NZ_LR130844.1, read as the reverse complement.
TTGCTAGTCATCTAGTAGGATTTCTTTAAGTAAGATAATAAGTTTATAGTAAAATTTTGTAAATAATCTTAAAAAAGCTATAGGCTTATGCGCTTATATCTTTTTATCTCTCAACTTCCTTTCCATAATAATTTTCATAGTTTTTCCTATATTGAACAAGGTCAGAAAATTGTTCTTTATTCAAAGAATACTCTAGCATAAGGGTGTTCTTTTTTTCTTGCAATTTATCGAGGTTTGATAGTATTTCTTTNACTTCCTTTCCATAATAATTTTCATAGTTTTTCCTATATTGAACAAGGTCAGAAAATTGTTCTTTATTCAAAGAATACTCTAGCATAAGGGTGTTCTTTTTTTCTTGCAATTTATCGAGGTTTGATAGTATTTCTTTTGTGTTTGGTAGTTTTTTATAGTTTTCTAAAATTTCTTTAGCGGCAATTTTATATACGGAAAGTTCGCTATAATATTCTTCTGCAAATTGCTTATCATCAGGATTTTTCTTTTGGTATTTATAGATTTCACGATACTTATTTATAGTATTTATATTTTCCATATTCTCGGATAAACTCTTCATTTCAGTTTCAATCTTCTTTATTTTATCTAATAAGTCTTGTCTATCATCAGCAGATTTTTTGATCAGGTCATCGAGTTGAGTAATTGAATTAATTCCTTGTTCTCGAAGTTTAATTATTGAATCTGCCATTGTTTTGATATTATGTTTTCTTGCCCAGACTTCGTAACCTTTAGAGGACTGAGCTTTTTCATTTGTAGATATATCAATAACATTTCCTACATGTTTTTTAATAGGATTAGCTTTGTTTTTAATAGCTAAATCTATTCTTTCTTTGATTTTTTCCTCAGTATAATCTTCTCCGATAGTCTTTGCTCTTGTAAATCTTTGCTTATCTTTATGACGAAAAGCAATGTGTTTACCAAACTTAATTTCATAATCAAGAGATTTCATATTTTCTAAAAATCCTTCCCAAGATCTAGATTTATTAATCATTCTATCTATATCAAATTGAAGTTTAGATTTCCAAGAATTTCCATTCTTGTTTTGGTCATACTCATACCAGGATTTACCTGCAGTTTTATATTTTCTTTTGTTAGCTTCATAGTATTTATCAATAACTGAAAGCTTATTTTCTTTACATAATTCGTCACTTTGATACCTGATTTTATGGTAAGTTTTTTTGTTAGATTGGTAGCATTTACCAGTCTTGTAATTAACATTATTAAAAATAATATGGTTATGGATATGTCCTCTATCTATATGAGTTGCAAGTACAAATTCATAATCTTCTTTTAAAATTTTCTTGCATAACTCCATTCCAATTTCGTGAGCTTTTATAGGATCAACCTCTCCTGGTAGAAAAGATTGGATTAAATGTCTAGCCAAAACTGTACCTTTAGTATCATTATCTTCTCGTGTTTTCATAAATTGTATGTGGGCAGTAGATGGATGACATTTGAATGAAGATACCAAGACTTTTTTATCAGTTTTTTCACTCTTAGTAATGTAATCTATTGCCAAATTTAGAGTTGATTTTATAGGATGTATTTTTGTAATTGCCATACTAATCACCAGAACTTTCTTTTGATTTGTTAAGAAGTAGGGAATGGATCTGCCATATTTCTTTTGATAATTTTTCTATCTGTTTATTCATTGATTCAATTTCATTTTTGTAAATAACACCAGTTGTATTAGTAGCTTTTGCAATCTGGTTTATATTATTTGTTGCATTTGAAAGTAACCATTGGAGATCTCTAAATAAATTAATCCCCATAATATGTACGCAAAAAGACCGCAGCCTAAAGACTACGGTCTTTTTTTGTCCAAATGTAAACCACTTGGAACTATTATTCAATTTATTCTTTTTTACAAATGTTCCCATTTTAATCCCAGTTACAGTTTTTAATCTTCTGTAACCGTTGATTTTACAAAGTTTTTTGTTTTTTTGCGATTAACGAAAATCGCAGCTAAAGCTGCTTACCGCGCTCTGCGCTATTTTTCGGGTAAAACTCCCACACAGGGGAGTTTTACTCCCATTCTTCTTTTCCAAACGTCCGATATATCCCAAATCGTTCAAAATACTAGGTTCTATTTTTTCGAGTATCACTAAATCCATCTAATTATAGGACGTTTTCAAATTTTTAGTCCCGTCCCAGTCCCAGTACCGGAAGAAAATTCTTACCCCACTAATATACCGGAACACCCTTTAGGTGTGAATAGAATGATTGAAATAATCTTCAGCTAAATAAACCAAGGCATAAAATGAGGAACTACATCATTCATGTTTTGCACTTTGTCTGAACAATATTCAAATTGTTTTTTATTTCTATTCTCTGATATATATTTAAACAAATCATCTTTTGTTTCAAAGTAGTTTTCTTCATATATAAATAATCCAGGTATCCCTGCTTCTTCAGGATCATTTGCATATAATAATAGCGAGATTAAGCCATCACAATATCCCAAATCATAGAACGCTTGAGCATAATTTTCTTCTAATATACGCTTATCATAATAACTCTTGTATGATTGAATCCTAGGCTCAAAGTAACCAGGAATCAAATATTCTCCATTGCTTCTATGTGCAACACATCTTTCTAAAGCATGAATAAATGCATCTTGATAAGCTATTGATAATAGTAATTCAGGAAAAGCTTTAATCTCATCTCTATATGTATTTGATTCAAAAAGCTTCATATGCTCTTCTTTGATAAAATACAAAAGTTCTTCTGCATAATCATAAATATCACTTGAAACAAGCCTTCCTTCTGCTATTAATATATTGTTTAATTGGTGAATAAAATAAGTTCCATCTGTAATAATGGGGATTAATCTTGAGTCTGCGTTTTCTTTCCATTTTTCATCAATTGTGACTAAATAAAATTGATTGCTAAAATCCCCCATTTTTTCAGACAATATATCTAACAACCTATTAAGATCCTCATCTCCAAAGGAAAAACCAATAAAGACAACAGTATTACTCGCCAGAATAGTTTTTAGTCTATCTCCTATTAAATCCTTAGAAAGTCTATTATATGATTCTAGATAATCCTTTTCAGTAGCTACTATTGATCCAACATTATGAATTGATCCGTGTATTTTAAACACTCTTTTTTTAAACACATTCCATAAAGTAGCATCAGTATCATTAATTACGGGCGTACAATCACAATAATCTTCAAAATATGTATCCCAATTTGTTGTAATTATCGTTTGAATGAAAGGATTTGCAGCAACTTCTCTATGAAAACTAGTAGCTGCATTTAATAATTGAGGAAAAGAATCTATAAAATCAAATTTTTCTTTGATTTTATTTAGCAATTTCCTACGACCATTGGGAAATGTATCAATATATAAACTCATTAGCCTAGAAAAACTGGTGTCTAAATCAACTTTCTTATTTGTCTTATCTTCTATCTCACGTAAAACATTGGTGTAAAATGATTCAGGAAAAACGGATTTTGACTCTGTGCTTATACCTGCACCACAAAAAAGAACTAAATTATTTTTCAAAACAGACTCAATAATCTCTTCAGGCATATCAAAATTTTTATTATTTTTACAAATCATACATTCACAAGGTTCATACACATTCAAACTTTATCCTCCTATTCTCTTCATTTCCATCAATTTTATAAAAATACTGGTGATAATTTTTTACTAAGTTTCTTCTATTTACTAGTCCTACTCCCACTTTTCTTTTTATAATGTTAGCTGTATTCAAAAACATTCAAAATACTATATTCTATTTTTTCTAATATCACTAAATCCACCTAATTATAGGACGTTTTCAAATTTTTAGTCCCGTCCAGTTCCAGTTTTTTTAAATATCTTGTAATTTTTTATAGCTTATAAAAAATATATTCCTTCTAGCCCTGGTGAGGGCTACATATAATTTATTTTTTGTTGATGGAGCTAATTTATTAAGTGAATTATTTAAAAATAGTTCTTCCGTAGTTTTATTCAAAATTATACAAATATCATTGTATTGATCTTCCCCTTTGGTTTCTCCCCAGTTTTTATGACTATATCCGTGCTTTTTAGAATTTTCATAATGTAACTTTATAATTTTGTCATTATTTAAAATTTCTTTGATTTCTTTATTTTCATCTATATATGAAATTTTAATATTGTCACTTGAATTACTATGGGAAAAGATATTTATATTTAAGTTCTTTCTAATAAAATCGCAAGTAAGATTATTGCATCTCCAACTTTTATCTAGAGTAGTTTCATCAACAGTAAAGCCATTAATTAGAAATTTATTTTTGTAACTTTCATAATTATTAAATAAATTTTTATTAACAGAACCATCTCTGCTAGTGTCAAAAGTATGCTGAAAAAAATCTCCAACAAAAAGCATGTTGATCCTAGAATTCATTATATTTAATAGAAAATTAAAATCTCTACCTGATATATCTTGAATTTCATCAATAACTAATTCATCAAAGTATTTTTCTATTCTTTGTTTTATATCATCAAGAATCCCAAAAAATTCAAAACTAAAAGCAAGTCTATTACTATAAAAATATCCTGAATCCGTCATATAATAGGTCTGGTTTTCTTTTTTTGAGTACTTATATTTATTGCTTTCAAAAATGATACCTTTTGCTTTTATTCTATCGGATAAAAAAGGTTTGTAACAAAATGAATATAAAAACTGAAAATATGTCATAAGAGTTATACTACTTGGAAATTCATTATTGAACTTCTTTAATATTTTTGCTTTTATGTTGTCATAATTAGCTGTTGTATATGTTATAATTAAGCTTCTTTTATTTAACGATAAATTTTCAACTATATGGCTAGTTTTTCCTGAACCCGCCACTGCAAAAATTACTTTCTTATCCAATTAATCGCCCTTTCTATATACTTTGGTGTTGTTATGTTTTCACTTTCAGCTAACATAAGAGCAGAATTCGTTTTGTTTTTCAGCATATGATCTAATGCATTTACACCAAATTTAGTTTCACAAAGAGATCTATTTTTATCATATATATAATATTCAAACGTTGGCTTATCATTATCATTTTCAAAAAATATTTCTATATTATCGTAATTGTAATTCTCATATTTTTTAATACACTTTTGTTCGTAATCTGAGTCGTTATCAGTGATAACGGCAACCCTGGATCCTGTTATTTTCGCTATATCCAAATACCTCTTAAAGCTCAAGCCTCTAATAGCTAAAACATAAATTCTATCTTCGTTTAGATGTCTGCCTGTAATATATTTATAGAATCTATCAAAAAGTATATACTCTGACGGGCCTTCCACTAGAATTACTTTTGAAGATAATATAAATTCTAAGATACCTGCTGGTGGCGCTTTTAAAAAATAATTTGAAGTATCTTTATTTAGAGTTTTCAGATAAAGTGGAACATCATTTTTTTTGTGTGATAAAATAATCAAATTAAATAAATCTAATCCTGTACTTATCAAACTACTATGTGTAGTAACGAAAATTTGTCCAGTCTGCTTATTCTCTATATTTGATATTAGTTTCTTTAAATTTGTATGACTCAAATGATTTTCTGGTTCTTCAAACAAGATAACATCAATATTTTCACCCGCTTTCTCTAAAGCGAAATCAGTTTTAATTAATACCTGTTCTCCTGTTCCTCTATTATTTAAAGCAATTGAGTCTTCATAAATCATTAACTCGTTACTAAATATTTTAGAATAATTGTTTTGCAATGCAAATTTATATTTTTTGTCGGAAGGAACTCTTGAATTTAATAGTTTAAGATTCTCTTCACAAAATTTAAACTTCATTTGTCTAAACTTACTTCTGTGTTCTATTCTCTCTAACTCGTTTTCTTCGGTATAACGTTGATACATTTTTTCTATGAAATTATTTGTTGCATATTCAGAATCCACATTACTGCTATTAATTAAAACAGTTTTAAGTTTCTTCTTGTAGCCACTATAAGTTTCATCTGAAAAAGTAGAAAATCTTATCTTATAGTATTCAAAAGGAAATACCAAAGTTTCTTCTTTTAAAAATTCGTTTATTTCATTTCTATAATCGTCATTCGGAGAACATACTAATCTTATACCGTCTGAAATAACACCTAATGAATTGTTTTTTCCATTCATAGTGTGATCAAATTTTCCTTTTAAAAATAATTCTATTATCATTTCAGGCAAATTTTCATATTTTCTATTTTTATTGAAGCACAATATTGATTCAACATTCATTAGTTTATCTAATCCTATATTTTCAACTCTTCTTACATTCCCAGATGATACTAATTCAATAGCTTCTAACACGGAACTTTTTCCGACTTCATTATCGCCTACTAATATATTTAATCTTTTGTTTGGACATATTGTATAATCCTTAAATCGTTTGAAATTTATCAATCTAATTTTTTCAATAGTTATTGTCAATTTATACTCCCTAAAAATCAATTATTTTTTCGAACACTGCATTTTCAAACTCTCCCATCTTATATTCCTTATTAAAGAATGGAAGTCCTACTATCCTATATTTATTATCGTCCACATACGTTTTATTTGGTATTCCTTGCTCCTCAATTTTCAACAGAAAATCTTCTTTCCACTTGTCTTTTTCTAGTAAATGGCTTCCCTTAGGCTCAATATAGATTTGCTCTTGCAGATATCCATCTGTGCCTTTTTTTTGTAGGAATAACAAGAAGTCAGGCTCAAATCTTTCTCCTGTATCAAATTCATAAATAGCCAAGGACGGAATTCTCTCATTTCTTACCAAATAAATTTCATCATATTTACTTCTTAAATCCTTAACTATCCCTTTAAAGTATTTCACAAATGCTTTTTCTTCACCTGTTCCATAATTATCATTATAGACATACCATGGCTCGTATGATAAATCCAAAACATTTTCATTTGCAATCATGGATTGAGATACTCCTACTCCTTCACCATGTGGATTAGATATATATATTTTTTTATCTTTTAAAACCTCGTAAATCCTCTTAGCGTAGAATTCCTTAGTCCCTTCATACTCAGTCTCTAATTTTTGTAGATATAATGATATTTCTTTAAGTATTTTAATTGTTCCATCATAGATATCCTTAGCTTGCAATTTTTTATATGGACTTTCTATTTGTAAACTTATATTTCCTAAATAACTTTCAGATTGTAAAAATTCTTTCTTTGATTTTAAGTTAGGAAAATATGATTTAAGTGTATTGAATTTTAAGACCTCAAAATTTGACATTGCACCTTCAGCAATATTTAAAGGTATATTTTTAAATTCATAGTTAAAAGTATTAGTCATCCCATTAGCCTTTACTTTTCCCTCATCAAACAATCCATATATAAAAGAACTTCCTGTTGAAACTTTATGCTGGCAATAACTATTTTGTATATTTTTATCTATTCCTGTGACTGACTTTCTTGACTTTTCAACTTTTCTATTTGAAAATACATAGGCTTCTCTGAAAAAATCTGTTTGTTTAAATTCATCTTTCAATATATAATTTGTTTCCATCGGAGCATCTGCTAATAAACCTGTCTGTTTTAGAGCATACCTTAACTCACCAATATATCGTGAATCCTGCATTGAATGATACAAGAGTGTTTCCAATATCCTATTTTCATTAGATATATCATAATCATATTTACGCTTATTTCTTGGCTGATCATCTTCAATTTTAAATGGACAATACCTGGCTCCACGACCTATTAGTTGAGCTTCACTAATAGTTGTTTTCCCAGGCTTCCCATTTTTTCCATCTCTTGTTTCATACAACCTTACAATATCAAAAAGATTTAATACATCCCAACCCTCATTTAGCATATCAACTGTGAAGATTATTCTATATGGATTATCTTTTGCTTCAAGAGAGTTTACAGCAACCTGTTTTTCCTTTTCTTCAGATTCACTCTTAGAATTTAATATTATAGAGTTTTCAGTTGCAAATCCTAATTTTATATCAGATACAAGAGCATTTAGACTTGGGTCTTTATTTAGAAAATAATCTATAGAATTTCTAAGGTATTCATTATCAGAATCCTTATATTTTAGAATTTCATCAGCCTTGAGATTATTCAATTTTTGGTAAAAATCATCATAAAATGCTTTTGACTCTTTAATAGTTTTTGATTTTAATAAAACAACAGGTTTTATATTTTGACTATTGTCTCCAAACAAATGTCTCCTATATTCACTTATTACAAGCGATAGCAGCGTTCTTGTCCACCTGCCATAATCACCTTGCATATTATTAAAATCTTTAGTATATCCACCTTCTCTAAACTTAGATAAGGTGTAATCATATACAATTTTATCCAAATATTTCTTCTCAACATTAGGGTCTTTCAAGTCAGCAGTTGCTGTAAATTCTAACAAGGCATTATCTCTATTTGCTCTAAATATTTTTTCAATTGTGTATTCCCAGCTTTTGGCATTTTCTTCTAGGTTTGTTTTTTCACTTTTTGTAAGACCCTTAGTAACAGTATTTATATGGTGAGATTCATCTGAGATTAAAACAATCTTATCATATTTATCCCAAACAATTTAATACGGGATTATCATGTTTATATTATATCATATAGTAAAATCTATCGACTTTTCTAAGTAGCTTTTACTTGATTATTTCATCAAGGCAAAAAGATCGCAAGTCATAGCTTGTGGTCTTTTTGCTTCTTCTTGTTTCTGTTTTTTTACTTGGCATAAAAATTCCTCCTGATTAGTCTCTCTTTATCTAATCAGGAGGTTTATATACATAAATTTTAACTTGCCTCTAACATTTTTATTTATTCTCGTTTGTGTAGATTCTTTTTCCCTTGGGAGATTTTTTAGGGTAGTCTAGAAACTTATTTAAAGCAAGAAACATTTCATCACTTGTGACATGCTCTAATAAATCTGATTGGTCATGGATAACTTCCCCATCAAGACCTAAGACATTAACAAGGAAAAATTCCCATATTCTGTGTTTTGATAAAACTTCCTTAGCAGCCCTATCTCCTAGGTCACTTAGATATATCTTGTTTTTATCTTGGATTACTAAGCCATCTTCTACTAGTTTTTTAATCATTTCACTAACAGATGGCCTGCTTATTGAAAAATAATCAGATATGCTTTTATTATTTGTATATCCCTTATCTTTTGAAAGCCTGTATATGGCTTGGATGTAATCTTGCCTGATAGAATTCATAGTTTACCTCATAGCGCGTAATCTTTTAACAAATTTATATATAATATTCTACCCTTTTCAGTTAGTTTATAAACGTCTCCATCAACTTTTATCTTTTTTTCTGATATCAAAATTTTACTATATTTTTCTATATCTTCTTTTCGCCATGATAGATGCTTAGCGATTGTTGTAAGTCCTAACTCATCACTTGCATTTGCTCTTTCTTGGTGGTTGCCAACGTGAATCACAAATGTATCCTTTTTAAATTCCACATGATCTTTCTTACGCCTTAATATTTTCATCAAAAATCCATTTTTGTTAAATAAAAATGTAAGAAGAAAAGTAATTCCTGCCATGGTTGCTGACATTCCAGACATAGATAGGTTGAAATACATGGCTAATAAAAATCCTAAAACAGAATTTATTATTGAGTAAAGGACTGATATTATGATCATGACCCTTAGATTTTTGCTTATCAAGTATGCACTTGCGGCAGGTGCTATTAGAAATGATATTACCAAAATAGCTCCCACAGCCTCAAAGGCGACCACCGTTGTAAATGAAGTAAGTGTCATTAGGGCGTAGAATAAAAGTACTTCTGAAAATCCTGCAATTTTTGCAAATTCTGTATCAAAGGTTGTTAGTTTTAGCTCTTTAAAGAAAACTATAATAAAGGCTAAGTTTAATATCCCTATCACAGACATTTCAAAAAGGGATTTTGGAATTTCATAACCAAAGAAATTCATAGTATTTAGAGGTGCCATTATGACCTCTCCCATGAGGACGACGTCCACATCAAGGTGGACATTTCTCGCATACTTTGTTATAAGTATAACTGCCAAGGCGAAAAACATTGGAAAAACAATACCCACAGCATCATCATTTTTTACAAGTTTTGTCTTCGATAAAGATTCTACAGAAAATACTGTTATTATTCCAAAAAGTGCCGCCCCAAAAACTAGGTAAACTGAGCTAATATCCTTTACGATAAAATAAGCAATTACAATACCAAGAAGTATTGAGTGGCTTATAGCATCAGCTAACATTGATAGCCTCCTTAGTACCAAGAAAACTCCAATAAGACTGCAAGCTATAGCTGTGACTAAGAGCACTAATAAGGTTTGGTAATTCGATATAAATGAGTATCTTAGAAAATCAATCATATTTTTTCCTCACAATCATTTTTCTTATCCCCCTTGGACCAACTAGCATTGATAATAAAGATATAAAGCTCATTATCAGAATAATTGTAGATCCAGTACTCATACCGTCATAGGCTGTGGAAATATAGGTACCTATACATGCAGAAATTCCACCAGATACTCCTGCAATTATTAACATAATATGAAACCTATCTGTCCACTGTAGGGCCGTAATTGCAGGAACTATAAGCATGGATGAAATCAATATTGCTCCAACAAGTTTAAGTCCTGTTGTAATCAAAAGCATAGTCGCAATTAAAATCACAGTATTCATCAACCCTGGATTTATTCCAATTGTTTTTGCATAAACTTCATCAAATACATAGACTTTTATTTCCTTATAAAAGGCTATGAGCATTAAGATTGAAAAAATTGATACTATAAATATTATCTTTACATCGTTTTTCATAATGTAAGAAGCCTGGCCAAAAATATAGTTTTTAAGACCAGATTGGGAAACTCCAGCATAGTCAGGATTGCCTTGGATAAAACTTTTTAAAACCATGCCTAGTCCAAAAAAGCTTGATAATACGATGGCTAAAGTAGCATCAAGGTCTATTTTTGAGTTGTTTGAAATAATATCAATTAAGAAAAATGATATAGCACCTGCAAAGGCAGCCCCAAACAAAAGTATGATTGGAGATTTTTCCATTGATAGCATAAAGGCAATGACAATGCCAGGATAGGTACTATGACCTATAGCATCACCTATTAAAGACTTCCCCTTTAAAACGCTTATTGAACCAATTATACCAGTAGCCATGGCTAGAATTATTGTGCCTAAAGCTACTATTATAAATGAATAATTTCTTAAAATATCCATATCCTTACCTCACAAAGGCCTTGTCAACATTTTCTTTTGTAAAAACTTCAGAGACTTTACCTTGAGCTATTACTTTTTTATTTAAAATTATGATATGATCGAAGTATTTTTCTATAGTGTTTAAATCGTGATGAACAACTATGGATGTCTTTCCTTTCATTTGAGAATCCTTCATAAAGTCAAATATAACTTTTTCTGTCACCTTATCAACACCAGCCAGTGGCTCATCCATGAAATATATATCAGCATCTTGGGCAATAGCTCTTGCTATAAACACTCTTTGCCTTTGGCCGCCTGATAATTCTGAAATTTGTCTGTCTTCAAAATCGTGCATACCAATTTTTTTAAGGGCGGATCTTGCAAGATCATAATCATTCTTACTCGGTCTTTTGAGCCAACCAAGATGGACATACCTACCCATAAGCACAACATCTAAAACTGTTGTTGGAAAATCCCAATTTACAGATGCTGTTTGAGGTATATAAGCAATTTTTTTCTTAACTTCTTCAAAAGATTTGCCCATAATAGCAACTGAACCTGATAACTTTTTTTGTAAATTTAAAATTCCCTTTATTAAGGTTGACTTTCCTGCTCCATTAGGGCCAATTATTGCTGTAATTGAATTATTAATTATTTCAATATCATTATCCCAAAGAACAGGCTTATCTGCATATGAAATTGTCATGTCCTCTACTTTAATAATTACATCTTTCATAAGCCACCTATTTCAAGTTTTCCACAATTAAATCGACGTTGTGTTTGTACATATCTATATAAGAGTCGCCTGCTTGACCTTCTGGTGCTAGAGAATCTGAAAATAATTCCTTGCCTTGGCCTGATACAACTTCAACATCAAATCCTTTAGCGTTAACAGCTTCCTTTAACTTTTCCATCCTCATTGGATCAGTAGTTGATTCTGCAAAAATAGCTTTAATTTTATTTTTTACAATAAAGTTTACAGTATCTTCTATATCTTTGTTAGCAACTTCACTATCAGTTGAAACTCCTTGGGGTGCCTTAACTGGTATGTTATAGGCCCTAGAAAAATAATTAAAAGCATCATGTGGGGTAATTAGGTACCTACTAGATTCTGGAATTGAATTTATTTTTTCTTTATTTTCTTTATCTAGGTCATCAAGCTTAGCTAGATAGTCTTTTAAGTTTTTTTCAATGTTCTCTTTTTCCTCAGGAAGAAGTTTTTCTAAATCTTCTGCAGCATTTCTTGTTGCTTCCTTATAAAGATTTATATTAAACCAAAAATGTGGATCAACTACAACTTCTCCATCTTGCTCCATCTCCCCAACATCTTCCTTTTTAAAGCTTCTAGCTACTGCAGAGCCTCTCTTTTCTAAAACATCAACCATCTTTCCCTCAAAATGTAAACCATGATATAAAAGAAGGTCAGCCTTCTTAATCTTTTCCAAATCTTGTGGCTTTGCAGTATAAAGGTGTGGGTCCTCGCCAGCAGGAATTATAAGTTCCCTATCAACCTTATCCCCAACTAGGTTATATACCATATCATATAAAAATGAAGTTGTAACAGTAACAACTTTCTTCTCCTTTGATTGATTTCTAATATCTAAAGCATCTTTATTATCATTTTTTGAACAGGAACTAGCAAAAATAAGTACCGCTAGCATAATAAGTATCTTTTTAAATTTCATATTTCCTCCAATGAATTAATATTTCCATAAAAGTTAGGCGTGCCTAACTATTTATATTGTAGCTCTTCAATTTATTTTTGTCAATTATTTTTTGATAATAATTATCATTTGTGCATGGATAAGAAGATCAATCTATATTTTAAGGGGATTAATTTATTAAAGCAATAAAAAAGTGATGTGCAGAACAGACTTACCTATTTGCCAACACCAAAAAAGTAATTCTCCCGAATATTGTATTATTTCCGGGAGAATTTGATTTTTTATTAACTTTATTTATTTACTTTCCAATATCCATCTTTAACGCTGCCATTATAGTCGATTGTTTTTTCAATTTTAAGAACTTTTAAATCTCTTTCAATCGTACTTACAGATACCAATAATATATGAGGTAATTCAATAGTTCTTATGTCGTCTGTCTGTTGTCTTTAACTTTTTACCGTCATTTTTACCCTCATTTTGCTTGTCATAATTTAGATTTTTTAGAATTGTAGTTAAAGAAGATTCTGCGGATTAAACTCTGTCCTTAATCCTTCTTTATAATTTTCTCCACATTCCTTTTGAACTGTCAATTTTAAGTTTACAGTTGAATTTTCTAACTAATAGTTATTAAGTATTGATTTTGCCTTAGCCGCTATTGTAAATAATTATTTCCTCAAGCCAAAAAGACCGCAAGTCTTAATTTTATCTTTCTCTTGTATTTACTTTTATTAGCCTAGTTAGTAGTCTTCTAGAGAAGGAGTTATGTTTATAGAATCTTTTCTTCATTATTTCTGCGACTGAAGCGTAGATTAGGGATATAGAAAGCATAGCGATTAATACCTTGATAGGTAATGCAATTAGGCCTAAGTAGCTGTTGATAAGGCTGTAAATTATTGCAATTAAGCATATACTTACGGCTATTATGGATACTATAAGCTTCTTACTCGCCTTGCTTTTAAATACTGGTCTTGCAGTTCTTACTATTAGCATTACAACCATTGCAGAGATTACGGATTCTAACATCCAGGCGGTTTGAAAGAGTTTTTCATCGGCCTTAAAGAAAATCATCATTATAAAAAATGTTAGATAGTCAAAAAGGGAAGATGTTATTCCAAATACAATCATAAATTTTTTGATGAATTTCATATCCCATTTTACAGGACTTTTTAACCAATCATCGTCTACTGAGTCTGATGCAATTTGCAAGGATGGAAAGTCTGTAAATAAATTTGTTAGTAGAATTTGTTTTTGCAAAAGTGGCAAAAATTTTAGGAATAGACTTGCCCCAGCCATTGAAAACATATTTCCAAAGTTGGCACTCGTTGCAACGAATATATATTTCAAAGTGTTAATAAAGGTCCTTCTGCCTTCTTTTATTCCAGATAATAGAACTTCTAAACTATTTTACAAAAGAACAATGGATGCTGCATCTTTCGCCGTATCAGCCGTTGTGTCGACTGATATTCCAACATCAGCTTGTTTAATGGCTGGTGCATCATTTATACCATCACCCATATAGCCCACTATCTCGCCTGCTTCTTCGTAGGCTCTGATTATTTTTCCCTTTTGATTTGGACTTATTTCAGCAAAAATATCAATGTCTAGAACTTTTTTTTAGTTGACTTATAGAATATGAGCTTAAATCTTCGCCAAGGAGAATTTTGTCTGGATTAAGGCCAATTTGTACTCCAATATTTTTGGCAATTTCTTTATTGTCCCCCGTTATCATTTTTAAAGATACCCCTAGGGTATTCATTTGCTCAATTACATCTTTTATATCTTCTTTTAATGGATCGATAAATAGCAAGAATCCCTTAAAAATCATGCCTTCCGCCTTTTGTTTTTGGAAGTTACAATCATCACTTAATTCTATATAAGAAAGGCCCAAGACTCTGTAGCCCTTGCTTGAAAACTCATCAAATAAATCAAATATATGACTTTTAATTTCATTAATGTTTCCAATATAGCCATCGGATTTTTGATAAGAATTACTTATTTCTACAATGTTTTCGAAGGCCCCTTTTGTTACCATCAAATTTTTATTTGAAAAATCAGATCCTGCCTTTACTATTATACTTAAAAGTTTATTTTCAAAGGAGTAGGGAATTTCAAAAAGCTTTTTATAAGATGAAAAATCGACCTTATTTGAACTTAAAATCTCTTCATCAATTGGATTTTTATAGCCTTCTTGAAAATATGAATTAATAGCCGCAAATTTTTCTAAAGAATCAGATTCTTCTCCATTAAAATCTAATGCCTTATCTAGCTTGACCTTTCCTTTTGTTATCGTTCCAGTTTTATCAGAATACATAATCGTCATGGAGCCGAAATTTTCTATAGCATTTAATTTTTTTACAATTACCCCTTCTTCAGACATTCTATTAGCCCCTTGTGACAAATTCACACTTATTATAGCAGGCAACATCTGTGGGGTTAAGCCAACAGATAAAGCCAAGGCAAACATAAATGAGTCTAAGAAAGATTTATTTAAAATAATATTAAAAATAAATATTAAACCGATTAAAATAGTTATAACACGTAAAATTAAGTTTCCAAAATTCTTAATGACTTTTTCAAAATCTGTATCAGCATCCTTTTGGCTAAGAGATGAAGTGATTTTGCCAAACTCAGAATCCTTCGCTAAATTAACAACAATAGCCCTTCCTGATTCGCTAATAATATGGGTTCCCATCCAAAGGCAATTTTTCCTTTCAGAAAGAGAAGTCTCGGCAGGAACTTTCCCAACTAGCTTTTCAACAGGTAAGGTCTCGCCCGTTAGGCTTGACTCATCGTTCGTAAGTGAATTACCTTCAAGAAGCAAACAATCAGCAGGTATCATGTCGCCTGTTTTTACGCTAATGATATCACCAATGGTCAAATTTGCATTATCCAATTCTTTGAAAGAGCCATCTCTTAAAGCAGCAGATGTTACACTTACTGATGAAAGGAGCTTTTTTACAGCATCCTTTGCCTTACTTTCATGAAGATAGCTTAAAAATGAAGAAATAAAAATTATAATCAAAATGATAACACCATCAGAATAATCCTTCAAAAATATAGATAGAACTTCCGCAAATATAAGGATCATAGTTATTGGACTTTTAAATTGCGATAAAAAAATCATAAAATTAGAGCTAGATTTCTTTTACGCAAAAACGTTTTTACCATAATTTTCAATCCTATCACAAACTTCTTTGCTTGATAATCCAGCTTCACTTATATTTAACTCTTTTAAAATATCATCTTTATCATATGCCCAAAAATCTTTCATTCCCGCCTCCTATTCGTTTCAATATATATCAAAAAAATTTAAAAAACAATAAGAAATACAAAATAATAAGATAAAAAACCAGACTTAGCTTTATAGCTAGTCTGCTAATCGTCCTAGTTTACATGATTATAATCTTTACAAGATCTCTTGCTATATAATCTCAGAAACTATCAGTTACTTACCTTAGTTTTCGGACTCATATGCACTTCGTTTTAGTTGGACTTTGGAATCCTTGAAAATCACCCCGTAATATTAAGATTTTTAGTCCCGTCCCAGTCCCAGTACCGGACAAAACACTATAATAATTTTACTTAGAA
Organism: Anaerococcus vaginimassiliensis; assembly: GCF_900626155.1. Lineage (GTDB taxonomy): Bacteria > Bacillota > Clostridia > Tissierellales > Peptoniphilaceae > Anaerococcus > Anaerococcus vaginimassiliensis. The sequence continues at coordinate 976,135 of NZ_LR130844.1, read as the reverse complement.
AGTTTTTAAGCTTTTCCTAGATCTGTTTCATCATGCTATTTTGATACTCTTCACTATTTTTATAGCTTTCATATGAAGAAATTGCATCTTCATTATCTTTCATCCAATTTTCAGGACTCTCTATAGCATCGAGTTTTGCCTGATTTATATCCTTTAAAGTTTTCATATCAAAGGGTGAGCTCATCTTCTCAATGTATTTTATCTCTTCTTCAGTTAATTCAAACGAAGGAAGCCTATCAAGATAAGCTATATATTTGTAAAAGGAATCCTTACCGTCATTTTCTAATGGTTCGTTCAAAAATGGTTGATAGGCAGCAAATAACATTTGTCCAAAATATCCTGGAAAAGCAATTTCTAGTTTTCATATATAGTTTCTTCCACCTCAAGTATTGAAACTTTCTCATTGATTAGTCCACTGCTTTCACCTTTAACAATCATTTCTAGTATTTCCTTCCTTTTTTCATCAAGGTCCAATTGATGTTGTTTTTTCCTTAAAACAGAAGACAGGGTATCACCACCTGATGATATACACTGATAAATATCTGAGATGCTCATTCCCAATTTTCTAAATATAGATATCTTTTTCAGAGTTTCTAAATCCTTGGTACTATAGTCTCTATAACCATTCTCAGATTTCTTAGGATGGATAAGTCCTTTATCCTCATAATACTCTATTGTCTTCCTAGTTAGACCAGTTTCTTTTTGAATTTCACTTCTTAACATTGTTATCTACCTCCAATGATTAAAGGATAACACGGTCCCCAACGGACAGGTCAAGCCCATACACTATATAAAATTCCCACTTATCTATAAACTAAAACAGTGCCTTATCATTTTTGCAAAATGCTTATTTTCTTTTTGATAAATCTTATTCAAACCGACACTCAAACCGACATTTTATTGTCGTATAATTCACTTGTTTGCTATATAATCTAAATGTTCTATCAAATATTCTGTCATGGTCTTTATATTTCCAATATTTTATTCACCTTAATTAATAATCTAATTTATAATAACCTACATAATTATATAAAATCAAGATTTTTAAAATAAAAATATGTAAGCAAAAAGACCGCAGCCTAAAAGACTACGGTCTAATTTTTTGTCCAAATGTAAAGTACTTGGAACTATTATTCAATTTATTCTTTTTTACTTCCAGTACCATTTGAGTACCAGTAGCCATTTTTCATTCTCTCCCTTTGAGCAGGTCACTATCATTCTTGAAAATTACTAAGTAATTTTCAATCCCATTAGCGAATCAGAAAAGCCAACGCTCCTATTTGTCGCGTTGGCTTTTATTCCCTGCAGAAGGGCAGACCTTTCATTCTTGAAACTAAAGTTTCAACAATGGGATCCTGACATAAAATAGCTTTCCAAGCTATTTTATTCCCATTCTTCTTTTCCAAACGTACGATATATCACAAACCATTCAAAATACTGCATTCTATTTTTTAGAGTATCACTAAATCCAACTAGTTATAGGACGTTTTCAGATTTTTAGTCCCGTCCCAGTCCCAGTACCGGATATTATAATGTATTATATAAGTCGACTATTTTAGTGTGTTTAGATTAAATCACTTATAAACATGGTATAATATTATAGAAATACTGCACAAAGTAGAAGATTAATTTGAGGTGAGTTATGGGATTTTCCTATGATAAATTATGGAAAAAATTAATAGATGAAAAGATGAATAAATTAGACTTACAAAAAGCCATAAATACAACTCCTCATACCATAGCTAAAATGGGAAGAGATGAAAATGTTAGTATGGAAATACTGGGTAGAATTTGTAGGTATTTTAAATGTGATATATCGGATATATTGGAGTATAGAATTGAAAATACTAATGATTGAAGATGACAGCACAATTGCTTTTGCTGTTAAAACTTACCTAAACAAACATAATATTGAAACAATTATTTATAACAATCTTTCTCAGACAGAAAATCTTAATTTTAATGATTTTGATTTAATTCTACTTGATGCCAATCTTCCAGATGGATCAGGCTTTAATTTTTTAAAGTGGCTGAGGGAATTTTCTGACCTTCCTGTAATAATGCTCACCGTAAAAGACGAAGATGAGTATGTAATAAAAGGTCTTTCCCAAGGAGCAGATGATTATATTACAAAACCTTTTTCTCTTCCTATTCTAAAGGCGAGAATAGACAATGTTTTTAGTAGAAAAATTAAAAAAGTGAATGAGCTGACTTTTAAAAATTTATCTTTAGATCTCATTTCAAAACAAGCTTCGATAGATGGAAAAGATTTAGACCTTAGCTTAAAAGAGTTTGCTATATTGGAAATGCTTTTAGAAAACCAAAATATAAATCTACTAAGAGAGCGAATTTTAGATTATGTTTGGGGTTATGATTTTTATGAAGTAAATGACAATACCCTAACTGTCACCATAAAAAGACTCAGATCTAAACTTGGAGATTATGGCAGTCATATAAAAACTCTTAGAGGGATAGGATATAGGTGGGACAATGAATAAAAGCAAAAATATTTTACTTGCCTTAATTTTAAATATATTAATGTCTTTGTTTGTAGTTTATCTCAATCCAAGATTTGATATTCTAACACTTATAGGTTTTTTACTTATAAATATAATTCTGTTTCTAATTATTAGAAAATTTGAAAAGAAAAAAGAAATAGATCTAGAGGATAAGATTAATAATATATTTAGCCTCCTCCATTCACTTGATATAAACTCTGATAATTACGAAATTATAGACGATGAATTTGGCAAACTCAGAGATGAGATTATTAAAATTATTATAGAAAACAAGAAAATAGCTGAAAATGCAGAGAAAAATAAGGAAACTTTAAAAAAATATACTGAAGACATTGCCCATCAAATAAAAACTCCGTTGACTGGATCACTATTATTGTTAGACTTATTAGAGGACGAAGATGACAACTTTTCCGAAGAATATATAGAAAGACTTAGAGATAATTTGATTAGACTACACAACTTATCTGATATTTTATTAAAACTTGCCGCCCTTGATTCTGGCACAATAGAAATGACAAAAGACAGGATATCTGCTCGAGAATTAATTGAAGATATCATACAAAAGCTAAAAGATTATTTTATTAATGATAATGTTGAAATTATCCTTGATGGAGATGATTTTAATCTTATATGTGATAAGAAATGGACCTATGAAGCAGCATTTAATGTTATGAAAAATGGTCTAGAAGCAACAGAATATAGGCATATAGAAATTCACTTAAAAGAAACGAACTTATATAAGAGCATATTAGTAGAAGATTTCTCAGATGGCTTAGATCGACAAATGTTAGAAAAAGTTTTTAGGCGTTTTTATAAAGCGAATCCAAATTCAAAAGGCTATGGTATTGGACTTCCTATGGCAAAATCTGTTATGGAAAGACAAAATGGAGAGCTTTTATATCATAAGGGGAAGAAATCAAATGCCTTTGAACTAAGATTTTATAATTAAATTTTAAGACTGTGTCTAAAATAAGACACAGTTTTTTTCTAGTCACTTTCCAGTCACTTAAGCCTAATATTATATAGACAAGTTAAGGAGGATACAATATGAATATAGTAAAAACAGTTGATTTAACAAAAACATATAAGGGCGGAGTAGAAGTAAATGCCCTTTCAAATGTAAACTTTGAACTAGAAAAAGGAGACCTTGTTGCCATTATTGGAGACAGTGGCTCTGGCAAATCTACTTTACTTCATTTACTTGCAGGAGTAGATACACCAACAAGTGGTGATATATTTATTCAAGATAAAAATATTACTAAGTTTAACAAAGACGAAATGACAGTATTTCGCAGAAGAAATATTGGCGTTGTCTACCAATTTTTTAACCTAATTCCAAATATTAATGTGAGAAAAAATATCCTACTTCCTCTTTTATTGGACAATAAAAAGGCAGATGAAGAATATTTAAAGGAAATTTTATCGATACTAGGAATAGAAGGAAAGCTTGATAGGTATCCAAAACAATTATCAGGTGGCGAGCAACAAAGAGTTGCCATTGCCAGAAGTTTGATTACAAGACCTGCAATAATCTTAGCGGATGAGCCCACAGGAAATCTCGATAGAAAAAATTCTGAAGAAATCACAGGACTTTTTAGACTAGTAAATAAGAGATTGAACTCTACTATTATGATTATCACCCACGATGAAAAGGTGGCAAATGCATGTGATAAAGTTTATAAGATGATTGATGGTAGGTTAAGTTTCTTGGGAGATGAGTCTTATGACAATTATTAATGATCTTGCCAGTGGAGCTGTTAAAAATAATAAAAAAGACACTCTAGCCATTAAAATCTCCATACTTTTGGCAGTAATTTTACTAGGAACTGTTATTTTTATTTTCGACTCAATGAACACTGAACAGTATGAATATGTAAAGAAAACTATTGGAGATTATCATGTAGATATAGCTGAAATTGACGAAAGTTTTTATGATAAATTAAAAAACGATACAGACATAGAAAAAGTTTCTTTTAATAAAATCATTAATACAGACTTAAATGCGGTTATATATGAAAATGGAGATTCTGAAAGTCTTCTCGGCTATGAAATCAAAAATGGTAGAAAACCAGAAAATTCAAATGAACTTTTAGTACCAGAGAGATTTTTATTAAAAAATAAGGAGTATGATTTAGGTTCTGAGATTATTGAAAATAAAAAGACATATACCATAGTTGGTGTTTACGATGATTATGGATATTCTTTTGAAGATACTATGCTTATAGGTTTAGCAGATAGCAATAAAAAGGATTATCTATTTGAAAACAATGATGGAATAGAAGCATGGATTTGGTATAAAAGCATAAGGGATACCTATACAAAGACTCGAAAAATTTTGTCTGAAATGAATATTGATGAGAAACAAGCATTGGATACTGGAAGAGTGTTTTACAACAAAGATATTTTAGAGCATAGTATGGTTTATCCCAAAGGAATTATTCCACCTAAAAGCGTAATCAATTTAGCTATAGAAAAATATGGGATGGCTTTCTTTCTCTGTGTACTTTTTGCCTTTATAATTTATGGTGCTTTTAATGTATGGAATAATAGAGATTTAAAGGAAATTGCTCTTTTAAAAAGTACTGGAATGACTAAAAAGCAAGTCAGGCAAATGATTCGTAAGAAGGCAATTAAACTTTCAATCTTGCCAATAGCTTTAGGGACAGTCTTATCTTGGGCTTTTGCAAATCTGCTCTTATATTTGTTGTGGTTTAACAATGCTATCTCTTATAAAAAAATATCAAATATTTTAGGAGAAAGTTTAAAATCTCCAGGCTTTAAATTAGTAATACCAAGTATTGGGTCTATTTTAATAATTATTTTGTTATCCTTGTTAATGGTTTATTTTTCAGCATTGATTCCTGCAAAGAAAAGCTCAAAGATAAAGGTTATCGAGGGATTAAATGGTATTACAGAAAAAAATATTAAATTAGGAAAATCAAAAATAAATGGAGCTATAGAAAAAACTTTAGCAAAAGATTATTACAGATCCTATCGTTCAACCTATCGAATTATTGTAATTTCAATGGCTCTGTCTGCCTTTGTACTGACCACAGTCTTAGTTAGTCAGTCCTATAGAGCTTTGAATGAAAAATATAATTCTTATAAGAGTCCTTACAATTTTAATTCAAGTATTTACACTGATAAGAATTTAGATGAAAACTTATTAGCTGATTTAGAAAAAGTTGACGGAATAAAAGAGCTTCACCTATATCAAAGAAATGACACTAAGTTTTACCTTGACGAGAATAAAGACTTTATTTCTAAAGACTTAAAAAATTCTATTGATAGTGGAAAAATAGCAAAAGATAGACTATATGCAAGTTTATATGCTTTAAAAGATGAAGATTTTGAAAAAATTTTAAAAGAAAATAACATCTCTAATGCATCTTACTTACTGCTTAATAAGATAAGAAAAGACAGTAGAACGCCTTATGCTTTTAGCGAGTATATAAAAATTTCTGATAAGGAATCTGGAGATATTTCTTTAAAATATAATGCACAGGGGAAATCAATGAATATAAAGATTGATGCAAGTATTGATGAAATGCCTTATGACTTAGAAGCTTATAATAATAATGAAATACCCATCTACACAAGCACAAGTAATATGAAGAAATTTATTGATGAGTATGGAATAGATAAATCAGATCCTGTTTATTATTATTTTGTAAAAATAAAGGCTGAAAAAAACAAGGAAAAAGTATTTGAAGATGCCGAAAAAGTAATTTCAAATTATGTACCAAAGTCTGACCATGGAACAGCTACAGAAATTTTAAGAGAAGCAGCAAGCAAAGAGCAAACAAGGAATGAAAGACTTTTAAACCTAGCTATACAAATCATTCTTATAACCATCGCTCTGTCCAATGCTTATAATAGCTTTAAGGGAAATCTACGAGCGAGATCCAATGACTTTAAACTTCTATCAACTACTGGTATGACAGAAAAACAAGTTGAAAAGATGGTATTTGCTGAAGTAAAAATATTATTTAAAAATATTTTCTTAGCATATATCTTCATGTTTGCTATAGGTATTGTGTTAAGAGCCTATAGGAGTAACTATGAATTAGGCTTTGGAATAAAAGAACTGCTAATAAATATGAATTATACTCCTATATTAATAGTATTTGTCTTTATAATTGCAGGTGTCTTACTTGCAATAAAAAGTGGTCTTAAAACAATAAATGAAAACTCAGATAATACTTTCAAGAGTATATAAGAAAAAGGCTGTGAGCATTAAACTCACAGCCTTTTTATAGCACAAAACTACCCTAAAATAAAAGATTGTATTAGAATTCCAGACATAACTGAACCATTAATATCATTATCTTCTCGTGTTTTCATAAACTGAATATGGTCAATAGATGGATTACATTTGAATGAATATACTAAGATTCTTTCAATCTTAGCAATGTAATCCATTGACAAATTTAGAGTTGATTTTATAGGATGTATTTTTGTAATTGCCATACTAAATACCATAACTTTCTTTTGATTTATTAAGAAGTAGGGAATGTATATCCCATATCTCTTTTGCCAATTTTTCTATTTTTTGTCTCATATAATCTATATCTTTCTTGTAAATAACACCAGTTGTATTAGTTGCTTTTGCAATCTGATTTATATTATTTGTTACATTTGAAAGTAGCCATTGGAGATCTCTAAATGGTTCTAGGTCTACAATATAAATTTCTTTTTCTAATACACATTTTCTAAGAAAGTGGGACATGGTTTTACAGTTTGCAAGTTTCATTTTCTTTTCAAAAATTTCTTTTTCTTCATCTGTTAAATATATTTTTAGTTGATTTTTAAATTTATTTTATACTATATATCGCTTTTAAGTGTACAACCTATCAAATAAAAAAGAGAGTGTATCAGAATTTAGTCATTCTGACACACCCTCTTCATTTATATAGCTAACAATATCTCCCTCATCACATTTAAGACTTTCACAAATTCTTGCTAAAACATCCATGCTAACAATCTCATTCTTACCTAACTTATGAAGAGTTGCTGAGGACATCCCTGTATCTAGTCTTAAGTCTTCTTTATACATTTTCTTCTCGTCAAGCAACTTTCAAAGTTTGCTGTAATAAAATGCCGTATTTTTCTCTTTCATTGCTATATTATTATTCACGCTTTTTAACTCACAGTCTCTCTTTTATCTCATGAGTTCCTTCTTGTAAAAATTTAATATCATTAAGCCTGTTCATCTCTTCTACTGTTTTCTTCCTTAATTCGTCAGTAGAAAAACCTAGAATCTTTAGAATATGGAACTGTAGTAATATCCTTAGTTCAGCATTTACTAAAGGCAATTCTTCTCTTGAAAGTGCCTTCTCTTCTTTTTCGATATTATAATGAGTATAGTAATTTCTCGTATCTACTACCTTACTGATATATTCTACTTTATTGTAAGAACTAGGCCAGAAGGGTAATATTCCTTCAGCAAAAATTAAATCAGCCAAGCGACTTCTTAGATGTATCTTTTTACTATTTTGCTGATGCTCATCAAGTAAAAAATCGTGCCATTGATTCTGATTCTCATTACCCCTACAAAAATTATAAGTAATTTTTTCAACTCTAGTAATGTAATCTTTTACATCATCAGTGATAAATCTTGCATGAAAAGTCTCTAAAGCTTGAACCAAGTTTAAAAACAAGACTTCTGGTGCTGTAATTTTATTAGAAAAAACAGTAAAGTAAAGATCCAAGACTGGTTTAAGTTTAGAATATCTATTATTCCAATTTAAAAAAATATTTTGATCATTTATATCTCTTAAAGTAAAGATAAATTTGAACGGTCTAATACTTGCAGTAGATTTTTTCTCCCCCTTTCCAAACAACAAATCAGCTTTTAAAAAATGTTTAGTAACAGATCCATCTTTGTTTTCAAATTCTGAATATATTGTTGGGTGTTGATATTTAATATTCTCAATAACTACCTCATTATCAATACCAAGGCCTATAAGATACTGAATAGATAAAATATCATCTAGTATTTCATCAATCTCTTTAGGTTGATTATAAACAAAGTCTACAAGAACACTTTGACGTGCAATAATCTCCTTACTATATGAATTGCTTTCCATACTTCCCTGTACAGGATAAAATTTTATAAGTAAACCATCTCCAAATTTAAAATTAACAGGATCTTCATGTTCCCAAATCAAATTCACACCATAATTTGAGGAATAGTCCCAGTTATATTTGCACAATCTAGACCAATTTATTATCTCCCCAAAGTCAACGGTAACATTTGAAAACATTACCTCATCTTCAGACTTTATTTCTAGCCCCCAGAAAGCAAAATCAGAGTAAATAATTTGTTGTGTATATGATAATAGATATGTGTGCTCTTTACCCGTTTCACATTTATATAACAAAACTTTTGCTCCAGAAAATAAAGTGCCACATATATATGGAATCTTTCCTTTATAAGGTGGTCTAGGCATTGGATTACTATCACTGGCTGGAATAATTAATTCAAGAACAATAAAATTTTTATCCGAATCAATATGCAGTTCTCCTTGAAAAGTTTTCTCACTATCAAAAAATTTCCATGTTCCGCCATATTTTTGTATATTTCTCATCTAAGCCTCCTAAATATGATTCTCTGTATTAGAGCAAAAATAAGGTCCTAATTCTTCTTCATGCGTTTTTATATTTGTCCATGACCAATCGGAAGCGACAAGATATACCTCGTTATATCTATCGAGCATGTCTGCAGTAATTTCTTCAATGTTATTTTCAAAAACTTTATTTTCATCCCAAGGGAAAAAATAAATTGTACCTACTTTATTTACCTTGTCAAAAGTTTTTCTCGCTTCATTTCCGACCAAGTAACTTCCCTTATCAATTAAATCCAAAAAAGCATGCCATATAAAATTACCTGAATCTCTAACTCTAAAATCTAAATCTTTTTTAGAGACATCTTTTGTAAAATGTTTTATCCATTCTTTCTCAAAATTCATAGAGATACTCCGTAGCGTTTTCATCTTCAACTTACTAAAGATTATTATACCAGATAAAATCAAATTTCTCATTTAAAAAGGTGCCGTATTTCTACGACACCTCGGTTTATTTATTCGATTTTATCAATCAAAGTTTCATTATTTCTAACAAAACTTTGATTAAACTTGAATAGTCCCTCTAACATATTTTTCATATCTGAGTGATAAACTTTCTCAAAATTCTCGTAACGATCTTGTACTTCCTGGAAGGTATCTCTCATGGCGTCTAGTTCCTTAATAAAATCCTCAATGCCTCCTAAACCTAAACATAATTCTCTTTCTTTTTCCAATAATCCTTGTTCATTCATATAAATTTTCATTCTTTCTTACTCCTGATATTCTTGTATTTTTTGAATTCTTTTTAATAATAAGCTGTGAATATCCCAGATTTCTTTGGATAACTTGTCTACGTCTTGCCTGATAGCCTGTATGTCATTTTTGTAAATAACACCAGTCATATTAGTAGCTTTTGCAATCTGGTTTATGTTATTTGTTGCATTTGAAAGTAGCCATTGAAGATCTCTAAATGGTTCTAGATCTACAATATAAATTTCTTTTTCTAATACGCATTTCCTAAGAAAATGGGACATGGTTTTGCAATTTGCAAGTTTCATTTTCTTTTCAAAAATTTCTTTTTCTTCATCTGTTAAATATATTTTCAGTTGATTTTTTCTTGTTCTATTATCCATACATTTCTCCTTTATATTTGTTTTTTGGGGTCTTAGGGTTCTCCCTAACAAGGTAAAAATCATAAAATTAGATAGCCTTATAAGCTATTGATTTTTTGATTTTTTCGTAAGTGGGTACTCACTTACTGTGCTTGCTATTAATAACAAGTCTTTAATTTATTTTCTAATAATTTTTCAAATAGAAATTAATAAGTGTAACTGTAACTTATAAAATATAAACTTCCAAAATTAGGCGAGCTTGTTTTAAGAGTCTGTGTCAACCCTCTATTATCAAGCCATTAATTTATGTAATACTAATTTAAGAAGATTTATAACGGTAGGTTACAGGTTACAAAGTTACATTTGCATCTTTACTTGATTTGCTGTATCTATTTCTAATTGATTTTCTTTTTTCCATTCTTCTGGCAATAAATTCTTGTCAACTTCTATAAAGTCAGTTTCATTTTCTTTTTTCTTTTCATAGTATAGTTTTACTGGAATTGAGACTCCACTTGGTGATATTCTCTTGGTCTTTGATGACCTAACTGGAATCCATTCTTGGAAATAATTATCCATAATCTCTGAGAAAGACTTTGATTTTATTTGGTAGCCTTGCATGGTTAGTTCTTTGAAACAAGTTATATTTGGATCTGCACTTTTCGGCTTATATTCTTCTAAGAAATATCTAATGTCTTCCACATCTGGGTTTAGATATTTGAATTTTTCTTGTTCCTTATACAAGTCTTTTAAGAGATTTTTTGGTATAGTCCATGCGTGAGTCTTGTTTTTAAAGATCTCATATCCCAAGGCTAGAGCCTGATTAAAATCTTCTCTTATACGTGACATATATTCTTTATCCGAAAGTTTTTCCTTGTTATTTTTATCCGGATATATAGTCCTTTCTCTTTTATTTGAGTTACATTCAACAGGTAAATATCTTCTTTCTCCAGTATGGTCATTAAGAAAAGTTCTTTCATTTAATGTCCCTATGAAGATACAAGTTCTAGGCACATCTGTTGCATATTTTTCGTAGGGTATTCTTATCCTATCACTTAATTTTGATAAAAAAGATTTAGCTTCATTAGCCGATTTTGCGTTTCTTAAGGCAACAAATTCTTCAATTTCAACGACAGTTTTACCCATAAGATTCATAATAGCATCCTTACCTTGAATGTTTTCTATTGTGCAAAACCAATCATCTGTTATGGACAAGTATCTTGCAAAAGTCGATTTGCCTATACCTTGTCCCCCAACTAAAACAATCATCTCATCAAACTTAGAACCTGGATTAAAAATTCTTCTTATCATACCCAATATCATATGTTCCATTATCCAATTATTTAGCTCTGTATCATCTGCTCCCAAATACCTTGGTAAAAGTTTTCTAATGGCATTTTTATCTCCATTCCATTTTAAATTTTAAGATATTGCTTTGGTGGACTCACTTCATATTGATGAGCTACAAAACGAATAGCCTCCCACATTTTATTGGCGTTATAATTAATTCCAAAATGTTTTTCTATCTCTAAGCCTAGTCTATTATTTAAAGAATCATCCCAAAGTCGTATTTGATTTTCCTTTATATTTCTTTCTCCAATAATTTTCCCCTGGAATTTTATTTCATTGGTAAATTTATCAAAGAATATTTGCCCATCAATGATTTTTTGATTTTGGCAATATTTGGGATTTAAAATAGCTGTTACAATATTCCCAGTAATTTGTCTAACCGTCCCCTTATCTGTAGTTTGTAAGTCTAAAAAGGCGTAAGTCTGATCTATTTCTGGGAATTTTAATTTAAAATCTGTCATAATGCTCACTCCTTTTACAATCATCTAATTTCTTTATTGTTTTATATGTGTTTTCCATTTTATCCTCCTGTCTGGTATAAATAAGACTCCTGTGGTAAAATGAACTTGTCTATAGAACACTTCTCACAGGAGTGTATGCCTTTACTCTTTGTAGTAAGGGCTTTTTTCTTTTTTGATTTCTTCATATATTTCTAAAATATAGATTAAAATATCAGCTTCATCGTCATTGAGTTTACCAAACTTCTTAATAATTTTTGCTAGTTGAAATATTTCCTTGGCTATATTATCAGAAAGTCTGTAATCACTTACTAACTTAACTTCGTGATTTAATAACATTTGTAGAAAATAATCTTGTTTTTTAAGTCCGCTTATTTCAATCTTTTTGTTTATTAAATCATATTCTTCTTCAGATACTCTGAAATTTAAAATGCGATTTCTTTTTCTATTTTTCTCTTTATTTCTAGTTTTTTGTGAAATGTCATCTAATGAATATCTTCTAAACATCTTGATCGTCCTCTTCTAATAAATCTTTCCAATCATTTGCCTTGTTATTTCTTACTTGTGTTAAAGACAGAGCCATTTCTTTTTGCTTACTAGGGAAAAGATGAGCATACCTATAGGTGATGTCAATCGATTCATGTCCAACCCTATCAGCTATTGCCGTTGCAGAAAATCCTAGTTCAATTAAGAGCGAAACATGAGAATGTCTTAAATCATGTATTCTAATTCTCTTTACTTGAGATTTCTTAGATCCCCTATCCATTTCATGGTGGAGGTGGCTCTTAGAGAAATTAAATATTAAGTCTTTTGGTTTTAACTTATAAAAACTGTCTATATACTCTTTAAACTCTTCAGTTAGAAATTCAGGCATAACTATTGTCCTGATACTTTTTTTAGTCTTAGGAGCAGTTATTACATTTTTCTCATCAATCCTTTGTAAAGATTCATCAATTTTTAATGTATGCCTTTCAAAATCAAATTTCTCTTTTGTTAAGGCTAATAATTCTCCCATTCTAAGACCACACCAATACAAAAGTTCAAAAGCATAGAATGACTCAGGTTTATCTTTAATAGCTTCTATAAATCTTTCATATTCATCTTGAGTCCAAAAGAGCATTTCATCAGCTTCTTTTTCTCCCATAGAACCAACATCACGAGCAACATTAGTTTTTAAATTGTAATACCTACAAGCATGATTTAATATACTAGATAACTGGGCATGAATAGTTCTCAAATAAGTAGGAGAGTAGTTCTTCCCATTCTTATCCTTAATCTTCATAAGCTCATTTTGCCATTGAATGATGGTTACATTATTAATCTCATTAAGCATTAAATCACCAATATAAGGAAGTATTTTTTGATTTACAATTGCTTCTTTTGTCCTCCAAGTATTTTCTCTTATTCTTGGTTTTCTATCCCTCTTGTAAAGTTCAAAAAACTCCCTAAAGCTCATCTCAATTGATTCAGAATGTTGATTTAAAAATTCTTGTTCCCATTTTAATGCTTCTTTTTTTGTTAAAAATCCGCGTTTTTTCTTAGTTAATTTTTCTCCTTTCCAGTTGGTATAATTAAATTTACAAAACCAAGTCTTGTTCCCGCTTTCATCTCTAAATGCTGGCACTTTAAACCTCCTTTGCATTTGTTGGTTTATAGCAATACTTTTCCATAAAGTATTCTCTATTTACCTTTCCTCTTTGCACACGATAACCTAATTTAAGTAGGTCTTGATTCATATCGTTTATAATCTGATATGCTGTTGTCCTACTTACATCAAGAAATTCTTGTACATCTTTTGCATTCATAAAAATACCTTTCATAATGTCCTCCTTTTATAGTTTGTAAGGTTCTACATCCTCAAAAGGGCGAGCATTAATTTATATATCTTACAATTTCCGTTCAATATCGAACGGTATGTATATATAATAACAGTTCACATTTGTTCTGTCAAGTTTTTTCTATTTATTTTTTTCTAAAATATTCAGATACTTGCAAATATTTACAACAGAACAGTTTTGTTGAGCTTTTGTTCATTTTGTGATAAAATATTTATAGTTATTGTGAAATAAGGAGGAGTTAGTTTGATTTCTGGAGAAAAATTAAAAAAGTTAAGACTTATGCGAAACTTAACTCAAAAAGAACTCGCTATTAAGTCTGGTTTGACAGATGCTGCCATAAGAAATTATGAACTTGGAAATAGATCTCCAAGTAAAGAACAATTACAAAAAATATCTGAAGCACTTGATTGTGATATATCAGCATTAATTAATCATGAACCTAATTCTATTTTTGAAATAATGCATATAATATTTGATTATGAAAAAGACATGAAGTTTAGACCTTTAGCAGGTGATGGAGAAATTAATGGACTTTTATCAAATGATGTAGACTTCAATAATTTTCTTATAGAATGGAATGAGATTAGAAAAAAGCATTACAACGATGAGATAACAGACGAGGAATTTGAAGATTGGAAGTTATCTTATCCTAAAAAATCAAGATTTTTAAAATAAAAATATGTACTCAAAAGACCGTAGCTTGAAACTACGGTCTAATTTTTGTCCAAATGTAAACCACTTGGAACTATTATTTTAATTATTTTTTTTACTCCCAGTACCATTTGAGTACCAGTAGCCATTTTTTACAACTTTCCTCTCGAAAACCATTCTGGTTTTCTCGCTTAATTGGTATGGATACAATAAATAGCACAATTTATTGTATCCATACCAGATCGCCTGACAGATGATGATGATGATGTCATGCTGTTGTTGAAACTCATTTTTCACAGGCAGGACACGCAGGAACTATTGAAAAAACAGCTGTAACGGGAGAAGCCTGAAATCCCTTAGTTTACTAAGGGCGTAATTATACACCACCCAGAGGTTGGTGCATTGTGTTCTCCGAAGGCTCCTCGCCAGAGGGCTGTGATTTTCCGCAGTCATGGTCTGTTCCAAATCAAAAAGAGGACACTACGCTTCCCCTGCACTGGCTGCCGCCAGCTACCCTTTGAAAGGAAAAATTTATAGAAACAGTATTTACTACGAAATTCACCACTAAAATATTATTTTAAGAGATATAAACTTAAAAACAAATTAGTTGACGCATCAACTAATTTGTGGTATACTTCACTTATTATGAAAAGTGATGTAAGAGTAATGAAATATAAACGTTATATTTTCCCTATATTGATGGGGAGTACAATGAGTTGCATTATGTCTCAGATGAATACTGGAAAAATTGTTTTTCCGTCTATACTTTTAATGATGTTATTGCAATCTATAGTTGCAAGTATAGCATCTTTGATTTTTCCGGCTGGACTTATAGGTGCAAAAGTAACAGAGAAACTATATACTGGAAAATCATATATTGTTTTTTTAGTTCTTTCATCAATAATTCCAGCGATATATTTTACTACAATTATGTCTGTAAGCGGATTGTTAAGAATGAAGGGATATGATGAGAATTTCTGGAAAATATATTTTTCCTCATTTCCTATTAATGTTGTATTAGGATATTTTTCGAGTATTTTTTGGAATGTGATATTGGACAAAGTTTTAAGAAGAAAAGAGGCATAAAGTGGAGAAAAGTATCGGAAAACTTATAACTTATTTATCGAGATGTATTCAGCAAGAATTAAAAAATGTAGTTGTTCCATTTGACATTAGTGTCGGAGAAGAGCCTTATTACATGGCACTTACAAAACAGGATGGATTGACTCAGGATGAATTAACAAAGCTTGTGAAAGTAGATAAGGCTGGTACGGCTCGAATGGTTAAATCATTAGAGCAAAAAGGATATATCACACGAGAAACAGACCCTAAAGATAAAAGAAACAAAAAAATATATCTTACAGAAAGGGGACGATTAAAATATGAACCTTTAAGTAGAGCATTAAAAGAATTTAATCAGAAGTTAACATCAGAATGGACAGATGAACAATATAAAATCGTTTATCAAAGTCTGGAAATGCTACAAAAAAAATTTGAGATTGATAATAAATAAGTTTTAATTTATTGCCCCTCTACACATCGGGTCAACTTGCCTCGAACTTTTACACCTTGGATTGTCAACACTTATTTGTACAATTTAAAATCGAACGCACTAATTTAAGATTAAATGATAATTACTAGTTAATCTTGATTGTCTATATTTAACTGGGGCTGTAAATAATTTTGTGTATCAACCTAAATCCTGACATAAGGGTAAGGGTTGATACATTTTTTGCTTTTAAATATCTATACACTCCTATAGAAATAGAGCATATCGTAGTATTATAAAACTTTAATTATTGAACTAGAAGTTTAAATATTATCATAATTTCTACATTTTTTCATTCCCTCCTTAATAATAGTGAATGCACATCCCACAACTCCTTGGATATTTTCTCTATTTTTTCTCTCATATAATCTATATCTTTCTTATAAATGACTCCCGTTGTATTAGTTGCTTTTACGGTCTGGTTTATATTATTTGTTGCATTTAAAAGTGACCATTGTAAATCTCTAAATTGTTCTAGGTCTATAATATAAATTTCTTTTTCTTCATATGTTGAGTATATTTTTAGTTGATTTTTTAAATTTATTTTATACTAGATGTCGCTTTTAATTGTACAACCTATCAAATAAAAAAGACCATAACACTTAAGTTATGATCTAATTTTTTGTCCAAATGTAAACCACTTGGAACTATTATTTAGTTTATTCTTTTTAGCTTCCAGTACCATTTGAGTACCAGTAGCCATTTTTTATTCTCTATATAGCTTGTAATCAAGCCATTTTAGAAAATTTTGCGATTATTCCCATTCAATTGTTCCTGGTGGTTTTGATGTTATATCATACACTATTCTTCCTACTCCGGCTACTTCGTTTATCATTCTGTTGGAGAGGGTTTGCATTAGGTCGTATGGGAGGTTGGCTGCTTCTACTGTCATGGCGTCGGTGCTGGTTACGGCTCTTACTGCTATGACATTATCGTAGCTTCTCGCATCTCCTTTTACTCCTACAGTTTTTATTGGGGTCCAAACTGTGAAGTATTGCCAGATGTCTTCTTTTAGTCCAAAGTTTTCTACTTCTTCTCTTAGAATAGCGTCGGTTTCTCTTACTATTTCTAGTTTGTCTTTGGTGATTTCTCCCATTACTCTTATGGCAAGGCCTGGTCCTGGGAATGGTTGTCTCCATACCATATCGTGTGGGACTCCAATTGCTTCACCTACTGCTCTTACCTCGTCTTTGAAGAGTTCTCTTAGTGGTTCAACGAGTCCTACAAAATCCATATCTTCTGGAAGTCCTCCAACGTTGTGGTGGCTTTTTATGACGCTTGCCTTATCTTTCCCACTCTCTATGACGTCTGGGTAGATTGTTCCTTGGACTAGGTATTTGGCTCCACCGATTTTCTTGGCTTCTTCTTCAAATACTTCTACGAAGTGGTTACCTATGATTTTTCTTTTTTCTTCTGGATCGTCTACGCCTTTTAGTAGACCTAAGAATTCTTCAGATTTGTCGACCATCTTTACGTTTAGGCCAAGGTCCTTGTAGGTTTCCATTACGGATTTGGCTTCGTCTTTACGAAGGAGTCCGTGGTCTACGAAGATACATTGAAGGTTATCTCCTATGGCTTTGGATACGATTGTTGCTGCGACAGAGCTGTCTACTCCACCTGATAGACCGCAGATCATCTTCTCACCCTCATATTTTTCTTTGATTTCTGCTATTTTTTCTTTGGCGAAGTCTTCCATAGTCCAAGTTTTTTCTGCTTTCGCAATGTTTATTACGAAGTTTTCTAGCATTTCACGGCCGTATTCTGAGTGAACTACTTCTGGGTGAAATTGGACTGCGTAGATTTTCTTTTCTTTGCTTTCTATTCCTGCTACTGGTGCGTTTAGGGTCCAAGATATTTTCTTAAAGCCTTCGGCAATTTGTGATACTCTGTCTCTGTGGTTCATCCAGATTACAGATTCTTGAGGTACGTTTTTGAAAAGCTCGCTGTTTTGATCTACAAATAGTGGTGTTTTTCCATATTCGCCGTTTCTTGGTGTTTCAACTTCTCCACCGTAGTAGTGGTTGATATATTGAAGACCATAGCAGATTCCAAGGATTGGGATTCCTAGATCGAATATTTTATCGTCAGCTTTTAGGGAATTCTTGTCGTTTACTGATTGTGGGCCACCTGTTAGGATTATGCCTGCTACTCCTTCTAGGGGAAGGTCATCTACAGGTGTGTCACAATCGAATAATTCAGCATAAACTCCCATTTCCCTAACTCTTCTTACGATGAGTTGGTCGTATTGACCACCGAAGTTTAATACTAATATTTTATCTTTCTTCATTCTACCTCCTTAGCTTTTCCTATTGGATATGCTTGTCACGTTCTTCTGGGAATTTCTCAAAGTAGTATTGGACTATTTCTGTGGCGGTTTGCTCGATGGTGTTTTCTGTTACATCAATTACCTTACAGTCTAAATCCTTGAACACTTCTCTTGCATAGTCAAGCTCTCTTTGGATTCTTGCATCTTCATAATAGATTGACTCTCCCATGATTCCCAAAGATTTGCTCCTAATTTCTCTTATGGTTGATAGTTTGTTAGGGTCTATGACAAGACCTATGATCCTTTCTGGATCTACTTCAAATATCTCTTTTGGTAGCCTTACTTCAGGTACCAAAGGTAGGTTTGATACTTTTAGGTTCTTGGTTGCAAGATACATGGTTGTCGGAGTCTTGCTTGTTCTTGATACTCCAACTAGGACTATGTCTGATAGAGGAAAGCCTCTAGGGTCTTTGCCATCGTCGTATTGGATAGCAAACTCTATGGCCTCTATCATATTGAAATAGTCTTTGGATAGGGTTCTAGTTAGGCCAACCTCTCTGATAGCCTCAAGCCCTGTCGCCTCTTCTACTTTTCTTATCCCATAGTTTAGGATGTCCATATCTTCGATGTTTCTTTTCTTAGATTCTGCCCTCAAGTAGTCTGATAGGCTCTTGGTGGCTATGGTTTGGACAAGGATTGTTTTTTCGTCTATTTCTTTTAGTATATCATCTATCTCATCTGTAGTCGTGATGCCAGGTTTTCTGACTATATTAGCCTTTAGGGTTGGGAATTGGCTAGTTACAGATTTGATATAATTTTGGGCGGTCTCTCCTGTGGAGTCGCTTACAATTACGATCTTAAGCTCTTTCATTTCTACCTTGCAAGCTCTTTTACATCAAAGATTTCTCTTATCCTCCTGGCAAGGATATTAAGCATGGCAATTCTGTTTGCCTTGAGATCTTCATCTTCTACATTGATCATTGTATTGTCAAGGTAGTTGTTTCCTACCTCACTTGTCATCTTGATGTTTTCTAGTTCTTTGAGATAGTCTGTTTCGCTACTTTCCTTATATTCTCCTAGGGCGTTTACTTCAGCAAAGAAGTCTCTTTCAAGGTCGCCTTCTAATAGGTCTTTGTTTACTTCTTCACCTATATTAGAATCTGATAGGTTTACTATTCTTGTAAAGTAGGAAATTTGATCTTCATTTTCTTCTAAGAACTTGTCTAAAGCTTCGACTTTCTTTGTTAGTTTTAGGATGTTTAGCTCGCCATCTTTTAGGACAGCATTTACAGTGTCATACTTGTGCCCGTCATCTATTAGCTTGTTTCTAAGTCTATCTCTAAAGAAGTCTAAGGTTTTCTCCATTGCTAGATCATAGTCAAAGGATAGCTCATTTTCTTCTGTATAGATAAGAAGGGCATCTCCTATGAGCTTTCTTAGGTCAACATCTATTGAGTTTTCTAGGAAGATATTTATTATTCCAAGGCAAGCTCTTCTTAGGCCGAATGGGTCTTGGCTACCTGTAACGTATTTTTCTATAGCGTATAGACCAACTATGGTATCCATCTTGTCAGCTATAGAAAGAACTATCCCTGTGATTGTCTTAGGTAGTCTATCTCCTGCTGACCTTGGCATGTAGGCTTCTTCTATGGCTGTTGATATTCTTTCTTCTTCGCCTGATTTTTCTGCATAAATCCTACCCATAGTTCCTTGTAGTTCGGTAAATTCGACTACCATTTTTGTTACAAGGTCTGCCTTTGATAGATAGGCAGCTCTTCCTATAGGATGAGCCATGTCATCTCCAATATCTAGGGCAAGTCTATAGTTTTCAGCTAGTCTTTCTAATCTTTTCGTCTTTAGCTTCATATCGCCTAGACCTTCGAAGAAAGCTAGATTAGATAAATCATCAACATAAGCATCTAGTGGCTTTTTCATGTCTATATCGTAGAAGAACTTGGCATCTTCAAGTCTTGCCACTAGAACCTTTTTGTTTCCTTCTACTACATTTTCAGAGTGTGTATCATCCCCATTTCTCACTAGTAAGAAGTATGGAAGAAGGTTCTTGTTTTCATCTTCTACTGGGAAATACCTTTGGTGGTCTTTCATAGGAGTTGTGATAACTTCCTTTGGTAGTTCTAGGTATTTCTTATCTATATCTCCTATTAGGACTGTTGGATATTCAACTATGTTTATAACTTCATCTAGGAGGTCAGCATCTTTCATGTATTCTCCGCCAACTTCACTAGAAAGTCTATTTAGGCCTCTTAGGATTAAATCTTTTCTGTCCTTGTATCTTAGGATTACATAGTTTTCCCTAAGGAGTTTCTCATAGTTTTCTATCTTGTCTACTACTATATAATTGCTACCAAGACTTCTATGACCTTTGGTAATGTTTGATACGCTGATATCTTCAGCATCAAATTCTAATATTTCATCATCTAATAAGGAAACAAACCATCTGATTGGTCTTGCCCAACGGATTGATTTGCCTCTCCATCTCATAGATCTAGGAAAAGATATTGATTTTACGAGGTCATAGACATTTTCTTCTAGGACTTCTGCGACTGATTTTGCCTTTTCCTTTTTTTCTACATAGATGTAGTCTTCTCCCTTAAACTCTCTGATTACAACATCAGAAATCTCTGCTCCTTGACCTTTTAGAAAGCCTAGGAGAGGTTTTTTAGGCTCTCCGCCTTCATCATAGGCTATCTTTACACTTGGTCCTTTGACAGAAATTGTCTTTTCTTCTGTATCTGCATTTATATTTTCTAGAAATATGGCAAATCTTCTTGGAGTTGATTCTACAACAATCTCATCGCAAGTTAGTTTGTTATCTGTTATTAGCTTTTCAAACTTCTCTTTTAATTGATTTTTGGTGTTTTTGACATAATCAGAAGGTATCTCTTCTACTCCGATTTCTAATAAGTAATTACTCATCATTATCCTTTCTTAGAAGAGGGTAACCTAACTCTTCTCTTTTTTCAATAAACTTGTGGGCTACCTTGCTTGATACATCTCTTACCCTTTTGATGTAGTGGCTTCTCTCAGAAACTGATATCGCCCCTTTGGCATCAAGGGTGTTGAAGGTGTGACTTGTTTTTAATACATTGTCATAGGCTGGGATGCAAAGACCTAGGTCAATTAGTCTGTTTGCCTCTTTTTCATAGATGTTAAAGAGGTTTTCTAGGACTTCGTTATCTGCATCTTCGAAGGAATATTTGGAGTTTTCATATTCAGGTAGTCCAAATATATCTCTGTAGGTCAAAGCCTCTGACCATTTGATATCAAATACATTGTCCACATCTTCTAGGTACATGAAGATTCTTTCAAGACCTATGGTAATCTCCCCGCTTTCTATCTCGCAGTTGATTCCTCCAACTTGTTGGAAATAGGTAAATTGGGTGATTTCCATTCCATCAAGCCATACTTCCCAACCAAGTCCCCATGCTCCAAGGGTTGGGCTTTCCCAGTTGTCCTCTACAAAGCGGATATCGTGCTCTTTTGGGTCGATGCCGATGTATTCAAGACATTCTAGGTAAAGCTCTTGGATATTGTCTGGAGTTGGTTTTAAAAGAATTTGCATTTGGTGGTGTTGGTAGAGTCTGTTTGGGTTTTCTCCATACCTACCATCTGCAGGACGTCTGGATGGCTCTACATAGCACACCTTCCATGGTTCAGGTCCCAATGCCCTAAGGAAAGTATGAGGGTTCATTGTTCCTGCTCCTTTTTCTGTATCATAAGGAAGCATAACAGAGCATCCCTGTTTCTTCCAAAACTCTTCAAGTTTTAATATTAAATCTTCAAAGTACATTCTAATTCCTTTCGCTTAATTTATTATAGACCCAATCCATAGAAGAAAAGTTCCTAAGCTCGAGTCTTTTTAAGCAATAATCTATTATCAATCTAGCTACTTTTTCATAATCCTCTGGGGGATCTATAGAAGATAGGTCCTCTGATTTGGTATATAATAGCTTCATAAAATATCTGATTTGATCGTGGTTTAGGTAGAGTTTATCACCTACCTTAGCCATATCATCATCACAAATCATAGAGGCCTCTTCTATCGAAAAATATCCATCTCTTCTTCCTATAATTTTACCGCAAATACCGCAAGTAGAAAAGTTTGGCTTTAGCCCCGAAAAGGATATGTATTTTATGAGAAAGGCTAGGAAGATATTTATGTAATTATCCCTTGCCTTTTCAAAAGCAGAAAAACTATTATCAAGCAAGGTATACACTGTTTGTATCTGGGTTTCATCAATTGTTCTAAGGAGCAAATCGCACATAGCGGACTTGTATAAGATTATATCGAAGCTTTTATTGCTAATCTTATAAGTTTCTACTAAATGTCCTTCCTTTATCCCATAAAAGTCCTTGCCAGACTTGTACAAGGATAAGTTTACCTTCATAAATCTCGCTGTCAATGAGAGGTTTTTGGCGTTTTTCTTTAGTACACCCTTGGCTATAATTGAAATCCTCCCGAACTTTTCAGTAAAGACTTCTACAATCTTACTTGATTCCTTGTATTTAAACTCTCTAAGGACGAAACCTGTAACATCATCGAGATCACTTGTAGCCAAAGCGATCCACCAGCTTTTCTTTCTTGCGCCAGTCCTTTTCAACCTTAACCCACAATTGAAGGTTGACCTTAGATGACAAAAACGCCTCTATTTCGTATCTTGCATCCATGCCGATTTTCTTAATCATAGAACCACTCTTTCCTATGACTATCTCCTTGTGGCTAGGCTTTTCTACTATGATTGATGCTCTGATGTCTATCAATTTCTTATTATCTCTTTGTTTAAAATCATCAATCCTTACAGCTATTCCGTGAGGGACTTCCTCGGATAAGTTCCTAAGGGCCTTTTCTCTAATTATTTCACTTACTATAAATCTCTCGCTTCTATCTGTAATCATGTCCCTATCATAATAGGCTGGACCAAAATCAAGCATTTCCTTGATTGTTTCAAGGTATATGTCGATATTTTTATCCTCTAGGGCAGATATTTCTATAATCCTATCAAAGTCATAGGCTCTGAAGTTTGCTCTGATCTTTGCTATTTTTTCACTATCGGCAAGGTCTGTTTTATTTATAAGAAGGATCTTTGGAAGTTTGATTTTTCCAAGCATATCTAGGATTTCCCTATCTATTCTTCCAATCTCTTCTGAATCATCTACAACAAAGGTTATGATATCAGACTCTGCCAAGCTTTCCTCAGAGAAGGTCAATAGCCTTTCTTGAAGTTTGTTCCTAGGAGTTTGGATGCCTGGAGTATCTAAGAATATTATCTGGCTATCCTCATCATTGTATATAATTTGTATCTTATCTCTAGTAGTTTGCGCCTTGTTGGAAATGATAGAGATTTTCTCTCCCAAAATCTTCTCCATAAGAGTTGACTTTCCAACATTGGCACGGCCTACTACTGAGACGAATCCTGATTTTATCATAATAAATCCTTTTTGCTAAAACTATGAGGAAGAAGATCTTCCATAGAGTATGTTTTATAATCTGTAGGTGAGTTTGCTATGACAACCTTGGTGTCTATATCCAAAACTTCTACCATAAATTGCCTGCATACTCCACAAGGATAGGTGTCCTCGCTATCGCCTGTTATAACTATAGTATGAAAATCCCTCGCCCCTTCAGAAATGGCTGCTGCAAGGGCAGATCTTTCTGCACAAATTGTAGCAGGATAGGAAGCATTTTCAATGTTTACTCCCTTGTAGATTTCGCCATTTTTAGTCATAACTACTGCCGATACCCTAAAGTTTGAATAAGGAGAGTAGGAATTTTCCTTATTATCTAGGGCAATTTGTATTAATTCTTCTATATTTTTCATGAAAAAACTCCAAATATCACGAGGGCGACGCTTATGCCAAGGATCGCTCCTCTTATTATTTCCTTGGTTGAGTGGATATTTGCCTCATACCTGCTTTCAGCAACTATTAGGGCAAGACCCAAAAGGATTAGTCTAACTAGGGGATTGTCGACCATCATTATTCCCATTGTGGCAAGTCCAAAGGAGACTGATGTATGCCCGCTTACAAAGCCACCCCTAAAGGCAGTTCCATGGCCCTCGTAAAATATCCCCTTAAAAAATACCGTTATAATTATAATAAGAGATATGGAAATCAGTGCCAAATGGCTAGGGCGTCTGGCTATCCTTAGGATAACTGAGTCGTAAAAGTTTAGAAATTTGTCAAAGAATATGAGATATCCAATAAATAAAGCGTTTAAGGCTGATATAAAGGTAGCAGCTGCCGATACGTCCTTGGCGGACTTGGCAAGGTAAAGCCACCTACCGTCAGTTGATATGTCTATTGCATTTTCTAGGGCTGTGTTGACTAGCTCAAGGGCGATTACACTTGTTATAGCAAAGACTAGAAACATCATCTCTATCCTAGATATATTGAAAAATAAGCTTGCAACTAAAACTATAGCGCAGGCTAGGATATGAAACTTCATATTCTTTTCGTGATTTATGGCAAAGACTAGTCCCTCATAGGCATAGTCAAAACCTTTTAAAAACTTCTGCCCGTGTGTTAAGTCTTCCTTGGTGTAGATCTTGCCATAATCTACGTTGGCATATCGCTGTTCTATCCTAAGCTCTTCTTTTATTTCTTCTTTTAGATCATCTCTTAGGCTCTTAAACTCTTCTGTAGTCATCTTGCCAGATGGGTCGATTTTTTCTCTGGCGTAGTCGTTTTTGTCAGCATGGTCGAAGGTTTCCTTGCTGTCTGATTTGAAAACTCTGAGGTTTTTCATAACTTCCTTCTCACGAGTTCTCATCTCTCTTTTTTCATCTTCTTCCATATGATCGTAGCCTAAGAGGTGTAGGGTCGAATGACATGTAAGATACATGACCTCCCTTCTTAGGGAATGACCAAATTCTATCGCCTGGTCCTTGGCTACATCTAGGCAAATTACTATATCGCCTAACATTATATCTTCGTTAGGGATAAGTATTTCATCATCTAGGGGAAAGGATAGGACATCTGTAGGCCTATCTACTCCCCTAAACTCCTTGTTTAGCTTGTGGATTTCTTTTCTATCGACAAAAGTGATAGATACCTCGTAATTATCCTCTAGCCCCTCAGTTTTTAGGACTTCGGCGACTGTCTTTTCAAGGTCTATATCAAATTTTATTTCTTCATCTGTTTTATTTTCTATGAGTAGATGCATAAGTTAATCTTCCTCGGAAGAATCTTCCCTCTTTTTTCTCTCTTCTATCCTTCTTTGCTCATCTTTTTCGTAGGCATCTATTATCCTTTGAACAAGTGGGTGTCTTACGACGTCGACAGAAGAAAATTCCATAAAGGCGATCCCTTCCACATCTTTTAGGATATGTTCTGCTGCCTTGATTCCGCTTTTCTTTCCTCTTGGTAGGTCGACTTGGGTCTTATCTCCTGTAATGATCGCCTTTGATCCAAAACCAAGCCTTGTTAGAAACATCTTCATTTGCTCGCCTGTAGTGTTTTGTGCCTCATCTAGGATTACAAAAGACCTATCTAAGGTTCTACCTCTCATGTAGGCAAGAGGAGCTACTTCTATTAGTCCCTTTTCCACCAAGTTTTGGTAGGTTTCATAGCCTAGGATATCAAAAAGTCCATCGTATAAAGGTCTTAGGTATGGGTCTACCTTATCTTGTAAATCTCCCGGCAAGAATCCCAAACTCTCGCCAGCCTCTACAGCAGGACGGGTTAAGATTATCCTATCAACCGCTCCAGCCTTGAAGGCCTTTACAGCCATTGCTACGGCAAGGTATGTTTTTCCTGTACCAGCAGGACCTATCCCAAAGACAACGTCGTTTGAGTTGATCTTGTCGATGTAGGATTTTTGTCCTAGGGTCTTTGGTTTAATTGGCTTGCCATCGGCTCTAGTTACAACAACTCCGTCAAGCATACCCTTTATAACGTCCTTATTATCTCTTTCAAGCATGTCTGCTTGGTATTTGATTTGTTGGAAATCAAGGCTCTTATTTTTCTTTAGATAGGTAAGTAAACCCTCTATCAAGCTTTTAGTAAGCCTTGTGTTTACCTCATCTCCCTTTATTTCAAGCCTGTTATCCTTTAGCTTAATCTTTGTATCAAATCTATCTTCTATATATTTTCTGTTCTTATCAAAGTTCCCGAACAAGCTAATCACTTGATCGGGACTGGTAATTTCTATTAATTCTATAATACTATCCCTCCATTAGGAATATTATACTCGTTTCGCCTTAGATCTCTTTGAGACAGGCTCATCCAACACTTCTTTAAAAATCAGTGCTTGTCTTAATTTCTTTCTTCTTTCATTCTTTTTGCTAAGCTTATCTTTCTTTATCTTCTCTCTAGCCGCTTCACTTTGCCTAATCCTTGCCTCTGATAGATTATCTCCCTCAGAATCTTTGATGATAACTTTATCTGGCTTTTTCTCTTTCTTATTTTCCTTAGTAGGATTAAACAAATTCGCTCCTTCTTCGGCTACGTACTTATCTATCAGATCATCTGCACGCTTTTTCCACTCGTCGAAGGTCTCTTTTGAGATCTTTTTTGTTTTCTTCTTTTTCCTAAACATCTATCTCAGTCCCATCATCACCAGAGATTGCCTCACGCATCTTGGTGTCGGCGTTGACATTTTTGATGTTGTAATAGTCCATCACTCCTAGGTTACCCTTTTCGAAAGCCTCAGCAATAGCTGTTGGAATCTTGCTTTCAGCCTCGACAACCTTAGCCCTGTTTTCTTGTTCAAGGGCGATAGCTTGGGCACGTCTTTCCTCAGCCTTAGCTTGGGCAATGTTCTTGTCTGCTTCAGCTTGATCTCTTTGTAGTTGGGCGCCGACATTTCTACCAACATCCACATCAGCTATATCTATAGAAAGAATCTCAAAGGCTGTTCCACTATCTAATCCCTTCATTAGAACTGTTTGGGAAATATTGTCAGGATTTTCCAAAACTTGGGCATGAGAATCAGAAGAACCAACTGTAGTTACGATTCCCTCGCCAACTCTAGCTATGATTGTCTCTTCACCTGCACCACCGACTAGTCTTTCAATATTTGCCCTAACAGTAACCTTGGCTATAACCTTAACCTCGATACCATTTTTAGCAACTGCCGCTATGACTGGAGTATTGATAACCTTTGGTGTAACAGACACTTGGACTGCCTCAAACACATTACGACCAGCAAGGTCAATTGCTGCTGCTTGCTCAAAAGAAAGGTCGATATTTGCCCTTTCTGCTGCAATTAGAGCGTCAACTACTTGATTGATATCTCCTCCTGCAAGGTAGTGGCTTTCCAAATCATTTGTAGGAATTTGGATACCTGCTTGGTGAGACTTAATCATTGCATTAACTATCTTTGATGGTGATAGTCTTCTAAAACGCATGGCAACAAGGGCTGCCATTGAAATATTAACCCCAGAAAACCTAGCAGTTATCCAAAGACCAATAGGTACAAGGGTCAAAAACACGACCACTAAAACAATTACCAAACCTAAAATTATAAAATTCATTGTATCTCCTTTACAACAATATTTCCGTTAGTAAAACTAACAACCTCAACCGTCTTTCCATTTTCTATAAAACCACCTTGGCTAGTAGCATCGTACAAAGATCCGTCTATTTCAATCTTTCCAGCTGGTCTTAGGATAGAGATAGTCTTTCCAACCTTGCCAACCAAGTCCTTGTGATCTTTCCTAGAATTAAACCCTCTAGCCTTGGAATTGACCTCAGTTAAGACGCCCCTATCGAAAATATTCACCCTAAAGCCAAACATAACATAGACTATCAAAGTTAAGATGATAGCAAAGCTTGAGCTAACCATGATGAAAATCTCTCTCCCATCCATAAAATAAGAATGGTAAAGGGCAAAACCCACAAGGGCAATCCCGCTTATGCCGATAATTCCAAAACTTGGAATAAAAATCTCAAGAGCAAGGAGAGTTGCACCTGCTAGAAACATAGCCAAAGGCCAAGACTCGGCTACCTTGTACTTGTTATTTAAAATGTAAA
Source organism: Anaerococcus vaginimassiliensis (assembly GCF_900626155.1). Classification (GTDB taxonomy): domain Bacteria; phylum Bacillota; class Clostridia; order Tissierellales; family Peptoniphilaceae; genus Anaerococcus; species Anaerococcus vaginimassiliensis. Next base: position 947,836 of record NZ_LR130844.1, on the reverse strand, counting down.
ACACAACAAGAAGAATAACAGCCTCCCCTATAAAAAGAAGCTTCTTCTCAGTAAAAAGCGCCGAAATCAAACTAATCACTGCCAGCACAAATATCAAGCAAACAGTCAATTCATTCATAAAAATATCCTTTCTCTTCTTACTATAATTATCATCTAAAATGAAGAAAATTGCAATAAATTTGGATGATTTGTGGAGGAGAATATAAGAACGACTTGGATTAAAGTTTTACTTGGCTACGAAGTACTGACTTGAGATTCCTCGTCGCTCCTTATAGTCGCTCTGTCGGAATGACGGGATTAGGGGAATAAAACCTCCTAAACTAGTCATCCTTAATGGAGTTTAAAATCCGTTAAATCTGTCATCCTGAGGAGCGAAGCGACGTGAGAATCTGCAGTTTATACTTCGAGTTCCACTTGACTGCGTAGTACCTACTCGAGATTCCTCGTCACTCGTACCTCGCTCTGTCGGAATGACGGGATTAGGGGAATAAAACTCCTAAACTAGTCATCCTTAATGGAGTTTAAAATCCGTTAAATCTGTCATCCTGAGGAGCGAAGCGACGTGAGGATCTACAGTTTATACTTCGGGTTCCACTTGACTGCGTAGTACCTACTAGAGATTTCTCGTCGAAACCTGGCGGTTTCTCTGTCGGAATGACGTATTTGGGGGGGATGTCGACCCGTCAAACCTGTCATCCTGAGGAAGGGCGTAAAACGGACCCACGTGGGGATCTACAGTTTATACTTTGGGTTTCACTTGACTGCGAAGTACATACTCGAGATTCCTCGTCGCTCCTTATAGTCGCTCTGTCGGAATGACGCGCTTATAGAAAATCCACCAAACTCGTCATCCTTAATGGAGTTGCCACAGTGAGTGAAACGAGCCGATGAAACTCCTTAATCGAGGTTTTTCGAGATGAGCCGTAGGCGAATCCGAAAACTACCGTCGAGGAATGAGCGTTAGCGAATGACGTGAGGATCTACAGTGTATACTTCGAGTTCTACTTGACTGCGAAGTACATACTGGAGATTCCTCGTCGAAACCTTGCGGTTTCTCTGTCGGAATGACAGAATTGGGGGAATGATAATCTCGAAATACCGTCATCCTGAGGAGCGAAGCGACGTGAGGATCTACATTAGATGCTTCGGGTTCCTCTTAACTGCGGAGTATCCACTCGAGATTCCTCGTCGAAACCTTGAGGTTTCTCTGTCGACAGTAGTTTTCGGGCTCAGCTTCGCTTCACCTCGAAAAGCCTTGATTAAGGGCTGTCATCAGTTCACTATCGTTCACTGTGACCAGACCCATTAGGAATGACGTGTTTTTGAGAATTAATTCGCACGGTTTAACCTCAACTTAATTGAAATTCTCCTCAGGCAAAAAGGCAAGCCTTGTTTTTAGCTTACCTTTTTTATATTTTATGCTATTTGATAGTCGGTTTGTTCTACTGTTTCTTTGAATGCTTTTACTTTTTCTACTAATAGACCGTTTTTGGTGGATAGGGCTTTTGATGCTAGGATTTCTTCCATGGCACTTTTTACGTCAGTATCTGTAATGTCTTCTCTAGGTCTGTCTATTGTGATTATTCTTGTAGATCCTGTTTCATCTTTAAATTGCATTTTTATTCTTGTTTTTGTCATTTACATTCTCCTTAGTTTAGTTGTTCTGTGATGATTTTGTATGATTCAAAGGCGTTTTTGTCAACTAGGCCTGCGTAGGCTATGGCAAATTGTTTGAGTCTATCGTCTGTTACATCTTCTGCGAAGTTCGAGAAGGTCTTGTATACTTCTTTCATTTGTCCTGTGATTTTTGATTTTACTTCAAAGATTATTTTTAATTTCATTTCTTTCTCCTTTTTTTGTTTTGTAGGCCCTACACCTATATATAACATGAGGAGAGGTTTTTCCCGATTTTTATAAATTTTTTCACAAAAAAAGCTCCCTCTTTCGAGGAAGCTCTGTTTATCCTATTTTATTCTTCGCCTAGGTATTCTTTTACTTGTCTGATTAATTCTTCACTTTTTTCGATGCTGGTATTTGATTCTTCTATTAATTTATCGAGATCATCACTGATTCCTTCTACTAGGTCTGGATTTTCTTTTAATAAAATCTCACAAGCTCTAACTTGTACCTTGTTTTCGAATAAAGAATCTTCAAGGGTTTTAAGTTCTTCCCTTAGTTCTTCTTCGTCGGCATCTTCCATGCCGTCATCTTTGTCAGATGTTTCTTTGTCGGTATCTTTCTTAGCTTCTTTATCTTCTTTGCTGTCTTTTTTCTCGTCTTTGGTGTCCTTAGCGTCTTTGTTTTCTTCGCTTACTTCTGTTTGAGCAGTTTCTTCCTTGTTGTTTGTGTTTTGGCTAAGGTTGTTACAAGATGTTAGACCTAGACTTAAAACCAAGGCTAAGAATATATATTTTGTGTTTTTCATAGCGTCTCCTTACTTTTTCTTTCTAGTTAAAAATAGGGCAATGGCAGCCACTACTGCTACTCCACCTGCTATTGGCAAGATAGATTCAACACCTGTTCTAACTTTGCCTTTTGATTTTTTGGTAACTACTTTCCTCTTTTGTTTTCTTGGAGTTGGTGTTGTTGACTTATTTACTTCTTCATAGAATTTTGGAAGTACATCTTTTTCAAAATCATTTAAAGCATCTAGAGTCTTTGTCTCGTCTTCTTTTATGTCATCAAGCATTTTAAGATATTTTTCTTGAATTTCTTTAAGCTTTGATTCACTTACACTCACCTCGTCTGGATCGTTTATTAAAGATCTTAATTGTGCAAGTTTAGCCTCGAAAGTATTTGTCTTTATTTCTTCTTTGATATCATTAAGAGCTTTTAGGTTTTCAGAAGTTTTGTTTGCTTTTAAATTCTTATAGGCTTCTTCGTACTTACCTTTATTTTCTGAACTTGTTCTCTTGTAGGCTTCATTTTCTTTAAAGTCTGCATCATCTAGGGCCTTTTCTATGTCCTTTTGTAATTTATCTTCTGCCTCATCTTTTCCTTTTACCTTCTTATTATATTGGATAACCATATTGTCCATGTCGTAAGCAGGTTGAGTCAAGGCATTGATTTTTTCGTTAATACCGTCCAAACCCTCTGCATTTTTTAAATCTTCTAAGGCTTTTTTATAGACTTTTACTATTTTTGCTTGATCAGTAACTAATTGTTCGCCTTCTTCTAATTGTTTTAGTGAATCTTCTGAGTATCTTTTAGAATCTTCAAGGTAGGCTTCTTTTTCTAGTTCAAGTTCATCTAGTCCACGTTTGTAATCTTTTTCTGTGAAAGTTTCTAATAGGTCAGATGGATATCCACCCTTGTTATAGGTCTCATCTAAGCTATCCTTATCTAGTGTGTATGTTCCAACTAATTTAACTAGATTTTCACTAGCTGTATATAAATCATCTAGATTTGAGTTTTTATTATGGATTAAATCCTTAGCTTTATTGTTAGCTTTTTCTAGCTCGCTATCTTTTTCTTTGGCTAATTTGTTATCAGCAATCTTTGATAAAACCCTAAGTCTTGTTCTAACGGGTTTAGCAAATACTACAGTACGTCCTAAATCAGCTTGAGCCTTTTCTATTTTTTCATCTAGCTCTGCTGTTTTGTTTTCACCTTGGTCTTTGTATTCAGCTTTTAGCTTTTCTATAGCCTCATCAAATGTTTTTATTTCGTCAGCTGAAGCTATCTTGTATAGCTTAGTAGCCTCTATTTCTTTGACCTTTTCATCTATATACTCATCAACAGAAAAATTATTTTCATTGGCAGATTTTTGTTGACTTCCTTCTGATATTGGGTCAGATATTTCCAAATCCTCTTCGGTTTTATTGGTATTTTTATCATCATCAGTTACATCTTTTGTTTGTGTATTTAATTCTTCATTTGTATTTTTTATTAATCCATCGCTTAATTCTTTGTTAGTGTCTTTTTCTTCTGCACTAGTTTCTACTTGTGTTTCTTCTATATCATCAGCATAGCTAAGTCCACTATTTACAGGTGTTAGTCCCATCGCAAGTAGTAGTACACCAGCTGCTATTTTGCTCTTTTTCATATTCGCTCCTAACTCATTGTTTTACTTAAATTATATAGCTTTCAAAGAAATATGTCAAAAGGGAAAGCTTTTTCCAAAAGTTTGGATTTTTCCCTATTTTCCTATAAAAAAGACCTCCCTTAGGAGGTCTAATTATGAGTACCGCGGTCAACTCTTTTTTCTAAATTTCCTAGTGTGCACCCTAGGTTATTTAATTAGTCTCTTTTTTTGCTAGCAACGTATGCAACTGAAGCTGCACCAAGGATGCTTGCAACACTTACTAGTCCTGCAACACCTGTTTGAGCGTTGCTATCAGCTTTTCTAGCTGGAGCTTGAGATTTATTATCTTTTTTGCCTTCTTTTTTATCTTCTTTGTTTTCTTCAGCGATTGCTTTATCTGTATCGATTACAAGTTTGAAGAACCATTTGCCATTATTTTCATTTTTAGCTACTTCATAGCTGTTGTTTCCAGCTTTATTGAATTCTTTGTCAGCTAGAGCTTGTTTAGCAGCTGCGATAGCGTCAGCTTTTGTATCATAGCCTTTTTCTTCATTATCAGCTAAATCGTAAACTTTTTTATCCTTTTTGCCTTTGTTTTTATCGTCTTTTTCTTTTCCAGATTGGTTATTATTGCCTGTGCTTCCTTGTTTTCCAGCACCAGCACCTAAATTATTTGTATCTCCTGCTGGTGAAAGATCTAAAGAACCGCCATCACTTCCATCATCTGTAGTTTCAGTATCTTTTTTCCCTGCAGAACTTTGGCTTGATGAACTACCATTTTTATCAGTTTCTGAATTGTCTTTATTATCAGATGGTGTTGTTTCACCTGTGGAATCGTTGCCTTCTACAGTGGATCCACCCTCTTGAGCAGCTCTTTGTCTTTCTCTTTCTATTTCTTGAGCTCTTCCCAAAGCATCCATGATTTTTTCGCTATTACTATCTAGATTTTCTCTTTCGTTTCTCATTTCATTAATAAGATCTTTAATTGATTCTGAGCTTGGATTATCTTCAGCAGCGTGAACTGGAGCTACAGCACCAAATCCTAAGGCTAGTGCAAGAGCACCAGCAGCTATTTTATTTCTTTTCATTAAAATTCTCCTTTATTTTACCTAAGCACTCATTACAATCATTACACAACTTAGATATAGAAATGCAATGTAATTGTCATTTTTATGAGCATATTATACCCAATTTATGCCAATTTTCAATCAAAATCATGTAAAACTGTTTCCTTCATTATAGCATCTTTAGACAAAAATATAAAGTTAATCCATAAACTTTTCTCTGATGTAGTTTATGTTTCTGTTGCAATCAGCTAGACTTTTTGCCATAAGCTCCAGATAAAAGACCAAGGCATTTATCCTATTTGAAATTAGGGTATCCTTTACATTCAAAGAATCAATCCTCTCCCCTGTTACAAGAACCACCGACGAATCCTCTATCCTATCCACATACTTCACATTGACAAAGGCACGGGTTTGCTCATCGTAGGAGCTTGTCCTAAACTTGATAGCAAAAAACACATGGTCAGTATCAATCACATAGGGGAAGTTTCTTCCAATTTGAATACGCTTGTTGATATACTTATCGACGAGTTTCTTAGTCTTACCCCTAGCATCGTACATATTCTTTAGATAATGGGTTGGTGTTCTAGTATCAAGCTCTGTACTTTCCACTCTATAAATCCTTGAGCCTATCCCAACGCCAGCGATAGACTCAGGCAAGATAGCAATGATATCATCTGTCATTTCTACCTCCTTTCAGACACTAATAGCCTGTATAATATAAATATAGACTTTAAGTGTGCTTATAGTATACACCAGTAAACACAATAAATCAATAAGTTTCTTAAATCACCTCTAAATATACTCTAAAAGTCCGTTAGTGTTTATTCTCTTAGTCTTTTGTATTATTTAGTCTTTTGTATTATTAGTATTTTATATATTAGTACTTAGTAGGGCGGGTTTATCCACGTTTAGAAAATCTAAATCTAGAAAAACCACATTTGGATATTCCACATTTGAAAAAAACATATTTGGATTATCCACATAGGAAAAATAATCAAGTAGTTGAGTTCACACATCTATAGGATAATTTTAGGTCGATTTTTATAGAAATTTCCAACTGTTATTATTCACATCCATAATTTCCACATTTGGATTTTTGCCAAGTAATTGAATATGCACGATTATAAGGTGATTTCAAGCATTTTTAATGATTTATTATCCTAGTTACAAGCCTTTCTCATAGTAGCAAGGCTCATGGCTATTCGGTTGGCGATTGTTTTTGGGGAGCGGTTTACCAACTTTCCTATCTCTTTATTGGTCATTTTCTCTAGGTATTTCATCTCAACTAGCCTCCTATCTTTTTTTGCTAAAAGTCCAAGGTAAGTATCCAAATGAGCGATGCTTTCTTCATGGAAGATTTCTTCTTCAAAGTCCCTAGGATCTGCCACATTTTCAATAAGTTCCACACCTTTTGAATCAAGTTCGTAAAGGGAAGTCGTTCTTTTTTCCCTGCCTTTATTGAGAAAATGGTAGTTTAGCCTGTTTTTTAGGTAATTGCCAAAACTTCCTTTTCTATCATCGAAGCTTGTGATTGACTCTATTAGAATCATCCTCGCCTCGTCCATGGACTCTTCCTTTTCGTATCTACTGAACCTATTAACAGTTGCAAGGATCAGCGGCATGTAGTCATGTAATATCATCTCAGAATTTTCTAAATTTATTTGCATAATTTATCCTTTCCGAGAGCTCTCTTTGTGTCGACAAGCTTATAGTAAAGGATTTTTAGGAAAAAGTTTAATTGGCTAATTGGCTTTTATTTAATCTAAATCTTTCTTATTTGCTAATATTTTCAAATTATATAGAACACAAGGCTAATAGGATAAACGGGAAGAAGGGCGATTTTCGTTATATAAAGGTGAGGAGGTTTTATAAATAGAAATTTAAAAGAAAGGAGTGGCGCACTTTCTTAACAATTCTTGGACTTTGATAGGTAAGAGATCAACTTTCCTAAAATTCTTAAGAAAATTTCTGTAAAAGAGAAATAGCCGAAATATGTAATGGATCTAATTAAAATTATTAGTGACCTTGGCTTTCCAATAGCCATTTGTTTGATCATGATCTTTCTAGTAAATAGCAAGATCGAGGAAATTTTAATCGACATCAAGGAGATTAAAAACAAGTTAGGTTAGCTCTGGTTTATCCCAGAGCTAGCTTAAAGAAAGGATAAAATATGGGAAATATTGAAAAAATGATAGAATTTGCACAAAGTAAAAAGGGAAAGGTCGGATACTCTATGGCTTATCCTGATAGACTCGGACCAGAATATATGGACTGTTCGTCATTTGTCTATTATTCGCTAATTGCGGGAGGTTTCCTCCCATCTACAAATATCATTGGAAACACCGAATCCCTCTACAAATTAAAGGGAAGTGTCTTTAGAGAAATTTATAATTACAAAGACGTAAAAAGAGGCGATATCTTCATAAGAGGAGTCGAAGGAAAAAGCTACGGCGCCTACGGACACACGGGGATATTTTTAAGAAATGGTAGTATAATTCACTGCAACTACACAAACAGGGGCGTATCAATAAACGACGAAAGCTCCTATCTGACCTATTATCTGGACTGTAAGAGAAGTGAAGAAGAAAGATACTTTAGACCTATTGGTGCTAATAGTAAGTGGACTGAAAAAATAAAAAATGGAATCGCATATGTGAGAGAAGCGACAAATGTAAGGTCTGCCCCATCGATAAAAAGCCAAATAGTGGCCCTCTACCAACCAAAAGATGTAATCTACTACGACAGACTCCTAGAAAACGAAGGCTACCTTTGGCTGTCATATATTGGACTTAGCTCAGGCAAAAGAAGATACGTAGCCTACGGGGATAGGTCGGGCAATAGGTGGATAGATGTGTAGGGGAATGGGATATTGGGTTTAGAGTTGTTTGTAGAAGGAACTGGTGGCTGTTGAACTTTGTCATTCCTAATGGGTCTGGTTACAGTGAACGTCAGTGAACTGATGACAGCCCTTAATCAGCTCGTTTCACTCACTGTGACAACTCCATTAAGGATGACTTTTTGAATAATACCATTCCCTCAAATTCGTCATTCCGACAGAGCGACCCAAGGGAGCGACGAGGAATCTACAGTTGGTACTACGCACTCAAGTTAAATTCGTAGCATAAATCTATATTTAAAATATTCCAAAGTAAAAGTAGATGGTTTTACGCCATCTACTTTTTATGATTTATTTACTTGTTTTCGCATCTTCCTTTATAGCATCTCTTGCTGATGCCATCATTAGTTTTACCCTGTTTACTTGGTTAACTTCGCTTGCGCCTGGGTCGTAGTCTATGGCTACTATGTTTGCCTTTGGGTATTCTTTTCTGATTTTTTTCATGACACCCTTGCCTGTGATGTGGTTTGGCAGGCAACCGAAAGGTTGGATTACTACTATGTTTGGAGCGTCTTGGTGGATTAGTTCGACCATCTCTCCAGCAAGTAGCCAGCCTTCTCCTGCTTGATTTCCTAGGCTTGTTACATCCTTGGCGTAATTTGCAATCTCGTCTATATAGCAAGGTTCATCAAAGTGCTTTGATTCTTTGAGAGCTTTTCTGATTGGTTTTCTGTAGGATTCGATCATAGATATTCCGATTCTTCCTAGCCAACCTTTTCTCTTTTCCTTGCCGTAAAAAGCTGCCTTTAGTTCTGTATTTTTCATACAATACATCAAAAAGTCTGTTAGGTCTGGAAGGATTACCTCTGCTCCTTCGCTTTCTAGGATATCTTGAAGGTGGTTATTAGCCTCTGGGAGGAATTTGACTAGGATTTCTCCTACGATTCCCGCTTTTACAAGCTTTTTATCTTCCCTTTTTATATTATCAAAATCTTTTACAATGCCATTTACCATAGCCTTGTAGTCCTTGTTTGTCATTTCTGGGACGATTTCTTGGCATTTTTTAAGCCAAGCTTTTTTGAGCTTGTTAGTCTCGCCTTTTTCTACTTCATAAGGTCTTGTCGCATTTGATACTCTATTTATCAAATCTCCTAAAAGTATTGATTTGATAAGCTTTTCTAGCATTGGTATAGATGAGGCTTTTCTAATGTTAAAGCCAGCGTTTGTCTCGATACCTTGGGCAGATAGGGCTATTACTGGAATGTCTGAAAGCCCTGCATCTCTTAGGCCTTTTCTGATGTAGCCGACATAGTTACTTGCCCTACATGCCCCACCAGTTTGACTCATAAGTAGGGCGATCTTGTCTGTGTCATAGCGACCAGATTTGACAGCCTCAAGGAGTTGTCCTACTACGGTAATTGATGGATAACAAGAATCGTTATTTACATATTTTAGTCCCGTATCTAGGACATTTGAGTCGATATGGTCTAGGAATTCTATATTGAAACCGTACTTGTTAAAGACAGGCTCCATTATTGAGAAGTGCTCTCTTGCCATTTGTGGGGCAAGGATAGTGTATCCTTCTTCGACCATTTTCTTAGTAAATTCTGGGCTATCATAGGATAAGAGGCTAGGGTCTTCTGATAGGCTCATGCCCTCAATCCTTTTTTGGTTAAGCGCCTCAAGGAGAGATCTGATCCTAATTTTGACAGCACCGAGATTACTTACCTCATCAATCTTGATTAGGGTGTAAATCTTACCCTTTGCCTTTAAGATATCTGCTACCTGATCGCTTGTTACTGCATCTAGCCCACAACCAAAGGAGTTTAGTTGGATAAGCTCGAGGTTGTCGCAATCTCCCACATACTGAGCCGCCCTATAAAGCCTTGCGTGGTAGGACCATTGGTCGAGAACTCTTAGGTCATATGATAGGTCGTCCGCATTGTAGGCAATGGCATCTTCTGATAAGACTGGGATATTCATTGACTCAATCAAATCAGCAATACCATGGTTTACTTCTGGGTCTATATGGTAAGGTCTACCTGCAAGAACTAGGGCATTTAGTTTATTTTCATTGACAAAGTCTAAGATTTCCCTACCTTTTTTCTTAATCTCTTCATGATAGTTACCTAATTCTTCCCAAGCAAGGGCCACAGCATTTTTAATTTCTTTCTTAGTTAGGGTATGTCCACCGTGGCTATAGCCTTCAAACACTTCGATTAGCCTATCTCTAATAATCTTTTCTGACTCGAAGGATAGGTAAGGCGCCATGTAGTTTACATTTTCTAGTCTGTCTACGTTATTTGAAATTAGGTCTGGATAACCGCTTACAACTGGGCAGTTCATTTGGTTCTTGGCGTTTTTGTATTGCTTGTATTCGTAAAATATAGCAGGGTAGAAAATCATGTCGACGTCCTTGTCGATTAGATTTTCAATATGGCCGTGGACGAGTTTGGCTGGATAGCAAGCTGTCTCAGAAGAAATGGATGCTATTCCTTTCTCGTAGATTTTCCTAGATGACCTATCTGAAAGAATGACATCAAAGCCTAAGCTTGTAAAGAACTTGTGCCAGAAAGGATAGTCCTCGTAGATGTTTAGGACACGAGGGATCCCAACTCTGCCTAGTCTTTGTTTATCTCCTAGGGTTTTTCTATCAAAGAGGAGGTCGTATTTGACCTTGTACATATTGTAGCCTGAGAAATCATCTGTAGTCTTGACTCCAGCTCCTCTCTCACACCTATTTCCTGTAACATACCTAGTTCCATCTGGGAAGATATTTATAATCAAAGAGCAATTGTTAGAACATCTTCCGCATCTAGCAGATTTTTGCTCGTAGGAAAAGTCCTTTAGTTCACTAAGACTTGAGATAGAACTTGCTCCTGTGGACTTATCCCTTGCTATAAGAGCCATACCCATAGCTCCCATTAGCCCTGCAATCTCAGGTCTAGTTGTACTCCTGCCGGTAATTTTCTCAAAGGCACGAAGGATTGCATCTCCATAGAAGGTTCCCCCTTGGACAACTAGGTTTTCGCCAAGAGTCCTTGGATCTCTAACCTTGATTACCTTTTGGATGGCATTTTTAATTACAGAATAGCAAAGACCTGCCGCAATATCACAAACTTCTGCCCCTTCCTTTTGGGCTTGTTTGACCTTAGAATTCATAAAAACTGTACATCTTGATCCAAGATCTGCAGGCTCAGTTGACTTAATAGCCTCTTTTTGGAAATCTTCCACACTCATACCGACTGATGCTGCAAAGGTTGAAAGGAAAGACCCACAACCAGAAGAGCAAGCCTCATTTAGCTGGATACTATCAATTATCCCGTCTTTGATATGCATAGCCTTCATATCTTGGCCACCAATATCAAGGATAAAATCAACCTCTGGATCAAAGAATTGGGCTGCCTTGTAGTGGGCAATAGTTTCAACCTCACCGTAGTCTATATGAAGAGCCTTCTTGATAAAATCCTCTCCATAGCCGCAAATACCAGACGATGCTATATAGGCGTTTGGATTTTTCTTGGCATAACCTTCCTCTAGCATCTTTATAACAATCTCAAGGGGTCTACCCAAGTTCATCCTATAATCATCTAAGAGAATCTTGCCATCCTCGCTTAGCCAAACCATCTTGCTGGTAGTAGAACCTGCGTCGATACCAACATAGATTGGTCCCTCATAAGTACTTATATCTTCATAATTGACCTTGCCTGTTTCATGTTTCTTCTTAAAATCCTCATACTCAGACTCAGATTCAAAAAGTGGCTCAAGTCTTTTGGTAACCTCTCTACTCTCAGCATTATTTAGCTGAAGTTTCTTAACAAGATCCCTATAGCTTACAGCATCACCTTCCATAGAAGTAAGGGCAGCACCCAAAGCCACATATATCTCAGCATTTTCTGGTAGTAAGAATGTATTGCCATTATCATCTCCCAAGGTTTCCACGAACCTATCCCTAAGAGAAGATAAAAAGTGAAGGGGTCCACCAAGGAAGGTAATATTGCCCTCGATTGGCCTACCACAAGCAAGATTAGAAATGGTTTGGTTGACTACAGACTGAAAAACAGAAATTGCAATATCTTCCCTGCTAGCTCCCTCATTCATAAGAGCTTGAATATCAGTCTTAGCAAATACCCCACACCTTGATGCAATCGGATAAACCTTGGTAAATGACTTAGATAATTCATTAAGCCCACTAGCATCAGTATCAAGAAGAGACGCCATCTGGTCGATAAAAGCACCCGTACCGCCAGCACAAATAGAATTCATCCTCTGCTCGACAGAACCAGTCAAATATGTAATCTTAGAATCCTCTCCACCAAGCTCTATCAAAACATCAGTCTCAGGAATAAACTGTCTAATAGCCCTAGTTTCAGCTATGACCTCTTGAACAAAATCAATGCCCAAATCATCTGCCAAAAACATTCCCCCAGAACCTGTCACATTAACACTCATATCACAGTCTTTGTACTTGTCATAAAAATCAAAGAAAACTTTCTTGACAGTCTCCTTCACATCAGACCTATGACGGATATAAACAGAATCCAATATCTTATAATCTTCATCAATTATTACAAGTTTGACAGTGGTAGAACCCACATCAAGCCCCATAGCTAACTTCATAATATCCCTTTCTATCAAAATCTATAAAATATATATAAACTAAATTATCCTCTAAAATTCAAGAAAGAATCAGACATAAATGCCTAATCCTATCCCTACCATTATACTCCACTTCTAAGAAAATAAACTAGTTTTTGATAGACATTATCACAACTTTGCCTAAAAGTTGGGGAAAAAATTGGATAATTGGATTGGGATATAGAATGCTAGTGAGTGGATGGCTTATTTTAGAATCACTCCACTAGACCTGTCTTTCCTAATGGGTCTGGTCGCAGTAAACATCAGTAAACTGATGACAGCCTAACCTGTCATTCCGACAGAGCGAGGAACGAGCGACGAGGAATCTAGAGTGGGTATTTCGCAGTTTAGTTAAACCCAAAGTACCTACTTTAGATCCTCGCGTCAGTCCTCCACGAGCCGGACGGGCTAGTTCGCTCCTCAGGATGACAGATTTAACGGAATTAAAACTCTATTTAAGATGACAGGTTTAGGGATCGCCATTACCTTAAATACGTCATTCCGACAGAGAAACCACGAGGTTTCGACGAGGAATCTCCAATTTGTACTCCGCAGTCAAGGTGAACCCGAATTATAAACTGTAGATCCTCACGTCGGTCGTTTTACTCCCTCCTCAGGATGACGGGTTTAATGGATTTAAAACCACATTAAGGATGACTAGTTTAACGAATCGACATTCCCCAACTTTGTCATTCCGACAGAGCGAGCGAAGGGAGCGACGAGGAATCTACAGTAGAACTTCGCAATTAAGGTGAACCCAGAGTATAAACTCTAGATCCTCACGTCAGGCTAAAGCCTGAAAGTGGTACATAAATTCAAACTATTTTTTCATATTTTTAGTGACAGTTTATTACCTCACTTTGAGTTTAGTTCAACAAACTCACTCTCAGTGAGGATTTTCTTTATTTGGTCATATTTTTCTTCTTCACTATATTGGGTTTTTACATATTTGGATAAGGGAGTTATATATCCTATTGAACTATGGAGTCTTTGGGTGTTGTAATAGTATATCCAATATTCTACTATTCTGATGTATTCGTCCATTTTTAAGTGGTCTGTTTTTCCTATTTCTGTTTTCATGCTGTTAAATAGTGTCTCTATATATCTATTGTCTACTGCTTTTCTTGGGCGTGACATACTTTGGATTATTTTGTATTCTTTTAAAGTGTCATGGTATGTTTTGCTTACGAATGGACTGCCTCTGTCTGATGATATCATTGTTGGTATGCCGTATTTGTTTATGGCTTTTTCTATTGTTTCTATTGCTACTTGGCTGTTATTTTTCTTGCTTATTGTGTAGCCTACTATCATTCTTGTGTTTATTGATATTGTTACACATATGTATATTTTTTTGTTTGCTATTTTTTCTTCTGTGAAGTCTATTGACCATATTTCTTGGTCTCTTTCATTTTTGCTTAGGTGGTTTAGTTTGTTTTCTGCTCTATATTCTTTTGTGTTGTTGCTTGTGTGAATGTTTTTAATTTTGTTTCTCTTATATCTTGCTTCTAATTTTAACTCTTTTAGTATCTTGCTTATTTTGTTTTCAGACATTTTTATACCATGGTTTTTTAGGTATATTCTAAGTCTTCGTCTTCCGTAAGTTCCAAAGTTTTCGTAGAATGCTTTTTCTACATTTTTCTTTTCTTCTTTACGAAAGTTTTTGTTTAATGGGTGTTTTTTCCTGTAGTAATAGTTTGTCTTCTTTATTTCTAATGTTTTGCATACTTTGCTTACGGGATATTCTTTTAGTTTTTCTAGGGCAAAGTCTATCTTTTCTCTTTCTTTTGAGCAAAGTATGCGTTGGCTTTTTTTAATATTTCATTTTCCATTCTAAGATCGTCTAGTTGTTTTCTAAGTTTTACTAGTTCTTTTTCATTTATTACATTTTTATTTGTGAATGATTGCTTTCCTTTTTCTAGATATTGGTTTTTCCATCTATGGATTGTTTGCCTATCTAGATCATATATTTCACATAGTTCTCTTATACTTTTGTTTGCCTTTAAATGCATTTCTACTACGTTTATTTTGAATTCTGGGTCAAATGTTCTTCTTAAGTCTTTTGGCATAATCTCTCTCCTTTGTCATTAAGGAATTTGTTTGAAATCATTATACCAGCTTCCCTTCCTCAGGATGACGAGTTTGGCGGATTGATAACTCCATTAAGGATGACAGGTTTGATGGATTACCATTCCCCTAATTTTGTCATTCCTAATGGGTCTGGTCACAGTGAACGTTAGTGAACTGATGACAGCCCTTAATCAAGGCTTTTCGAGGTGAAGCGAAGCTGAGCCCGAAAACTACTGTCGACAGAGAAACCACCAGGTTTCGACGAGGAATCTACAGTTTATACTCCGCAGCATATAAATACCCGAAGTATACACTGGAGATCCTCACGTCGCTTCGCTCCTCAGGATGACGGATTTATGGGATTGTTAGTTCCTAAAATACATAAATCTCTATCGCTCATTGCTCAGAATGATAGAATTAACGGATTTAAAATACTATTAGGCTTACTGGTTTTTCATGCTTATCACATAAATTGGGGCAAAGGTTGTTATTATCACAACAGACATGGCTATCATTGCGTATTTATCATTTAGAAATCCTGCCATTGGATAGATTACCATTAGTAAGATGATCCATATTCTTAGGTAGGTTAGAATCTTTTTCCAGTTTTTGTTGTTGAAATACACTCCTACCATGTTCATCCTGAATATCCCTTGGGCTACGAATGAGATTCTGTTTTCATCGTAATAGCTTGGTAGTCTCTCATCAACAGCTAACCACAAGTAGGTTGAAAATATCACCCCTAGGATGCCCGGTGTTAGGAAGTTTGCTATCTCTAGGTTAAATTTCTTGTAAAGAATTAGGTATTCTAGGCAAACTGCGGCTAGGATTATTAGTAGGATTCCTAATCTTTTTTTGTTTATTTTTCCTTTGCTAACCTTGACATCTTCGTTTATGCCAACCATTTTTTCTAAAAGACCTTCTGCTTTGGGGTCGACTTCTTCTTTTCCTTCCAAGAGGCTAACTAAACTTACATCTAAGATATTTGCTAAAGGCATTAGTAATGTGATATCAGGTAGAGACTTGCCCCTTTCCCATTTGCTCACAGCTTGAGCTGATACATAGACCTTGTCAGCGAGGTCTTGTTGGGTCATATTTTTTTCTTTTCTCTTTTGGGCAATGAAACTTCCAAAGAGTTTTTTGTCAATTTGCTTCATAGTATCCTCCTTAACTTGAGTTTATCCTAGGAGTGATGAATAAGTCAATGAATTTGTGGTTGAGTTATATAAACTGTTGGTTGATATGGCTAAATACCAAGAATTGTTGTATTAGGTGAGCCTTTTCTTTCCCAATAAAAAAGACGGTCATCCCGTCTTAGTCTTATAGCTTGTTTCAACCTTTATTTTATATGATGTCCTTTGCTTTTTTAAAGATAATACCTAAACCCAGTACACTTAGGGCAATTTTATTGCCATCTTTGATTTTATCAAATCTTTTGTTCCTACATGCTTCACAGTAGCTGTGCTTATAATCTTCTGGTAGGGGTTTTTGACATTTCTTATTCTTACATACTCTTGTTTCTTTATTTTTCATAGTTTTTCCCTTCAATTTCTTTCATTGGTTTATATATGGGTAGAATTTCGATATTGTTTTTTATAGTAGTTAATTTCTCTTCCCAAAACTTATAATTTCCAGTGTCAATCAACTGTAGACGCTCTGTAATCTTTGAATTTTCTAGGTATTCTTTATCTATAAAGTTTGAGAAGTATAAAAGACTCTCTTTAGCCGCCTCATCTTCTCCCAATTCCTTGTAGGCTAGGGCTTCTACTAGGGATACCATATTTATAGCATTTAGACTAACCTTAAGATTATTAATTTTAGAGTCAATTTTTTCTTGTGTATCTCCCTTAAAGAGCTTTTTAATGTTTCCTTCTGGCTGGTCTATGATATATTTAAGACTAGCCTTATTGCTTAACATAAGTAGATTCCTACTTTCTTCAGCATCTGAGATTACTTGTAGGAGTAGAGATGTTTTAACATCTATGTTTTTTAAACAACTCGCTTGTAGAAATTTTTGCTTACAAGTATTAGCTAGAGCTAGCCTGTCATCTTCTTGACTTTTAATAATATTTTCTATACCTAGATTTAATGAATTTACTTCTTCAATTATTTGAGCTAATTGCATCTGCATAGCAAAGCCTACCATAGCTTGGTTAAGTTCTGGATTTTCCTTTATCATTTTTAGGGGAAGGTTAGCTACAATTTTTTTACTTTCGGGATCAATTAATGCCGCCATAAGCGATCCATCTTTTTTGGATAGGAGTTTGAGGCTCCCATTAGCAAGCTTTCTCATTTGGTCTTTACTTAAAACTGCTTCTAACCTAATTTTAGAATTATCCTGATTTATAATATTTATTAGGCTAGGGCTTTTATAAAGTATATCCTCAATCTTGTAAAAATCTTTGGCCATATCTTCTAGTAAAGGTCTTGCTAAATCTGAAACATCCTTAAAAAAACTAGTTGGATTTCGAGCATAGGTTTTACTTTCGATTATATCTTTACTATCTAACATATATCACACTCCCTTCATTACTTTAATTATATAATATAATTATCTATTTGTATATCGTAACACCTACTAATTAGAGTAGATTAAGTTTTATTATGATTTATGAAAGTCTTAGCAATTCGCACCTTACTTTGAAAATAATCCTTTTTTAAGTTATTCTATTTATTCTATCATTCCGAATGACTATGAATCATTAACCTGTTATTATAATCGAGAAAATAAAAAGAGCGATGAGAAGTCTAGAGGCTATAATACGCAGTATAGAAAACTCAAAGTATAAACTGGAGATCCTCACGTCGCTTCGCTCCTCAGGATGACGGGTTTTGACGAATCGTCACTCCCCCAACTTTGTCATTCCTAATGGGTCTGGTCACAGTGAACGTTAGTGAACTGATGACAGCCCTTAATCAAGGCTTTTCGAGGTGAAGCGAAGCTGAGCCCGAAAACTACTGTCGACAGAGCGACTATAAGGAGCGACGAGGAATCTTGAGTCTATCCTTCTCACTTATCCCATCTTCTCACCTTCCCAAATAGGCTGCCCTTCTGAAGTTATTTTCTCTGACAAACCAATTGAGGCTGATTTTATTTTTTCTCATGTGGGCTAGGCGGTTGGTGTTTAGGATGGCTTTTGTCATGGTATCCTTGCCGTATTTTTCTAAGAGGTCTATGGCTTTTTGACTGGTGTCTTTTTCTATTAGCTCATCTTTTAGGGTGCCTGTTTGTTTCATCCACAGCTTATTTATGGCGATGATGGCCTTTTTCTTATCTAAGTTATTTGTATAGTTAGTATTTTGTTTATTAGTATTTAGTAGGGTGGAGTTTTCCAGGTTTGGTTTTTCTAAATCTTCATTTTCCACGTTTGGTTTTTCTTCTTGTGGTTTTTCCTCATGTGGATTTTTGCTAAGTAGTTTATTTCCCTTAGGTTTTGGTGTGTTTTTGGTATTTTTAGGTTTTTTCTTTTCTTTCTCTGTATTTTCCACATCTGATTTTTCCACGTTTGGATTTTTGCCAAGTAGTTTATTTTCCTCTATCTCTCCTATATTCTCGTAGACTTCTGTCTGCCAAGCTATGATTTGTCCTTTTTCTATTATGGGATATCTCTTGATGTAACCCGCCTTGATTAGCTCGTCTAATCCCGACCTAAATGATCCTTCGCCGTCTTTTGATGTTTTTATGAGTTGGTCTATGTATATGACCCAATCGTCTGGCAAGCTTAGGATGTAGGTCATGATTCCTTTTGCTTTAAAGCTTAGCTTTTTGTTTTGTAGGTAGGCGTTATCTATGGTTGTGAAGTTGTCTTTTTTGTCTTTTCTAATTATTTTCATATCTTTCTCCTCAGTTATATATAGCAAGGTGAGTATTCTTTCCCGATAGTTTTTCCTTATTTCGGGTATCTATTATTAATCAGGAGGTTATATGGCAAAACAGTACACTAAAAACCTTATCAAAAAAGAATTTATTTCGATGCTTGAGGAGATGCCATTTTCTAGCATTACTATTTCTATGCTGGCAGATAGGTGCGAGATTAATAGGAATACTTTCTACTACCACTACGACGATATCTATACTTTGGTCAAAGAGCTTTTGGCAGATGAGATAGACAAGGTTGATTTGGAGTTTGATGCGACTTCTTCTTGGGAGAAGAGCATGGTGGCGGCGGTTTCTTTCTTACTTGAAAACAAGAAGGCTGCTCAAAATATCTTTAGGTCAATCGACAGGAAGGATACAGATGCTTACCTTTATGAGGTCTGCGAGTCTGTTATGGAAAAGTACATAGAAAATGAATGTAAACTCAAAAATATCAAGGCAAGTGATTCTGACAAGAGGATTGTAATTGATTTTTATAGGGCGGCTCTGGTAGGGCTTCTCGATAAGTGGATCCAAGATGGTATGAATGAGACTCCAGAAAGAATAATCTATCGCATAGGCAAGCTTTTTGATGGCAATATCGAAAGATCTCTTAGGATTAGCGAAGATTTAACTAGGAAAGATCCTTTCGGGCATAATAATTAATATACATTTCCCAGATTTATTCTGGGTCTTTTTTTATGCTTTTAAACAAATCGGGACCTTTGCCTAGACTTTGGCCAATTTATTTTCTTTGCATCAAAGCTTTGCAAGAGCCTTATTTTGCCCTTTGTAACAGTCTTTGTATGAGGCTATACTAAAAATAGCTAACAGATAAGTTAACAAATGGAGGTAATTATGAATATTAAAACATTTGACGAAAGACTTAAGCTTGGTAATGGAGATTATGATAGACTTGTAAACTCCAGAAAACCAGAAGGAATCGACGATAAGAAAGCCTACATCATAGGTACAGGTCTTGCTGGCCTATCTGCGGCAGGATTTTTGGTAAAAGATGCCAAGATGGATCCAAAAAACATAGTATTTTTGGAAAAAGACGACGTAGCAGGCGGGGCTCTTGATGGTCATTACCTAGCAGATATGGGCTATGTTGCGAGAGGTGGTCGTGAGATGGGTCACCACTTTGAGGTATTGTGGGATTTATTTAGTGTAATTCCATCTAGGGAAGATCCTGATATGTCAATCCTTGACTATCTATACTACACCAACCTCGACGATCCAAACTACAGCAACTGCCGTATCACCAAAAACCAAGGTGAACGTTATGACAACGGCAAGTTCAACCTATCAAAAGACGTAATCAAAGAGATTGTCCAATTAGTTCTAACTCCAGATGACAAACTTCAAGGGGTGAGCGTAGAAGAAATCCTATCAGATGAATTTATAGCTAGTGACTTCTGGACTTATTACAGAACAATGTTTGCCTTTGAAAATTGGCATTCTGCCCTAGAATTAAAACTATATATCAACCGTTTCATCCACCACGTTGGAGGACTACCTAACCTATCTGCCCTACAATTTACCAGATACGACCAATACGAATCAATCGTAGTACCAATGATGGATTGGCTAAAGGATATGGGAGTTGAAACCAAATACAACTACAATGTAGAAGATATAGAATTTGACATCACAAGTTCTAAGAAGGTCGCAACAAAGATTGTAGCAAGCGATAGCAAAACTGGGGAAGATAAATCAATCGACCTAACAGAAAATGACCTAGTATTTGTAACAACAGGATCTCTTGTAGAAAGCTCATCCTACGGTGACAACGAAACAGCACCTAGCCTTGATATTGACACAGAAGAAAGCTTTAGACTATGGAAAAATATCGCCAAGAAATCTGACGACTTTGGTAGACCAGAAGTATTTACATCTGACATAGACAAATCTAACTGGGAATCTGCAACAGTTACAGTGAAAAGTGAAAAAATCGCAGACTACATTCAAAAAATCACCAAGAGAAGTCCATACACAGGCAAGGTTGTAACAGGAGGAATCGTAACTGCCCTTGACTCAAGCTGGCTAATGAGCTGGACTATCAACCGTCAAGGTCAATACATCGACCAACCAGAAGACGAATTTGCAGTATGGGTATATGCCCTATTTACTGACAAAGAAGGCGATTATATCAAAAAGCCAATGAAAGAATGTACAGGTGAAGAAATCAGCAAAGAATGGCTCTACCACCTAGGCGTACCAGCTGACGAAATCGAAGAGCTTGTAAAAGAAACATCAAGCGTACCAGTATTTATGCCATTTATCACAGCCCAATTTATGCCAAGAAGCTTCGGCGATAGACCTTATGTAGTACCAAAAAATGCTGTAAACTTCGCATTTTTAGGACAATTCGTAGAAACCCTAGACGATCCAGGCCGTGATACAGTATTTACAACAGAATACTCAGGCAGATGCGCAATGGAAGCAGTCTACGTCCTAACAGGAGTAGAAAAGAAAGTTCCAGAAGTATTCGCATCAAGATATGATGTAAGATACATGCTAGATGCAGCAAGCATCCTAAACGACGGCGAAAAACCAGACCTAGACCTACCACTAGGTGCAAAAGCAATAATAGGAAAGAAAATAGAGGGCACTGAAATAGAAGAAATGCTAAAAGAATACAACTTGATTTAACCTAGCTAATAGAAAAGAATAAGAAAAAATAACCAAACAAAATTCACTCGCAAAAATATACCTAAACAAAATAAACTTTCCATAAAAAAGGGCCACCTAGAAAAAGGTGGTCTTTTTTGTAAGTTACAGGAAACTTGGCTAGAGTGTTATTTCAAAAGGAGAGCTTTTCATGGTAAACGTCAGTGAAGTGATGACAATTAAAATTCGTCATTCCTAATGGGTCTTTCCACAGTGAACGTTAGTGCTGATGATAGTATTGGGATTACATACTCCCAAATACGTCATTCCCCCAAATTACGTCATTCCGACAGGGAAACCGTTAGGTTTCGACGAGGAATCTCCAGTAGATACTCCGCAATCAAGCGAACCCAAAGTATAAAATGGAGATCCTCACGTCAGGCTAAAGCCTTCCTCAGGATGACGGGTTTGGAGGATTGTTTTCTATAGTTCCAGCGATAATCTTATTAATAAGGATTAGTTTGATATAATTCGGTTCCCCCAATCCCGTCATTCTGACAGAGAAACCGTTAGGTTTCGACGAGGAATCTCGAGTTTGTACCTCGCAGTCAATGTGAACCCGAATTATAAACTCTAGATACTCACGTCAGGCTAAAGCCTGAAAGTGGTACATAAATTCAAACTATTTTTTCATATTTTTAGTGACAGTTTATTACCTCACTTTGAGTTTAGTTCAACAAACTCACTCTCAGTGAGGATTTTCTTTATTTGGTCATATTTTTCTTCTTCACTATATNTGAAAGTGGTACATAAATTCAAACTATTTTTTCATATTTTTAGTGACAGTTTATTACCTCACTTTGAGTTTAGTTCAACAAACTCACTCTCAGTGAGGATTTTCTTTATTTGGTCATATTTTTCTTCTTCACTATATTGGGTTTTTACATATTTGGATAAGGGAGTTATATATCCTATTGAACTATGGAGTCTTTGGGTGTTGTAATAGTATATCCAATATTCTACTATTCTGATGTATTCGTCCATTTTTAAGTGGTCTGTTTTTCCTATTTCTGTTTTCATGCTGTTAAATAGTGTCTCTATATATCTATTGTCTACTGCTTTTCTTGGGCGTGACATACTTTGGATTATTTTGTATTCTTTTAAAGTGTCATGGTATGTTTTGCTTACGAATGGACTGCCTCTGTCTGATGATATCATTGTTGGTATGCCGTATTTGTTTATGGCTTTTTCTATTGTTTCTATTGCTACTTGGCTGTTATTTTTCTTGCTTATTGTGTAGCCTACTATCATTCTTGTGTTTATTGATATTGTTACACATATGTATATTTTTTTGTTTGCTATTTTTTCTTCTGTGAAGTCTATTGACCATATTTCTTGGTCTCTTTCATTTTTGCTTAGGTGGTTTAGTTTGTTTTCTGCTCTATATTCTTTTGTGTTGTTGCTTGTGTGAATGTTTTTAATTTTGTTTCTCTTATAT
The DNA here is from genome assembly GCF_900626155.1 of Anaerococcus vaginimassiliensis. Taxonomy (GTDB): domain Bacteria; phylum Bacillota; class Clostridia; order Tissierellales; family Peptoniphilaceae; genus Anaerococcus; species Anaerococcus vaginimassiliensis. The sequence goes on along the minus strand of NZ_LR130844.1, from coordinate 925,237 downwards.
CTTGCTTCTAATTTTAACTCTTTTAGTATCTTGCTTATTTTGTTTTCAGACATTTTTATACCATGGTTTTTTAGGTATATTCTAAGTCTTCGTCTTCCGTAAGTTCCAAAGTTTTCGTAGAATGCTTTTTCTACATTTTTCTTTTCTTCTTTACGAAAGTTTTTGTTTAATGGGTGTTTTTTCCTGTAGTAATAGTTTGTCTTCTTTATTTCTAATGTTTTGCATACTTTGCTTACGGGATATTCTTTTAGTTTTTCTAGGGCAAAGTCTATCTTTTCTCTTTCTTTTGAGCAAAGTATGCGTTGGCTTTTTTTAATATTTCATTTTCCATTCTAAGATCGTCTAGTTGTTTTCTAAGTTTTACTAGTTCTTTTTCATTTATTACATTTTTATTTGTGAATGATTGCTTTCCTTTTTCTAGATATTGGTTTTTCCATCTATGGATTGTTTGCCTATCTAGATCATATATTTCACATAGTTCTCTTATACTTTTGTTTGCCTTTAAATGCATTTCTACTACGTTTATTTTGAATTCTGGGTCAAATGTTCTTCTTAAGTCTTTTGGCATAATCTCTCTCCTTTGTCATTAAGGAATTTGTTTGAAATCATTATACCAGCTTCCCTTCCTCAGGATGACGGATTTGGCGGATTGATAACTCCATTAAGGATGACGGGTTTGACAGATTGATAACTCCATCAAGGATAACAGTTTTGACGGATTACCATCCCCCCCAATCTCGTCATTCCGACAGAACGATCGTAAGGAGCGACGAGGAATCTACAGTATGTAACTCGCAGTCAAGGTGAATTCGAAGTACATACTCGAGATCCTCACGTCGATCCTCCACGAGCCGGACGGGCTAGTTAGCTCCTCAGGATGACGGGTTTGGGGATTGTAATTTCCTTTATACTGTCATTCCAACAGAGCGACTGTATGGAGCGACGAGGAATCTACAGTCTATACCACGCAGTCAAGTTCAAGCTACTTACCTCTCTTTATATTTCAACTTAGAAGTTCTATCCTATTCTTCTTCCATAAATCTATTAGTTAGTTCAAATATTTCTAGTCTTTTTTCGTAGTTTGTGAAGTTGTGGCCTAGGTCTTTTATTTCTTGGTAGTTTGCGTTTTTGAAGGATTTGCTTAGGTTTTCTACGGATTTTCTATCTATTACTGGGTCTTTGTCGCCTCTTACTATTAGGACTTTTCCCTTGTAGGTTTTTGCTATTTCTAAGAAGTCGTATTTTTTGCTATCTTCTGCAATTTTGGCTGATATTTTTAGCCCTCCTAGGTCTTTTTCTGCTGCAGCTTGGCTTTTTATTTTCTCATCTAATGTTCTGATCAAGTTTGAGTTTTGGATGGAGTAGTTTGAGCCTGGAGCGTAGAGGATTAGTCCTTTTGGGTTTTTGTCTGCTGCAGTTTTTATGGCTACTGCTCCTCCCATGGAGTGGGCTCTGATGTAGATATTTTCGATATCTACAAAGTTATTTTCTTTGACCCAATCGTATATTAGCTCGCTATCTTCTATTTGTCTGGTAAAGGTTAGGTCAAAGAAGCTCCCCTCACTTTCGCCACACCCTCTAAAGTCAAATCTAAAGACAAGGTATCCTGCAGCTGTCAGGTACTTGGCTTGTTGGATTGACATGTAGTTTATCCCGTTTCTATCGTCCATCAGACCATGGTAGAATATTAAACTCTTATATTTTTTATTTTTATCGAAAGTGTCTGGAGTGTTTAAGACTCCTCTTATTATGTCGTTGTTTTTGGCTTTTATTTCTGTGTAAATGTATTTCATATCTCCTCCTAATATTATTGTACCAAGGCAAAAAAATACTGCCCGAATTTCGGGCAGCAGCATTCTAATATTATACGTATGATTTTTATTTTAATTTACAAGTTGGGCGAGGTCATAGCCCTTTTTTATTAAAGTTTTGTTGTAAACTTTGCTTTTTTTGTAGGCTTTAAATATTTTTTCTTTTTCTTCTTTGTTTGAGTAGACCTTCCAATAACCGTTTAGAAGGAAGTTTTGACCCTTGTTTTTGATAAAGCCTTCGACATCGTCTAGGGGGTAACCTAGGAAAATGCCAATTTCATGGGGGAAATCTGTGATTTGCAACCTTTTTGTTAGAGATGACATACATTTGTTAAGGTTGTTTGAATCGTATCCCAAATTTGTCATGTATTTTTCTATTTCTTTGTCTTTTAAGATATCTAAAAGCTGGCTTTTCCTGTAGACAAATACTAGAAATCCTTTTTTCTTTTTGGAAACTAACCTGAAGTTAAGATCACACCTTGGACATTTCTTACAAGAATTTTCCCAAGAGCTTAGGATTTTCCTTACATATTTGATGTCAGTTGATCTTATTTGAAATAATCCTGCAGGTTTTATGCCAGCTATGACCGGCGAGGCGTGCTCGATTAAGATATCTTCTCGCATTAGATTTTTTCTACTAGAGAATCTGCCAAGGCTCTTACCCTATCCAAGGCTTCATCGTCTGGATCATCATAGGCAATTACACCATCTGCTGCAAGGTTTATGCCATTATCCTTGCATCTATCTTGCCAAATATCCATCCATTCTCCGTCATTCCATTCATATGAACCGAATATTGCAACTGGTTTATCTTCTAATTTTGTCTCAACTTCTTCAAACATTGGTTCAAACTCACCATCTTCTAATGCTTCATTTCCCATGGCAGGACAGCCGAAGGCAAAGCCATCAAAATCTCCCAAGTTATCTCTACTAAATTCATTCGCAAAGAAAAGCTCTCCCTCACATCCTTTTGCCTTTACTTCTTCTAGGAAAGTTTCTGCCATTTTTTCTGTGTTACCTGTTCCTGACCAATATACTACTGCTATTTTTGCCATAATTATCTCCTTTTTATATTTATATTAATATTTTGATAATGATAATTTGTATCATTATTCTTCCAAAAAAAATTAAGTCTCCCTAATTTTTCTTCTATGATCCACATCCACAAGATTTGCTCTTGCTATTTGATTTACCACTAGCACATGCGGCACAATCTTTGCATCCACCATGGCTATCTTCTGCAATAAATCTTGTATATATTACATAGGCACAAGCTGCCACTATTACTACTAGTACGATGATTGATTGTAGGTTCATATCCTCTCCTTTCTTTTGTCTATCTATCTAAATTCCAGCCCCGAATTAACGGGGCGAATTTTTTTATGCTTTTACCTTGCTAGTTTCGTAGTTTATCTCTTTTTTCTCGCTGTCTGGTTTTCTTACCAATAGGTAGATAAAGCCAACTAGAGCTATTAGAGCGACTACTGTCCAAATATTAAATATTCCATAAGCAATATAGTTTGCAAGGTTATAGAATATTAGGGATATAACATAGGCATATCCCATTTGATATCCTATGGCTATAGCTGTCCATTTGTTATCTGCCATTTCAGTCTTGATTGCACCAACTGCTGCAAAACAAGGCATACATAGCATATTAAATAGTAGGAAGGAATATCCTGCTACTGGTGTAGCTAGGGCGTGATTGAAGGCCATGAGAAGTTCTTGACTTTCTTCTGTCACTTCTGCTCCTAGTCCTAGAACTACTCCCATAGTCGCTACTACGTTTTCTTTGGCTACAAATCCTGTGATTGTAGCAACTGTTGCTTGCCATGAATCAAATCCTATTGGCCTAAATATTATTGCAATAGCTGATCCTATTCTTGCAAGGATTGATGTTTCTGTTTCGGCTTCTACTAAGTTTAGTCTAAAGTCAAAGTTAGATAAGAGCCAAATAACTATTGTTGATAAGAAAATTATTGTTCCTGCTCTCTTTACATAAGCCTTAGACTTGTTGTAGACATCTGTAAGGACTGATTTTGCACGAGGTGCGTGGTATGGAGGTAATTCCATTATAAAAGGTGCAGGATCTGCTTGTAATTCTTTGAATTTCTTAAGGATTATTCCAGATACAACTATGCTTGCTATACCAATCATATAAAATGAGAATGATACTAGAGCTGCATGCTCTTTGAAGAAGGCTCCTACGATTAGGGCTATTACAGGAAGTTTAGCTGAACATGGCATAAAGGTTGATGTCATGATTGTAATCTTCCTATCCCTATCAGATTCAATTGTCCTTGATGCTTGGATACCTGGTACCCCACATCCTGTTGCTACCATTGCTGGGATAAAAGATTTTCCTGAAAGTCCAAATCTTCTGAAGAGTCTGTCCATGATAAAGGCAACCCTTGCCATATATCCTATATCTTCTAGGATACTTAATAGAGCAAATAGCACCATCATTTGTGGCAAGAATCCTAATACTGCTCCCACTCCTGCAAGTGCTCCATCTGTTACAAGACCTGTTAGGACTGGGTGGATATTCGCAGCTTCCATTCCTGCTTGTACCCAAGGAATTAAACTTTCCTCAAAGAATCCATTTACGGCTTCTGTACCTAATGTTCCTGGAGATTTTTCAAATACTGCCAAGAAGTAAACTAAGAACATTACTAGGGCAAATATTGGAAGACCCCAAATCCTGCTTGTAACAATCTTATCTATCTTGTCGGTTAGAGAAAGTTTTGGCTTAGCCTTTACTAAGATCTCTGATGAGATTTCTTCAAGTTTCTCATATCTTTCGCTTGTGATAATGCTTTCTGCATCATCCTCTTCTTGTTGTTCTATCTTATCTCTCATCTTGTCGATTTCAGCAAGGTCATTTGATGACATTGACAAATGTTTTAATGTTTCTTCGTCATTTTCAAAAAGTTTAATTGCATAATATCTTGATAAATCATTGTCTAAGTTTGTTGTGTACTTTTGTTCAATTTCAGATAGAGCATTTTCTACATCATCATTATATTTAAGTTTGATTGGTTTGTTTTTCCTATCTTTTTCTTTTATAACTGTCTTGATTAAATCATCGACACCCTTTTGTCTAGACGCAACAGTCTTAACAACTGGACATCCAAGTAGTTTAGAAAAAGCATCTACATCAATCTTATCTCCCTTACTTTCAACAACATCCATCATGTTTAAAGCTATAATTACTGGAATATTTAGTTCCATAAGCTGGCTTGTCAAATATAAGTTTCTAACAAGGTTTGACGCATCAACCAAGTTAATAATCAAATCAGGCTTTTCACCTACCAAGTATTGTCTACTTACTACCTCTTCCAAAGTATATGGTGAAAGTGAGTAGATTCCTGGAAGGTCTTCTATAACAATGTCCTTATGACCCTTAAGATTTCCTTGTTTTTTATCAACAGTAACTCCTGGCCAGTTACCAACTCTTTGGTTTGATCCTGTCAAGGCATTAAAAAGAGTTGTCTTTCCTGAGTTAGGGTTACCTGCAAGTGCTATTTTATAATTCATTTTTCTTCCACCCTAATATTTTTCGCATCTTCTTTTCTAATAGTTAGCTCATATCCTCTTATATTTATTTGGATAGGATCTCCCAAGGGGGCTACCTTTCTTACAAAAATTTCGGTCTTCTTGGTAATACCCATATCCATAATTCTCCTTTTAGTAGGGGAATCTCCAAGGATTTTTTCAACTACTACTGTAGAACCAACTTCAATCTTATCTAATGTGTTCATCTTATCTCCTTAACTATAATTCTCTTTGCTAAATCCTTGCTCAAGGCAAAGCGATTATCATCAATAACGAATATATAGTTCACTCCGTCAAATTTTTGAAGGCTTACTACTCTTCCCTTAGCGAAACCCAAGTTACTCAAGTGTTTTTTGGTAGCATCGGTTCCCTTAATGGAAATAATCTCCGCTTTCTCACCTTCATTCAATAATGTTATTGGCATATGCACTCCAATCTATGTAAATTTACAAGTAAATTTTAGATATATTACAATATAAATAAAATATATTGTTCCCTTATCTAGGAATAATATATCACAATCTGAAACAATAATCAATATCAAATGACGTTTTTTTTAATATTTTTTTATAGATTTAAGGGGATTTCTTATGAAATATTGAAATTTAAATATTTACATATTTTCCCCTTTTCTATATACCAACAATTAAGCCTAGGTCAAGTTCAAAAACATGACCTATTTTGATATAATATAGACAAAGGAGTATCTATGTATTTTTTTGTTAATGATTATAATTCAATTTGCTATCCAGAAATCCTAGATAGTTTGAAATCTTGTTTAGATGAGAAAAATATCGGCTATGGCTTTGATAGTCACAGTGACAATGCCAGAAGGCTAATAAGAAAAGCCTTGGACGATGAATCTTGCCATATCCACTTTATCCCAGGCGGAACACCTGCTAATATTCTAGGTGTGTCAGCCGGTATGCGTGCCCAAGATTCGGTATTTGCAGTTAATACTGGTCACATCAAAGGCCATGAGGCAGGTTCAATCGAAGCTTGTGGTATCAAGGTAGAACTAATTAGCTCTCCTACAGGTAAACTTAGTAGAAGTCTACTAGAAAGAGAAATCAAAAACTTCAACAATGAATTCACTACTAAACCTAAGAAAGTCTATATATCAAATACTACAGAGCTTGGCGAGGTCTATACCAAAGCTGAGATTATGGATATCTATGATTTCTGCAAGGAAAATGACATGTATTTATTTATAGATGGAGCGAGAATGGCAGCTGCCCTTGCCTCTGACAAATGCGACTATAGCCTAGCTGACTTAACTAAAATGTGCGATATCTTTTATTTAGGTGGAACTAAGGCTGGCTTTATGTTTGGCGAGGCTCTAGTTATAACTAATGACGAGCTTAAAAGTGACTTTCTAAAGCTTATCAAACAAAAAGGCGCCATGCTTGCCAAAGGCTTTATCTCAGGCATCATGTGGGAGAGGGTCTTTAGCGAAGATGATTTTTACCTTAAAGGATCAAAGATAGCCTACAAACAAGCGAAAAAGCTTGCCGCAGGTCTAGAAAAAAGAGGCTATCACCTTGCCTATCCTTTCGAGTCCAACCAAGTATTTGTAAAGGTAGCTAGCAAGGACCTTTCCCACTGTAAGGAAATCTCTCAATTTGAAATTATGGAAGAAAAAGATTCCTATTATATAGTAAGGCTCGTTACAACCTTTAGGACAAGTGACGCTGACGTGGAGGGTTTCCTAAATGAAATTTGATATGGACTACAAGAAGTTTATGGAATACTTTGCCAAGTTTAGCCTAGGACTTATGATCGTAGCTGGCATGTATATTCTAATAAAACCTGATACAAAAAAAGTTACTTCCTACAAGGTAAATGACGATATGACCTATACAGGAAAGCTTGTCCATGACAAGTTTGAAGGTAGTGGCGTCCTCGCTACTAAGGACGGACTATATAAGGGCGATTTTTCAAATGGTAGATTTGTAAATGACGGAATCTTTATTGGCAAGGACTACTATTACATCAAAAAGGGTGATACAGTCACCATAAAATACAACAATGGTAGAGTCTTTGTCAAAGAGAAAGATAAGTGGAAGGAGGTAGATTCCGATGAGAATTAAAGGACTTGACAACCTAAGGGTCTTTGGCATAAGCCTTGTCGTCATCTATCATATTTTCAAGGAATTCTTGCCAGCAGGATTTCTCGGGGTAAACATCATGTTTGTCCTATCAGGCTTTCTGGTAAGCTTTCACCTCCTAAACGAAGTGTATAAGACAGATGATATAGACCTTAAAACTTATTACAAGAAAAGATACAGGAGGATCTATCCTGGAGTCTTGTTTATGGTCTTTGTCGTTAGCCTCATGGCAATTTTTGTAAATAGAGATTACACAGTCCATTACTTTGACCAAGTCTTAGCTGCCCTATCCTTTACCAGCAATTATTATGAAATCCTAACAGGAGGCTCCTACGAATCCCAATTTATAAGCCATCTTTTCCTACACACTTGGTTTTTGGCGATAGAAGTTCACTTCTACCTCCTCTGGCCACTTTTGATTAAATTTATATACAAGAGAAGTGAAAAGGCTAATAATGTGAAAAAGACCTTCTCCAACAGGTTCTTTGCCATAAGTTTGATCCTTTACCTAATCACTTTTGCTCTAACAATTGTACTTACATGTCTTGGCAAAAATATTTCCTTTATATATTTTGCGGACTTTACAAGGTTGTCATCATTTTTCCTAGGTGCCTTTGTGGCTTGCTTTGTCAAAAGATTTGGATTTAGGAAAATCCCTTACAAAACTGTAAGCGCCATAGCATTTTCCCTAATAACAATCCTTGCCTTTTTCCTCTCCTACGAGATGAAAACAACCTACATCCTAGGGTTTTTCATAACTGACCTTGCAACAGTTATGATAATCCTTGCAGCCTACTCAGATGAAAACGCAAGAGATCCTCTAGCTGTAAAGAAAATTTCTCCTTACACCTACTCAATCTATCTCATGCATTGGCCAGTATATGTCATAACATCAAGCCTAATGAACAAGCCATCTGCCCTAGTATTAACTATAATAATTACAGCTGTTTTGGTAATGATAAACCACCATATCTTTGAACCACTATTTAGGGGAGAAGAAATTGGATATCTATCATTTAAGAAAAACCCACCTGATATAGCGAGGATAATAACCCTAGTAGCTGTTATTATCATATCCTTTGTAACATCCATCAGTCTAACACTAGCATCAGACGATATGGTAAGCCTAGAAAAGCAAATCTGGCTATCATCTATTAACCAAGATATTGGAAAAATCAAGAAAGATAAGGAAAAGCTAGACAACTTCATCATAGAAAATGACTACCCAAACGAGGTTATCAAAGATGAGGCAATAAGTACAACTATATTAGCTGATTCCGTTCTCTTAGGAAACAGAGAATATATAGAAGAAACTATAGGCGGAACCTATGTCGACGCCGAAGGAAGCAGGCTCTTAGAAAAAGCCCCTGAAATCATAAAAGAAATAGATGAAGAAGGCAACCTAGGCGATATAGTTGCAATAGCCCTTGGCACAAACGCCGTAGAAGATCCAGAAGAAAGTCTAGAAAAAATAGTAAAAGATCTACCAAAAGGAAAAAAACTAATCTTTATCTCATGTTACGATAGTAGATACGACCAACCTCACAGGGTAAGCCAAGCCATGAAAAAAGTAAGCGAAAAATATAAATTTATAACTTACATGCCTTGGGAAGAGCTCGCCATGGACCACCCAGAATTCTATTACGGAACAGACGGAGTCCACTTCTACGGAAACATAGAAGCCTACGACGCCTACAACGACCTCCTCCAAAAAGCAATCCTTGAAGCAAGCAAAAAAGAAGGAAAATAGATAGTAATATCAAAAAAAACTGGCTAAAAATGAGCCAGTTTTTTTGTGGATGGAAATATTTGTGGAATAATTGATATAGAATGGAGATTCCTCGTCGCTCGTCCCTCGATCTGTCAGAATGACAGGTTTGAGGGGAAAATCTTCCAATCCAGTCATCCTGAGGAGCAAAGCGACGTGAGGATCTACAGTTTATCCTTTGGGTTTCATTTGACTGCGTAGTATAAACTCGCGATTCCTCGTCGCTCGTTCCTCGCTCTGTCGGAATGACAAGATTAAGGGAATAACAATCCCCCCAAAACCTGTCATCCTTAATGAAATGGTAATATAAATTTCAAAATTACAATCCTCAAAACCCGTCATCCTTAATGGAGTTGTCACAGTGAGTGAAACGAACTGATGAAACTCCTTAATCGAGGCTTTTCGAGATGAGCCGCAGGCGAATCCGAAAACTACCGTCGAGGAGCAACTAGCCCGTCCGGCTCGTGGAGGACCGACGTGAGGATCTACAGTGTGTATACTTTGGGTTCAACATTGCTCGAGGTACCAACTGTAGATTCCTCGTCGCTCGTCACTCACTGAAAGTGGTACATAAATTCAAACTATTTTTTCATATTTTTAGTGACAGTTTATTACCTCACTTTGAGTTTAGTTCAACAAACTCACTCTCAGTGAGGATTTTCTTTATTTGGTCATATTTTTCTTCTTCACTATANCTGAAAGTGGTACATAAATTCAAACTATTTTTTCATATTTTTAGTGACAGTTTATTACCTCACTTTGAGTTTAGTTCAACAAACTCACTCTCAGTGAGGATTTTCTTTATTTGGTCATATTTTTCTTCTTCACTATATTGGGTTTTTACATATTTGGATAAGGGAGTTATATATCCTATTGAACTATGGAGTCTTTGGGTGTTGTAATAGTATATCCAATATTCTACTNTGAAAGTGGTACATAAATTCAAACTATTTTTTCATATTTTTAGTGACAGTTTATTACCTCACTTTGAGTTTAGTTCAACAAACTCACTCTCAGTGAGGATTTTCTTTATTTGGTCATATTTTTCTTCTTCACTATATTGGGTTTTTACATATTTGGATAAGGGAGTTATATATCCTATTGAACTATGGAGTCTTTGGGTGTTGTAATAGTATATCCAATATTCTACTATTCTGATGTATTCGTCCATTTTTAAGTGGTCTGTTTTTCCTATTTCTGTTTTCATGCTGTTAAATAGTGTCTCTATATATCTATTGTCTACTGCTTTTCTTGGGCGTGACATACTTTGGATTATTTTGTATTCTTTTAAAGTGTCATGGTATGTTTTGCTTACGAATGGACTGCCTCTGTCTGATGATATCATTGTTGGTATGCCGTATTTGTTTATGGCTTTTTCTATTGTTTCTATTGCTACTTGGCTGTTATTTTTCTTGCTTATTGTGTAGCCTACTATCATTCTTGTGTTTATTGATATTGTTACACATATGTATATTTTTTTGTTTGCTATTTTTTCTTCTGTGAAGTCTATTGACCATATTTCTTGGTCTCTTTCATTTTTGCTTAGGTGGTTTAGTTTGTTTTCTGCTCTATATTCTTTTGTGTTGTTGCTTGTGTGAATGTTTTTAATTTTGTTTCTCTTATATCTTGCTTCTAATTTTAACTCTTTTAGTATCTTGCTTATTTTGTTTTCAGACATTTTTATACCATGGTTTTTTAGGTATATTCTAAGTCTTCGTCTTCCGTAAGTTCCAAAGTTTTCGTAGAATGCTTTTTCTACATTTTTCTTTTCTTCTTTACGAAAGTTTTTGTTTAATGGGTGTTTTTTCCTGTAGTAATAGTTTGTCTTCTTTATTTCTAATGTTTTGCATACTTTGCTTACGGGATATTCTTTTAGTTTTTCTAGGGCAAAGTCTATCTTTTCTCTTTCTTTTGAGCAAAGTATGCGTTGGCTTTTTTTAATATTTCATTTTCCATTCTAAGATCGTCTAGTTGTTTTCTAAGTTTTACTAGTTCTTTTTCATTTATTACATTTTTATTTGTGAATGATTGCTTTCCTTTTTCTAGATATTGGTTTTTCCATCTATGGATTGTTTGCCTATCTAGATCATATATTTCACATAGTTCTCTTATACTTTTGTTTGCCTTTAAATGCATTTCTACTACGTTTATTTTGAATTCTGGGTCAAATGTTCTTCTTAAGTCTTTTGGCATAATCTCTCTCCTTTGTCATTAAGGAATTTGTTTGAAATCATTATACCAGCTTCACTCTGTCGGAATGACGGGATTGAGGATAAAGATATCTTAAAACCTGCAATACTTAATAGAATGGTAATAGTAATTATAAAATAACACCCCCAAACAGTCATCCTGAGGAATGAGCGTAAGCGAATGACGTGAGGATCTACAGTAGTTATACGAATTACACTTAACTTCGAAATATAACTGAAATTTCCATAGCTCGCTCATACTTTTATCAAGTTACAAGTATAATAAAACAAAAAAGGAAGTCATATGTATTTCGTCTATATACTAACCAACAAAACAAATAAAGTCCTTTACACTGGAGTCACCAACAATCTTGAAAGAAGACTATACGAGCATAAAAACCACTTAGTGGATGGCTTTTCGAGTAAATATAACACCACTAAGCTTGTCTACTACGAAATAAGTGAATCTGTAGAATCCGCCATAGCAAGAGAAAAACAAATTAAAGCCTATCGTAGAGATAAAAAGTTAGATTTGATTAACGAATCAAACAGCAAGTGGAAAGACCTTAGTTTGGAATGGTAGGTAATTCGGGTTTTGCTTTACTGCGTGGTACAGACTGGAGATTCCTCGTCGAAACCTAAAGGTTTCTCTGTCGACAGTAGTTTTCGGATTCGCCTACGGCTCACCTCGAAAAGCCTTGATTAAGGGCTGTCATCAGTTCACTAACGTTCACTGTGACCAGACCCATTAGGAATGACAAGTTTGAGAGAATGATAATATTCCAAAGAGTCATCTTTAATGGAGCCATTAATCCTTTAAACCGGTCATCCTGAGGAGCGAAGCGACGTGAGGATCTACAGTCTATGATTCGGGTTCCACTTGACTACGAAGTACCGACTGGAGATTCCTCGTCGAAACCTCTCGGTTTCTCTGTCGGAATGACGTATTTTAATGTCAGCAGTTCACTACGTTCACTGTGAAAAGATCCATTAGGAATGACAGGATTACGAAAATAACATTCTCTAAAACCCGTCATCCTGAGGAGCGAAGCGACGTGAGGATCTACAGTGTATACTTTGGGTTCAACATTGCTCGAGGTACCAACTGGAGATTCCTCGTCGCTCGTCCCTCGCTCTGTCGGAATGACAGTGACGGTCGTAAGTTCACTATCACTCGCTGTGAAAAGTCCCATTAGAAATTACCGAGTTTAACAATCAACAATTTACTAACGTTCACCTCAAAAAATCCCCTAAGCAATGGCGGGGTCTTAGTAAATTATTTCCTCTCTTGCTATCCCCAATTTCATTTAATCCCTTATAAAATGCCAACCTAAAAACCCAAGCTTTCTAGCTTGGGGTTTTCTTATTCAAATATTCTTTTTATTACGAATGGATCGTATATTGGGCTTACTATTACTCCTTGGCCTGGGCTTGCTGCGTGGACCATATTGCCCATACCATCTGCTATTGCAACGTGGTAGATGTCGGCATAGGATGATCCGAAGAATACCAAGTCTCCTGCTTGTTCCATACCAAATGGAATGGTTTCGCCGTATTCTGCTTGCATTTTTGCACTGTGAGGTAGGCTTAGTCCAAAGTTTTCAAAGGTTCTTAGGACAAGTCCAGAACAGTCTATCCCGTTTGTTTTAGATACTCCACCAAATACATAAGGACTTCCTACATAGTCTAGGGCGTAGTTGTATATGCTTTTGCCTAGCTCTGATGAGTCATTGTCTATGACCTCGCCGTCTTCATCAGTAAAGTAGGTTACATAGATTACCTCGTAGGTTTCCTCTTCTTCCTTATTTCTTGCGTCTATTTCATTGTACTTGTCTATTGATTCGTTTAGTTTCTTGTAAGTTTCTTTTAGACTATCAAGGTCTTCTTTTTTCTTCTTGCTTATGCTTAGGCTATCAAGCGGTAGGTAGCCAATCTTTTCTCCCTTGTCATTTTCTTCAAGCTCTTTTTTATCCTTAAGATTGATGCCCTTGTTTATTGCATCATCTACATTGTAACTCACTTTTACGTAATTTGTTTCATCATCAAAAGCTAGAACATTGACCTTGGTTGATTTTTTAAGCGTATAGGCAATGCTATTTTCGCTATCTTTGTTTGCCTCAGCTTTTAAATCAGCATCTTTTATGAGGTTGGCATCATTTATCCTATAAAACCAATCTTTGCCAACAAAGGCAGCCTCACCGTCATATTCGATTTGATACCAATCGCCATCTTCTGCTTTGATATCATATCTTGTATAATCTTCGATTCCACCAAGGATAGAAGCGTCATTGGATCTTTCACTTCTAATATTAACTCCCTCAGTCTTATCCCTATCTAGGATTATCTGATCTGCGTGGGATGTTTGTGTGCCCACTGCCATTATCCCCAAATATACTAATGAACCTGCCAATAATTTATTCTTTAACTTCACTTTATCTCTCCCAATTTTATTCTATATATATTATAACACAGAAGGCTAATTATTTGGGAGATTTTTCTAAAATTTGTCATAAAATTCGTAGGCAAAATCAACTAGGTCTTTGGAGTAAGAATTTCTTAAATAAGCTGGGTCTAGGTGGTTAATCCTAACCCTATCTAGGCCGTCAGCATCCTTAAAGAACTTGGCAAGTCTAATCGCCCTATCCATATCACTTTCATCTTCTACAAATTCCTTCATTGTATCATCCATAAGCTTATCATCACAAGAATGGCAGGCTATAACTCCTTGTAGAATCGCCTTATCACTATCACATATTCCATTAGCATATCCTATAGAATCAAGGGCAGCTCTCTTGCCATGCTCAGTATCCCAACCATCGTTTACCCTTCTAGTATCGTGAAGGCTTGCTGCATTTACCAAAATATTGGTATCAGTAGCGTCAAGCTTGTAGGCATAGGATAATAAAACCGCAAAGAAAATCACTCTTTCTATGTGATCTTTACCGTGAATGTTAGATACAAAGAGGATATCCTCATTCAAATCCTCGTAGGCTTTCTTTAAAGTATCAAAATAAGCTGATGAGGTAAAATCCTCATAGAAATCATATGTTCTAACCCAATCTTCTTGGGTGAAAATATCTATAACTCTCATAATCACTCCTTTTAATCATTGTACATCTAAAACATATCTAATAAAGGGTATCATATAAGAGAGGTGAATTTATGTTATACAACAGAGATTTAATTAATGAAAAAATATTAAACGCTATAGAAAAAAGCAAGGATTACATAGGTCTAGGCGAAGCTGCCGCATACATTCCCGAACTACTAAATGTAGATAGCGACAACTTTGCCTTCTCGCTAGTTACAACAAATGGTGAAAGCTTCAACTACGGAGACACCGAGGCAGTTTTTTCTATCCAATCAATATCCAAGGTCATTGATCTAATCATGGCTCTTACAGACAACAACCCCAGCGAGGTCTACGGCAAGGTTGGAAGCGAGCCAACCAAATATGAATTCAATTCCCTAGTACCAATAGGAGATACCGCAGCCAATCCCTTTATAAATGCAGGTGCCATCACAACAACATCAATGATTGTCGGAAAGGACAACGACGAGAAATTCGAACGAATCCTAAACACCTACAGGGGCATGGCAAAATATCCCGATGCCCACTTGATGGAAGATGTCTTTCACTCAGAAATGAAAACAACAGACAGAAACAAAGCCATAGCCTACTATCTAAAAAGCAAGGGCATATTTGACCAAAATCCAGAAGAAGTCCTAGAGCTTTATGTAAAAGCATGCTCCATTGGCACAAACATAACAGCACTTGCCACCATGGGAGCGCTCCTTGCCAACAAAGGCTACGACATAGAAGACAGAAGCATGCTAATACCAGAACCAGTAGTCCAACTAGTAGTAAGCCAAATGGCATCATGCGGCATGTACGAAAACTCCGGCAACTATCTAATGAACGTAGGCATCCCATCAAAATCTGGCGTATCAGGAGCCATAGTAGGAGTAGTCCCAGGAGTGTGCGGCCTAGGAGTCTACTCACCAAGACTCGACAAAACAGGAAACTCCATCAGAGGAAAAGAACTATTCAAAATCCTCTCCCAAGATTTGGGACTAAACATATTTGTATAAAAATAAAGCTTCGCTATAAGCGAGGCTTTTTAAGTGGGGAAAATATTAGAAAAAAATAAGAACGATTGATTTCGTGGGCAATGATACTCTCCTAATACAGTCATTCCGACAGAGAAACCGATAGGTTTCGACGAGGAATCTACAGTCTATACCTCGCAGTCAAATTGAACCCAAAGTATAAACTGGAGATCCTCACGTCAGGCTAAAGCCTTCCTCAGGATGACGGGTTTGGGGGGATAATTTTCTATAATTTCAGCTTTAATTTTATTAAAGAGAATTAGTTTGATATAATTCGATTCCCCCAAATACGTCATTCCGACAGAGCAAACGAAGTAAGCGACGAGGAATCTCGAGTTTGTAATTCGCAGTCAAGGAGAACCCAAAGTATAAGCTGTAGATCCTCACGTCATTCGCTTACGCTCATGAAAGTGGTACATAAATTCAAACTATTTTTTCATATTTTTAGTGACAGTTTATTACCTCACTTTGAGTTTAGTTCAACAAACTCACTCTCAGTGAGGATTTTCTTTATTTGGTCATATTTTTCTTCTTCACTATATTGGGTTTTTACATATTTGGATAAGGGAGTTATATATCCTATTGAACTATGGAGTCTTTGGGTGTTGTAATAGTATATCCAATATTCTACTATTCTGATGTATTCGTCCATTTTTAAGTGGTCTGTTTTTCCTATTTCTGTTTTCATGCTGTTAAATAGTGTCTCTATATATCTATTGTCTACTGCTTTTCTTGGGCGTGACATACTTTGGATTATTTTGTATTCTTTTAAAGTGTCATGGTATGTTTTGCTTACGAATGGACTGCCTCTGTCTGATGATATCATTGTTGGTATGCCGTATTTGTTTATGGCTTTTTCTATTGTTTCTATTGCTACTTGGCTGTTATTTTTCTTGCTTATTGTGTAGCCTACTATCATTCTTGTGTTTATTGATATTGTTACACATATGTATATTTTTTTGTTTGCTATTTTTTCTTCTGTGAAGTCTATTGACCATATTTCTTGGTCTCTTTCATTTTTGCTTAGGTGGTTTAGTTTGTTTTCTGCTCTATATTCTTTTGTGTTGTTGCTTGTGTGAATGTTTTTAATTTTGTTTCTCTTATATCTTGCTTCTAATTTTAACTCTTTTAGTATCTTGCTTATTTTGTTTTCAGACATTTTTATACCATGGTTTTTTAGGTATATTCTAAGTCTTCGTCTTCCGTAAGTTCCAAAGTTTTCGTAGAATGCTTTTTCTACATTTTTCTTTTCTTCTTTACGAAAGTTTTTGTTTAATGGGTGTTTTTTCCTGTAGTAATAGTTTGTCTTCTTTATTTCTAATGTTTTGCATACTTTGCTTACGGGATATTCTTTTAGTTTTTCTAGGGCAAAGTCTATCTTTTCTCTTTCTTTTGAGCAAAGTATGCGTTGGCTTTTTTTAATATTTCATTTTCCATTCTAAGATCGTCTAGTTGTTTTCTAAGTTTTACTAGTTCTTTTTCATTTATTACATTTTTATTTGTGAATGATTGCTTTCCTTTTTCTAGATATTGGTTTTTCCATCTATGGATTGTTTGCCTATCTAGATCATATATTTCACATAGTTCTCTTATACTTTTGTTTGCCTTTAAATGCATTTCTACTACGTTTATTTTGAATTCTGGGTCAAATGTTCTTCTTAAGTCTTTTGGCATAATCTCTCTCCTTTGTCATTAAGGAATTTGTTTGAAATCATTATACCAGCTTCCATTCCTCAGGATGACTGTTTGGAAG
This sequence comes from Anaerococcus vaginimassiliensis, assembly GCF_900626155.1. Lineage (GTDB taxonomy): Bacteria > Bacillota > Clostridia > Tissierellales > Peptoniphilaceae > Anaerococcus > Anaerococcus vaginimassiliensis. The sequence continues at coordinate 907,943 of NZ_LR130844.1, read as the reverse complement.
TGTCATTCCGACAGAGCGACTTAAAGGAGCGACGAGGAATCTAGAGTATATACTCCACAGTTAAGGAAAACTCGAATCACAAACTGGAGATCCTCACGCCAAGGCTTACGCCCTGGCTCAGGATGACAGGTTTGGCGGATTGCCATTTCCCCAAGCAAAAAAGCCCTTGCTAGGGCTTTTTGTTTTTCTTTTATTTTATTTCTATTTCGCCAACTTCTTCGCCTGCTTTTACATCTCTTGTTTCGTTTAGTAGAATACCTTCGATGTTTTCGCTGTTGGTTACTATTACCATTATATCTGTTTGTTTGCCGTTTTCTTTGATATAGTCTAGGTCCATTACAGCTATATGGCTATCTTTTGTTATTTTGTCGCCTTCTTTTACTGATATATCGAATCCTTGTCCTTCTAGGGCTACTGTATCTATTCCCATGTGGACTAGAACTTCTAGGCCTTCTTCGGTTTTAATTCCTATGGCGTGGTTGGTGTTTGCTACCATTACCACTTCTCCTGCTACTGGAGCGTAGATGTCTTTAGCTGTTGGTCTTAGAGCGTATCCGTCTCCCATTAGTTTGCCACTAAATACTGGATCGCTTACTTCTTCTAACTCTACTACCCTTCCGTCTGCTGGAGCGTAAGTTTTAATTTTACCTTCAGCAGTTTTATTTTCTTTAACTTTTGGTTCATCTATATTTTCTTCTACTACTTTTTCATCTGCTAGTTTGGATTCGTTAGATAAATCAGCTGCTTTTGGGGCAAGGCCTCTGTCGATTAAGTCTTCTACGGATGCTTTGACGTTTGGTACTGTTGTTCCGTATACGACTTGGACGTTATTTCCTTGAACTACTGTTCCTGAAGATCCTGTTGTTGATAGTAGGTCTTTGTCTACCTTGCTACCGTCTTTTACTTTTACTCTTAGTCTTGTTGCACAGTTTGTTACGTCGTCTAGGTTGTCTGCTCCACCTAGGCCTGCTACGATTTTGTAGGCTCTTTTTTCTTTGTCGTTTAGCTTGCTGTAGTCAGCGTTTTGTGAGATTTTATCATCGTCAGCTGCTATTGCGTCACGACCTGGTACGTTCCAGTTAAATTTCTTGATACCAAATTTGAAGATAAAGTAATATACTACTCCAAATACTAGTCCCATGATTAGAAGTGGTACCCATCTTGTTATGGCATTTCCTGGTAGAACTCCGTAAAGGATAAAGTCAATTACACCACCTGAAAATGTTAGTGCAACTCCTGATCCTAATAGGTAGGCTAGGACACCTGATATTCCAAATAGAACACAGTGAACTCCGTAGTATAAAACTGGAGATGCAAATAGCATAGGGAATTCTATTGGTTCTGTGATTCCTGTCATAAAGGATGTTAGGGCTGATGAGGTGTAGAAACCTTTCATGTCCTTTTTCCTTGATGGATCACATGATTCATACATTGCCTTACATGCTGCTGGTATACCAAATAGCATTACTGGGAACATATATGAAAAGTGTGCTGCTGCGTGAGCATCTATTGGAACGCCTGCTGCAAGTTGGGCAAATACTATGTTTTGTGCACCAACTACTGTTTGTCCGTTAACTACTGCAGTTCCACCTATAGCTGTTTGCCAGAATGGAAGGTAGAAAACGTGATGAAGTCCAAATGGAATAAGGGCACGATAGATATATACATAAAGGAATATACCAAATATACCCATTCCTGAAATAACTTGACCGATTGATGAAAATCCTGCAGATATTAGAGGCCATACAAAGGTCATGATTATTCCAATAATAATACCAGCGAGTGATGAAATTATTGGAATAAAGTGAGTACCTGCAAAGAATGATATAGCCTCAGGTAGCTCTATCATATTGTATTTGTTGTGTAGGTTTGCCACAACAAGACCTAGGATAATTCCACCCATAACCCCAAGGTTCATTGTGTTATCAAAACCTAGGTAAGATGTGATAAGCCCTTGAGTTTGTTTTAGGCTTTCTATATCTCTAAATTGATTTAAAGCTGCAGTCATTGAGGCATACATTACAAAATAGCCTATGATTGCAGAAAGAGCTGCTACTCCCTTTTCTCTTTTGGCAAGTCCACTTGCTACAGAAATACCAAATAATAGTCCCAAATGGCTAAATACTATATTTCCTGCACTTGCAAGGACTGAAAGTATTCCATACAAGGTTCCACCTTCGTATAAAACATTTCCTAAATTATACATTTCTATTACACTTGGATTGGTAAAAGAAGATCCAATTCCAAGCAAAAGACCAGCTATAGGCAAAAGTGATATTGGCAACATGAATGTTTGGCCAAGCTTTTGAAGCGTTCCAAATACCTTGTTCTCGCCAGTCTTTTCACGAATTTCTTGTTTAGATTTCGCTTTTGACATAATTCCTCCTAAAATTGATTATAAACTAAATTATATGCTTTAAGGGTCAAGTTATCAACAAAGTTTTAATAAACTTTAGCCTTTTATCATATAAGAATTAGATTTCTCTTTTTAATCGACCTTTAATATAAGTTATCTTATCTCTAAGATCTCTTAGCTCTTTTGTTTTTGTCTTAAGCTCTGACCTAACCCTAAGGTCGGTAAAGATATTATCAAAATACACATCCCAGAAATTGTCAGCTAAACTGTTTGAAATCTCCAAAGGTAGGTCTATATCAACATCAGATAGTTCTTTTCTCAAACGGTTTAGACTTAGTTTTAAGGCACTTATATTTCTATTTGCCTTATTTATCTTTGATCTTTTCATAAAACTTGAGAAAAACTCGCCACCAAACATATCCAATAATGACCAATTTGACGCACTAGACAATTCAGCCAAGGCTCTGTCTATATTATTTAAAACATCGTCACAAGCTGCAATAGCCTCTCTAATCTCATTTTTATCTTTCATATTTCCTCCTTAGCTCTCATTAAATATTTACCCTCTTTTGACATTCTACAAGTTAAAATAAAACCTCAATAGTCCAAGCACTAAGAGATGTGCTGGATAAAAGGCGTAGTTTAGCCATCTATATTGGTTTCCTTCCTTGCCATTGTATAGGGTTACTAGTCCAAATCCCAAGAAGGAATAGACTTCTTTTATTATAGATAAATATCCCAAGATTGCTCCAAGGATAAGCCTATCATAGAAGATATAAAATATATAGGCTAGGACAATGGCGTGGTAGTCATAATCAAGACTTAGTGCCATCGCTAAAAAAGACATTCCTATTACTATCACAAAAGACAACAAATACCAGATAATTTTATTTGTGATTTTTCCTTTGAGATAATCAACTAGCCAAACTGTAAGTAAACACAAGGCTAGGGTAAAGATCATATTGTTCCAATTTGGATTATAGTAGACCTTTGAGGTAAACATATCAAAGGGTACTTCTGAGATGATTCCAAATATAAGGAGCCTTATTAGGTATTTGAGCCTATTTTTCGTTTTAAAATATCCTTCTACTATAAAAAATATAAAGATAGTAAAGGCAATCCTTCCTAGAATAGAAAAAATATTTGATAATACTAAAAGCGATCCTCTTCCATCTAGTAAAGGTGTTATCAGTCCATTATTAACATGGTCTATGAACATGGAAATAAAGGCTAGGTATTTTAGCTGAGCTGCACTTAGAACTTGGTAGCTTTTTTTATTTTTCATAATTTTCTCCCTTAATAATTTTTTATATCATACACTTATATTTAAAAGCAAACAAGAAAAAAGCCCCAAGTAGGAGCTTTCGTTGTTGACAAAGTGAAAAAATCCAAAAGAAGCGTTCCATTCGGAAGAAATTTTAAGAAATTCAAATCGAAATAATACGTCCGTAAATCGCACTGTTTGAGCATTGGCGAGTTTGCGATTTACAGGATTATGAGATTTAGAATTTCTAAATTTCTGTAGTTGGATAAGCGTTTTTGGATTTTCTCTATGCTCTAAGCTCCAAATCGGAGCTTTTTTTAGTATTCCATGTTCATTCTTTCTTCACGCATTGTCTCGTAGGACTTTTGGTTTAGTTCGTCTACCTTACTTTGGTCTATTTCCTTCATCTTTAGCTTTCTCTTGGTGTTATCTTGGATTAGGGTGTAAAGGATAGTTGCAACAGGCATTGACATTATCATTCCTGCTATACCAAATAGACCTGCTCCCAAAAACACTGATAGGAATATCCAAATAGCTGGCAAGCCTTGGTGCTTTCCTATAACAAGTGGATAGATAATATTCTCTTGGACTTGTTGGATACTTAGGACAAATATTAGGAAAATCAAAGACTGAGCTGGTGATTGGATAAAGATTAGAATCATACCGACACCAGTTGCAATTATCGGTCCAAAGTATGGGATTATATCAAAAGCACCAACTAGGATTGATATCATACCTGCCATAGGAAGTTTTAGGATTTTCATGCCTATAAAACAAATTAGACCTAAAGACAGACAGCTAAGTAGTTTTGTTTCTAGAAACTTTGAGAAGGAATCATAGGAAAGTTTTGCCACATAGTTTATGTGATTTACCTTATCTTCCCTAAAGTTTGCTAGAAGGATCTTGTTAGCATTAGTCTGAAGCTCTTTCTTGTTAGCCGATACATAGAGGGAAAAGACAAATCCCATGATTACAGCGATTAGCCAAGATGAAACAGAACTAAGAATATTTGATGTCTTATTCCAAATACCTATGTTTTTGCCATTTAAAAAGGCAGTAATTTCCTTAGTTAGGTTTTCTACATCTAGTTTGTTAAGCCTTGCTATAATTTCTGCACTTACTTCCTTAAATAACCTTTGATTGTTAAGGTATTCTATTAGCTTATCCATAAAGATTGGGATGTTTTCAACCAAAGAGCTTATGGCATTTACAAGTTCTGGAATGAAAACTGTCATAATTATAGTAATTATCCCGAAAAATACTATCCATGAAAGGATTAGGGAAAGGGCAGAAGCTAGGTGTTTGTGCTTAGACCTATCTATAAATCTGCCAAAGACTTTATTTTCAAAAAAGTTCATTGGTAGGTTGATGATAAAGGCTATAACTAGTCCATATAAAACTGGTCTAATGACAGCATATGTTCTTACAAAACCTGCCGATACATCTTTCTTATACCAAAAGGCGAAGAATACCAAAATACTTATTATGGTGACTTTTAGTATGTTTTTGTTTTTCTCATCGAGAAATTTCTCTCTTTTTCTCATATTTTCTCCAATTAAAAGCCTGCGTTTCCGCAGGCTTAGCTAAATGATAGGATTAAAAACTATCCCAGATATTTCTAGTATCTGTTGTTTACTCTTTCTTCTTCCTTATCACTTGCTTTTCTTTTTCTTTCTTCGTATTCAGTTCTTGTCATAACGTCAACTACATCAACGTTTACTGTTACTACGTCAAGACCTGTCATTTCTTTTACGTTTCCTACAACTGCTTTTTTGATATCAGAGAAGATTCTTGTAGCGTTTTTACCATATTCGATGATTACATCTAGGTTGATTTTTGCTTCTTTTTCTCCTACTTCTACATTTACACCAGCTGTAGATTGTTCATTTGAGTTTGAGAAGAAAGATCCGATTGAATCTGCGATATTTCCTTTCATTTCAAGGATTCCGTCTACGCTATTGATTGCGATTCTTGCAATTTTGGCAACAACCTTATCTTCGATTATAAGTTTGCTTTCTTCGTATTCTAGTTCTCTTCCGTCGTTTACTTGGTCAATTCTTTCTTTGTTTTCTGTCATAATTATCTCCTTTACCTAAATAATCTTCTTAAAAAGTTAATATATTTTACATCCCTATCAAAGTATGCTCCGATAGAGTAGCCAACAACCATCACAATCCAGATTCCAATTGTCCTGAAGAACCCAAAGTTAAAGAGGCAAAACAAGGTTAGTAGAGAAAGTGCCAAAGCAATTAGCTTTCCTTTATTTTCTCTATAGAAAAGTTGTCTTTTTCTCTTTTCTTCTTCTTCCCTATCCATCCTTCTCATCTCTAGGTCATAGACAGTAAAACCTGTTTGATTTTCCTTATTAATCTTATCCATCTACTACCTCTTATCTTTCCTCAAAGCTTTCTTCTTTCTTTTGGAAATACAAGCTTACGTCAGTATCAGTTATCCCTGTAAGATAACCCAAGCTCTTTTTGATTTCTCTTTTTAGGTTTTCAGAAAGAATGTTTAGGTCAGTGTCCTTATCGACTTCGACCTTAGCTTTTGCTTTAATCTTTTCTCCATCTTGAAGTATCTTCACATCTTGGCGTACTGGATTTGCTCCTTGGCTTCTTACAGCTTCTCTTAGACTATTTTCAAGAGAAGTTCTTTTTACAAGGACAGATCCAGTTTCGTCTTTTTCGAGATATTCGTAATCAGCATTGGAGCTTACAATTAAATCGATTAGAGTAATAATCGCAAAGAGAAGTAAAACCGCCCCCACAATCATAATTCCAATTCTTACGTTTGGATTTTGTAAATAGTAGAGGATGTCATATAGCACATCGACTCTTATAAGTCCTACTGATACAAAAATAGCACCCAAGAGGATTAATACTACAGTCATCAGGGAAAATATTATTCTTTTAAATGTTCCCATAAGCCCTCCTTTAGTATATGGATACCCCATAATAGGTGCTTTAATCTTTTTATTCAATTTCTAGAGATAATTCTAGCCAATCTTGGTCTAGCTTGTCCTTTTTTTCTTCTAGTTGTTTAATTTTAGCGAATGTTTCTTGGACCCTGTCCTGGTCATCATAGAAACCTTCGGCGAGACTTTCATTAGTTAGTCTTTCAATTTCAAGGTCGATTTCTTCCATCTTATTTTCTATATCTCTAATCTCTGCCTTGATTTTTTTGATCTCACTTCTTTTGATATTTTCTTTTTGTCTTTGCTTTTTGATTTGAGTTTTGGTTTGAGTTGATTCCTTTACATCTTCTAAGGAATTTTCCCTAAGTTTTTCCTCATAATATGAGTAGTTGCCAAGGTATTCGTCCATGCCGTCTTTTTTCATATCGTATATCTTGGTGGCAATCTTGTTTAGAAAATACCTATCGTGGCTTATGATTAGGACTGTTCCCTCATAGTCAAGGATAGCATCTTCTAGAATTTCCTTAGAGTCAATATCTAGGTGGTTGGTTGGCTCATCCATTAGGATAAAGTTAGTATCTGATATCATAAGTTTAAGTAGAGAAATCCTCGCTCTTTCTCCTCCGGAAAGCTCACCTACAAGTCTATTTACATCATCTTCATAGAACATAAACTTGGCAAGGTAAGATCTTATCTCAAAGTTAGTTAGCATAGGATAGGCCTTAGATATCTCCTCAAACATCGTATTGTCAAGGTCTAAGGACTTTTGCTCTTGGTCAAAATATCCAATATTTACAGATGATCCAATCCTAACTTCTCCACTATCCTTATTTTCCTCTCCCATGATTATCCTAAACAAAGTAGTCTTGCCAACTCCATTTTCTCCGATAATGGCACATCTTTCTTGTCTATATAAATCAAGACTTATCCCCTTAAATATCTCATCATAGCCGAAAGATTTACTTAAATCTCTTACTTTAAGTACATCCACTCCAGATTGGATTCTTGGGGTAAACTTAAGGCTCATGGTATCTCTAAGCTCTACTGGCTTATCTATTTTTACCATTTTGTCTAAGAGCTTTTGCCTAGATCTTGATTGGGAGATACCTCTTTTTCTCTTAGATCCACCGAGGTTTTTTAGTCTGTCTATGATTTCTTCTTGGCGTTCGATTTCTTTTTGTTGGGATTTGTATTGGTGGATTCTAACCTCTAGGTCTTTTTTCCTTTGAGTCATAAAGGAAGTGTAGTTGCCGTTGTATGTGCTTAGTTTCCCATTTTCCATCATTAGGATTTTATTTACTGTATTATCCAAAAAATACCTATCGTGGGAGATAACTATCACAGATCCCTTGTAGTTTTTGATGAAATTTTCAAGAAATCTGATTGCCCCAATATCAAGGTGGTTGGTCGGCTCATCTAGTAAGATTAAATCTGGCTTTTCTAATAGAAGGTGGCAAAGCTCTACCCTCGCCTTTTGTCCACCAGAAAGCTCGGAGATATTTTTATCAAAATCTTTTTTCTCAAAACCCATAGCAGTGAGAGTTCCCTCGATTTCGCTTTTGATAGCGTAACCATTTTTACTAGAAAACTCTTCTGATTTTAAAGCATAGGTGTGCATGATACTATCAAGCTTGTCTGGGTCAGTTTCTTCTGCCATTTTTAGCTCAAGCTCTCTCATTTCTTTTTCAAGCATGATCATTTCGTCAAAGACACCTAGGATGAATTCATAGATGGTCATATCTGTATCAAGACTTAGAATCTGCTTGAGATAGCCGACCTTTACATCACCTGCTATGTAAATATCTCCACTATCAGGATGAAGCTCTCCTGTTAAAATATTAAATAGAGTTGTTTTTCCTGCTCCATTTGCTCCTATTAGACCTGCCTTCTCGCCCTTTTCAATCTTAAAGCTTACATTTTCAAATATATCCTTTAGGGGATAGGACTTCGCGAGATTTGATGCTGTAAGTAAATTCATCTAAAATATAAAGTCCTCAGGCGAGTTCATAAAGTAAGTTAGGGTAAAGAGGGACTCATCTAGGTGGACAGATTCTATTACCACTCCATTTTTAACCTTTAAATCTACTGGAGAGAAGTTCCATATTCCCTTAACTCCGCCTTCGCAAAGCTTATCGCATATATCTTGGGATACTTCCTTAGGAGTTGCAATGATTCCTATGTCTATTTTTTCTTCCTTTAGATAATCTTCCAAATCGTCTATGTTTTTTACTTCAACTTCGCCGTCGATCTTTTCAGATACAAGGTCAGGATCTTTGTCAAATACACTCTTAAACTCATAGCCTAAGTCCCTAAATGATCTGTACTTGTAAAGGGCATGTCCAATATTACCATAACCGATTAGAACCATGGAGTATTTCTTGTCAACGCCGATTATTTTTGAAAGCTCACTTATAAGTTCAGAAACATTGTAACCGTAGCCTTGTTGACCAAAACAACCAAAGTGGTTTAAATCTTGTCTAATTTGGCTTGCAGTTAGTCCTGTGATTTCTGAAAGTTCTTTTGATGAAACTCTGATTATTCCCTTGTCGTTGATGCTTTCTAGGTACCTGTAATATTTCGGCAATCTCTTGATTACTGATAGTGATATATTTTGCTTAGTCATTTTTCCTCCAATCTATTTATATTTTTTAGTCGTTGTCTGTTTCAAATAGTGATTTTTCGTCATCTACTAGGTGAGAATTTAGGATGGCCCTATCTTCTTCGCTTATGTCTTTTTTCTTCTTTTCTTTCTTTACTTTTGCCTTTCCTTTATCCGATAAATCGTTTTTACCCCTAGCAGGGTTTAGTTTATAAAAGTTTATAAAGTGGACAAAGTAGACTATTATTAGGGCTGTGTAGAAGATTAGCTGGTTATATTCTACTAAAAACATGTTTGGTACTATGAGTCTGTCTGGCAATTGTGGGATAAACTTTGATAAAATCATCAAAGCGTGGATGGCTAGAGCCAAGAAGGCAATACCTGTTATAACTGCCGCAAAGATTGAGAACTTGTAGGCGTTTTTGTCAAACAAAACTACAAGGGCAAATACCAACATCAAAACCCAACATATTACAAAAACTACATTCCACAAGATAGATAACATGGCGCTTTCAGTAAATACCCCAACTATTGTTAGGATAAATACTAAAAGGCTCATCACAGCTAGGGTGAAACTTAGGTTTCTTTCGCTAGTTTTAATCATACAAACCTCTACTTATTTTTCTTTGATTTATATCTTAGTCCTGAATCTAGGATTCTCTTTCTGATTCTTAGGTTGTTTGGTGTAATCTCTATTAGCTCGTCTTCTTCAACGAATTCCATCATTTCTTCAACTGACATTTTCTTTGCAGGGGTTAGCATGATTGCATCATCGCTACCGCTTGCACGAGTGTTGGTTAACTTTTTCTTCTTGCAGACATTTACATCTATATCAAGACCCTTGGCATTCATTCCTACTACTAGACCTTCGTAGACTTCATCACTTGGTTCTATAAATAGGAGTCCTCTTGTTTGAGCTGAGTTTAGTCCGTAGGCTGTGGCTATTCCTGTTTCACTAGCTATAAGTGATCCAACGCTTCTATGATCCATATCTCCCTTGTATAGGTCGTATCCTTCAAACTCTGAGTTTAGGATACCTGTTCCCTTGGTGTCAGTCATAAACTCTGTCCTATAGCCTATTAATCCTCTGGCAGGAATTCTAAAGACAAGTCTGTTGTATCCTGAGCTTGATGGTTTCATATCAATCATCTCGCCCTTTCTTCTACCGAGTTTTTCTATAACAGATCCAGAATATTCTTGGTCTACATCTATAGTTGCAATCTCCATTGGTTCAGTCTTTTTGCCAGCTTCATTTTCCTTAAACATAACTTCTGGTTTTGATACTTGGAACTCATAACCTTCACGTCTAAGATTTTCTATAAGAACAGATAGGTGGAGTTCTCCACGGCCTGATACCTTAAATGCCTCAGTTGTATCTGTAGTTTCAACTCTAAGGGAAACATCTGTTTCTTTTTCCTTCATTAGTCTATCTCTTAGGTGTCTGCTTGTTACATATTTTCCATCACGACCTGCAAATGGTGAGTCATTTACGGAAAATGTCATTGATAGGGTTGGCTCAGAGATTTTAGTAAATTCGATTGGTTCACTATCTTCTTCTGTACCTATAGTATCCCCGATGTTGATATCTTCCATACCTGATAGGGCAACTATTGAACCAAACTTAGATTCTTCTACTTCTTTTCTATCCAATCCGTCAAATTCATAGATAGTAACAATCTTTGATTTTAATCTCCTGCCCTCATTGTTATAGTTTGTAATAATAGCATTATCATTTTTTCTAATAACACCAGATTCAACCTTACCTATGGCAATTCTACCAAGGTATTCGTTGTAGTCTGTTGTAGAAACTAATACCTTAAATGGAGCATCTTCATCTGACTCAAAGGCTGGAGTGTAGTCTATAATTGTATCTAGTAGGTCAGTCATGTCGTTTTTCTCGACACCCTTTTCACTAGATGCCCAACCAAGTTTAGCTGATGCGTAAACAAAAGGACTTTCGAGATAGGACTCATCAGCATCAAGAGAGATAAATAAATCTAGGATTTCATCCTCAACCTCATCTATCCTTTGGTCAGGTCTATCTACCTTATTTATACAAATTATAGCAGGTAGACCAAGCTCGATTGCCTTCTTTAGTACAAACTTAGTTTGTGGCATTGGTCCTTCGTGACTATCTACAACAAGGACAACTGACTCTGCCATGTTTAAAACTCTCTCAACCTCTCCACCAAAATCGGCGTGGCCTGGAGTATCTATAATATTAATCTTAGTATCTTTATAATAAACCGCAGTATTCTTGGAAAGAATTGTAATTCCTCTCTCTTTTTCAATAGAGTTAGAGTCCATTACCCTTTCTTTAACCTCTTGGTTATCCCTAAACAAACCACTTGTCTTGAGTAGTCCATCAACGAGTGTTGTCTTTCCATGATCTACGTGAGCAATAATCGCTACATTTCTTACATCGTTTCTTTTCATAAAACCTCTTTCCTTCTAACAAATCTACCACTATATTATATCCCATGTTAATATCTTATCAATATTAAACGATAAAAAAACATCCTTTTTCGGATGTTTAATACAATTATTCGCAAATTTTTTGTTATATTTATATATAAACTTGCATTTACTTATCTAAACAAATAAGAAATTTGCAATTTATTTGTTAAAAATTAGGGCAGCAACAGTATTATCATTAATAATTAACTTATCAGATATAGCCTCAACTAGCATAATACCCCTGCCATTTTCAGCAAAGGGATCCCTATGTCTATCACTACTTATCCCACAACCTTCATCCTTTATTTTTACATAAAGATAAGAGCTGTCAAGTAAGACTAGACAATCAATCTTCTTATCGTAAATCTTCTGGTTGCCATGCTTATAGGAATTTACAATAAGTTCATCCAAGATAAGTCTTAGTTTAAAGATTAGATCATCGTCATCGTACCTTTTTTTCGATAAGTCTATAACTTCTTTATTAAAATTTTTAATTTCATCAAGATCTGTATTGATCTTACAAGTTATAATATCCATATTGCTCTCCCATATTTATAATACCCAAAATTTACAAGACCAATCTTCGATAATTAATTGCAAACGATGTTTAGAATTATAAATATGTGGTATAATATAAATATAATCGATGAAAGGAGACATTCTAATATGAAATACGTATGTACAGCATGTGGTTACATCTACGATCCAGCAGAAGGAGATGTAGATAACGGAATCGAAGCAGGTACAGAATTTGATCAACTTCCAGAAGATTGGGTTTGCCCAGTTTGTGGTGTTGGCAAAGACATGTTCGAAGCTCAAGAATAATAAAATTTAGGGGAGATTTGTCTCCCTTTTTTCATACAAAAAACTATATACCACTTAGTAGGCTAGACAAATATTATGTTTAGAAATCGTTAATCGTGGTATAATATAAATAGAGAGATGACAAATTGAAAGGAGATTTTCTAATATGAAATACGTATGTACAGCATGTGGATATATTTATGATCCAAAAGAAGGCGATGTAGACAACGGAATCGAAGCAGGTACAGAATTTGACCAACTTCCAGAAGATTGGGTTTGCCCAGTTTGTGGAGCTACAAAGGACATGTTCGAACCTCAAGAATAATTAGAAACCAAAGGGACCTAGGGTCCCTTTTTTTATTCCTATTTTTAAAACAAGTATAAGAAAAGAACCCCTGTTAAGAGGTTCTTCGCTAGTCTTTATAGTATACAAAACTTAAAAACGCTTATCCAACTACAGAAATTGAGAAATTCTAAATCTCACAATCCTGTAAATCGCAAACTCGCTTACGCTCAAACAGTGCGATTTACGGGCGGATTATTTCGATTTGAATTCCTTACAATTTCTTTCGAATGGAACGCTTCCTTTTAAGTTTTGTTACTTGTAAATTATAAAATCATAAGTCTTTATTCTTTTTAAATTCCAACTTTACATATCACTTAATCAGAAAGCTCATCTGTCTGATACCAACCCTTGCCCATAACTGTAGATGTATTTAAAATCGTAATAAAAGCTTTTGGGTCAATATTTTTTATAAATATTCTAAACTTAGGAGCTTCGGTTTTGCTTGTTGTACAAAGATAAACTGTAAAGTCCCTTCCTTTATAAAGACCCTTGGCATTTATAACTGTTGCTGACCTATTTAGATCATCTTTGATAAAGTGTCCTACTTCCTCAGTTTTCGATGTTATTATAATAAACATCTTGGCTTGGTTCATGGATGAGATTATTATATCTACACAAAGTCCCTTGACCAAGAGTCCAAATATTGAAAATAGTCCGATTTCTATACCAAATATCCAAATAGATGCTATAGTAAACAAGGAATCTACAAATAACAAGGCCCTACCTACTTCTATGTGGCTGTATTTTTTGACGATCATAGCTATTATATCTGTTCCACCAGAGCTTGCTGCGATGTTAAATAAAATCGCAGATCCTCCAGCACTCATTATTAGAGTAAAGAACAATTCAAGCATGGTATTTCCAGTTAGGGTTCCATCTATTGGAACAATCTTTTCTAAAAGTAGGGCTGTAAGTGAGTTTAGTATTGCAACATAACCTGTTCTTAGGGTAAATTTCTTGCCTAAGATAAAAAATGCAATCACGAGAAGACTAACATTTATAAAAAGCGTGATTTGAGGCCTCGAAAAGGGCACAAACATACTCGCTATTATACTCATTCCCTCGACACCACCTATTACAAAGCTGTTGGGATATTTGAAAAAATGTGTTCCCAGTGCCATAAAAATGGCGGCAAAACTCATTAGAAATACCCTCTTATGTTTTGTCATTGGGTCGTGGTTGTATATTCTCCTGTTCCTATCTTCAATATAGGAATTTAGAGAGAGTTTCCTCTTCTCATTAGGTTCTTGTTGCAATTTTCTCTCCTTTAATTGTCAGAATAGTTGTCGAAGTATCCTTGGATTAATACGATTGGTGTTCCCTTATCTCCAGATCCACTTGTAAGATCACATAGTGAACCTAGTAGGTCTGTGATTTGTCTTGGTGTTGTACCTAGGGTTTCGTCTTTTCCCTTTAGTTCGCTTTCTTTGTGAGAAATTCTATCTCTCATTGCCTTGTCCCTATCTTCACCTTTTAGTTCTGTTAGGTCATTGTCAGCAATGTATTTAATCTTGATTTCGTTAGGTGTTCCTTCTAGTCCACTTGTGTATGCTGGGGATACAACTGGATCAGCAAGCTCCCATATTTTTCCTACAGGATCTTTGAAAGCTCCGTCGCCGTAGATCATAACTTCAATTTGTTTATCAAACTCGTCTATTAATCTTTTTTGTAGGCTGTCTACAAATGTCTTGCCATCTCTTGGGAATAGTTTTACCTTATCTCCTGTAGATAGGTTAGATCCTAATAGACCGTATTCTTCATTAAAGCCAGATCCGTTTATTGAAGATGTCATTATTTCATCAAGTGTTAAAACCTTGCCTGCTCCGTTTTCTTCTAGTTGTCTTTTTACAAGATTTCTAGTGTGGATGGATGAAACAAGAACTTGATCTGTAAATTTCAAGGCATCTACTGGATTGTTCAAGAAGTGAACTTCTGAGTTTGGTGCGATTTCCTTATATAGGTCAGGATAAGATATTCCAGTAAATTCGTGTTTGTAATCTCCTGAAAGTTTCTTATATTGATCCATATCCAAAACATCTTGGTAAGGGTTAACATCAGAGTTAAACAAGTCCATTTCATCTATTAACCAGTTACCAACCTCATCTTGTGGGTAAGATAGGCAGATGTGAAGTTTCTTGCCTGTTAGGGCAAAAGCTTTTAGTAGGATAGAAAATCTATTTCTGCTTAGGATTGGAAATAGGATTGCTAGTTCCTCTCCTTCAAACTTTTCATTCACGTCTTTGGCGATATCTTCGATTGTTACATAGTTTCCTTGAGCACGAGCTACAAGAGATTCTGTAATACATACGACATCCTTATCACGAAGAGTGATATCTTTTTGATCACTTGCTCTTTTTACTACATCAAATACTGTAGAAACTAAGTCGTCGCCTTCTTCGATTATTGGGGCTCTAAGGCCCATTGCTGCTGTTCCAATTATTCTTTCCATAATTAATTCCCCTTTCGATTGAATTATACAATAATTAAAAGCCCTTGACAATGCGTGTTATTAAAGAATTTTAAAGCTTTTAGGAAACTTTTCCTAAAATAAAATACCTTAATAAATTATTTTTTAAATGATAAAAACAAATTTTTTTCCTAGAAAAAAACTTAAATAAATATTTTGCTAAATTTGTACAAAAAATAAATTATTATTTCAGATAATTTCACATAAAAAGATGCTAAAATTAACTTCTAGCATCAAATTTATGGGAACATTTTGGACATTTGACCTTAATTTTCCCTTTATTTTTCGGAATTCTTAGCTCTTGTTTGCAAGATGGACATTTTATATATTTATAGTTTTTATCTTTACTTTTTCTTTTTCCTATCCTAAATTGTTTTTTCATAGGATCTAGGAACTTTTCCCTAAACATCCTATTTTCCATTACTCTCTTGTATTGATTATTAGAAAACGCTCTATATACAGCGTAGGCTACTATAATAAGTGAGAAAATATTTAGGATAGAACTTTTAGTAAAGTATGAGATTACAGTTATGATAATTGCAACCCATACTAAAAATATCCCGTATTCATCTATTCCGTGTTTTTTATTCATCTAACCCCTCTACTAACTCTTCCATGACCTTTGAGATATCATCATTTATCAAATAATCAGCTCTACTATCTTGTGGCGTCATGTCTTTATTGATTAATACTAATTTATTACCATTATAAAAATCAATTAATCCTGCCGCAGGATAGACTACAAGGCTTGTTCCACCTATAATTAGGACATCAGCATTTGCTATTAGATTTATAGCATAGTTGATGTTGTTTTGATCAAGCCCCTCACCGTAAAGGACGATATCAGGTCTAACAACTCCTCCACACCTATCGCAAGTTGCAGTTGTATCAAAGCCTTTGACATAAGAAAGGTCAAAGCTTTTGCCACACTTGGTGCAATAATAATCTCTCAAGTTGCCGTGTAGCTCGATTACATTTTTGCTTCCTGCCTCTTGGTGGAGACTATCTATATTTTGTGTTATGACTGCCTTTAGTTTACCCATTTTCTCAAGCTTTGCAAGAGCATAGTGGCAGGCATTTGGTTTTATCCCATCTAACATAAGATTTTCCTTACAATAGGTCATGAACTTGTCGGGATGATTTACGAAAAACTCATGGCTTAGCATATATTCTGGTGAAAACTCAGAGTTATTCTTCCTATTGTAAAGTCCTGTCGCTGACCTAAAATCTGGAACCCCTGAAGCAGTTGATACTCCTGCTCCACCAAAAAATACAATATTGTTGGAATTTCTAATAATCTCTTTAACTTTATTAATATCAGTCAAAAAATCCTCCTAAGATAAATCCAAGTTCTTTGATATATAACTTACATTTACAAAATACAAGATGAAGACAGCTACTAGATAATATATTAGAGGTGTAAGGATCTTATAAAGAATCCCTTCTCCAACAGCAAATGGAAATATAAAGGAAAATCCCATCCCACTTGTCCTAATCAAATCTCCATCTATCAAAACCAAGGCATTGAAACTAGTGTAGATAAATATTGGAGCTATCAACACTACTAGGGTCATAACCATAGCAAGCCATGAAACCTTGCCAGTAAACCTTGACCTTGCCATATTTAAGTTAAGACAAAGGCTAAGTACATTTATTAGAATAAAGGCAAAAATCATATAATAGAAAAAGTCACTGCCTAGGGTATATCCTAACAATAAAAGACTTAGGCTTAGGAAAATTCCACTTGTTATAAAAAATAAGCTAATTCCAATAACTTTTCCCAAAACAAAGCTTTTAATCGACATTGGTAGGCTAAAGGTAAGCATGGCTCTTTTTGTAAAATAGTCCTTGTAGATAAAATTTGCCATAAAGACAAAGTTTACCCCTACAAAAAATACTATACTTGTTATAAATATAATATCTGTTAGCCTCTTTTCAGCAAATAGCACATTCATAGGCACAAACATTCTTACTAGAAATGATCCCACCAAGGCTATCAATTGAATAAGTAGGATGGTCATTAGGTAGTTTTTGTTAGATTTTAAATCATACTTGATAAATTTAATCATAAGATACCAAAAACCTCCTTATAATAATCACTTAGGTCAAGGTTATTTTCCTGTCTTATCTCGTTCGCGTCCTTGTGGATTAAGACCTTGCCCCTATTTAGGAAAATGACATCTTCAAACAAATTCTCCAACTCACTTATCTGGTGGGTTGTTATAATAAAGGTCTTATCCTTTCCCATATTGTCGATTATAATATTGATTACAGCTTGCATAGCCACAGAATCAACCCCATCAACTGGCTCATCTAGGATATAAATTTCTGCATTTCTAGCAAGCGTCAAGCTTATTAGAAGTCTCTCCCTAAGACCCTTGGATAAATCTTTGGTAGACTTATCTTTTGGAATCTTCAACATCTCAATAAGCTCATCACATCTTTTCCTATCAAAATCCTTGTAGAAATCCTCATACATATCGACTGCCTCACTTACCTTGATATTGTCAAACAAATAATAACTATCAGGTAAATAGCTTATCTTTGCCTTTGTTTTATGACTTGGCTTATCTCCTGCTATTAGGATTTCTCCATCATCTTTTTTAAGTAGACCTACTACTAGCTTTAGCAAGGTAGACTTGCCCGAACCATTTGGCCCCAAAAGTCCTACTACGTTTCCCTTTTCAATCTCAAGGTCTAGCCCGTCAATCGCTGGAGTATCCTTATATGATTTTTTCAAATTTTTACATACTAATATCTTATCCATTTGCCACATTCCTCATCTCTAAGAGTTTTATAGCATCATCTATATCAATGCCAATTGATTTTAAATCATCCAAGAAATCATTGACAAACCTATTGGAAAACTCATTTTTTAGCCTACTTACAAGAGTATCATCAATAGTAAAATAATAAAAATCAATCCTCTTTTCAATCATATGAGCCTTTTCCATACTAGAAAGGGCATTTTCTACATATCTAGGATTTACCTTAAACTTGCTAGTAAAAAACCTCTTGTCGTAGAGCTTGTCTCCATCCTTGAAATCACCATTGATAATTCCTGTAGCTACAAAATCTCTAATCTCATTTTGCTTTGACCTGTATCTCATATTTCCTCAACTAATAAAATCAATATTTACATCATACATTCTAACACTATCTAAAAATACCCTCATCACCCTAGGCGCATAATCGCCCAAGTTCTTGTAAATCTCCTTGTAATTAATAATTCTTAGACGTGGATCAACATAGATTAGCTGGTCAAACAAAGCATCAAGGTTTCTAACCTCGTAGTCAAAGTCTATATTTTCATTTAAAACATCGTAAAATTTATCCTTATCAGAAAAATCTCTCGCATCTATTTCTATCATGGATTAATCCTTTCAAAACTTTCGTAGTGGTCTTTGGTATAGTAGATATTTATATCATCATCAAAGATAATTCTCTCCCCATTTCGTCTGCCACCTTCATAGTTCACATCCGCTTCCTTGTAATCTCCTTCGGGAAGTTTTCCTTCAAAGTTACCAAAATAATCTCCTCCAATAACTCCTTTGTCTGTTACCTCCCACAAGTTTCCTTCCTTAGGGATCCAACCCAAATCCTTGGCCTCTTTTTTGGTGAGATAATTATTAGGAAGTCTTTTATATTTTACTAAATACTCGCTAACATCTTCTAGGCTATAATACGAGCCATCCTCCGTGATTGTTTTAGCCTTATTATTTTCCTCTATTTCAATTTTTTCAACATTATTTATATCAACATTATTATTTTGCCCTAGCGTACAACCTGTAAAAATCAACAGGATAAAGACAAGCAAATAAGAAAAATACTTTTTTACTTTCATTTTTCTCCTCCTTATGGTATCATTATATCAGATTCTTCTATTAGAAACTAAGAAATAATAAAGTTTTTAAAAGAAAATCCAAAAAATATTTGACAAAAGAAAAATATTGTCGTATACTATACAAGTAAGTGATTACGGGGTGTGGCGCAGCTTGGTAGCGCGCGTGTTTTGGGAACATGAGGTCGAAGGTTCGAATCCTTTCACCCCGACCAAAAACTTATCCAGCTTTGATAGCTGGTTTTTTTATGTTAACTTATTTTTTAATTATCTTCTTTTTATTTATTATATATATCACTTACGGTCGGTTGGTACTTGTGGCTTTGAGAAGGTGAGGCTCGGAAGGCCCTAATCCTTTCTCCCCGACCAAAAACTTATCCAGCTTTATCGGCTGGTTTTTTTATGTTAACTTATTTAATTATCTTCTTTTTATTTATTATATACACATCACTTACGATTGATGGTTGCGGCTTTGAGAAGGTGAGGCTCGGAAGATCCGAATCCTTTCACCCCGACCAATTAACACCAATCTAGTTAGGTTGCTTTTTTTATGTTAACTTATTTTTAATTATCTTCTTTTTGTCTTCCTAACTTTTAATCTGTAGTGCTAACTCTAGCATATCCAAATCGTCCACTCAATGTCCTCCTCATTTCCCTACATATATGCTTATTTTAAAACCTATCAAAACGCAAAATAAAGCTTCTCATAAATCTGATTTTATATTTCTATTTTAGTCAATTCTATTTAGTCAAAATTAAGTTTTCTTTATCAATAAGATCTGATTTTGTAATATGGGTATACCCTTATAATAGCTGGTTTTTTATGTTAACTTATCTAATTATCTTCTTTTTATTTATTATATACACATCACTTACGATTGATGGTTGCGGCTTTGAGAAGGTGAGGCTCATAAATATCCCAATCCTTTCACCCCGACCAATTAACAGCAATCTATAACGGATTGCTTTTTTATTATCTTCTTTTTATATAGATACTTCAGTGTTTATATTATCTCTTGTCGGGTAAAGTTTTAATGTTAATAAATTTTTTATTTTAGATTTTGAGAGGATAATATGAGAAGTAAGAAGATTAATTATTTAGAGATTTTAAAGGCTATTTGTATATTTTTAATTGTCTTTAGTTTTTTGTTTATTAAAGACAGGTTCGTTTCTGCTCTTGTTTGTACAATCGGCTCATTCGCCCTACTTTGTGTTACTTATATTTCGTTTAGGAAAAACACATCAAAATCAAAGCTACCGCTTATTACCCTAGTTTTAAGTGGATTTGCTTTTATTTTGTTTCTTATATCAATAATTCAAGTTAGGTAAGTTAAGTTAATAATTTTATAGAAAAATAAGTGAGCCTTGTTTTATTTAGGCTCACTTTTATATTTCTTGCTATTTTATTTTCTCCATATCTAGGCTTTCTAGGTATTTTCTTAGTTGTGGGGTTATTTTTGCTATAGTTCCTTCCTCGAATGGACTTGCTAGTCCTACTTCTTTTAAAGTTTCTTTGGTTGGGAGTTTTGCACTTAGTTTACATAGTTTTAGATAGGATTCCCAAGCTTTTTCGTGATTTTCCATATCTTTTATGAAATATTGGAAGGCGTCTACTTGTGCTATGGTGTAGTCTATATAATAGAAAGGATAGTTGTAAACGTGCAGTTGCCTTTGCCATCTGCCTCCATTTTCTAGGTAATCATTGCCGTCATAGTCTAGGTGAGGAAGGTATTTTTTCTCGATTTCCCTATATTTTCTCCTTCTTTCTTCTGGACTTACGTTTGGGTTTTCGTAGACATATTCTTGGAACTCATCTATGCTTGCTCCATAAGGAATGAATTTTAGGGCATCTATGACATGGTTGTAGTAATATTTTTCAGTATCTTTGCCAAAGAAGTTTTCCATCCATGGATGAGTGAAAAATTCCATGCTCATTGAGTGAGTTTCTGCAATTTCCATCGTCAAATCGTTGTTTTCAGATGGATACATATCACGAGTTATATATCCTTGGAAGGCATGACCTGCCTCGTGGGTTAGGACATCGACATCACCGCTTGTTCCGTTGAAGTTTGAGAAGATAAATGGCATTTTTGTAAGAGCGAGACTTGTCATATATCCACCTGGCGCCTTGCCATCTTTGGTAGTTAGATCCATCATTTCTTTTTCTACCATAGCTGTAAAGAACTCATCTGTTTCAGGAGAAAGCTCACTATACATCTTCTTTGCAGCAGCTACTAGGATATCTTCATCTCCAATAGGTTTTGGATTTCCTGAAAGAAAAGCAAGGGGTAGGTCGTAGTATTTCATATCTTCTATGCCTATTCTTTTCGCTTGCTCAGCGTATATTTCTTGACTTAGGGGAACTAGGTCCTTTACGATTTGGTCTCTATATTTTTTAGCATCTTCCTTAGTCCAATCGAGCCTACCCATTTGTTTGTAGGCAACTTCCGTGAAGGTGTCAAAGCCAAGCTTGTTGGCAATTTTAGTTCTAACTTTGACAAGCTCATCATAGATTCTATCAAGCTCAGTCAAATTGTCAGCAAACCATCCATTTAGAGCTTCGAAAGCTTCCTTGCGAGTAGCTCTATCCTTATCTTGGGTGATGGCAACAAGGCCTGAGATATTTTTAATCTCTCCCCTAAATTCAATTTCAGCTCCACCAGTTAGCTTGTTATATTCGTTTACAAGTTTGGATTCGGCTACCTTATCTTCCATGATTTCTGGACTAAATATATCTTTTTGTAGCTCATCTCTCATGGTTATAGTTTTGCCGTATTTATCTTCAAAATCTTTTCTAAAGGGACTTTCTAGTCTTATTCCCATGAGTCTATGGTTAAGCTCGTCAAAACGAGGACCGTTGTCATAGAAGGCATTCATTTCTGTATCGTAGAACTCATCTCTGGTGTTGATTGTATTTCTGATGTATGCAATGGTCGAAAGCTCATCATATTCGGCAAATTTCTCCTCGATTTGTTTGTGGGTATCGAAGAACTCTTCCTTGCTTTTTGCACCTTCTAGCCTATCTAAAAGGCTAGAAATCTCTGCTACCATCTTGTCAAAATCAGGTCTTTGGTATTTTAAATCTTTAAACTTCATAAAAGACTCCTTTTTATTTATATTATACACCTTTATTTTTAATTATTCGCTTTATTTTACTCCAATATAATAATTCTTTTCAAATTTCTATAATAAAAAATCCAGCTAGATATCTAACTAGCTGGATTAGTTTTCTTTGTTTTATTTTATTTTCTTTAGTAGTTCAACTAAGAACTTGTAGTTGTTTGCTACTGATTCTAGGTTTACTCTTTCCATTGGAGAGTGAGCACCTTCTATTTCTGGTCCAAATGAAATCATTTCTACATGTGGGATTTCTTTTTTGAATAGTCCACATTCTAGACCACCGTGAGTTGTAGCTACTATTAGGTCATTTCCATTGATGTCTTTCCATGTTTCATTGGCTAGGTCGATTAATGGAGTTTCTTCTCTTTGCCAACCTGAATATTGGCTTACAACTTCGTATTTGCCACCGAATCTTTTTACGATTTCTATAGCGATTTCTGCTCTGTTTAGCTTAGCAGAATCCACTTCTGATCTAATCATAGTATTAAACTTTATTGTATCTTCTTTATTTTCCAAAAGTCCTAGGTTAGATGATGTTACTATATTATCCTTATATTTCTTGTATAGACCGTCAGGTAATGCAAATAATGCATCAATTACGTCTTTACTTACCTTTTTGCTAACTACGTCTTTATCGAAGCTTGCTTCTTTGATAGTGATAGTTCCCTTTGGATCTGAGTCTTTGTATTCGTTTAGTATTTCTGCTTTTCTTTCTTCTAGTGTTTTGATAGCTTCCTCTTTGTTAGCTACTGAAACTGTTGCAGATGCAGTTGTTGGGATGGCATTTCTCTTGACACCACCAGTGATTTCTGCAATTTGTACTCCTTCAATATTGTGAAGCATACGAGCTAGAGATTTGATTGCGTTACATCTAAACTTGTCAATCTCCATACCTGAGTGTCCACCTTCAAATCCTTGAAGTGATATTTCTACAAAGTCGCCTTCGCTTTTTTCATATTCTTTATCAAATTCAACCTCAAGGTCAAGTCCACCAGCACAACCAATTGTAAGAACTCCTTCTTCCTCAGAGTCAATGTTGATTAGATAATCTGCTTTTAGTTGTGATAGGTCAAGGGCATTTGCACCAACCATTGATGTTTCTTCAGCTGTTGTGATAACTGCTTCGATTGGGCCGTGCTCTAGGCTATCGTCATCTAGAATTCCCATGATAAAGGCAACTCCGATACCATCATCTGCGCCAAGTGTTGTTCCATCAGCTGTTAGCCAACCGTCTTCTACTAAAAGTTTGATTGGGTCTTTTTCAAAGTCATGGTCGCTGTCATCTTCTTTTACACAAACCATATCCATATGGCCTTGGAGGGCAACGATTGGTCTATCCTCATAACCCTTGCTTGCTTCTTTTCTGATGATTACGTTCAATGCTTCATCTTGAACTACTTCTAGTCCTCTTTCTTTGGCAAAGTTTACAAGGAAGTCTGATACTTCTTTTTCGTTGCCACTTTCTCTAGGAATTTGTGTCAACTCATAAAAGTTTTGAAAAACATCTTTTGGTTCTAAATTTTTAATATCCATTTTATCCTCCTAATTATTATTACTATACCCATTTATTAATTTATTTTTAGCATCTATTTCGCTTGTTACTTTCTCATAATAATCTCTTAAGTTTCTTGAATTTCTAAACTTCTTGCCAGTAAGTAGCTTGGAGTTTGCATTCATACCAAGACCTATAATAGATTCTAATTCTTCATTTATGATAATGTTATATCTCTGGCTAGTGTTATTTTTCTGATAGCCTACATTTTCTAGGTTAGATGCAATGTTTTTTTGCCTATATAGGTAATATGGCTTGTAAGAATTTCTCCTTACAAAATCATCTATCATTTCGCTTATAAGGATAACGTCTTTTCTACTAGCCTTAGCATTTTTCTCAAAATATTTGCTACTAACCTTGATTGCTAAAGTGTGAAAGGTGATATTATCAGGCATCAAATCTTCTAGGATAAGAAAGTTCTTCTTAAAATCATCTGCTTTTTCACCCATTAGACCAATGATAAAGTCAGTGTTTATTATAAATCCTAAGTCTCTTGCCATTTTAAATATATCAAAAAAGTGAGAAAAATCATAAGTCCTACCAGCTCTTTTAACAATATCTTCGTTAAAAGATTGGGGATTTAGGGAAATCCTTCCGACACCATTTTCTCTTAGTAGCTTTAGCTTATCAAAATCTAGGGTATCTTCCCTCCCTGCCTCAAAGGTAAATTCTTTGTAGGAAAATTTCTCGTTAATAGCTAAGAGAAGTCTCCTAAGATCATCTGTCTTTATATAAGAAGGAGTGCCTCCTCCTATATAAATCGCATCGAGCTTTCGAGGTAGACTTATATTTTCTATCTCATATATCAAAGAGTCGATATACTTACTCCTATCTTCCCTAGGAGAAACTATAGTTGGATAGGAACAATAGTGGCACCTACTTGGGCAAAAGGGAATGTTTATATATAGGGAGAAATCTCTAGGATCAATAGAAATCTTCTCCTGCTCTTCTTTGACTTCTACTAAGAGTCTTAGTTTATCATCAGATAGGTCATACTTATTTTTAATCTCATTAGGACTTAAACTTTTAAGTAGCTTGGATGGTTTTGATCCAGTTAGATATCCCCATGGAGACTCATAGCCTGTAACACTTTTAAGTAAATCATAGAGCTTTCTTTTTAGATTATCCTTATCATAGATGATAATATCGTTGTTATAGATTATCTCTTCTTCTAAGACTTTAAGATTTGCTTTTTCGTCAAAAA
The DNA here is from genome assembly GCF_900626155.1 of Anaerococcus vaginimassiliensis. Lineage (GTDB taxonomy): Bacteria > Bacillota > Clostridia > Tissierellales > Peptoniphilaceae > Anaerococcus > Anaerococcus vaginimassiliensis. The sequence continues at coordinate 883,019 of NZ_LR130844.1, read as the reverse complement.
CTATCTCATCATGGTCAAAGAATATATTTAAAATATCGTAAACTTGTTTTCTCTTGTTAGGATTTTCTACATAAAATTTCACTAGATATTCTCCTATAAGAAATTAACTGTTACAGCACAAATCAATCCTTAGCCAAGGTTTTTAAGAAAATTATACGCCCAAGTCTTGTCTACCAAGTCTACCTTTTCGTTAAAATACTTGCTATAACTTTCATCTATCCTATCATAAACTTCCCTTACAAATGGGAGATTCATAACATCTCCTGTCTTGGTCTTTATGATGAAATTATCCAATCCATCGTAGGTAAAATCTTTGACATCGTCATGGTCTATCGCTAAGTCATCAGACTCTAATAGGATATATTTCATAATCTCAACGACCTTGTCATCTAGTCCTGCCTCAAATATAAGAATCTTCTCTCTTAAATCTTTTATATCTGCTGTCATCACCCTTCTAAACTTCTTGGCCTCGTTTTTCCTAACAGCATCCAAAAGCTTGAAGGAAGATACAAGGGCAAGCCTACTAGAAGAATCTACAAACTTAGGATCGTTGATAATCATATATTTAAGATCGTCATCTGTATAGACAAACCTATAGTTTAAGATAAACTTGTGATTACAATCAGGACAAGTAACCTCGCCAAAGTCATTTTTTAATATCGCTTCTCTTTCTACAGTATCAGAGAAAACTGCAGTATTAAATTCTCCTCTAAATACATGCCCACAAGATGGACAAGTCATTTCAAATTCTTTTAATCTTTCTTTCATATAAACCTCTTTTGTACTTCTTTTCAGTTTATACCCGAAAAGCTTTGCCTTATTCAAACTTCACTGATTTTAAGAGAGGAATAGCAATGATTGATGCGATGATTACAGAAATAAGTGCGTTCACTAGGGAAACTCCTGCCTTTGGAAGAAGTTCTGCCATAACAGCTTCATTGGTAAAGCCCATGATAAACTTATTTGTTATAAACGATTTTAGTAGGTACAAAAATACATAAGTAAGTTGACCACAAATAGATGCTAGAACTAATTTTTTCTTATCAATTAAACTTGCCCTCTTCTTATAAATAAGGCCAGCTACAAAAGCTAGGGCAAATTTTGTGATAAAGGTAATTGGTGCTGAGGTAAAATAAACCGGATCGAAAAGGTCAAAAAGAGCTGATCCAAGACCTGCCGCAAGTCCTCCAAAACCTGGCCCCATCAAAAGACCTGCTAGTAGGCAAAAAACATTGCCCAAGTGAAATCTAGTTTGTCCAAATGGAGTTGCAATAGGTATTTGGAAAAACCTAGAAAATATGTAAACCAAAGCTGTAAACAGCGCAACATAAACTAATTTTTTTGTAGTGAGTTTTTTAAACATACACCCTCCTTATTTTTACTTCCCTTCTAGTATAACACAAATTTTCTAGTAATATATATAAGAGGTGATGAATAATGAGTAAAAATTTAGGTCCAGTACATTACATGATGTACGAGAAGATCAAATTTCAAGATAAAATAACAAATTTCCTATTAGATGGCAATACAGAGGCTGTTGACAAGGACTTTGCTCCTGTCAAAGATTTGCCCCTAGAAGATCTAATAGACCAAGACAATATCCACGGCTGGCTATCAGCGAGGATCGACCAAGTAGAAAATAGGCTAGCAAAGGCTATGGCTCTTTCTGCTAATCCAAGAGAAAAAATGCATGAGCTTGGCAAACTAGAAGGAAAAGGCGAGGACCTATCTAACCTAAAGCTTGTATTTGACAAACTTAACCAAAGAATGTTAGATGGTATGCCTTGTGATAGGGCCCTAAGGGCAGGAATAGATGAAGAAGGAAATCTGCTTTTAATAACAGATAATAACCTTCACGCTAAATATCAAAAAGAAGCAATAAATCCAGAAGATTCCCTAGATGATACATGTAAGGGAGGTCACGACCACGACCACCACGAATCTTTTGAAGTTGGAAAGGTAAGTGGAGAAAATTTAAAGAATGAAAACTCAACCTACCACGACTTGCGTCTTGCCTTTATAGAAGGTTTCCTAGAAGAAAGTCCATACGAGGTAGAGCTTGTAAATGGTATCAATTACAAGATAAAAGAAAGAGAAAATTAAGCAAAATAAAACTCCCAATCTGGGAGTTTTTTCTTTATCAAAATATAGCTTTGTTATATTTTTCCTCGTATACCACAGTAACAAAATTTAAAAACGCTTATCCAACTCCAGAAATTGAGCAATTCTAAATCTCATAATCCTGTAAATCGCAAACTCGCTAACGCTCAAACAGTGCGATTTACGGTCGGCTTATTTCGATTTGAATTTCTTACAATTTCTTGCGAATGGAACGCTTCCTTTTAAATTTTGTCATTTTGTTCAAATAAAAGCTCCCATTTTGAGGATCATCTCATTTTGGGAGTTTTTTCTTATATTATAAAATTTTGTACTAATAAATTAAGACTATCTCTTTCCACTAGCTTTTATTCTTTTCCTAAAGTCAAAGTCGACCCAATTTACAAATAGGCTGGTAAATACACCTATCAGAGTATCTAAAACCCTATTTACAGCGAAACTCACTGGACCACCCAGATCGTGGGCGTGGTTGATTGTTACTGACAAAAAGACAATCCCTGCTATGGTTATGGCGAGGTTTTTCTCAAAATTAGCCAAAATCCAAATAAGAAGGGTCACAAGGACTGATAAGAAAAAAATATTTTCCCTCTCGCTTAGGGCAAATCTTTCTACTACTAAGAGATAAATAAGTCCAACAAAGCCACCAATCACAGTGCCAAGTGCCCTATTTATCCCTTTTGTAAAGGTGCTCTTTACATCTTGTTGCATACAGATAATAGCAGCTATCCCACTATAAAAAGGCAGACCTGCTACTCTTAGGCTTGATACAATCATAGACAAAAATAGGGCAAGACCTGTTTTTATAATCCTTGCCCCTGGTTTTTTTATTGACATAACTTTGCCTTGATATATTCTAGGAAGCTTTCTTCGTTTACTCTGTTGGCAAGATAGGCTTTTTTCCTAGAAGAAGTTCTAATCATCTCTCCAATATTTTCCTTATCATCTATCTTGATACCAGACTCTTCAAAGATAAAGGCCTCTGGTGTTTCTAATAAATATAAGAGAAGGGGTGCGTATAGATTATTCTTCTCCATGATAAGCTTATTTATAATCTTCATATTCTTATCATCTTTAGTCAAAGATTTAAGGAAAGAATCCTTTAACTCAATTCCTTCTGCAAGGTTTTTAGGTAAAATGAAAACCTCGATAGAAGAATTGAGAACTTTATCTATTGCCTTCACATCTTCTGTGAAGTTAGAATCTGGCCTATATAAATTGCCCCCACTTATAAAAATATGGGAAATATAATCTTCGAGATCTTCATGCTCATCCATAGCCTTCGCTATATTTGTAAGAGGCCCTGTCGCAAGGATGTCTATCTTGCCACAATCAGATGCTATATCGTAGATGTGATCTGTAACGTCGACTTCTTCCAGATAATCTCTGTGCCTATCATAAAAGCTGGTGTCTTCTCCTTTTGTCCTAATGCCCTTGCCAGCAAGACTTTCCTCACTACCACTTGCTATAGGTAGGTAGAGGTCGTGATCTTCATTTAGCCCCAAGATATTCTTCGCGGCAGCATCAGCCGACATGAAAGATGCCACAGAAGATATGCCAACTATCTCAAAATCAAAAGACCTAAATGCCATATCGAGCATGAGCGCCTCATCATTACTAAAATTTGTATCTATATATATAAATGCTTTTTCTCTTTCCATATTTTTCCTCACTCAGACCTTACTATACTAAAAAAGCCAGCCTTTTTCAAAGCTGACTTTCTTCTAAACTCTCTATTTATTTATCCAAAAATCCTCCCCTAAACTTAGATCTCGCGAGCCTATAAAAGATAAAGGTAATCACACCTACAAGGATTATATCAACCCCACTTGCAAGGTATATATTTCCTTCTGTTAGGCTTAAAATAAGGATAAATAGTCCAAGGAGTATTCCAACTACAATCATAGATCCAAAGTAAAATCCTATAGTCTTTACCCCGCCTTGGAGGAGGTCTTTTGGAGTCTTCCAATTAGTATTTATATTGATGCTTGATAGGTAAACTCCAACCATGTTTGATACAAAACTTGCTAGACTTAGTCCAAGAAAGATCATAAGGCTATTTACAAAGCCAATTTTTATTAAAAATCCAACTACAAGGGCCATGATTAGATTAACCACAGTTGCTACTGTCATAGCAGATGCTAGCCTTGCTCTCATGTGGCTTTTGGGATCAATCGGCATAGTTTGGAAGATATAAAATCCCTTGCCCTCTCTTGAAAGAGATGTAGATGCAGTAGAACCATTTACCCAAATCAAAACTCCCATTAGGAAAGATCCACCAAAGGTCATTAGTCTAGCGTAGGCTGTGTTTAAGCTATTTGGATCGACATCCTTTATGATCTGTCTACCTGTTGTAAATGACATCATTCCAAAGATTAGAATCATAAGGATTGGCATATACAAAAACATAAGGTTACTAGTTACAATCTTTAGATCTCTCTTATATATAGCCATAAATTGGCTAGATTTAACCAAAGATACTTCCTTTTTCTTAGTTTCTTTAGTCTTTTTCTCTGGAAGAGCCTCATTTTCAAATACCGCCTCATAGTAGTATCTGTCTGCTAGCTTGTAAATTAGTAGACCAAGTGCTAAACAAAGTCCTATTAGGGCTAAGCTTGCTATTATCTTTACTAAGATACTTCCCCCTACTGCAAGACCAAAAAGCTTGGCTTGCAAAAATATATTAGAAACACCCTTAAACCTGTCTAAACTCTCAGCAAAGGATGTTGATAACTTGCCCCAGAATCCACCAGAAGGATCACCACTTTGACCAGATGAATATCCAGAAGAAAAAGCAAAATAATAAATCACTCCAATAAAGATAAACATTAGGACATAGCCTAAGTTTTTCATCAACTTCTTGTGCCTGTTGACATTGGTAAACTTCTTTACGATTAATATAATTAAGGCAATCAAACTATATGGCACAAATACCATAGGAAAGAAGTTTAGTATACCAAAAATTAGCACAGACAAATCGAAACCAGTCTCTCCAAAATATATAAATAAGCCTAGGAGAAAAAATATAAAGAAGTCAAAAAAGGATAAAACTGCTCCAATCAGTTTTCCTATAAATAACTCCCCCTCACCAATTGGCATAGTTTGATAGTCACTTATTGCCTTAGGAACAAAAAAGCTTGCATAAATCTTAGGTCCGTAGATCAACAATATTATAAGACCAACGAAAATAGCAAAGGTCGTAAAATACATGGCAATTTCGCCTTGATTTATATAAACTGGCAATGCTCCCTTCATTACCCCATAAAATATATATCCTAAGAACAAATACGTCCACAAAAGTACGATGAGCCTTCCTAGATAGTTTTTAGGTAAATTGGCTATCTTCTTCTTGGGATTAAAGGCAAAAAGATCTTCCTTGAAAGCATATTTTACTATTGTCCCTATCCTATTCATTTGTTAGCTCCAAGAATACTTCTTCTAGGCTTCCTTCCTTGTGAGATGCCTCTTTTATCTCGTCAAAAGTACCTACGCTTATAATCTTGCCCTTATTTATAATAGCAATCCTATCGCAAAGCTCTTGAGCGATTTCCATAACGTGGGTGGAGAAAAATACAATCTTGCCCTCCCTTGCCCTTTGTCTAAGGATTTGCTTGAGGTTGTAGGCTGACTTCGCATCAAGACCTACCATAGGCTCATCTAATATCAAAACGAAAGGATCATTGATAAGAGAAGCTATTAGAGCAAGCCTTTGTGCCATACCATGAGAGTAGCTGTCTATTTGCTCATTCATGGCATCTCTTAGGTCAAAATAATCTAGGTAATAATCTAGTCTTTCTTTTCTAGTATCAGCATCCAAGCCGTAAATATCCGCTACGAAATTGATATATTCATTACCAGAATAATTCTCAAAGAGGTCTGGATTGTCAGGTACATAGGAAAACTCGCTCTTGTAAGCTATTGGATCATCCTCGAGCTTTAGCCCATTTATAGAAATCTCACCCTTACTTTTGGAATTGATCCCCACAAGAGACTTTATAGTAGTAGATTTGCCTGCTCCATTAGGTCCAAGAAAACCAAATATCTCCCCATCATTAACTGTAAAGGAAATATCATCCACAGCCTTTTTGCCGTTAGTATAGACCTTGGAAAAATTAGTTACTTCTATCATACAAACTCCTTTCTAATATACGATTTTATTCTTTTCTATCACGTTCATTTTATCATAGGTAGGTAGGGATTGTAAAAATAATCAAAATAAGTAAAGGAAAAAGCCTAGGAGGTAACTCCTAGGCTTTACGTATTTAGATTGGATACTAATTTCGACTAGATAAATTTACTTATTTATCTTCGTCTTCTTTTTTCTTTCTGCTAGCAAACATAGCTCCTGTTGCAGCTACTAGACTTGCTATTACGCCAGATGCTGACTCAACACCCATCTTAGGATTGTTAGATTTTTTGTATCCTTTAGATGAAGTTTGTTTGCTTCCTTCAACCTTTGGTACTCTAACGCCTTCAGAAGTCTTACCTTCTGGTTTTCTTGGTTCTGGAGTAGCTGGTGTTGGATCCTTTGGATCTTTCTTACCTGGTTTACCTGGTTCTGGATCCTTTGGATCTTCTTTTCCTGGTTTACCTGGTTCTGGATCTTTTGGATCTTCTTTTCCTGGTTTACCTGGTTCTGGATCTTTTGGATCCTTTTCAATTGGTTCAGATGGTTCTAGTGGTGTCCATGGGATTGATGAATCTCCTTCACCTGGTTTTTCTGGATCTACTGGTTCAGAAGGTTCTAATGGTGTCCATGGGATTGATGAATCTCCTTCACCTGGTTTTTCTGGATCTACTGGTTCAGAAGGTTCTAATGGTGTCCATGGGATTGATGAATCTCCTTCACCTGGTTTTCCTGGATCGCTTGTATTATCGCAATCCTTGCCATCTTTACCATCTTTTCCATCCTTACCATCTTTTCCTTGTTCACCTTGGTCGCCTTTGTCGCCCTTAGGTCCTTGTTCACCTTGATCACCCTTAGGTCCTTGTTCACCTTGATCACCCTTAGGTCCTTGTTCACCTTGATCACCCTTAGGTCCTTGTTCACCTTGGTCACCCTTAGGTCCTTGTTCACCTTGGTCACCTTTAGGTCCTTGTTCACCTTGGTCGCCTTTGTCGCCCTTAGGTCCTTGTTCACCTTGGTCACCCTTAGGTCCTTGTTCACCTTGGTCGCCTTTGTCGCCCTTAGGTCCTTGTTCACCTTGATCACCCTTAGGTCCTTGTTCACCTTGGTCGCCTTTGTCGCCCTTAGGTCCTTGTTCACCTTGATCGCCCTTAGGTCCTTGTTCACCTTGATCACCCTTAGGTCCTTGTTCACCTTGGTCGCCTTTGTCGCCCTTAGGTCCTTGTTCACCTTGGTCGCCTTTGTCGCCCTTAGGTCCTTGTTCACCTTGGTCACCCTTAGGTCCTTGTTCACCTTGGTCACCCTTAGGTCCTTGTTCACCTTGATCACCCTTAGGTCCTTGTTCACCTTGGTCACCCTTAGGTCCTTGTTCACCTTGGTCACCTTTAGGTCCTTGTTCACCTTTTTCGCCCTTAGGTCCTTGTTCGCCAGCTTTTCCTGGTTTACCTTCTTTACCATCTGGGATAAAGAATGTTTCTTTTTTTACAACTTTATTACCATCGTTAGGGTTTGTGATTGTGATTGTTACGTTTTTACCATCTACACCATCTTCTACTGTTATATTTGTTTCGTTTGGTTTAAGTGGTTTTTCTGGATTAGTTGGAGTTGTTGGTGTTTCTCCTAAGTGGTATTGGATTATTTGTTTTTGACCAGGAGCTATCTCTTCTCTTGAAACTTCTTGCCAATATTTTCCAGCAAATTCTTTGAAGTTATTTTTATCAAATCCTGGAACATCATCTGGATTTACGTGTTTGTAAAGAACTTTATATCTAGCGTTCTTACCTACTTGAGTAATCTTGATAGTTCCAAGAGGAAGTTCTTTATTTTCTTTTAATTCTTGTTCGAAGTCTTCTGTTTCTTCGATCATTTCATAGATGTCTTTTGGACTTTCTTTTCTGTCGTAAACATATGTTACTTCAAGTTTCTTATCAGCTACATAGTTTCCATTTTGATTAGCTGTTGCACCGTTTTTAGTTATTGTAGCTTCAGGATTAAAGGTGTATCCATCTCTATCTTTTTGTGCTGTTTTGTAAGAATCTGTAGTTTTACCTGAAGTTACATCTCCGTCTACTCTTTCATCTACTATATATGTTCCATCTTCTCTAAGAGTTCTGTAGATGTGGTGTTCTTGGAATGATCCTACTTTTTCTTTTGGAACTTCTTTTTCATAAACATAAGTGATTTCTTGTTTTACTCCAGATTTATAGTTTCCAGAAGTTTGTGCTCCATCTCCTGAGTAGATTGGTCCACCAATTGGATTTTCAATTCTCTTGAATTCAAATCCATCTTTTTCTACTTTTCCTGTAGTATAAGATTGTTTTTCGTTACCTTTTGTAGTTTCACCATCATCAGTTTTTGTTTCTATGATTTTTCCATCTTGATCTTTTGTGATGTATTTGTGGTGTTCTTGGAATGAACCATTCTTTTGAACTCTAGTGTAGATGTAAGTTACTTCTTGTTTTTTATCTTTGACAAATGTTCCTGTAGCTTCGCTACCATCTTTATTTGCTTTTGCATCATTTTTAGTTTTAACTTCTTTAAGTTCATAAGTTGGTTGATCTATCTTTGATGTTGTGTATTCTTCCCCAACTTTACCAGTTTTAACTTCTCTATCATTTATGAAGTCTACAGAAATTAGCTTTCCTTCTTCATCTACAGTTTGATAAATGTGGTGTTCTTGGAAGGTACCTTTTTCTGATGTAGTATCTTTTCTGTATACATAAGTTACTTCAAGGTCTTTTCCATCGATAAAGTTTCTTGTTACTGAATCACCTGTAATATTTCCAGTGATTTCTTTTGACTTGGTTATTCTATTAGGAACTAAAGTAAATCCTTCTTTTTTATCATCAGCTGTTCCGTTTGGTTTAGCTGATGTTTCAAATGTTTGATCTTCTGAGCCAGTTTTCTTATCTATATCTATCTTAGAAGTGTTTACAAGTTTGCCATCTTTATATTCTTCATAGATGTGGTGTTCTACGAAAGATCCTGATGTTTCTTTGATTAGACCAAGATCGATTGACATATTATCAGCATCTTTTATTGTAACATTAACTGAATTTCCGTCGGAGTCTTTAGTGACGTCTCCTCCTTGGCCTGTTTTGGTTACTGTATAACCTGCTGGTGTTTCAAATGTTACTTTGTAGTTACCATTTGTTAGACCTTCGAATTTGTAGCTTCCGTTTTTGTCTGTTGTTTCTGTTTTCTCGTCTATGCCATCGCCAGTTAGTGTTACAGTTACACCTGCTAGACCTACTTCTCCATCATCTTGGATTCCGTTTTTATCAGTGTCGATCCATACTCTATCACCTATAGTGTAAGTTTTTTCTTTGATTACACCTAAGTCTACATCCATGTTGTCAGCGTCAGCTATTGTAGCTGTTGTTTTTAAAATACCATCAACTAATGTAGCATCAGAGTCTACAGCATCGTCTGTACCTTGTTTTGCTTTAGTTGGTTTATATCCTTGTAAGTTAGCAAATGTAACTTCATATTCACCATTTGGAAGGTTGTTAAATGTATAGTTACCATTTTCATCTGTTCTTAGGATAATTTCTTGTCCACCTACAACAATAGATACATAAACATCTTTTAATGGTTTTTCGCCAGGATCTTGGATTCCATTGCAATTTTCATCTATCCAAACTTTATCACCAAGTTTGTAGATTTTATCTTCTCCTGTAGCACTACCATCACCTCTGTCAAAGTGAACATCATTTTTCCATGACCAGTTTTTATCTGCAAAAGCTATTGATCCTTCTGGAGTTCCATCCATTCTCTTTTTGTTTGCTGCTGCAAAATCAACTATGGTATTTAGACTAGTATTTTCCTTTCTTTTTCCATCATATACTACAACATAAGAAGCTTTATCATTTTTTTGATTTATATCAACTAATATTCCCATTTTTTCATCTAAAGCTTTTCTTATAGTTGCTTGATCAGTTACATCTGTTAAATCATTATAGTCAAGGTTAAAGCTATCTTTTAATTGTTTACCATCATTTAATCTGTAAACTTTAACAGAATCAAGAACACCTTGATCAAATATTGCACCATCTGTGTTATCTTGATTTCTGATTCTTAATTTTGAGTTAGTTAATTCTTGGTTATTTGTATTAACATAAATAGTGTGGTGATATGATTTATCAGTTACAGTGTCAAGATTTGCTTTACCACTTAATGTTTCTACATCTTCTTTTTCATCTTTATTCTTATAATAGCTATCTCTAGTATAGTCAACATCGAAAGTTTTTGAGAATTCATTTCCATCAACTGTTACTACTACATTTTCCGTACTATTTTCTGGTACATTTACCTTATCAATGAATAGTGGGAAGGAAATATTCATTTTAATATTAGCTATTTTGTCTACATAATTTGTAAATCTATAGATAATTGTTCTACCGTCTGCTTGAACCTCTGCTTTAGCTAATAACTCACCATTGTAGTATAAATCATCAATTTCTGGATCTTTTGAAATACCGTGAAGGTTTACGTTATCTGATACTTTTACTTCAAATGTGTCTCCACCTGTAATTGAATCTGGTACACCAAAGCTAAATGCTGTTTTAAGGATTGTATCATAATCTTCTCCAGCATCTTGAGCTAATGGTTTTACTTTAGTAATACCTGATTTAATATTTCCATCAATTGTACCTTGAATATCAGTAATTTTCTTTTCTCCAGCTGCTACAGGTTCTGGTTTAGCTTCTTCAGACATTTCAATCTCTGATGCTTTTTGTGCTATGATTTCTTTAAGGAAGCTATCTGTATCGAAGTTAGAATCAGCTTCTATTTCGCCAGAGATTTCTTCTTCGATCTTCTCGATTTCACTATTAGTGTAGCCTGCTTCTTTTAGAGCTTGTCTTTGTTCTTCTCTTAGTGTGAAAGCTTCTTTTTCTTCTACAACAGCTGCTTCTTTTTCTGAAGTTTCTTCTGTTTCTTTAGGAGCTTCAGTGTTTTCTGTTGTTTCTACTGGTTTTTCTTCAGCTGGTGCTGGAGTTTTTTCTTCAACACTTCCTTCAGCTGGTGTTTCTTCTTTATTTTCTTCTAAATTTTCTTCACCTTCAGTCTCTGGTTCAGCAGATTCTTCAGCTACAGTTTGATTTTCGCTATCAAGTTCAGCTGCTTCTACTGAGGATGGAGATACTAAAAGTGCATAACCAAGCATGCATGAAACTAGTCCTATAGATAGTTTTCTAGTTGCGTATCTTGGTTTTCTGTTTGAGCCTTTTTGTTTTTTAAACTCAATAATTCTTTTAAATTTGTTATCCATTTATTCCTCCGGATTAATTATTACCATTTATTATTTCCCTTCTAAAAAATAATAAACAAAGTAACCTTTATCTCTACAATACTAATCAGCGTATATATATACCACGCTGGTTATTTATAATTATATATGTAAATATTTCATTGGCAAGTGATATCAATTAATTTTTAGATATATTGACCTTATTTTCTTATTTTCCCATTTTTCCTAAAAATAGATTACCGAACTATCTATTTCATTTGTTTAACGCTTTCGCTTTTTCGCTTAATAAAGCGATATATAATATATATATATATATATATATATATATCAAATACACATTTCCTAATTTTCTTAACTTTCGATTTTTAAAATAAATAAATCTAAAATAGAGAAAAAAATACCCACCAGCTACTACTGGTGGGTGTATAATTATCTAAGGCTTTTCACCAAATTGGATATATTTTTAAAGTTAGTATCCTTTGCATCTCGGGCGAGATCAAATAATACCATTTCGGTGTTTACTATAACTGCTCCCATATTTTCCAAAGTGTTTGCTGCAGTTTGTTTTTGGCTTTCCTTAAAGCTTGCTACTGCATCTTCTACCAAGAACACTTCAAGTCCCATATCTAGAAGGCTTCTGACTGTTTGATAGATACAGATGTGACCTTCTGCTCCTGTGACTAGGACTTTTCTAATGTCATTTTCCTTAATATAAGCTACTACTTCTGGAATAGCAGCATCGAAGAGGCTTTTGGCAAAGATTTTATCTTCTTCGATTTCTTCTAATATTCTCTCATCGCTCCTACCGAGTCCCTTTGGATATTGTTCTGTTGCGAGATATTTCATCTCATATTGTTTGAATGCCTTGATTAGGGCAAGGGTGTTTATTGTAGTTTCTTCTCCGTTTTCCATGGTAGCCATTAGTTTTGGTTGTTCATCTACTACTAAAAGTAGTGTGTGGGTTTTATCACTATAAGTGTCGTTTTGAAGTGAGTTTACATAAAATTTAGAGTCTAGTTTTCTTGACATAAGTCCCCCTGTCTATAATTTTCATCTTTCATCAGCTTGTCTATACTTGATAGTATACCCGCTTTATTCTTCGACCAAGTTGGATAGGCAATCTTTTCTCTGATGCCATCTCCAGTTAGTCTATTGATTACTATATCTTTCTTGAGATTTCTTAGCATTTGTACGCAGATTCCTACGTAATCGTCTTTAGTCATGGAATAATTCAAGCCATTTTTTTCATAAAATTTTAAAAAGCGACTATCTTTTTCGAGATATAGGTTGTGGATCTTAATCCCCCAGATGTCTTTTTTATTGATATATCTTGCATCTCTTAGGTAATCATCCATTGTTTCATAAGGAAGGCCTACTATGACATGGACTAGGGTTTTGATACCTAGTTTGTTAAGCTTATCTACTCCCTTGTCAAATTCCCTGTGAGTGTAGCCTCTTTCTATGAGTGAAATGGTCTTATCATTTACACTTTGCATACCAAGCTCTACTACAAGAAAAATCTTTTTGTTTATCTCATCTAAGAGACTTATAACATCTTCTGATAGACAGTCTCCCCTTGTGGCTATCATTAGTCCACATACATCTTCTTGTTCGATTGCCTCGTAGAATAGTTTTCTCATTTTGGAAATATCTCCGTAGGTTGCGGTGAAGTTTTGAAAGTAGGCGATGTATCCTTCTTCCCTTCCCTTTTTGGATAGTTTTATCTTTTGGTCTTTTATCTGATCTGCTATAGATTTCTTAGCTAAAGTCCATTCGCCACTACCTGTTTCTGAACAGTAGATACAGCCCGCATATCCCAAAGTCCCATCTCTATTAGGACAGGTAAATCCCCCATCTAGCGGGAGTTTTATTATTTTTTTATTAAATTTAAGTTTTAGATAGGTATCCAAGTCCCTATAACGTTTTTTATTTATTTCCATGATTTTATTATAACATCTTTATATATTATGGTAAATCTTAGCTAAAAATCTTTTAGCATAGCTTATAAAATACTCAGATCCTGTCTTTAGGACACTTTCGTCTATATCAAAGAAAAAACTCCCAACCCTTTCTTGTTGGAAGTTGGGGTTGGGAGTTTGAGATTTTCTTATATTATTCAGCTATATCTAGCTCTTTGTATTCGTGGTTAGTATCTTTTGCAACTGGTTCATATGTTACATAGCCATCGTATGTGTTAACTCCTCTGATTAGCTCTGGGAATCTCTCACAAGCTGCTCTTAGTCCCATATCTGCTATTGCCTTGGCATATCTTGTAGTTGCATTTGATAGAGCATATGTTGATGTCATAGCTACTGCACCTGGGATATTGGCAACGGCATAGTGGATTACACCATATTCAACGAATGTTGGGTTGGTGTGGCTAGTTGGTCTACCCTTTGTTAGGTCTGTTGAACCACCTTGGTCTATTGCCACGTCGACTATTACAGATCCTTCCTTCATTTGTTTAACCATATCCTCTTTGATAAGTTGTGGCGCACGAGCACCCGGGATTAGAACTGTAGATATAACAAGATCGGCGTTTTTGACAGCTTCTTCTATGTTTAGTGGGTTAGAGTAAAGTGTTTCAATCTTGTCTGGGAATAGGTTGTGTAGTTCAGTTAGAGCATCTAGGTTAACATCTAGAACTGTGACTCTAGCACCCATACCAACGGCAATCCTAGTTGCACCTGTACCAACTGTACCTGCACCTACGATTACAACGTTAGCAGGACGAACCCCTGGTACACCTTGAAGTAAGATTCCTCTTCCTCCCTTTGGTTTTGTTAGGTATTGGGCACCTTCTTGTACTGCCATTCTTCCTGCGATTTCTGACATTGGACGAAGAAGTGGAAGTTTGTTATCAAGTTGAACTGTCTCAAAACCTATAGCTGTTACCTTGTTTTTGATAAGCTCATCTGTAAGCTCTTCATTGCTTGCAAGGTGAAGGTAGGTATAAAGGATAAGTCCTTCTCTAAAATATTTGTATTCTTCCTTGAGTGGCTCTTTAACCTTGTAGATCATTTCGGCCTTTTCCCAAACCTCTTTTGCACTATCTACAATAGTAGCTCCAGCCTCTTCATATTGGTCATCTGTTATACCAGATGCAAGACCTGCTCCAGTTTCTATTAAAACTTCATTATCATTTTTAGTCAATTCTAAAACTGCTCCTGGGATGATTGCAACCCTGGACTCTTGATCTTTTATCTCTTTTGGTACTCCTATTATCATATTTCCTCCTATAATTAGTTAATCTGTTTTCGTTTCTCTACATATATTTATACCCAAAATTTTATATTTTAATAATTTTTATCTCTTGGGGTATAGTATCCCTATGATTAAACTAATAACTATAGACGTGGACGGAACATTAGTTACCCCACTAAAAAGATTAACAAAAGAAAATATAGCCGCCATTGAAAAGGCAAAAAAAGCCGGAATTCACATAGCCTTAGTCAGCGGTAGGCCCTTTCACAGCATGGTAGATTTAAACAAAAGATTGGGACTTGATAAAAAGGGACACTTTACAATCTGCCAAAACGGGTCCTATGTATTCGACAACTTTAGCCAAAAGCCAATGTTTGGAACATTTCAAAGTCCAAGTGACCTAGTAAAAGTAGCAAAGCTATTAGAAAACTATAGGCTCGATATATCTGCCATGGACGGGGAGAATTTCTATTCAAACAAGAAAAGAGCAAATATTTATACAAAGATAGACGCCAAAATCCACAAGATGCCCATAAAAATAGTTGACTATGAAAATTTGCCAGAAGATATGGAGTTTGGGAGGTTTATGGCACTTGGATCTAAGGGTGAGATAAAAAGATTTGTAGAAAATATGCCTAATGAAATAAAAAATAACTACTATCCAGTCCAAACCGCACCATTTTTGGTAGAAATAATGAACAAAAATACCAACAAGGGTTACGCCATTTCACAAATGGCAGACAAACTCGGCTACAAAATGGAAGAAGTCATGGCAATAGGAAACGAAAAAAACGACATACCAATGCTAGAAGCAGCAGGCTTTGCAGTAGCCATGGGAAACGCCGTAGACGAGCTAAAAAAACACGCAGACTATATAACAAAATCTAACCTAAAATCAGGAGTAGGCCACGCCATTGATATGCTCCTTAAAAATAACAAAGAGAAATTCAGCTAAAAGCTGGATTTTTTGTTTGGGGATAATTGGAGAAGATATTTCTAATAAGATTGTAGCAAGGATATTAGTGATATATTCTCTTGTAACTTTTCATTCCTAATGGGTCTCGATAATAAACTGATGATAGACTAATCCATCTTCCCCCCAAATACGTCATTCCTAATGGGTTTGGTCACAGTGAACGTTAGTGAACTGATGACAGCCCTTAATCAAGGCTTTTCGAGGTGAAGCGGAGCTGAGCCCGAAAACTACTGTCGACAGAGCGACTATAAAGAGCGACGAGGATTCTACAGTTTATACGCCGCAGTATAGATGAACCCGAAGAACCTACTGGAGATCCTCACGTCGCTTCGCTCCTCAGGATGACTATTTGAGAGAACATACCCCCAACTTTGTCATTCCGACAGAGAAACCACAAGGTTTCGACGAGGAATCTATAGTACATACTCCGCAGTATATATGAACCCGAAGTACATACTGGAGATCCTCACGTCATTCGCTATCGCTCACTCCTCAGGATGACTTATTTTGGAGGCATCAATCCATTAACCCTGTCATTCCGACAGAGCGACTATAGGGAGCGACGAGGAATCTACAGTAAATTATTGGCTTATTTATATCCTTATAATTGCATACCCCCCCCAAATCAACACAAAAAAAGAGGGGCAATCCCCTCTCTCATATTTTCTAAAGTTCTTTTATCTCTTGGTATTTTTTGATTTCGTAGGCGTATTTTCTGCTTTGTGCTTCTAGTCCTCTTTCTTTTAGATCATTTAATACTAAAGCCAGTATTTGCTTGATTCGTTTTCTCCAACCCATAGTCCTAGTATTTCTTTAAATCCTTCTAGGTTGTAGCCTAGGTCAATGTAGACTGATTTTTTGACTACTATATTGCTTTCTCTTACGTGGTAGTGTATAGCGTCTAAAAAGACCATTGGATAGATTTTTTCTATTGGTCTATTTTGCCATTCTTCTACGTTTGGTAGTATTTTTTTGTTATTTTACTTACCATTGTTTCTGATATGCCAAAACCATAAATATCTTTGATGTGATATGATATGTCTCTTGTTGTCAGGGTCTGCCCCAGCCAATAATATCCAACGAATGAAATGAGTTGATGATATTATTAGGCGAGGGTATTCCTTTGCCATACATTGATATTATTTGATTTTCTATGTTTGATATGTCTTTTTCATATTTCTTTAATGATTGTGGTTCAAATGTTCCTTCTCTATCTCTTGGTATGTTTAAATCTATATTTCCATATGATGATCTAACTGTTTTTTACTAGTACCATTTCTTGTATTTAATGATAGTGGTTTTTCTCCATATTCATAGTCTAAATGCTCATCTAATTCTGCTTTTAAAAGTTCTTCCATTGTATCGCCTAAAAGATATTTTAGTGCTTCTTGAATATCTTGTGAACTTTTAGGCTGATATTCTTCAATTCACATTTTTGCTATTTTGCTTCTTTTTGTCTCTGGTCTTTTTCTTGGCATAAAAATTCCTCCTGATTAGTTTCACTTACCCTAATCAGGAGGTTTCTATACACAAAATTTTACACAGTCTCCGCCATGGTCATTTTTTTCTTTATTTATATTCTTTTTTGTTCATTGAACAACAATCTAATCTTTCATTTCCAAAAGATTTTTTATTTTCTTCTGCTAGATTTTTCAAGAATTTTTCCCATCTATTTTTTATTGATAAAAATATTTTCATATTTTACCTCCTCGGGTAATTATTTGTAAATTTTCTACAATAATATTTATACTGGAAAAAATTATTTTTTTCAATTTTCATATCCCTTTTTCCAATCCCATAATTAAAGACAGGATATCTTTTACAAAAGTGGAAAGATAAACTTCCATTTCATTATCTTTTAAAAATTCATCGATTGTTCTTTTTGCTACAAAAAACGCATCTTTTTCTGGAAATCCATAAATACCTGCAGAAATTAAAGGAAAGGCTATAGATTTTATTCCCTTTTCCTTTGAAAGCTTTAGAGAATTTCTATAAGCAGTTATGCCTGCCGATTTGATAAATGATATGATTCCTTTTTTAGGAATTTTGGATGATGCAATCGTCTTTCCATTTCTAATTTATATAACAAGAAAATGATCCCAGATTCAGTTATGGATAAGGAAAAAATTGAATATGTAGAAGAAAATAAATAAAAAGGAGCTAAAGCTGGATTTTTTGTTTTGGGAATAATTGGGGAATGTCATTCCGACAGAGTGACTTAAATGAGCGACGAAGAATCTCGAGTTTATACTCCGCAATCTAGGTGAACTCGAAGTACCTACTGGAGATCCTCACGTCGGTCGTTTCACTCCCTCCTCAGGATGACTAAATTGAAGAGTATTAATCCTCCCAACCCTGTCATTCCGACAGAGCGACTACAGGGAGCGACGAGGAATCTAGAGTTTGTACCACGCAGTTAATTTGAACCCGAAGTACTTACTGGAGATCCTCACGTCAGGGCTTTCGCCCTTCCTCAGGATGACAGGTTCTGGGGATTTTTTCCTAAATTAGTCATTCCGACAGAGAAACTGCTAGGTTTCGACGAGGAATCTAGAGTACATACTCCGAAGTATAGATGAACCCGAAGTACCTACTGGAGATCCTCACGTCGGTCATTTCACTCCCTCCTCAGGATGACTGGTTTGATAGATTGCTATTCCCACAACTTTATCATTCCTAATGGGTCTGGTCACAGTGAACGTCAGTGAACTGATGACATCCCTTACGGATTTCCACTCCCCCAATCCCGTCATTCCGACAGAGCGACCTAAAGGAGCGACGAGGAATCTAGAGTTTGTACCACGCAGTTAATTTGAACCCGAAGTACCTACTGGAGATCCTTACGTCGCTTCGCTCCTCAGGATGACAAGTTGGGGAGGAATCTACAGTTTGTACCTCGCTCATTTAATAAAAGGAGATTTATAAATCCCCTCCTCAAAACAAGAACAAAAAAAGAGGGGCTACATTTCCCCTCTCTCATATCTCCTATAGTTCTTTTAGTTCTTGATATTTTTTGATTTCGTAGGCGTACTTTCTGCTTTGTGCTTCTAGTCGTCTTATGATTTTTTCTATAGATCTTGCAGCTTTGTTTATATCTAGCTCTTTCATTCTTATATTTGTCCTAAATGCGATATCTGCTATCTTGCCATTTATGTCAGAGTATTCTGAAATTTTGCTTGGTAAGTACACCATAGCTGCAAGCTTCTCATCAAATAACAAGAGGTCTCTATGAAAATCTAGGATGGCTTTTTGACTTCTATCTAGATTTTTATTTACTGAGTGAGCCTTGTTTCCTCTCATGAAATTGCCTAAGAAATTTCCTCTAAAGATATTTAGACCTGTAAAGTCAGATTTAGATCCAACTTTTCTACCTGTTGTGTTTAATAGCCTTAGGACAGATCTTGCTTTTATTATCATCTTGTCAACTTGGATTTTATTCTTGTTTACTTCTTCCATTTTTAGTCTTGTTTCAGTCATTGTATCCTCCATTGGATTATTTACTTTATTTATACCCATTTTCTTTAATTTTTAAAGTTTGTCTTATAGCTTATGATCAGTATAGTTATAATGTATATACAAAAAGAGAGGTAAATATGGCTGAAATTTTATATTATAATCCAATAGATATGGATAAATACGATAGATTTAAGAAAATTGCTGATGAAAAAAATATCAAGATTGTTGAGGTTGGCAAAGACCACCTTGATGATAAAATTGGACATCTGTTAAATATTGAAGGTTTTGATGAAAGTCACACTCCCGCTAAAGAGGAAGATTACGACCTAGACTTTGATTTTATTTTGTTTAATGGTTTTGAAAACGAAGAACTGTTTGAGTTTTTAGATGTCATTAGAGAAAATGGAGCTGGCGTTCAACACAAGGCTGGTATTACAGAAAATAATGTCAAATGGACACTCAGAGAGCTTCTTATGGAAAATGATAGAGAAGCAAAGACTATGGGACTGATCCATAAGATAAATAGTCTAATAGAAAAGGCAGAAGGGTTAAAACAAACTTACGGCGAAGATGAGAAGGTTACAAGTCTAATAGATGAAATCTTGACTTACTTTAATGATTCTTCGATATTTGAGATAGAAACCGCACAAAAATACTACCTAACTCTCCTAGATGAGGTGCTTAGGGTTGAGAAAGAAAACGAATAGGACAAATAAAAAGAGCAGTTATTAATTATATACTGCTCTTTTTACATACATATTAGGAATAAGTTTAAATTATTTCCAAAGACTTTTATTTACCTATTTTTTCTTCTCTTCCATAGTAGAAGAGGTATTGTTGGGTGTAACCTGCAAGATCTCCAAAGTATTTTCTTGCGTAGTCGTCTACCTGTTTTTTGGGAACTTCTTTTTTAATAAATAAAGCTTCCATTACTCTTTTGATCCACACATCTACTGGAAATGTTTCTCTCCTGTGGTAGGCAAATAATAAGATACAATCTGCAACCTTTGGACCAATTCCAGGAAGTTCCATTAGTTTTTTCTTTAGATCAGCACTGTCTAGCTCTTGGTCTTTGTCAAAGTCTAGTGCCCCTTCATAAATCATGCGACTTGCTTCTACTATTCTTTTGTCCCTAAATCCAACTCTCGCATATTCTCTCAATTCTTCTGGACTAACATTCATTAAATCTTCCGCTTTTGGGAAGGAATAATATTTTCTCCCCTTATATTCTCCAATGAACTTGCCATATCTTTCTGAGATTATCCTAACTGCTTTTTTTATCCTAGGGATTTGGTTGTTGGCAGATATTATAAAGGAAATTGTCGTTTCAAATAGCTCTTGGTTTAGGATTCTTATCCCATAGCCGTAGTCTGTCGCTTTTTTAAGTGTTTCATCTATGGCTATTTCTTTCTTGATTTTCTCATAATCAGTGGATAGGTCAAAATAATCGTAGAAATATTCATAGAAATCCTCTTCACTGATATCTCTAATGAGGCTGCTACCATCTTCTAATTCTAAAACATTTATAATCTTATCTAAAAAAACAGCTGTATATGATCCATCTTCTTCCTTGTGGAAGTTAAAACATTGCCCACATTCAAAAATATGAGTCGGATTAAAAGAGGCCTCCCTTAGGATAAGCCCCTCATCTGTTTTTTCTAAATTTATCTTTCTTTTCTCTAAGCTTTGGTATCTGTTCACTATTTTATCCTTACTGCATGTACTGCAAGTCTTTGATCGTCATAGTCATATTGGCAAGTAGATAGAGTTACGATTGTATCATCTTCTGTAAACTCTCTACTTCCAAGGTCTACTTCTGAGTTGTTTTGAAGTTTTTCAAAGTATGGAATCTTGTCAGCATCATACATAAACTCCAAGGTTCTGTAGTCATAATCTGAAGGGATTCCGTAGGCAGAGAATATTTCATATTCCCTAAGACCTTCTTCTGTTGTGATATACATTGTAGTATGTTTTTCTGCAAAGTCTTGCTTTCTATATTGGTCAAGCGGAGTAAACATTGACTCAAGCTCCAAATGGTGACCGTAGATTACGGTATTATCATCATTTAAATCTGTATTGTTGTTAGTATCCATAAAGATGGATCCTGCCAAGTCATACTCCTTGTTAAGTCCTTTTCTTAGGTAAAAACTATTATCATCTGCATGGAGAAGTGGGTATTTGATAGGTGTGCCAGGTATTTCTATAACAGCAACCACATCTGAGTTTTCTTCCTTAAACTTCTTTAGTAGATATAGGTTTTGTTTTTCTAGCTTTTTAAGCTTCTCTTCTGGACTAAGGTTTTCGTCACCATCACCTATTTCGTCTTGACTTTCCTTGATAAGCCCTGCTATATGTTTATTATTTTGTATATTGGTCCAATAATCGTAGCCTCTCTTTCCAAGGATAGCTAGGCATACTATGATTACGATTAAAAGAATAAATCTAATAACCTTTCTTAATGTTTCTTTCATTTAACCACCTTTGTCATATCTTTAAATTTATCTTATTCTTAGTATAATATACTATAATGAAGATATTATGAAAGTTTAAAAATAAGGAGTATACAATGAAAGATTATAAATTATTTGTAGGAACTGTTTGTCCTTTCTGTAAAAAAGTAGAAAACTTTATGGAAGAAGAAAACATCGAACTAGAAGTTGTAAATATAAATGAAAATAGAGAAGCTATGGAAGAATTAATAGAAAAAGGTAGCAAAAGACAAGTTCCTTGCCTCTACCACGATGGCGAATATCTATACGAATCAGACGATATAATTACTTTCCTAAAGGAAAATAAATAAGGAGAATAGATGATAAAGTTAGTAGCATCAGATATTGACGAGACCTTAGTCGATATAGACAAAAACGTACCTCAAAGAAATATCGATGCCATCAAAAAAGCCAAGGATCTTGGAATTATCGTAATGCTTGCCACAGGTCGCGGGACTTACGAGTTGTTTGATATACCAGAGCAAGCTGGTGTCATAGAAGATGACAGATTTGTTATTTGTTGCAATGGCGCAATAATAATGAACCTCGTAACAAAAGAAATAGTTCATTCCATGGGCCTAAAATATGAATACGCCAAGGCAATCCTTGACTACGCCTACGCTAACGGTCAAACTTGTTATATCTATACTGTAGATAACAAGTACGGTCTAAACCTAGATCGTGATTCCTATGCAGAAACTCAAATAACTGCCCTAGAAGATAACAATATAGACTTTATAAAGGATAAAATAATCCTAAAAGCTATAATAAAAAACAAGGATATGAACTATCTGCAAGGTTTAGAGGTAGACATAGCAAAACTAACCAACTATGATGTCGAAATCGCCTATTCTTCTGATATGTTTATGGAAGTAAACGCCAAAGGAGTAAACAAGGCAGTCGCCCTACAAAAAGTCTGCGACCACTATGGAATAGACATCAAAGATACCCTAGTCATTGGCGATAACTATAATGATGTCAAAATGCTTGAGGCAGCTGGAACATCTGTTGCAGTTAAAAACGCCAGACTTCAAGTAAAAGACTCAGCCGACTACGTAGCAGAATCCACAAACGTCGAGGGAGCCGTGGGAGAAGCAATAGAAAAATTTATTTTAAACAAATAAAAAGAGCTTGGAATAAATTCCAAACTCTTTTTTCTTTTCTAATTTCCCTACCAAACTTCGTAATTTTCTTTGTAATATCTGTATCCAAAATATATTAATAGACCTACTAAAACTACTGGTAGGAGCTTAACTGCAAGGCCTACAAAGCCTCCTACTAACATAAGTGGAAGAAGAAGTATACCAACAATTAGAAGGATTGGTAGACAAACTACAGCTAAAATTAGCCCTAGAAGTCCAAAGCCTAGCTTAAATATAAATTTGAAAATCCCAACTCCTAATACTGGTAATAGTATAAGAGCTATTAATGCTTGTATCATAATCTCCTCCATCAATTTTATTAATATCATTATACAGATATTTAGAAAATTTTCAAGTTATTTAACTTATATTAAATTGTTCTTTAATTATTTTAATTTTCTTTAACTACAATATCAAAGCTTTGAGTAAATATTTCATTTGGATTAAGATAGTAAACTTCTTTGTCTAAATCCATAAAGCTTTTGCCGTTGTATGTTGGCTCAAGGCAAATGTATTCTCCAAGAAAATCTGACCAAATAGTATAAACCGACACATTTTCCTTGCCTAAAATATCTATAGAAAAATCTTTAATCTTAAATGATAAGTCTTTCTTATCTATAAAAATTGAATCTGGAAGATCTTCCTTGTTGATAGTTACACCACTGATGGAAAGATCTTCATAGCTTGTCTTAAAATATGGGTGGAAGGCTGGAGCTAGCGGAACTTTTTTATCATCTTTATTTTCTACTATAAGTTTTACTTCAAGCCTATTATCTATTAGTTTGTAACTAATCTTAAATAAAACATTTTCGTAAGATCCTATTCCTTCCAAGCCCAAAACAAGATAATCTTCGCCTTCTTCTAGGCTCTTCCAAGTCAAGTCTCTCCCAAAGCCGTGGCTTTTTAGTTCGTTTAATAAATTATCATCAGAAAAATTAGGGGCGCATACATGCATACCGCCCCTAATTTTGTAGCTATCAGCCATTTTTAGACGAGATTTTGGGAAAAATACAGACTTTTCTCCGTAAGATAAGTCTTCCACATAAGCCCCGTCTAAATTTATATGAGCTTCTAGCTTATTATTTTTAATTGTTTTCATTATTAAGCGATATTTGGTTCTGTTGGTTCTGGTCTTTGGCCAAGTTCAGCATCAAGGATATAGATTGAGTGCCAATCATCTCCAACTCTTTCTAGTCTTGTGATGATTTTGTTAAATGTTTCTTCTTCTTCAACTTGTTCGTCGATGTACCATTGGATAAAGCTTCTTACTCTTTCATCAACACCGTTTGCTTCTTTGGCAATGTTTGTGATTCTTCTAGTAACTTCTTTTTCGTGTTCTAGAGCAGATTTCATAACATCAAGAACTGATTCATAGTCTCCTTGTGGTTTAGCGATTGCTTCATATACTGGTTTGTATCCTACAGATTGAAGGAAGTTTTTCATACCTTCTCCGTGGAAGATTTCTTCTGATACTTGGTGGTCTAACCATGTTGTAAATCCATCAAGGTCAAGGTCATCTGTGTAAGCTGCCATAGCCTTGTAGAGGTAAGCAGATTCAAACTCAAAGTTCATTTGTTCATTAATTAAATCCATAATTTTTTTGTCCATAATCATTCTCCTTCTTCAATGTAATTATCATATAGGACATATATCCCATATATTTTCATGTTTCTTCTGATTATTTCTTCAATTATCCTTGTAATTGAGCTTGGGAGGATATCAATAGTAAAAGAATGGTCCTTGATTGTAAACCTATTAGATTTTATAATAGCTTTATCACTCAGTTCTTTAAAAATATCCAAGGCCACAGACCTTTTGAAACTGTCATCTAAGTCGAAAGTGACAGGATAGACCTCACTTGTCTCTTTCTCATCTATAATTTTTTTGATAAGCAGTAAATCTTTCATAATCCTCTCCTAATAAAATATTACCCATTTATCAAAAAAACTAACTTTTTACTATTATTATCTTTTATTTATAACTAATCGTTTTTTTCTTTATTTTCCTTATGTTTTTCTTCCATTTCTCTAAAAGAAAATACGCATCCACAATAGTCTTGCCTATAGAGGTCGTACTTTTTAGAAAGCTCTATGGATTTCTTGTAGCCATTTTTCTTCTTAAAATCAGAATACAAATATTTGACACCGTATTCTTTTTCCAAGTCCCTACCGATTTCATTTAGCCACTGGCTATTTTTATATGGTGAGATAGACAAGGTTGTAGAAAAATATTCATAATCATTTTCTCTTGCGTATTTTGCAGTCTCTTCAAGCCTTAATTTATAGCAAGCATAACAAGCATCGCCACCCTCGTGATCGTCTTTTCTTTTTTCTGCAATTTCAGCAAAATCAGCCATAGAATTTTCCGGAAAAATTATCTCTGATTCTATATTCAAATCGCCTTTTAGCTTTCTTAGGGTGTCAACTCTCTTATCTAGTTCACTTGCTGGATAAATCATAGGATTATAGTAAAACATGTCAATTTCAAAATCATCATATATCCTGTCTATAACAGCGGTTGAGCAAGGAGCACAACAAACTTGCATCAAAAGCTTGGGTTTTTTCCCATTTTTTCTATTTTCTTTTATAATCTCTTCCATCTTGAGATTGTAATTTATCTTCTGCATAAAACCTCTATATCGTAATATTAAATTTATTATACTAGTTTTAGCTAATCTTTATAAAAAAATAAACCGCAAGATAAGTCTTGCGGTTTTGTGTTTTGTATATTGTATAAAAGTAAATAATTATCTCTTTGAGAATTGAGATGATTTTCTAGCCTTTTTAAGACCAGCTTTCTTTCTTTCTTTCTTACGAGAATCTCTTGTAAGGAATCCTGCTCTTTTTAGGGCTTGTCTATAGTCAGGGTTTGCTATGATTAGAGCTCTCGCGATTGCATGTCTAATAGCACCTGCTTGACCTGTATATCCACCACCGTTAACATTGATTTTGATATCATAGTTGTTTAGGTTTTCTGTAAGTTCAAGTGGAGATTTAGCTATTACTTTTAATGTATCAAAGTTAAAGTATTCATCTAAGCTTTTTCCGTTTACTAATAGATTTCCGCTACCAGAAACCATAGTGCATCTAGCTACAGATGTCTTTCTTCTTCCTGTTGATTGTATAATATCTGCCATCTAAGTCCTCCTTAATTTAATTCCAAAACTTCAGGCATTTGGGCTTCGTGATTGTGTTCACTGCCAGCATACACTCTAAGCTTTTTAGCCATAGCTCTGCCTAGTTTGTTGTGTGGAAGCATGCCTTCTACAGCGTGAGTTACGATTCTTTCAGGATTTTTAGCTTTCATATCCTTAAATTTAGTAATCTTTAGTCCGCCGCTGTATCCTGAGTATCTTTGGTATTCTTTTTGGTCTTCTTTGTTACCAGTAAGAACGACTTTGTCAGCATTGATAATAATTACATAGTCTCCAGTATCATAGTGTGGAGTAAATGTAGGTTTGTTCTTTCCTCTTAAGATTGCTGCAACTTGACTAGCTAGTCTACCTAAAACTTGTCCTTCTGCATCAACGACATACCATTTTCTGTCGATTTGATCAGGAGTTGCAGTCCATGTTTTTTGATGTTTCATAAAATTCCTCCTATAAATTTTTCGCCTACTATATTTAGACACCGCTCCTAGTAGGTGGCGGCTTTACTCGTCCTGACATTTATTTATAATCGCATTCAGGATTTGCGATTTCATCGAAAAGCTTCATAAAAGAAACCTTAAGTCGACTCACATATAATACTACAAAAGCCTTGATTTGTCAACTATTATTTATCTTTTTTCTACTAATTCTTATATTCTTCCTTTAGGTCAAAAGCGTGATTCATAGGTCCAGATCCTTTTCCTAAGTCTAGTCCATCTCTTAGGCACCCTTCAAGGTAGGCTTTAGCCTTTTTAATTGACTCATAGAGATCATATCCCTTAGAAAGATTTGCAGCTATTGCTGATGATAAGGTACAACCTGTACCGTGAGTATTTGGATTATCAATTCTTTCTCCATTTATCCAAAAGCCCTTATTATTTTCAAAGAGAAAATCATTGGCATCATTTATGGCGTGTCCTCCTTTTAAGAGAACATTTGTCCCATATTTTTCGAAAATATATTTGGCTACTTTTTCCATATCGTCTTCGCTTTTGATTTTCATCCCTGAAATTAATTCTGCCTCTGGTATGTTTGGAGTAATAAGAGTCGCAAGAGGGAAGAGTTCTTCTATCAAAGTTTTTATAGCGTCATCTTTTAGAAGTTTCGCTCCTGAAGTTGCGACCATTACTGGATCTAGGACTATATTTTTAGCCTTGTAGTAACTTAGTCTTTCTGCTATTACTTCTATTAGCTTTTTGTCGGATACCATGCCGATTTTGACTGCATCTGGGAAAATATCTGTAAATACTGCATCAATTTCCTCTTTTAAAAATTCTGGGCTTACATCCATTATTCCTGTAACGCCTGTAGTATTTTGAGCTGTTAGGGCTGTGATAGCCGATTCGGCAAATACTCCATTAAAACTCATAGCCTTTATGTCTGCTTGTATTCCTGCTCCGCCAGATGAATCAGATCCTGCAATTGTTAGTCCTACTTTCATATTTCCTCCTATTATTTTTACATAAAAAAAGCAGAAGACTTTATTCCATAAACAAAGTCATTCTGCTAAATTCTCACGTTCCTCCGTTGGCATTATCCAAATCAGGTTAGGTCGAGGGTACTACCCTCCTCTCAGATCTTTCAAGAACTCCCTTGCTTTCAATATTCTAAGTCAATTTTAATTCTTTTGTATAATTTTGTCAAACTACAATAGTCTGTGGTTTTTACTTGTCAAATTTTTGTAGGTGGTTGGTGCAAATAGAAGAATCATTGGGTAAAGCTCTAGTCTACCAAAAAGCATGGCAAAGGTTAAGACTAGTTTAGATAATTTACTCATTGATTCAAAGGTAGTTATTGGACCAAAATCAATTAGTCCAGGCCCTACATTATTGTAGGTTGTAGCTACTGCAGAAAAGGCTGATTCGAAGTTGTTAGTTTCAAGTGTTATGATTAGCATAAATACTACAAATAACAATATATAGACAAGGATATATTTGTTTATTGAATCTTCCACATCTCTATCTACTTTCTTGCCGTCCATTTTATTTACATTTACTCTTAGAGGATTGATTGCCTTTCTCACTTGATTGATAGCTGATTTAAAGACAACTACGCACCTTGATACCTTTAGTCCACCTGCAGTTGATCCTGCAGATCCACCTATAAACATAAGCAAAATCAATATATTTCTAGAAAATAATGGCCAAGATCCAAAATCTACTGATACATAACCTGTAGTTGTAATTATAGAAGATACTGTAAATATAGATGATACTCCAGAGTAGATTTCATCGTGATACATACTTCTTACGTTAAAATAAATTAGTAGGGCAGAAACACCAACTATACCCAAATACCACCAAAGTTCTTCACTCTTGAAGGCTTGTTTGGCTGAACGAAATAGGGCAAAATAAAAGATATTAAAGTTTACACCAAAGGCTAACATGGCAATGGATAGAATAATTTCAATATATCTTGAGTCATAATAGCCTATGGACGAACCTCTGTTTGAAAATCCACCAGTTCCAGCTGTTCCCATGGCATGAATTATAGCATCAAATAAATCCATTCCTCCAAATAATAAGAAAATCATCGTAACTATAGTAAGAGCTATATACATTAGATAAAGCACTCTTGCTGTTTGAGATAGTTTTGGAGTTATCTTTCCAAAAGTTGGACCCGGTACTTCTGCCTGCATGAGGTTTGATGATTCTTTGTTTGATTTAGGGAGGATTGCTAGGGTAAATACTAGGATTCCCATTCCTCCAATAAAGTGAGAAAATGATCTCCAAAAAAGAACAGAATGAGGCAAAAGTTCTAAATCGTGAGCTACACTTGCCCCGCAAGTTGTAAATCCACTTGCCATTTCAAAGAAAGCATCTATAACGCTAGGATAGTTACTTGGTGTTAGATATAAGGGGATTGATCCTATAACTGAGAAAACAATCCAGCAGGTTGCAGTAATAAACATGGCCTCTTTGGTAAAGATGTGTCCTTGGCTAGATCCTCTTCTAACTAAAATCATGCCTAATATAAGAGAAATAGCTATGGGAATTATAAAATTTCTAATATCAGTAAAACCTTCTTTATAGATTAACCCAACAAGTAGAGGCAGGCTCATAAGCATAGCCAAGACTTGAAGGAGTTTTCCTATTGTATATTTTATAATTGAACCGTTCATATCTACTCCAATACATCATCTATGACTTGGAAAGTATGGTTAGTTGTTATAACTAAAACCCTATCTCCCAGAGAAATCATAGAATCTCCATTTGGAACTTCGATTTGTCCATCACGCTCCTCATGTTTGATACAAGCTATCAAGGTATCTTCTCTTATATTTAAGTCTCTTAGCTTTTTATTTAGAATATCGGAATGTTCTATGGCAGCAAATTCAATTACTTCAACCTGGTCATCTTCTAATCTATACAAAGATGTAATAGAAGATCCTCTAGCATTTTCCTTACTTCTTATGATTCTATTGATAACGTCACTTGCAACTCTTTTTGGAGTAAATGTTGTGTCTATATCAAGGATGCCTGTCATCTTCAAAAGCTTAGTTCTATTGACCTTGGCAATGATTTTCTCTATTCCGTATTTCTCACCCAATAGAGAAATCAGGATATTTTCTTCATCCATTCCTGTTAGGCAAACCATAGCATCGAAGTTTTCAATTCTAACTTCTTCTAAAACGTCAGGGTCTGATCCGTCGGCATTTATAACAACCGCATCTGAGAACTTCTCGCTAATCTCTTCTGCTCTTTTCTTATCTATTTCTACAACTGTTACTCCAAATCCTCTTTCTAGTAAAAGCCCAGTTAGGTGAGTTGAAATAGCACCCGCTCCAATTATTAGCACATTTTTAATCTCAATCCTATCTAAAACTTCCTTCTTGTAGAACCTATCTGCTCCCTCTTTAGCTCCTATTATATAAATCTTCTCTCCTTGTTCTAGGACATAAGACCCGTGAGGTATGTAGACCTTGCCATTGTTGTTGACAATCCCAATTAGAGTGTGGTATTCAGCTGAATATGCATTTAGATCAGATATCTTTGATCCAACTAGGCTAGAACCTTCAGATATGACAAGCTCCATCATGATAGCCTGATCTCTA
Source organism: Anaerococcus vaginimassiliensis (assembly GCF_900626155.1). Classification (GTDB taxonomy): domain Bacteria; phylum Bacillota; class Clostridia; order Tissierellales; family Peptoniphilaceae; genus Anaerococcus; species Anaerococcus vaginimassiliensis. The sequence goes on along the minus strand of NZ_LR130844.1, from coordinate 853,058 downwards.
AAAAAGCTTTCAACATTTAGGGCGTGAGAGTACTTTAGTGCCCTTTGGATATCCTTAGCTGCAATCATTTCTGGATTTATAATCCTAGATGCTGAGGTTATATCCTCTATGATTTCCTTTTGGTTGATATATTGACTTTCTCTAAGTCTTATGATTATATTTTTTGCTCCAAGTTTCTTAGCTATAGTTGATGCTATGAGGTTTACATCGTCAGATAGGGTAATTGCTATAAACAAATCACAAGAAGAAACATCTGCATCCATCAAGACTTCTGGATCTCTACCGTCTCCAACTATGCCCATCACATCATTACTTGCTAATAATTTATCTAAAACGTCCTTATCATGGTCAATAACTAGTATATCGTGACCTTCTTCTGCTAGGCCACTAGTAAGATAGGAGCCAACCTTACCAGCCCCCAAGATAATAATGTTCATAAATCCTCCTACAATTATTTTAGTATAGCACTTATCTGTTTAAAATCAACTATAAAGTATAGGATTCTTTCTATGGTAACTATACTATTAACTCATTAGTAAAATTTAATTTCTATATTATTTTTGATAAAATTCTTTTCTTAATATATCGAAAACAATTGATGATAGCAAGTAAGATTTTTATTTATTTTATTTTGATGATTTATTAAACTATTTAGATTATTATTGACAAAAGTACATATCTCTTGTAGGATATAAATATGATTTATCACGCTACCATGTTATAAGGAGTTATTATGAAAAAAGAAAAAACTAAAAGGCTTCCTAGTATTTTTGAGGCCTTACTTCCGATTGTTACTATGATTTCACTAATGATCTATGTATTTGTCTTTGCCAAAAAGGATGGCGAACCTATCTATGACGCAGCCCACCTTCCTTTGATGTGTGGGATAATTGTTTCATGTATCGTAGGTCTTATTACTGGAAAAAGCTTTAAGGAAATGTTAGAAGGAATGGTTGAAAGGATTTCTACAACCCTAGATGCTATCCTAATCCTACTAACAGTTGGTATATTAGTTTCATCATTTATGATTTCAGGAACAATTCCTGCCCTAATTTATTATGGACTTGACCTACTTTCTCCCAAATTGTTTTTGCCTATCGGCTGTATTATAACAGCTCTAGTTGGTCTATCTTGTGGGTCAAGTTGGACTGCTACAGCAACTATAGGTATCGCTTTTATGACTATAGGCAAGGGTCTTGGGATAAATCCTGCTATTACTGCCGGCATGGTTATATCAGGTGCCTACATTGGCGATAAGTTCTCTCCCTTATCTGATACAACCAACCTTGCGGCAGGAGTAGCTAAGACAGGTCTTTTTGACCATGTTAGTGCAATGATATCTACAACTGGACCTGTGTTTTTGATATCTCTTGTTTTATATAGCTTTATTGGTCTTAGGGCAAATACTCTAAACTATGATCCAGAGATTGCAGAAGGCATAAAGCTTGCCCTTTCCAGCAATTTTAATATCACTCCTCTAGTTCTTTTTCCTATACTAATAATTATTTTGGTGTGTGTTCTAAGAATAGAAGGACTTGCAGGTGTTATGATTTCTGTTCTTACAGGTATAATCTTTTCTCTGATATTTCAAGAAAAAAGATCTCTTGCAGAAATATTTGCTATCCTCCACTATGGACCTGATATTGTAACTGGCAATGACTTTGTAGATGAAGCTCTAGCAAAAGGTGGTATGGATAATCAAATGTGGACTATAAATTTAATTCTCCTTGCTGTCTCCTTTGGAGGTTCTTTAGAAAAGGCTGGCGTTATAGAAAGACTATTTAGAAAACTAAAAGAAAGAATCAACTCCGTTGGAGGACTTGTCCTTACAACTATGGCTACTTCCATATTTTGTGACGCTACCATGTGCGATCAATTCTTAGGAATAGGAGTTCCTGCTCCCTTGTATGAAGATAAGTATGATGAAATGGGACTTTCTCGAAATATGCTCTCAAGAACACTAGAAGATGCTGGAACCTTGTGGGCTGTTATGTTTCCATGGACAGCATGTGGTGCCTATCAAATGAGAACCTTGGGAGTAAGTCCTTTGGTATTTTTCCCATTCGCCTTCGTAAATCTCCTAAATCCAATCTACGCCCTTCTTACAGCTTTTATGAAGAGAAATATATTTTGGGCAGACGGATCTTATACAAATATCTTTGGCAAAACTAAGATGAAAAAAATGGCAAAAGCACCAGAAAACGCCAAAGCCCACGCCATAAGTAGACTAGAAATATTAAGAAAAGAAAACAAGGCTCCCCAAATCACAAAATAAAAAATCTTAAAATAAATCGTCCCATCACTAGAAAAATATTCCAATGATGGGACGATTGTCATTATAAAATATAAAATTAATCTTCAATTGCTATTTTTTCCTCAGTGTAGTCAATGTAGGCATCTGATAGTCTCGCAAGAACAATTGCTGATGCAAATAGCAAATACACTACCAAAATTACAGTCACTAGACTAGAAAGAAATATTCCTCCCAAACCGTCATTTGGTATAAAAATGATAGTTAAAACTAACAAAACTCCATAAATAAGTAGAGGTAGTATTATATATTTTAAATATATCTTTATTGTCTTTCCAAAAAGATCTTTACCTATTTTAAAGATAGTTTTAATGGAAGTGACTATGCTTTCTTTCTTTAAACCACGGTTATCATCAGCTAGGTAGAAGTTTGTATAAGTTATCAATAGCGATAAAACAACTGATACTAAAAATAAAAGTATCATTAGAACTAGGGTTGTGACATTATCTGATCTAGCTTCACTAGTTAACATAGTATTATAAACAAGATTACCACCCAGAAATCCTATAGATGTGGTAAAACCAATTGTTATAAGTGACATGATGATATTTATTAAGATAAATCTTCCGTTAATTGTATTAATTTGATTTAGATATTCTCCTACAGATCCCATCCTATTTCTTAGAAGTCCTGCAGATAGAGCATATTGGAAGAAAAACGCCAAAAAGCTTGCCAAAGCTGTTCCTATAAGTTTAATAACAGTTGAATCTCCTCCGATTTTTTCAAATAGCATGCTTGTTATAAATGAAACTACCGCTCCTATCAAAATCACAAGAACGACAGAGGATAGTTTGTATTCTCTTTTCATAGAGCCTCCTTTTGAATAAATTATATCATTTATGGATAATTACCACAAGAAATCCTAAAAGTATATGACAATTTTGGATAAACTAAATTGAGTCATTATGGGTATAAGAATAAAGAGGTGATATAAATGGATATTAAAATTATATTTAATGAAAAGGAAAATGAAGCACAAGCTTTTGATGATGATAAGAAAATAGGCTTTCTTCAATACGAAGAAGAGGAAAATATATGGAAGGCAACTCACACAGTAGTAGATAAAGCCTACGGTGGACAGGGAATCGCAGGAAGGCTCTTGGATGAATTTGTAAAAAACGCCAAGGCAAATGATAAAAAAATCCTTCCAATTTGCTCATATGTAGTAAAGAAATTTGATGAAGATGACAAATACAAGGAAATAGATGCTAGATAAAAGGACTGTTGCAGAATGAATAAATCGTACCATTATCGTTAGAAGAACCTCCACGGAAATTTTGCCTCCATGAGCCGGCAGGCTCCACTGAAAATTTCCTAAGAGAACCTTCTAACGATGGTACGATGATTATTCATAGTTTTGCAGCAGTCCTTTTTTATTGGTATTTAACTTTGATATGTTTATCTCGTCTTTGGGTTAGTTTGTGGATTTCTTTTAGCTCGCTTTTAACTAGAAATACCGAAAATATCATGGTAATAGCCTCTGTTATAGTCGCTACGTTCCATATTATTTTCCTGCCAAAGGCCATTGGCATTAGATAAACTAAGACAGCCATTAATACATATCCCCTTAGGATTGTTATATAAAAATCATATCTCGGTCTTTGAACCGCCGTCATATATCCTGCGTTTGTTATATTAAAGCCCATTATTAGAAAGCTTATGGCAAATATCCTAAGGGATTTGATTGCAAATGGCAAGAAGCTTTCCTCATAATCAGCTATAAATACATTTACAAAAAACTCTGGTCTAAGTTCTATGACTAAAACCATAAGGATACTTATGATTAAAACTGTTCTTAGCATAAATTTTCTGATACCAAGGACATTTTCATACTCCTCTTTTCCGAAATAAAAGGATAAGAGAGGTTGACTGGATTGATTTATGGCAAGCATTACATTTACAACAAATATCATTATATAAGAAATTACAGAAAAGGCAGCCAAACCCTCTACTCCGTAATATATAGAAATGACATTGTTAAATAAAAGTATAACAAAACCAGACGAAAGCTCCTGAACGCTTGCTGGAAATCCATAAGATAGAACTTCCTTGATCTTGTAAAGCTTTAACTCGTATTTTCTAAATTTAAGTCCTGCCTTATTTGATAAAAAATAAAAAAGATAGGCAAAAGTAGGTAAGCTTTGGGCAATACCAGTTGCAATCGCCGCTCCCCTAACACCCATGTGTAACTTAAATATAAATACATAGTCAAGAACTATATTAGTCACAGCAGAAATTGTCATACATACAGTAGAAACGATTGGTCTACCATCTGCCTTTACCATAATTTCAAAAGCATAGCTCATTATATAAAAAGGCGTAAAAAATATGATTACAGAAATATAATCATGAACCAAAGGTTTTATCTCAGGACTTGCTCCTAGAAAGTAAATTAATCTATCTATAAAAATATAGCTTAGAGATGCCAATAGAAAGGCAACGACAAGCGCCATACTTATACAAATAGAAAAAAACTCATTTGCCTTTTCTTTATCACCCTTTCCTAGCTGGTAGCCTATTAGGTTTAAGCTTCCGACAGATATTAATATTGATAGGGAAAAGGCAAAAGTTACATAAGGCATTGAGACATTGACTGCAGATATCCCGCTTGCACCTACTCCCCTTCCCACAAATATTCCATCTACCATAGTGTAGGTAGAAAATAATATCATAGTTGTTATAGTTGGTATTAAGTATTTTAAGTACGATTTTAATAAAGTATTTTTCATTATTTCTCCTTTTGATATAATCATTATAAGCTACAAATAGGGTGATTTGTCAAGCTGATAAATATTTGGAAAATTATTTATAAATTAAGGAGGATTTCTCTTTACTAGTTTTACTTAATTTGCTATGATTGTATCTATCAACTATAAAAGTGAGGCTTTATGAAAACTTTAGATAAAAATAAATTAGAAGAAATGGCGATTCTATCCATTGCCCTCTTGACTGCAAGCAACAGTTGCATATCAGGTGTTTTGGTGTTTATGCAAAAAGACCTTGCTATAAGTAGACAGATGGCTGAGTTTCTTATAACTCTATCATCCATAGCCACCATAATCGCCATAGCATCAAGTGAGAAGATAACCAAGAAAATCGGCATGAAAAAATGCGTGCAAATAGGCTTACTCTTGGTTTTTGTTAGCGGGCTTCTTCCGGTAATAAGAAAAACTTATATTAGTATTTTCCTATCGAGAATAATCCTTGGAGCAGGGATTGGACTTTTCAATGGTCATTCTGCAAACTACATCAGCGCACTTTTCTCTGGTGAAAAGGCATCGAGCCTACATGGCATGAGAAACTCCATGGAGTTTATTGGTCAAATTTTATTTCTAATCCTTGCAGGTTTATTAATAAAAATAAAATGGGAGCTTGCTTTTTTAGTTTATTTAATTGCATTTTTTATATTAGTATTATTTACTAAGTATGTAGAAGATCCAATAGAAGAAAAATATGATGATAGATTTATCTTGAATAGACAAGTGGTATTTTATATTCTTTTTGCAGGAGTTATGATTATGAATCTAACCGGTCTTATGGTTAGGTTTCCAACAATTGCTACTATGGCAAAGGGGATAGATATAAACACCAACCTCTACATGACGATCATCCCGATATTTGGCATGGCATCTGGCTTTGCCTTTGGTTATATCAATAAGAAACTCAAGGGAAAGACTATCCTTATGGCTCTACTAATTTATATTTTCTCTAATATGATGGTTGGCTTTTGGGGAGAGAATATCTATGTCTACCTTCTAGGTATGGTTTTGAATGTCTTTAGCCTATCTATGTCTACTCCCTATCTTTTTTCAGAGGCAAGCAGGTTTGCTAGAGGTAGTCAAAATAGAATTATTAATAATTTAATCTTTATAGGATGCAATATCGGCGGATTTGTAAGTCCATTTTTTATAAATTCTGTGGGAAATCTTTTAGATAGCAATTCGTTAAGCATATCTTTTGTTGCCTTTTCCCTAATCTATAGCATTTTATTTGCCATATACTTTTATGAGTACCTCAAGGTCAATTCTCAAAAATATTAAAGTAAAAACAGGATGAATAAAATCATCCTGTCAGGCTGCCTGCAAAGTAACAAAATCCAAAAGGAAGCGTTCCATTCGGAAGAAATTTTAAGAAATTCAAATCGAAATAATGCGTCCGTAAATCGCACTGTTTGAGCATTGGCGAGTTTGCGATTTACAGTATTATGAGATTTAGAATTTCTAAATTTCTGTAGCTTAGTAAGCGTTTTTGGATTTTGTCTACGCTCTAAAAAGGTGAATAAAATCATCCTGTTTTATCTTTGTTAAAATTCAAAGCCGAAATATTTTTCCACTGCCTCATGTTGGGTTTGGTGTTTGATATCTCCTGCTGTATCCTTATCCTTTATTATTTCTATTAATTTTAATGCTAGGTAATTAGTAAGAGCAGCACCTCTTGAGGTTGTTATATTTCCGTCTGTTACTACAATCTCATCATCGACATATGTTTTAGTCTTATCCATTTCATCTTTCATTGATGGAAAAGATGTAGCTTTCTTGTCAAAAAGTACACCTGCCTCGTTTAAAACAACAGGTCCTGCACAAATAGCAGCTATAATTTTTCCCTCATCGTTAAATCTTCTAACTAAATCAAGAACATTCTCATTATCCCTAAGAGAATATGCTCCCTTGGTTCCTCCTGGTATATATAGGCCAAAATAGTCATCTTCCTCGATATCATCAAACATTATATCAGCCTTGTAAGTAACATCGTGACTTGTCACAAGGTCGAGTCCTTCTTCTGTCGATGCTATATCTACTTTTATATCTGCCCTTCTTAGATAGTCTACTACTGTCAATACTTCAATAGTTTCGTTGCCATTTGCGACTAGAACTAAAAACTTCTTCATATATCATCCTTTCTATTTGTGGTAGGGGTGGTTATTGATAATCCTAAATGCCCTATAGATTTGCTCAGCTAAAATCACTCTCATAAGTTGGTGGGGATAGGTCATCTTGCCAAAGGATAGTTTTTTGTTTGATCTTTGGCTAACTCTAGCTGAAAGTCCATTGGATCCACCGATTACAAAGACTAAGTCTCTGCCAAAGCCATCTAGCATTTCATCTTCTATAAATCCCGCAAAGTTTTCGCTTGTCATTTCCTTTCCCAAGATTTCTAGGCTTACGACATAGGCATCATCCTTAATCTTTGAAAGAATCCTATCTGCCTCTTTGTCCTTGACCTCTTCTAGTTCCTTACAGGACAAGTTTTCTGGAGCCATCTCGTCAGCTACTTCTATAACTTCGATAGAATTGTAGGCTCCCATTCTTTTTAAATATTCAGCTAGAGCGTCTTTGTAGAACTTCTCCTTAATCTTTCCTACTGCTACGATTTTTATATTCATTAATCTTCCTTGATGTAGGAGATAAAAGATTTATACACTTGGCTGTATCCTTCTTTGATTAGAGCATCTTTTATATAGTTTTTAATCTCGCTAGTCTTATAAACCTTTCTTGGATCAGAATCTAGGGCCTTTATAACATCACCTACGATTATAGCTAAGTCTGAAGTGTTTAGGTCGTATTTGTTATCTCCAGCTGCATTTTTAATTGATCTTTCGATTTTTTCTTTGGAAAATTTTTCTACAGAACCAGATTTTTTGATTACATAGGTATTTTCCTTATCTTTTAACATTTCTCCTACAAGGTCAATATCAATTGTCTTTAGTTCATCCTTAATATCTTCTAGACCTATATTATTTTCCTCTAGGTAGTTTTTGATAGTTTGGCTTAATTTACTCATTATATCCTCCTATAAGTCTTTTTATATTTATACCCAAGTATTTTTTATATAAAAAAATCGATAGATTTCTCTACCGATTTTGCTAATTTGATCTTAATGCTTCTATAGCTGACAATCTCGTAGCTCTTCTTGCTGGGATATATCCTGCAAGCACACCCACCATTGAAGAAAATCCAACTCCTAGGATAGATAGCCAAATAGGTATTATGATAATCTTACTCGCTTCGCCATTCATAGATCCGAAAAACCCTGAATTTGCCGCAAGAGAATTAATTACAAAGCCTACTAATAGGGAAATAATCAATCCTACAATCCCTCCAAAAAATCCTATAAAGCCAGATTCTATGAGAAACATAGACCTAACATCATCTACAGATGCTCCTATTACCTTCATCACACCGATTTCTTTTTGTCTTTCGTAAATACTCATAAGCATGGTATTTATGATTCCAATCGCTGAAACTATAAAGGCTACAGATCCTATTCCTCCAAGGATCATTGTTACGACCATATTGCTTTTCTTAATCTCTTCTGCAGAACCCGCCTCAGATTGAGTATCAAATCCTGCTTTTCTTATTCTTTCTTCTACTTGGGGTAGGTTTTCTACATCTTCTACTACAACTTTCAAGTTGTCATAGGCAATTCCATCCCCAGCTTTTTCTTCTATAGGTTTTCCGTCCATATCGAAATTTTGGTTAAGTTGGGAGTTCGTAAGTTTCTTATCTTCTTTTTTGAGTTTCTTATAAAAACTTTCATTAATCACAGATGCCCAAGGATTAATAAATGCTTTGGAGTTCATTTTGCCTGTAACTTGGACAGGTATATCTATATAATCAGCCTTTTTCTCCTCGCCATTTTCCTCATTCTCATTTGTAAAGTTAACTCCGTCATCGTCCATTTCCTTATAACCAAGTCTTAGAATGTACTCATGAGTTTTAAAATCAAAATCTTCGATTGGTTCTTGACTAAAACCATAGCTATCTTTGACGGTTTTTCCTGCACTAAGCTGAGATCCTAGGATAATTTTATCATCGTCAGCTTTATTTATCCTATCTCCCCACTCCATCATATCTTTACTTAAATTTTCTATGACATCATCTGGAACTACTTGGATTTCTCCGCTGATTTTGATATCTTCATCGCCTTTTACCAAAATCTCACTAAAGAAAGATTTAGATGGGACAACTGCCCCTACTCCCTCGATGTTTTTAAGCTTTGTAATATTTGCCTGATCAATCTTTGCTGTACCGCCATTTCCTTCTGTTAAGATTTGAATGGAGCTAAGGCCCCCAAAAGAGTCAATCATATCTTTTTGTTGTTGGTTGATGCCCAAGGCAAAGGCAATCATAAGTATTATAGAGCTTGCCCCAATTACTACAGATAAAATAGTTAGGATTGTCCTTGATTTTCTCCTAACCAAGTTTCTTAGAGCCATCTCTAGTCTATCTCTAATCTTCATCGCTTATAATAAGCTCCTCGTCTTTTTTGGATTTTCTTTTTTTCCTTATAAGAGCAATTATTAAAGCTACTAAAACTAGCAAGCCAATCCATAAAAATGGGCTAGTCACAAGAGATGGAGAATTATCTACTGGAGCTTCTCCAATCATCTCTCCTGTTTGTGGGTCTATCATTCCCTCTTGGTCAAAATTTTGGCTTACTTCTTTTTCAAAGTCCTTGACATCAGTATGTTCTTTTCCTGTAGAATCTTTATAAGTTATCTCGATTTTTCCTTTAATCTTTCCTTCCTTTTCAGGAGTCAAGTTAAAGGAGAAGGTCTCTTGACTTCCAGCATTGAAATTTCCTATAAATCTCTCATCTTCATCTACACTAAAGCCATCGCCCTTTACCCTACACATGACAGTATTTAGGTTATACTTGCCAGTGTTATATAGATTTACAGAAACAGAATTTGGAACACCTATACTTATATCATCCATCTTAACCTTGCCAAAGTTGACACTTGCCTCTTGGGTTACAGGAATACCGATTGATTCTTGAGTTTTGTATTGATTTCCCCAGTAGTCCTCGTATTCCATAGTTAGGTTTACTACATAACTTCCAGGATTAGCATTTGGCAGAACATTCATATCTATGTATTTGGTAGTCCATTCCCAAGGATAAAGACTTGCTACATAAAAGGTATTTGACCTACCTATAGGAGTAAAAACTGATCCATCGCTAGTCAAGTTGGCGTTATTTTGCCCGCTTGTTTGAGGAGCTGCAGCAAGGGTTTGATCTATTGTTACCTTTAGATTATAGATAGCATTTTCACTATTGGTGTTATACAAGGTAAAGGATAGGTTAAAATCCTTGCCAGCTTCAACCATGCTTGGACTTAGGTCGTAATCAGATATTATAAGCTTAGGTTGATTTCTTATAGCTGATTGAGTATTTTCGCTATTATTTTCTTCTGCAATTTCATTATTGCTTACTGTTTCATACTGTGTGTTTTCTTCACCCATCATTTATTGAGTACCTCGTCAATTGTATATTTCTCGTGGACTTTTTCTAGGTGTCCATCTCTCATATAAAGAACTTTGTCAGCAAATTCTGTCATCTCATCATCATGGGTTACCATAATAAAGGTCTGATTATTTTCTCTGGTTATCTTTTTTATTAGATTCATTATCTCAAAACTCGTCTTGGTATCTAGATTTCCTGTCGGCTCATCAGCAAAGATTATCCTAGGTCTACCAACAAAGGCTCTAGCAATAGAAACTCTTTGTTGTTGACCACCGGATAGCTCATTGGGTTTGTTATTCATCCTATCAGAAAGACCAACTTCCTTTAAGATTTTTGCCGCTTCCTTTTTTCTATCTTCTTTGTCAAGCCCCTTAAAGGTAAGTGGCAAAGAAACATTCTCCCAAGCGGATAAGTAAGGCAAAAGATTATAAGATTGAAAAACAAATCCAACATTTAAGTTTCTAAATTTTGTAATTTGATTTTCATCTAAGTCAGTTAGGGATATATTTCCATATTTAATCGTTCCCTTACTTGGTCTTTCAAGACCTGCAAGCATATTTAGAAGCGTTGATTTGCCTGATCCACTTGTTCCCAAGAGAGCTACAAACTCTCCATCTTCTATATCTAGGTCTATTCCATCCAGAGCCTTTATAATATTATCTCCTAGCTTATAATATTTCTTTAGCCCCCTAATCTCAATTAGGCTCACATTTATTCCTCAGAGTTTTCTTCTTCTCTCTTAAAGTGTGGGTTCTTTTCTTTTATATAATCGTCATAAAGTTTCTCATCTATAACCACGTCTATTTCGCCTATGAGATCTTCTACATTGTCCTCTGTAAATTTCCTCTTGAAACTATATAGTCCGTCGCTATCGTCATCTTCAAATATTCCACCCATATCATAGTGGCTGTAGCCATTATCAGCGGCATATTTTACTTCTTCGTAGTTTATTTGGTAGTTTTGACCCATGTTTTTGTATTCATCGCTAGATCCACCATAAAGAGCGGTCGCCCTATTTCCATAGCAAATTAGCATTGATGTGCATACTGGCTCATCTTCATAGAAACATCCTGATAATCTAATTTCATCCTTGTAATTATCATAAAGACTCTTGAAATATTCATAAGGTCTGTGGTTTATGCCAGCTCTCTCGGCAGTATCTACGACCTCAGAATATAAAATATCAATTCCTTCTTCGCCCAATTCCCTAGTTTCTATTCCATCTCTGTAAGATTTTCTAGTGTGTTTTCTTGTATTTTTAGAGAAATTAGCAAAAATCTCATCAATATCTCTTCCTTTAATATCTAAAACCATATTCATTAAAGGTTGGGAAGAAGTTGTCTTGTCGTGGCGAATTTCTATGCCATTTTCCGCATATAAGCTCACTATATCTTCGTCATTTCTAACCAAAGGATCGATTCTTAGAAGAAAACCGTCGTTTTCACTCGCAAAGTCTTTGGCTTCTTCTATAAGAGTTTTCACGAGCTTTACATCTTTAAAATCGCACACAGGTCCTCTTGGTGCATAAAAGAAATTCTTTCCTACCTTAGAGTCCTTTATGTAAATTACAGAAAGTGCTCCTTTGATTTCTCCATCTTCTTCATGGTAAAAATACACGCTGTCCCAATTACTTTTGATATTTGCCCAACGCATATCTTGCATAAAATGCCCATAAGGTGAGTTTTTAACAAAATCTTGGTATCTTTCTACTAATTGTTTATCATTCTTATCAAGTATCATATTTACCTCATCTCAATGTCTAAAATAGTTACAAATTTAATAAATTATAGCTTTTTGAAAATAAATTTTAAGTAAAATTATTACTTTTTTATTTTAATAATAACTGTTATGGTCTGTGTCATACACTTCTTTAATTATAACAAATCGCTTATATTTTTTCAATCAAGCATCTTTACTATTGATAGATTACTCTTCCCTCATCATAAAACCAAGTGATTTCTTGTGCACGTCTTTCATATATCATGAATATTTTATCCATGGATTCACTTAGACCGTCCATCTCCTTCATCTTTTCAAAAGATGTCCAGAAGAGTTTGCCTTCTCTATTTTCTTCTACCAGCTCTCCAGAAAACTCCTCTGTTTCATAGATAAAGCCCATATCTCTTCTTCCTTCAACTATCCAAGTTATAAGACCAACTAGCCTTGGATTTTTGATATCTAGGTTTGTTTCTTCCTTGGCTTCTCTTATGACAGAATCGGTTAGACTTTCATTTTCTTCGACCTTGCCACCGGGGAAGGTAAGACCTTCCCAGCCGTACTTTTTGACCTTATCCAAAACCAAAACTTGATTATTCTCTACATCTTTTATCATAACCATGTTCATTAATCTAGTTTGCATGATCCATCCTTTGTATAAATTGGTCTATCTCAACTCTTGTTGGCATAGCAACAGATGTTCCCATTTTTGTAACAGCAAGTCCTGCTGTAGCATTTGCAAATTTAGCTGCACTAAAGATATCTTTTCCTTCCGATAGGGCCGCTAACAAGCCTCCATTAAAGGCATCTCCTGCTCCAGTTGTATCTACTGCCTTTACCTTGTAACTAGGGATAATTTCACTTTTTCCGTCAGAATCTACAAAGACACCTTCTTTTCCTAGGGTTATGATTACATTCTTAACACCCATATCTTTTATAAGCTTAGAAGCTTTCCTTAAAGATTTCAAATCATTTACCTTAACTCCAGTAAGAGATTCTGCTTCGCTTTCATTTGGAGTAACAAGATAGAGACCATCATAAAACTTCTTGTCAACATCTACATAAGGCGCAGTGTTTACAATGACCTTCTTGGATTTTTCTAGGGATATTTTTTTTACAAGTTCATTGGCGTCTTGATTTACTTCGTATTGGAGAAGGATATAAGATGCATCTTCGATTATATCTTCTAACTTGTATACTTCCTCGCTACTTATTGTTTCACTAGCTCCTGGAACAATCATAATTTGATTTTCGCCACTTACTTCATCTACTGGAATCAAGGCAACGCCTGTTGGCTTGTCATCACTATATAAAACATAGTCCCTACTCATATTTATCTCATCCATAAGATTTGTTGCAAGTTTTGAAAATTCGTCTTTGCCAAGCTTAATTACAGTTGTAAGGTCTCCTCCTGCCATGTGACAAGCTACAGCTTGGTTAAAACCTTTACCTCCAGGTCCCATTTTAAAGAAATTGCCCCTAACAGTTTCTCCAGCCTTTGGCAACCTATCCGCTCTTGCCATAAGATCAACAACAAAAGATCCAAATACTATTACTTTTTCCATACTAACTCCTTTACTATCTATTATATATTTTTAAGATAAATATAAAAGTTTGTACAAAAAAAGTGAGCCGAAAAGCTCATTGAATTAAGTATTTTAGATAACCTGATTTAGAGAGTCGTAGGTTTCAAGATAAAAGGCTATGAGTTTAAATGCTCACAGCCTTTTTTATTTCTAGTTAACATAAAACATATTTATTCTAAACTTCTTATCCTATCTACAAGACTGTTTTGACTGTGCTTTTCATAAAATCTACCTGTAAATAATATCCCAATAATTATATTTACAAAGTTTACAAGGATAAGCGGCATGATTACAAATTTATAGGAAGTCCACTTAGTTGCTGCCATAAAATCCATCAAGATAAATTTATCTACAAGAAGCATAATGATGAAAGAAAATACTAAGCCACTTAAAGAATAAATCAAATTCTTTTTGACCAAATATTTTTTGATGTTTTTCTTTGTCATTCCAATAGCTTCAAGAATTGATAAGTTCACCATGTTTCGTAGTATTTCAGTAGCAATAACATTTATAAAATTCAATACAGATATTAAGAATAATACTATAGATAGACTGTAACCAGCAAATTCTATTAGGTTTTTAAATTCCATTGTAGATTTGATCTGAAGATCCCTTGAATCATAGGAAAAGTCTGGCTCATTTTCAAAAGTTTTTAATAGATTATCAAAATTTTCCTTTTCACTATCTTCTACATCAAATCCATAGGACATTATACTTTTATCTCCTGTAAGCTTACTATACTCATTCGGATTCATATAAATATATTCCAAACTTAAAGTAGGACTAGATTCGTCATTTATATCTTCCTTAATCACAGGAAAATATCTAAGACCATTTGAAAAGTTATACTCAAACTTGCCCATCACTTGGACTTCTTTGACCTTATTATTAACATTGATTTTTATTTTATCACCAGCTTTAAATGCAGATTTTTCATCTCCATATTCTCCTATGATTATATAATTTCCTGTTTGCCATTTGTCTTTATCAAATTCTCCATCTATAAATTTTTGTTTGTTTATTAAATAATCATCTATTCCTAATAATATTGGAGCAACTTTATTATCTTCTATTTTTATATCTGGATAATCGTATTCATAACCATAGTAGTATAAAGCTCCCCCACTTTTAAAGCCCTTATAGTTTTCTATCTCATCAATAAACTTTTTATCAATTCCTTCTTCACTACCTAAATACATATACCTAAAGTATTTTGGGCTTGCTATATTATAGTCTGTTGTAATGACATCAGAAATTCCCTTTTCTAGATCAATATTACCAGTATAAGTTAAAACACTGTTTAAAATAACAGCGGATAGACTCATAGATAGAATAATTGAAATAAATCTAAATTTATTGGAAAAGACTTGTCTTCTAGCAAGTTTTCCTAGAGAAATATTCTCACTCTTATATTTCTTTTTTATCGTGGTTTCATTGTATCTGCTGGCATCTATGGGAGAAACTTTTGCTGCGAACCTAGCAGGTCTCATAACAGATAGAAATACTGTAAGCAAAGTGAAGGCTGTCGAAAATAAGATAATTAAGATTATTACCATGAGTGATAATTTTACATCCGTTAACATCTCATTATTTGCAAATATTTTATTTAAAATAATTTTCCCGATAGAAATTCCCACTATATCTCCAACTATTATTGAAGGAAGGGAAGCTGCTATAGACTCTAGATGAACAAGTTTTTTGATTTGTGGCTTTGTCATTCCAATTGTTTTTAAAAGTCCTAGAAGTTTAATATCTTCATTAACGGATATCTTAAAAATATTGTTTATTATTAAGTATCCTGCGACTATTACCAAAATCAAAAAAGCTAAGTATGGTAGAAATGTTTTAAAATCAAAACTACTATCACCAGAAAAAATATAAGCAAAGTTAACACCAATTCTTATTTCCTTTTCGGATAAATTTCCAGGGTCATCTACCACTTTATAACCATTTTTCTCGGCAATTTTTAAAAGCTTATTCCTTATCATAAAGGAATTTTTTAGCATTACTTCCAAATCTTTATTATTTTCTGGAAGTGATAATTTATCTACATAAGCTTTTGATAAATAGATTTGTCCTACACCAACATTGGAGTCAATTGGATTTTAAAAAGTTCCAGATATAATAAATTTATCACTTTTCTTTTCAATAATCTCTCCTGTGTAAGGTTTTTCAATACTGTATGGAATTTCTATCTCTTCTCCAATTTCACCCTTATAACCTAATTTTTTAGCAGTTGCTAAATCTATAAATACGTCGTTTTCTTTTTCAGGAAATTTCCCTTTAACTTTTTCTATTAGAGACCATTCAAATCCTTTCTTATCCATATAAGATAGTTCTGCACTTATTTTTTCATCGTCAAGAATTCCAACTTTCTCTCTTACTGAAAAATCCTTTATATCCTTATCGTGAGTTAATATTTCTACATCTTCGTCAGAAAGTTCTTTAAAAGATCCGTGGCTGATTGTTCCAATAGTTTTCATTGTTTGGGTTTCCATGCTTTTTCCTAAACCTAAGGCTACAGAAAACAGACTTGTAAATAGTATAGAAGTCAAAGCAATGGCTAATAAGAGAATATTTCTCCTGCTTTTATTAGCATTTAAAATATTTTTTGCTAAACGTTTAATGTAAGCTCTATTTTTAACTTTCATTATTTCCCACCAGCCTTCCATCTTCTATCCTTAGAGTTTTTTCTGCAGCTTGAGCGACGGCATCATCGTGAGTAATCATAAGAATAGTATTTCCAAGATCTTTATTAATCTTTTTTAATAAATAGACAACTTGGGAAGAAGATTTTGAATCTAAATTTCCTGTAGGTTCGTCAGCTAGAATTAAAGAAGGTTTTGTAACCAAGGCTCTTGCTATAGCAACTCTTTGTTGCTGTCCACCTGATAATTCGTTTGGCATTTTATTTTTTTGATCACTTATCTCTAGAATGTCTATTACGGAATCAACATATTTCTTATCTACTTTGTCCCCATCAAGACCAAAGGGAATAATTATATTCTCATATACATTTAGCATTGGCAAAAGATTATATGCTTGAAAGACAAAACCAATATTTCTTCTCCTAAAAATGGTTCTCTCATCATCTTTCAATGCATAAATGTCAGTATCATCAATTAAAACTTTTCCGCTTGTAGGATAATCAAGCCCACCTAATAAATGTAATAAAGTTGATTTACCAGATCCTGATGCTCCAATTATAGAAATAAATTCTCCTTTTTCCACATCGAAAGATACTCCGTCAAGAGCTCTTACTTCCAAGTCATTTGTCTTATAATATCTTTTTAAATTTTCTACTTTTAACATATCTATCACCTCTTTACATTTAATATAACATTCATATCTTACAAAGTACTTACAAGACTTCTTACAGTTTTGTAAGAAAAAAGACTTCTCACAAAGGGAAGTCTACTGAAAATTTTATTCTATTTTCATCCAAAGACGCTCTTATATTACCACCATGTTTTTCTATAATTTCTCTGCCTATATATAGACCTAAACCCAAACCGTCCTTGGAAACTGAATTTTTCCCTCTATAAAATCTTTCAAATATCTTTGGCAAAGTTTCTTCTGATAAGTCTTTGTACTCATTTTCTATGTCTAGATTGTAGTTTAGGTAAGATTTATAAATTGAAATATTAATAGTAGAACCATTGGGCGAGTATTTTATAGCATTATCTACAAGATTGTGAATGGCTTCTTTAAGCCACCTTTCGTCAAAATTGAAAATTAAGTCTTCGTCTTTTAAATTTATGCTTATACATTTTTCATATAATATTACTTTAAATTCTCTCAAAACATCTTCTACTATGTCTTTTAAATTTGCTTGATGTTTTTGTAAGGAAATAATATCGGATTCTAGCCTAGAAGATTTTACTAGATTTTGTATTAAAAATTCTAGTTTATTAAGTTCATACTTTATAATTTCAATATACTCATCTTTCGGATCATCTTCTAAAAGACTAATGTATAAAGAAAGGTTGGTAATTGGTGTCTTGGTTTGATGTGATATATCTGCTATTAAATCTTTTGTTTTACTTTTTTCTGTATTTATCTTCTTTTCTTTTACTTGGTTTGCGTATAAGAATTTAATGAGTTTTGATTTTATTTTAGATAATTCCTTTTCATCAAATTCTGTAATTTCTAAATTTCCATCCAAAGCCTTATCAATATAAGCTGAAAGTTCACTCATTTGATTTTTCAAAACAATATATTTATATAAAAGAATTCCAATTAAAATTACTAGAATACCTATTAAAATTGCCATTTATATCCAACTCCAAAAACTGTTTCTATTGGGTCATAGGGTTTTAATTTATTTCTTATCCTAGAAATATTGACGCTCAATGTATTTTGATCAATAAATCCATCATCTACTCCCCAAACAAAATCAAATAGTAATTCCTTAGTAATAACTTGAGACTTGTTTTTTATCAAGTAGTGTAAAATTATTGTCTCTGTCCTTGTGAGATCTATATTTTTATTGTCTACATAAAAAGTATTTTCATTGAAATTAAAGTCTAGACCATCTTTCTTATAAAGATTTAAATCACTAGACACTATTTTTTCAAAAGCTCTTTTTATCTTTGCTTCTAATATCCCCAAAGAAAAAGGTTTTGTTAGATAGTCGTCTGCCCCTAAATTTATGGCTGAAATTATATATGCTTCTAGATCTATGGCTGATAAAACTATTATAGGAATTGATGAAGATTGTCTAGTATATTTTATTATTTCAAGTCCATCTCCATCTGGTAAGTTCATATCAAGTAAAATCAAATCCGCATCATCAATAAAATTTTTAGCTTCACTAATTGTGTTTACAGAAAAAATTTCATATTCTTTATTTAAGGCTATGGAAAGTCCTTTATTTAAATTTTTATCATCTTCAATTATTAGTATTTTCTTCAATTAAATATTCTCCATTTTTTGCAAAATTAAGCATTTGTTACGTTTCCTTTTTCTTTACAAACGTTTCAAATACTTAATCTTTCTGTACTTTTCTTATTAATTGTCATTTAATTCTATTATTTCCAATTAAAATATATTAATAATTAATTTCCTACTAGAGATATATTTTATTTTTAATAAATGGATAATTTAATAATTTATCATCGCTTATCCCTAATTGACTAACAACATGGTAATAAATTATATATTCTAAAATAGTATTAGCATTATTTAACTCATTAAAAGTTTTTAGACGTGATTTATTCTTATTATTTCTAGGACCATGTATATGGTGATTTCTTGTATCTTTCAACCTATTAGCAAAGTTTTTTTCGATAGAACTATCATTTTCCCACTTCTTCTCTACTAAATTAAATACACTTTTTAACTGATCAGGAACATTTTCTAAAATAACAGTTAGTTTTTCTCTGAAAGTAGGATTATTTTTTTTATTAGTGCCTAGTCTCTTGGTTATTTCTTCTTTAATAGGTATTTCTATGTTACTTTCATCTAGATAATTTTTAATTGCTAAAATAGTATTGTCTAAATTTGATGTATAGTTATTTTTAATTTCTCTAGCACTATTGAAAAAATTATTATAAAATATTTCCATCATTCTTGTTTGGTTTACAAGAATACTTTCTATATCTAAGCTGGAAATATTATTTTGAATATATAAATCAATTACAGGTTTAAGATTATCTTTATATTTAAACCAACTATAAATTATAACTTCTAAATCTTCTTTTATATCACTCAACCTCAATGAATAAAATTTAGGTTCTAGTACTTGCGCATCTAATTGAGGAAATATATACTGACCATAATATATTGGATATCCATAATCATGATCTCCATTGTCTAAATATTTAGATTTAAATTTATTATTTTCATCTTCTAGATAAAATTTGAAGTGTAAAAATTTTCTTTTAGATTGGGATAAATAATCAATCAGTCTCATAAACCATTGTGAGATTTCATAGAACTCACTAATAGTTTTCTCTTTGTAATTATTAGATATAACTTCTATATAATAATCCATTTTAACAGTAGAACCTTTATTAACTTTATAAATTCTCCTAATATCTCTCTTAATTTTTATAGTAAATTCATTATCTAAAATATTGAAACTGTTTTCATTAGAATATTCATTAACGTATTTTATAGAAAAAGAATCTCTACTAGTATTATCGTTTAATACAGGAGGATCAATATTATACCAATCATCTAGATAAGAGAAGCTAAACTTAGTTCTAGTTGCACAAACATCTTTATCCTTAAGAAATGATAAATCATTATTAGTTAATGAAATTATATATGCATAATTCGAAATATATCTCTCAACATTATATCCATTAGAAATAATATTTTGGCTAGTAAGATAGCATCTTTCTAAGACTACATACAGATTATTACTTAAGTACCCATATATTTTTTCAATCTCATCAATATAGCTAAATGATCCTCCAGCTAACCTTCCATTCAAATCTAAAGTTATTTTTCCATTATTTAATTCTAAATTACCCGACACAGCCTTATCAGATAGAATCCCATCATCTGAAATCAACTCATTTAAAGAAATAGCCCGCTTCCCTTTTAATATATTTTTATTATCTAGTCTATAAGAATCTAGCATCACAAAATTCCTTCCAATCTTTAATAAACACACTCTAATTCACTAGTCGCATCAATACCACAGTTTCCGCATGTCTTAGTGACTAGTATTTAAAAATTATATACTTCTAAAAATATCACATTTAGTAATGTTTAAATCGGTACTTCTATTATGATTTATTATATCATTCTTGGACAAGTAAAAACCAACTCTATAAAACAAGAGATTTATATATAAATTAATATCAAAAAATCGGCACAAAGTTTAATATCTTTATGCCGATTAAATTTCAAGGAAGTTAATCACGAATTTTTATAATCTCTCAAGTTCAATTTTAACTGTCTTATCATTTAGTTCAATTTCTTCGCTATCAAGGTCAACTCTTTCAAATTTTTCTGCTAGAGTTTCTTTCTTGATTTCCTCAGCAAATTTGCCTAAAGATTTGTTCAAATCATCATCTGCTTGATAGAAAATGTTGATTCTATCTGTTACTTCGAAGTCCTTATCTTTTCTCATGTTTTGAACTTTAGATGTAAATTCTCTCGCATATCCCTCATCACGGAGGTCTTCTGTGATTTCTGTATCTAGGATTACAAAGACATTGCCGTCCATTTCAACATCAAAGCCTTCTTTGGCTGATATTCTTATATCTAGGTAGTCTTTTGTAACCTCGTATTTATCATCGCCAAGGATAATTTCTTGTGGACCTTCTTCTACTTTTTCTATGAATGATTTGGCATCTGTTTGAGCTAGGAATTTCGCAAAGTCATTTACTTTTGCTTGGAATATTCTTCCAACAACTCTAAAGTCAGGTTTTAGGAAGTAATCCATAAAGTCTGATAGGTCATCTTCAAAATCTACGTCCTTGATATTAAGCTCTTCTTTGATTAAACCAGTTAAATCTGATATTTTTTCCTTGTAAGCTCCATCTACTATAATCTTAGCAAGTGGTTGACGAACCTTGATTGCTTCTTTTTCTCTTGATGCTCTACCTAGGTTTACAATCTTTCTTACAAGATCCATGCTTTCTTCTAGGTCTTTATCTATCAATGACTCATCTGTTTCTGGAAGAAGGCTTGTATGAACTGTAACTTCTCCTGTTAGAGATCTATATACTTCTTCTGCTATAAATGGTGTTATTGGTGCAATTAGCTTAGAAATAGTAAGGATTGCATCATAGGTTGTCTTGTAAACTGCCTTTTTACTAGCTGTAAGATCTGAATTCCAGAATCTCTTTCTATTTCTTCTGATGTACCAGTTAGATAAATCTTCTACTACGAAATCAGATATCATGTGAACAACTTTGTTGTAGTCAAATACTTCCATTGATTCTATGTAGTCTTTTATCAATGTGTTAAGCTTAGAATATAGCCATCTATCTATTTTTTCAAGTTCTATATCAGTAAATTCTTTTATATCTGATGCTGATAGATTGTCAGTATTTGCGTATAGGCCAAAGAAGTTATAGACATTTTCAAAGGTTCTAAAGAAGTTATTCTTTACTTCAATTAATCCCTTTTCATCAAATTTAGTTTGCATCCATGGTGGAGATACATATAGGGAATAAAATCTTACGGCATCTGCCCCATATTTATCAAATAGTTCGAATGGATCTAGGGTATTTCCTTTAGATTTACTCATCTTTTGACCGTTTTTATCTACTACTAGGTCATTTACAAGAACATTTTTGTAAGGAGCCTTACCTGTAGTAATGGTAGATATTGCCATTAGAGAGTAGAACCAACCTCTAGTTTGGTCGATTCCTTCTGATATAAAGTCTGCTGGGAAATAATCCTCAAAGTCATCCTTGTGTTCAAATGGATAGTGAAGTTGGGCAAATGGCATTGCTCCTGAGTCAAACCAAACGTCAATTACATCTGAGACTCTATGCATAGTTCCACCACACTTATCACACTTTATAGATACATTATCAACATAAGGTCTGTGTAGTTCTATATCTTCTGATATATCTTCTATTGCACGTTCTTTTAGTTCAGCTCTTGATCCTACTGTATCTGTATGGTCACAATCATCACATTTCCAAATGTTAAGTGGAGTGCCCCAATATCTTGATCTTGAGATTGCCCAGTCTTTGACATTTTCAATCCAGTTGCCGAATCTCTTATCTCCTATTGTTTGTGGGAACCAGTTTACGCCCTCGTTGTTTTTAACCATGGCATCTGAGAACTTGCTCATTTCGATGTACCAAGATGGTTTTGCATAATACACTAGTGGAGTGTGACATCTCCAGCAGTGTGGGTAATTGTGCTCTATAGTTTGTTTATTAAATACTTTTCCTTCTTCTTGGAGGTGTCTCCATATTTTTTCGTTTGTGTCGAATATAAATTCACCCTTCCAAGGAGTAGTTGTAAAGTTTCCTTCAAGGTCCACTGGTTGAACAAAGGCAAGACCGTATTTTCTACCGATTTGATAGTCGTCCTCACCAAAGGCTGGAGCAGAGTGAACTATACCTGTACCATCTTCTGCAGAAACATAGTCAGCTAGAGTTATGATGAAGGCCTTGTCATCTCCAACATTTACATATGGCATTAGTTGTTCATACTCCCAGTATTCCATATCTGAGCCTTTTAGCTCGTTAGCTATTTCATATTCCCTATCGCCCATGAGTTTTTCTACAAGAGTTTTGGCACAATAATAGTAAGAATCTTCTTCTTTGACATAAACTTTGACATAGGCTAGGTCTGGATTAACTGAAAGAGCCACGTTTGATGGAAGAGTCCATGGTGTTGTAGTCCAAGCTAGGAAGTATTCGTTATCTGTTCCTTTTTTCTTAAACTTAACTGTAAGGGTTATAGTCTTATCCATTTGGTAACCTTGAGCTACCTCGTGGCTTGCAAGACCTGTACCACATCTTGGACAATATGGCATTACCTTAGCGCCTTCATAGATGTATCCATTTTTGAAGGCCTTATCTAGTAGGTACCATTCTGTTTCGATATAGTCATTATCCATTGTGATATATGGATCATCCATATTGTAGAGATAAGCCATTCTATCTGACATTTCTCTCCATTGGTCTGAATATTTCCACACAGATTCTTTGCAAAGTTGGTTAAACTTTTCTATGCCGTATTCTTCTATATCATTTTTATCATGAAAACCTAAAGTTTTTTCTACTTCGATTTCTACAGGAAGTCCGTGAGTATCCCAACCAGCTTTCTTTAAAACCTTGTAGCCTTTCATATTTTTATATCTACTTGTCATATCCTTTAAGGTACGAGCTATGACGTGGTGGATACCTGGTTTTCCGTTGGCTGTTGGAGGGCCGTCAAAGATTATGTATTCTTCGGCGTCTTTCCTTGTGGTAAATGTTTTGTCGAGAAGGTCGATTTCTTGCCAATATTTTTCTGTGGCAGCTTCTCTTTTTCTAACATCTTTGCTGTCTAAAGACTTAAATTCTGACATCTATTTCTCCTTTTTTAAAAATTATTAAAAATAAAACCGTCCTAAAAAGGACGGTCCACCGTTTTAATAAACAATTTAACGCAATTGTGACGTAATAAACTACTAATTCATTTACTAGACTAGAAGATGATCTTCACAAAAAATTCCACTGGCAGCTTGCACCTTACCTGCCTCTCTTAAAGCTTCATTTTAAGTTACTCTTCTTCGCATCGTCCTATTTAGTTATTTATATAATACTAATAAAGGCTATTTTGTCAACTTTGCCATTATTATCTAAATGTGTCTTACTATTTTAAACTTTTCCATATTATATACATCAAACTCATCAAGGTTTGCCCTGTCCTTGGCATCAGCAAACATTTGATAGTCGCTTTCATAGTCGTTTCTATAAACTATTACTGGATTGTTGGAATAGTTTAGGTAAAGACCGTGATATACTCCAAAATCTTCTAGTTTCTTAATAGGTTTGACCTTATTTATTTCTAGCACTTGGATATATATTTCGTCTAAATCTTCTTTTCTTAGGGCAAGGGCGTTGTTAAATATGCCCAAGTTTACAGTTTCATAGATTACATCTAGGGCTATATTTGCTCTAGTAGGATAGATTGATCCTGCTCTTTCCCTCTTATCTCCAAATTTAATTTCTATGATTACGCCATTATGATTATCCTTAAATTCTTCATCGTATTCGTCTAAATACTTGCCAGTATCTAGGTAATATTTTAAGGAATCAAAGGCAAGTTTAACTAATTTATCTTCTTTCATTATAATAACTTCTCTATATCCTTTTTCATATTTTCTGGTTTCTTGTTAGATCCAAATCTCGCTACGACATTACCTTCTCTATCAATTAAAAATTTGGTGAAGTTCCATTTGATTGCCTTAGAGCCAAGACCATGTTTTTCATCCTTTAGGTAAGTATAGAGTGGCTCTTCATTTTCTCCATTCACATCAATTTTCTTAAATCTATCAAAGCTTGTCCCAAAGTTTAAAGCACAGAAGGAATCTATTTCTTCATCTGATTCTGGAGCTTGGTTGCCAAATTGGTTGCAAGGAAAATCTAAAATCTCAAAACCTTGGTCTTTGTAGGTCTTATACAAATCTTCAAGTCCGTCATATTGTTTGGTAAATCCACATCTGGTTGCAGTATTTACAATTAAAAGCACCTTTCCCTTGTATCTATCTAAAGAAACTTCATTACCTTCATTATCTAAAACTGTAAAGTCATATACTTTTGTCATATCATTCTCCTTTATATCCATTATACAATAAGCTTGGTAGTTGTCAGATAATCTAATAAAAAAACCACCAGCTCAAAGGCTAGTGGCTTTGTTTAATAAATTTTATTCCCAAGCAGGTAACCAAGCACCTTTTGTTATTTCTTCCATGTCTTTCTTAGTTTCTTCTGTTTGGTAATATTTTACAAATTCTTTGTAAGCTTCGTTGTTTTCGTCTTCTTTTCTTGCAGCGATTAGGTTGATGTATTCTTTTACTGATTCTGATTTTGGATCTTCTACGAATACTGATTTTTCTTTATCAAGTCCGCTATCTAGGGCAAAGGTATCATTTACTGCTGCTATGTCTACATCTTCTAAGCTTCTTGGTGTTGTAGATGCGTCCATTTCTATTATTTCTAAATTCTTTGGATTGTCTGTTACTTTATCTACTCCAATCAAATCTCCAGCTTGGCCGTCAACTTTGATTAGTCCTGCTTCTTGAAGTAGGAAAAGGGCTCTTGATCCGTTTGTTGGATCGTTTGGAATAGCAACCTTTGCTCCATCTTCTAGTTCATCTATTGATTTGATTTTTTCTGAGTATAGACCCATTGGTGCAAGCATTGTATCACCTATTGAGATTAGGTCAGATCCTTTTGATTCGTTAAATTCATCTAAGAATTTGTGGTGTTGGTAGGCGTTTAGGTCAATATCGCCAGCTATCAAAGCTTCGTTAGGTTGACTATAGTCAGAGAATTTTTGTAACTCTACTTTGTTTCCTGTAGCCTCTTCATATCTTTCGATTACTTTTTCTAAAACTTCGTTATACTCACCAACTACACCTATTTTGATTGTTGTGCCTTCTGCCTTATCTTCCGTTTTTGTTTCCGCTGAAGCGTCTTTGCTACTTTCATTATCCTTTGCTCCACAAGCACTAAATCCAACTAATACTGCTAGTGCTAGAGCTATTTTTGCGAATTTTTTCATTATTTCCTCCCTAAATGAAATTATAATTTATTATTAAAGATTTTAAATCTTAATAACCTAACGTGTTTTAAATATTGGGATAACTGATCCCTTATATTCTTCTTCTATTATTTTCTTAGTTTGATCTGTCAAGTAATAGTTTTCTATGAAGTTTTTGATGTCTTCATTATCCTTGTTTTCTTCTTTGACTGCTATAACATTGATGAAATTTTTTGATCTTTCATTTTCTGGATCTTCCAAAAATATAGAATCTTCAGTAGGAATAAGGCCTGCTTCCATCGCCATATCTGAGTTTATTAAAGCTATGTCTACATCTTCTAATGCTCTTGATACTTGATCTGCAGGTAGTTCTATAAATTCCAAGTTTTTTGGATTTTCTTCTATGTCGTCTACTGTTATAAAGTCTCCTGCATCTTTTTTAATCTTTATCACACCAGCTGCCTCTAGGATATAGAGGGCTCTGGAGTTATTTGAAGTTTCAACAGGGATAGCTACCTTATCTCCTTCTTTTAGCTCATCTACACTTTTAAGCTTAGAAGAATACACTCCCATTGGAGAGATTATCGAATCTGCAAGATAGGTAAAACCAGCATTTTGATTTTTGTTGTAATCTTCTATAAATATATAGGTCGCAAAGGATGATAGGTCGATATCGCCATCCTTTAGGGCATCGTTTGGTTGGTTATAGTCACTGAATCTTACAAGTTCTATGTGCTTACCTGTATCTTCTTCATACCTTTTTATGGCATCTTCATATTCTACATTTCTTTCACCAACTACACCTAGTTTTAGTGTGTCATCTTCTGCCTTTTTACTAGAATCCTTAGATCCACAACTTGCTAGTACAGAGCCAAGGATAGGATGGCTAGGCCTTTAAATATTTTTTTCATTATTTTCTCCTAATGACTTGTTTTTCTAATAAGTAAATTAGATATTGCTTGAATTATAAATACTATAATTAAAATTATAAGCACAGATACTAAAACTACATCGTCTTTGTATCTTTGGTAACCTAAAGCTATTGCCATGTCACCAATTCCTCCTCCACCGATTAGTCCTGCCATGGCGGTTAGACCTAAAAGCGAAATTAGGGTAATGGATGATGCCCTTATTAATGATGGAAGTCCTTCTCTTAGATATACTGAAAATATTATCTCAAAGGGACTTTTTCCCATGGCTTCCGCCGCCTCTATTACTCCAGGATCAACTTCTGCCAAGGCTTGTTCAACTTGTTTAGCAAAAAATGGAACTGTTGAAAATATCAAAGGAACAATTGCGGCTTTTGGTCCAATCCTAGTATCTACTATAATTTTTGTGATTGGCGCTACCAAAGCTAGTAGGATTACAAAAGGAATTGCCCTAAAGGTATTAGTTATCTTATCTAAAATTGAATATAGGATTTTATTTTCTAAAATCCTACCTCTATCTGTCACTACAAGGATAACTCCTAGTATCAAACCAAATATTCCTGCAAATATAGCAGATACGATTAACATATAAAGGGTTGCCCTAGTTTCTTCTAATATCCTATCTGAAATAGATAGGGCGTAATCAAAGTATCCCATCTTTACCTCCTAAAATTTCTACTCTAACTTCTCTTTGGTCTAAATATTTAAAAACCTCTTCGAGATTATTATCTTCTCCCTTGAAGGTTACTATCAAATTCCCCACTGGCGTTCCGCTTATAAATTCAATATTTGCAGCGAGGATATTAGTCTTAATCTTAAACTTATCATATATTTCATTAATAAGTGGCTCAGTTGTGCTAGCTCCTAAGTAGTTAAGCTTAACTAAGGTTTCATCTTCTCTGAGGATGCCGATATTTTCCTTAACATCTTCTATAGTATCTTCGACGTTAGTTGATGTTTCTACAAACTCTCTTGTGAGAGCCTCTTTTGGATTTGAGAATATATCTAAGGTCGAACCTTTTTCAACAATTCTTCCATCTTGCATTACTGCACATTTGTTGCAAAGATCTTTTACAACTTCCATTTGGTGGGTGATTATAACTATAGTTAATTTTAACTTTTCATTTAAATCTTTTAGTAAGGCTAGGATTTGTTTAGTTGTCTTTGGATCAAGGGCACTGGTTGCCTCATCACACAAAAGAATTTCAGGATCTGATGCCAAGGCCCTTGCTATAGCGCACCTTTGCTTTTGTCCTCCGGATAGTTCTCTTGGATATGAATCAGCCTTATCTCCTATTCCTACTAAATCTAAAAGCTCCTTCGCCTTTTTTATCTTTTCTTCTTTGGACAATTTTGATTTTTTTATTGGAAAAATTACATTATCCAAAACTGTAATATTATTCAATAAATTGAAATGTTGGAAGATCATCCCTATCTTTTTTCTTCTATCCCTTAGTTCTTTGTTATTTAAATCAAGGAGGTTTTCTCCATTTACATAAACTTCTCCATTAGTTGGTCTTTGAAGAAGATTTATAGTTCTAACTAGGGTAGATTTTCCTGCTCCAGAAAATCCTACAATCCCGTAGGCATCTTGTTTTTCAATTTTTAATGAAACATCGTCAACTGCCTTAAATCCGTCAAAGTCAACCGTAATATTATTTAACTCAATCATCTATACCTTCCTAAAATAATAATAAAAAAAAGTCCCTAGCTTCCCGAAGGAAACTAAGGACGAAATTTCGCGTTACCACCTTATTTCATAAATGTTCGCACACTTATGCTCTCATCAAGTACATACATACTCTACTTCTGTAACGGGAAGAACCGTACGACTCTAATATCGAATCGTCCCATCAAAGGCCATCTTCATCTAAACCTCAGTCCACCCTTTTCACCAAAACAGGGCTCTCTGTAGAACATTAACCTAGATTACTCTTCTTTTCAAATGGTTTTTTAAAACTCATATCTCATTTATGAGTTTATAATACCATGGATTATTTGCCTTGTCAAATAAATTATTAATTATTTGTATAAGTATTAGATTCTAACATTATATTTATCGTATTTTTTATTGCTTATTTTTTCCTCTCAAAGTATAATATAAGCAGATAAAGAAAATACTCGTTCTCACGAGCAAAAAAAGCAGGAGCACCACCTCCTGCTTTTTTATTTTTGGCTAGTTATCATTATTTGTAGAATTGCTATCTAACCACTTGCAAATATAATAGCTTAATATATTTGCCATGATAGCAACTAATAAAGAAAATACTAATCTCACGAACCCACCTCCTAACTGTTACCAGTATAGGAATGATAACAATATAATTATAACAGGTTTTACTTTGTTTTATAAGAAGGTGTTTTTTAGGAAAAATTTACCCTTAAAAAATAAGTAAATTTTCTTTTTAAGTCCATAAGTATTATAATATAACATGTAAGAAATAAAGGGAGGTAATATGGTAGTATATAATCCAAAATCTAGCAAGGCTAGTGAATTTATAAACCATGAAGAAATTTTAGAAACTATCGATTATGGTAGAAAAAATGCTAATAATCGTGATTTAATTATAGATATTTTAAATAAAGCAAAAAAAGCAAAGGGTCTTAGCCACAGAGAGGCTTTTGTATTGTTATCTTGTAAGGAAGATGACTTAAACGAGGAGATTTTTAAACTTGCAAAAGAACTTAAATACAAGTTTTACGCCAATAGAATCGTCTTATTCGCTCCTTTGTACCTATCAAACTATTGTGTAAATGGCTGTTCATACTGCCCATATCACGGACAAAATAGAACTATCCCTAGAAGAAAGTTAAGCCAAGAAGAAATTCGTGAACAAGTTATAGCCCTTCAAGATCAAGGCCATAAACGTCTTGCCCTAGAAGCTGGAGAAGATCCTGTAAATAACCCACTAGAGTACATACTAGAATCTATTCACACAATCTATAATATCAAACACAAAAACGGAGCTATCAGAAGACTTAATGTCAATATAGCTGCTACTACCGTTGAAAATTATAGAACGCTTCACGAGGCAGAGATTGGAACTTATATCCTCTTCCAAGAAACTTATAACAAGGAAAACTATGAAAATCTTCACAAGTTCGGTCCCAAATCCAACTACGAATACCACACAGAAGCCATGGATAGAGCATTTGAAGGTGGCATAGACGATTTGGGTCTTGGTGTTTTATATGGATTAGATTCTTATGAATATGAATTTATAGGTCAATTGATGCACGCAGAACACCTTGAGGCAAGATTTAACGTTGGTCCTCACACAATTTCTGTTCCAAGAATCCAACCTGCTGATGATATCGACCCTAACGATTTTGACAATTCTCTATCAGATGAAATGTTTGAAAAAATCGTCGCATGCATCAGAGTTGCTGCTCCTTATACAGGAATGATTGTTTCAACTAGAGAAAGCGAACAAGTTCGTTCTAAACTCCTTGATTTAGGTATTTCCCAACTTTCTGGTGGATCTAAAACATCAGTTGGTGGTTACACAGAAAACGAAGAGAAGGGCAGCGATCAATTTGAGCTTTCAGATAATAGGACATTAGATGAAGTTATAGACTGGCTTATTTCAAAAGACCATGTGCCAAGTTTCTGTACTGCTTGCTACAGAATGGGAAGAACTGGAGAAACCTTTATGGGAATGGTTAAAAAACACGGTATAGGAAATATTTGCCATCCAAACGCTCTAACAACTCTTGAAGAATATGTGATGGACTACGCAAGCGACAAAACTGCAAGAGATGCAGAAGCTCTTATCAAAAGAGAGCTAATGTCTATACCAAATCCGGAAGTTCGTAAGTCTACAGAGGAAAATCTAGAAAAAATTAGACAAGGTCAAAGGGACTTATACATTTAAGATATGAAAACACAAAATAGCGAGAGGGTTCATATAGGGATTTTCGGAAAAACTAATTCCGGCAAATCCACCCTCCTAAACTATATGACAGGAACAGACACTGCCATAGTTTCAAATATAAAAGGAACTACTACAGATCCTATCAAAAAAGCCATGGAAATAACAGACTTTGGTCCCGTTCTTTTTATTGATACAGCAGGTGTCGGCGATGATACAGACCTTGGCACCGCTAGGGAGTCAAAGACAAAAGAAATTTTAGACCAATGCGATATTTTCATATATTGCCTAAGTTCAGATGATGATTTAAAGTTTATTTCTGATATTAAAAAGACAAATAAGCCTATAATCTATATTGCTAGTAAACAAGATATAGACGAAGGTTCTAAGATAATTAGTAAATATAAAAACTTAAATCCTATTGCGATCGACATAAGAAATAAAGATGATAGGTTAAAGATTTTTGATAAGATTAAAAAGCTTTACAAAAAAGATGACCTAACCATTACCAAGGATTTGGTTCGTGATGGCGATATGGTTATTCTCGTCATCCCTCAAGATAAAGCAGCACCAAAGGGTAGACTTATCAAACCCCAAGTAATGACTATAAGAGAATTGATTGACAAAAATGCAACTGCCATATCCTGCGATTTAACTAACCTAGAAAATACCCTAAAGGCTTTAAGAGATAAGCCTGATCTTGTAATTTGCGATTCCCAAGTTTTTAAGGAAACTAAGGAAATAATCGAAGAAGGAACAAGGTTAACTAGCTTTTCAGTTCTATTTTCAGCCTACAAGGGCGATTTAGATTATTTTGTTAAATCGGTAAAAAGATTCGACCAACCAATAAATAGGGTTTTGATATCAGAAGCCTGCACTCATCCGCCAATAGATGAAGATATTGGTACAGTCAAGATTCCAAAGATGCTTAGGAAAAAATTTCCTAACATTGAGATTGAATTTAATAGAGGGACTGACCCAATTGATTATAAAAGATATGACCTAATCATAAATTGCGGAGCTTGTATGTTTAACAGAACTACTATGCTAAGCAAGGTAGAAAAGGCAAAAGAAAATAATATCCCTATGACAAATTATGGTATAACCATAGCTTATCTAAAGGGAATATTAGATGAAATTGAACTTCCAAACTAAAAAAGACTCGAAAGTTTTAGCTTTCGGGTCTTTTTCTTATGAATATCTTCTTGTTTCTTTGTCGTAGGTTATTACATCTCCTCTATCTGTTACTATTTCATAGCCCGCGTTTTTTATCCTTAGCTCAAGGCAAGCTCTACATTCTGCTGCCTCATCTCCTGTACATATTTTATTATCATAGAGAGAATACTTTTCTCTAACCATAGTTGGAGATAGATTTGGCATTAGAACATTTGCTCCAGCTTGAAGACCTCTTTCCCTACCCAAAGGATTGATTGTGCCAAGGGCAGTTGTAGCTGGAATTAGGGCATAAGGAAATAAAATTCTAAGGATAGAAACAAGTCTTAGGGTCATTTCAAAAGATCCATTTGGAAAATCTTTAAAGGGTGTATCATGTTGAGTCATATATGGCCCAATTCCTATCATTGCTGGTTCTAATTCTTCTAAAAACCTCAGATCCTTGATTAGGCTTTCTGTAGTTTGGTAAGGAGAGCCAACCATAAATCCTCCCCCAACTTGAAAACCAATTTCCTTTAAGTCTCTAAGAGCCTTTCTCCTATTTTCAAAACTCATTGATTCTGGATGAAGCTTTTCGTAATGGTCCTTGTCAGATGTTTCTTGTCTAAGTAAATACCTATCGGCTCCTGCCTCAAACAATCTCTTGTAGGATTCATAAGATCTCTCACCAAGAGATAAGGTGATTGCAACATCATCGTGGATTTCTTTGATTGATTTTACAATATCAACAACTATGTCATCAGAAAAGTGTCCATCTTCCCCACCTTGGAGGACAAAGGTCCTATAACCAAGCTGGTAGCCAAGCCTTGCACATGATATAATCTCTTCTTTGGTCAGCCTATATCTTTCGACTCTATCATTTGACTTTCTTATCCCGCAATAGTAACAGTCATTCTTGCATATATTTGAAAACTCTATAAGTCCTCTGACATAAACCTTGTCTCCATAGATTTCTTTTCTGATAGCGTCAGCTTTTTTATTAAGCTCATCTGTGAGACTATCGTCTTCTATCCATCTTTTGAGAGTTTTATCATCATAATATTTGTTATTTTTAAGCTGCATAAAACCTCTTACTTTCTTTATAAAAAATGAGGAGACCGCGCAAAAGCAGTATTAACTTCCGCGACAGCCTCCTTGGGTTTGGTAAAATAAATTCATTAATAATATACTGCTGTTTATCTCATTTGCAAACCACAAGCCCCGCCCAAATTCCTATTTATCTTTTGGAAAAAGCCTGTAGGGAAACTTGTATCTCTTAGTTTTTGGCATATAAGTTTCTATTGGTTTTTCTAGTTTTTTAGTGAAATAATCATGAAGGTCATATATCCTAGAATAAATTTCTTCACTGTGAGGATGATCTAAATCCTTTAAGCTATCAAGAGATAAATCTTCCCTTCCAACTAAAAAATCTAAATATTGGATCAGATAATCATAGTCTGTGTAGGGATATTTGTACAAGAAATTGTTAACAAACTCTTTTTCCTTAACAGAAATATTAAGTTCATTTATACAATAATTTATATCTTTTATGGGAAATGAACGAGTTATGGAAATCCTTGCTGGGAAAAAATAAGAATCTGCCCTAAGTATTTCGTAGGCACAAATATTTCCCTTAAAACCTTCTTCGTATCCGTCAGAAAGTCTAGCAAGAGATGCGCAGGCAAAGGCAATATCAGAATCAAGTTCTAAATCTTCTGCTATTTTTTCAGCAATTTGTCCCATTCTCCAAGCCTTAGCTATCCATTTTCCAGGATTATTCTCGTAGGCTTTTTCTAAATAATCTATTATCTTGTCCTTGTTAGGTATGTTTCCGTATCCTTCTTTATACATATGTCCTTATCTTTCCAAGGCAATAAGTCTTCTCTTTTTTAGGATCTGTTAGAGAAAAATCAATCTCCTTGCCATTTCTATTCATACTTCCTAAAACAAATTTCTTATTTCTAATCTCATTTCTGTATACTATGTCGATATACTGGATGTCTTTGTCAAATATTCCAGTAACTTCTTTGATTATATCAAAATAAGCTGCGTTATTTACATGGAAGTTATAATCTATATCAGATAATCTAATAGCTATCTCGCCTACAGGATCTAAATCTTCTTGGTATTTTATCTTAAGAGGATTGTAGCTAATAGTATCAGTGCCGTAAGATTTTTTAAGTTTTTCAGGTATTTTGACAGGTCTTAATCTTTCTATATCAATTAACATATTAACTGCCCTGGCTCTTGCGAGAATTTCGCCATTTTTTGTAACTATAAATTCTCTGTAGGCATAAAACTTCCTTGTGTGAGTAAGCTTTGTCACTATTTCTATATCATAACCTTCTTTTATTTCTTCAAGAAATTCAATGTCCCACTTGTAAATTATCCACCTGAAGTTTGTCATGTCGATGTCTTTTTCTACTATTTTTTCTTGGTCAAGGGCAGTATCTAGCATAAGCAAGGCTAGATTTCTGATTGTAATCCTAGAATAAGGATCGCAGTGCATTTGGCCTACAGTATATTTTTTATTAAAAATCATTTAACCTCGATTTTCTAAAGCGGAGCTGCCGCTATAAACATTTGTGCAATATTAAAGTAAACTATAAGTCCTAAAGAGTCAACTATAGTTGTTATGAGTGGACTTGCCATGATTGCAGGATCTAATCCTAGTTTGCTTGCTCCCATAGGCAAGAGAGATCCAACAATCTTTGCAGTAACAACTACAAATAAAAGGGTAACTGCAACTATAAGCGAAATCTCTAGACCTACTTTGTCAAAGAACATACATTTTAAAAACCCTACAAGAGCAAGAAAAAATCCTGATATTAAACCTACCCTACATTCTTTCCATACTACCTTCGCCCAATCAGACAAATCAACATCTTTGGTTGCCATAGCACGGATAACTAGGGTTGACGCCTGACTTCCTGCGTTTCCGCCTGAGTCTGTTAGCATTGGTATGAACATATTTAGGGCAATTATAGATTGGATAACTGCCTCATAACTTCTAAGAATAGTTGAGGTAAAGGCAGATGATATCATCAGAAACATAAGCCAAGGAATCCTGTTTTTGGCAAGGTCCCACGCACTCATCTTGCTGTATTCCTCTTCTTCTGGTGTTGTAGCTGCCATTATTTGGAAGTCTTCTGTTGCCTCTTGTTCGATTATCCACATAATATCATCTACAGTTATAATACCAACTAATCTTTTTTCCTTGTCTATAACTGGTAAGGCTGTAAATCCATATTTTTGGAAGGTATGGGCAACTTCTTCTTGGTCATCACTAGTGTTGACTGTAATGACATCCTCGTAAAGCAGGGTAGAAATCTTGGTATCCATGTCGTTAGTTACGATATTTCTAAGGGAAACGTAACCTAAAAGCTTTTTAGTTTCATCAGTCACATAGCAGGTGTAGACAGTAACCTTGTCATGCCCGATTCTTTTTATTGTATCTAGGGCTTCTTTTACAGTCATACCTATTTTAAGCTCCACAAATTCTGGAGTCATAAGACTTGCTGCAGAATCTTCTGGGAATTTAAGGTATTGGTTTACCTTTTTTCTCTTCTCTGGATCTGTATTTCTAAGAATCTTTTGAACGACTGATGCTGGCATCTCCTCAAGGGTATCAATCATATCATCAAAGTCTAGTTCATCCAAGAGGTGACTATATTCTACATCATTGAGTCCAGTCTTTATTTTTTCCTTATCTTCTTGTTCTAGTTCTGCGAATACCTCTATGGCATCGTCTTTTTTTAGAAGTCTAAAAACTAAGAGAGCATCTTCAGCACTTAGGGTAGATATAAACTCTTCTATATCTACTGGGTTGGTTCTTCTTAGTAGCTTAGAAAGATTTGTCCCGTCTTTTTTCTCGAGTAAATCCCTTAGCTCGTCTAGTCTTTTTGAATAATCTGTGTATCTATCCATCTAATCTCCCATTTCCTTTAGCAATTCTTCTAAAGCCTTTTGATATTGGCTATCCTTATCTAGGTTTTCTCCCTTAATCTCAAGGTCTGGATTATCATTTGTAGCTTCGATATCAGGGCTAACGCCGACCTTATTTATCTTAGCTCCACTTGGAGTGTGGTATTCGCTTATGGTAATCTTTACCCCTGATCCATCATTTAGTGGGAAGAGTTTTTGCACGATTCCCTTACCGAAAGTTTTTTGTCCTATAACCTTGGCTCTCTTCCTATCTTTTAGAGCACCTGATAGGATTTCACTAGCTGAAGCAGAGTTTTCATTGACGAGAACAGTCATTGGGATATCATCCATTTCAGCGTCACTTTCTTCTGTAACAACATTTCCTTTTTTATCTTTAGTAGTAACTATAGTTCCTTCATCTAGGAATTTGTCTGCTATATCAAGGCAAACATCCAAAGATCCACCAGGATTGTTTCTTAGATCTAAAACAAGTCCTTCTATTCCACCATCTTTTAATTTCTTGTAAGATTTATCAAAATCTTCTTTTGTTACATCGTCAAATGATTTTATATGAATATATCCTATCTTCTTTCCATCAACTTCTTTTATGCTTTCATCCACAGTATCAACTCTTACATCTCGTCTATCTACCTTAAGGTCTATATCTTCTCCTTCTGACTTGTCGTCACTGATTCTTTTGATGGTAATATTTACAGTAGTATCCTCATCGCCTTTCATAAGAGCTACTGCTTCTTCCATCTGATCTGCAGTAAATTCATCGCCTTCAACCTTTGTTATATAATCTCCCGCCTTCATTCCGGCTTCTTTGGCTGGAGAATCGTCAAAGACTTGGACAACTTTGATGAGTCCTTCCTTGCTTGCTTGGACTAATACACCAATTCCCTTGTATCTTCCGTCGATACTTTCCATAAGTTTACTAAACTCTTCTTTGGTGTAATATTGGGTGTAAGGATCTCCCAAATTTGCAAACATTCCCTTCAAAGATCCATCATAAAGGTCTTTTTCTTCATAATCAAAAAGGAAGTTTTCATCAATGAGACCCTTTAACATTTCCATTTCCTGCAAATGTCCTTCTGCTTGGTCACTTGTATTATTTACTTGTAGTTTTTGATTTAAACCAACTACAAATCCTGCAAAACTAAGTCCAACTGCCAAAATTAGAGCTAGTATAATTTTTCCTAATTTTTTCATAATACCTCCATTAAGTCTAGCTATATCATATCACAAAAATGGGTAAGAAATACATAAAGACAGTAAAAAAGGAGTAACGATGATTAAAGAAGTTTACAAAAATATTTACCAAGCGACCTTTCCTCTAACAGGAAATCCTCTAAAGTCTATAAATATTTTTGTGATAAAGACAGAAGATTGTAATCTAATAATTGATACAGGTTTCAATAACGAAGAAAATAGGAAAAACATGGACGCTTTGATCAAAAATCTTGACCTTGATATGACAAAGACCAAACTTTTCCTAACCCACCTTCACTCAGACCACGTTGGTCTTGCC
Source organism: Anaerococcus vaginimassiliensis (assembly GCF_900626155.1). GTDB lineage: Bacteria > Bacillota > Clostridia > Tissierellales > Peptoniphilaceae > Anaerococcus > Anaerococcus vaginimassiliensis. The sequence goes on along the minus strand of NZ_LR130844.1, from coordinate 815,619 downwards.
AAATATTTAGAAAATAAGGGAATATCAGAAATATTTATGTCTAAAGTTGATGGTTTTTTCATAGAAAACGGAATCAATGTAGATGATTATCAGTGGCAGAATATCCTTAAAAACGCCAAACTCCAAGGTTTACTAGAAGAAAATGTTGATATAAATAACCATCCGGGTTTTAAAAATAGACCTAAGGAAAAATTCACTTATACAAAATTAGAGCCAGGAGATAAATTAAATATAGGCGAGTTTTCCTTTGAAATCCTAGATGAAGCTGGCCATACTCCAGGCATGGTTGGACTTTTAGAAAAAGATAAAAAAATCTTATTTTGTGGAGATCACATCTTAGGAAAAATTACCCCAAATATAACCTATTGGGCAGATGAGTACGGCGATAGCCTTGGTATTTACTTAAGAAATATAGAAAAAATAAAAGACCTTGATATAAAATACCTATTCTCCTCCCATAGATTCTTAATAGAAGACGTAAATGGCAGAATAGACGAACTTATCTGTCACCACGAAGAAAGATTAAATGATACCTTAGCCATAGTTAAAAGCCTAAAAAAGGCAAATACAAGAGATATAGCAAAGTCTATGTCTTGGGATATAAGGGCTAAAAACTGGTCAGATTTTCCTGAAAGCCAAAAATGGTTTGCTGTAGGAGAGGCCGCAGCTCATCTAAAACACCTAGTAGCTGAGGAAAAAATTGTAGAAAAGCTAGATTCCGATGGCATATATTATTATTCAATAAATAATATATAATTTATCTTCAATTTTTATGTGGTATAATAAAGTAAATAGTTATTTAGAAAAAGGAGTTAAATATGAGAAAAAATAAATTAGGCAAAGCTGTACTTGCCCTAACACTTGCTACATCATTTGTTATAGGACCATCTTTACCAGTAAATACCCTAAATCCTACAGCTGTAAGTGAGGCTGCAAGTGATAGTGAAATTTTACAAGCTCAAGCTGATGCCCTTAGAAAATCTGTTAGAGATAATAAAATCAAGGTAAAGGCTTGTGAATTATTGTTAAATAACTTCCCAGACCTAGTAAGTTCAATCAGATCAGATCTAGAAGGATTGGTTGAGACTTCTAAAGAATCTCAAGCTAAATCTGAAGCTTTATTAGAAAAAGCGGACAAGCTATTAAACGGAGGATACTAATATGACTAACAAAAAAATACTAGCTTGCTTACTAGCAGTTAACTTCTCCGTTCTTGGTCTATCAGAAACTAGCCCTCTAGTAAATATTTCCTATGCTGAAGAAGAGGTAAAGGAAGATACAAAAGAAGCTAAGGAAGATTCTAAAGAAGAAAAGAAGGAAAATACAACAGAAGAAAACAAAGATAGTAAAGAAGAAAATAAAAAAGATAGCAAAGAAGAAGAAAAATCCGATAAAAAAGAGGATACTAAAGAAGATTTAGAGAAAGAAGATAAGGAAACTAAGACAGAGGAAAATGTCGAAAACACCCAAAATCTTGCTGTAGCTTACTATGCAGCTGAAAACCTAGATGATCTTGTATATGGTGGAGAAGTTAGCCTTTATAGCTTAGATGACGAACTTGAAGTAAGTGAAGCACCAAGACCAAGAATGGCAAGAGCCGCAAGGTCAGCTACAAGTGATCTAGAAACTCAAAAAAATCAACTTCAAAAGGCTATCGATGACTCAGTTAACGTTAAAAGCACTGAAGTTTACAATAGTCTAGTTACTCAAAAACTAAGAGATGCATACAGCGAAGCAGTGGCAAACGCTAAGGGAATCTTGGCTAATAATAGTGGCGATTACGAAAAACTTAGAGCTGCAACTGTTGCTATAAATAGTGCAAAGAAAAGTCTAGCTACTTATGCTAGCTTAAAGATTGAAGTGATAAATTTAGAAGAATCACTCGAAGATAATGAAATCAAATCTGAAGCAGCTAGTATATTAATCAACCAATTCCCTGATTTAGTAAAATCAGTTGAAGATGATTTGATTAATATAATCAACGAGTCAGAGGCAAGCGCAGCCAATAGTAGAGCACTAATAGAAAAAGCTAACTCTTACTTAGCTATGTTTCAATAATAACTCAAACTAAAACCAGCACTAAGCTGGTTTTTATTTACTCATTTCTTGCAATCTATCAAAGATATGGTTAAATAGTAAAGCATTTATCGAAATATTAGGAGGATTTTTTGGATACAGGATCATTATTAGTTTTATCGGTCGGACTTGCCATGGATGCCCTTGCAGCTAGCATTTGCAAGGGATTGTCAGAAAAAACTCACTCAATAAAAAACAGTCTTTCCATTGGCTTTGTATTTGGATTTTTTCAAGCTTTGATGCCAGTTATTGGATTTTTGTTAGGAAGAAATTTTGCAGATGCCATAAGAGCAATTGACCATTGGATAGCTTTCTTTCTTTTAGGATTTCTTGGTCTTCAAATGATAAAAGAATCTAGAGAAGCCTATTGCGAAGTAAATCACGGTTTCGACCTAAGGAGCCTAACTCGAATGGGAATTGCAACATCAATTGATGCTCTTGCAGTTGGAGTAGGACTTGCCTTTTTAAATATAGATATAGTAAAATCAACCTCAACTATAGGCATAGTTACAGCTATCCTTTCTATAATAGGTTTTAAAATAGGATCTAAACTAGGTGTAAAAAGCAAGCAAGTTTCAGAGCTTATAGGTGGACTAATCCTTATAGGTCTTGGAGTCAAAATATTAATAGAACACTTGTTCTTGCAATAATAAAAAAATTAAAATGGCTACAAACTAGCCTTTACATATATAAAAAAAATCCCCAATTGGGGATTTTTTAGTTAAAATAATTATTGGTTAATCAAATCTAGTTTTTTAAGTAAAGTCATAAAAGCTGATAGTACGACCGCCACTACAGATGCTAGTACCATTCCTGAAAGCTCAATTGAACCAAGTTTTATAGATAGACCAGAAAGACCTGCTATAAATATCACTGAAGTTAAAATTAGATTGACTGATTTTGAGTAATCTACCTTTTGATCAACTAGAAGTCTGATTCCACTTGTACCAATCATTCCATAAAGAAGGAAGGTAACTCCCCCTATAACATTTCCTGGTATAGTTTGGATGAAGGCTGCAAGTGGTCCAAAGAAGGCCATTATTATAGAAATAACTGCAGCTCCTCCTATAACCTGAACAGAATAAACTCCAGTTATAGCCATAACTCCGATATTTTCACCATAAGTAGTAGTTGGAACTCCACCTAGAAATCCAGATAGGGCTGATGAAAAGTTATCTGCAAATATTGACCTGTGAAGGCCTGGTTCGTTTAGTAAATCTTTTCCGATAATATTAGAAGTAACAACTTGGTGAGAAATATGCTCACTTGTTATAACTAGAATAACAGGCAACATGGCAAGAATTGAGCCTGCTGAAAACTTTGGCAAAGAAAAGTCTGGCAAGGTAAATAGTGCAGCCTCTCTAACAGGAGTAAAATCTACCATATCAAAAAATATAGCTGTAACATATCCTACTACTATTGAAATTAGAATAGGAATTGTTGAGAAGAATCCCTTGAAGGCAACAGAGCCAATAATCGCTGTAAGCAAAGTTACAAAAAACACTATAAAGTCTTTAGAACTTGCTGTATCTGTCATAAGATTTGCTCCAATAGATCCGCCAGTTACAGTATTTCCAGCAAGTTCAAAACCAATTAATGCAACAACTGCACCCATTGCAGCAGGTGGCAAGACCACATCTATCCAACCTATTCCAAACTTATAAATAATATAAGCGAGCAGGCATCCCATAATTCCGAGTACAATAAAAGCACCTTGCGCATATTCAAATCCTTCGCTTGCAATAATAGCTGTACCTGGAGCTAGGAATGCAAATGAGGAACCTAAATAAGCCGGTGCCTGTTTCTTAGTAATTAATATAAATAAAAGTGTTCCGATACCATTCATCAACAATACAATTCCTGGATTGATACCAAAAAGAATAGGAACTAAAACACTAGCTCCAAACATTGCAAATGTATGTTGGATCGACAATGGTAAAAGTAATTTAAAAGGAACTTCGTCTTCTACATGGTAGATTTTTTTAGAATTTTTCATAATACCTCCCTAAATTTTTCACCAATTATCATAGCAAAATAAAGGGATGTTGTCAAACAAAAAAGCTCCCTCAGGAGCTTTTGATTTAAACTGCAATCTTATAAAAGATCTTCGCCTTTTACAGCATCTATTATTTCGTCTTTTATATCGTCTACTTTATCTTTTACTTCGTCGATTTTATTATTATTCTTTAGATATAGATAGCCACCTACTACTGCAGCTGCTGCAGTGAAAAGATATTTGCCTACAGTATTTTCTTCTCTTTTATCATATTTTTTCTTATAATCAAACATTTATAGCCTCTTTCTATAATTCAGGGTCAACCCTTTTTCTACTATATCTCAATTATACTTTGAATATATTTAATTTTCAAATTAATTTATATAAAATTTTAATATTTTTTTATAAATATATTAATCTCCCCTTATCAAAGGCATGGACATACATCTTGGTCCTCCCCTACCTACGGTTAGGGTTGATGAATCTAGCTTTATAACCTCGATATCGTTTAGCTCAAGCATTTGATTTGTGACTGTGTTTCTCTTATAGACAATTACCTTGCCCGGTGCTATCGCAAGGGTATTAGATCCATCTGTCCATTGTTCTCTAAGGGCTGCTATTGGATCTCCTCCGCCACATGGCAAGAGGTTTATCTTGTCTAGTTTTAGGGCATCTTTTAATAAATCATCTAGGGATTTTTCTATAAATTCTTCACTCATTTCCCCATCTCTTAGGCTAAACTTTACAGCGTGGAAGGTTGAAATTATACCTGGATGATAGGTAAAGGTATCAACATCTATTTGAGTAAAGACAGTATCAAGGTGCATATATGCCCTTTCATTCGGAATATTTACCCCAATTATCTCATTTATATCATTATCTTTATCTTCTAACACGTTTTTAGCGAGTACTCTAATAGCATCAAGTTCAGTTCTTTGGCTGATTCCAATCATCAAAAGGTTCTCGTTGATATTTAGTATGTCTCCGCCTTCTATATGATAGTCCTTGCCCCTGCCGTAGAAGTTTTTAGTTCCTTTGTAATCCTTGTGATAGTTAAAGATATAATCAGCATAGATTGTTTCTCTTGACCTAGTTACAGAATACATTGAGTTAATTGATACACCCTCTGCAATTGATGAAAATGGATCTCTAGTAAAATATAGGTTTGGCATTGGGTTGATTGCAGTATATTTTTGGTTGTAGATTACCTTATCATTTTTGATACCTAATTCCTTGAGAGTTATTCCGCTCATAGTTTTTAGGACAAATTCTTTGGTATCTTTTATAGATTCTAAGAGTTTCTTTGATTCCTTATAGGCTAGTTCATCTGAAATATTCGCCTCTTTTAGATATTTTTCTAAAAATTCTTCTCTTAGATTTTTATTTTGGTCTAATGTTTCTGCCATCAAATCTTCTAAATAAACTACTTCTATTCCTTCATCTTTAAATATTTTGGCAAAATTGTCGTGCTCTTCTATAGCTTTTTCAAGATCTGGTATATCGTCAAATAAAAGTTCATCAAGAGCATTTGGAGTTAGATTTAGTAGCTCTTCTCCTGGCCTATGTAACAAGACCTTCTTTAGTGGCTTAATTTCATTGTTTACATTGATTTTTTTCATACAGACTCCTTAAAATTTCCTAAAAAAAAGGTAGTTTACTTAAAAACTACCTATAATCAATTAGCCTTGCCAATATCTTTAATTTTATAAATTTATTATATCAAATTATTTAGAAAAATAAAAGACTTTTATGCAATTGTTACCATTGTCTTGATTTGCTTTTTTATCTTTAAATAATATAATATATATATTAGGCTATTATATTATTAGGAGGAAAATATGAAAAAAATAAATATAGCTACTCTAATGCTAGCATCTGCTTTAGTACTAAGCGCTTGCTCAAATACAAACGAGAAAGAAGCTGATAACAAAGCTGAAACTGAAGTAAGCCAAGAAGCTGAAACAGAAACAAAAGATGATGCTAACAAGGAAGAAACAAAAGACGAAGCTAAAGAAGATAAAAAAGACGAAGAAGTAAAATCTACTGACGCTGAAACAGATGAAGGTAACCTAATGCTTCACAGAGGATACCCAAAAAGCGATGAATCAAGATCTTTCCCAAGAATCGTTGTAGCAACAAGTGGAGATACGATCGTTGGTGTTTCTCTTGACGAATATCAATACGATTCAGCAGATGGAGATTTTGAAGGAGTAAACAACTCTGACAAGGAATTTGGAGAAGGAACAGCTGAAGGCAAAGTTCTTATTTCAAAAATGGCTAACGAAGAAAAATACTCAGCTCAAATGAAAGAAGCTGGATCTCCTACAAGTCTAAAAGAAACTTACGAAGGAATCGCAAACTTTGCAAAAGGAAAAACAATCTCTGAATTAGAAGATTTCCTAAAAGAAAAATCAGATGATGAAATCATAGAAGCTGTAACAGGTGCAACATTCAAATCTACACCATCTCTACTAAACCAAGTCGTAGAAGTAGCTAAGAGTGAAGATTTCGTTTCTGTAGGTCACGCTGAAAACCCAGAAGAAATCACATTCAAATCTATAGTAGGTGCTCCACACGGAGAAAAATCATTCGCTGATGCTGTAGTTGCTATGGAAGGTGACAAAGTTGTTGCTGCAAGCTTTGACGAATTCCAATACATCGAAGATGGAATGGGAATTGCTAAAGAAGGAACTGACTTCACACAAGGATATGCAGAAGAAAACAAAGTTCTTGGTTCAAAACTTGAAAACAACGAAAAATACTCAGAAAAAATGGCCGAAAAAGGAAAATCAACAGTATCTATCAAAGATAACTTTGAAGCTATAGAAAACTTCGTTGCTGGCAAAACAGCTGATGAAATCAAAGAAGCAATTGATTCTAAAAAAGAAGACGGCACAATCGATGCAGTTACAGGAGCTACTCTAAAAGATACAGCTAACTACCTACAACTAATCGTTGATGCAATGAGCTTATAAAAAATTTTTAAGGTGATGTTGTAGAATGAATAAATCGTACCTTTATCGTTAGAAGAACCTCCACGGAAATTTTGCCTCCATTAGCCGGCAGGCTCCACTGAAAATTTGCTAAGAGAACCTTCTAACGATGGTACGATGATTATTCATAGTTTTGCAACATCCCCTTTTTCTTTTGGTTAAAATCTCCTAAAAATGGCTATATATCAAATAGGAGGCCAATATGAAAATCAACAGTGAAAACTTTTATTCAATAACAGAAATAAGTTCCAACTTTTCAAAGCTTGCAAGACATGCAGATGAAAATGGCTATGCTGGAGTTATCAAAAACAGCAAGCTTTCCTATATCCTCTTGCCTTTTGACAAATTGAAAGAAGAAGAAATTACAAAAGATGAAGATATAGAAGAAATAGCTCAAAGACTAATAAAAAAGATAAAAGACGAATACAATATCCAATTAAAATTAGACCTAGACTAATATTTTCTACATAAATTTAGGCATAAGAAAAGGCAAGTTTCCTTGCCTTTTTTACTTGCTTATTATTGTTGCTCAAAATCTGCCTTGTATTGTGGAGCAAAAGCTTCAAGCTCTGACTTTACATTTGCATCTGGGTTTGAAAGAATGCTTTCAAGTAAGCTTGCTACATCGTTGTAAGCTTGTTGGCTACCTGGAGCAAGTGGTCTTGAGAATAATTTCTCACTTGCCTTATCAAGGATTGGTGCAATCTTTGAGTCAGATGATTTGTATGTTTCATCTTCTACAGCAGATTTTCTTGCTGGCATGTAACCTGTAGCTATAGCAAATTCAACTTGTGAATCCTTGCTAGCTAAGAATTGCATGTATTTGAATGCTGCTTGTTTTTCTTCATCGCTTGCTTTATCAAACATATAAATGTTTGTACCTTGTTGGAAGGCTTCTTCTGCTGGATAAGGAGCTGCAGCGTATTCGAACTTATCGTTTAGAGCTTCTTTTACATATACTTCACCAGCGTTTGATCCTACAAATGAACCAACTTGTTCGTTTGCAAATGGACCAGATAAGTGTTGGTCTGTTCCTGCTATTCTAAAGTATCCTTCTTTGATACCTTCTAGGTAATATTCAACAGCTTCGATAGATTCAGGAGAAGCAACATCAAGATTTTCATCAAATTCGATTCCCTTGTTTTTTAGATATGTTAGGTAGAAGTTTGATAGTGAATCAAATCCTGCTCCTGGGATTCCTTTTTCTTCGTAGATTTTTTTAGCATTTTCCTTTAACTCTTCAAAACTTGTAGGCTCTTTTAATCCTAGTTCATCATAAAGAGTTTTGTTATACCAAAATACTTCTGTTGATTTGTTAAATGGTAGAGCTTCTATCATGCCATCTTTTTCTAGCTCTTCTCTTACACCTGGCAAGATATCATCATAATCGTCCATGTCATTTTTAACATAGTCTGTTATATCTGCTACCATGTCTGCATCTTTAAATTGGATCATCCAATCAGGATATGCTTGAGTGATTGTTGGAAGATCTTTAGGTGATTGCATTGAGTTAACTAAAATTTGGTTTAAGTCTCCGTATTTACCTTGACCTTGTAGAGTAACCTTGATATCTGGGTTTTCTTCTTCAAACTTTTTAGTCAAGTTTTCAAGAGCTTCGCCTTGTCCACCACCCATAGCATGCCAGAATACTATTTCTGTTTGACCGTCGGTTTTTCCAGTTTCTTCTTTGCCAGCTTCTTCCTTAGTATCTTTAGCTTCTTCTTCAACCTTAGTATCTGTTGAAGTATCAGCTTCTTTGTCATTGTTAGATCCACAAGCTGTGAAAGCTCCTAATGACAAAACTAAAGCCATCAATAACGATAATTTCTTTTTCATAAAATCTCCTTTATTTTACAAATATTTCCTTCACTAGTATTATATACTATTTAATCAAGCTTTAACAAGTTATCTCTTGATACCTCCATAGGACACTCCGCTTAGGATTTGCTTTCTAAATATGAAATATAATATTAAAATTGGCATTATAGTTATTGTACTTGCTGCCATTTGAAGGTGGATTAGCTGACCTGCTTCTGTAGCAAAAGCAGATAGACCGTTTGAAATTAACCTCATGTTCGTTGAGTTTGTTACAAGGATTGGCCACAAGAATGAGTTCCAACCTGTAATAAAGTTTAGTAGTCCAATAGTAAATAGGGTGGACTTGCTCATTGGGATCATAACTCTCGTTATAAACTCAAAGTCGCTTGCTCCGTCTACCTTGGCTGCCTTATAAAAATCCATAGGAATAGAACTTAAAAACTCCTTTAGGTAGAAGATATAAAATACTGACGCCAAGAATGGAATTATAAGGGCAGCGTAAGTATCAATCAGACCTAACCTTGCTATGGTTGAGAAGTTCGTAAATATAATTATCTCAAAAGGAATCATAAGTAGGGATAACATAAAGCCTTGGAGGAGCTTTTTATATTTAAAATTCATAAAATTAAGGGCAAAGGCTGCAAGTGTTGTCGTAAATAGAGTAACTAGTGTATTTACTAAAGAAACTCCAATAGTGTTCATAAAATATCTAGCAAAAGGAGCAACCTTCATAGCCTCCCTGTAGTTTTCAAACATAAGCTTCTCTGGAATAAGCTTTGGCGGAATACTAGTTACCTCTTGAAAGCTCATTAGAGATGATGAAATCATATATAAAAATGGAAATACTGTAATAATCGCCATGATAACTACAAATATATATCCAATTACTTTTAGCACCTTGTTCATTATCTACCAATCCTTTCTATGATCTTCTTTTGTAGGAAAGTCAACACCAAAAGGAAAAGGAACAATATAACACCAGCAGCCATCGCTTGACCGTACCTGTATTCTACATAGAACTTGTTGTAGATGTAAAATACAGCTGTTACTAGCTTGTTTCCTACTCCTGCCCTTCCGTTAAATAGAGCAAAGATTGAATTATACACCTTGAAAGCTGAAATAAAGCTTGTCAAAAACAAAAATGTAATAATTGACTTTAATTGAGGTAGGGTAATCTTTCTAAATTGTTCCCATGGACTTGCCCCAAACATCTCAGCTACCTTGTAATAGTTTCTATCTATAGACCTTAGTCCTGCAAGAATAACTATAATATTAAATGCCAAGGCGTTCCATACTCCAAATATGATTAGGGCAAGCATATTGTATTGGGGATCATTTAGAAAATCTATCGGTCCAACTCCCACAAAACCCAAGAGGTAATTTACAAAACCATATTGACCGTGGAGAAGGTATCTAAATACAATACCTATAGCTATAACACTTGTTAGATAAGGGATAAAAAACAAAGTTTCAAAGAACTTGCCACCCTTGATATTAGTGTTTAAAACAAGCGCTATAAACATAGAAATAATTATTGATAGAGGAACTACAGTTACAGAATACACCAAGGTATTGACCATAGCCCTCCTAAAGAGCGGATCATTTAAAACAATAGGGAAATTTTTAAAACCAACATAAGTAGGATTTAAAATATTATTGTTTTGCATACTCATAACAAAAGTTCTGATTAAAGGATAAACAGAAAAAACAAGGATAGCAATAAGTGCTGGAGCCAGATACAACCAAGCCTTGTTATTTTTCTCTGCGGAATACTTTAGCTTTTTCATTAGTAGACTCTCTTTCCGTCTTCCTCAAATATATATATTGACGAATAATCGATAGCTATGCCAATCTCATCGTTAGGTTTTATATCAAGTTTGCTATCTACAATCATCTTTGTAGCTTGATTGTTCAAATCGAAATGCACTACCATATATCTACCTATCATCTCTACAGATGAAACCTTGACACGAACTGGGCTGTCCTTATCCAAAATGAAATGTTCAGGTCTAATACCAACTAGATACTTATCCAGACTCAAACTTTCCCTAAACCTATCCTTAGATAAATCACTTAGGCTAATCTTTATCTCATCTGTCACTAGGCTATCACCTTCTTTTTTGAAATCAAAAATATTGATAATAGGATTTCCTATGAATTTCGCAACGAAAAGATTGGCTGGATCTAGGTATAGGTTTTGTGGTTTGTCATATTGTTGGATCACACCACCATCCATTAGAGCGATATAATCAGAAATAGACAGAGCCTCCTCTTGATCGTGAGTTACAAATATAGTTGTAACACCAACTTCCTTGACTATATTTCTAATCTCTTCTCTAATAGAAAGTCTAAGTCTAGCATCCAAGTTACTCAAAGGTTCGTCTAGTAAAAGCGTCTTTGGGTTTTGGATAAGAGCACGAGCTATGGCAACCCTTTGTTGTTGACCACCAGAAATTTGTCCTGGTTTCTTATCCTTTATCTCATCTATATAGCAAAGATCCATGTACTTTTGAGCAATCTTAATTGCCTTATCTTTTTTAATCTTGTTCTTACCCACTGTTAGGGGAAATATAATATTTTCAAGAACAGTCATATGTGGATATAGGGCGTAGTTTTGGAACACCATTCCTATATCACGATCTTTGGGGTGTTTATTCACGATAGATTCCCCATCAAACTTGATATCTCCCTTGGTAGGATCTAGGATACCTGCAATAATATTAAGGATCGTAGACTTGCCACAACCAGAAGGACCTAAAAGCGTAACCAAGGCACCATCTTCAATATCAAGGTTGATTCTCTTTAGAGCCTCGTAACCATTTTCATAAACTTTGTTTAGATTATTAATCTCAATCATAATACCTCTTCAAAAACTTAAAATAAGGAAAACTCAAACAAAATAATAAGCATAGCGAGCATCAATACTATTCCAATAACTGTAAAAGTATCCTCCTGCTTTTTTAGGGCAAGGATAACTAGTCCAATAGATAACATAAATAAGAATAAGTATATCTGAATATAAAGCCTCTCGTAAAGCTTGTCATACACTAATGCTATTATCACAACAGCCACCGTCAAAACTATAGCAGAAGCTATAATGAAAGTCTTCTTCTTCTCCATAATAGAATTGAACAAAGTCATAGCCACACAAACCATGACAAGTGGCATAAATAGATAATCGAAAAATAAATTAATCATAATACCTCTCTCTAATTATATCATATTAGAATTTAATTGATAGGAAAAATCAGGAAATTAAAATAATAAAATATAATTCATAATAATAAATATAAAAGAATTTTTTTACATTTATCCTTGCAGCGGTATAATACGATTTAAGATAATCATTACACTAAGGAGTAAGTTTTGACCAATAGAAAAAAAGACATATTAATAAGTGGACTTGCCCTATTTGCAATATTTTTTGGAGCAGGTAACTTAATATTTCCACCCTACTTGGGCGTAATAACTGGGGACGGATGGCTTGCCACAATGGTTGGTTTTTTATTAGCAGATCCCGTTATTCCAATATTAACAGTAATAGTAACTGCAGCTGCCGGAGGAAGGGCAGTAGACATAGGAAAAAGGGTAGGAGATAAATTCGCCAAAATCCTAACACTTTTAGCTATAATCTGCATAGGACCAGCCTTTGCTATACCTAGAACTGCAGCCACAACCTATGAAGTAGGCTTTCAAAGTTTTTTCCCAAATCTACCAATCTGGGTTGTAACAATAGTATTTTTCGCGATCACCTTTGCCCTATCCTTCAAGGAAAGCAATGTTGTAAATATCATCGGAAAATACATAACTCCAGCCTTGTTAGTATTCCTATTTATAGTAATAATAAAAGCTATAATAAGTCCAATAGGAAAACCAGTAGACGTTCCAGTAGAAGGCGGATACTTTGTCAAAGGCTTCTACGAGGGATATCAAACCCTAGATGCCTTCGCATCTCCTTTATTTACAGGAATAGTTGTAGCTGATCTTATGAGAAAAGGCTATGGCAAGCAAAGCCCTAAAGACCGCCTAAGCTTCATAATCTCAGTAGGAATAGTTGCATCAATATTTTTAAGTCTTGTCTACGGTGGACTAACCTATCTTGGCGCAAGCGGAAGCTCCTTATTTACAGCAGATGACTCTCGTGTAGAAATTCTAGTAAGCCTAGTTTACATGACTCTAGGTAACTTCGGCAAATTTGCCCTAAGCGTATGCGTAACCCTAGCTTGCCTTACAACTGCCATAGGACTAACATCATCTGCAGGAAACTTCATAGAAGAATTAACCCACGGCAAAGTAAAATACATCTACACAGTAATCGTAGTAACAATCATAAGCTTTTTACTATCATCACTCGGAGTAGACGCAATAATTAACCTAGCAGTACCAGTACTAACTATAGGTTATCCAATAATAATTGCCCTAGTATTCTACATGATATTTGACAAAAAAGTACCATACAACATGGCATACATCCTAATGGTAATAGGAGTAACGATAGTCGCAGTAATAGAAACATTCGGAGAACAACTAGGACTAGGAGCACTAGTAGAAATAATAAAATCCCTACCACTAGCCCAATTCGGCTTCACATGGTTTATCCCATCCCTAGTCTGTTTTGTAATAGGATGGATATTGGGAAAATTAGGACTAGGAAAAAAAGTAAATTAGAATATATAATAGCCAAAAGAAAAAGACGAGCAAAAAGTGCTCGTCTTTTTCTGTGGTTTAAACCATGCATTTACTTCTACAAAATCATTGTTAAAATAATTATACTTCAAATACGTCATTCCGACAGAGCGACTAAAAGGAGCGACGAGGAATCTACAGCTAGTACTTTGCAGTTCAGTTAAATCCAAAATTTACAAACTCGATATCCTCACGTCGCTATCGCTCCTCAGGATGACGGGTTTTTGGAGTAATGATAGGTCGAGGCATAGTTAATATAAAAAAATTACAGTCCCCCAAATACGTCATTCCGACAGAGAACCTGAAAGGTTCGACGAGGAATCTACAGTTAATATTTTTCCTTATCCTAATACAAATATAGTATAATATATACGTTATCATCACTTCCATTAGCATGGAAGGAGGTGAAATCATGCAAAAATTTCTAGAATTCATAATATCTGTCGCAGCAAGTATAGTTGGTTACTTTATTTGCAAATGGCTAGACAGAGAAGCAAACGATGATAACTAGCATAAAGAAAAAGACGAGCGTGCAGGCTCGTCTTTTTTCGGTTGAAACCATGCAGATTTCTAGAATTCATGGTTAATGATATTATACCCAGTTGTAAATTAATTTCTAGTATTATCTAATCCCTTATCTTATGATAATCTGATAAGTGTATGAATTTACATGCCTATTTCAAATAAATCATTCCGACAGAGAATCCGAAGGGTTCGACGAGGAATCTACAGTAAATATCTTCCTTTTCTTAATACAAATATAGTATAATACATATGTTATCATCGCTTCCATTAGCATGCAAGGAGGTGAGATCATGCAAAAAATCTACAACATCATAGTTACTATCGCAGTAGATGTAGTTGGTCACTTAATCTGCAAATGGCTAGATAGTAAACTCGATGATAACTAGCATAAAAAAAGACGAGCCCTACGCTCGTCTTTTTTGTTTGGTCGAAACCATGCATTTACTTCTACAACATCATGGTTACTATTATTATACCCAGTTGTAGTTACATTACTAGTATCCATATATTATATGTAACACTTATAAGCTTATCTAAAACAAATCATAGTACAATTTTCTAAAATATAGGTTGTTCGATTCGACCAAGGCATATTTCTTCTCACGCCTATATCCTTTAATCTGCTTTTCCCTCGCTCTTGTTTCGTAATAATCCTCTCCATACTCGAAATATACTGATTTAGTAATGTTGTATCTTGCTGTAAAAGAATTTGGATTGACGTGGTATTTGTGTTCCCAGACTCTTTTTCTTAAATCATATGTATGACCGACATATATTCTGCCGTTAGATTTGTTGACTAGGATGTAGACATAATACATAAGGAAATCTCCTTTTTTTATATTATAACATATCTGTAATGATTGGAACATTAGTCCTTATAAATATCCCAATGTACAAACAGAACCTAAAGCAAAGGGAACTATGAGACCCCTCGTCGCTCCGCTCTGTTGAGGTGGTAGTGACAGAGCTTTACTCTGTCCAGTTGAGATAAAATTGATGCTCTCGCTCAGAGTTATGTGTTTACTAAGCTTTGCAGTTGTAGTTTTCTTTAACTTTTTTCTTAATATATTGAGAATGTGATTGAATCCCCTACTATCATCCCAACCTCCCCCCTTTACCTTCCCGAACGAACGCGAGGGAACTCTATTGTTCTGTTTATTTTGAGATTGGTAAGTCCATTGGCTTTCTAGATATAGTTGAATCGATCTATTTTTTAGGACTTAATACAAAAGTATTGATGCCAGACTCATTTTTATTCTGGTCGAATTCGACCAGTATAAAGTCAGAATTATTTAATGTTTCCAAAGATCTCAGTATTCAATAGTTCTTCTGCTTCGAAGCCAATTTTTGATAACATCAGCAGGTGCATACGGATTTTTCTGTTTAGCAATATCGGTCAAACTTATATAATCCTCTTGATTTTCATAAGCAATAACCTAAATTTCATATCCTTGTGCAATCAATTTTAATTTAGTTCCCGATATTTCCCTCCCTTACCTTACCATTTATTAAATAAACAGATATTACTACCACTGATAACATTCCACTTTGCTGTTAATTACATTTTAATTGCCTATTGCCCAAATAATATCTCCATTTTATGTATTGGAGAAGATTCCTAAATAGATTTGTAATAAAAGCTTCGCTATAAAATCCATCTTTTTCAACAGATTTAACTTGCAGTTTGTAATTTTTTTCCAAAATATCAAAAATATTATTCATAAAATATTTATTTGGTTTTTCAAAATTTAATAAGTCGAAAATAAATTTATCATAACTCAAATGATAAACTACTCCATTATCATAATTTAGTTTTGCAGTTTGCATATCACTTGTAATTGTATCTCTTTTTATAAAAAATAATCTCCACTCACCTCTACACTCTTCACATCTTTCTTCTGAAATGAAATCTCTAAAATCTAAATCTTCTCCATTGGTTTCTGGAAGTGATAAAAATTTACCATAAATAGCCTTTATTATTCTTAATTTGGTCTCCCTAGAAAAACACTTAATCTTCTTTGGATCTCCATCATTATCATAAAACTTTTTATAAGCCTCGTCATATCTACCTAAAAAACTATTGCATTGTTTACACAAAGTCCTAGCATACCTACCTTCTGGATATATGCTCTCTGACGTTTCACTATTTGAATAATAATTCTCAATTCCCGAAAATCCTAGACCAGAATTAAAAATATATCTAAATTAATTAGGAGCTTGTATCATATCCTCACACACATCAAATAAATTTATAAGAACCAAGTCATTATTTCCCACACTTTTAGCTGGGTAATGTTCTTTTGTCAATTGTAACTCATCAAACTCCTTATTGCAAAGTTCACACCTTTTATACAAACACTGCTCCTTTAAAATCACGAAGCTAAGTCTCTCTTCTATAATTACCAAAAATTTCATATGCTCTCTTAAGAATTAAAAGTGAAGCTTTTTCACCACCCTGAAATTAATATCAATCATCATTATCATAAACTCCACACTTTTAAATTTTATTATTGTCAATTTGGAAAACTTATATTAATTAGTTTTGTAAATAACGATTTATATACTTATAATGCATACACCTAATATTCTAAAATTATATTTTGCTAAAGTTAGATGGTACAAAGTAAAAAATGGATTCCCTTTTTACTTTGTACTACTTAATAGGAATACTAAAAATTAAGTTTTTTATTAATCTTTTAAGCTTAAACAGATTGTGATTTTCTATAAGCTATAATAAGATCAACTTATCTCGATTTGGGTGGCTTTAATCAGTTTCGTTATCCCTGACTCAAAATAAAGCATCATCTAAATTATTGACAATTATTCCTTATGTTCTAATATTTCTTCAAGATATTTATTTTTAAAGTCCTCAACGTTTAAATAGTACATATTAAAATATTTTTGAATACTTTCATTGGATAGAGAATCAAAATCGTAATGTTTAATTTCATTTATAAACTTTGTTAAATTATTTCTAAGTTTTATTAGTCCCGATATACTCATTACATAAACTTCTTCGGTGAAATTTGCGTTATACGATAGTTTATTCGTAGGAATAATAATTATACGTAATACATCTACCATCTCTCCGTATTGACTCTTAAACCACCCACAATGATTATTAAATTGTCCTACTTCATATTTATTTATAAATTCTCGATTCTCTTTGACCTCACTTTTGCACTCGAAAAAAACATATTTGTTATTAGATACACTCCATAAATTATCAGGGCCTTTTCTAATCTCTTTATCTGGGCGCTGACTTACATATCCTAAAAAATCTCCTAGTTCTTTTAAAGCTGATTCGAATTTTTCTGATTCTATCCCAAACGAAAGATTTTCTATAACTTCATTAATATTAAGAAGAAAATCTTCAATACTTTGGTATTTTAAAATATACTTTTTAAAATTTGTTATTCTATTCTCATTCAAAAAGCTAATTTTTGAATACTCGATAACATTTCTCGGTTTTAATAATTGTTGATTATTTATAAATGCTATTTTCTGAAATTTCTTGGATTTTTCTTTTGAGTACATATATGCATACCTTGCCATGTGCTCTAAATACCACCCTCTTTCTAGTTTATCCTTTATAAAACCATCAATAAATTCTTGCATCATTTCTACCGCTTTTTCATATTCACCTTGTGAAAATAATTTCTCTGGTGCAATTTCTTGAGTATATCTATCATATATATTAGTATCTATGCTTTCTTCAGTAATATCATTCATTTCATTAGTATAATATTCTTTCCAACCTTCGTCTCTATTTAGCATCTGATTTATTAGTGTAAAAATTTGATCCATTGGGTGATCATCATCATTAATGTCTTCTTTAGCCATTTTTGCAACATCAAATCCAATTTCTACTTGTTTTTTTGTCTGAGCCGAGAAAAATTTTCTAGTTAGTGTTCCTCTCATAAATTTTTCAATATCTGAACCTATAATTAAAATTGCGCAATAATCTTTTTCTCCACGTACAGCTCTACCAAGTCCTTGTTCAATTTTTTGTGCTAATTTTTTATTGATTATTTCGCTGTTAGGGCAACATCGTTCTTCATATCGATCTGAATAACTATTTAAATATGGCATCGAATCAATAACTAGAACCCTGCAACTTTCATCAGGTAAATCAATACCGTCATATCTATTATTTATTACAATATTTCGATCAAAAATTCCTTTTCTTAAATTCTCTACGGCATTTAAAAGTTGATCATTATTTTTAGGATAAATCGAACCCAAATTATTATAAAATACAGCTTTTTTTGTACTAGGAACAATCGTAACGATACCATGCTTATTAGATTCACCCACTCCTACTCTGGCCGCAACTAAATCCCTATCACAATCTTCATCTATTAATGATGGTAATAATATCATTTTTTCTCCAGACCACCTTGAGTAAGGATAATTAATTGGATTTTTTATAACGCTACTAGGAAAATTCAAACCTTTAACAAAAAATATATCTTCTTGGGTTGTAGCAGACATCAGGATTCGTCTACTAGCTTTTGAGAACGTTCCAAATTTCTCAACATTAATATTATATGGAGAGATTTCTATTTTTTTACCTGATATAAAGCATGAGTAATCTAATATTTTATCTTTTAATAATGGCCATACAAATTTAATTTCATCTAATGCTGAATTATCAGATAAAATTTTAAGCATTTCCATCCTTTTATCATTCCATGCCCAATATGGAACTGGCATAAATGTATCATATTCTCCAGATTTAATATCTAAAAAGCTACCTTCCCCTTGCTCTATTAGATCATCAGTAAAAAGTGTCAATATTTTGTTATAAACAGCTTTATTAGTATCTTTGCTTATAATTATTGTAAATGCGTCCTTTAAAACATCTATACACGCATGTGAGTCATCTAAAATTACTGTTCCTGCTTTCGTAAAATTATTTCCTATTCCGAATATTGATCTGCCATTAAACATTTTATGTGCATGAGTAATTAGTATCTTCTCTCCTGAAATAAATTCTTCAGGAATTTCGTTGTTACTTTTTATTACACAGTATGGGATTCCAAATTTATCGGCTTCATTGCATACTTGTTTAACTAAGTAAATGTTAGGACAAACATATAAACAAGGACCATAACCTTGATTTATTGATGATAATAAAATTAACAATCCAATTAATGTCTTACCTTCTCCTGTATGAAGTTTTATAATTAAGTCTTTTTCTTCTTTTCTATTTTCATACCACTCTCTTAAAGAATATTCTTGTATAGGTCTCAAAGGTCCAGCGATACTTTTTCTATCAAGTGTATCATATAATTTAATAGGATCTGTAACTTTTAATTTATTTTTATTTGCAACTTTTTTTCTAAAATCAACCATCTTCAACTCCTAATTATATCAGCTATATAAAATATAGATCATAACTACTAGTACTTTTATCACTTGTTATAAGTTTCGTTCAACTACTTCAATATTATATTGTTACTTATTGATTACAATAATATCTAATAATTAAAAATTATCTTATAATATCAGTATTCTATGTATGACATTTTAGTATGTAAATATATAAGAGAAATTATTTAAGTCATGGATTTCATAAAAATTATAAAAATTTAATATATTAACTATTATAATATATATTTTCATTATTAATAGTTTGATCTTTTTTTATTTTTTCTTTCTATAAAATAACTTTTTCATCAATATTTTAAGTTTTTACAGTATATCTCATATATATTATTATATCGATTGTATAGATCATCTCTAGATTTCTCAGTATCTAGAATCTTCTCCTCAGGTTGTGATTCATTATAATATTTTGATCCAAATAATGTAAGTTCTAATTAATATTCATTGTAATATTTATATAATTCAATAAAGTCGTATTGTATGAATGTTGGTAACTGATTAATATTTTTATATATTTATTATAAAATAAATTATATATTTCTATTTTTGTTCTAATACTATTAAGATTAAAAACCATTAATATTGTATTACAAAATTCAAGATTTTTCTTATCTTTTTGTTAAATTATATTCTTTGTTTTTTCTATCATTATGTAATTTCCTTATAAAAGTTACAATCCCTATAGTTATATCTAGTTTCATTTTTAAATCCATCCTACTTTCTTACAATATTCCATTAAGTAATTATTTATAAACGAAAAGGGCCTGAGGCCCTTTTTGTTTTATTTATTTACTTAATTATCAATTAAGCTTCTTGGTATTGGCTTTTTTTGTAGGCTGTGTATGCGAATGTCATGATTGCAAGACCTGCTACTACAAAGATTAGTGATCCGATACCACCTGTTTGTGGGATTGTTACTTTCTTGTTGATAACTTGTTGAGCATTGTCAGCTTCTTTATCATCTTTTACGCCAAAGTCAATATTTTTTAATTTTTGACCATCTTTTGTAACTTCAAATTCAAATTCAAGAGTTGCTTTTTCTGCGTTTACGTATCCTTCTGGAGCTTTTGTTTCCACTAAGGTGTATTTTCCAGGAGCTAAACCAGCAATTTCAAATTGACCTTGTTTGTTAGATTTTAATTTGATTGCATTATCTTTATCTCCCCATTGAGTCATATCTTTTAGTGTTGCATTCCAAGCTTTGTCTCTTGCTTCTTCAAGCTTTTTGATTTCTGCTTTTAATTCATCTGTTTGTTCTTCTGCTTTTTTGCCGTTATATTCTTCAATTTTAGCAAGGTAAGCATCTTGAGCTGCTTGATATGCTGTACGGTCTGCTGCTGTTCCTGTTAGGAATTTACCTTCTGAGTTTTTAACTGCAAATTCAGCATCAGCTAGTCTTTCTGTTCCATCAGCATTTGTTTTTACGAATTTTGCACCGTATGTTACAACTTTTGGTTCAGTTGGGTTGATTGGTGCTGGGTTGTTTGTTTTGTGGTTTACAACAACAATCTCACCTTTATTATTTACTTCATATGAAGATTCTGTACCAGCTGTCATGTCAATTTCGACTGCTTTATATTGTTTGTTTTTGTCTAGGTATTTCCATGTTGCTGTTTTATCTTCTTGGTTGTATCCAATTTTTTGTTCAGATTTAAATTCTTTCTTGTATGCTTCAAAATCTTCTTTTGTAGCGTTACCTTGAACTAGATCATCAGCTGTAACCATTTTACCAGTTTGAGCATCTACAAGTCTAAATGTAGCACTTTCGCCTTCTGCCCATACTCCGTCGTCCCATGTTTTTGTAACTTTTAAATTACCATTTTCATCTGGATAGTTTGGTTTTGGTGTGTTACCTTTTCTTGGGTTATTACCATAGAAGAAGTTAACGTCGTTTGATTCAGGTACTGCTACTACTGCATTTTCGTTTAGTGTTGCTGAGTATGTTATTGTAATTGTACCTTCATTAGGCTTGTTGTTGATTTTTTCTAGACCAGTAGGAGTAAATTCAAGTTCGAAACCTTGTTTCCCGCCATTTGATGTTGGTTTTATAGTATAGTCTTGATCTATTGTTAATGTAACATTATCATTACCTGTATAAGCAAGCTTAACAGAATTTATGTCAAGTGTAAGACCATCAGTCATTTCGTCGTTCCAGTATGCTGTTGCATATCTAGCATTTGCTGGAATTGTTGTTTTAACTGTGTAATCCACTTTGTCACCAACGTTTTTTGGTTCCCAAGCTTCTTTCTTTTCTTTTTCTGATATTTCTGGATTCCCTTGGACTTCTGTTTCATCTGTATTGTAATCTCTTCCATTTGGAGTTGTTTGATCAAATTTGTTAGAGAAGTCTTTGTTTGTGGTTGGTTTATCTTCTGTATTTTTTGGATAAACGTGTGCATCTGCAATTACACCCTTTTCGTTTACTAGTGGAAGTGTAATTTCTACTGGAACTGCTTTTGATCCTGTTAGTGTTGAGTCATTATTTTCACCTACATATGTTGATTTTGATTCGATTTCAAAAATTTTGTAGGTTCCTGAAAATTTTGCAGTATTAAATTTAAAACCGTTATTATCTTCTGTAAGACCACCGTAGGTGTTTTCTGGCATATCTTTATATTTGCCTTTTTCAGCTTTTACTCTGGTATCTGCTTCTTCTTTTTTCTCTCCAATGATATTACCATCTTTGTCTGCCCAGTAGTATTCGCCGTCAGTGTCTTTCTTTGCCCATGCAAAGTATACTCCGCCTATGTCTTTCGCATTTGCTCCGAAGTATCCATTTTTTAGAGCATTACCATCATAAATTGACTTATCTAATCCTTCTTGTCCAGCTTCTTTTGGAAACTGATCTAGATTATCTTTGTCAATTAACATCTTATGAAGTGTTACTGAATTTGTAACTTCATCAGCCGCATGAGCACTTGTGAATGGGGATACTAGGATTCCTAGGACCATTGCTAGTGCTGTGAAAATTGAAAATAATTTGTTTTTCATAATCCTCTCCTTTTTTTTATTTTTCAATTTTGTTGATATAACCTTCTATGTAAGGCTCCCCTACTTGTCCAACTATCAACCGGATTGGATAAGTGAATGAGAATTCATTCTTTTTATATAATCCCTGCCCTCAGGCAGGGCTTACATACAATTTCATTGTCCTATGGACTTGGTCTTTGAGATTAAATATCTGTTGGATTTGTTTTGTCCTGTGATATTTAATTTCTAATGTTTATATTATATGGTTTGCATACTATATATCTATATTATATCAGATATTTTGTTTTGTGTACGTTTTTTTGTTACTTTTCTGGGATATTTTTTAGGTATATTGGTTATTTTGCTAAAAATGTAAATTTCCCTAAAAAGTTTTTTGTTCTTGGTTTAATCTCGTGGTACATACTGGAGATTCCTCGTCGCTCATTTCATTCGCTCTGTCGGAATGACAGAGCTATGAGTGGATTTTTTCTCTTTTGAGTTTTATTTTCTACGCCCATTTGGAATGGCGGGGTTGAGGTTGTTTTTATTTCTACTTTTCTCCGTGGTACATACTGGAGATTCCTCCTCGAACCCTCTGGGTTCTCTGTCGGAATGACGTATTGCTGGTTTGTTTCTCACGGTAGTTACTCGAGATTCCTCGTCGGTCGTTCCTCCCTCGCTCGGAATGACAGAGCTGGGGCAATGTTCTCGTTTGAATTTTATTTTCCACGCCCATTTGGAATTACTAGGTTAGGGTAGGTTTTTATTTCTACCTTTTCTCCGTGGTACATACTGGAGATTCCTCGTCGCTCATTTCATTCGCTCGCTCGGAATGACGGGGTTTGGCTAGACCCTAGCCCTCCGTGATGGAGGGTTATTTTGTTGGGTTAGCTTGGTTTAGTTGTTGTTTTTTCTTTAGGGCAAGATATATCGCAGCTAGTGACATTAGGATTGCTCCTATGATTGTGAATCCTTGCCATGTACCTGGTCCACCTGTTTGTGGGTAGAGAGCCTTTTGGTTGATTACTAGTTTACTCTTATCTTTACTTGTATTTGTAAATGTAACTTTGTTACGTCTAACTTTGTCATTTTCTACGATAAATGCTTGTTCTATAGTTCTCTTTGTAAGAGCATATCCATCCGGTGCTTTTATTTCAGTTATCTTGTATTCACCGTCTGGTATGTCTTTAAACTCGAAGTAACCATCTTTGTCTGATGTTGCAGTACGTTTAGGATCTAGAGATGTACCATCTTTATTTTGTAGTTCAAATACAGCTCCTTCTAGTCCTTTAGTCTTATCGGCGTAGTCTACCTTTCTATAATATAGGTTAACTAGCTTCTTGTTTCCTATTTCTGTTGTTAATAGGTTGATATCACGGGCTAGGTATTTACCTGCGTCTGGCATAGGTACTTTATTAGCAGTGATATTATCATAAGATATAGCTGTCAAAGTTTTTCTTATGGTTTCTACATCGGTAAATTCGCCATTTTCATTAAGTGCTTGGTATTTTACTTTTGGCATAGCTTCAGTTTTTTGAGAATATGGTAGGTCTACAATGAATTTGTAGTATCTTTCTTTCTCATCAGCTGTACCAGCATCATTTCCTAATTGAGGATTTATGGTTAGAGCCATTGAGAAACCACTTGTTCTTTCTAGCTTGTAGCTTGTGGCATCTGGATCACTTATAGCCTTTCCATCGTCACTTACTACTAGTCTAACTTTGGTGTTTAGTTGAGAGATAGCAGAGCCATTTTCAACTAATATCCTCTTATTTTTTAGTTCACTTGGTTTGGCTTTTACTGTTATTATTGACCTTTTTGTTTTGTTAACTTTATCTATACCAATAACTTCTATATCAAGGTGAGTTGTTTTATCTCCTCGATAAGTGAGGTTTTGGGTAGCTTTCATTTGATCATTTGTATCATCGAAAGAGTTTAGCCATTTTACTTCGCCGTCTTTGGTTACTTCAATCTGCCAAATTTGGTCTGATTTCTTGTAGCCTGTTGGAGCTTGTTTTTCTTCTAGTTTATAAGTTCCTACTGGTAGGTCATCGAATACTAGTGTGTTATCAGTTTCATCTTTCTTACCGTAATTTGCTTCATATTCTATTGATCCACTTGTTTGTGTTAGCAAGAACTTTGCTCCATCCAAGTAATTACCTTTTTCGTCAGTTTTCTTGATTCTAATCTGAGCATTCTTGAAGTTTTCTATGGTTAGTTTTCCATCTTTGATATTTATAATGTTTCCATTTTTATCAACTTCAAATTCTGAAACTGCCTCATCTGGTGTTTTGAATCCTTCTGGAGCTTTTGTTTCCCAAACTTCATATTTGCCTGGTGCTAATTTTTCCCAGAAAAACTTACCATTTTTATCTGATGTTACTTCTGATCCTTCTACTTTTGTAGCAGCACCTATTGTAGGTTTCTTTCTAAGTTCGAATGTAGCTTTCGCTAGCGGACTTCCAATTCCATTTGAAGAGCCAACTGGTTTTCCACTTGCTTGATTGCCCTCAGCATTTTGAGCTTCTTCTTTCTTGTCAACAGCTTCACCTCTTATTCCAGAATTGATTTTAGTGTATTCAATTCTGTTTTTGTAGTTGATGAAGTTATATAATAGGCTTCCTTCACTTGATGCTTCTGGCTTGTAGAATTGAGACCAAGTTTCGAAATTTCCTATCTCCCAATATTTATTTGTCCAATAACCATATGTGTATGTGTTGTCATACTCTCTAAACGGATTGTCGTAGCTTGCCCACCAATTATTACCTATTTTATTAGCATATAGGTAAGAATTAGTTCTTAAGCTTTTAGCATCTTTCTCAGTGATTCTTCCTTTGATTTCTACAACATAAGCGTTAGCATAATATTCTGTATTAGGATTTTTCGCTCCTATAAACATCCTATATTTTCTGTTGTTTAATTTATCAAAAGTGTCACCATCATATTTATATTTAGATGTATCTGACAAATCTACTCCATAAGAATCTGGCAAATCACCATCGTAATACTTATCAGTGTGACTACCGTAACCTAATTTGATGTATTTTTTCATTGATGTGATTTCTACATCTTTATCTGTTGAAAATGTCAAATATTTGTTGAAGGTCGCCTTGTTCCATTGGTTTACATATACTATTGTTGTAAATGTATTGGTTTCTGGGTTTAACCTTAACATATATGATGAAACATCTACCCTAGGATCTTGGTAGCCTTCATGACTTTGTCCTGGAGTATTTCCTCTGTAATCTACCTTTATTTTATCGCTGTAGGTATTTCCAGCTTTTGCTGTAACTGTGATTTCTTGTGAATTAGGAACTTTGTACCTATTTACATACAACTGTGCACTTAGTTTCATAGTGCCAAGTTTGTAGTTATCAATATATTCAGTAAAGGTATAGGTTATTGAATGTTTATTATCATTAACGTGTGCCTTTGCAACAAGACCTGCGTCAGAAATTATGTTAAAGTAGTTGTCATCTTCAACTTTTCCGCCACCGTTGTTATCTACAAATATACCGTAGAGGTCAACATTGTCTGAGAAATCAAGGGTGAAAGTATCTCCCGGTTTTACTTCTACTCCTTCTCTTAAATTGAATTTGAAGTAGGCAAGCATTGCCTCTTGTTGGTTAGGATAAACTGTTTGTCTGCTTGAAGATTCTCCTCCTATAGATTTAAGTTCAGGTAGGTCATCTTCAAATAATACATCTTTGGTTACATCTTTTGGATTTGTTGGATTTTCTGGTACATTCCAATCTTTTCCTAGTAGAACTCGTCTGATTTTCCTATCGACTACATAGCCGTCTTTGGTCTTTGTTTCTTTGATCCAATATGAACCGAAAGGTAGACCTGTGAAATTAATCTTTCCACCATCTTTTGTTGTTTCAGTTCTAATAACCTTTCCTTCAGAATCGTAAAGCTCAAAAGTTACACCATCGAGACTTTCTCCATCTTCATCAGTTTTGTTTAATTCAAATTCTCCCTTACCAGGTTTTACGTTTGTAATCTTGGTAAGTTTTTCTTTTTCAACATCTGTGGCATTATTTAGTTTTTTCTCAGATTTGTCATCTTCGATATAAACTTCACCTTCAAGAATTCTAAATTTCTTGACTGCTCCTTGGACTTTCATGTATTCTTCGCCATTTTCATCTTTTGGAGCATTTGGTTCTATTAGTTGGTAGAAACCATCGTTTAGATTTTCAATCTTGAATTTACCATTAGCATCTGATGTGAAGGTGTAAGCACTCTTTTCTATGCTTACTGGATTTAGGACATTGCCATAATCTTTCTCGCCATTAGCTTTTTCGATATAGTATCTTTTTTCATCTTTTTTGATAAATTCTAAGTTGCTTGTTACTGGATAGTAGTTTCTATCTTGGTCTTGTTTTTCTAGGTAGAATTTGACATCTTTAAGATTAGTTTCTTTATCTACTAGTTTGTCTCCTTCTTTTACAGTATCTTTACCAACTTTTGTAAATTCAACTTCTGTCTTGTTGTTTACAATCTTGAAGCTTGATGATGGGTCAGCAAGTGTTCCTGTTAGCTCTATCTTTAGACCACCAGTTGGAATCTTTAACCCAGTATCAGTGATTAGTTTTCCATCCTTATCTTTTAAATCTTTTCCGTCAGGTTTTACTATTCCTACTAGGTATGGGGCAACTGTTGTGCCGACTTTTCTAAATTCTATCTTGTATTTATTCTTAGATTTTGCGTAGCCTGCTGGGGCTTTGGTTTCTTCTAAGAGGTATCTTACATTATACTGAATATTTCCTAGTGGGAATTTGTAATACTGATCTTTACCTAAGTTTATAGTGTGACTATAAATATTAGTGTCAGTATTTTTATTATCTGTTGGATCTTTGTATAATGATAGTTGCAATTCTCCCTTGTCGATGTGGTTAAATGTACTCTTACCATCAACTTTTGTCATAAATCCTTTAGAAAGGATAAATGATGTTTTTTCTCGGTTATTTACGAAGAAGTATCCGTCTTGGATGAATGGTTCTTCTTGTTGAGTTTTTCGATTAGTTTGAGTGAAGATATATTCAAAATTATCTACCTCTACTAAAGTATTATTACCATTTTCATCCTTTTTCATCTCAAAGAATTTCTTCTTTAGTGTGTAGTTATCTTTTTCATCTTCGTAGACTTTGATAACTATCTGTCTATCCATTAGCTCATAGCCTTCTGGGGCTTGAGTTTCGTATAGGACATAAATACCTTTGGATAAGTCTTTTACTTCAAATATACCGTTCGTACTTGCAGCTATATTTCTAGTTCCGCCATAGGATACGCCACTTGTAGCTATATTTTCATCCATAGGGTCAGCCTTTGGATCGTCTGGATCTGGGATGACCTTAATCAAATCAAATCTTGTGTATTTTTTGATTAGATTAGTTGTATCCTTTCCGCTGTATTTCTTCCATCGCAAATCAATTGTGTTTTTCTTGTTGGTTAATTTGTAATCGAAGTTAGAATCACCATCAAGTTTTTCAAAGTTATTTATATTTTTGAAATTATTTGCTGTATAGGTCTTGTAATACTCTGTATCGTAAGTTTTATAATAAGTATCTTCAGTTTCCTTATTGTAAATAACTTCTAGACCATTTTCACCTTTTTTAATTTCTACAATCCATCTGATTTGTTGGGTTGCGTCTTCGTAGCCGTCAGGGATGTCGGTTTCTATTAATTCGTAGATACCTTCGTCCAAATCTCTGAAGTTAACTTCACCGTTTTCTTGAGATCTGACATTTGACTTATAGTATTTCTTTGTAGCTCCAGATACAGAATCATATCTTGCTTCGCCAGTTACTTTTTCTTCATCAATTGTATCTAGCTCACCATTTTCTAGGTAAGAATAGGTCTTGCCATCTTTGACTAGATTTTTGAGACTACCATTTGCATAATAATCAAAGCTCATGCTAGATTCATCCATTGATTCTCTTACTTTTTTAAGTACAAAGTAAGCATCTTTTAGTGGTTTATTTTCACCTGTTACTTTTTTGAAAGTTAGTGGAATCTTTGGATAGTTGTTTACTTGAACATCTTGAAGATTTCCTTGATCATCTGTCTTGTATTCAATAGAATTATCTTTATTTTCAAATTCTATCTTTAGTTTCAAGCTATCAGGATCTTGGACTACCTTAAAATACCATGGTTCTGGTTTTGCAAAGCCTTCGATTGTTGTAGTTTCTTCAAGTCTATAACGACCTACAGTTAAATCTCTAAAGTTATAACTTGCACTACCAAATCCAGCTATTTCTCTGTCGTAACCATTTGTAATTCTCTTGCCATTTTTATCAACTTCAACTACCCTAAAGCCTGTACCATTTAATTTTGTATTGGTAGAAGCATTCATCTTTGTAAAGTTAAGATCAATATTTAGTTGAGTGTTTGCTACACTTTCTAAATCGCCTTTTTCAGATTTTACAAATAGTGAAGTATCTGCATTAGGAATTTCTTGATATCTTCCATTTTCTTTCTTATATCCTTTGACTTCTTGAGTCCAAGAACCGTCTTCACCTGGTGTGAATTTGATAGTTATAAAGCTATCATCATTTAGCTTGTAACCATCTGCAGGTTTAGTTTCTTCTAGGATATATGTTCCAGCTTCAATATTTGTAAATTGAACTCCGGATACCTTGCTTGCAGTAGCCTCTGCGTAGCCTTTTTCTTTGTTATATGGTTCTGGTTTTACCTTTTTAGCTTCTTCTACTCCTGTTTGAGGGTCAACTTTAGCCTTGCCATTTGCATCAAATTCTACATTTCCATCTTTATCAACTAGGGCTTTCTTTAGAGTAAAGACTGCGTTTTCCAAGTTCTTTTGGGTTTCGGCGTCTTTTTTCATAAATTTAAGTTCTGTTGTTGTCATGTAGTTTGTAACCCAAACGTCGTTTATGCCCTTGTATGGAGCATCTGGTCTGGCTGGGTCTGACCTGTGGTCATCTGGTACTACTTCTGTATATGGATCGAAAACTTTCTTGCCATCTACTGTACGTTCTAGACCGTGGATAGTTTTACCTTCTAGTGCTTTTCTATCTGATTCTGGAACTTTATCATTCCAAGAACTATCATTTTTACCCTTAAATGTATATTCAAAGTTAAATTCGATATCCATGTAGTCATCATCTGATGGTTTCTTGCCTTCGTTAACTTTTACCTTGAAGTACCATTTTACAGGGTTTCCATTTTTATCTGTTGGAAGTCTGAAAGAACCGTTTGGTGGTTGAACTTCCCACAATTCATATATACCAGGAGTTAATTCTCTAAAGTAGTTATCTCCAGGTAGACCTGTAGCTTCTGATGTAGCATCAAACTCTTCAGCGTGATATTTTGGATATTCTGATTCACCAGTTGGTTTTCCATCTTCATAGATTGGAGTTGGCTCTCCATTGACTAGCTTACGAGCTTTAAATCTTGAACCTGTCAACAATCCTTTGTTTTCATTGACTTTGGTAACTCTTAGTGGAATTCTAAATCCAGTTTCGTCGATATTGAAGATTTCCATTGTGTTACCATTTTGGATGGTTAGGTTAATAGTTTTGGTATCTTTATCAATGTTTTTGCTATCAATGTTGTAAATTGAAGTTACTGGTAAAGACCAATCTTCAGCTTTTTTACTATCTCTATTATAAACTAATCTATAATTTTTGCTTGATTCAATATCTGCTAAATCAAGATTTCCAGAATATAAAGCGTCAACTTCTTTTATAGTTCTATATGCTCCATTTTCTTCTACTTGTAGGTTAATCCTACCAGGATATTTTGGACTAGTAGGGATAGTATTGTCAATTTGTCCATCCTTTGAATTTGAATAAACAAACTTGACATTTAGACCTACATCGCCACTAGGTTCTTCTGGGTCTGGTGGTTGTGGTGTGTCTTCTTCTTTTTGCCTATAAGTTACAAGTTTATTATCTGGATCTAGGCTAGTTTCTGTTGCTGTAGTATTCGCCTTAAAGTTAATCAAATCATTGATCTTAAGGATTTGATCGTGAGAATCTTTTGCATTTTCATCTACATAAATCTTATATGAAAGCTTATATTCTGAATCAGCCTTTGGAAGTGAGAAAGTCTTTGTATAAGATCTATTATCTAGACTTACGGAACTTTGATTTCCATCAATAGTTTCAGTCATATTTCCATTAAGCTTGATAGAATTAGCCAAGTTTAGATTTATTGTTGTATCTTTTATTGGTGATTTATAATCAGCTAATGGTTGGAAGATACCTAGACCTAACATACTATTTCCAGTACTACCTAATTCTTTACCACCAAGGTAATGTTCAAAGTCATTTCCATAAGCTTCTTGCATTAATTCAACATAGGTTTTTGTTTTACCTACCAAATCACTTGCACCTACTATGTGAGTAAATTTGATATTAAATCCATTATTCTTAAATTGATCTATGACATTTTTGTAATTATCAGCTGAACTTTTAGTTGGAGTTCTGTGTGTATTTATAACAAATAAATACTTATTATTGTATCCTTCTTTAGTTAAAAAGTCTTTTTTAAATTTGTTGTTGTTAAATTTATCCTTTAAGCTAGCACTAGGATCTTTCAGGTTATTAGTTTTCCTTGGATCAACTTTTCCAGCTTCTAAGTAATCTCTAAAGCTTACTTCACTACCTTCTGTTCCATCTAAGTTAACTTGAGTAAATTTCTTAGTTGTTGTACTTATAGTGTCTGAATCTTTTGTTACAATATCTGACAATCTATTGTTATTTTGACCATTATCAAACTGCATGATAGTTAAATCAATTTGTGATCCATTGGCTTTTGCCCTATCTACAAGCTGAGTTATATAATAGTTGATATTTTTATCTAAGTTGCCACCACTTTGGTCTTTTAGTCTATCAACCATAAATACTGCGTGGATTTTTTCTCCTTGTAGAGTTGAAACTGGACCTGTTGGTTTAATAGAAATATTAATATCTCTACTACCTGTGCTTGTATCAACCTTACCAGCATTTAATGTGATTGTTGCATCATCACTTGGTATTGTGTAGGTTTCTTCTTTTAACCTAGGGTCAGCTGGAACTGGTTTTGGTGCTTTTAGGATATTGTTTCTTAGGCTTTCAGCTGAAACATCTCCAACGTTTAGATTGTTTACTTCTACTAGTCTTCTTGATCTGAAGGAAGTATCTGTAAAGGCAGGATCGTTCTTATCAGATGATCTGATTACTCTTCCATTATCTAAAACTCTAACATACCATTTGTCGGTAGTTTTTTCGTAACCTGCTGGTCCTCTGTATTCTTCTAATAGATAGTAGCCTGGTGTTAAGTTATCAAATGTAACAATACCTTGATTCTTTGGTAGGCTTGATGGGTCAACACCAATTCTTATCTTGTTACCATTTTTGTCTAATTTAAATGAACCGTCAGGTTTTTTCTCGTATCTTATTATTGGTTCACCAGGAGTTACTTTTTGGATGTATTCCTTAGCGAAGTTTCCTTCTTTTATTATTTCAAAGTTACTATCGGTAGTATATAGTCTAAAGTATGCACGTCTTAATCCTACGTCTATTGGATTGTTCTCGTCTACTTTGACTAAGTTTCCATCCTTGTCGTAATAGTCGATGGCTCTACCTGTTTTCTTGATTGAAAATCCTCCCAGTCGTTCGCCTTCTTTAAAGTCAACTACACCTTCAAATACTGCATGGTCGCCAAATTCGGTGTTTGTGTTAGGGTCTCTAACAGTTATTCTCATTTCACCTTCACTGGCAATGGCTTCTGCTTCGACTTTTAGTAAGATGTCATTGGCATTTGTATAGCCAGCTGGTGGATTCATTTCTCTAAGTACATAGTAGCCACCAAACTCTAGTCCTTTTAGGTGGAACTTGCCATCAGCTTGTTGGGTGATATTTTCTTGAGCTAAGATAGGATTACCGTCTTTATCCTTTAAGATAGCTCCGTAATAGTCTGCCTTGTATAGGTTAAAGCTTACTGGATTACCATCTTTTCCATCAAGTTTTGTTCTGTCATAGACAGTTTTATCTATAACTGGCTTTCCGTCTTCACCTTTTACAATGCTTCCATCTTCCTCTCTTTTGATTACACCTAGTTTTTTGATAAACTCAGTATCTTTTTTTCTAGGCTCATTTCCAATTTGGAAGGCTGGGATTCTATCTCCATTGTAGAGAACTTGGTCAAGATCAACTTTTGTTAGGTTAGGGCTATTTGGATCGGTATTTTTTGGAACTTCATATAGTTCATAGATTACTTCACCAACATGACCTTCTTCTTTATTTTCTTTTACTACAAGTTTCCAATAAGCAAGGTCTGTTTTTTGATAGCCGCTTGGAGATTGTAACTCTATGAGTTTATATTCTCCTATTGGAATGTTTTTAAATGAGAAATATCCTCCACCTACTAGGTTTTCATCGTCGACTTTTTTGTCACCTTCACTTTTTTCTGGTTGATTTGAGAATACTTCTTTAGAGTAGGTACTACCGTCTATAGTCCAGATTGACTCTAGTCTGAACTTAGCATTGGCAAGACCTAAATGTTCAATATTCTTATCCTTTAGATATTCTTTTCTAATTTTTCTAAATTTAATTTCTGTATCTTTTGGCTCGTTTACGATAACTGCTTCATCATTTTGATAGACTTTTTCATCATCAAATTTGACATCTATAATAGCTTTTCCTTGAGCGTCTGTTCCAGGTGTAGCTACTATAAGTTTGTTATCTACCTTTTTGTAGCCAGCAGGTGTTTTTGTTTCTTCTAATACATAAAAGCCAGTTGGAATTTGATCAAATTGGAAATTTCCATATGAACCAGTTGATACTTGTTTGTAAGCTTTCTCGTCATAAGTTGGCTTATCAACTTGTGCTCTTGCTGCTTCAAGTGTATCAGCTTTTATTCTTCTTAGAGTAAATTCTGCACCATTTAGCTTGGTGTATTTATTTTTCTTTGTAAATCTTATCTTCCCTAGATTGTCTTGGATGTTGATAACTTTAACTTTTATATTGTTATTTTCATCAATTTCTACCATTTTCTTGCCTGTGGCAGAAACTGGTACATCATCTAGGCTTATTTTTGTTTTGTATCCATCATTTACATGAATTTCTGGAAGTTTAACAAAGTCATAAGGACCCTTATCTCCATTTACTTCTTCTCTTGAAACTTCTATAGTGAAGTCTTTTAGTTTTTGATAGCCTGTTGGAGCTTTTGTTTCTCTTACTCTGTAAGTACCAGGTTTTAGGTAAAGTTTGTGCTCTTTATCATCTTTTGATGATGTCCATTTTACTTCTTCACCTGTGTAGATATTGTAGAAAGAAAATTCTGCGTTTTCTAGTTTTTTATTTCCAGATTCGTCGTATTTGTCGATTTGGATTGGTTCTGTTACACGACCTGTGATTAGCTCTTGGTATTTTTTTGATTCGGTGTGGCTGTAGAATACTAATTGAACAGAATCAGCTTTAGCCTTGGTCCAATTTGAGTTTGCTCCATAAGATTCCTTTACCTTCTCCCACAATTTCTCAGCCATGCTATATTCAGTTCCTTGAACTGATGGCCAATCTGCTATTTGTTTTTCATTATCTTTTAATTTTCTTAATTTATCTGGATTAGTTAGGTAACGATCTTCTTGAGTGCCATTACCTGTATATTGATCTTCATAGCCTTGTTTTGGATAAGTTTCTCTTTTACCTGTTAGAGTATAAGGAACTTTCCATTCTTTTATGTTGTAATCTGAAGGAGCTGTGAAATAATCTTCTCCCAAGCTCTTGCCGTCAGTTAGGTGGTGAACTACCCTTTGGTACATGGATGTTTCTATCATCCTATGCATTTCTTCTTTTTGGATATTTTCACCATAGTCGTTATTAGCGTATTGTTTTTTAACTTCTTCACCATAGAAGTAGACTCTCTTCATCAAATCTTCCATGGCTTCGCCTTGAGCTTTACCCGTTGGGTTAAAGTTTACGCCGTCATATGGCTTTCCATTTAATATATCTACCAACCTGTGTTTATTAGTTGGTTTTCCAATTGACTCATTAAGTCTTGATATTAGATAATCACCTGATACATCTTCGTGTATATCAAGGAAGATTCCTTTACTTCCCTTATAGGTTGGATCTTGGATACCAGAGTTGAAACATTGAACCATATCGAAGTTCTTATTGATACGCATTATACTGTATGGGTGTTCAATATAGGCAACATAGTTATCCTTTAGTGAGCTATTTGAAACTCTTTCTATAAATAAGTTTAATAGTCCACCTTCAGTAGCCGCATTATATGAAGGATCAAAATTATCTACTTTTTTCTCCTTGATATTTGCTATAAGGTTGTAGACATCATCTGCGTTACCTTCTTGATTAACGTACTCATAAGCTACTATAGTTCCTGGATAGAACTTGTCTTCATCTGTAAGTACATCATTTATATTAGTTGTTCTTCTGTAAGATCCTGTTTGAAGTGGCACATAGTAAACTTTGTTTATTCTTTCTGGATTTTTCTCGTTTGATCCGTTTAGCAAGAATTCTGGATTTGAAAGAGCAGGGTCTTCTGTTTCGTCGATTCTAAGTAAATCGAGTGCATGCCAGTCTACTCTTGTATTAGATTCTACAGTTGCAACTACAGTTCTTGAATGATCATAATAGAATCCTTCATTTGTAAAGTTATCTCTTAGGTTCACTCTTGCAGGAATCATAGTTTCTACTAAGTTAAATGGAATATCTGCAAATCTTTTAGCATCTTCCCACTCCCTCAAGCCATTTTAGTGGAGTAGGAAGGCTGTTAAACTTATCTTGGATATCCTTTAACATGTTTGTAACATAGTTGTTGTCTGGATTTATCCTAAATCCTATAGAATATTCTGGGTGTGGATGGTTAGGATCAATATATCCCTTTACTCTAATGTAGAGCTTATCTCCAATATCTTTTTTGTCTATAAGTGAGTTTTGGAATAAAAGTTCTTTAGTATCTGCTGATGATCTATATCCGCCATCTTTGTCTAAGTCAGCTTCATCTGTAGCAGCCTTAAATTTAAAGTTTTTAAGTCCTTGTTTATTTGATCCAAATACAGTTAGGTTAAGCTTATTATATTCAAGATCAGATTTACTATTAATAGTTGATGTATCAACTTCTATATTCCATTCTACATAAGCCCCGTTTAAATCTGCTCCGTTATTTATTTCATTGTCTTTGGAATCTTTTACAAGGCTAGGTTTTGTTTCATATGAAAGTTGGTAAGGGTAGGTTATTTCTGTTGTTGGCCCTTGTTCTTCTACTTTATAAGAAGATTCTACTGGAGAAGGTGCATCTTTCTTTACAGTTATAGTATCCATTGATTGAACAGGGTTGTTTTTTGGTGCAACCTTGATATTGATATCAATGCTTTCTTTATTTCCTATATTTGTTGTGTCAAATCCTAAATATTGGTCAACAGTAAGAGTTGTTTCACTTGTAATATCTCTTATAAATTTATATCTGATAGTATGACTTTCTTTGTTGTAAGTAGCATAAGCAACAAATCTTCCATTTTCATCTGTTAGGTCTTTTAGTTGTTGACCTATATCTTCTTTTAGATATGATCCAAGTTGAACATCGAAATACCAACCAGCTGGGATTGGATTTGTTGGAGATGCTTTTACATTCATATCAAGATTTAGGTGGAAAAGTTTATTAGAAAAATCATTTGATGGTGCTCTCGCAGGTTCTTGTCTTAGATTGTTAAGTCTAGTGTTTTCTTTCCTATCCTTCTCTACAAGAGCCTTGATGGCAGCATCGTTATCTGTCATTAGCTTTTCTTGGTCAGCTTGTGATAGGTTGTATTTTTTCTCAAATGTATCTAGGAGAGCTTGGATTTCTGTAATTGTGTTTTTAGGATCAGCTAGAGCCTTCTTTAGTTCTGCATCAGCCTTTTCTAAGTTGGTTGGCTCTTTAGCTTTTTCTTCCTTCTTGGAAGGTTCTTCTTTCTCTGCTGGGGCAGGGTCTTCTTCTTCATCCTCCTTCTTTTCTTCTTCTTTTACAAAGCGAGGATTTTTGACCTGTCTATTGTTTACAGAGTAGTTTTCTACCTTAGTTTTTGTCTTGTCAGCTTGGTTGGTGTAGGTTAGTTTCAATAAATAACCTGCTGGCACGTCAAGAGTAAGATCTTCTTGGTAGGCGATTTCTGTAGAGAATTCTTTTTGTAAAACAAAACCCTTGTCATTTGCCTTAAAGTAATCAAGGGCAATCTTTGCTGTACTTGGGTCTTGGTTTTCATCAAGGATAAGCTTGTAGCTTACCTCGTTTTTCCTCTCGCTAATAGATGCCTCATCTTGTTTATCTTTTGATATTAGATAATCAGTATAGACAAGAGTGTCAGCCTTATCTTCTTCATCGCTTTTGTTGTAGGCTATCTTTTGGAAGGCATCATCAACTTCCTTGATATTAGTTAAAACAAGGCGCACTTCTTCCGGATTGTCCTCACTAGCTTCTTCCATGAATTTGTAAGAAATTCTCTTAAGGTCAATATTAACATCGCCTATATCTACCGACATATCTAGGGAGTATAATTTTTCTGTATCAATCGCATCCTTAGCTATTGGAGCTTTGATTGTATATTCTACGCCCTTTTTCGCAGTAGGTGTTGTGATTGCACAGGTATGTAGGTTGCCCTCTTCTTCTTTATCTACAGAATAATCTACTTCGCCTTCTTCTAGGTCTCTAACTTCGTCAATATGTAGGTCTGTTAGGCTTTGGTTTTTGTTAGTTGCTAGGGCAAGTGTCATAGTCTTTTCTGGATCGTGGATTGATTCTTCTTTCTTAGATACCTTTATAGTATAAATAATAGAATCAAAACTGTCGCTAAGCTTAGCATCGTAGGAAATATCGTAATTGTTCCTATCTTCTTCGCTTATGGTAGGTATATCCTCCGAGTCGCTAGTTTCTTCTGTCTGGCCTGATTCGCTATCTTCGTCTAGCCTCATTATAGTAGGCATTTCCTCTTCGCTATCATCTGCTAGGGCGTATACATTAGTAGGTATACACATTGTAATAGCAAGGATTAGAGAAAATAACTTGACTGTAAAGTCTTTCAATCTCCTTTTCATAATCTCCTCCACATTTGTCTTTTATCTATTTATATGAGATTTAATTGATATATATGCACTTGTTTTATGTGCATAACCGATTCAAGAGCCTAAGTTAAATTAATATACTTAGTACACTTTCTTAATATAATTTTAACCTATACGGAAATTTATTACAAGTAAAAACCAGCGTTTTTAGGTTTATTTATCAAAAAACCAATATATCTAAAAACTTCTTTTTGGATTGTTTTTAGAAAGTCTAGAGTTTCAACGTTTATAAATATGAAAGATTTAATTTTTATATTTATTTTCAATTAATCTAAAATTTGTTATAATTTTTACATACAGTTCGTATAGTAATTAGTTAAATATTATCTATGTTTTTCTAAGCATGAAAAAAGAAGGAAGTTTCCTTCCTTCTTTAAAACTTTTATTATATAGTTTTCTTTTCTTTGCCCTTCATCGCAAGATAAATTCCTGCCAAGGTCATTAGGATAACACCTAATATAGCAAATCCAATCCAAACTCCAGCAGAGCCTGTGAATGGTAGAACAGTTTTGTTGTTTCCAATTTGTATTGGATCGCTACCTTCTGGAATTTCCTCATAAGAATCAATCATAGTTCCATCTTCCTTAGATGAAAGTGTGATTGTCCTTTTCTCTATCAAGTCCTTGCCATAGTCTGCCTTGGCTAGTTTTAGAGTTTGGCTTAGCTTAATTCCATCTTTTAGGTTGCCAGTTTCAAACATGCTGTCAGCAAGATTTGCTTTAACCTTGATAGTTATAGGTTTATCTGTTGTGATAGGGTCTTTGCTTGCATTAGTCACGTCAATAGAATTGTTTAATAGAATATCTACTACTCTATGAAGATCTATTTTGATAAAGTTAGCTGAATTCTTAGAAATCACACCACTTATATCTTTTTCTTTACCATCTTCACCAACAACTACCGCGCTTATTATTGAAGAATTATCGCTCTTAAGAAGTGCTTCTAAGTTAGGATCTTTATTAATAGTTAAGGTAGAGGCAACGCTTGGATAGTAGGTTATAGAATTCTTATCCTTATTTATATCGAACTTAAATTCTACTTCATTAGTTGTTCCTGCTATCTTACTGATAGTTGTTTCAGTTCTAGTTTTCTCTTTTACCTTGCCATCTATTGCCGCAAATTCTTTTACGAAATCCTTAGGTTTGATATATCCACTAGGAGCTTTGATTTCCTTTAGGGCATAATATCCAGATTCGTAGAAGGTGAAGTCTACTAGACCGTCAGCACCTGTAGTGAATTTATCTACTGGGTTAAATCCTTGTGGAGGAGTTTCTCCTTCTTTTAGAACTAATCGTTCAACTTTTCCATCTGTAGTTTTTTCATATAGTTTAAGAAGTGCGTTAGAGTATTCTCCATCCTTGTCCTTCTTATACCAAATTTCAAACTCAGCACCTTTTAGTGGAGTATCTGTATTAGCTGCGTCAACTTTCTTGAAGCTTATTTTTTGTTCCTTCTTGTTTTCTATATAAATTGGAACAAGTCCTTCTTCCTCTACTCCAGTATTTTCATCAGAATCTGTAGTTTTTGTTTTTATCTTTCCGTTACTATTTACTACAAACTCGTAGACAGGATTTGTTAGAATCTTGTAGCCTTTTGGTGCGGATACTTCTTCTAACTCATAGAAGCCTGGTTTTAGTTTGGTAAATTCAAACTTACCGTCTTCGCCTGATGTTTTTACTAAATCCTCATTATTTTCACCCTTGACATAAGACCATTCATCTACAGCTTTTTGTTTATATTTTAGTTTAAACTCAGCATTTGCTAGAGCCTTGCCTTCTTGGTCAACCTTCCTGAACAATATTTTGTTTTCTGAGTTGACTGCTACTATTTCTGGTTTAACACTACCGCTTGCCTCATTTATAAATCGACGGACTGAATCATGTCTTTCTGCGTAGGTTGGTGAGTAATTAGTATTAAATTTAAGGAGTGTTCCGTGTGCTGTATACTCAGACTTATCCTCTTCAGCTACCCTTCCTGTTACCTTTATTATATAGGAATTATTCTTGTATATTCCATTATTAAAGTTAACACTTGCGTAGTATCCTTTTTCTAAAGTACGGAAAGAGTTTACAGTCTCGAAAGGATATAGGTTAGAACTATTTTCATTTACTCCAAATGATTCTGGCATATCTTCTGCAACATCATAGTTATTATATAAGTAACTTACAGACATATTGAAGTTTTCTATATTTTGGTCTGATACATATCTTAACTCAACAGGACCAGCTGTATTTTCTTTTAGTCTATTAACATAATAGTAATGAAGGAATTCACCTGTTTCTGGATTGTATTTTACAATCTTTGAAACAAGGTTGATCCTGTTTCCATAGATATCTTCTTCATGACCATAATCAAGGTCATAGATAACTTTCATATCCCTTAATTGACTTGTGTCATTTCCAATATAGAATCCAACTTTTTGATTACTAAACCTTCCGTCTGTTTGTTTAACCTTGTATAGGTCAATAAAGGAAGTTAGTTTGTTTGAAAATTCTACTAGAGAGTAAGTTTTTGCATAATCTGTAAATGTATAGGTTATAGTTCTCTTTTTCCTATCATAATCAGCCTTAGCTATAGTACCAATACCAGCTGCAATGATGTCTAAGTTTTCGATTCCACTTTCAAAGATTCCATTTAGGTCTGTTACATCACTCATCTTGAGTACGAAATAATCCCCTGGGTTTACCTTTACACTAGGATCAACCTCATATTTGTTGGCAAATTCCATACTTTCACCAAAGTGAGGATGAATTTCGTTTATCTTCTTTCTTGACTTATTGTCTGGATTTAGAACATACATATCTGTAGTACTGAGTTTAATCTTATCAGATAAATTTCTTCCATCTCTTGCGATAGGACCTGCATATGGATCTAAGCCTTCTCCACCTACTGTGAAGTTCCAAACTTGGTTAGTATTTACATATCCATCTGGTGATTCAATTTCTTCTAGTCTGTAGTTACCAATTGGCAATTTATCGAAAAGTATAGTACCATCTTCGCCAACAGTTTTAGTTGTTATTGAACCATTTGATAAGTTAGTTAATTTAAACTTAGCACCAGCTAAGAGATTGCTTGCCTTAATTTCATTACCATTTTGGTCGACCTTTTTAACTGTCATTTCACCTTCGCCTGGTTTTTCGTTTATGATTTTACCCATGTTCTTGGCAGTTGCACTTGTTACAAAGTCTATAAGTTTACCATCTTTTGCAGAAGTTTTGTCTTCTGGAACGTATTGGTAAACACCATTTGCATTGTCATATTCTAGGGAGATATAACCACTAGATGCAGGGACGATTTTGATTTGGTTTACTGGATATTCATTGTAGTATGAATTTCCTTTGTCATCAAATTGTTCCTTACCTACTACTATCATATCTTTTAGTAAAACTTCTTCACCTGTATCAGGGTTAACTATTTTACTTGTTTCTATATTTATATCTTTTGATTCTACTTCACTAATTTTAATCTTATTATTAGAATCTTTTGGATCTACCATTTCAAGGTTAGATAGATTATAAGTTGTTCCACCACTTTCAAATCTAACATTTACAGTTTTGATATCAACTATATCTCCATTTTCTGGGTCTACTACTTCCCCTGTGTTTGTCTTTACAGTTTTGATTGTGAAGTATAGAAGTGGATCAGTGATTGGCTTATATCCTTCTGGTGCTTTCACTTCCATTAGTCTATAACGACCTGGCTCTAAGTTTCTAAAACCAAAGTATCCGTTAAAGGCTGATCCTACATATGCTCCTGGTATATCGGTGTAGGTATTACCAATTTCCTTTTGTAGTTTGAATATTGCACCTTCAAGTCTGTTTGTTGTTACATTTTCACTATCAACCTTATCGTTTGGATTGTCACGACCGTGTTTAGAGAAGGTTACGTTGTATCTTTCTACTTCGTTTATTACATTCATGCCACTTTGTGGAATTTTTGTGTAATACTTGGATGAGTAAAGTGATTCAAGATCTATACTTGTTTGTACCCTTGTTCTCTCACTTTCTTTTAGTGGAGGATAAATACGTCCACCTGTTTTACCTAATTGTCCATCTGGTGATTTTTCAAATTTTGTTAATCCAAGGGCTAAGTTACCAGCTTGGTAAGAACCTTTGTCAACTTTTTTAAATATTATATTTCCTCGATTATCTCTACCGACTGCTTGTTGGAACTCTCTCGCTCCATCGTAGAAATCAAAGTTAAGCTCAAGTTTTTTCAAATCTTCTTCTGGAATAGTCTTTATATTTCCTTGTTTACTATCAATTCCAGTAAGAATTGCGTCATCATAGAAACCTTCAACGTCGATATAATATACGCCACCTTTATCGAGGTTCATTATATCTTCATCAAATCCCCAATCAAATGGTCTCCATCTTGCTGTGTTTAGCATAGTTACATCATTTTTAGACAAGTCATAATTGTTTAGAACTTTGTCTGCAAAACTATCATCATTTGGAGCACCTGTTATCTTGTAGGTTGATCTGTAGGCAGTTTTGACACCTTCTACATCTATAGTTGGTGCATTACCTGGCCCACGGTCAGTTTCTTCTCTTTTGTGTTTTGGATTAATTTGAATATTAATCTTGTCACTTCTTCCAGTATATCTTCTTGTATCAATATATATTCTTTGAATATATGTTTTAGATTCTGTATTGATACTTACAAGTTTAGACTTATACTTGATACCATTATCTGCTGTTTGAACTGATGTATTATCATAAGATTTATCAGTTTGTATATAGTCATAAGAAGTATGTTCTGGTCCCTTGTATTTAGCCTTTAGTTGACCTGCTTCTTCGTACACTTCTATATCAAAAGGAGCTTGTGGTTTCTTGTATCCAGATGGTGACTTAGTTTCTGTTAACCTATAGAAACCAACTGGTAGGCTTACTGGATTACCATCATCATCTACTAGCTTAACATTACCATTTGCATCTGATGTACCATGAACTTTCGTAAAGTTACCATCCTTAGTTTCGTAAGTACCATCAGTGTATTTTTCTAATTCAAATTCTGCCTTCTCAAGAATTCTACCATCGCTACCTCTTTTTATAATCTTAAGATCAAGACCTGTTTGTTTGTTGGTAATCTTGTAACCAGTATCTGGAATTAAGGTTGATCCTTCTGGAGGAGTGATAGGTTTTTCCCTAAATGTAGCAGAAATAACTACATTTCCTTTTGGCATCTTGAATGTGTGGGTATCGTTAGTTACTTCAACAGGTTTTCCATTTACTAGAAGCTTATCGAGTTCATATCCTTCATCTGCTTTTACTGTTAGAGTAACTTCTTCATTTTCCTTAGCACTTTGCTTATTAGCAATTACACTACCATTTGTAGCTTGATCTACTGTTATAGTAAATACTTTTGGTGGGATAGGCTTAAATGTTACATCAACTACAACGTCAGATGCTGGCATTGTGAAAGTATTTCCATTAACCGGAATCGGTCCATTACCACCCCTAACACTTATTGTATCTGGTTCGTATCCTTCATTTGGTTTTATAGAAATTGTAACAGTAGAACCTACTTCTGCAGTTTCTGGAACTGTGAAAGTACCATTGATAGGATTTTGTTTAGTTATTTTATAAGCTTTCCTTACAAATGTAGCATTAACTGTTACATCACCCGCTGGCATTTTAAAGGTATTATTATTTACTTCTACAGGCTTACCATTTGAATCTGTTACAGTAATTTCACCTAGTTTATAACCATCATTTGGTCTAATATCAGTTATATTAACTAATTGGTCAGTTTTTGCACTAGCTGGTAGGCTCATTGAACCATTTTCTATATTACCCTTTTTCACCGTATAGGTATTAGCTTCAAATTGTGC
This sequence comes from Anaerococcus vaginimassiliensis, assembly GCF_900626155.1. Taxonomy (GTDB): domain Bacteria; phylum Bacillota; class Clostridia; order Tissierellales; family Peptoniphilaceae; genus Anaerococcus; species Anaerococcus vaginimassiliensis. The sequence goes on along the minus strand of NZ_LR130844.1, from coordinate 772,263 downwards.
AGAAATTGTAACATCACTTGCTGGCATTGGGAACTTATTGTCATTTCTAATATTAATATTTCTACCAGTGGTGTTATTTGTTACAGTTGGACCAGATATTTTTCTATATCCTGCTTTAGGACTTACATCTTTTATCTCTACAAGTGGTCCATTTGTTGCCCAATCCATTGGTTCTGTTATGATTGTTCCACCTTCTGCCTCATAGTTGATACCATAAAGCTTAACTTTCTTAACTCTTGGATATGGTGTTATATTTGCACCGTCATACCTAATATATTTGACTAAATTTACAGGATCATTTATTCCTAAGTCTGACTTAACTTTAACTTTAAAAGTGATACTAGCTGTATCACCAGCAGGTATAGTTAGCTCATTATTTCTTATCCCTATTATTTTTTGATTTGAATCATAGCCACTATGCCATCTACTGGCATTTTCTGGATTGTTTGGATTACCGTTTTCTCCATCTGTATTCCATTTCCAAGTGTGGGTTGATCCACCTACAAAGGTGGAATTGTTATCGAAGGCTACTTCGAATCTCTTGTTAGATAGGGTTGAGCCAGTGATATTTTTCATATCATATCTGACTCTAAACTCATCATTGCCTAAATATTCTACACTTGAAGTTACATCTATTTGATTTCTAAATCTTTCATTATCTTTAAGATTTGAAACTTCATAGTCTATTTTACTAGTGTTAGCTCCAAGTGGATTTCTTGTATCTGGTAGAGTTGGTCCAATCTCTAGACCTGTATCTGCTGTATCAGAAAACTTATTAAGTCTATCTAATAAGATATATCTTGCTCTATTTATAGCTAATTCTTTTGATTTTTCTACTCTATTTGTACTTTCTTCACTAGTCTTGTTTGATTTGATATAAGCCTTGCCGTCTTTAGCAATAGTTACAGTCCATGTTTCGTCTGTCTTTTGATAGCCTGGTGCAGGTTGTGATTCTTCTAATTTATATACACCTGGTTTTAGGTTATCAAAGGCAATCATACCGTCAGAGCCAGTTGTCATATATCTTTCATTTGGACTATCGTCAGGACCAGTTAGCTTAAATACTGCACCTTGGATTGGTGTAGTTTTATCAAATTCTCTTACCTTTTTAATCTTGAATCCATAAGTTTTAGGCTCGTTGGTAACATCAAGTGATCCTTCTGCTACGTAAGAACCTACTATAGATCCTTCTTCTCTGGTTGTTGGGTCACTTTCTAGAATATCAGACACTCTTTCATAGTAGTCAGATTTCCAGTAAGTTTGTCCGCCTTCGTACCAATCCATTCCTGTACCTACTCCACCGTATATGCTTTGGTAAGGTATTTTGACATCAATTACTATTGGCTTATTAGTAGCTGGTAGGTCTAGTTTTAACCTTTTTTCTCCATAATGAGAATCATCCACTGATTTTCTTACAGATGAAGTTATATCTGTTTCATTAAAGTCCGCAAGTCTTAAATCAGAGATAAATCCAGTGACTTTGCCACTGGTGTTGCCACCTTGTTTTGGTTCAATAGTAAATACTTTGTATTCTTCATTGTCATACCAATCCATATTTGGATATTCTGGTTTTTCTCTATGAATTATCGCTGTAGAATCGCTAATTTGTCTTGCTTCTGGGTTTATTACATATCTTTGGATAACGTAATTTTTATCTTTATTGATAGCTACGATTCTTGTACCTAAGTATCTAGCTTCACTAGAGTTTGCAGCCCAGCCTGTAAGTCTATTATCATAGCTTGACCAGCCTGTTGTTGGTCTTTCCTTTACATTAACCCAATGAGTTCCTTCTTCACCAAGAATTGATTTAATCGTATTTCCTTCTGATTTTGAATAGTTATAGATTTTTGTTTTACCATTTTCTATTCTTAGAACCCATTTCTTGTTAAGTGGCTTGTAACCTGCTGGTGGCTCTACTTCTTCAAGGACGTAGTTTTTATTCTCTTGTGGAGTTCCGTTAAAGTCTACAATACCATTTTGATCTGATTTTGCATATATTGGGAAGTTTGTATCTTTGCCTTCTGGATCAGATATCTTAAATTTCGCTCCAGCAAGTGGTTTTCCATCGCTGTCTTTTTTGTAGACTCTAAATTTTTGTCCTGCTGGCTTGTTTGTTACTGGAATATTTATAGTATCTTTTCCTGTGTATTCTTCTCCTCCACCTATGATTGAAGTTGAAGTGATTTTCACATTTCCATCACTGTATACTGTAACATTCCATTCTTTAGTAGACTTGGTGAAGCCTTCTGGTGCCCTATATTCTTTTAGGGTGTATTTGCCAGGAGCAAGATTGTCAAAGCTAATCTCTCCGTTTTGATCTGATGTTCTATAGATTTTGTTATTACCAGAATCTGTTAGGACAAAGGTTGCACCTTGAAGCTTTTCATTTTGGTTTGCTTCATTTAGCTTAGTTATCTTGAAACTTCCTGGTACAAATTTTCTATTTATGATACCAACTACTTCTTTGGCAAATGAAGGTAATTGTTCACCTGTTTGATCTGCCTTAGAATAGTTATCATTAGGCCCTGTTACAAATGATGAGTTAAGTGATTTAGCTCTATTTCCATTTTCATCACCATTTGCCATATAGAAGGCTCTCCAGTGAGTGTTAAACTCATCTATATCTCTAATCCTAAATGTTTGCTCTATTAAATAAGCATCTTTTGTAGGATTAATCTTAGGTACAGATATAGTTAGTGGTGGATTTTTTGTATCATAAAGTGGACCAGAGCTTGTTACTTTGCTTGGATCATAGCTTAGATTGAATCCACCCTGTGATCTATTGTAAGCTTTTTCATGATCAATTTGTGCATGATATACAAGACTATAAATATCTGGATTTTGTTCAGGTCTTACACCCATTGACAATGGCATGTAGTCATTTACTGGTGGGTAGTAATCACGGTGAGCCTCGTATCTTTTAAGTGGTGGAATAGTTGTTTCATAGATTTTAACATCATCCAAGTAGTATGGAGGATCGTATTGGCCTTGCCAAGTTTCTTGCTTAGCACCTTGGTAGTTTGCAAATTTCCAGTTAAACCAAATTTTGTTGGCATTACCAGTTTTGTAATCACCTAGTGGGTTGTAGTAACCAATAGCTTTTACATACCAATTTCCATCATCTGCCTTATAAACATCTCTAAAGTAGTAGGCTTGACTTGGGAATTTGCCTACTGTGGTGTGCTTATCATAACCATCGTAGTCTGCATGGACTGTTATATTTTGTACTTGGTTGCCAACAATTGTTCCTGCTTTTTGATTTGGAGCAACTACATTGGTAAAGTCCCAATCTCCAGAGTGAGTTGCATAGAACTTAGATGGAATCATACCCTTAAGATCTATACTAAATGTTGTAAGACCATTGCTTAGTGAGTTTTCATTAAAGACATAAGTTAATAGGTTAGTCTTATAATTAAAGTATGGTTCTGCTATCATCTTTCCTTCGAAATATAGGTTTGGGAAAGTCTTGAAGTATTGGGTAAAGTCAAGGTTAGGATCAAATTGGATTTCAAATCTAGATCCTGGTGCTGCATTACTTATGGTAGCATCTAAGTGATATTTTAGGGATTCTAGTCTGTATGCTTCCCATACTCCTCTAAAGTTACCGCTTCCTTCATCATCATTTATAACCATGCTTTGATTTACACGAGTTACTATAGCAGTATCTTCTGTTTGACCACCTTCTTCTCTTTCTATATAGTAGTCAACTCCTGCTGTTGGCGATGCATCTGAGTCTTTAAACTTAGCATCGTAAGAAACTTGTCCGTCATCACTTACAGTTACTCTGAAATATACGTTAGATTTTTCATATCCTTCTGGAGCTTTCTCTTCTTCTAGGTAGTAGGTTCCTGTTGGATATTTTCCAAAGCTTACCTTACCATCTTCGCCAGTAATTTTGTTGGCGATTACAACTCCATTTTCATCTTTTAGGACAAATTCTGCTCCAGCAAGTCTATCTTTGTTTCCATCAGTAGAAGTGTCTGCAAATTTAGCCACTTCTATTTCACTTTTTGGAAGCTCTTCATTAGAAATTGTTACTGTTGGATGTCCATTTTTCTCAGAATTTTTGCTTAAGTTTACATTTGCTCTAATCTTAGATTGATTAGCTGGGGCATCTTTTGCAAGCCAATCATAAGATAAAACTGTACTATCTTTATCTCCAATATTGGCACTTACTTCAACTAAGAAACCCCAGTTGTCACCAAATCTTCCTTGAGGGAAAGTTATTTGGTAAGCATTATTTCCTGATAAAGGATTTTGTGCATTTGCTTTTCCTTCAATAGCTCCGTTATTATTTGGAGCTCCTAGAGTAATTTGACCTAGACTAGATAGTTCTTGATCAACGCTTTGATTATTCATAGAGGCAAAAATATCTGGTCTTTTGGAAGGATTTACATCATATACTTTAATATTTGAATCTCGTAAATTAACTTCTGGGATTGAAATATTAAATGTTGTATCCTTGTCAGTTCTTCCGCCCACTCTTTGGTCATATGGTTTTAGATATACATAGAATTTAAGATTTCCATTTTCATCAACTTTGCCATAATGTTGAGTATTCATGAAGTCTTTCCAGTTTGGATAGTCAGAGTGTTCTAATATATCTGTTTTACCAGAACCAGAAGAAAATTGAGCGTTTTTGCCTGATATGGAAACTTCGCCTTCATCTGAGATTGTGATAGTTTTTCCTTCTTGGTCAAGCTTGTAGCCTGCTGGTGCTTTAGTCTCTTTTAGAGTATAGGTACCTGGTTTGATGTTACTAAAGGTAGCTTCACCATTAGAATCTGTAGTTATTCCCATTTTTGCACCTAGTAGGTAGAAGTTTGCACCAGAGATTCTCTTTTCAGGATTATTTGCATCTACCTTTATTACAGTAAAGGTCGCAGGTGTTTTATTGTTATTTTCCACCAAGGCATTTGTGATGTAGTGATTTTTGGAGTTTACATCATAGTAGTTAGCATTTTCTTTAAATGTATACTTTTTATCACCTACTGAAATAATTTCAGTTGGTAAAGTTTGGTCCACCTTGTGGTCGATCATTGAAGCTTGACCGTCACCAGTTATATTCCAAAATCTTACATTTGGAACTGTAATTACTCTTTGATAGCCAGTTTCCTCATTTACATTGGTTTTCCCAAGCTTAGTTCCATCATTAGCTTTGATAGTTATATCTTGAGCTGGCATTTTCTCATAGCCGTCTACTAAGGACCAGTGTTGGTCAACTATTATGTCTTTATATTTAGAAATTGTAACTCCACCAACGCTGTAATCAGCTGGGTCATTTGGTGTATTTAAGTTTGTATCAAACTTATATACTCCGATATTTCCTACTGCTTGTGTGCCATCTGGATCAGTTTCTTTTGCTGGAACATTTGAGATAGTCGCTTCATCAGTTTTAACTTCCATCTGACCACTTGTGGTATTTATTCCATAAACTGCTCTTTTGCCAGTAGCTAAAGTTTGGTTTTCCAGACTTCTTGTTTCTAGTGGGAGACCCTTATTAGTATCTCCTGTAGATACCGCATCTGTTATAGTCCACTCTGCTGTTTTTTCTGATTTGAAGTCTCCTTTTATAGTAGTTCTGTTATTCATACTAGTACGGTTAGGAGAGTTTTCTTCTATTTTCTCTTGTGGGTATCCTTCTTTTAATATATGTCTTAGGGCACCAACCTTATTATTTTTAGCTGTAAGGATAGTTGATACATCGATCATATATGAAGCTTGTTTATTTGTTACTGGAGTATTGAAAGTATAAACAAGGGTTTTGACACTTTCATTTAGAGCGTGGTGTTTGGAGTCTGATATTCCAAGTTTTCCATCTAATTGATCTGTTAGGTCAACAGATTTTCTATTTACCTTAACATCCTTGATTTCTCCAAGACCAGAGCCTTCTACTGTAGTTAGGTTTAGTTTGTAGCCTAATTCTTTAAGGTCTACTGTAGAGTCAACTCTTAGTGTCCAGTTGATTCCAGTCATATCAATTCCTTCAACTACAGGATTTCCTACAATATCCATATTTACCTTGTAGTTCTCGTCATCTTCACCAATTATTTGGACTACATCATCTCTACCTTCTTCTATGATAGTTCCTGCTGGATTTCCGTTTTTGTCTATTTTTTCTGCTGGTAGAGATTTTGGATTTGTAACTCCTAGACCAGATATGCTATTTATGACAGTAAAGCTTTCTCCATCTGGAATGTTTTTTGTGTTGTAGTCGACATCTATATTTAGAAGCTTATTTATATCTTCATCTATATCTCTTACTATTTCGTACTTAATAGTATTTGAAGCTTGGTCATAGCGAGCTTTTGCTATTACATTTCCATTGTGGATAATATCTTCTAGGCTAGATGAATCTTTTACAGTTAGTTTTTTATCTAGGTGAATATTAAAATATTGACCAGCCTTGATTGGACCTTGTCTAGTAGAAGTATCGAAACGAGTTCTTATAGTGAACTTTTTATCTTCTAAGTTTGAAGTAGTAGTTTCATTTGCTCTAGCAAAAAGCAGGCTTGGGTCAAAGTTTATGTTAGCATCTTTTTCTATAAGAGCCTTTATGGCATCTTCATTGTCTGCCATAAGTTTAGCTTGGTCAGATCTTGATAGGTTATATTCACTTCCCAAAGATGTTAGCAGATTTTGAATTTCTACAAGTCCATTAGCTTCATCTTTTAAGGCAGCTTTTAATTTTCTGTCTGCCTTTTGGAGGTCAGACATGCCAAATACATTTTTAATAGTATTTAAAACTCCTGATGATTCTTGTTCCTTGGAAGATTCTTTAGTTTGTTTGTCTAGCTCTTCTTCGAAATCTGCTACAGCATTTTTGCTTTGGCTTTGGCTTAGTCCATTTTTATTTATTTGTTTTTCTTGTGTAGGGGTTTTTGTTTCTTCTGCTTTTTTATCTAAAGGATTTTTTTCTTCTTTAGTTTCTGCTTTCTTTTTTGATTTTTCTTCAGATTTTTCTTGGGGTTGTTTTTCTTCCTTTTTATTTTCTTGGTCTTTGTTTTCCTTTGAAGATTTGTTAGCTACTTCTTTTTTGTCTTTTGATTGTTCCTCATCAGTTTTTTCTGTAGTTTTATTTTCTTCCTTAGCTTTGTTTTCTTCTTTTTTATTTTCTTCAGGTAGAGGGTCATCTTCCTTAGTAGATTTATTTTCCTCTTTTACGAAGTGTGGGTTCTTTACTTCTCTATTGTTTACAGAGTAAGATTTAGCTTTTGTATTTTTAGGATCTACTTGGTTGGTGTAGGTTATCTTTAGAAGATATCCTGCTGGTAGATCGATCTTTGTTTCTTCTTGGTAAGGAATCTTGGTTGAAAATTCCTTTTGAATAGTAAATCCAGTTCCGCTTGCCTTATAATATTCTAGGGCAATTTCAGCTGTAGATGGATCTTGATTTTCATCTATAGAAATGTTATAGGTGATTTCTCTATTTGAGTCATCAGGGTCTGAAGATTTTTCCTTGGATATTATATAGTCAGAGTATGTGATATAATCCTTGTTATCTTCTTCGTTTTTCTTTATTGAAATTTTCTTTAGATCATCTGCACTAGCTTTAACCTTGGTTAGGACTAGCTCTTTAACTTCTGGATCTTCCTTAGATTCTTCTTCGATGAACTTGTGGGATGTTCTTTCAAGTAAGATATTTTCTTCTCCATTATCCACAGAGATATCCATTGAGTAGAACTTCTTATCGTCTATCTTGTCCTTGTCAATCTTAGCCTCTATTGTGTATTCAAGATTTTGTGTGTCTATTGTATTTACTGATAGACTAACAAGGTCTTTTCTCTCTTCGTCTTTTCCTTCTTCAAAATCTATGCTATCACCTGTGTCTAGATCTTTCACTTCTCTTACAGCGAGTGATTTTAGATCTTGGTTCTTGTTTAGTCCAAGGCTTAAGATTGCTTGTTTGTCTTTTAACATTCCTGTTAGCTTAACCTTATAAATTATGGTGTCATTTGCCTCATTTAAGCTCGCCTCAGTTTCTAATTTTGGCTCACTCTTTTCTTCTTCTATGATAGGATTTTCTTCACTATCTATAGCGTTCTCATCTTCTGTCATTATAGTTGGATATTCTTCTTCTGATTCACCTATGCCAAGAGCGTATACATTGGTTGGTATACACATAATTATGGCAAGAACTAAAGAGAATAACTTCACTATAAAATCTCTCAATCTTCTTTTCATGATAACCCCTTTCATCATTTATGTATAATAATCTAATAAAACATTTTCATTGGATAGACTTATTAGTTTCCTAATATAAATATTAGGCTGCTAATTTAAAAATAAGCCTACTCTCACTTATATTCCTACTATAATTCTATACGTTTTTGGGGAAAAATACAAGGATTTAGCATGTTATTTTAATAATTCGAAATAAAGTTTAAGGAATAAAAAAAGAAGGGATTATATCCTTCTTTTTTTATTAAAATCAATTTCCTTCATTATATATAATATATAAGAGTTAGTTTTTGGCTCTGATATATCCCATAGGATTATACATGGCCCAAGATGTATTTCTTAGTAGGTCTGCTCCAAATACGACTTGGATATCCTTATCATTTAGGTCTTTTTCAACTTGGGTAGTAGGGATATTTACAATATTGTCGTCTATCTTGAAGGAAAACTTTGTTTCATACATGACATCGTCATGGTCTATATCAAGCATATCTATAGTTTGTTTGATATCTTTATTTTCTATTTTAATTTTTTCGTAAATATATTCTGAAATTATTGTTAGTGGTCTAGATGTGTCTATAGCTGCCTTGTAGACTCTTCCTTCAAAAATTATCTTAAAAACAGGAGTGTTATCTTTTCCTTTTCTCTTTGATTTTTTAAAATCAGAGGTTTGGACCTCGATTTGTCCCTTTCTGAGGTCTCCTCTAAAGACAAATTGGCTTATGATATTCCAACCTAGGATCATATCTGCTGGAAATTTGTTTCCGAATTGATCTTCTCCTAGGTCAATTACACTATCTTTACATACTAAAACTGGCACTCCTTCTAGCTTTAGTCCTCCGATTGCCATATTTTTAAGTTTCGCTCTTCTAAAGCCTCTAACTTCGTCAATTGGCTCTTTGTCAATGTATGTTAGGTCCAGCTCATCTGCCAAACTTTGAGGAATAAGGGTATTTCCCCTAGTATCAAACATGGCTGTTACAGGCTTATCTCCTACAACTATGCCTATAAATATATAATTTAAAAATTTCTTATCTGAAACTGGTATTGGTGAAAAATCCATATGAAACTCCTTAGCTTTTCTAATATTATATCACAAAGAAATATCTAAGATAAATTAAAGTCCTGCTTATGGTCTAGTCAAGAGCCTCTTGTAGGTCTTATCTGTAAGGATTGCTCCAAGAGGTGCTGTGTAAATTATAGCTATAACAGAGATTGCAAGTATTAATTTGCCTGATGCTAGACCGTAGGATAGGCAAACTGGGCCAATAGCTGCTTGAACAGTCGCCTTGGGAAGGTAGGCAAAGCCTGTAAAGAGCTTTTCTTTCCTGTCAAGCTTTGATGGAATCAGGCTAAAATATACTCCAAACATCCTAAAGATAAGTCCTATAGTTATCAGTACCATAGCCGGAATAAATTCCTTGCCTATTACAGATAGATCAACTGTTATTCCTACTAGGACAAAAAGAAATATTTCAAATATCTCCCACAAACTTCCATATACTTTAAGTAGGTTCAAGCTAAGGTCTGGGTTTAGTTTTTTGATAGTCATAGCCATGGATATGATTGAAACAAGCCCTGAAAATGCTAGGTAGTTGTTTATTGTATCTTCAAAACTAACTATAAAAAATGATATTGATATTAGAACAATCGCCTGGTAAACACTCGTTAAGTTTATTTTTCTATACACTATATTTAAAACATGTCCTAAAAGTACGCCAAAAAGTATGCCTGTACCTATAGATATTGGGATATTTACAAAATTGACCCAAGAGAAATCTCCTCCTAGTTTCAAGTTTAGGAATACTGTAAAGAAAACTATGGTGTATACATCGTCTATGGATGCTCCAGCTAGGATTATCTCTGGGATTTTCTTATCTTTGCCGTAGCCTTCTTCTATTAACCTTATCATTCTAGGAACAACTATGGCAGGCGACACTGCAGCAAGGACAGATCCTAAGATAGCTGCATCTAGGATATCTAAGTTAAAAATCTTTACTGCAAAAAAAGTAATGGCGATAATTTCTATACTTGCAGGTACAAAGGTCATAAGAACTGCAGATATACCAACTTCTCTAAGCTTTTCAAACGATAGAGAAAGACCTGCTCTAGTAAGTATCACGACTAGGGCAATCTGTCTTAGATCTTTTGATAAGTTTGTTATATCCCCTCTAACAAGCCCTAAGAGATTGGGACTTATGATAATCCCTGCCAAAAGCATGCCAATTATTGGGGCAAGTCTTATTTTTTCAAAGATTTTACCTCCAACAAGACCTGCTATGAGTATTATTCCTACATTAACTAACATAAACCCTCCTTAACATAAAAAAAAGCCAACAACCCCTGCAAGTGCAGAAGTCATTAGCTTATAGCGGTTTAAAATATAAATTTTGGGAAGAACTTCATTTCCCTGATATATTATACTTACAAATTACTTAGATTCAACTTGCGCTCCCTTTTTGGCAAGTCTATCTGCCCAGTCATTGTACTTGTCATTGGAATGGCCCTTGACCTTTACAAATCCAATCTCTAGGTTTTCTCTTGCCTTTTTTATAAAGTCCTTGTAGGATTTGGTAAGATCGTTATTTGCCTTCCATTCGTCATTTGCCCATGAGGAAATTCCTTGATAGTCATGATAGATCACAATCTTCTTTGCCTTCTCATCTAAGGCTTTTTTTATGGCAAGTTCGCTCGCCTTTACCTCGCCTGCAACATTTCTATGCTTATAGAAATCATCAGTGAAAGTAGCGTATAGCTCTTCTTTCCCGTCTTTTGTTATGTAGACTGCACCTGCTCCATATATTTTCTCGTTTAGGTTGTATGAGCCGTCTACATAGGCGATTATGGTATCGTCATCTACTGTGACTTCTTTAGTATCACCTTCTAGGAAAGCTAGGGCATCTTCTTTTTTCTTGAAAGACTTGTAACTGGCATTGGAAAATCCCTTCACTTCTCTAAGACAAGAATCCCAAGATGTATATATCCCGGGATTTCTGCCTCTTTTTACTGCGTAATATTTCATTTTATTTAGCTGCCCAATATGTTACAGAACCAGGAGCAACTGTAAAGAGTCCGTTTCCATTTTCGTCTATAACTACATCTTCATTTTTACCTGAAAGGTCGACATAAGTCTTTCCAGCTTCGTTTTCTCCGACAAACATTTGTTTTTCTGCCATATCTTTTATAGATATCAAAACTGCAAGTGGTGTGTGATCTTCATCTCCTCTTCTAACCCAACCTATAACAGCTGGATCGTCAAAGTAGTTATCCTCTTCTCCGTAGTTGTGATCTTTTCTAACTTTCATCATCTTATTTAGAAGATCTTTTTTAGGGTCTGTCTTGACATTTCCTATTAGTCCATAATAATCTCCTGCAAATATGCAAGGATAGCCGTCTTTTCTAAATAAAATCATAGAATATGCGATCTCTTTAAACCAGTCTTCAACCCAAGAGTCTAGTGATTGACCAGGTTGGCTGTCGTGATTGTCTACAAATGTTACAGCTTGTTCTGGGAAATCCGCCACAATTGTATTGTCAAATATCTTTCTCATGTCATAATTTCCCATGGATTTGCTTGCTTCTTGCATGTGAAAATGTAGGGGAACGTCGAATAAGTCTACATTATAGTCGGTAGTTTCTAGGTATTTGGCGATTTCTTCCTTGTTATATTGCCAAAATTCTCCAAAAAGATAGAAGTTTTCTTCTCCATTGTCATTTATAATGTGGTCTGACAAATCGTGGATGAAGTTTGAAGATATGTGTTTGAGGGCGTCATATCTAAAGCCATCTACTCCAGTTTCATCTATAAACCAATCTGCCCACTTAAAGATTTCTTCTCTTACTTCTGGGTGATCGTGGTCGATATCACAGTTCATAAGGAAGTCAAAGTTACCTTTTTCTCCTGATACGTCCTCGTCCCAATATTTGCCATCGCCGACAATTCTAAAGATGGCTGAGGTATCAGATTTTACGTCGTAATCAACTCCTGTAAAATGATAGTAGTGCCAGTCCATATCGGAGTATTTTTTATTTCTTCCCTCGAAGTTAAAGCCTGTCCAAGCTTCGATATCCATCACATCTGATACATCATGGCTCCTATTGTTTTGATCTACCATTACTGCCTTAAATTCTTCTTTGAAATCAGCATTTCCCTTGTGATTTAACACTACGTCAGCGTAGCACTTAATTCCTGCTTCTTGTAAGGCTTTTATAGCAGCTAATAGTTCTTCTTTGGTACCATATTTTGTCCTTATGGTTCCTTTTTGGTCAAATTCTCCCAGATCCCAAAGGTCATACACGCCGTATCCTACGTCCATGTCAGATCCACCCTTAGTCATTGGTGGTAGCCAAAGAGCATCTATTCCATTTTCCTTGAGGTTTTTGGCGTTTTCTTTTAATTTATTATAAAAATCTCCCGAGCCGTCTGTGTCCCACTCGAAAGACTGCATCATGACTTCATTTGCCATACTTACTCCTTACAAATATCTATAGACTTGCTTGCACCAATTCTCTCAGCTCCTGCCTCTACTAAGGATAGAGCTTCATCCCTTGTGTGGATGCCACCGCTTGCTTTTACTTTTAGTCTATCTCCTACTGTTTTTTTCATAAGTGAAACATCCGCTACAGTCGCTCCACCAGTAGAAAATCCTGTTGAAGTCTTGACAAAGTCTGCTCCTGCTTTTTCGGAAAGCTCACAAGCCTTAATTTTTTCTTCATCTGTTAATAGGCAGGTTTCTATAATAACCTTCAAGGTCTTATCACCAATCGCTTCTTTTACAGCTTTTATATCATCTAGCACATAGTCGTAGTCCTTATCTTTTAGTCTACCTATGGCTATTACCATATCTATTTCGCTAGCTCCATCTTCTATGGCGCATTTTGCCTCAAATGCTTTGGCTTTTGTTGTCATAGCTCCTAGGGGAAATCCTACAACAACAGCAATTTTAACATCTTTGTTGTATTCTTTTATATCTTTTACATAAGTCCCATTTACACAAACACTATAAAAGTCATTTGCGACAGCCTCATCAACTAGTTTTTTGATATCGTCTAATTGTGCTTCTGGCTTTAGGTTTGTGTGGTCAATGTATGAATTTAATTTAGTCATTATATCTCCTTATATTCTACTTGGACAAGACTTATATCGTCCTCTTGCTTGCCCCATGTAAACATTTTTATATCTTCATAGGTTAAGTCTAAGTCGTGATAATTTGTAAATATCTCCTTTAGCCTTTCAAGGCCGTACTCTTTCCTAGACTCATTTTTAGCCTCTATAGCTCCATCTGAAAATAACAAGAGCCTATCACCACTTGTAAGCTTTACCTTCTTTTCATCGTAATTGTCTGGCTCTATGATGTTTGATATCATCCTTCCGCTTGCTAGAAGATAATCTACCTTATCTTCTCTTCTTGAATAAAGAAGAGGCGGACAATTGTGCCCAGCATTGGAAAAGGTCAGGGAATCATCAGCAAAGTCAAATATACCAAGCCAAGCTGTTAAATACTGAGATGACTCCATGCCTAGGGCTTGGAAGTTATCTCTTAGCTTAAAAAGTATCTCTGATGGAGAATAATCCGGATGTTTATCGAGGATGGCTCCCATGGTTACTTTTATAAACATAGTCATGATAGATGCCTTTACTCCGTGACCCATGATATCAGCTATATATAGGGCGTATTTGTCATCATCTATCCTAATAACATCAAAGAAATCTCCTGACAAATCATCACTTGCTAGGTATTTACTCTTTAGACTAATTTTCCCGTAGCTTTTATTTTTAGGTAGGATATTGGATTGGATTTTCTTTACAAACCTGACATCATCGAGCATAGCCCTATTAGTATTGAAAAGCTCTATTTTCATAAGGCTTTCCCTGGTTATATCCCTATATACTTCTACAATCCCTAAAAACTCGTCTCCATTGTAGATTGGAGAAGTTTTTATAGAAAAATACCTCTCATCAATGAGTCTTTCTTCTATCATAGTTGTATTTTTCATATCTTTGTTTCTGGTAGGAAGAATGATAGCTGAGTTTTCCTCAATATAATTGAAAAGCTCGGTAGATTTTTGACTTTCCTTTTTGAAGGCGTCGTTAATAAAGATAGTCTTGCCATCCTTATCAACTATCCTAACCCAATCGTCCATTGCGTTTAGTATAAAAAAGTTCTTATCCTGAGTAAAATTATTTTTGCCTGCCATCTTTTCCTACCTTAAACTTGTTATATTAACTATATCTTTTAATATGGATTAATCAATAAAGTACCTATACTTAGTTAAAATTTTATCATATTTTGATCACATTTTACAAGTTTTAAAAAGCTTAATAATAGAATTTTGCAAAAAAAAAAGCACCTTCAATCTCTCAAAGATGCTAGAAGTTATATATACTTAAATTTAAGTATTTATTCTTATACTAATTCAAGAATAGCACGTTCAGATCCGTCGCCTCTTCTTGGTCCTAGTTTTAATACTCTTGTGTATCCACCATTTCTGTCTTCATAGCTAGGTGCGATTTCTTCAAATAGCTTTTGAACAGTTTCTGGTTTATATAAATAAGCTGCTGCTTGTCTTCTTGTGTGAAGTGTATTCTTCTTTCCAAGTGTAATCATTTTGTCAGCCATTTTTTGGGCTTCTTTTGCTCTAGTTACAGTAGTTTCAATTCTACCATTTTCTAGTAATGATTGCACAAGGTTTCTAAGCATAGCATTTCTGTGGTCAGTTCTTCTGCCAAGTTTTCTTTTATCGGCCATACTTACCTCCTATTCATCCTTTAAGCTAAGACCTAATTCGTCTAGCTTGTCCATTACTTCTGTTAATGATTTCTTACCGAAATTCTTGATTGATTTTAGTTCTGATTCGCTTACTTCTACAATATCAGCCACTTTATCAAATCCTGCACGTTTTAAGCAGTTAAATGATCTTAGACTTAAATCAAGCTCTTCTATAGTCATACTCAAGTCTTCACTTAGTGCTTCTTCTTCATTGTTTTCTTCTTCCTCAATAATTTCCTCTTCTGGAGGGAACTTCATATCAGGAAGGTTATTAAACAATGAAACGTCCTCGATTAGGATATTTGATCCTAAGCTTAAGGCTTCTTGTGGTGAAATTGTACCATTTGTCCAAACTTCTAATATAAGTTTGTCATAGTCAGTTGACTCTCCAACTCTAGTATTTTCTACAGTATAGTTGACTTTTTCAACTGGAGTGAATGATGAATCTATAGCTATAGTACCTATAGGGTCTGATTCATCCTTATTGTTTTCAGAGATTCTATATCCCTTACCATCAGTTACATCCATAGCTATAAATAGTCTGGATTTTTCGTTAACTGTGGCAATGTAGTGGTCAGGATTTGCAATGTCTACTAGGCTATCTGCCTTAATATCTTTTGCTGTTACAATCTTTGGACCTTCTACATCTAAAAACAATGTTACATCTTCATCTGTGTGTTTTGTAACGTCTAGACCTTTAATGTTTAGAACTATTTCAGGCACGTCTTCAACAACCCCATCTATTGTGGAGAATTCATGAAGAACTCCTTCTATAAGTATTTTTGAGACGCTAGAACCAGGTAAGGATGATAAAAGCACCCTTCTCATACTGTTTCCAATGGTTGTACCATATCCTCGCTCAAGTGGATATAAAGCGAATTTTCCATAATTTTCTTCTTCGACTATATCCAATATTTGTATATTTGTATCTAATTTTTCGATCATGGTAACTCCTTAGTTCTAACTTAAATTCTACCTATTTAGAGTAGAACTCTACGATCATACGTTCTTCAACTGGGATGTCGATATCTTCTCTTGTAGGGAATCTGTCTACTGTAACCTTTAGGTTTTCTATATCACTTGTTAACCATTCAACAACACCAAATGTTGCGTTTGTTTCTTTGATTGCTTTGAAAAGTTGACTTGATCTAGATTTTTCACGAACTTCTATAACATCTCCTTCTTCAATTTGGTATGAAGGAATGTCTACTTGCTTACCATTTACTGTAAGGTGTCCGTGAGTTACGATTTGACGAGCTTCTCTTCTTGTTCTAGCTAGTCCTGATCTAAATGCTACGTTATCTAATCTTCTTTCGCAAAGGATGATTAGTTGTTCACCTGTTTGTCCCTTCATTTTTGAAGCGGCTTCGTAGTATCCTCTAAATTGTTTTTCACTTACTCCGTAAATGAATTTAGCTTTTTGTTTTTCTCTTTGTTGCATTCCATATTCAGAAAGTTTAGCTCTTCTTCTTGGAAGTGTTCTGTTACTTTCTCCTGTATATCCTAGGTATGCTGGAGAAATTCCTAAAGCTCTAGCTTTTTTGTATACTGGATCTTTTGATACTGCCATAATCTCTCCTTATTAAACTCTTCTTCTCTTTGGAGGTCTACATCCATTGTGTGGGATTGGTGTTACATCTTTAATCATTGTAACTTCAAGTCCTGCTGCTTGTAGACTTCTGATTGCTGATTCTCTTCCTGAACCAGGTCCTTTAACGTAAACTTCTACAGTTTTTAGTCCTTGGTCGATAGCTTTCTTAGCTGCAACATCTGCTGCTTCACTTGCTGCAAATGGTGTAGATTTTCTGCTACCTCTAAATCCTAATTGTCCAGCAGAAGCCCAAGATAATGCATTACCTTGCATATCTGTAAGTGTTACCATTGTATTGTTAAATGTTGAGTTAATGTGAGCTTGGCCACGTTCAACATTTTTTTTGACTCTTCTTCTTCTAGAAGTAGCTTTCTTTTTGTTAGCCATAATTCTCTTTAACCCCTTCTACCTTTTCTGGTTTTTGCATTGTTCTTTGTATTTTGTCCTCTTACTGGAAGATTGTTTTTGTGTCTTAATCCTCTGTAACTACCGATTTCTTTTAGAGCTCTAATGTTCATAGATACTTCTCTTCTTAGATCTCCTTCGATGTTGTAGTTGTTTAATTGTTCACGGATTTTACCTAATTCTTCTTCTGTAAGATCTTTCATTTTTGTATCAGGATTGATTCCTGCATTTTTTAGTATTTCGTTTGCAGTTGAACGACCTATACCATATATATAAGTTAATCCAATTTCTGCTCTTTTTTCTCTAGGTAAATCTATACCAGCTATTCTTGGCATTAGCCCCTCCTAACCTTGTCTTTGTTTATGTTTTGGATTTTCGCAAATTACCATAACTTTACCGTTTCTTTTGATAATTTTGCATTTATCACACATTTTTTTTACTGATGCTCTAACTTTCATTTTGACTCCTCATCTTTCGATTATTCTTAATGAATAAGTAGATCTTGAAGTGTATCCCAATGTAAAATCTTTCGATTTATCACCCAAGATGATGGGACTACTTCTTTCTCCAAGTTATTCTACCTTGACTTAGATCATATGGAGATAATTCTACTGTTACTTTATCTCCTTCTAGTATTCTAATGCTGTTCATACGAAGCTTTCCAGAAATGTGAGCTTGGATTTCGTGTCCGTTATCTAGCTCCACTTTAAATATCGCATTTGGTAGTGCTTCAGTAACAACTCCTGTAACTTCTATAGCATCTTTTTTTGACATCGATAGAACCTCCTTTTCTCTTTCCCATGTCTATTGAACGCCATTTTACTTGTCTTATATCAATAAGACATCAAGGACTAAAAATCTCTTAAAGATTCTATCGCCGCTTTCCTTCTTATTTGCATAAATTAGAATTATTCTCCTAATTTATCTAGAAATTCTTCAAAAACTTCATCTGGAGAATTTGTGCCATCAATACTAAATAATATACCTTTTTCCTTGTAGTAATCAATGAGCACAGATGTGTGAGCGTTGTAAACATCAATTCTGTTTTTAACTGTGTCTTCGTTATCATCATTTCTTTGGATAAGCTCACTTCCGCATTTATCACAAATTCCTTCTTTCTTAGGAGGATTGTTTGTTACATGGAAGGTTGCGCCACAGTTTGTACAAACCCTTCTACCAGTTATTCTTTGTATTAGAATTTCTTCGTCTACATTAAAATATACGACATGATCTATTTTTTGATTTCTTTCTTCCATTCCTAAATCAAGCGCTTTTGCTTGTTCAATGTTTCTTGGAAATCCATCAAAAAGAATGATCTTTCCTTCTTTACTTTCGTCTTTGTGCTTGTCGAAAGCATCCCATACCAGATCAATTGTTAATTCATCTGGTACAAGATCGCCCTTGTCCATGTAGGACTTAGCCTTTAGTCCTAGTTCAGTTTCATTGGAGATATTATATCTAAATATATCTCCAGTAGCTATCTGAACTGCTTCTTTTTTGTCTATGATCTTATTTGATAGTGTACCCTTACCAGCTCCTGGTGGGCCTAATAAAATAATATTCATCTCTTACCTGTTTAAAAATCCTTTGTATTGTTTCATTGTCATCATTGCTTCAATTTGTTTGATTGTTTCAATTATAACTCCTACGACGATGATTACTGATGAACCACCGAATGAGATTTGAAGTCCTAAAATTCTTGATGCAATTGCTGGAACTATGGTCAATAGTGCCAGTGCGATTGAGCCTATAAATGTAATCTTTGTTGATACATTAGCTAGGAAATCACTAGTTGGTTTTCCAGGTCTTATTCCAGGGACAAATCCCCCGTTTTGTTGAAGTTGTTTTGCATATTCTACAGTGTTAAATTGAATTTGGTTGTAGAAATAAGCAAATACTAGGATTAATATAGATTGGATTATTAGATATACTGCAAATCCAAAGTTTGAGTTTTGGAAGAAGTTTGCTATTGAACTTTCTCCGTTGCCACCGAAAAATAGTGAAACGGTTGATGGTATAGCAAGTACTGCTGATGCAAAGATTATTGGCATTACTCCACCCATGTTAACCTTGATTGGAATGTGGGTTGATTGACCACCGTACATCTTACGTCCAACTACTCTTTTAGCATATTGGATTGGTACTTTTCTTTCTCCCTCAGATATTTCAACTACAGCAAACACTATTAGTACAACAATTATTGCCATTATTATGATTGATAGAATACTTGTTGTGTCATAGTGGAGGCCTTGTTGCCATCTAGCTATTGTTCTTGGGAATGATGCAATGATACCCATAAAGATTATAAGACTTGTACCATTTCCCAAACCTTTTTCAGTGATGGTTTCACCCATCCATGTTACAAACATAGTGCCACCGATTAGGACTATGTTCATTACAACCTTTTGGAATCCAGTCGCAGATGATAGGGCTGCTCCATAAAGTCCGTTTGTTATTGCTACTGCTTGGAATATAGCTAGTGCAATTGTTACATATCTTGTATATTTTTGAATTGTTTTTCTTCCTTGCTCTCCTTCTCTTGAAAGCTCTTCAAGTCTTGGAATTACAACTGTTAAAAGTTGCATTACAATTGAAGCTGTGATGTATGGTTGTACACCTAGAGCAAAGATTGAAAGTGTGGATAGTCCACCTCCTGTTAACATGTTTAGGTAGTCAACAAGAGTTCCTTGAATATTTTGATATGCATCTGCTAGTGCTTTTGTATCTATAAATGGTATAGGAATATTATTTCCCAGTCTGTATACGACTAGCATTAGAAGAGTGAAATAAAATCTTTTTCTGATTTCCTCTTCTTTTGCTGCTTTTTTAATTATTTCTAGCATTGCTCACCATGCTTTCTGTTAAGCTTTTTTTGATGGTTTTACCCATTTTTTAGCTTCGATTACTTCGATAGTGCCGCCAGCATTTTCGATTTTTTCTACAGCTGATTTTGTGAATTTGTGAGCTTTTACTGTAAGCTTTTTGTTAAGTTCTCCATCACCTAGGATTTTAACTCCAGCTTTTGCTTTGTTCTCGTTTAAGAATTTGTTTGCAAATAATAGTTCTGGTGTTATTTCTGTTCCATCTTCGAAAGCATTTAATGTTTCAACGTTGATTGTTTCATAAATCTTTCTGTTGATGTTTTTAAAACCTCTTTTTGGAAGTCTTCTGTATAGAGGCATTTGACCACCCTCGAAGCCTGGTCTTACTCCACCACCGCTTCTTGAGTTTTGTCCGTCTTGTCCACGACCTGCACGAGTACCGTTTCCTGAACCTGGACCTCTACCTTTTCTTTTAGCTTTTTTTAACTTCGCATTAGGTTGTAATTCATGTAGTTTCATCTTACACCCCTTAGTTTAATTCATTTACATCAACCATGAATGAAACTTTTTTGATCATTCCTCTGGTTGCTTTATTATCTTCTCTTACAACGCTTTGGCCAATTTTTTTTAGGCCTAGAGCTTTACATGTTGCAATTTGTCCATCTTTTTTACCGATAAAAGATTTCTTTAATGTGATTTCAAGTTTTGCCATTTTACTCTCCTTAATAATCAAATTCTTCTACCGATTTACCACGAAGTTTTGCAACTTCTTCTACAGTTTTCATGTTAGCGAATGCTTCCATACATGCATTGATAATATTTCTTGGGTTTGATGAACCTAAGTTCTTAGCCCTAATATCTTTATATCCTGCTAGTTCACAGATTGCACGAACTGGACCACCAGCGATGACTCCAGTACCTTCTGTTGCAGGCATTAATAGAACCTTACCGCTTCCTTTGTGTCCGTGGATTCTGTGTGGGATTGTTGTTCCAACTAATGGCACATTGATCATGTGTTTTTTAGCATCTTCACTAGCTTTTCTAATAGCTTCTGGTACTTCTGTAGCTTTACCTGTTCCGATTCCAACATAACCATTTCCATTTCCAACAACTACTAGTGCTGAAAATCTGATGTTACGTCCACCTTTTACAGTTTTAGCAACTCTGTTAATCGCTACTACTCTATCTTCGAGGTTTAGTTTTTCTACTTCGCTTCTTAATAAATAATTCATCTAATACCTCCCCAATTAAAATTTAAGACCAGCTTCTCTTGCTGCTTCAGCGATAGCCTTAACTTTTCCGTGGTATAGGTAACCATTTCTGTCGAATACTACTTCTTCGATTCCCTTTTCACTTAAAGCTTTTGCTATTGCTTCGCCAACTTTTTTAGCAGCTTCAACATTAGCGTTATTTTTAGCTCCATTTGAAACTGATTCTTGTAAGGTATTTGCACTTGCAAGTGTTACACCATTTACATCATCAATTGCTTGAGCGTAAATATTAGCGTTTGATTTATAAACACTTAGTCTTGGTTTTTGAGGAGTACCACTTATTTTAGCTCTTACTCTTTTTTTACGAGTTAAAAGTCTTTCTTGTTTAGTTTTTTTAGCCATTACTATCTCCTACTTACCTGTTTTACCAACTTTACGTCTAACATGCTCATCAACGTATCTGATACCTTTACCTTTGTATGGTTCTGGTTTTCTCCAGTTTCTGATGTTTGCTGCATGTTGACCAACCAATTGTTTGTTAAATCCTTTAACTACAATTGTTCTATCATTTGGTACTTCTACTTCGATTCCTTCAGGGTCAGCCATTGTTACTTGGTGTGAGAAACCTAAGTTCATTACTAGGTTGTTACCTTGTTTCATAGCTCTGTAACCTGTACCTTCGATTTGAAGTGTTTTTTCATATCCTTCTGATACTCCAACTACCATATTGTTAATTAGAGATCTGTATAGACCGTGGTCTATGTTTTGTGCTTTTGTGTAGTTTTCTGGAATTTTAACTAAAAGTTCGTTTTCAGCTAATTCTAGTTCTACACCTTTTGAAACTTCAAGGCTATCTTCGCCTTTTGGTCCTTTTACAACAACTGTACGGTCGTTTATTTCTATTGTTACTCCAGAAGGTATTTCAATTGGAAGTTTTCCTATTCTTGACATATATATCTCCTTACCATACGTAACAAATAACTTCGCCACCTACATTTTCGCTTCTTGCAGCGCGGTCAGTTAATAGTCCCTTTGATGTTGAAATGATTGCTGTTCCTAGTCCGTTAAGTACTTTTGGAACTTCATTTGCTTTAACATAAACTCTAAGGCCTGGTTTAGAAATTCTTCTTAGACCTGAGATTACTTTTTCACCATTTTCAGTATATTTTAAATCAATTGTAAGAATACCTTGTTTGCCGTCTTCTTCTACGTTAAATCCTGTAATAAAGCCTTCATCAAGCAGAATTTGGGCAATAGCTTTTTTCTCATTAGAAGATGGTAATGAAACTTTTGTATGGTTTGCTTTGTTACCATTTCTGATTCTTGTTAGCATATCCGCTATTGGATCTGTCATCATAATTATTATTCCCCCTTAATTACCAGCTTGCTTTTTTAACTCCAGGAATTTGTCCGTTATTTGCAAGTTCTCTAAAGCAAATACGGCAGATTCCATATTTTCTTAAGTAGCCGTGTGGTCTTCCACAAAGTTTACATCTTGAATATTCTCTTGTGGAGAATTTTTGTTTTCTTTGTTGTTTAGCTCTTAGTGACTTTTTAGCCATTTTTGCTCCTTAGTTATTTCTTAAAAGGCATTCCCATTAGTTGTAAGAATGCTTTTGCTTCTTCGTCTGTTTTTGCTGTAGTAACTACTGTGATGTCCATTCCGTGTAGGAAGTCAACATCATCATATTTGATTTCAGGGAAGATCAATTGTTCT
Source organism: Anaerococcus vaginimassiliensis (assembly GCF_900626155.1). Lineage (GTDB taxonomy): Bacteria > Bacillota > Clostridia > Tissierellales > Peptoniphilaceae > Anaerococcus > Anaerococcus vaginimassiliensis. Next base: position 749,569 of record NZ_LR130844.1, on the reverse strand, counting down.
TTGATTCCTAGTGAATAGTTTCCACGTCCGTCAAAGCTGTTTGGATTGATTCCTCTAAAGTCTCTAACTCTTGGTAGAGAAATGTTTATAAGTTTGTCTAGGAAGTCATACATTTTTTCTCTTCTTAGTGTAACTTTTGTACCAATTGCTTGACCTTCTCTTAGTTTAAAGTTAGCTACTGATTTTTTTGCTTTAATTTCTATTGGTCTTTGACCTGTGATTAGAGCAAGTTCATCTTTAGCTGCATTTAAAAGATTTTGGTTATCTTTAGCTTCACCTAGTCCTACATTTATAACAATTTTTGTAAGTTTTGGAACTTCGTTAACATTTTCGTAACCGAATTGTTCGATAAGTTTTCCAACAACTTCGTTTTGATATTTTTCTTTAAGTCTACTTGTCATAATATCTCCTTTGAACTAGTCGAATTTTTCTTCTGTCTTAGTAGATACACGAACTTTTTTGCCGTCTACAAATTCTACTCTAGTTCTAACACCTTTTTTAAGTTCTTCTGAATATAGAAGTACTTTAGAAGCATCGATTGGACATTCTTTTTCGATTCTTCCGCTTTCGCCACCCATTTGAGTTGCTCTTTGGTGTTTGATTCTTACGTTTGCACCTTCAACTATTACTTTGTTTTCTTTAGGTAGGGCTTTTATAACTTCACCTACATGTCCTTTATATTCACCTGATATTACTTGGACTTTATCGCCTTTTTTAATGTGCATATAATCCTCCTATAATACTTCCGGTGCAAGTGAGATGATTCTCATGAATCCTTCACTTCTTAATTCTCTTGTAACTGGTCCAAAGATTCTTGTTCCTACTGGTGATAGGTCATCTTTTATAACTACAGCTGCGTTTTCATCAAAGCTAATTGTTGAACCATCAGCTCTTTTTAGACCTCTTTTTGTTCTAACTATAACAGCTTTAACTACAGAACCTTTTTTTACCGCTGCTCCGGGTGTTGCACTTTTAACTGAACAAGTTACCACATCTCCGATATTAGCATATCTTCTTCCAGTTCCTCCAAGAACCTTAACTACTGAAAGTTCTCTTGCTCCGGAGTTATCTGCAACTCTCATACGAGTTTCTTGTTGTATCATAATAATCTCCTATATCTAATTAAACAATTTCTGCCGCTTGGCTAACGCGAACTAGTCTCCATCTTTTTGTTTTAGATAGTGGTCTTGTTTCCATTATTTCTACTGTATCGCCAAGTTTAGCTTCATTTAGTTCATCGTGAGCTTTGTATTTCTTGCTTCTATTAATTCTCTTTTTATATACTGGGTGTTGGATCTTTTCTTCAACTAGAACAGATATTGTCTTGTCCATTGCATCAGATACAACAACACCTTTCAGTATGTGTCTATTATTTCTTTCCATGAAACTTAAGCCTCCCTATTTAAATTAAGCTTTCTTTCTGTTTGGATTGTCTTAACTCTAGCTATATCTTTTTTAACAGTTCCTATAGCTGATGGATTTTCAAGTTGTCCTGTTGCAAGTCTAAAACGAAGATTGAAAAGCTCACTTTGTAAATCATATAATTGTTTATCTAAATCTTGGTCTGATAAATTTCTGATTTCTGCTACTTTCATCCTTATTCCTCCGTACCTGTAACTTCAAGTCTTTGGATGAATTTAGTCTTAATTGGAAGTTTTTGTGCAGCAAGTCTCATAGCTTCTCTTGCAACTTCTTCACTAACACCACTCATCTCAAATAATACTCTACCTGGTTTTACTACAGCAACCCAATATTCTGGAGCACCTTTACCAGATCCCATTCTTACTTCTGCTGGTTTCTTTGAAACTGGCTTGTCTGGAAATACTTTAATCCAAATATTTCCGCCTCTTTTTATATATCTTGTCATCGCACGACGAGCAGCCTCGATTTGGTTTGCAGTCATCCATGTAGCTTCTGTAGCTTGAAGACCATATTCTCCATAAGCTAGCTCATTACCTTTGTGAGCAAACCCCTTCATTCTGCCTCTGTGTTGTCTACGATATTTAACTCTTTTAGGCATTAACATAATGATTCTCTCCTAATTCTTTTAAATAGCGATATCCTTATTTATTGTTAGGACGTCTATTATTTCTTCTTCTTCTGTTATTTCTAGGTTGTTTCATTTTTGGTTCTCTTTGAGCTTTTTCTCCTGGAAGAACTTCGCCTTTGTAGATCCAAACTTTACAACCGATCTTACCATATTCTGTATCTGCTTCTGCAAATCCGTAGTCAATGTTTGCTCTTAGTGTTTGAAGTGGAATTGTTCCTTCTGAATATCCTTCGCTTCTAGCCATATCAGCACCGCCAAGTCTACCTGATACCATTGTTTTGATACCCTTAGCTCCAGCTCTCATTGTTCTTTGCATTGATTGTTTCATTGCACGTCTGAAAGCTACTCTGTTTTCTAGTTGGCCTGCGATATTTTCAGCTACAAGTTGTGCAGAAAGGTCTTGGTATTTGATTTCTTCAACGTTAATGATAATTCTCTTACCTGGTGCAGCTTTTTCTAGCTTCTTCTTAAGTTCTTCAACTCCAGCACCACCTTTACCAATTACCATTCCTGGTTTTCCAGCAAATACTGTAACTTTAAGGTTGTTTACTGCTCTTTCGATTTCTATATCTGCAATTCCTGCATCATATACTTCTTTTTTTACAATTTTTCTGATGTTATAATCTTCTACTAGTAGATCTGAGAAATCTTTTTTGTCTGCGAACCATTTTGAATCCCAGTCCTTGATAACACCTACTCTAAATCCTTTTGGGTTTACTTTTTGGCCCATCTTATTCCTCCGTATCTTCTATATCTGCTAGTACAACACCAATGTGACTTGATCTTTTTAGTATTGGGTATGCAGCACCTTTAGCTTTTGGGTGCCATCTTTTCATAGTTGGAGCGTCATTTGCGTATGCTTTTTTAACATAAAGATTTGCTCTGTCTAGTCCATTGTTGTTTTCTGCATTGGCAATTGCACTTTTTAGTACGTCTGAAAGAAGTCTTGCACCTTTTTTGTTAGTAAATCTTAAGATATCAAGCGCTTCATCTACTTGTTTGCCTCTGATTTCTCTTGCTATATAGTGAACTTTTAGAGGAGAAATTCTTTGATACTTAGCTATTGCTTTAACTTCCATCGTTTCTCTCCTATCTTAATTTGCTTTTCATTTCAGTAGCCTTTTTAGCGTGGCCTCTGAATGTTCTTGTTGGTACGAACTCACCTAGTTTGTGGCCTACCATATCTTCAGTTATATATACTGGAACATGTTTTCTACCGTCATGAACTGCGATAGTATGTTCTACAAATTCAGGGAATATTGTAGAACGTCTTGACCAAGTTCTTATAACTTTTTTCTCATTTTTTTCATTTAATTCGTCAATTTTCTTTATTAAATGATCATCGACAAATGGTCCTTTTTTAATAGATCTTGCCATTATATCCCCCTATTTTTCGTTTCTTCTTCTTACGATGTAAGCTTCAGATTGTTTTTTAGTGTTTCTTGTCTTAACACCGATAGCTTTTTTACCCCATGGTGTCATTGGGCTTGGTCTACCAATTGGTGTTCTACCTTCACCACCACCATGTGGATGGTCAACAGGGTTCATTACAGATCCTCTGACGTGAGGTCTCTTGCCCATATATCTGCTCTTTCCAGCTTTACCAACTCTAATTAGTTCGTGTTCAGAGTTTCCTACAACTCCTATTGTAGCTTTGCAGTTTAAGTGAACCATTCTCATTTCGCCTGAAGGAAGTCTAAGTGTTGCGAAGTTTCCTTCTTTAGCCATAAGTTGAGCACCAACTCCAGCACTTCTTACAAGGATTGCTCCTCTTCCTGCTTTAAGCTCTACATTGTGGATTGTTGTACCTACCGGAATATCTTTAAGTTCAAGAGCGTTTCCTGCTTTGATATCAGCTTCAGATCCTGATTCGATTACATCGCCTACTTTTAGTCCTTTAGGAGCAAGGATGTATCTTTTTTCTCCATCTGCATATGCTACTAGAGCAATGTTTGCTGATCTGTTTGGATCGTATTCTATAGTTTTAACTCTTGCTGGGATATTATCTTTATCTCTTTTAAAGTCGATTATTCTATATCTTCTCTTAACTCCGCCGCCACGGAATCTTACTGTTGTTCTACCTGTGTTATTTCTACCACCCTTTGATTTAAGATCAACTGTAAGACTTTTTTCTGGTCTATCTGTAGTTATTTCTTCGAATGTTGAAACAGACATATTTCTATGACCGTTTGAAGATGGTTTTAATTTTCTAATAGCCATTTAAACCCTCCTTATAGTCCATCGAAGTATTCAATTTCTGCACTATCTTCTGTTAATGTAACGATAGCTTTTTTCCAGTCAGCTCTTTTACCGTATCCGTATCTTGTTCTAACAGATTTACCAGTAAAGTTCATAGTTCTTACATTTTTAACTTTAACTCCGTCAAAAATAGCTTCTACTGCAGCTTTGATTTCTGGTTTGTTTGCATTCTTGTCTACTTCAAAAGTGTATTTGTTCTCATCAAGCATTTCCATGCTTTTTTCTGTGATTATTGGTCTTTTGATTATTTCGTAAGGTGATTTCATTAGATAAATACCTCCTCAAGTTTAGCAACTGCATCTTTAGTAATTACTAACTTGTTGTGTTTTACTAAGTCATAAACATTTATTAAGCTTGCGGCTGAAACATCAACACCTTCGATATTTCTAAATGATCTATATACATTGCTATCATTTTCAGCTGTAACGATGTATGCTTTCTTGCCAGCATCGATTGCATTAAGAACTGCAACTGCTTCTTTAGTCTTAGCATTTTCTAGGTTTAAGTCTTCAAGTACGATTAGTTCATTGTCATTAACCTTTGATGTAAGAACTGAATATAATGCTTTTCTTCTTAGTTTCTTTGGAACTTTGTAACTATAATCTCTTGGTTTTGGTGCAAATACAACTCCACCGCCTGTGTAGTGAGGAGCTCTGATTGAACCTTGACGAGCACGTCCTGTTCCTTTTTGTCTAAATGGTTTACGTCCACCACCACGAACCTCTGAACGAGTTTTCGCAGATTGTGTTCCTTGTCTTTTATTTGCTAGTTGGTTTTTAACTACTTCATAAACTGTGTGTTCGCTTATTTCAGTATTAAATAGAGTTTCGTTTAGCTCTAAAGAACCAACATTTTCTCCCTTAATGTTTAAAATATCTACTTTAGGCATTTATTCCTCCTTAATTAGGCTTTTATAGCTTGTTTGATTTGAACAAGTCCGCCTTTAGGTCCTGGAACTCCACCTTTAACTAAGATGTAGTTATCTTCAACATTTACTTTAACGACTTCAATGTTTTGGATAGTAACTCTTTCGTTACCCATCTTTCCTGAACCTTTTCTACCTTTGAAAACTCTTGCTGGATCTGAACCTGCAGCTCTTGCACCTGCAACTCTGTGTGATTTAGAACCGTGGCTTGCTGGACCTCTTCCGTAGTTCCATCTCTTGATGGCACCTTGAGTTCCTTTACCCTTGCTTGTTGCTACGATATCAACGATATCTCCAGCTTCAAATTGTTCAACTGTGATAACATCACCAAGGTTTAATTCTGGAGTTTCTTCTCCAAAGTTAACTTCCTTTAGATATCTTTTTGTGGCAGCATTTGCTTTTTTGAAGTGTTCTCTTACTGGTTTTTTAACATTTTTTTCTTTTTTGTCCATGTAACCAACTTGAATAGCGTTGTAACCGTCTGTTTCTACTGTTTTAACTTGTACAACTACGTTTTCGTCAGCTTTTAGGACAGTAACAGGAGTAATAACTCCATCTTCGTCGATGACTTGAGTCATGCCTACTTTTGTTGTAAATATACTCTTCACTTGAGTACCTCCTTAATTACAGCGGATTGATGATCTGTCATTACTTAATGACTAGATTATCTTCAATCATCCTAATTACAGTTATAGCTTAATTTCGATATCAACACCTGCAGGTAAGTTTAATTTCTTAAGTGCATCTAATGTCTTTGCATTAGGTCCTATGATGTCGATTAATCTCTTGTGTGTTCTTTGTTCAAACTGTTCTCTTGAGTCTTTGTATTTGTGAACCGCTCTTAAGATAGTAACTCTTTCTATCTCTGTTGGTAATGGAATTGGTCCACTTACTTCAGCTCCGGATCTTTTAACCGCTTCTACGATTTTTTCTGCTGAGCTATCAATCACTTCGTGATCATATGCTCTTAGTCTAATTCTTATCTTTTGATTAGCCATTTTCCCTCTCTCTTTCTTTACGCCCATCCGGGCGTTTGATAATAATATTGGAAATCACTTAGGATCATTCCTAAGCTCGCTTGGCGAAAGTTTCCTTATGTCTTTGGCCTAGAACATAAGCAACATCTCGCTTCACAGCACTTATATATAATACATCATAAACATTAAAAAATCAAGTCTTTTTCACGATTTTTTAGGCGTTTCTTAGTGAAAACGACTGTCTTTTTTTAGTTTATAAAAATTAAGCTATTTACTAGCTGCTTGTTAATATACTAGGAAATTTTGAGATTACAAATTATTTTTGAAATTTTTCAAATAGTTCTTAGTTAATATATAAAATGATAGGACAAATCTTGGAAATAAAATACCAGCTAGGTATAATTTATATAAAAGATAAGGAGAAAAGTTATGGAATTAATACATGTTATAAGCTACTTTTTTATATACTCATTTGTAGGGTGGATATTAGAAGTATCCTACAAGGCTATGAGTCGCGGTAAATATATAAATAGTGGATTTTTAAATGGACCATATTGCCCAATATACGGAACAGGCGCCGTCCTTGTTTTAAGTTTTTTATCGTGGGTTGGTGGGGAGAATAAATTAATTATCCTACTTGCTTCTTTTATAATAACTACAGTTCTTGAACTAATAACAGGTTTTATCTTAGAAAAACTTTTCCACGAAAAATGGTGGGATTATTCAAACCAGCTTCTTAATATAGGTGGCTACATATGCTTAGAGTTTTCCCTAATATGGGCGGCCCTAGCCTTTATCTTATACGAAGCAATCCACCCTCTAATAGTAAAGCTTGTCAGTTATTTTTCTGTTAATGTTTTACTGGTATTTAACATAATAATGACTGTCGTCCTCTTAGTTGACCTTCTTCAAACTATAAATACTTTGTTGGGTATAAACAAGAAATTCAAACAAATCGAAGAATCATCTGAAAAGATTAGAGAATTTTCTGATAAAATCGGGGTAAGAGTCGCTGAGAAAAGCTTCGATGCCAAGGAAAGAAAAGAAGAGTTTGAAAATACTCCACTCGCAAAAGAAATCGACCACAGAAACGAAGAAGCTAGAGCAAAACTTAAGGAAATATTTGAAAAATCAAGTGAGCGAAGAATCCTTAGAGCCTTCCCTAACTTGAGGATAAAGGCGGAGAAGAAAATCAAAGAAAAAATAGATGAATAAAAAAGAGACCCTAGGGTCTCTTTTTTATTAGTCTTCTTTCTTCTTTCTAGTTGTAAGAATTCCAGCTACAGATATAGCAAGTCCTCCTAGGACATTCGACATACCTGTTACACCTGTCTTTGGACTCTTGTTTTTAGAGGTTGACTTAGATCCTTCTTTACTAACAACCTTGCTTACTTGTTGGCTAGGTACTATAACCTTGTCGTCGTTAGATTTGTCAGAAGGTTTTTGTGACTCTTTTGGATCTTTATCAGCTGGTTTTGGATCCTTTGGATCTTCAGGCTTTCCTGGAGTTTCTTGATCTTTCGGATCTTCTTTTCCTGGTTCTTCTGGATCGGTTGGATCTTCTTCACCTGGTTTTTCTGGATCAGTTGGACCTTCTTCACCTGGTTTTTCTGGATCGGTTGGATCTTCTTCACCTGGTTTTTCTGGATCGGTTGGATCTTCTTCACCTGGTTTTTCTGGATCCTTTGGATCTTCACCTTCTGGATTTTCTGGATCTTTCGGATCTTCTTCTCCTGGTTCTTCTGGGTCTTTTGGATCTTCTGGGTCCTCTGGATCGGTTGGATCTTCTTCACCTGGTTTTTCTGGATCAGTTGGATCCTCTTCACCCGGCATTTCTGGATCGGTTGGATCTTCTTCACCTGGTTCTTCTGGATCTTTTGGATCTTCTTCGCCTGGTTCTTCTGGATTGGTTGGATCCTCAGGTTCTACTGGTGGGATTTCACATACGTTTTTAGTTCCGATTTCTATAATCTTATCTTGTTTTTCTGTGATTGTTTTAGTAGTCCTGTCAACTTCTTTAGAGTTTTCAATCTTAACAGTAGTTTCAGTCTTACCTACTATTCCTTCTTGGATGACATTGGTCTTTCCAGCTTCAAGGTCTGGGTTTTCTTTAATGATAATATCATAAGCCTTTTCACTTTCGTAGGTAAACTCACCATCAGTCTTAGAACCATATTCAACAACCTTGTTTGTAGGTTCAGTTCTTTCTTCTGTTACTTCAAGATCACCAGTTTCCTTATTGAAGGTTGTGGTGTATTTTACAAATCCCTTAGAACCTTCTTCTACTACCCTTGTTTCGCCTTCTTCTAGGTCTGGGTTGTGTCTGTATTCGGTATCATTACCAAGTTCTACAATCTTTTCAACAGGTTTTACACCGACTTTTACTACCCTATCTTCTTTCTCAGTGATAGTTTTTGTTTCTTCTGTTGGATCACCAACTGGCTTAGAATCCTTAACCTTTTGAGTAATGGTTAATTCTTCCTTACCTGGCTTACCTTCTTTTTCTATAACTTGACTACCCGCATCAAGGGTTTCGTCATAGATCACTCTTGTTTCGTAAGGAATTTCTCTTTCGATAGTCTTAGTAGTTTCACCTTCTGTTGGCTCAGCAGCTTTTGTTCCTACACGAACTATGTGTTTTACAGGTTCTTTACTTGTTTCTTCGCTGATTTTCCTAGCTTCACCATCTGGCTGACCATTTTTAATGTCTTGTTCATATTTTGTAGTCTTAGAACCTGGTACTCCTTTTTGTTTTACTTCACTTTTACCTTTTTCTAAGGTGTCATCTTCGATGATTTCTACTTCAAATGGAATTGGGCAAGTCTTGCTGTATTCGTACTTACCTGTGAAGTCTTTTGTACCTACAATAACTTTTTGCTTAGCCTTTGTCACCACTTCTTCTGTAGTTTGTTCGATTTTACCAGTTTCTGGGTTGTATTTATCAATAACCTTAGTTTCTACCTTACCAGGTGTTAACTCTCCAGTTTCTACTACTCCCTTGTCTTTTGTGTCGTCGTATACATATTCGATTTCAACTTCCACATCCTTGGAGTAGTTATTTTCAGGAGTTTCTACCTTTGTTCCTACTTCGATGATGTGCTTTTTAGGATCTACTCTGTTGGATTCAACTTTAAGCAATTCACCATCTGGAGCACCATTTTTAATATTTTGGTTAAATTCTATATCATAGGAACCTTGGACACCTTTTTGAATTTCTTTGCTGGTTCCAGCTGGAAGTTCACTGTTGTATCTAACTTCAACTTCAAATGGAATTTCAAAGTGTTCAGTGTGTTTTACAACACCTGTAAAGTCCTCGTCACCTACAAGAATAACAGCCTTTTTAGGTTCTCTAACTGTTGTGTATTCTGATGTGTTTGTTATTTGAGAATTTTCAATGGTTAGTGTTCTTTCTCTTAGGCCGCTTTCACCAGTTTGTTTGACTCCATTAATCTCGTTATATTTCCACTCACCTTTTTTAAGTGATGGGTCTTTTCTAACTTCTACTTCAAATGGAATAGTTTCTGTTTCCTTGTATTGGCCATTAGTTTTTGATCCTATTCTTAACTTTCGTGTAACTGGTTCTTTTATTACTTTAGTTTCTCCACGTACTTCTTCGCCTGCTTCACCATTTGTAATTGTTCTTGTAATCTTAGTTTCTTGTTCACCAAGTTCACCCTTTTGGTCTTCTACGATTTGATTTGGTGCTAGGCTTGGGTCAACTATGATTTCAGTTTCAAATGGAATTGGGTCTTTGTCCACAGATTCTACAGAGCCAGTAAAGTCCTCGCTACCTACTTCGATAATTTCTTTAACTGGTGTTTTTATTATTGATGCTTCAGAAGTATTTGTCACCTTAGAATCTACTATAGTAAGGGTGTATTTTTCTTCTCCTGGTTCTCCTTTTTGGATAACCTTGTATTCGCCCTTTTTAAGGTTAGGATTTACCCTTACTTCTACATCATAAGGAATCTTGTTGGTATATTCATGTGTTCCGTTGGATTTTGCAGCGCCTACTTTCACTTTTCTATTTTTAGCTGCTTTTACTGTCCTTGGTTCACCATCTTTAGACTCGGTTACCTCTCCATTTTTTATTGTATGAGTAACTGTTGTTTCTATTTCACCATGCTCACCTTCTTGAATTACTTCAGTTGTACCTGGTTCCATAGTGTTGTCTACAATGTACTCTGTTTCAAATTCTATAAAGTCAGTCTTTTTGGTTTCAAAAGTACCTGTGAAGTCCTTGCTTCCTACTTTAATTACTGCGTCAACAGGCTTAGTTTCTACAACTTTTGGTTCTCCAACTATCTTAGAATTTTTAATTGTCCAAGTGGTTATTCTTTCACCAACCCTGCCTGGAGTTACTTCTTCATATTTTCCAGCTTCTATATCAGGGTCATATACTACTTTGTAGCCAAATGGAATTTCTTCTTTATGTTGGTGAGTTCCTTCAGTCTTAGATCCAACTCTTACTATTCTCTTTTCTGGTTCTGTTCTTTCGAGTTCTTTCTCTTCTGTAGATTTTTGTTCACCATTTTCAAAGTGTTGGATAAATTCTTTTTTGATATTTCCTGGTTTACCAGCTTGATCAACTACCATAGTTCCAGTTTTAAGTTCATCATCGAAGATAACTTCAGTTTCGTATGGAATTTCTTCTTCAATTACGTTTTTAAATTCACCAGTATATTTCTTTGTACCAACAATTATTTCTTGAGTAGCATTTTTAACCACTGTTTCTTCTTTAGATTCAATCTTGCCAGTTTCTGGATTGTAATCATTAGTTACAACTGTCTTTACTTCTCCAGGAGTAAATTTACCTTGTTTTGCAACAGTAACATCCAAATTAGGGTCGTATTTATAAACAATATCTACTGGAACAGTGCTTTCTTTTGTCACACTATTTGTAGCAGGTTTCTTACCAACTATTATTACGTGTTCTACAGGCTCAGTTCTCGCAGTTTCTTCTGATTTTAGTTCGCCATCAGCTTCTCCATTTTTAATAGCTTGGGTGTACTTAGTAGTTTTTGAACCTGCTTGTCCTTGAGTTACTACTTCACTCTTACCAGCTTCTAGAGTTTCATCTTCTATAACTCTTACTGTAAATGGAATTTTTTCTGTTACTTTGTGAGAAAATTCTCCAGTGTAGTCTTTTTTACCAACTCTAATCACAGCGTTTACTGGACCAGTAGTCTCAACTTTTGGATCTCCAACTATTTCAGAGTTTTTGATAGTCCAAGTAGTCTTTCTTGTTCCTTCTTTTCCTTCAACATCTATTACGTATTCACCTGATTTTAGATTTTCGTCATAAGAGAAATTGTATTTAAATGGAATTTTTTCTTCGTAAGTGTGGCTGCCTTCGGTGTTTCTACCTACTTTGATGATTCTATTTACAGGTGCTTTAGTTTGAGTGTATGCGCCTTCTTCAGTTTTTGTCACCTTGCCATCTTCTATAGTAAGGGTATTTGTCCTAGTTTTTTCACCTAACTCACCTTCTTGGGTTACTTTTTGTTCACCTGGTTTTAGGCTGTCGTCAAATTCTACTATTGTTTCAAATGGCACTTCAACTTTTTCTGTAACTTTGTGAGTACCGCTATTTGTTCCCTTACCAACATTAATAATTGCATCTTCTGCATCAACTGTTGTGACTGTTGGCTCTCCACTAACCTCAGAGTTTACAATCTTCCATGTTGTAGTTTTAGTTCCAACCTTACCAGGTTTTACAATTTCGTACTCGCCTTTTTTAAGTGTGTCTACTTCTTTAACTTGATATTTAAATGGTATTTCTTCAACGTGCTCTACTTCACCTTCGAAGTCTTTTCCACCAACTTCTATTACAGCGGCTTCTGGTTTTGTTTCATCTACTTTAGTATCTACAACCTTGGAGTCTTTTATAGTATAGGTGGTTTTTTTACTTCCAGCTTTACCTTTAAGCTCAACACCGTCAACTTTTTTGTATCTCCACTCGCCTTTTGCTAGGTCGTCTACAACTACGACTTCTGTTTCAAATGGGATTTCTTCATTGTGTATGATAGTATTTTTTGTGCCAGATGCCACAAATTGAGCTTCTGTTTCTCTTGTGCCAACTTCTGTGTTGCCTTCAAAGTAATGAGCAATTACCGGCACGTTTAGAAGAGCACCGTCAATATTTTCCCCATCTGGGACAGTTGTTGTAACTCTACCTGTATCTTCGTCGATTGAAACTTGCCAAATATTTCCATTATCATCTTTATAGGCATTTGTACTAAGGGTAAATTTAGTAGGTTTTCTATTGAACTCATCTTCCAAGTTTAGTATAGCAACAGAAGAAAGCACATCACCTGTCTTACCTGCCTTGGCATTATAGCGAACAGTCATGTTGGCTCTTTGCTTGATGATAAATTCAGCAAATGTTTCATCGGTGATGTCCTCATCTGGTTGTTTTGGATCATTATAATGGGCAACTACTGGGACAAAAAGCTTTTCTCCACCATTAAAGTTCCCACTATTTTTTGGCTGAGCAGTTACTTGGCCAGTTTTTTCATCAATAGAAACAGTCCATTCATTGCCGTGGTCGTCCTTATAATCAAAACCATCTTTTATAGAGTATCTTGCAGGGCTTTCCTTCTTTTCATCTTCAGTAATCACTGGTAGTGAGGTCTGTTCTTCTGAAGGGAAGTTAACTTGAGCCGCGTACTCTGGTTTGTTTAATATTGATTCTTGTACTACAAAGTGGAACCAACGTGTATCGGTTGAGCCATTGGTATAAGTATATACAACAGGTAGGGCTATGGTATCTCCAGGCTTTGCGTTTTTTGGTGCAGTTATGTCAAAATATGAAATATTGTCAGACTTACCATCAATAACCCATCTCTTGTCCTTGTTTTCTTCCTTCATCAATTCATCGTAAGATATTCCTAATTCTCTTGCGATTTTTTTATTTGCTGCTATAAGGTATTCTTCCTTAAGTTTTCCTGTGGCTTCTCCAGCTTTATATGCAGCATCCATTTCCGATCCCTTTTTTTGAGTTCCACCAGGTGTACTTGGATCTAAAATTCTTATAGTGGCTTTTTTCCCAGGATTTACACCTGTAGATTCATTTGGATCAATTTTATTTCCATCTTCATCTTTGAATTCTTGGTCATAGTATCTAGTATCGTCAAGGTTTAGGCTAAAGTCGCCAATAAGATTGTAGTGGTCGTAGCGGTCTATGCCTTGCTTGTCGATTTTAACATTAGTTCCCTTATGGTTGATGTCGGCAGATCCTGCACCTGTTTCTGTGTAAGTTCCTGTTTCACCAAACTCATCTGGTGTGTTGGCTATATTTGTAAATTCATCCTTGGTTCTTGGGCGGGCAAAGAATTTTACATCTAAGTGGGTTAATCCCTTATAATCTGGATCTTTAGCAAAGATAGAATCTTCATTTACTACATACTTGCCACCCTCTAATTTTAGAGCGCCTGCTGGCATCTTTACATGTACCTTGCCATTATCGTCAATATAAGCACTAGCTCCTGGCACAACTTTGCCAGTTACTGGATGGTAAACTTGGCCAACTAATCTTTCTTTGGCATTTTCATCTATATTTTCTACCTTAATACCAGTGTCAATATCTTGACCTTGGACAAAGACTTTTTCGTTATACTCTCCATTTAATTTCATTATCTTAAGGCTGTCATTTTCATTTGGCCATGGATTAACCTTGTAACCTAAAGCAAAGCTACCACCAAAAAACTTAACTCCTGGGTTGTCTTTTGAATAATCATCTTTAAAACCAAAGGAAGTAGAGTCATTGTCCTTGTTGTTGATGTGCTTTAAGGTTTCTTCGCTTGCTCCATAATTCAAATTCCTTTGTGATCTAGAAGCCTCTATTATAGTGTTTTTATCTGGTTTGTAGGTTACATTAGGAGATTCAGAAGTTAATCTATCTCCTTGACCCATCATTGGTTTTTCGCCTGGATCTACAGGTATAAGACCGGAATCTGTAACATAAACCTTAGTATAGGTTCTTTGGCCAGTCTTCTTGTCTATGGTAATTTGGTAACCGTATTTAGTCTTGCTTGGAGAAGTTTCAGATGGGTTACTAAGTTCAAATTTAAAACCATCTTTTTCTACTTTTGCATCAGTTTTATCGAATTCTTGATTTGTATTTCCCGGCTCAAGATCCGTTTCCTTATAACGTTCAGATCCACTATAGTCCTTTATTCCTTTTTCATCCTTGCTATAGTTTGTATCTGTTGGTTCTTGAACCCTATCATTAGGGTCAGCTGTATCTAAAGCTTGTGCTGGTAAATCAGCTTCTATTGCTCCAACATTTTCAGGATTAACTGCATCAGACACTTGGAGAGATTCGTTTTCTTTGTTAGAAGCATCTACTGGTGTAGTTTTTTCTTCCTCTAAGTTTTCTACTGCTTTATCTGTAGCAGGCACTTCTTCCTGTTCTTTGTCTTCTACTACAAGTTCATTGACTGCCTTATCTAAGTTCTGGGTTTCTTCCTTGGCTTGAGGGATTTGATTAATATCTTCTTCTGCATAAGAGATACTATTTGCACCCAATACAAATGATACTGACAAGGCTAAAGCTAAGAGGTTCTTTTTCTTGTTCATCTTTACTCCTTTTTTTATTTATTTTAATAAATTAATTACTGTTTAATAATAAAATTTTATAATAATTTATTTAACTAAAATATATAGAAAAATTATACCTCTAACCCCAAAAATAGCAAGCTAATAAAGTCTTTTATATGGCTTACTTTAGGGAATTATAACATATTCTATATTTATCAATAATTAGATGAATTTCTATAAAAATATTTTCCATATTAGTTTATATGAAAAGCAAAGATAAGTGTTTATTATTACATTTTATTGAGATAGGTATAAGGCTTGTTGTTTTTTTGATGTTTAGTATTTTAATATGATATAATATTATGTATATAGTTTGTTTATTGGTAGGAAGAACCGATATGAGAAAAAAGTTTAGAGAATTTACATTATTTATATTAGCTATGATAGTATTTTATAGTTTTCTATTTTTCTTAGGTGTCACTTGCCCTATAAAGGCCTTGACGGGAATATCTTGTCCAGGATGTGGAATGACTAGAGCATGGATATCTCTTCTTAGATTAAATCCTAGAAGAGCTTTCTACTACCACCCGCTATTTCCTTTACCAGCCTTTGTTCTAATGGCTTATCTATATCCAAATATAGTGTCTTACAAGAGCAAAAAGATTGGCCTTGGAATTATCATAGGCTTGTTTTTTATAGTCTATATCTGGAGAATGGCGGATCCTAACAATACTATCGTTGTTTTTAGACCTGACCAATCTTTATTGTATCAGGCCTATCAGATCTTAAACAAGTAACAAGAAAGAGGTGATCTAATGAAATGTAAAAATTGTGGATCTGAACTTGAACTAGGAGCGAATTTCTGCACCCAATGTGGAGCAAAGGTTTCAGATATGTATGAAAATACAGCAAGTGGAAATGAAGAGAAAAAAGATCCTGTCTTAGAAAAATTAGAGGAAGTAAAAGAAGAAGTAAACAAATCCCCTAATGAAAAAAACATAACAGATAAAACTAACCCTTCTAATACAGATAGCAAAGATTTTAATGCAGGGGATAATCTGAATGTAAAGCCAAGAGTTAGCGATAATACCAAGGGAGCTACAAATGATTCTAGTCTCATAAAATCAATATCTTTAGTAGCTATGGTAGTTATGGCAATATTTGCAATTATTTACCTTATAGATACTTTTAGGCTGATATTTTACTCAATAGGAGGTATATTCTAATGCTCGGATTTTTATTTTTAACCATGTTTAACCTGGTGGCTAATGTGCTTACAATAGGATCTATAGCCTTTGTAGCCTATAGTCTTTTCACTATATCTAAAAAATGGGCTACTAGCGATAAGCAAGATTTATTTAACTTATTAGTAGTCAGTGGAGCTTTCTTAGTTCTAGTAAGAATTTTCGATTTTATAGTAAAAAGTATTAGCGATTATGAGTTCAAACCATTGTTAAGTCTTTTCTTAGTCCTCATAGCTATTGGAGTGCCTGTAGCTATATACTTTATCACTACTTCTTCAGGTGAGGTTATATATGAAGATGGATACTTTGAAAAAATAAAGAATAAAGAGTTCCTAAAGTCTGAGATTATGGCTTCATTTGGACTTTTTATTGACCAACTCGAAAAAATCAGCAATAAGGTATCCAAGGATATCGGAGAAAACAAAAGCGCCAGCGACCAAGAGGCTTACAAATATACTGAAGAAGCAGGAGATTTCAAGGGAATGTTAAATGAGAAAAGATCTTTATTATTGTTTATTGTTCTAAATATAATTACACTCGGTATATATAAATTCTACTTTGTCTACTCTGCAGCAAAAGATACTAACATAGCATGCAATGGAGATGGCGACAATACAAGTGGTCTTTTAAAATATATCATACTTTCTGTCTTAACATGTGGTCTATATGCTATATACTGGGACTACGCCCTAGCTAATAGGCTAGCTGCTAATGGATCAAGGTATGGATACAACATCCAAGAAAACGGAACCAACTTCCTATTATGGTGGCTCCTTGGAGGATGGGTATGTGGACTAGGATTGTTTGTAGCAAGAAATATAACAATCAAAAACCTAAATAAGATTTGTAGAGGATATAATCAAAGCAATCCAAGATTTTAAGCAATGAGAACCCAAATTATTTTGGGTTCTTTTATATTCCTTATCTTTTTTATAAAGATATATAATGATTTGTATGACTGTCTAGAACAATATAACATCTTTTCCTAGACAATACTTTTTAATCCTTCCATATTTTCAATAGTTATTTGTTTATCTTTTATAGCTATTAATCCTTCTTTTGCCATAGTTGACAGGCTCCTAGATAGGGATGGTCTTGTTACTGCTAGGTAATCTGCTAGTTCTTCTCTTGATATATTCAGGTGCACTACTCCGTCTTTTTCGTTTTCTAAGACATATGCTGCGATTTTTTGTTCTAACGTACTTTGGGAGTTTATTTGATTCTTTTTAGATAAGGACAGACTTTTTCTTGCTAAAAGATCTATAAAGTTTAGGCCCAGGCTTCTAGATTTAAGGCTTCCTAGTAGATTTCTAAAATCAGATATTACTACAACTGTGCTGTCCTTATCTGCCTCCGCCCAAAAGTCAAAGGGCTCTTTTAGGTAGGAGTACACTTCTCCAAAAATAACAGGCTTGTTAAAACTTGCTATTATATATCTTTTGCCTTCAGGGTCGATTTTATATACCTTGATGCTACCTTTTACTAGATAGTAAAAGTCTTCTTTAATGTCTCCTTTTTTGAAAATGTGACTTCCTTTTTCGTAAGTTTTCTCTTCTATAGTTGCTATATCTTGTATTTCTTTTATTTCATCTTCTGATAAATTATTAAATATAGGTATTTTTCTAAGATCCATATCTTCTCCTTAGCTCATGATAATAAAATATTACCCGAAATTTGAATTAATTTACCTAAATATGAGTACAAAAAAAGACTCGCTCACGCAAGTCTTAATTTCATTATCTTATTTTGCTTCTTCTACAACCTTAATTGTTTCGTCCTTGTCAAGGCTTGATCTAGCATAGATTGAGTATCCATCTTTTTCTACTACAAGATGTCTAAAGGAACCATCATCCCAGAATTTGCCGTCCTTATCGCCTACTTTTACATCTTCGCTATCTTCTGGCATAGTAAATAGCTTGTCAAATCTTTCTTTGTTGTCAGAAAGTTGAACTGTAATTTTCTTGGCTGGATTGTTCTTTTCACCAAATTCTATGGTTAGTAGGTCTTTTTTCTCATCTCTAAAGTTTTCTTCAAAGTTTTCTGGTAGGTAAGAATATTCTACATCATAAATTGGACTATCGAATTTCTTTTCTTCCTTGTTAGCGTCTTTGCTTACTTCTTTAGATTCTGTGGCATCTTTTTCTTCTACCTTGGTTTCTTCTTTTGTGTCTGTGGTTTCTTGATCAGTATTTGAACAAGCCATCAAGCTAAAAGCAAAAAGCACCGCCATTGCACTTGTTAGTATTTTCTTTGCCTTCATATTTTCTCCTTTACATGTCAATTCGCATTTAATTATACTAAATTTAAATCATGTAAACAAGTAGTTTTAAAGCTTTATAAGTTTATTTCTCTTAGAGTTTATTGTTATTTAGTGAAGATTTCCATATCTTCTTCGACACTTGTATTTCCTGCTATACCAAAGTTCTCAACTAAGAAGTCTACAACTGTTGGTGATAGGAAGGCTGGTAGAGTTGGTCCTAGGTGGATATTTTTTACGCCTAGGCTTAGAAGTGATAGTAAAACTATAACTGCTTTTTGTTCATACCAAGCTATGTTATATTCTATTGGTAGGTCATTTATATCATCAAGTCCAAAGGCATCTTTTAGGGCAAGAGCGATTTGAACAAGAGAGAATGAGTCGTTACATTGACCAGCATCTAATACTCTTGGAATACCATTTATATCTCCTAGACCTAGTTTGTTGTATCTATATTTTGCACAACCTGCAGTTAAGATTACATAATCTTCTGGTAGGGCTTTAGCAAAGTCAGTGTAATATGATCTTTCCTTGCTTCTACCATCACAACCTGCCATTACAACAAATTTTTTGATGTTTCCAGCATTGATTTTTTCTATAACCTTGTCAGCTAAAGCTAGGACTTGATTGTGAGCAAATCCACCAACAACCTTTGTATCTTCTAAGTTTGTTGGAGCCTTGCAAGTTTTAGCTAATTCTATTATTTCTGTAAAGTCCTTGTGTCCATTTTCATCTGCTTCTATATGACTTACTCCTGGATATCCTGCATTTCCTGTTGTAAACATTCTGTCCTTGTAGGTATTAGTTTTTTTCATTGGAACTATACAGTTAGTTGTCATAAGAATTGGGCCGTTGAACTTTTCAAACTCTTCGTTTTGGCTCCACCAGCTATTGCCGTAGTTGCCGTGGAAGTGGTCGTATTTCTTAAATTCTGGATAGTAGTTTGCAGGTAGCATTTCTGAGTGAGTATATATTTCTACTCCACTATCTTTACTTTGTTCTAGTAAATTTTTCATATCGTGAAGATCGTGACCTGAGATTAATATTCCTGGTTTATCTCCTGCAGAATAATCTACTTCTGTTATTTCTGGGTTTCCGTAGCTAGTTGTATTTGCCTTATCAAGAAGGGCCATAGCCTTTACTCCGTGACTACCAGTTTCCATAACAAGGTCTATTAGCTTGTTTATATCTGTGTAACCTTTTGTAGTTTCTTCTAGGGCCTTACAAATAAACTCGTCAACTTCATTATCTCTATATCCTAGGACATTTGCATGGTGGTTGTAAGCTGCCATTCCCTTTAGACCGTAGATAACTAGCTCTGTTAGAGATCTTTCATCTTCATTTATTATATTTAAAACTCCAACTTCGATAGCTTTTCTCTTTAGTTCTTCATCGTCATCTGAACTATATTTGGCAAATTTGGATAAGCTTTCTTTATCATCAATATTTTCTAATAGCTCATCTTTCATAGCTATAGTTTCTTTTACTATGGCAAGGATTGCATCTGTATCGAAGTTTGCATTTGTAATTGTTACGAAAAGGTTGTTTGATACCTTATCATAATATTTAGGGTCTACATTTTTACTATTATTAATAACTTCAGCGAGTCCCTTTGTTACAAAAACTAATAGGTCTTGCATGTTAGCAGTATCTTCATTCTTGCCACATACACCTCTTACTGTACATCCTTCATTCTTTGCTGTTTCTTGACATTGAAAACAAAACATATGTAACTCCTTTTTATTTTAATATCTTTCTTCTAACTATCACCATTATATAATAATTATATAGCTATTTCTGTAACATATGTTACAGAAAGTGAATTTTCTTTAAAAGTTAGTATATTAAATATAAGTAATGATATAAATAAAGGCAAAAAGGAGGCTTGTATGTCATTTTTAGATAAGATAAAAGGAGCATTTTCTTCTGATAAAAAAAGAGAAGAAATAAAAGACGACGCTAACGAAAAAATAGAAGATGTAAAAGAAGAAGTAAAAGAAACAGTAGGAGCAGAAGAAATCATCCTTGCACCAATTACTGGAGAAGTAAAAGACATCAAAGAATGTGTAGACCCAGTATTTGCCCAAGAAATAGTTGGCAAGGGTGTTGTAATAGTTCCAAGTGAAGGAAAAGTGTTTGCTCCAGTAGACGGCAAGATTTCCATGCTAGCAGAAACAGGACACGCTGTAGGAATCACATCTAAAAACGGAACTGACCTACTAATCCACGTTGGGCTAGATACAGTTGAGCTAGAAGGTAAACCATTTACAATCAAAGTAGCAAACGAAGCAGAAGTAAAACGTGGTGATCTTCTAATAGAATTTAACATCGACGAAATAAAAGCTAGCGGCAAGGAAACTCAATCTCCAGTTATAATAACTAATGCAGATGGCAAAACATTGGAAAAATTAAACTTAGGTCAAGTAAACCACGGAGATGATTTAATTAAGTTAAGCTAGAAGAATAATTGTTAGGACTGTTGCGGGACTCCTCAACAGCCCTTTTTTTATTGGAAAGGAGAATTATTTGAAACTAATAGCAGTAGATCTCGACGGCTCCCTTCTAACAAGCAAAAATAATCTTACAGACTTTACCAAAAAGACCCTAATAAAAGCTAGTAAAATAGGTCACAAGGTTGTAATCATAACCGGTAGAGATTATTATGCAGCAAGCTACGTTGGCGATTTGCTAGAATTTAGAAAATATGGCGGTCTTATCTCTTCATCAAACGGTGGCAATGTTTACTCTCCACGAGAAAATAAGACAATAATAAATCACACAATTGATTATATCTTAGCTAGGGAAATAATATCCTTCGGGAAAAATCTAGGATTTGATCTAATAATCTATCACGATGGAAAAATTCTTGCAGAAAAGAAAGATACCTATAGCCTAGAATTTCTAGCAAATAAAAACAAAATGTCCGTAGAAATCGAGCCTAAGCTAGGGGAGGATTTAAACTTTCCTGTAAATAAAATTCTCTTTACGGGAAAGCCAGAGATAATAGAAAAGAATAAAGAAAAGTTGGCAAAACAATTTGTAAATGATATAAATCCTATTCACGCCATGCCCCAATTTCTCGATTTAATGCCAAAAGGTATAAACAAGGGTAAAAGCATCCTTGAAATAGCTGATTATTATAAAATAGATCATAAGGACACTTACGCCTTTGGTGATGAAATAAATGATATTGAAATGATAAAAATGGCAGGTGTAGGTGTAGCCATGGGAAATGCATCAGAATATGTAAAGAATATAGCAGATTTTGTAACGAAATCTAACGATGAAGATGGCATCGCCCACTTTGTAAATGAATATATAATAAAGGAACAATAATGAAATTAATTGGATTAGATATTGATGGGACTCTCATCAATAGTAGAAAAGAAATAAGTGAAAAAACTAGAACCACCCTGATAAAAGCTATGAAAGAAGGCCACAAGGTAGTAATAGTTACAGGTAGACCCACTCCAGGAGCTAGAGAATTGGCAGATATTTTAGACTTTAAAAAATATGGAGGACTCCTTTCTACCTATAACGGAGGAGCAATCACAGATTGCAAGGAAAATAAAACACTGACAAGTCATCCTATGGATATGAAGCTTGCAAGAGAGATCGTAGCATTTTCCAAAGATTTAGACCTTGAAATTATCCTTCCTTACGAGGAAACAATCTATTCAAGATATAAGGGAAAATATGCAGTTTCTGAAGCAAAAAATGTAAACATGAACCTAGAGGTGGTAGAAAACTTAGAAGATATAGTTAACTTTTGCCCAAATAAAATCCTCTTTGCCCAAGATCCTGATAGAATAGATCCTCCAATCAAAAAATTAAAGGAAAAGTTCGGAGAAGAAACAGAACAAATGAAGTCAGCCAGATATTTCTACGAGGTAATGCCTAAAGGACCATCTAAAGGGAAAAGCCTATTAGAAATAGCAGAAATATTTGATATAGACCAAAAGGATATTATCGCCTTCGGTGATGAAATGAACGATATATCAATGCTAGAAATGGCAGGCGTTGGTGTCGCTATGGGAAATGCTGTCCCAAAAATCAAAGAAATAGCAGATTTCATAACTCTATCTAACGACGAAGACGGCATAGCCTATTATCTAGAAAAATTTGTTTTATAAAAATCTATTAGAAAATAACAAATAAAATCAGGCTGTTGACAAAGTGACAAAATCCAAAAGGAAGCGTTCCATTCAGAAGAAATTTTAAGAAATTCAAATCGAAATAATACGCCCGTAAATCGCACTGTTTGAGCATTAGCGAGTTTGCGATTTACAGTATTATGAGATTTAGAATTTCTAAATTTCTGTAGCTTAGTAAGCGTTTTTGGATTTTGTCTACGCTCTGTTTTTGTTATTAATAGAAACTTTTTAATCAACTGTTGGATTATAAATATTAGCAAAGGTAACTTTGTTATTATCATCAATGTCGAACTCTAAAACACAACAATTGCCAAAATACTTGCTATCTTCTGGATTTCTATTTTCAACTTTTCTAAGGTAATATAGCCACAAAACTCCACCATGAGCCACGCATAAAATATTCTTAGCATCTGTATTTTGTAAAATATTGTCTATCTCAGATGAAAATCTATCGCCTGCTTGTCTATCTGATTCTCCACCGAAAGGAACAAAAAAATCTTCATGGGTTATTTGCCCCTCATGTCTTGGTACCTTTTGAAGGTCCCTTCCATCTTTCCAAAATTCCATTCCTTAAGTCCTTTTCTAGGTTTAACTTCTAGATCTGATATAATATTTGCAGTATCTATCGCTCTTTCAGATGTTGAAGAGTAAAGTTCTTCTATCTTGATATTATTATCTGTGAAAAATGATCTTGTAATCTCAGCTTGTTTGATGCCCAGTTCTGTAAGAGGAGAATCGCACCAACCTTGAGTCTTTCCTCTTAGGTTAAATAAAGTTTGTCCGTGACGAACTAAGTATAATTTTCTCATAGTATCTCCTAAAAAAGCCTGCGGTATACATATTTATATCCCGCAGGCAGATTACTTATTTAATAAACTTAACTAAAATACCAGAATCAATCAGATCGAGCATCATTAGCTCATCTTCCTTTATTCTAGCTACTAAGTTTCTTTCTCCATCATTTTCAACTTTTCCTAAGGCTATTTCAACTTCACCAGCATAGTGTCTGTAGTTGTCATTAACTATCAAAACATCTCCTCGGTCAAAGTATTTTTTATCTGAAGTTCTAGGTTCAATAGCTCTTTCATCTTCTATTCTAGACATCCTCGATCTCCAGATAAATTCATTATTTCTCTCAATCGAAATGTGAGGTGCGAAGTTATAGAGTATATCCTTTTCTACATCGCTTACCTTCTCGTAAATCTCAGGTTTTAGCTGGATTATTTGTGATGAATTCACAGTAAAAGTTCCACTTTCGATACTTTCTTTTAATCCCTCATTACAAATATCAAATGAATGATTATCATAAACTTCTTTTAAGCTTTTTAACTCATCTTCACTAGCGTAGGCATTACCAATGATAATGTCATTGATTAGACCTGTGGCAAGTAAAATTCTCGCTTGAGTATCTATAGGCAAATACCTAAGCCTTTCTACTGTTGGTAGCCCATCTTTTGAGTCCCAAACTCCATGAGTGTTGGAATTATTTGAGCTAACAAAAGCTCCAATATTGACATCACCATAGCTTTTTAACTCAGCTGACATTTCCCTAAATACATCCCAACCAAATCCTGTATATCTTTGAGGATAGAAGTTGTAACAAACAAGGATATCTTCTGGGTTTGTGCCAGCTTTAACTAGTCCATCAACAACCTTGATATTAGAATTAAATTCAATATCTATTCCATATTTATTGTTCATGAGCTCAAAGTCTTTGTCTTTACCAAAACTTTGGTCCATTCTAAGTATGTCGACACCAATTTCAGAAAAAACTGATAAATCATCTATACTCGCATCTAGCCTTTTAAAAAGGTCTGGATTTACATCCAAATCCACGATCATTCCGTGTTTATGGGAGAAATCTATCAATTCTTCAAAATAATCTAGTACTTCTTCCTTGCTGCCTTCTACAGAAAACATAGATGAGAAAATCTTTTTGAATCCGTACTTAGATGAAAGTTCTATATATTTTTTTATATCTTCTAATGAACTAATATCTGGATATACTGAAATACCTAAAGTATGTTTCATTTAATCTCCTTTAAGATTTAACTAGTCTAAATCTTCTCCATTTGATGCTATAACTTTCTTATACCAATCAAATGATTTCTTCTTGCTTCTCTTTAGACTACCATTTCCATAATCGTCACGATCTACATATATAAATCCGTAACGTTTACTCATCTCGCCTGTACCAGCTGAAACTAGATCTATTGGTCCCCAAGTTGTGTATCCTAAGATATCTGCTCCATCTATTTCTACGGCATCTTTCATAGCCTTTATATGATCTCTTAGATAATCAATTCTGTAATCATCTTCCACATAACCATTTTCATCCGGATTATCTTTGGCTCCTAGACCATTTTCAACTACAAATAGTGGCTTTTGATACCTATCATAAATTTCGTTTATAGTTGTCCTAAATCCAAGCGGATCTATTTGCCAACCCCATTCTGTTTTTTCTAAATATTTATTATCAACTGTTCTAACAAGATTTGCAGAATCAAACTCTTGAGCATCGTGGGATATAGTTCTAGTTGTATAATATGAGAAAGAAATGAAATCTACTGTGTTTTCTCTAAGTATTTTTTCATCTTCTTCGCACATTTCTGGCATTATGCCTTTTCTTTCGTACTCGTTTAATTTATATTGTGGGTAGTAACCTCTTGATTGAACATCTACAAAGAAATAATTTTCTCTATTAGCTTGTTGAGCAGCAAATACATCTTCTGGCTTACAAGTTTGTGGGTAATAGGTTCCTGCAGCAAGCATGCAACCTATCTTTACTTCTGGATCAATTTCGTGAGCTATTTTTGTTGCATAAGCACTTGCAACTAGTTCATGATGTATAGCTTGAGCTCTTGTTTTTTCAACATCTTCACCCTCTTCGAAATATAAACCTGCGCCCATAAATGAAGCTGCCAAGATAACATTGATTTCATTAAAGGTTAGATAATATTTAACTTTACCTTTAAATCTAGTAAATATAGCAGTAACTAGGTTTTTATAAAAGTCAACTACTTTTCTATTTCTCCAACCGCCATATTCTTCTACAAGATGCATTGGGAAGTCAAAGTGAGTTATAGTAATAAGAGGTTCTATGTCATGTTTTAGACATTCATCTATAAGGTTATCGTAAAACTCAAGTCCCTTTTCATTTGGCTTTTCGTCATCTCCATTTGGGAAAATTCTAGTCCAAGCTATAGAAAATCTGTAAACCTTAAAGCCCATTTCAGCAAACAAAGCTATATCTTCTTTGTAAGAATGATACATATCTATAGAATGTTTTGCTGGATAAAAGTGGTCTTCATCAAAGTCAAACATCTTCTTTTGACCAGTTATAATAGCCTCTCTATCAGCTCCTACTGGACACAAATCTACATTTGCAAGACCTCTTCCATCTACATCATAAGCTCCTTCGCATTGGTTTGCAGCAGTCGCTCCTCCCCATAAGAAATTTTCTCTAAATGTCATTTCTCCTCCTATTAATTTATTGTTCAGATTCTAATTCTTCTTTATAAAGTTCGTTATCACGTTTTTTAAAGAAAGGATAATAAATCAAAGCATTAACAATAGCACATACTAGTGATAGAACTAAACCTTTCCAATCTCCACCTGTTGCTATAAATCCATTTATTCCTACAGGTGTTGGCCAAGGTTGTTGAGCAATTACAGGTCTTACTAAACCTGATGAGATAGCAAAATAAGCAATACTTCCTGATACCATTGGTGATACTAAAAATGGAACTGCAAAGTTTGGGTTGTAAACCATAGGTAAGCCAAATATGATTGGTTCATTTATTTGGAAGATTCCAGGTACTATTGAAGCTCTACCTAATAACTTTAATTGTTGAGATTTAGCAAGAAAAGCCATCATTATAACTAAACCAAGTGTAGCACCGGATCCACCATTATATGAAAAGGCATTCATGAACTCTCCAGCTAGAGGTATATGAGATCCTGAGCCATTTAACTCCATATTATATAAATAAATAGGGGTAAGTATTGAGCCTATTATAGTTGCACCGTGAATACCAACTAGCCATAAAGCTTGGATGAAAAGTATAATTATAATCATTCCTATCCATGATCCTGTTAGGTTAGCAACAAAACCAAATGGTATAGCAACTAATCCAAATATATCAGTTCCAAGTGATACGAGTATTCCATTTACCACTATAAATATAATTGAAATTACTATAACTGGTATCAAGGCAGAAAATGAGTTGGCAACACCTTCTGGAACAGAATCTGGCATTTTTATTCTGATATCTCTTTTTATAAAGAACTTATAAATATTTACAGTTACAAAACAAACTATGATTGCTGTGAATATCCCTGTAGCTCCAAATCTAGCTGGAGCATCTCCTATAGCCCAACCATTTATTATTCCTGCTTCTGCATCATTTACTTTAGATATACCTTCAGGTCCTTTTACTAGTTGAGGAACTAGCATAAAGAATCCAAATAATGATAAAAGCATTCCTGTGATAGGACTTAAATCTAAATCTTCTTCCTCTGCTATAAATCTAGTATATTCAAAACCTATAACCAACAAGAAGTATAGGGCGATTACTCCCATAGTAGCAACATTTGCTAACATGTATAAAGGAGTAACTTTATCAAAAGTGCTTGCATAAAAGCCTTCTAGCCCCGGAATAACCATAGGCAAAACGTTTAATACTAAAAATAGGGAACCAATTGTTACAAAAGATATGGATGCCATACCTGCAGATTGGATAGCTCTAACTAATTTATATTGAGATAGTTTAGTCAAAGGCCCCATCAAATATTTCTCTAAAAATTCAAACATAATTTCCTTCACTTTCTTTTTAAATTTTTGATTTTACTATAATCTTTATCTAATACTTCTATATACTTTTTATATGTCGAATCAGTATTTTCATATATCTTCTTGGATTTTATATATAAACTAACCGCTATAACAATCATTAGAAAATAAATGATATAAAAATACATTCTTTGCCCAAGATATGGGAAAAATATTTTATAATTACTAATAGATACAAAGGCCACTAGCAAAAGTCCGATTACGATAATAAAGTATATTTTTTTAGATCTGCTAATATCTACTTTCTTATCAGTAAATGACGCATATTGGTCTTTTACTGTAACAAGGATTAAAACCATAATGATTACTGGGATAAGTAATTGTAGATATTTTTCATAGACAAATAATCCTATACTCCAGTGTAAACACATAAAGAAAAGTAAGGCGTTTAGATATCTAAGAAGGGTGTACCTTCGTATCTTAAAACTTTTCTCTATCTTATCGTTTATTTTAGCCATTAGATGTTTTCTAGAACAATTTTTGCCATAGCTTCTACACCTGATGGTATTGGTGCGTAAGCATTGAATGGAACTTGAGCTAGTTTCTTGTTATTTTTTTCTGCTTTTTTGCTAAATTCATCAAATTTCATTCTTATTTGTGGACTAACTAGTATCAAATCATATTTATCTGATGTAAATACTTTGTCAGCAGATGCCACTGTTGTTGCGTCTACTTGTATATCTTCACCCTTTTCTTGTAAAAACTTAGTAGTCTTTTTTGCCATTACTGAAGAACTCATTCCTGCGTTACATATCAACATTACATTTTTCATATTATTTCTCCTCCATTTTTTGTAATTTTTTGTTTAATGTGATCCATCTTTTGGCATTGTCCATTGCCATTGTTGCCATTGTAAGGTGGTCTTGTGAGTGGACTAAGATGATATTTATATCAGATTTTTCACCGTTAGCTTCTTTGGTTAAAAGATCTGTTTGAACTTGGTGACATTCTAGAAACTCGTCGTTTGCCTTTTTTAATAGATCTTCTGCCTTGTCAAAGTCAAAGTTTTCTGCGGCATCCATAGCTTCACTAGATAAGCTTCTCGATTCGCCAGCGTGAACTATGATTTGAAAGGCTAACTCATACAATTTTTCATCATTCATTATTCTTTCCTCCTAAAAATATATTCATAAATTCGATTTTGTTATTGGACTTGATTGACTCGTAAATGAGTTCATCATTATTTAGATAATCTCCAAGCTTTTCATAGTAGGCATTCATATCTCCTATATCTTTTTTTACAAATAGTGAATATATAATATTTACATCTTTATCATTCCATTTGATAGCTTTTTGGGGTATTAGAATAATTGCAAAGCTTTCTACTTCGACTTGTTCGAGAATATGAGGGATTGCAACTTTTCCATAAGCGGTAAATGCCATCTTCTCTCTTTTTTCGTATTGATCTCTTATCTCATCTTTTGAAAGATTTGTTTTTTCAGATGCAATTTCCGACAATTTGTCTAAAGCTTCGCTCCTATCTTTTATATCAATATCTCTAACAAATATAGAGTTGATGAATATATTATTGATTTCAGCCATACCATCAATATTTATAGCATCTTCAATCAAGTCAAAATCTTTTTGTTTAAATATAACATCTACATAGACAATAGGTGTTCGAGTTTTTCCCTTTATTTCTATGGAAGATACTATGAAATCAAATTTATCTAAATTATAAAGGTCTAGTTTGCTAACATCTGTTAGAGTTATGCTGTTGATCTCTTCCTTATATCTTCTTTCTATTTGTGTTTTCATTATTTGAGCTGATGCATTACCTGATCCGCAAACTACCAAGATATCTCTTTTTTCTAAAAAGTTTCTCTCCATAGCACTTGCTATGTGTAGGGCAATATATCCGATCTCATCATCTGAAACCTTCTTTTTATAAATCTTACTTATTGGATTTGTAGCAATGGTTGCTAACATAAAGGCTATTTGATTTTTCTTGATATCTTCAAGTATCGGATTTTTCATAGTTAGCCCATATCGTAGTCTTTCAATAAGAGGACCAATGTGTAAGGAAAGGGCAAAGAATAAGTCTATATTAGATCTAAAATCATACTTGGTTACTTTGTATATCTCATCAATCATTAACTGGGCAAGCTCGGATATTTCTTGAGATACCTTTTCATAATTAGTAACTGCGTTTTTGCTTATAAGATGCATTGTCAAATACAAAATCTCATCCTTGGGAAATTCTATATAAAGCTTTCTGCTAAGTTCGTCAACAACTTTATTTGCAATATCAAACTCATCTCTGGATATGGCTCTTTTAGAAAGATCTTCAGGTAGATTTATATATTTTCCTTCTTTTATTCTTAGTATAGATATATAAATATGGATGACCAAATTCTTGAAATTTGCATAAGGCATGTAAAATGAATCCGGGAAGTCAATATCATTAATTATAGCTTGGATTTGTTTAAATAAATATTCTTTGTTATCTCCTCCAAATATCGAAGGATCCTCTCCGATTTCATTTCTAATAGCAAGCCTTATATCCTTCTCATTCCCTTTAATTTTCATCCCATAGTATGGTTTACTTATAAGCTCGATATTATAATCTTTTAATAGCTTTCTTACTTTCTTTATATCCTTATTTATCAAAGACAAGGAAACATAAAACATATCTGCAAGCTCTTGTTGTTTGATATATGAATTAGAAAATAAAAGCAATTTTAATATGTTTTCTATCCTGAAATCTTTACTTGGATTTTCTTGATGGAAATAAGCATATCTAAACCAATCATGCTTTAAGAAATTTTTAAATTTTTTCTTATCATTGATTATAAACTGATATCCTTTTCCAGGCTCAGATTCTACAATCGCCCCCTTCCCCCTAATATAGGAATTAAGAATAAGTATTTCTTTTTGAACAGTTTTAGAACTTAATTCAAGATGATTCCCAATTTCCTCTGAACTATGAAACTTATAATCACTTGTCAAAAAATCAAAAATCTCTTTTGTTCTAGTTTCTATCATCTTTCCACCTTTCAATTAAATTATATAAAATCCACAAAAAACCTCAACACAAACATTTTCCCTTTTAATTGAATTTGCTTTGTTAGGAGTTTTCGTCATAATTTAAAGCTTTATATGCCTTCTAGTAAAGAAGTAAAATTAATACAAGGAAATCTTTGTGTGGAGTTTATATATATTTATCTTATAATAAAATAAAGACGACTTACAATAGAAAGGAATATTATGGAAAAACTAATAGCCGTTGACATAGATGGTACACTTTTAACAGATGATAAAAGAATAAGCGATAAAAATAAAGAAGTTTTAAAAAAAATAAGAGAAGCTGGTCATAAACTTGTGATAGCAAGTGGAAGAGACTATAGCGGAACTACATTTCTAGCAGAAGAATTAGATTTTCAAAAATATGGAGGTTTCCTATCAAACTTTAATGGAGGTAGGATAACTGACTTTAAATCCAGAAAAATCATAGCAAATCACACCCTAAGTCTTGACTTTATGAGAGAATTTCTAGATTTTATAAGAAATATTGACATAGATATAATGATTTACTACGATGGAAAAATATATACAAATAGTATGGACACCTATTGGCTAAAAGAGACCGCAGATCAAACTAATCAAGAAATAGTCCTAAGAGAAAATCTAATTGACGATATAGACTTTGAACCCAACAATATATTGCTATCACAAAACCCTAATAGAATAGAAGAACCATCAAGGATAATCTACGAAAAATACAAAGACATAACCCATCAAGTAAGGTCAACCCCTTGGTATTATGAAATAATGCCAAAAGGCGTAAGCAAAGGTAAAAGTCTCTATGAAATAGCAGATATCTATAGTATCCCTTATGAAAATATTATAGCCTTCGGAGATGAAATGAACGATAAATCAATGATAGAAATGGCAGGAGTTGGTGTTGCTATGGGAAATGCAGTAGAAGGAATTAAAGAAATATCAGATTTCATAACCCTAACAAACGAAGAAGACGGTATAGCTTATTATTTAGAGAAATTTGTTTTGTAAGGAGAAGGTATGAAAATTATTCTAGCTGTTGATAAAAATTGGGGGATTGGTAAGGATGGGGAGATGCTTTATCATATTAAATCCGACCTCAAGCATTTTAAAGATACTACTATAAATAACATTTGCATAATGGGAAGAAAAACTTACGAGTCTATGGGTGGCGGTCTTTCTTCTAGGGAAAACTTGGTTTTATCTAGAAATAAGGATTTTAAGATTGATGATGGTTTGGTTTTTTCTAATCCAAAAGATGTCCTTTCTTATGTTAAATATAGTGACAAAGAAGCTTTTGTTATTGGAGGAGAAAAAATTGTAGAGATGTTTCTTCCCTATTGTGATGAGGCTATAATAACCAAAATTGATGGTGAAAAAGAGGCTGATACCTTCCTTCATAATTTTGACGATGATCATAGTTGGAAAGTCTATGAGAAATCTGATATTTTCACCGAAGATGGGGTATCTTTTGAATATGTGACATATAGGAGGGTTAAATGAGTGAAAAAATCGAAATTTTTGTAAGTGATAAGTGCCCAGATTGTACATTAATCATGGCAGATAGGACAAAAAATCCTGAGAAATATGAGGGAATTTCTTTTTACAATATTACAGAAAATATGGCAAACCTAAAGAGATTTTTGTATTTTAGAGATAGGCTAGAAGGTTACGAAGAGGCTAGGAAGGCTGGTAGGGTCGGTGTTCCTTCTAAGGTTATCAATGAGAGTGAAGTAGATTTTTTATAATTTAATTTAAAACATAAAAAGGGACCTCCGATTATTGGAGGTCCTTGTTCATTTTAGCAAGTATCAATGCACCTTCTGAAGGATTTGTGTAAGGCTCTAGTATTTTTATTTGATTTTTCGATTTTTCTTCAATTTTACTTATCAACTTATCACCTAAGTTAAATACTCCACCTGAGTATGATACTTTTACTTCATTATCAAAATCTAAACCTTTTATGATAGAATCAATTACTAGATCTGACTCATATGCAATTTCTTCTAGGAGACTTTCACAATAGCTATCTTTTTCTTCAAGTCCTTTGGTAAATACTTTTGATAGGTCTGCTATTTCATCCCTTTTCATATTCTCAGCAAGGTCTATGATTTCCATATCATTATCGAGGTTTAATCTTTCCCTGATAAGGTCATATAGGACAGTTTTAGTAGCTCTTCCATCACTCATTTTTGTAAAATGGTTTAAAATCTTAAGTCCTATATAATATCCACTTGCTTCATCTCCTAAGAGAGGGCCCCAACCGCCAGATCTCATTGAGTTTCCTTTTTCATCAACTCCATATCCGATTTGTCCTGTTCCTAATACTAGATTTATACCTGGTTTAGCATTTAAGCTTCCTGCCCAACCATTTACACAATCATTAGCTACAGTAAACCTGTCTGATCCGATAGCTTCTCTTATTCCTTGGTCAATATAGGCCTCTGTATCTGGATATTGGCCGTAACCTGGTGCTGCGACAAAAGTATAGGAAATCTCTTCTGGTTTTATTGAAGCTTCCTCACATACTTCTCCCACACCTAGTTTCATTATTTCAAAAAACTGTTGTTTACTTATTTGTTTGGGATGGATGGTTATTTGTTTGGACTCATACCTTTCTCCTTCTACATCCAAGAGAAAGGCCGTTTTTGTTCCACCTCCATCTACTCCAAGGTAAATATCTCTCATCATTTTCTCCTTAACCTAACCTATCGTTTACTTATTTTTTAACTATTCTCTTTCTTGTATCTAGGGCAACTGTTAAGATTATTAGAAGTCCTTTTATTATTATTTGTACATAAGAGTTAAGTCCTATGTATAAGAGTCCGTAGTTTATTACTTGTAGGATAATTGATCCTAAAACTATACCAGGTATTGTTCCTATACCACCAGAAAATGATACTCCACCTATTAGACAAGCTTCGATAGCGTCAAGGTCGTAGGCCTCTCCTGTAGTTGTAGTTACAGAACCAAGTCTAGGCCCTTCTAAGAAACCTGATAGACCGTACATGATACCAGAAATGATGAAAACTATCATTATTGTTCTAGTTACATTTATACCTGATACTTCTGCTGCTTCTGGGTTTCCACCGACAGCAAACATGTTCTTTCCTAAGACTGTTTTATTCCAAATAAACCACATCACAACTGATGCTATCGCAGCATAAATTATAAGATATGGAAATTGAAGTTCAGTTCCTGGAATAGTAAACCCACCTCTTACCAAATTGGCATATTTCTCATCGAAACCACCAATTGGTTGTGGACCGTAAGGGTTCGCTGCTATAAATAATTGGAGGATACCAAATATAGCAAGTTGTACACCAAGTGACGCAATAAAAGCGTGAAGCTTTAGGTAAGCTACACCAAAACCATTGAAAGCTCCACATAGCGCTCCTATTGCAACAGCCGCAAATAGACCTGCAAGTATTGATGGTTTTTGAATATTAGGGAAGAATTTTTGAGCAAAGTCTGGTGATTGAAGAAGAGCACCTGCTATCGCTGCAGTAAAACCAACAATTCTACCAGCTGAAAGGTCAGTTCCAGCAAGGATTAATAATCCTCCAGTTCCTAGGGCTATGAAAAGTCTCGTAGCTGTTTGAGACAAAATGTTAATTATATTTCTTGGATTTGTTATAAAAGTCGGATCAACTATAATTATTCCCACAATAAGGGCTGCAATTATAATTATCAGAGCATTGTTTAATATGAATTCCTTAAAATTGAATTGCTTCTTATTTGTGTTTTCCATAATTCACCTATACATATTTAGCCTGTAAGGCCATGATTTTTTCTTGAGTCAAGTTTTCGTCGTTATCTTCTATTCCAGCAAGCTTGCCATTACTCATTACCATAATTCTATTGCAGATCATTTGTAGCTCTGCCATTTCGGATGATATGAATATTACAGATTTTCCTGCACTTGCTAGCTCTTCTATTAGTTTGTAAATCTCGTATTTTGCACCTACGTCTATTCCTCTAGTAGGTTCATCTAAGAGCAAGACCTCTGGGTCAGTCAATAGCCATCTACCAATGATGACCTTTTGTTGGTTACCACCTGATAGATTCATTATTTTAGTATGTTGACTAGGTGTTTTAACCTTCATAGATTCTATAACTCTATCGGTATTTTCTCTAAGAGCCTTGTCGTTTACGACACCATTTTTGGCGTAGGCTTTGATATTTGCTATAGTAGAGTTAAATCTAATGTCTGCGTAAGGATAGATTCCTGTTGCTCTTCTTTCCTCGGTTACTAAGGCAAACCCATTTTTAATGGCATCTTTTGGGCTTTTGTTTTCAATCTCTTTTCCGTGAAGGATTATTTGTCCACTTTGTTTTTGTCTAATTCCAAAGATAGTTTCGACAAGCTCTGTTCTTCTTGAACCAACAAGACCTGCAAGTCCTAGGACTTCACCTTTTCTTAGGGTAAAGCTTACGTCATTTGCCGATGGCTTATATTTTCCAGTCAAGTTTTTAACTTCAAGTAAAATCTCATCTCTTACGTATTTGTCCGCATTAAAAGTCGTTGCGTCAAGCTTTCTACCAACCATGAGTCTTATAATCTCATCTTTGGTCAAATCACTCGCTTTATTTTCTGCTATAAACTGGCCATCACGCATTACAGTAACATAATCAGATATAGATAAAATCTCTTCCATCTTATGAGATATGTAGATAATACCAACACCTTCATCTCTTAGTTTATTTATAATCTCAAATAATTTATCTACTTCATTTTCGGTAAGCGAGCTTGTAGGCTCATCTAAAACTAAGATTTTGGCATCGTATGATACTGCCTTGGCAATTTCTATAAGCTGTCTTTCTGCAACTGAGTACTTGCCTATTATTTTTTTTGGATCAAAATCAAGACCTAATCTATCAAAAAGATCCTTGGTTTCTTTATACATTTTCCTTGAGTCAACTAGCCCATGTTTAACAGGAAACCTACCAAGCATGATATTTTCTGCAACTGATCTCATAGATACTTGGTTAAGCTCTTGGTGAACCATTGCCACTCCACTATCCAAGGCATCTTTTGTTCCTTTATAAGAAACTTTTTCTCCATCTATGTAAATATCACCACTATCAGGAGTATAAATTCCAAACAAGCACTTCATAAGAGTAGACTTGCCTGCACCATTTTCGCCCATCAAAGCGTGAACCGTTCCTTTTTTTAGGGTAAAATCGACCTTATCTAAAGCCTTAACTCCAGGAAAAGTTTTGGTAATCCCTCTCATTTCTAATAAATTGCTCATAACTTCCTCTTTATAGTATTACAGCCTATATAAGTGACTTATATAGGCTGGGTTTTTTTATTATTTACCTGTGTAAATTTGATAATCAATTCTAATTGATTTTTTATCTTCACCTAGTTTGTATTCAGTTCCTTCAATGAAATCTTCCTTTTCTAGTCTGTTTTTCATTGTGTCTACTAAAGCTTTAGCCATTCCTTCAGCATCTTGTTTAACTGTTCCTGCCATAGTTCCTTTGTCAATTTCTGCAACTGCAAGATCTGTCGCATCAACACCAACTACAACCATGTTATCTTTTGATGAACCTGTATTCATACCTACAGCTTGAAGAGCTGAAATAGCACCTATTGCCATTCCATCGTTGTTAGCTATAACTGCATCTATATCGTCTTGGTTTGTTTGTAGCCAAGTATCCATAGCTGTTTTTGCCTTGTCTGTATCCCATTTTGCATCTTGGAAAGCAACTTCATTTACTTTAACTCCATTTTCTTCTAGAGTCTTA
Source organism: Anaerococcus vaginimassiliensis (assembly GCF_900626155.1). Classification (GTDB taxonomy): domain Bacteria; phylum Bacillota; class Clostridia; order Tissierellales; family Peptoniphilaceae; genus Anaerococcus; species Anaerococcus vaginimassiliensis. Next base: position 713,556 of record NZ_LR130844.1, on the reverse strand, counting down.
ACAGAAAATTCTGTTCTAGCTTGAGCTTCTGGGTTATCAAGTCCACCATTAAGCATTACATAGTCCAAAACTCCGTTACCATTTCTATCCATGTCACCTTTTTCCCAAAGGTCTTTTAGGATTTCCCCTTGCATCTTTCCTGCTTCTGGAGCGTCTGTTCCTATAAACAAGAAATCTTTCAAATCTTCTTCTGTCATAGATTCTGTCATATCTCTGTTGAAGAAAGTTGTTGGAATACCACTAGCTTTTATAGTAGACATAGCAGTTGGAGCTGCAGATATATCAACTATATTCATAAATATGCCATCTACACCTTGAGCTATGATATTGTTTAGTTGGTCTGTTTGGGTTCCTTGGTTGTTTTGACCATCTTGGAATACTAGTTCGATAGAATCATCTTCTTCGTCAATTTTTTCTAGTTGTTGACGTACTGATGCTATGTAAGTATCAGATCCATTGTAAAGAAGAACTGCTATTTTCTTTGCTTTGCCATCAGATTTTTTCTCATCTTTAGATTCTTCTTTTCCTTCTGTTGCATTAGCTTGATCTTCTGTTTTTGTTTCTTCTTTGCCGTTATCAGCATTGTTGTTGCCACCACAAGATGTAAGGCCTAAAGAAAGTGCCATAACTAGTGCAAGTCCTGTAATTTTTTTAATATTCATAACTTCCTCCCTTGAATATTGTAACAAACGATTTCCTTATATTTATGATTATTGTGCAAATCGTTCTAGGCAAGGGTAGATATATATTCCCCTGCTATTCTACTCCAAATATAACCTATAAAAGAAATTTTGTCAACTTTTTCTTACAAAAACAAACATTCAAATCATAAGATTCGAATAATGTATATTTGTAAATAATAATGTTTTCCTAAATAAATAAGGATTTCAAAATTTTATCAACTATATTCTTTAAATTAGGAAAAGTATTCAAATGCCTAAGTTAAAGCCAAATATAATTTCTCATAAAACTTTCAAAATCCTTAGTTTTCGTTTTTTATAAAATTTTATTTATTCTTTCTTTTAACTTCCTCGTGTCATTTTCTACATCATCACTATCCATTATAGCCCTAACAACGCAGATTCCATCTACATGGGAGTTCTCAAGGACATCGACATTGTCTATATTTAATCCACCAATAGCGTATACATCTATACCCACACTTTTCTTTATTTCCTTTAGGGTTTCTACACTAGTTATTTTGGTCTTGACATGGGTTTTAGTTTCAAATATCGCACCTACTCCCAAGTAATTTGCGCCTTCATTTTGAGCAAGGGTCGCTGCGTCTACAGATTTGGCGGTTGCTCCAATTATAGCCTTATCACCTAGAAGTTTTCTAGCTAATGCTACTGGCATATCGTCCGCCCCCAGATGAAGCCCAACCCCAAGTGCCCACGCTAGGTGAGCCTTGTCATCTATTAACATAGGAACATTATATGAATCGCAAAGTTTTTTTACTTTTTTCCCAAGCTCCAGTATTTCGATATCTGTTTTTCCTTTCTCTCTTAGTTGTAGTATATCGACTCCTCCTTTTAGAGCACTTTCTACCCTTTGGAGAAATTCTTCTTCACTATGCTTATCAGAGTTTGTCACTAGGTAAAGTTTTTTCAAAATATAATCTCCTTTACTTTTGCCGCTTTTATAATATCCTCATCTTTGATCGTTGCAACCCCATCCATAAGATTCACAAAAAAAGTATATAGCCTATCTGTATCAGAAATCTCTGCGGCAATTTCTAATATGAGAAGTCCTAAAACACTTGCTGATACAGGATCTTCAACTGCCATAAAGCTTGATATAATACCTGTTAGCATACATCCTGTTCCTGTGATTTTGCTTAGGTTTTCTACTCCATTATCTACTATTATATATGAGTCAGAGCCTACAATTAGGTCAGTTTTTCCTGTAATTAGGATTGTAGACTTATATTTTTTAGCTAAATCTCTCGCTTCTTCGGCAATTTTTCCTATATTTTCTTTTTCTATTTTGTCAGCTTCTCCTACATCTATACCCTTTGCTTGAGATTTACCCAAGGCAAGGGCCCTTATTTCTGAGGAGTTTCCTTTGATCAAATCAAAGCTATTGGTATCCAAGAGTTTCTTTGCGAAATTATAACGCAAAGTGGAAGATCCTACCCCAACCATATCTATGGCAAGCGGTATAGCTTTCTTGTTGGCAGTAGATGCGGCAAGTTCTATGGCTTTCATTCTCTCACTAGTTATATTTCCTAGGTTTACACTGAGAGATGATGATATACTTGTTATCTCACTTACTTCTTCTGGGTGGGCTGCACATATTGCCTTTGCCCCCAAAAAAAGAATAGAATTTGCAAGCATATTTATGGCTATAGGGTTTGTTATGGCATGGATAAGCGGACTTTCTTCTCTTAATTTTTCTCTAGCTTTTAGGATTTGCTTTAGATTTTTCATAGACATTTACTCCCAAGTTTTCTTGTATTTTATATAAAACTTTTGATTTTTGCAAGGTCTTTAGAAAGATAAAGGCAACAGTTCCACCTATTAGAGTCGCTATTAGAAAACTTGGCAAGTAAAAATACCAAGTGATATCTCCCTTTCCCCACAAAAGTTTCATTACAGGATAAGATGCTATAGATCCTATGATACCAGTACCTACTACCTCTCCTATTACACATGCGAGTATTGACCCCTTGCTTTTTCTATACAGAAAACCTGAGAGAAAAGCTCCAAAAACTTGACCCGTTATAGCAAGTGGAGGTATGCCCATGAGGGTCATTCTTATTGCAGCTGTGATAATTGCATTGGCTAAACTATACCAAGGACCTAGAAACACAGAGCAAACTACATTTACAAAGTGAGCTGTCGGAGCGAATCCTTCAAATCTTAGGATAGGTGAAATCACAACTCCGATTGCCACAAACATCGATAATGTAACAAGTATCAGTATTTTTTTCTTATTCTCCATATTCTCTCCTATAGGTCGATGTAATCTGTAAATACAGGAGTCATGCCAACTTCTTTTAAATCATCACAAGTTTCGTTAGTAGAACGTGAATCATCAATCTCAAATTGCTCGTCGCCCTCATCTGTACTTTTCTTAGACCTGTGGCCTATAGAAGTATCGACTGATGCAGATATCTTAGTTGCTGCATATTGAACAGCTAGATTTCTAAAGTCCTTAGATTCTCTAGTGGAAAGAGTAATAGATGCAAATGGCAAAAATATCCTTATGGCAAGCATTATCTGGAAGAACTTCTTATCATCTACTAGATTAAAATTTAGACTATCATCTGCTCCATGAGTTGGTCTAATCCTCGGTAGAGAGATAGCAATTTCTGCGTGGGGATATTTTTTCTGAATTTCTTTTGCGTGCATAGCAAGCTTGAAGGCCTCTTCGATTGGATCTCCAAGTCCAAAAAGCGTTCCAAATCCAACTCCTCTAAAACCTGCCTTTAACGCTCTTTCTTGGGTGTCAAACCTATAAGGAAAACTTCTCTTGTGCCCATAAGGATGGTAATAATCGTAAACTTCTGGATTGTAAGATTCTTGGAAAACTGTCACAAAATCAGCCCCAGCTTCTCTTAATATCTCATAATCAGAAACATTAGCAGGGTAAACTTCTATACCTATCACCTTAAAATATTTCTTGGCAATCCTACAAGCCTCTGCTATATATTCAACAGAAGAAAATTTTTTAGATTCTCCTGTTAGGATCAAAACATCTTCTATGCCTGTTTTAGCAAGAGCCTTCATTTCTTCTTCAATTTCATCGTATGTTAATTTTGCTCTTTTAATATCACTTTTAGCTCTAAAGCCACAATACCTGCAGGAGTTTTCACAGTAATTTGCTATATAAATTGGAGAAAACAGGCACACATTATTACCAAAATATCTTATCCTCTTATCCTTTGCGACTCTTGCCATGTCTTCTAAATATTCTAAGCCAGTATCACTTAAAAGATTGTAAAGGTCTCTCTCATTTAGATCAGATGCCTTTAGACTGCTGATAACATCCGCTCTGCTTACCTCAATTTCCTTAACTTCTTCGAAAGAATTCTTAACCTTATCTTTTATATCTGAGTCGATTATATCCATTTCTGGAAAATAATCATTTACACTTTTAATATTCATATCAGTCAAAGAAATCCCTCAATGGAGAAGATGGATCTGCTCCTGATTCTAAAACTCTACCTGGCTTTGCAAGGTAGGCTAGTCTTCCTCCTTCTATTCCTAGCTTAAAGGCTCTTGCCATTATATTTATATCGCTAGCACTTGCTATTCCTGTATTCGCCATAATAGCAGCTGCTCCCATTTCCATTGCCTCGGCTGCTTGACTTGGAACTCCAATTCCTGCATCAACTATTACAGGAAGATCTATTTCATTTATTATAATTTTGATGAAGTCTTTGGTAGCTAGACCCTTGTTAGATCCGATAGGACTTGCTAGAGGCATAATCGCAGCAGCTCCCGCATCTCTTAAGTCTCTTGCATAATTTAAATCTGGATACATATAAGGTAGGACTACAAAGCCTTCTTTTGCTAAAACTTCAGTTGCCTTTAAAGTTTCGTGATTATCTGGGAGAAGATATTTGCTATCTCTCATGATCTCAATTTTAACAAAATTGCCACAGCCCATTTCTCTAGCTAGTCTTGCTATTCTTATGGCTTCATCAGCATTTCTTGCTCCAGATGTGTTTGGGATAATAGTTACATCTTTTGGTATATAGTTTAAAATGTTTGCCACATCTTTGGTGTTCGCCCTCCTTAGAGCCACTGTAATCATTTGAGATCCTGCTGATTTTATGGCAGCATCAATTAGTTCTGGTGAGTATTTACCCGAACCAAGTATGAATCTTGATTCAAATTTCTTATCTCCAAGTATCAAATAATCCTTATTTTCCATCATATTCTCCTTTTATTATTTTTACAGCATAAAGTGCCTCAAGACTTGCAATAACCCCTACATAAGGTAGGTACAAGCCAGATTCTGGACTCGATGTAAAATCTCCAATCATAGTCACATTGTCTATTTTTTTAATTTTTATATCTTCCAAATCTCCAAGACCAGAAAGACCTGAGCCTATAATTAATTTCTTGTCTTTTTTCCCTAAAAAATAGTCAAAAACTAGGCTTTTCATCTCCTTTTTATCAAAAGCTTCTATGAAAATGTCTGTCTTTTCACTTATTTCATCTAGGTTATCCAAAGAAACATAAACTTCATTAGCGTAAATCTTGGTGTAAGGAATAGTTTCATGAATTTTCTTTTTAGTTTGAAGTACTTTACTCTTTCCCAAATCATCCTGATCGTAATTTTGCCTATTTAGATTAGAATATTCTACCTTGTCAAAATCATACAGATAGATAGTTCCAACTCCGCACCTTGCAAGACTCATGGCGATATTTGATCCAAGACCTCCGCAACCTAGGATGGATACAGAGGCGTCCTTTAAGATTTCATTTACATATGAATCTTGTCTTTTAAGAATTTTATCTCTCAAATCAACCCCCTCCTACAAAGGAAAACACTTCAACTTTTGATCCATCTTCTACAATAAACTTTTCAAAGTCTATTTTCTTTACAAGTTTTTCGTCAACTTCACAAGCTAAAAAATCCGGGTCAAAATTATTTCTTATAAGAAAATCTCTCAAAGTTTCATTTTCTACAAACTCTACCTTCTTATCATTTATAGTAAGCATTTATTCACCCCCTCAAAAAAAGGCACAAAAAGGACAACCATACCCGAGGTGGTATGCCCCTTCAGTGCCAATATCATCACAAGTTTATTAAATTATAGGGTTTATCTATTGCCTTTCAAGCATAAAAATAAGACCCCATCTAGGGGTCTTTAAACTTTCACTTAATCATAGCTTTCTTACGCAGGTTTTAACCTAACAAGTTTAAAGGGTTAATGGAAATTCCATCTCTCAGCTAAATTGCACCCCTAGCTGCTTATATTATAAAACAATTCATGATATTTTTCAATTATACTTAGGTATCAATCTGTCTAAACAAATAAAACCCCTAGATTCTAGGGGCTAAGTCATTAATCTTTATATTTTTTGTATTTTGTATAGGCATTTGCAGCCATCATTATAGCTGCTAGTAGGATAAGCCAAGCAAAAGTTCTCTGTTTTTTAAACTGAAGGAAAGTTAAAACAAAAAGCAAGATTGCAGTTACTAAGCTTGTTATAAATTCTAGCCTATCGAAATTTTTCTTATCCATATTAAATAGTTTGATCTAGTGTTTTCCAAGATAGAAGTGCACATTTTACCCTTTGAGGCATGTTTTGGATATTCTTGAAGGCTACTGCATCTTCCAATAATTCCAACTCCTCATCTGTTACTTCTTCTCTTTTGATCATTCTAACATAGATATCAGCAAGTTTTTTCGCTTCTTCTTTAGTTTTTCCAACTATGATATCACACATAACGCTAGTTGCAGCTTGGCTTATGGCACAGCCATCTCCTGTAAAAGCTGCCTCTTTTATTATATCTCCATCCATCTTTAGTTGAAGAACTATTTCATCTCCGCAAGATGGATTGTGGCCTGGCTCTTTGATGTCTGCATCAGCTAGGTCGTGTTTGTTGGCTTGATTTCTTGAATGATCTAATATTATTTGACTGTATATTTCTTCCATATTCATTATAAGCCCATCACCTTTCTCACATTTTTCAATTCTTCGGCAAAAATCTCAGCCTCTTTTTTTGTATTGTAGATAGAAAATGATGCTCTAGCTGTTGCTGATACACCTAGGTATTGGTGAAGTGGCATAGCACAGTGGTGACCACTTCTTACAGCGATTCCCTTGCTATCTAATATCGTCGCTATATCGTGAGGATGGATATCTGTAAAGGTAAAAGATATTACAGATCCTGCTCTTCCATTTTCTGGATAAAAGATTTTGATATTTGGTATATCTTTTATCAAATCATAAGCGTATTTAGTTAGTTCATGTTCATAGGTAAATATTTCATCCATGCCTATTTTTTCTATATATTCTATAGCAGCCTTTAATCCTATCACTCCTCCGACATTTGGAGTTCCAGCTTCAAATCTTAGGGCTGGTTCTTGGTAGGTTGATTCTTGCTCATAAACATATTCTATCATATCTCCACCAAGGTTAAAAGGTTCAAGGTCTTTTAAAAGCTCGTATTTACCATACAAAACTCCTATCCCCATAGGTGAGAACATCTTATGACCTGAAAAAGCTAAGAAATCACAATCTATATCAGAAACATCAGTTTTTACATGTGGGATAAGCTGAGCTCCATCGACTATAGATATTGCTCCAACTTCATGGGCCCACTTGGTGATTAGTTTTGAATCTATTAGCTCACCTGTTACATTGCTTGCGCCTGTGATTGATACTATCTTAGTATTTTCGTTAATCTTACTTTTTAAGTCATCATAGTCTAAGCTATAATCATCATTTAGGTAAGCATATACTAATTTTGCTCCAGTTTTTTTGGCTACCATTTGCCATGGAACGAGGTTAGCATGGTGGTCAAGGATACTAATTAAAATTTCGTCGCCTTCATTTAGATTGTTTAATCCATATGAGTAAGCTAGAAGGTTTATTGCCTCTGTTGTTGATCTTGTAAATACAATCTCACTCGCTTTATTAGCATTTATAAACTTTCTTACAACTTCTCTCGTTTGTTCGTAGGCTTCTGTTGCCTTCCAACTTAGAAAGTGGGCTCCTCTATGAGGATTGGCGTTTGAATACCTATAATAATCTGCTACTTTATCTATAACATATTCTGGCTTTTGACTTGTAGCGCCTGTATCTAAATAGATGACTTCCTTGCCTACCTTTTCGCTATTTAGGTAAGGAAAATCAGCTCTTATTTCTTCTACATTCATAAATCTATCCTTGTGTTCATGTGGTGAACTTTTTCTTTGATAGAAGCTCTTAGGTTTTCATCTTCTATTTTATCAAGAGCAGGTGCGAAGTTTGCCTCAAGCATCATTGCCTCAGCTTGTTTTTTGCTAAAACCTCTACTCATTATATAAAATAGCATTTCTTTGTTAAGTCTTCCAACACTTGCTGCGTGATTACCTGATACTTCTTTTTCCTCATTAAGAAGAACTGGAGCAGATTTGTTGATCACTTCATCTGATAGCATCATTGAGTAATCTCCAATCTTGCCATCAGCCTTGCTGCATCCTCTTCTTAGGTCAACTATTCCCTTGAAGTTCTTTTCTGCCCTATCTTTTAGGGCACCGTTAAACATACAAGATGAATCTGTGTCGTTGCCAAAGTGTTCGTTTGTAGCTAATAGGTCAAGGAAATCATCACCAGATTTAAAGTAAACACCATTTTCTATTACTTGAGATTCTTCTCCCTTTAGTATATTGGTAATATTTACTAGAGATTTTCCAGCACCTACTTCGATGTAAGTTACATCAAGGATTGCCCTATCGTTAAGATAGGTTGCTATTGAGTTGATATTAATTGCTTTTTCATTTAAGTTTGTTACTACAACAAGTTTTACAAAGCTGTCTTCTTCAAGTCTTGCATTAATCCTTGAGTTTAGGTAGATGTTATCTGATCCGTCATCAAAGATACTTACAAGGAAAGAAGACTCGCTAGATTTCTTGCTATTGATATCTATATTTGATACTAGGGTATTATTTTCTTTATTTAGTTCTAAGTTAATAAACTCAGTTTCTTTCTTGCCGTCGATTTCAAAGTCTAGACCAAAGTTAAGGTAATCTTTATTTTCCTTATTTGAAATATCTGAAACTCCGATCTTGTATCCTTTGAAAGTTTCTTCTACTTCTTTTATACCTGTCGCAGCCTTTTCTTTGAAATAAGGTTTCTTTTCTATATTTTCTATGCCAACTTTTTCCTCTTTTAGGTAATTTAAACCAAGAGTAGCCCAAGTAGGCATTCTCATTTCGTTAATTCTTGCCATCAGCCGTTTGCTCCTTCTAGTTCCATATCGATTAGGTGATTCATCTCTACAGCATATTCTAGTGGAAGTTCTCTAGATATAGGCTCAGCAAATCCTCTTACAATCATAGATTTTGCTTCTTCTTCAGGAATACCCCTACTCATTAGATAGAAGATTTGACCTTGGTCGATTGAACCGATTTTTGCCTCGTGACCGCAGTCTACATCATCATTTCTAATATCTAGAACAGGGATTGTATCTGATTGAGATTCTTCTGAAATCATTAGGTTTTCGCAATCTACTGTTGATCTTGATCCAGCTGATTTTTTCTTCATTTGAACAAGAGATCTTGTCATGCTCTTACCAGATCCAGCTGTGATTGATTTTGTCAAGGCTGTTGAGTAAGTATTTGGGGCAAGGTGAATCATAGAACAACCATTGTCTATATATTGACCGTTTGATGCAAATGTTATACCAGTGTATTCTGCACTAGCACCTTCTCCTACAAGAACACTTGTTGGGTAAAGCATAGACACCTTAGATCCGAAAGAACCTGATACCCAAATTACCTTTCCACCTTCTTGAACGATGGCTCTTTTGGTGTTTAGGTTGTACATATTTCTTGACCAGTTTTCTATTGTAGAAAATCTTACCTCAGCATTTTTCCCTACGAAAATCTCTACAGAACCTGCGTGAAGGTTAACTACGTTATATCTTGGTGCAGAGCAACCTTCTATAAAGTGAACCTTGGCATTATCTTCTGCAATAATCATAGTGTGTTCAAACTGACCCGCTCCTGGAGCATTTAGCCTATAATATGATTGAAGCGGAATATCAACCTCAACTCCTTCTGGAACATAGATTAAAGATCCGCCTGACCAAACTGCTCCGTGAAGGGCTGCATACTTGTGAAGTGTTGGAGGGATTGCCTTTTGGAAATATGCCTTTACTATATCTTCATGCTCTCTAACAGCAGTAGAGAAATCCATAAAGATAACCCCTTGATCAGATAGGTGTTTTTGTATAGAATGATAAACTTCCTCACTATCGTATTGAGCACCTACACCTGCAAGAGATTCTTGTTCTGCTTGAGGGATTCCAAGTCTATCAAAGGTATCTCTTATATCTTCTGGTAGAGCTTCCCAGTTAGATTTCTTGTCTGATTTTGGCTTAACATAAGTTGTAATATCATTCATATCAAGCTCAGATAAATCTGGTCCCCATGAAGGATTGTCTATCTTTTCATACAAAGCAAGAGATTTTAGTCTCCTTCTTCTCATCCAATCAGGCTCATTTTTCTTATCAGAAATCTCATTAACAATATCTGCATTTATACCCTTATCGGTTATATCTGCATATTCAAATTCATTAAAGAAGTCGTAGTATCCTCGATCTAGCTCCTTTAGTTGATCTTCAATATTAATTTCTTTCATATTACACCCACTCGTATCCTTCTTCTTCGATCTTATCCATTAGGCTATCATCACCAGTTTCTTGGATTTTTCCATCTTTTAGGATGTGAACATAATCTGCCTTAATATTTGCCAAAAGTTCTCTATGGTGAGTAATGATAATTACTGCATTATCCTCTGTTAAGAAGTCCTTTATTCCCTTGCTTACAATCCTTACCGCATCTACGTCAAGACCTGAGTCTGTCTCATCTAGGAGGGCAAGTTTTGGATTTAGCATCTTCATTTGAAGGATTTCTGATTTCTTTCTCTCACCACCAGAAAAACCAACATTGACATATCTATTTGCATAGTCTTCTGAAAGCTTAAGATCAGCCATTTCTTTGCCAAGCTCTTTGTTAAAAGCAAGGATAGATGGTTTCTTGCCATCTTTTTGCTCTTTAGATATTCTTAGAAAATCATTTAGCTTAACTCCAGGGATTTCGTCTGGATGTTGGAAACTCATAAATATACCACGTCTAGCTCTCTTGTCTACTGATTCATCTGTAATATCTTCTCCTTCAAAGAAGATCTTTCCATCTGTAACTTCATAGACAGGATTTGCCATAATAGTATTCATTAGGGTGGACTTACCAGATCCATTTGATCCCATAACTACGTGAACTTCACCCTTATTTACTTCTAAATCTATACCATCTAAAATCTTCTTATCTCCAACGGAAACGTGAAGATCTTCTATCTTTAATAAATTAGTCATAGCTACCTCTTTTTCGTAAATTATTTTAAAAATCTATTTAAAGTATACTCTTTTGCTAGGGATTATCAAACTTCCCTCATATCAATTTACCCTATTTTGTAATACTTTTAAACATATCTAAGTCTAAAATTGACCACAAAAAAACGAGCTAAATTCTTAGATCGTTTTATGTAAAAATTATTCAATTATTTAATAATCTCCTAATTTGTTCTCAACTAAATCAATGAGTGAATTGACTGCATCTTCTTCGCCATCGCCATCAGCTTTAATCACTATCTCATCGCCTTTAGAAGCACTCATGCTAAGAACTGACATGATAGATTTAGCATTGTAGCTTCTACCAGCTTTAACAACTGTAATATCACATGGGAACTTAACGGCTTGTCTGATAAAGATAGATGCTGGTCTAGCATGTAAACCTATTTCATTAGAAAGTGTTACTTTTTGTTCGTACATAGGTACCTCCTTTTCTATAATCTATTATTATATTACTAGTTTTTATTAAAAAATGCAAACGTTTTTGGTATTTTTATTAATTATTTAAAATCCAACAACCTTAGAGCGATTCAAGCTTTCCTTAGGTTTTCCCAAACAAAAAAAGCGGCAGATAAGTATCTACCACTTTTATTACTCTTCTCTTTCTGAGAATTCTTTTAGTTTGCCTAGGGCTTGATTTTCTATTTGCCTAATTCTCTCTCTAGATAAATCATAAATTTTGCCGATTTCTTCCAAGGTTTTTGGTTTTTCGTTATCTAGACCATACCTATATATAATTATTTGTTTTTCTCTATCGGTTAGTTGGTCTAAGGCCTTTAATAGGAAGTTTTCCATATCTTTTTCAAGAATAAGCATATCAACTGGAGTTGATTCATCTCCTACCATATCCATTAGCTCATCACCTGTCGAATCCTCACTGTCTAGGTTGATGTTTAAGGATGTTGAGTTCACTTGATTTCTATTGATTAGGAAAAGATCGTCAGCTTGTTTTTTATCGATTCCTTCATTTTCCAAAATCCTATAAAGTTCTTCATCACTTGCTTCAGGATTAGCCTTTAGAATTTGTTTTAATTTATTTAATTTCAAATATTTTCCCGCAGGTATTCTTATAGTATGACCTTCCTTGTTTATTGCCTTTCTTATGGCCTTATCTATCCACTTGTAGGCATAGGTTGTAAATTTATATCCTAAGGATAGGTCGAACTTTTCAGCTGCACGGATCATTCCAAGCATGCCGGATTGAACCAAATCTTCAAGGTCTAGGTCATTTCCATGAGATCTAAAGAAATATGAGGCTCTAGACCTAACTAGTCCTTGGTTTTTTTCTACAAGAGCTGCTAGAGCATTTTGATTGCCTATTTGAAATTGTTCTACTATTTGTTCATTGGTTAGATCTGATAATTTCATCATATCCTTGCGTTTAATTGGGGTTATAGATGTATTGACTCCACTTTTATTTCTACCAATAAATTCATCATCGTCTTCTTCATCTTCCTCATCGTCAGTTATGATATCAATTATTTCATCTTTTTCTTCTTGCGATAGTCCCTCAAGAATTGTATAGATTTCCTCTTCACTCAAGTCCTCTGAGTTTAGATATTCTTTTAACTTCTCTAGGGTTTGTTTATCTTTTAAATTTATTTTATCCATTTTACCACCCATTTGAATTTATTTACCTAATTTTCCAAATCTTCCTTTATTTTGTCTATGATATCACTTACCTTCTCAGATATAGGGAAAGTTTTGAAGTTTTGGTTGAAGTCCTCTTTCCTTTGTCTTTTAATCTTCGATCTCATAGTGTTTAAGTCGCTCCTAAGCTCAAGAGCGGTAACCCTGCTTGCCCCTTTACCTGAGGCTTGGGTTTGAACAGCACCATCGTCAGTTACTACCTTGATGTTGTGATGTCTATCTGTCTTTGCTAGTTGTCTTTCTATATAGGTATCAGCCGTTTGAAATCTTTTAGTAAAGACAATTTTCATTCCATATTTTTCGATTATAGTTTCTTTTATCCTATCGAGATTGTAAGCGTCAAATACTATTACAAGCTCTTCTCCCGATAGAGATTTATATTCTGCAAGCTCTTCTATTAGTAGATCTCTTGCATCAGCTAAATTTTCTTTGGATAAATCCTTCAAGTTGGGCCATTTGTTTATTACATTGTATCCATCTACAAAGGTTATGTTTCTTTTAGTTAAAGCCATTTTGTCTTAATAGCTCATACATGGAAATTCCTGCTGCTACTGATGCATTCAAGCTATTAACCCTTCCTAACATTGGAATATTTACAAGCATATCACAATTGTCCCTTACAAGTCTAGATATACCAGATCCTTCATTGCCAACAACAAGTCCAACTTTACCTGTCAAATCTGCCTTATCTATAGAAGAATCCGCCTCTCCTGCCAAACCATAAATCCAAAATCCTTTATCTTTCAAATCTTTTATAGATCTAGTTAGGTTTTTTACCCTATAGACTTTGATGTTGTTTATGGCACCTGCACTTGTTTTATAAACTGTGCTTGTTACAGATGCTGATCTTCTTTCAGGGATTACTACTCCATCAAAACCAAAGCTTTCTGCGCTTCTTATTATAGCACCTAGGTTGTGAGGATCTTCTATTTGATCTAGGATTATAAGTCTTTTTTCATCTGATAGATCATCTAAGCTCTCATACTTAAAAGATTCAACTTCAATCATCACACCTTGGTGGTTTATATCTATCTTATCAAAAAATCTCTTATCTACAAAAGATATTTCAATATTTTTTTCTTCGAGCTTTCCTATAATTTTGTTTACTAGCTTGGAGTTTTGTTTTAAAATATAGGCCTTATAGATTTTAATATCAGTATCAAGTGTATCTAAAACAGGTTTTCTGCCGTATATCTTATCCATTAGCTAATCTCCCACTTGACACCTTCTCTTGTGTCTTTTATTGTAATACCCATAGCTGTTAGCTCATCTCTAATCGCATCAGCTGTGGCAAAGTCCTTATTCTTTTTGGCAAGAGATCTTTTTTCTATAAGCTCTTCTATTCTTTCAACATCTACATCAGCCTCTTTTTTCTTAGCAACAAGTCCCAAACTAGCAAATAGATCTTTGTATAGGTCAAAAGTTTTTTCTAAAACTTCTTTGGAAGTAGTCTCAGAAAGCTTTGTATTTATAAACTTAGCCATATCAAATAAGACTGTTATAGCATCCGCTGTATTTAAATCATCATCCATAACTTCGATGAAGTTTTCCTTAAACTTATCTAGGTTTTCTAAAAGATTTTTCTCTTCTTCACTAATAGCTTTCTCCTCTGCCTTAGCTATTAAATCTTCTAACCTAAAATATGCATTAGTTAATCTATTTAGAGATGCTTTGGCTTGCTCTATAATCTCTCTTGTAAAGTTAATTGGTTGTCTGTAATTAGTTGTAAGTAGCCAAAATCTAATTACACCTAGGTCATATTCTTTCTTTATATCATGTAAAGTAAAGAAGTTTCCCAAGGATTTACTCATCTTAGTTCCATCTACTTGAATCATGCCGTTATGCATCCAGTAGTTGGCGAAGGTCTTTTCGTTTAACCCTTCTGATTGGGCAATCTCATTTTCATGGTGAGGAAACTCTAAGTCCTCTCCACCTGCGTGAATATCTATAGTTTCTCCTAGGATTTTCTTACTCATAGTTGAGCATTCTATATGCCAACCAGGTCTACCTTCTCCCCAAGGAGAAGACCAGCTGATTTCGCCTTCTTTTTTGGTCTTTTTCCAAAGAGCAAAATCTACTGGAGATTTCTTCTTAGATCCATCGGCAGTATCTAGTCTATTGCTTGCTCCATGAACCAAGTCTTCTATATTTTTACCTGAAAGTTTGCCATAATCATCTGCCTTTGAGACATCAAAATAAACATCTCCTTCTGATTCGTAGGCCATATTTTTATCCACCAAGCCTTTGACAAAGGCAATTATATCATCCATAACCTCGGTTGCCCTTGGGTGGATGGTATTTTCTTCGTCTATATTAAGATCTTTGGCATCTTCCATGTAGGCTTTTATATATTTATCCGTAACTTCCTTGGTTGTTATTCCTTCTGCTATGGATTTGTTGATTATCTTATCATCAACATCTGTAAAGTTTACAACGTATTTTACATCATAGCCTTTTAAGGTCATATAACGTCTAAAGGTATCAAATACAACTAAAGGTCTAGCATTTCCAATGTGCATATAATCATAAACAGTAGGCCCACAGACATACATTTTTATTTCATTTTCATTTATAGGAATAAATTCTTCTTTTTGTCTAGTAAGCGTGTTATGAATTTTCATTAATAATTTTCCTTTACGTAGTTTAGTCTTTCTTTAATCTTTTCCTTGCCCATAATTACAAAAGCATTTGATAGCTCTGGTCCATGAACTGATCCTGTAACTGCAGCTCTAACTGGGAACCATAGGTTCTTGCCTTTGATACCAGTTTCTTTTTGGATTTTCTTCATGATTGTTGATGCAAATTCACTGTCTATTTCGTCAACTTCTTCTAAGTGATTTAGGAAAGAATCTATTAGCTTCTTAGCATCTTCTGTCTTTATTGCTTCAACAGCTTCTTCATCCCAGATCATATCTTCATCTTTTATGAAATAGTTTTTAGCAAGCTCTGGTGCATCTGAGAATTTGTCTATGGCTGATTGCCATGTTGCTGCAAGCAAGTTTAGTTTATCTTCTGGATAAGATTCATCTATTAAGCCTGACTTTATTAGGTAAGGTTTGATTTTTTCTGCTAATTCTTCTACAGATAAGTCTCTTACATAGTGACCGTTTACCCAGTCTAGTTTTCTCTTATCAAAAACAGCTCCTGTTTTATTTACCCTATCGAAATCAAATTGTTCAGCCAATTGTTTCATGGTAAATATTTCTTCTTCACTATCTGGTGACCATCCTAGAAGAGCTAGGAAGTTTATAAGTCCTTCTGACATATAGCCTTCTTCGATGAAATCTTCTACCATTCCATCACCATTTCTCTTTGAATATTTCTTGTGATCTTTATTTAGTACGGTTGGTAGGTGGATGTATTCTGGTGCCTCCCAGCCAAATGCCTCATAAAGGTAAACATGTTTTGGTGTTGATGAAACCCATTCATCTCCACGAACTACATGAGTAATTCCCATTAGGTGATCATCTACTACTACAGCAAAGTGATATGTTGGGAATCCATCTCTTTTTATTAATACTTGATCGTCTTGGTCATCAGTGTTAAAGGTGATTTTTCCTTTGATTCTATCGTTAAAGGTTATGTCACGATCTACAGGTAGTTTTAGTCTAACTGTGTGAGGTTCACCAGCTGCAACTCTCTTTTTAGCTTCTTCAAGTGGGATTGAACGGCAAAGTCCATCATATTTTGGAGTAAGACCGTCTGCTCTTTGTTGGTCACGAACCTTGTCAATTCTTTCTTGAGAGCAGAAGCAATAGTATGCCTTTCCTTCTTCTATAAGTTGGTTTATATATTTGTCATATATGCCCTTTTCCACTCTTTCTGATTGGATGTATGGACCGCAATCTCCTTTTTGAGTTACTTCTCCATTTTCATCAAGCATAACTCCTTCGTCAATCTCGATACCTGACCATTTTAAAGCCTTTAGAAGATTTTCCAAAGCTCCTTCTACAAATCTTGTTCTATCTGTATCTTCGATTCTTAAAAGCATATCTCCACCAGTATGTCTTGCATAGAGGTAGTTAAACAAAGCTGTTCTTAGTCCTCCAATGTGCAAGTAACCTGTTGGTGATGGTGCAAATCTTACTCTTACATTTCCCATATTTTTTCTCCTTAATTATTATTTCTATTCTATTACTATAAATTTATTCCTATAAATAATATATTCTCTTACTATTATATATTAAATCTTAAATTTTTTTAAGTAAAATATAAGTAAATAGATAAACAAAGGGAGAGTAAACACTCCCCCTTATTCCTAACTTATTTGATTATACCACTATATACTCTAAAAATCAATATTGTCAAGATTATAAACTAGCAAAATATATTAAGTAATCCTAACCTTTCAAATAAAAGCTGTCATCATATATAAGTGCAACTGTTGGTATGATAACGCCTCCTATAATATTTCCAAAAAGAACTACCAAAAAGATAGTAATAATTCTAGGACTTATATCCCCTGCCAAGAAGAAGTAGAAACTATCAGCGATCGAATGTTCAAATCCTGACAAGACGAAAGTCATGATAGATATGAAAATCGCAAGATATTTTCCAACTTGGAAGGAATTGTACTTAAACTGATGAGTTGCATTTACTACAAACATATTACAGAAGATCGCCAAAATAAACATACTCAAAAGATTATCAGAAAGTTTGACTGCAACAGATTTTTCCGCAAGTATTCTAAGTCCTTCACCATATCTTGTAAGTAAGATTAGCTTAGCTATAAGGAAAGTTCCGATGAGATTTCCCAGAAGAATTACAGCTAGCCTTTTTATATAAGGTATTCTTTCGTTATAGAAATAATAGCCAACCATTCCTGTAAAGAGGTTATATTCTAAGCTTAGTATTATAAAAAGTGCACCTGCAAAAAGGAAGGCACCGAGAGTTTCGTTGGCTACACTTAGCTTTATGATTCCACCAAAGCCAACTACAACTCCCGCCATTATTCCATAGATAAAATCTTTATACTTCATTCATCTCTCTTTCTATTTGTACATACCAAGTTCATCTAACAGGCTATCTATCTCATCTATGATTGAACCGATAAAGTCTATAGTTTCTTCGATAGCCTTGGTATTTGTCATATCAACTCCTGCTTCTTTGGCAAGATCTATCGGTCCTTTTGATCCGCCCATCTTTAATACTTCAATCCATTTTTCTCTATCGCTGTCACTTCCATTTACAATCTTATCTGAAATAACAGTACCAATTGTAAGACCTGCAGAATAAGTATATGGATAAAGTCCCATATAATAATGAGGTTGCCTCATCCAAGTTAGTTCACTTCCATCGTTTAGTTTTACAGAATTATCCCAGAACTTCTCCAAATTTTCTCTAAAAATCCTATTAAAATCATTAGCTCCGAGACTTTCTCCCTTTTCTATGCATCTATAGACATCCCTTTGGAAGCTTGCCTCAAGAAAATGAGTTACAAAATTGTGGTAGTAGGTTTTTCCAATCATAGTTGATAAAACCCAGAGTCTTTCTCTCTTATCATTTGCTCTATTTAACAAATACCTTTCCATAGTTATTTCATTAGCTGTTGAAGGCGATTCTACAAAGTACATACTCATATCAGCTACAAGTGCCTCTTGGTTGTCGTTTGTATAAATTCCTTGGCAAGCGTGCCCCAATTCATGGGCAAGTGTCATAACTTGGCTCATAGAGTTATTGTAGGTTGTCATTATATAAGGGTGAGAATTGTAAGGACTTGCACAAAAAGCTCCTGTCCTTTTCCCGATATTTTGAGAATAATCAATCCACCTATCGCTAAAGGCTTTTTTTAGATAAGATCCATATTCTTCGCCCAAAGGAGAAAGTCCATCTAAAATATAGTCACGAGCCTTGTCTATATCTACTTCAATCTCATAGCTAGGGTCTATACCAAGTTTTAAATCAGCATAAGTCATTTCGCTAAGACCGTAGTGTTTTTTGATAATATTGGCGTACTTTCTCATATGTGGAGCAAGTTTTTCCATAATTGTATCTAGCTGATTTTCATAAATATCAAAATCAACATCTTGTCTTGCTAGAAGAAAATGAAAAACTGACTCATAACCGCGAATATCTGCTTCTCTTTTTTCATTAGTAATTTGAGTATTATAGACAGAAGCATCTGCATTTTCATATTTTCTTAAAACATCATGATATCTTTTGAAAGCTTCTCTTCTAAGGTCAGTCCTTGGATCTGTTTCCAAATATTCCTCAAAGGTATTGTGGTTTAGAACAATCTCTTCCCCATTATAAGTGAAGTTATCAAACTCCATATCTCCATAACGCATATCATTGTAGTTTTTGTATGGAGCATCAAGTGTTGGGGCAAGCTTTGCAAGCACAGCTTCTGTTTCATCACCGAGAAGGTGAGCTTTCTTCTTTTCTATATTTTCAATAAAATAAGCAAATTCTGGATGCTCATTTTTAGTTTCTTCTAATAATTTCTCGCTAAGTCTAGATAGGTAAGGTTCATAGAAAGAAATAATACCAGAAATATCTGACCCTTCATCAGAAAGTTTGGCATATCTCTTCGCCATAGACTCATCAGTTGTATCAACTTCCATTGATATGCCAGCGAAGGTATATAAATCATCCATAAGTCCAATAATATCAGAGTATTCCTTGAGAGATTTATAGAGTTTTTCTTTAGAATCAATCTTTTTATAATTATTAGAAAAATCTAATGCTTTTTTCTTAACATTTTCTATTTCTTTATAAAAGATTTCATCATTTGCATACATATCCTCTATTTTCCAAGTTTCTTTTAGGTCAACTTCACTTCTTTTTTTCATAATTTCTCCTCTTAAAAATAAGCATATATTAATAATATTCACTATTAATTTTACCCAATTAAAAAAACTTAGCATCTTAGTTCATAATTTGGAATTTGGGGTAGGAATATAATAGGAGAAAATAAAAAGGAGTATATATGGATAAAAGAATAGAAAATTTCGCAAAACTTGCTGTAGAAATTGGTGTAAATGTACAAAAAGGAGAAGATGTATTAATCACATCTCCTATAGAAAACCCAGAACTTGCAAGACTAATGACAAAAGCAGCCTATGAAAAAGGAGCTAGAAATGTTGCAATCGACTGGAAAGATGATGACATTACAAGGTTAACTTACGAATACCAAGACCAAGAAACATTAAACGAAGTTCCTGATTGGAAGATAGCTAAAATGCAATATCAGATTGCCGACAAAAAATCCAACAGAATTTCTATCTATGCAGAAGATCCTGATTTATTAAATGGGCTTGATAGTGAAAAAGTGTCCGAAGCTATCAAAGAAAATAGCAAGAAAACAAAAGAGTTCGTCAAATATACAATGAATGACGTCCTATCTTGGCTTGTTATATCTGTACCTACTAGAAAATGGGCAATGAAAGTCTTCCCACACCTAGAAGAGGATGATGCCTATGACAAACTTTGGGAAACAATCCTTGATGTATCAAGAGTATCAGAATCTTGGGAAGAAACTAAGGAAAACTGGAAAGAGCACATCAAGACTCTAAATGAAAAATCAAAATTCTTAAATAGTCACCAATTTGACAAGGTTCACTACACATCATCAAACGGAACAGACCTTTGGGTTAAACTTCCAAAAGATCATATCTGGATGTCAGCTGGATCTAAAAATGCCAAAGGCGATGAATTCATCCCAAATATGCCAACAGAAGAGGTTTTTACTTCTCCACAATATGACGGAGTAGACGGAAGACTTGTAGCAAGCAAACCTCTAGTTTACAATGGTGTTGTAATCAATGAATTTGAATTTACCTTCAAAGACGGCAAGGTAGTAGATTTCTCTGCCAAAGAAGGAGAAGATACCCTTAGAAAAATGTTAGAAAGTGACGAAGGAAGCAAATACCTAGGAGAAATCGCCCTAGTTCCTTATGATTCACCAATATCAAACTCTAACATTCTTTTCTATAACACTCTCTTTGACGAAAATGCATCTTGCCACTTTGCCTTAGGTAAGGCATATCCAACCACAGTTAAGGGAGCAAGCGACCTAGCTGATAGCGAAGTCAAAAATGCAGGCCTAAATGATTCCCTAATCCACGTAGACTTCATGGTTGGAACAAATGATCTAGAGATTACAGCTTACAAAAACGACGAAGAAGTTAAAATATTTGAAGACGGCAACTGGGCCATCTAAAAACTAATCCTACAAGCTAACTTGTAGGATTTTTTTTTGTGCCTAAAATTACCACTCATACCTCTATTACCGCCACTTATCCAAAAACTGATGCTTTCCTACGAAGAAGTGTCTATAATATAAGTAGGAGGTGGGTATGAAAGTTGAAGTCATCATTGATGAATCTTTAGATGAAAATACGATCACAATTTATGCCAAAAAATATTCTAAAGATATCGAAAATATAAGAGACATGCTAACCGATAGATTATTAGACAAAATCGTAGCCTTTTACGATAAGGAAATTTTTATCATATCCTTTGATGAAATCATAAGAATTTTCGCTCAAGATGGGGATGTTTTTGTAAAAACTAACAATAAAATCTATAAAGTAAGGCTTACCCTAACTGAACTTGAAAAAAGACTTGATAAGAAAAAATTCATAAGAATATCTAGGTCTGAAATTGTAAACATTGATTACATCAAGAGATTAGATCTGTCATTTATTGGAACAATCGCAATAGAGTTTACTAATGATGAAGTATCTTATGTTTCAAGAAGAAGATTAAAGGATTTTAAGAAAATATTAGGTCTATAAGGAGAAAATGATGAAAAATATTAAAAATTTACTAATACAATTTCTAGTAGGCGTTGGAATCGGAGGAATAATAGAAGCAATAGCATCCCTATATCTAGGCTTTGATTTTGTAGGATATCCCGAATTTATTTCTAGTGTAAATCCAGGTACAGGAAGACTAATCCAAGTTTTAATTTACGGCGGATTTGGCATAATCCCTGAACTTAGCTCAATTATATTAAAGTTAAGAGAAAAATATAGTGGAAGAAAACAAATAATTCACTTCTTAATCTTAATTTCATACTTTATATTTGCAGGAATCTATTTAAGATGGTTTCAAGCATCCAAAATCCTTATATATCCAATAGGCGTTTTTATAATAATCTATATAATAATCGGGATAATTTACTACTTCCATGACAAAAAAACTATTGATGAGGTAAATAAGAAACTATCCAAATAAAGACTAGCTCGGGAAACCGAGCTTGTTTTAAACCTAGAATGAAGTATTTTATCCTTGATTAAGCTTAAAAAAAAATAATAAGCTCCTTTAATAGATAAAGTTTACAATTTATCCCAGATAATTTAAATTAAAATTTTACATAAAAGAAAGGTTACTCATGAAAAATAAGAAATTTAAAATACTGACATTCATAATCCTAGGCTTTGTAGCTGTATTTTCCATATTCAAGATAAATTCACAGAAAAATAAATCTTATAAGGCAAAAGAAATATACAAATCTCAGAGGGCCTTTGGTGATGATTATTTTGATATCTATGAAATTATAATTGATGACAAGAATATAATTGAAGGAAAGATCATAGATGATGATTATTACAAAAAATCAAAAGGCCTTAAGCAAATTATGAAAACTAGTAAGGAAGAAATAGATGACTATGACGATATTCTTCATTCAATAGAGCTTCTGGAGAAAGACCCTAATACTATCTATGTATACCAAGAAGATGTCGATAAAAAAGATCATAAGAGCCTCTTTATTATAAATTACGACTTAAATAAGGGATATATACTCGATCTTCAAATTTAAATTTTTTAATCTAAGACTGGTAAGCTTAATTAGTTTATAAGACTTATAGGTCTTTCTATATGCAATATAAAAAGACAAAAGTATTTTTATTAGAAGATAAGACCTAATAATGAAGGACCAAATCTTCCTAAGAAAGATGATGTAGAAAGCCTTAGCCTTATAATATCGTAGATGGTAGAGGCCTTGAGAGATGTACGATTAGTGATAAGGATGATATAGAAAAATTTCTACAAACCCTAGAAGATTCCAAGAAGACAAAGAAAGAAAGCGTATCAGATTTTCCTAATAAAGACGAGTTTATCCTAGTAAGTATCAAAATGTCAGAAGGCGGCTACATAAGAAATACCATCTATGAAGAAGATAAAAAACTTTATTTCGAACAAGCCTATGTGGGAATTTACGAGCTTACTTATAAGGATATTTCTTCCTTCCTAAAATCTACCGTAAAAGAAGAAAATAAAGAAAATATTTCAGAAGATTTAGAAGATATCTTGGATGATGATTTCTAAGTTTATAGATTAGGTATTTTAAATTTCAATAATAAGGTCTATTTCCTGTAAGTAAGATAAAAGGCTCCTGTTAGCAATTGACAGAAGCCTTCTTTTTTTATTTATTTGCTGCTAAATTCCAATAACTGAAGATATTGCTATAAATATTGGTGCGATTATTCCTACATCTAAATGATGGGCTAGACCTGCTAGGACTACTAGCATTATTAAATTTGTAAGAATTATTGCCCTATAGCCTCTGTAACCTTTTTTGTAATAATGGGCTTTGACCATCTCGTCAGATTCTTCAATAAACTTCTTATTAAATCTAAAGTCAAGAGTATCAGCCTTCCTATTTGGTTCTACTTTCTTTATAAGCTCGTAGTTTTTTTGAAAAATCACTGAAATAAGAATTATATAGGCTACTAAGGCCCCTATCAAAATTACAGACTCTCTTAGATTAATCCAAGCTTCATTGGAATACACTCCCATAGACATAGCCAATACGGAATAAAGTGCAAAGATTAGAAAAATACTTATATCTCTAACCATTAGGCTATAGTTGGTGTATTTTGTTGTAATCGGATCATCACCTTGAAGGCCTTTCTCGATTTCTACCTTAGATTTCCTATAAAGACCAAATGCTATCAAAATACTCATTATTATTACTGTAAGAACTATCTTATATACATTTTTTATTAAGAAGAACTTAATAACTTCTCCTAAATCACTTAGTCTAACATTTTCAAGTATCCAACCAGAAAAGGCTCCAACTAGAAGTCCTCCTATAATTAACATTACAAATTTTTTCTTATTCATTAATCTCCTCCAAACTAAAAATATCCTCGACTTTTACTTCAAACACCCTAGCAAGACTTAGGGCAACCACAATAGATGGGTTGTAGTCTCCCCTTTCTATTAGAGATATGGTCTGTCTAGAAACTCCAACCTTCTCTCCAAGCTCTGTCTGATTCATACCTTTTTCCTTCCTCAAACTAGAAAGGTTATTAACTAATCTCAATAAATCCTCCCTTCTTTTGACAACTATTATTGTCATTATTATATATTTGACAAGTTTATTTGTCAAGTGTAAACAAAAAAAATACCAGAGCAATAGCTCTGGCAGTTATTTTTTATTTATCCTCTATAAGCTTCTTCATCAACGTAGATGTATACATTAGGATGAAGTGAAAGGAAACTTGCTGGAAGTTTAGGATCTATTGTATCTCCCTCGATTAGTTTTTTTACAGCATCGTGTTTTTTCTTTCCATTGGCAAGCAATATTATGGTTTTAGCATTGAAAATATCGCTCATTCCCATAGAGATTGCGTATTTTGGAACATCTTCTTCACTTTCAAAAAATCTAGAATTGGCTTCTATTGTGCTTTGAGATAGTTTTACAATAGATGTTCTTCTATTTAAAACTTCGCCTGGTTCATTAAAGGCTATGTGGCCATTTTCCCCAATACCTAGGATTTGAATATCCCTTTGTCCAAAATCATCTAAATACTTGTTGTATTCTTCTGCATACTTTTCGTCATTTTCTGGTGCGTAAGGTAGTTTTGTATCAGCAAAGGAAACGTGGTTAAATAGATTTTCATTCATAAAATATTGGTAAGATTGGTCATTTGCTGGATCAATACCAATATATTCGTCTAGGTTTACAGATTTTGCAAATTTGAAAGATATTTCCCCATCTTCATTTGCTCTTATTAGGTTTTTATAAAGTCCGATTGGAGATGATCCTGTTGCAAGTCCTAGTTTAATTTGTGGTTTTTCTTTTATATTTGAAATCACAAGATCAGCTGCTTTTTTGCTCATATCATCGTAGTCTTTGCATACTATAACTTTCATTTTAGCTCCTTATATAATTCTTTTACTTATTAAGATTATACAGGTTCAAAGTCAAAGTGCTATACTTTCAAAGTCATGCATTAGTTTAGCAAGTACTTTCATAAAAATAAGACCCAGGATAAACCTGAGTCTTAGATATATCGATATTAATAGTTAAATGCAGCTACTTCAAACCATTCTTGTTTGTGAGCACATGCTGGACAAATCTTTGGAGCTACTTTTCCTTCGTAAAGGAATCCACAGTTTCCGCATTTCCAAATAACTTTTTCGTCTTTTTCGAATACTTTTCCATTTTCTACATTGTCGTGTAGTTTTTGATATCTATCTCTGTGAGCACCTTCAACCTTAGCGATGTTTCTAAATGCTCTAGCGATTTCATCAAATCCTTCTTCTTCTGCAACGTCTGCAAATGATGGATACATGTGTTCACATTCTTCATTTTCTCCGTCGATTGCACCTTGTAGGTTTGTTAGTGTATCGTGGAATACTACTGGGAATGCTGTGTATTCTGGGTTTAGTTCGATAGCATCAAGTTTGAATTCTTCTTTTAAGAATTTGTAGAATCTTGCTGCGTGTTCAACTTCGTTTCTAGCTGTTTCTTCAAAGATAGCAGATATTTGTTTGTAACCTTCTTTGTCAGCTACTTTAGCTGCATATCTATATCTCATTGTTGCTTGGCTTTCACCTGCAAATGAAGTGATAAGGTTTTGTGCTGTTTTTGTTCCTTTTAATGTCATATGTAATCTCCTTTTCATTCACTTTTCATCTGATATTCATATTATAGTATTTATTTTTTAATTTGTCAAGAATCATTCTAAAGTTTTTATCATTCTAAATATGATAAGTATAATCATTCTCACTTACTTGTTCATAATTTTATTTTTGTAATTTCTTTTATATAATTTTTGTTGGAATATTTTAACAATTTATAATTACGAATATCCCAATTTTATTACATTTTCCATACTCTTCGCCTTTTATTTTGCTAATGTAAAATAGCTTTTACGGGTATAATGTGTATATAGAAAATAGGAGGAGAATATGAAATTAGATTTTACTAATGTAAACTTAGACAAAATTGATAGCTATGAGAATAAAGCCCTAGATGCTTTTGATACCCTCATGAATAAAAGCGGAGAGGGAAATGATTTTCTAGGCTGGATCGAAAGACCAGTTGATTATGACAAAGAAGAGTTTGACAGAATTAAAAAAGCAGCCAAAAAGATTAACGAAAACTCTGATGTTCTTGTTTCAATTGGAATCGGTGGATCCTACCTAGGTATCAAGGCAGTAGATGTAGCTTGTGATTCTTATTTTAACTCTAAGAGAAAAGTTAAGCTAATCTATGCTGGAAACCAAATTTCTGGCCAATACCTAAGTGAGCTTTTAGATTATCTAAAAGATAAGGACTACAGTTTAAATGTTATTTCTAAATCTGGTACAACAACTGAGCCTGCTATTGCTTTTAGGTTTTTAAAAGAAGCTCTTGAAGAAAAATACGGCAAAGAGGAAGCTAAGGAAAGAATTTTTGCTACAACTGATAGACAAAAGGGAGCTTTAAAAGAGCTTGCCGATGCAGAAGGTTACGAAACTTTTGTAGTTCCAGATGATATCGGTGGAAGATTTTCCGTAATATCTGCAGTTGGTCTTTTGCCACTTGCAGCAGCAGGTCTTGATATAGATAAATTTATGGAAGGATTCAAAGAAGGAATGGATGAATATACTCAAAAATCTTTCGACAATCCAGCTATAAAATATGCAGCCATTAGAAACATGCTAGCAGAAGATGGAAAAGATATAGAAGTTTTAGTAAATTACGAAGCTAAACTAAAATATATAGCAGAATGGTGGAAACAACTTTATGCGGAAAGTGAAGGTAAGGATGGCAAAGGAATCTTCCCTGTATCTGTAAACAACACAACAGACCTTCACTCAGTAGGACAAATGATCCAAGAAGGAAAGAGAAATCTCTTTGAAACTGTAATAGAAATTGAAAACCAAGAATCAGATTTAACTATCAAAGAAGATAAGGACAACCTAGACGGACTAAATTATCTTGCTGGAAAGACTATGAGCTTTGTAAACAAACAAGCCATGGAAGGAACAACTATAGCCCACGTCAAAGGAAATGTTCCAAACATTAGAATTATAATGGATAAGGTTGATGAAAAAGAAATCGCAAAACTATTCTATTTCTTTGAAATAGGAGTTGGAGTTTCTGGATATATGTTTGGAGTAAATCCATTTAACCAACCAGGGGTTGAAGAATACAAGGCACAAATGTTTAAACTTCTAGGAAAACCTGGTTATTAAGAGCAAAACAAAAGACCCTTCACAGGGTCTTTTTAATTTGATTTTTTTATAAGGTTTTTATTTATAGCTATTTTATATAAAATCACAAGACTTATGAGTCCAACAAAAGTTACTAAAATACTTGCTTCTATCCCAAATGCTCCCCCGCTGATTAAAGAGTATCCAGTTGGGTTAGACTTAAATATCGAATTTTTAGAACTTATAATTCCACTAACATTTATCCCAACTATATTTGCTTGCATGAAGTTCCACATGCTGTGGGCTCCTGCCGATGTATATATATTATCAGTGAGATAAAAAAGCATAGAAAACACTAAGCCTATTATAAATAAATTGATAAAAGCTAAAAGATTAAAAGATGAATTGCCTAAATGTAGGATTGCAAAAATAAGGCTATTAGCAACAAGTCCAACAAATACGCCACTTCTACTAGCAAAATAATTCATTATAGCAGATCTTACTATAAATTCTTCCTCAAAACCCTGACACATCCATCCAAATATAAAAAATACAAACACAAGAGGGTTTACATTTTCAGTATTTACCTTTATGTCATAACCACCAAAAAAAGTAGCCAAGAAAAATGCTAGGCTAAGCATAATAAAACTTATCCCTATTCCTAAAAAATAGGACTTTATTTTATTATCAGAAGCTAATCCCATGGACTTAGTTGTTCTTTTTTGATAGACTTTTACAAAAAAATAAGTAGCTAGGCTAACCATAAGAGTTGATATTAGAATAGCTATATTTAAGCTGTCGCCTTTTAACTCTATATTTAAAATATTTTTACCTAATAATCCTAAAAGAGAAATCCCAAGAGCCGCTACAACTTGCATTATAAGAAAAAGAATAAGGGTGAAGATTACAGGATTTCTATCCTTCATCACCCTATAAGTTTCTTTAATTGATTCATTTTCAATAAAGTCTACCTTAGTTTGCATAGTCTAATGCTCCTCCCAAGATAGCATTTACAAAAGGTCTGGACTCATATATTTTTTTCTTGAAAACTTTATTTCTAACAAAAATTGTAACTCTAGCTTTTTTCTTTGGACTTTTCTCATCAGCTAAAAGACTCATATAAGTTTTGTGACTCTTATCCTCACCTAGGCTGTTATAGACGTCGACATAGTTTATATTTTCTATCTCTAATGTGATTTCCTTGCCACCAGTTACCTTTTTTTCCTCAATATAAGTTAATTTAAGGTTTTTAAAACAATTGCTTAGAAATTCCTTGCCTTCGTTTTCATCTTCTGAATAAGAAGTCCTAAGGGCATCCATGATAAGGCCTAGCCTATCCATATTTTTATCTATATAATCCCTATCATTTGTCTTTATTGCTGTTTCTATCTTTGCTACAGTTTTTTTATTTGAATTAAATAGCTTACTTACAGCAAAAATAATTACCACAATCAAGGCTAAACTAGCAAGTAGACGAATTATCGCCTCTCTCCTACGTTTTTTTCTTCTTCTCTCTTTTCTTTTTAACTCTCTTTGTTTATCTCTATCAATATCGTAGCTAAAATCATAGTTTGATCTGTCTTGTTTACTCATACTTACCTCTCTTATAAGTATTATATCATTTAATTAAACTTTTTTGCGATTTATGATATTATTGTTATATGAAAAAGATTAATATCCACCTAGCAAGTTTTTTAGGGCTGATACTTCTAATTACTAGTTTTTTTACCCCAATTCTTGCTCCTTTAATAAAATTAAATACAGATACCATCTTTAGGCTAATTAATTCTTACCTTATAGCTTATCTTGCCTATATGATTTCTTTTATGGATACTAAAAAAGTCCTCCTCTTATTTCTGCCGCTATTAACCTTTACTATAATTAACTTATTTATTGTAAACGGCTTTACTCCAAATATAAATAAGGACTTAGTTACAGATATATACCTAAATATAAGAAACTTCTATGATTTGATAGGGCTTGTGGGTATATTTTTCCTAATTGAATTTCTATCAAATAGAATATTTGGAAATACCTTTACGAGCATACTAGGAATCTTATGCCTAGGTGTTTTCTTCTATTACGATTACAGCAAGCTTTTAATTAATCTTGTAAGCTTTAAGGATGTATTTCTTTACTTTTCGGTATATGTTATGGCGCTTAGAGTTAGGGCAGCTAACAAGATAAATCCTATTCTTTATATTTTAGCTATAGTATTATTAATTGGAGAAATTTATATAAACAAGAGATTTTCTCTAAGCTATGGATACTTGGTTTCTTTTTTGGCTATAATTTATTTGGTATTAAAACAAATTAGAAACCCTCAAGAGTTAACTTTTGAGAAGTTTATGATTTTTGTCTATATATACATCTTCCCATCAGTTTATCTTGCTCTAAATAGTTTTGTTATTACAGATACTGCTATTATCCTTGTACTAGCTTCTCTCATAACATTTTTTATAGGACAAATCTTATTTTATTTTAAAATTAAATTTATTAACTATATTTTTGTAGGAATCAACTAAAAAATCCAACTAGGCTTAAGCTTAGTTGGATCTTCTTATCTTTCTTCTAGAACTTCTATTTTATTTGTTATATCTCTTCTTAAGAAATAAATACACATTATTGTATTTAGACCCTCAGATATTAAAAATGACCACCAAACCAAATTAATATTACCTGTTAGTGATAATAGATAAAATGTTGGCAGAAGTATAAAAAACTGTCTTAAAAATGATTGTAAAATAGCTGACTTCCAGTTACCCAAAGCTTGGAAAACGCCGACGGATATTATAGAAACTGAGGCAACTATATATGACAATGATACTATCCTAATCATAGGTACACCTATTTTCCTCATATTTTCAGTTGCATTAAATAAATCAAAGATTTGATTTGGTAAAATCCACAAGGCTATTGTAGCAATTCCTACTAGGGCAAATCCAGATATTAGGGCAAGTTTGATTGATCTTTTGATCCTTGAAACATGTCTTGCTCCGTAGTTAAAGGATATGATTGATACCATAGCATTTGATATTCCTATAATTGGCAAGAAAGCAAATGATTGAAGTTTAAACATTACTCCATAGGCTGCTATGGCTGATTGACCAAATACTCTAAGCATAGAGTTTAGGATAAAAATAATTACAGATGATATAGCATTCATAACTATTGATGGGATACCAATCCAGAATATTTGCTTTAAAATATCTCCATGAAACCTAAAATGTTTAAAATCAACAACTATGTCAGTATTTTTAGTTTTATTTAAAATAAGACCAATAATAGCTCCACCAACTTGTCCTATAACAGTCGCAAGGGCAGCTCCTTTTACTTCCATTCTTGGAAAACCAAAAAGGCCAAATATAAAAATAGGATCTAAGATAAGATTAATCAAGGCCCCTGATATTTGAACAATCATAGTATAAAAAGTAAGCGATGTCGCTTGAAGTAGTTTCTCAGCTAGTACTTGGAAAAATACTCCTATCCCAAATACAGTTATTAACCATAAATAATCTTTGGTATATGCTACAATTTGGCTACTGGCTGCCTGACTATTTGCAAAAAAATCTGTAAAGAAAAATCCTAATAGAGCAAATACTACATACGCAATCAAAGATAAGGCAACTCCGTGCATGGCAACAGACCCAACTCTTCTCTTATCTCCCATACCGAGATACCTACTTAAAAGAGCGCTAGCTCCAACTGAAATACCAATAGCAAAGGCAAGCATAATATTTTGAACAGGAAATGCAAGAGATACTGCCGTAAGAGCTTCTTCAGAAACTCTTGCCACAAAAATAGAATCCACAACGTTGTAGATTGATTGGACAAGCATTGAAATTACCATTGGAATACTCATCTTAACAAGAAGTTGTCCAACGGGCATGGTACCCATTATATTTTCTTTATTACTTTCAATATTTTCCATAAAACCTCCTTCAAATTGTGCAATATAAGAGATACCGGACCTGCCGATATCTCCTTACATCTTATTTAGTTAAACAAATTCCCACTAAGTTTTTCGACTCTTTCTATTAAACTCTATTTTTTACTAGATGCCATAATTTTTAGGCTTTTCTTTAAAAATGATGTTTATTTAAAATATTTTAACTGTATATTTCTTTTTCAAGTCTACTTATGCTCTTTTTAACACCTTCTAACCTTTTAGGTGAATTATCATAAGAACTTTCCATAGGATTTAGACTAATACCTACCCTTTCGCTGTAGATATCTTTGAATTCATCTTTTATTTTATCTTTTAGGCATGAATCGCTTAGGGTTCTTAGCATAAATTCTTTGTCTGGTCTTTTTTCTTCTGCTTTTTCATATACTAGGTCTTTTACTGCTGCTTCTATTAGGTTTACTCCTGATAGGGTTGTGTAATANAACCTTTTAGGTGAATTATCATAAGAACTTTCCATAGGATTTAGACTAATACCTACCCTTTCGCTGTAGATATCTTTGAATTCATCTTTTATTTTATCTTTTAGGCATGAATCGCTTAGGGTTCTTAGCATAAATTCTTTGTCTGGTCTTTTTTCTTCTGCTTTTTCATATACTAGGTCTTTTACTGCTGCTTCTATTAGGTTTACTCCTGATAGGGTTGTGTAATAGAAGGTCCTGCCTTGTCTTATATTCATTTCAAAGACGTATATTTTTCCTGTTTTAGAGTCTATTTTAAAGTCTAGGTTAAATAGTCCTCTGTAGTTCATTCCGTCTACTATTTTTTTGGCTAGGTCATATAGTCTGTTATCTTCATAGTCTACTTGGATTAGGTGGTTACCTACCCACATATCTCTATGATCTGATAATAGGTTTCTTGCTAAGACCATTGATATTTTTCCGTTTTTTCCTCTATAGCCGTTTATTGAATACTCTGTGCCGTCTCCGCCGTTTATGTATTCTTGTACTATCATTTTTGAGGAGTAGTTTGTTTGGTATATTTCTTTTAGTGTTTCTATGCATTCTTTTCTTGATGATAGTTTATAGCCTTTTTTGAGATTTTCTAAGCCTTGTAGGTTCTCAAATTCTTCGAAGTTGTCTGGCTTCATAAACAAATCTCCGTCAAGTTTTAACTCTTCTATTGTGTTTTTGTCTATTACTTGAGTTTTTGGATAGTTTACTCCTATTGTTTCAAGGTATGCATAGAATTCTGATTTGTGGATTAGTTTATTTGCTCTTTCTTGGTCTGGATATGGAATTTTTACTTTGAAGTTTAGTTTGTCCATATTTCTTTGAAGTTTGTTTAGGTATTCTTCGTATGGGAGAAATATTACATATTCTTCTGCTGGATTTTTCTTGGCTACTTCGTTTAAGTGTTCTACAAACGCGTCATCTGTTTTAGCACTTGTTGCAAAGTCATCTTTTAGGTAAATATCTGCTATTTTGGTATTTACAAAGGGAATTAGGATCGATTGGGCACATACTATTGCCTTCTCTCCAAATGCTTCGTAATAGCTTCTTGCTAGTGAATAGCACGCTATGTCTGTTCCTAGAATTATTACATTATATTTTTTCATAAAATACTACACCTTTTCTCTTCTATTTCATCCGATTATATTCGTACAAATAAATTATCACTTACACAAATATGTTTTATCATCCATATATTTCTTTTTCAAGTGATTTTATACTTCTATGAACTAGCCACTTTCTCTTTAGAGACTTTTCTAAATTATTTTCCATAGGATTTAAACTAATATCTACTCTCTTTTCATAGATATCTTTGAATTCATCTTTTATTTTATCCTTTAGGCATGAATCGCTTAGGGTTCTTAGCATAAATTCTTTGTCTGGTCTTTTTTCTTCTGCTTTTTCATATACTAGGTCTTTTACTGCTGCTTCTATTAGGTTTACTCCTGATAGGGTTGTGTAATAGAAGGTCCTGCCTTGTCTTATATTCATTTCAAAGACGTATATTTTTCCTGTTTTAGAGTCTATTTTAAAGTCTAGGTTAAATAGTCCTCTGTAGTTCATTCCGTCTACTATTTTTTTGGCTAGGTCATATAGTCTGTTATCTTCATAGTCTACTTGGATTAGGTGGTTACCTACCCACATATCTCTATGATCTGATAATAGGTTTCTTGCTAAGACCATTGATATTTTTCCGTTTTTTCCTCTATAGCCGTTTATTGAATACTCTGTGCCGTCTCCGCCGTTTATGTATTCTTGTACTATCATTTTTGAGGAGTAGTTTGTTTGGTATATTTCTTTTAGTGTTTCTATGCATTCTTTTCTTGATGATAGTTTATAGCCTTTTTTGAGATTTTCTAAGCCTTGTAGGTTCTCAAATTCTTCGAAGTTGTCTGGCTTCATAAACAAATCTCCGTCAAGTTTTAACTCTTCTATTGTGTTTTTGTCTATTACTTGAGTTTTTGGATAGTTTACTCCTATTGTTTCAAGGTATGCATAGAATTCTGATTTGTGGATTAGTTTATTTGCTCTTTCTTGGTCTGGATATGGAATTTTTACTTTGAAGTTTAGTTTGTCCATATTTCTTTGAAGTTTGTTTAGGTATTCTTCGTATGGGAGAAATATTACATATTCTTCTGCTGGATTTTTCTTGGCTACTTCGTTTAAGTGTTCTACAAACGCGTCATCTG
Organism: Anaerococcus vaginimassiliensis; assembly: GCF_900626155.1. Lineage (GTDB taxonomy): Bacteria > Bacillota > Clostridia > Tissierellales > Peptoniphilaceae > Anaerococcus > Anaerococcus vaginimassiliensis. The sequence continues at coordinate 679,843 of NZ_LR130844.1, read as the reverse complement.
TTTTAGCACTTGTTGCAAAGTCATCTTTTAGGTAAATATCTGCTATTTTGGTATTTACAAAGGGAATTAGGATCGATTGGGCACATACTATTGCCTTCTCTCCAAATGCTTCGTAATAGCTTCTTGCTAGTGAATAGCACGCTATGTCTGTTCCTAGAATTATTACATTATATTTTTTCATAAAATTTAAGCTCCTAGTCTATTATTTATATAAATTATATAATTTACAAAGTCAAAGAAATAAGGGAAATAATGGTACGGAACTAAAAGTTCGTACATTCATTATAACCCTAATTTCGTTAAATATTATGATTAAAATATAGATTCTTTTGACTTAGAAGCTTTTTCTTCTGAGATTTTTTCTATAAACTCATCTAAGGATACATCTGGTGTTTCTTCTCCGTCTCTGTTTCTTACAGTTAGTTTTCCAGAAGTTTCTTCCTTTTCACCAACTACTAGCATGTAGTTTGTTCTCATAAGTTGAGCTTGTCTTATCTTATATCCTACACCTTCATTTCTGTAGTCTATATTTACTCTAAAACCAGCTTCTTTGATTTTTTGTTTTAATTCTTCGGCATAGTCTATGAATTTATCTGATACTGGAATTATTTCTACTTGTTGTGGGTTTAACCATAGTGGGAATCTTCCTGCAAAGTGTTCTGTTAGAACTCCGATAAATCTTTCGATAGAACCTAGAAGTGCTCTGTGAAGCATTACTGGTCTTTGTTTTTCACCATTTTCATCTATATATGTTAAATCAAAGTTTTGTGGTAGTTGGAAGTCTAGTTGGATAGTTCCACATTGCCATTCTCTCTTAGCTGCGTCTAGTAAATGGAAGTCTATCTTTGGACCATAGAAAGCACCATCGCCTGGGTTTATTTCATACTCAATTCCACGTTCTTCTAAGGCTTTTTTAAGTTGCTCTTCTGCAAAGTCCCAATCCTTGATATCTCCCATGAAGTCATCTGGTCTTGTTGATAGCTCGATTGTATATTTGAATCCAAATGTTGAGTAGAGAAGGTCAGCAAGGTCGATCATTCTATAAACTTCTTCCTTGATTTGGTTAGGCGTACAATAAACGTGGGCATCATCTTGGGTAAATGTTCTAACTCTGAAAAGTCCGTGTAAAGTACCTGATAGTTCATGTCTATGAACTTGTCCATACTCAGCAAGTCTAATAGGAAGATCTCTATAAGAGTGTTGGTTAGCAGCATATGTTAGAACAGATCCTGGGCAGTTCATTGGTTTTACAGCATATGCTTCACCATCTATTTCTGTAAAGTACATATTTTCTTTGTAATGATCCCAGTGACCAGATTTATGCCACAAGGCTTCATTTAGGATAAGAGGAGTTTTGATTTCTCCGTATCCATTTTCATTAAGAACATCTGTCCACCAACCAAGAAGTTCATTCATTAGTATCATTCCATTTGGATGGAAGAATGGAAATCCTGGTCCTTCTTCGTGGAAGGCAAATAGGTTCATCTCACGACCTATCTTTCTGTGATCTCTTTTTTCAATTTCTTTTTGAAGTTCTTCATACTCTTCTAGTTGTTTAGCTTTTTCAAAAGTAATACCGTAGATTCTTTGAAGCATTTGTCTATCAGAATCACCTCTCCAATAAGCACCAGCTATTGTTTTAAGCTTAACAGCCTTTATTTGTTTTGTTGATAGAAGGTGTGGTCCTCTACAAAGGTCTGTGAAAGCATCTCCCATTTTGTAAAGAGTAATCAACTCATCTTCTGGAAGATCATTTATAAGCTCAACCTTGTAGTCTTGACCTTCTTTTTTAAACATTTCCAAAGCTTCTTCTCTAGAAATTTCAACTCTTTCAAGCTTAAGATCTCGTTTTGCAATCTCAAGCATTTTCTTTTCAATTTTTTCCAAATCTTCTGGTACAAATCTATGGTCAAGTTCCATATCATAATAGAAACCGTCATCAATAGCAGGTCCTATTGCAAATTTTGTATCTGGATAAAGTTCTTTTATAGCAGCTGCCATAACGTGTGATGATGTATGCCAGAAAATCTCTTTTCCTTCTTTATCATCAAATTTCACTACTTTAAAATCACAATCTTCTTCAATTGGCTCAGCAAATCCCATGACTCTTCCATTAACAACAGCACCAACTGCCGCTCTAAAAAGACCCATAGAAATATCTTTTGTTACATCACCAACAAGAACTCCACTTTCATATTCTTTGTTTGATCCATCAGGTAACTTAATATTAATCATAAAATCTCCTTTAAAATAAAAATAGACGTATCTCCCAGCCAGTCTGGCTATAGGACGATACGTCTTTCGTTCGTGGTTCCACCTAATTTTTAACTCATTAGAAGGCTTATCGCGCCCAAACGTTTCACATTACATGAAAAACTCTAGGGTGGTACTTTAATTTTTGTACTGAAACATCTCAACTACCGTTTCTTTCTGTAAATACATCTATAATTAAAGGTCCCTATCTTAGTCAAATATTAATTATAAACTTATATTACCGTTAAAATTGACATTTTCAAATTTTTATTAAATTTACTGCAAATTGACCCATAGTTTGCTATCAATTATAATAGATATATAACAAATAACGAGGAAATTAAATGTCAAACGGAATTATACTAACTAGTCACGGAAATCTTGCCTCAGGCGTTTATTCTAGCGTTAGAATGATAGCTGGAGATTTTCCAAACGTTAAAATATGTGAACTTCACAATGGAGAAAACTTCGAAAATTTAGATAAAGATTTACTTAAAGCCTACGAAGACCTACATTCTTGCGATAACATCTTAGTACTTTGTGATATGACAGGCGGAACTCCCTTTAATAGAGCTGTCCTAACACTTTCTAAGAAGAAAAATGTAAGTTTTATCTGTGGGTTAAATTTTGAAATGCTCTACCAAGCACTTACCTTAGATATTAAAGATAAAGATCACCTTGTAGAAGAAATTCTAAGAACAAGCAAGAGATCTATAACAGAATACAAATAAATTTTATCTACATACAAACTATAGGAGATTATATGAAAAACATACTAATTACAGGAGGAGCTGGCTATATAGGAAGCCATATAGCCGTAGAATTATTAAATAGCAACTACCAAGTCATAATCTATGACAATTTATCAAACTCATCAAAAGTGTCCCTCGATAGGGTAGAAGAGATTACTAATAAGAAACTTAAATTTTATAAGGCTGATATATTAGATAAGGAAAAACTAAAATATGTTCTTATAAATGAAAAAATTGACCTAGTAATTCATTGTGCAGCCCTTAAATCAGTTAGCGAATCAGTAAAATTACCTCTTTCGTACTATCATAATAATATAGCTGGCACTCTTTGCCTCTTAGAAGCTATGGATGAAGTTTCTTGTAAAAATATAATATTTTCATCCTCTGCCACAGTTTATGGGAATCCTGACAAATTCCCAATTACAGAAGATTTTCCAAAAAGAGATTGTACAAATCCTTATGGTTGGTCAAAGTCTATGATGGAGCAAATAATGACTGACTTACACATTTCTGATCCAGAATGGAAGATAGTCCTTTTAAGGTACTTTAACCCAATAGGTGCTCACAAATCGGGAAAAATTGGCGAAGATCCAAAGGGGATACCTAATAATCTCCTTCCTTATGTTGCCCAAGTAGCATCAGGTAAACTTCCTTACCTAAAGGTATTCGGTGATGATTATGATACTCCTGATGGGACAGGTGTTAGGGACTATATCCATGTAGTAGATTTAGCTAAAGGTCACCTCGCTGCTGTAGAAAATTTCGATAATTTAGATAAACTAGAAATAATTAATCTTGCTACTGGAAATGGATATTCTGTCTTAGATGTAGTAAAGGCTTTTGAAAAAGCCTCAGGTAAAAATATCCCTTACGAGGTAGTAGAAAGAAGAGATGGTGATATAGCAACTTCCTACGCAAATGCCGAGAAAGCTTATAAACTCTTAGCTTGGAAGGCAGAAAATGGAATAGAAGAAATGTGTGCTGATTCATGGAGGTGGCAATCACAAAATCCTAACGGCTACGAGGGTTAGAAATAAACTTTCATATAGTAATTTTTATTGGAAATATTTTCCCACTTATTTACAGAAAATTTCCTCTAAATATTTAAATTTAAACATTTGACAAAAGTTTTTTTCACCTTATAATATAGCATATAAATTATAGGATGACTTAAAAATAGGAATTATGAGGAGTAAATTATGGCAGAAATAGTATTTACAAGAATAGATGATAGATTGCTTCACGGGCAAGTTGGTAGAGATTGGGTCAAAAAAGAGGGTGCCGATCTTATAGTAGTTGCTAATGATATAATATCAGAAGATAGAGACCAACAAAAATTAATGAATATAGCTACACCAATTTTTGCAGAAACAGTATTCTGGACGATTGATAGAACAACAAGAGACCTAGAAGATAGCTTTGAAGATAAAAAGGCAATGATCCTTGTTGAAAGTCCAGAGGATGCTTACAAATTAGTAGAAGCAGGTCTTGATATAAAAAGCGTAAATGTTGGAAACATTAGAAGTCTACCTAACAAAGAGAAGATAACCGACAATGTTTATCTTGGAGAAGAAGATAAAGTTTTTCTTAAGAAAATTAACGATAAAAATATTAGTATAGATGTAAGAACTTTACATGAAGATAAAGCGATAGATGAAAATGCTTTATTCTAGGAATAAATATGTCAGGAGTAACAAAATACTTCTGACATATTTTTTGCTTATTTTTAAGACCTGAGTTTTAGTTATAAATATCTTATTTAGAAAAATAATAGACTAAGGACTTAAAAAAAGAATAAATTTCCTCCTTTAGGGTAAAACTTTAAAAGAAAGAAGAAAGAGGAGGTATATATGAAAGTTGTTATAGTTGGAGCTGTTGCGGGTGGAGCAACCTTTGCAGCAAATCTTAGAAGGTTAGATGAAACTTGTGAAATAGTAATGTTTGAAAAGGATAGGGACCTATCTTTCGGTAATTGTGAGATTCCCTACTACCTTTCTTATGAAATAGAAAACTCCTCTTCTCTTATAAATAGAACTCCCGAATCTTTTTTGAAGGGATACAATATAAAAGCTAAGAGATACCACGAGGTTATTTCAATAAATAGAAAAGAAAAATATGTAGAAGTTTTAGATAAAGAAAATAATACCATCTTTAACGAAACTTATGATTATCTAATCCTTGCTCCAGGAAGTAAGGAAAATCGTCCATCTTCTATTAGCGGTTATGATAACCCTCATGTTTTTTCTGTCAAAAATGTAGTTGATGTTGAGAAAATAAGGTCCTATATTGAAGAAGAAAAGGTAAAGAATGTATTTATAGCAGGTGGTGGTTTTGTTGCAATAGAGACTGCCGAATCAATCCATAAGCTTGGAAATATCAATATTTCTATGCTTATAAGAAAAAACACTTCTCTTTTATCAATTATAGATATGGACCTTAAGGGTTTTATTAAAGAAAATATCAAAGAAAATAATGTAAATATTATCGAGGGGAAATCTCTTGTAGAAATCGATAAGAATTTTGTTAAATTCGATGATGGATCAGAAGAAAACGCCGACCTAGTAATTCTTGCCCTTGGAGCAAGACCTTCAAGTGATCTTGCAAAAAATGCGGGACTTAATCTCGAAGAAGACAGGTCCATAAGTGTAGATGTTAATTTTAGGACAAGTGATGAAGCTATCTTTGCAATAGGCGATGTAATAAATCCTATAAATTTTATAACAAAGGAAAAAACTAAGCTTAATCTCGCTTGGCCTGCCCACAGGCAAGCAAAATTTCTTGCAAAATATCTTTTGGGTAAAAAAGCCAATCCTCCTGAATTTATAGGAACATTTGCCCTAAGAAGCTTCGACCTAAATATAGCCATGACTGGTCTTAATGAGGCTAGTTTAGAAAAGTCGGGATTTTCCTACGAAAGTGTTCTTATTTCCCATAGGGATTCTGTTGCTATTATGCCCGACTCCAAACCAATATACCTAAAAATACTTTTTGATAAGAATGATGGGACAATTTATGGAGCTCAGGGCCTAGGATATGGTGTAGTTGATAAGAGAATTGACGTTATAGCTTCAATGATTAAAAGAAAAGCCACAATATATGATCTCTATGACTTAGAACTTGCCTACCAACCCTTATATTCAACTGTAGAAGATGCTACAAATATCCTAGCCAATCAGGCAATAAATATTTTTGAAGGTAAACTTAAAGCTGTTAAAATAAAAGACTTGATAGAGAATTATAAAGCCTATGAAATCTATGATTTAAGAGATAAAAATTCTTATGAAAAAGCTCATATAAAGACTGCCAAATCCCTTGATGGAATAAACTTTAGAGATGACCACTCTTTTCTTCCTAGGGATAAGAAAATTGTTTTATATGATACAAATGGAGGAAAATCATCAAATACTGCGAAATTGTTAGCTAATTACGGCTTTGATAATATTTATATTCTAGATGGATCCTTTGTCTTTTTCGAAAAATACGATAAGATGGCTGAAACAAATATGATTGATAAAAATATATAAGTATTAGAAATGTAAGAGTAAAATCTCCGATACTTCTTTTATTTTCTTATTATTATAAAAAATAATATCATTTTTATTAAAATAAAAGCCCTGAGGGATTTGAGAATTGTTCTCATCCTTTAGGGCTAATTCTATTATAAATGTTTTTTAGTAAGTCTACAAAAAATCTATCAAGATAACTTCTAAATCATCTTAAATAGGGTTATTTTAGTCTTCTTTCTGGTTTTGTTTTTTTAATTTTCTAAGTCTAACTGCTTTAATCCTATTTTCTTCAATGTAGAGGATTTTTATCTCATAACCATTATAATTTAAGGTTACATTGGAGGTTTCATCTGGTATATAACCCAACCTATCTATTATAAAACCTCCAAGAGAATCGTAGTTTTCGTTATCTTCGTCTATGTCTATATCTACCTTTTCATTTAAATCTTTAATTCCTATAGACCCTTTTACAACAAATACATTTTTTCCATTTTCTTTTATCTCTGGAGTATCATTATCAAAACTATCATCAATATCTCCGACTATCTCCTCGATAAGGTCTTCCATAGTCACAACTCCAGAAAATCCACCATATTCATCTATCAAAATAGCCATATGGATGTGTTTTTTTTGCATATCAGAAAATAGCTTGTCTGTTTCAATCTTATCTGGGGCAAAGTAGGCAGGTCTTAGTATTTCCTTTATATCTACATTTCTAAGTCCAACCCTGGTAGCCTCTAGTAGATAATCTTTTGTATATACGATCCCTAATATATTATCAAGTTCATCTTCATATACAGGAATCCTTGCGTGTTTAATCTTTACAAATTCATCTAGATATTCCCTATCCCTATCAGCTATATCAATCATAAATACGTCAGTTCTCGCTGTCATTATCTCTTCTGCTAATAGGTCATCAAAGGCCATTATAGAATGAATCATTTTTGACTCCATTGGTCTTAGAATACCTTGGTCTTCACCTATTTGAACTATAGACTTGATCTGTTCATTGGTAACTTGTTTTTGGATATTCTTAGCTTCTATTCCAAATATATTCATCAAAAGATTGGTAACAGAAGTCGTTATAGTAACCAAAGGTTTGGTCAAAAACATTACAAATTTAGTAATACCTACAGTAGATCTAGTTATTTCCATAGGAAATCTTACTCCAATTCTTTGGGGTATTTTATCTACAAATATAACTTTAAGGATTGCGTATATAACTATTGCAATAAAGGTCATCCACCTTAAAGATAAGAAACCACCAAAGAAAAATCCATCAGAGCTAACTTCACTTAATCTTTTGGCAAAATAAGCAATTGTTAAAAGTGAAAAGATGATGTTTATTATATCAAAAGATTGATTTAGTCTATCCTGATTAGATATAACTTTTAAAATAGTGTTTGCTCTTGCGTCGTTTTCTTTTTCTTCTTCCAACTTGCTTGGATTTAATGTTATTAATCCCGTATGTATAGCTGTAAAAGCTCCATTAACTACTAAAAATAAAATTGTAATAAGACTTGTAACTAAACTATGGTAGGGTCCTTGGTCCATTTATAATATCTCTCCGTTCTTTTTTCTATATCTAAGAATAACTATATACAATAAAATTACTATTGTCAAAACATTTATGTACAAAAAAAAGCCAGCCTTTTATAGGCTAAGCTCCTTCTTATTTCTTGTTTTTAATATATACATCAAAGTTAAAATTGCAATTATACCAAAGGCTAGAGATATGGCTGCTGAGTGAGTAAATCCTGCTATAATATAAGCCACAGAAGCAATAGCTGCAACAGTCATACCATATGGTAGTTGTGTTTTGACATGGTCTATATGAATACAACCTGCTCCTGTCGATGACATAATAGTTGTATCTGATATTGGTGATAGGTGGTCTCCACAAACGGCTCCTGATAAAGTTGCAGATATCCCTATGAAAAATATTGGATTTGTAGGCTCAAACATAGAAACTACAATTGGTATCAAAATCCCAAAGGTTCCCCAACTAGTCCCTGTTGCAAAGGCAAGAAATATTGCTACAACAAAGATTACAACAGGTAAAAATGAATTGAGACTTCCTGCTGCATTTTCCATAAGACCACCCACATATTCAGTTGATCCTAATAAGTCGTTAGATATGTTTTTAAGGCTTGTTGCCATTGTCAAAATCAAAATGGCAGATACCATTGAAGAAAAACCTTCCGAAATAGCATCCATTGACTTTTCAAAAGTCAAAGCTTTTTTCCCTACAAAAAACCCAATCGTAATTACAAGTGCAACAAGTGATCCCATAGCTAGAGCTACTGATGAATCAGTATTTGCAAAAGCATTTACAAAATCGTGATAGTAAGGACTTTTAACATCGAAAAATCCTCCGACATTAATTAAACTCATAACGCAAGATACAATTAATGTAATAATTGGAAAAACCAAATCAATTACAGATCCACTTTCATGTCCATGAGATGCATCTATTGTTACGTCCTTACTTATTCCTAATTCTCCTTCATTCATAGCTTTTTCTTCAAAGGTCTTCATTGGACCAAAATCATTGTCAAAAACAATAATACATACTACAAAAACCAAGGTTAAAAGCGAATAGAAATTAAAGGGGATTGACTTTACAAATAGCTCTATACCTGACATGTGGCTATTTTCTGCGTAACCAGAAACGGCAGCTGCCCATGAAGATATAGGAGCTATCATACAAACTGGTGCTGCAGTTGCATCTATTATGTAGGCAAGCTTTGCCCTTGATACCTTGTGAGAATCAGTTATAGACTTCATAACAGACCCACTTGTCAAGCAATTGAAATAATCATCAATAAATAGCATTATACATAAGAAAAAGGTCGCTATCTGCGATTGTTTCCTTGTTTTAATCCTAGCGTTAGCCCAATTTCCAAAAGCTTTGGATCCTCCAGAAAAATTGATTAACACTACCATAATTCCAAGTACAACTAAAAATATAAATATACCTGACGTTTGTGAAATAGAAGTAATAAATCCTTCATATACTACATTATTTAGAAAAGCTGCGACTGATCCACCTGATGCAAGGATTGCTCCAGTTACTATTCCTAAAAACAAAGAAGAAAAAACTTCTTTAGTAAACAAAGCTACGAAAATAGCTACCAATGGTGGGAAAAGCGACCAAATACTAGCCTCAGTAACAACTCCTGTATTTGAAATATATATAGCAAGTCCTAGAGATAAAATAGCAATCCCTAGGGCTGGTTTCAATTTTTTACTATCCATAAAGACCTCTCTATGAGTTTTAAATATTTATAAGGCAGGCTTTACTAACAAAATGCCAAAGAACATGTGTCGTATCCTTTACATTTTAATTCTTACAATAAACTCAAATAAATTGCCGTGCGTCTTATACTATACTTATTTTTTATATATATTAAAGGTCTTTTACCTCTTAAACAATATAAAAAAGAAGACCTAACTGGCCTTCTTACTTTTATTGATCTGAGATAATATCTTTTACCTTCATCAGTCTTGATATTGTTGCTCTCTCGTTTTCTTCTAGTTTTGCCCTTATATATTTGATAGTTTCTTCAAGATCTGGAATAGTCCTATATTCTAGGGCGTTTACTCTTCTTCTTGTGCTTTCAATTTCATCCGCCATAAGTTGAGTAGTTTTTTCTAGCTCAGCAAGTTCTAGAAGCCTATTCATTACTTCATTTAATCCCTTTATTGCCTTATCTAGACCTGCAGAAGTTTCTGCATATCCGTAAGGAAACATGCTGGCATTTTCATTTTCTTCTACCTTAAATTCCATCTTAGGAATTCTTACACTCATGACATTTTTTATACTTATATCAACGCCAAGTTTTTGTGTAGGAAAGCTTACTGCTTCTTCTAGAAACTCTGGGCTCATAAAAGCACTTGCGATTAGGAAGTCAGAAAAAGAATCTTCTAGTTCTTTTTCTACTTCTTCCCTTAATTTTTTATTTTTTCTAATTAGCTCTAAGAACTGTCTCATTAACTCATCTTGCTTATCTTTTAGTAGCTTGTAGCCACGTTTACTAGTTGCAAGTCTTTCTTTTAATGTATTTAGATTCATCCTTGTTGGCGTTACTTTTAATCTTGCCATGGCTATCTCCTAATCTAAATATTTTTCAATTAACTTATCGTCAATTCTCTTAAGCTCTGATTTTGGTATTATTTTTAGTAGTTCCCAACCTAGGTTTAGGGTATCTTCTATAGTCCTATTTGTGTAATAACCTTGGTTTATATATCTTTCTTCGAATTCCTTGGCAAATTTTGCGAAGGCAAGGTCAGCTTCTGATAGAGCAGAATCACCCAAGATCTTTTGTAGCTCACGAGCATCGACACCTGATGCGTAGGCTGCATAGATTTGGTTCATAGTATCTGCATGGTCTTCTCTAGTTTTTCCTTTTCCTATACCCTTATCTTTAAGTCTTGATAGGGATGGAAGGATAGATACAGGTGGTTCTACTCCTTGATTATAGAGACCTCTATCAAGGATTATTTGTCCTTCTGTAATATATCCTGTTAGGTCTGGGATTGGGTGAGTAATATCATCTTCTGGCATGGATAATATAGGAATTTGTGTAATTGTTCCTGGTTTGCCACGAAGTTTTCCTGCTCTTTCATAGAGAGTTGAAAGGTCTGTATATAAATATCCTGGGTATCCACGACGACCTGGAACTTCCTTACGAGCAGCTGATACCTCACGAAGGGCTTCTGCATAGTTTGTCATGTCTGTCATTATAACAAGAACTTGCATATCCTTTTCAAAAGCAAGATATTCTGCAGCAGTTAGGGCCATCTTTGGTGTTGATAGACGCTCTATTGCTGGGTCATCAGCAAGGTTCATAAATAGAACAGACCTATCCAAAGCACCTGTTTTTCTAAAGTCATCCATGAAGAATTGAGCCTCTTCGAAAGTGATACCTATAGCTGCAAATACTACCGCAAATCCCTCATCATCAGATAATACTCTAGCTTGTCTAGCAATTTGTGCTGCTACTTGGTTGTGTGGAAGTCCGTTCCCTGAAAAGATAGGAAGTTTTTGTCCACGAACTAGAGTGTTAAGTCCATCTATAGTAGAAATTCCTGTTTGGATAAATTCTGATGGATAATCTCTTGATACTGGATTTATTGCTGTACCATTTACATCTCTTTTTTCTTCTGGAATTATAGAAGGACCGTCGTCGATTGGCTCACCTAAACCATTAAAGGCACGTCCTATCATATCTTCAGATACACCAAGCTCAAGTGGTCTTCCCAAAAATCTAACTGATGTAGATTTTAGGTTAATTCCTGTAGATCCTTCGAAAAGTTGGACCATGGCACGATCTTTGTTAATTTCTATAACACGTCCACGGCGGCGTTCACCAGATTGCATTTCGATATCTACAAGCTCATCAAAGTTGACACCTTCTACTCCCTCAACGAGCATAAGAGGGCCAACTACTTCAGAAACTGTTTTATATTCTTTTAACATTATGCCTCCCTTATAAGCTCATCAATTTGCTTATCTATTTCACTTCTAATCTCATTAATTTGATCTATATCATCTTCTGAGATTAGTTTTAGTCTTGTTATTCTCTCACGAACTGGAAGTTTTTCAATATCTTCTAGTTCTACTCCATTTGACAATGCCTCTAGTGACTTATCGTAGTTATAAAGTATCACATTTAGCATCTTATCTTGTTTTTTAAGTGAACAATAAGTATCTACATCGTGGAAGGCATTTTGTTGGAGGTAATCTTCTCTGATTGATTTTGTAACATCTAGTTTTAGTTTGTCATCATCAGATAAAGCATCACGTCCTACAAGCCTTACTACTTCTTGAAGTCCTGATTCTTGTTGCAAGAGACTCATTGATCTTTTTCTATTTTTAGAGAAATCTTCATCTACTTCACTATCGATATACTTATCCATCTTATCTTGATACAAAGAATAAGATGATAGCCAGTTTATAGCTGGGAAGTGTCTTTGATAAGATAGGTCATAATCAAGTCCCCAGAATACTTTTACTATACGAAGGGTAGCTTGGGTTACTGGTTCTGACAAGTCTCCTCCTGGAGGGCTTACAGCTCCAATAACTGATAATGAACCTATATCATCTCTAGATCCTAAAACTTCTACCTTACCAGCTCTTTCGTAAAAGTCTGCGATTCTACTTGCAAGATAAGCTGGGAAACCTTCATCTCCTGGCATCTCTTCAAGACGACCACTCATCTCACGGAGGGCCTCTGCCCATCTGGATGTGGAATCTGCCATCATAGCTACGTTATATCCCATATCTCTAAAGTATTCAGCAAGAGTAATTCCTGTATAAATACTTGCCTCACGGGCAGCTACTGGCATGTTTGATGTGTTTGCAATAAGAACTGTACGTTTCATGATTGATTCACCAGTTTTTGGATCGATTAGCTCTGGGAATTCATTAAGTACGTCAGTCATCTCGTTTCCACGTTCACCACAACCTACATAGATAACTATGTCGGCATCAGCATATTTTGCGATTTGGTGTTGAACAACAGTCTTTCCTGAACCAAAAGGTCCTGGGATTGCTGCAGTACCACCTTTAGCTACTGGGAAGAATGTATCTATTACCCTTTGACCTGTAATTAGTGGTTCATTAGGGTCAAGTTTTCTTTTAGATGGGCGGGCAGTTCTTACTGGCCATTTTTGGACCATAGTTACTTCTTTATCCCCATCTTCAGTTTCTATAATTGCAACTGTTTCATCGACTTTAAACTCACCAGCCTTGATATCTTTGATTGTTCCAGATATTCCAAGTGGAATCATAATCTTATGAGTGATTACACTTGTTTCTTCTACTTCTCCAATGATATCACCTGCTTCTACCTTATCAGAAACACTTGCTGTTGGATTAAATTCCCAAACTCTGTCCCTATCTAGGGCTGGGCTTGTTACACCTCTTGTTAGGAATTCTCCAGCAAGATCTTCAAGTTTTTCAAGTGGTCTTTGGATACCATCGTACATTCTCTCAAGCATACCTGGTCCAAGTTCTACTGATAGGGGATGACCTGTAGATACTACTTCATCGCCAGGTCCAATTCCAGTTGTCTCCTCGTAAACTTGGATGCTGGCAACATCCCCTCTCATCTCAATTATTTCGCCGATGAGCTTATCTTTTGATACCTCGACCACGTCATAGATATTAGCTTCGGATAATCCCTCTGCCTCTATCAATGGTCCAGATACTTTTGTAATTTTACCTTTATTCAAATTAAGCTCCTTTAATCTAGAATATTTGCTCCAACTGCCTTTTCAACAGATTTGTTGATATCAGCAAGTCCTATACCCATAGATCCCTTGTTGGATGGGATTAGGATAATGGCTGGAGTCATTTCTTCTCTATATTTGTCAATAGTAGATGGAATTTCTTTAGCCAAGGCTTCTGTTATAAATATTATTCCATACTCGCCTTTTGCTAATTTCTTGATAGTTTTTTTTGCATCTTCTCCATCTATTGCTGTATATACTTCAACACCCAATGCCTTGAATGCAAGGATTGAGTCCTTATCTCCTATTACTGCTACTTTATACATAAGATTTCCTCAACTTTTCTAAAGTAAACTCTTTTGGCAGTTTGTTTTGCTTAGATACAAGAAGAATCCTCAAGTTTTTAACTTCAGCTTCTTTGGAAATTATATAATTCATCAAAACTTCAGGTCCAAATGTAACCATCTTAGAATCCCTTGTGAAATCTGCCATGTGAGCATCTATAGCCTTTTCAAGATTTAGAATATTATTATCGAGTTTATCCTTATCTGTTAGTACGTCTTTGACGTATTTGCCTACTTTCTGGCTAGAAAGACCCGCTTGAAGGGTATTTATATCAAAATCAAAATATTCTTTAAATTTATCTTTTTCGATAAAACCACCATCTATTAGTGCTTCATCAAGTTTTTCTATGCTTTCTTCTTGGCTTTTTATTCTCAATAGACTCTTTAAATTCATAAGGTCTATTCTCTCTTTGGTAAAGTCTATCAAACTTTCTAATCCAAGGTTATTAGCATCTTCTAAGAGTCTTTCATAATAGCTCTTGTCTAAGGATATATCTATATCTTGAGGGTTGTTAGTCTCTTTGAATTTATCCAAAGCTTTTTTAGCAAAAGCTAAGTAAGTATCATTTACATTTTTAGAAATTTCTACTTCTTTTTTAGATTTTAGTCCCTCAATATTATCAAAAATATTGGACTTATCTTCTTCTTTGATGAGGTTTTTCTTAATATAAGAAAAATCTATATCTCCCATATCCAAGTAAAGATTTGAGTAATCTTTGTCTTGGACGATTTCTTTTATAAGAACTTTTAAATTATGGAAGTTATATTTTTCTTGCATGTAATTTAAGATATCCTTATCTGGAGCGATATCTCTAATTACCTCATAAGACCTTCTAAGCTCAGATTTTAGTATATTTTCATATTCTTCTGGCCTAGCTAAGTTATTTATAGATTCTCTATAGATTGTATCATTTAGCTGATTTAGAACATCTCTTAGAGAATCATAATCGTTTAGTCTCTCAAGATCTGCTCTGGTAAGGAGGTTTTTTTCATACATTCTTGTAGAAATAGATGCGCCTATATAGTCATCTTTTTTCATCTAATCACCTCACTTAAATAAACTGTCTGATATTTGCTTTTTAATATCGTCCATCTTATATTTTACTAGTGAAGAAAATCTATTATCATATTCTATCTTGCCATCTCTAATTATAAAACCTTCATCCACGCTCTCATCAGAAATTGTAAGTCCCTTAAGGTCAGTTTCTGTTAGAGCGTCTTTTAGGTTTTTTTGAAGGAGAATTTCTCCCTTTTCTATATTAGAGTTTTGGATAGTATTTAGGACAAACTTCTTGTAAGAATCCTTGTCCATATTTTTAAGATTTGAAATTAGTTTTTCCAAAACTTCATCAATGACTTGGTTTTTGCCGGAAATAACTAAATCTCTAGCCTCTCTTTTAGCTGAAACTTTTTCGTTTTCTAAGATAAGTTTTGCTTCTTTGTTGGCTTTTTCAGTGATTTCTTCTGCTTCTGCCTTTGCTTTTGCACTAGATTCTTCTAGAATGCTTGAAGCTTGGTCTTTGGCAGCGTTTATTATTTGATTTTCTTCTGTGCTTGCTTTATCCTTTATGCTTTGTAATATTAAATCAAGATTATTCATAATCTTATCCTAATACTAAGCATTTAGTACAAGTAGTAGGGAAATAACGAATCCAAGGATAGCGTATAACTCAACCATTACAGAATAAATTACACCCTTGATGAACTCATCTTCATTTTTAGCTAGAATATTTACACCAGCTATAGCAACTCTTGCTTGTCTAATTGCAGAGAAATATCCTACTATTGCTACTGGTAGTGCTGCCATTAATAGATAAAGTCCTTTAGCAAAATCTATATCTCCACCTATTACTTGTTGGTAAATAAAGAATCCAATTACGAATCCATAAAGACCTTGAGTACCTGGAAGAAGTTGTAAGATAAGTGCCTTACCAAACTTTTCTGGTTCTTCTACTGTAAGTGCTGCTGTTGCTTCACCTGCCATACCTGTTCCCTTAGCAGAACCCATACCTGCTAAAAATGTTGCTACTGCTGCTGCTAGTACTGCTAGTACTATTCCACCATTTTCAATAAAAAAATTACTCATTGTCTCCTCCTCTTAATATTTTGACAAATTTAGTATCTTCGATCATTTCACGGAACTTAACTCCGCCACCTTCATAAAATTTATTGAACATCTCTACATATATTAGCCTTAGGCCGTGAACATATGCTGAAAGATAAGAAAGGAACATATTAAATAATTGGAATACTATAAATATTATAGCTCCAGCTATTAGTCCTCCAATTCCAGCTCCTGCTACCATCTTTACGATTATGTTTACTGAATAAGCAACAAAACCTCCTGATAGAACTAAAGCCATAAGTCTTAGGAATGATACAAAATCTCCTATCCAACCAGTTAGTCCATATACATCATAGGCACCTGAACCAAGTCTACCACCTATTGAGGCAGCATCTCTTCCTGCAAATAACAAGATTCCAACTATACCAATTATCATAACCCATTTGGCTATTGGTGATTTGGTAAGTGCTAGAGCGATAGCTCCACCTACTGCCATATACATAAAGCCTACATCGTAGAAGGCATCCATTGGCTTTCCATCCCTTAGGTACATATATCCCTTGACTCCAAGAGCCGTAAATAGAGAAATACCACCAATTACCAAGCTCATAACGATTAGTTCGTTGATGTCTTTTGCTGTATCAATCCAGCCAAATGGAACATCTATTATTCCGCCAAAGACAGATCCAAATATGAATCCGAAAACACAGGCTGATATAGATATTCTTAAAAATAACCTCAGCGT
Source organism: Anaerococcus vaginimassiliensis (assembly GCF_900626155.1). Taxonomy (GTDB): domain Bacteria; phylum Bacillota; class Clostridia; order Tissierellales; family Peptoniphilaceae; genus Anaerococcus; species Anaerococcus vaginimassiliensis. The sequence goes on along the minus strand of NZ_LR130844.1, from coordinate 662,942 downwards.
CTTCTCAGTAGATTCTGGGAATTTTTTGAATTTTAGGGCTAGAAGTATTGCTATAACAGCAAGCGCTCCATAGCCTAAGTCTCCTATCATGAAACCCGTAAATATTGTATAAAATATAGCCACAAGTCCACTTGGGTCAATCTCGTTATATTTTGGCAAAGAGTAAGTTTTAACAACTTCCTCATATGGATCAACCAATTTGTTGTTTTTAAGTATTATAGGAACTTTACTATCATCCTTGTCGGCTTCTTTGATATCAAGAATGTAGTTTTCTCCTAAAACATCCTTTACATCTTTCTTAAATCTTTCAGTTTTATCAACCGGAACATAACCTTCGATTACATTCATAAGATTTGTCTCAAGGAAAAATTCGCTCGATTCTTCCTTTCTTCTCTTATTTAAGATATAAGCTTTGTAGATGTATAAATCTTTTAAATATTTTTTAAAATCTACGATTTCTTTTTCAATACTATCTATAGATTCTTGATTTTCTTTTAAATTGTAGGATAGATCGTCAATTTCATCTACTATCCTCTTGTTAGAATTAATTTTAACTCTGCTAAAACCGAACTCTCTGATTAAATCTATTAAATCGTCTTTTTCATCAAGGCTTGAAACTGCGACAATATAATTGGTCTTGTCAGCTTCTGAGACCTTGTAAACTAAAGATTTTTCTAGATTTCTTTCTACGAGAGCTTTTTGTATTTGTTCATAAAACTGACTTGAAACAGTTCCAGTCTCAACAAAAACTCTCTTAGAATCATAGAGTTTTTCGATATCTACATCAATATCCTTCCAAGGTTTTAGAGCGCTTAGCTTATTTTGGTAATCACTTCTTTTAGCTAAGGCATTTTCTCTTTTTTCGACTAAGTCCTTAATTTTTCCATAAACTAAGCCAAAGTCAAAATTTTCTCCCCTTTGCTTTACGCCTTCTAGGGAAAGTTCACTAAAATCATTATCAAGATCTAATCCTCTATCTTTCATATATGACTCAATAATAGATATCACATAATCAACCTTTGTCATATCTGAATCCAAAGCGTTTAGTCTTTCTGTATTTCTAACCTCTTCTAGGTAAGTTTTTTCTTCATCTCTCTTAAGATCATTAAAGTGAACGTAGTTAAAAGCTTGGAGGGAATTTAGTAGTTCATCCCTGTCGGATTTAAAAGCTAGCAAGTTAAACTTATTCATTTTAACTATTGCCATTTTCTATAATCCTTTCGCTTAATGAGTTAACTATACTATCAATTTTTTCCTTACTTTGATCCTTAATCTTATCGCTATAAGCTTTCGCTTCTTCGATAGTAGGCTCTTTGTCTTTATTTGCAGCTTCTTCTGCATCTTTAAGAATCTTAGTAGCTTTACTTTTGGCACTCGCAATAATATCTTTGTATTCTTCGTCAGCCTTCGCTTTCGCTTGGTCGACTATTTCACGAGCTTTAATTTTTGCATTATCGATAGTCTCAGTCGCCTTATCTTCAGCTTCCTTGACTTTCAATAAAATATCGTCAGCCATCTTTCACCCCCTATTTGCCTTATTAAAATTATATCATAAAATACCTATATATGATATAATTAACCGATAAATAAGCTTTTTAAACATAAATTTATAAATATAAGGAACCTTATTATGAAAATATTAACAATACTAATTTTGTCTGTCTTACTTACAGGCTGTCAAAATAATACCCCAAAAACTAAAGAAAACATCGGGCAAAAAGAAGAAATTGCCTATCAAAGAGAAACAAACAATAAAAATCAAAGGAATATCGAAACTAGGTCAAGCTCTCTGAGTATTCCATCAAATATTCAAACCAAAGAAAACGAGCCTTACTCATTAAAAGAGCTTGAAAATTTAGATTATAGCAAAGAATTTTTCTTTGAAAATGTATATATTAGAATCCCTTCTAGAGCTAAAGTTAATAAAAACGATAAAACTTACAAGATAGAATTACCAAAGTCTGACAAATACAATCTAGATATTAGCTTTAGAAAGATAGAAAATGTCGAAATTCTTAAAGAAGATGATTTAATAAAGTCTTGTGAAATGTTAACTGCAAGTCTCGGGTCAAAAGAGCAGGTTATAAGCAAGATAACTAGTAACCCCATGTCAAATATAAAATCCGCTTACTTTATTAGTAAACAAAACGACTACTATCTAGTTCATTTTTTAGTAGAAACACCTACTTCCAAAATACATTTTACTATAAAAGAAGATAGAAATTTAAGTAAAGTAGCAGACGACCTTATGGCAGATATCCTAACAGGAATCTATACAACAAACGATGATCCTCTCGAGGTAGGAAAAGACTTTACAGATTATACTGATGCGGTTGATATATACGCAGGAAATAAAGTAGAATTAGATAGTTTTTCACTAAATATTCCAGATAATTTCATCTTAAATCAAGATGAAAATGATATGAAAGCATATGTTTCAAAGAAAAATGGAACTATTGTTTCAGAAATTATAGTAAAAGTCCAAGATAAAGATAATAAGAAGCTAAATGATGTTTTTGATGAGAACTCAGGATCTATAATATATCCTGCAAATATCGTAAATAAGGGTCTAGTAGAAGCAGGAACTGTCAGAAACTTCCCTTATCTAAAATCTGGTGCAAACCTATACATGCCAGCTTATAGTCTAAAAGGGGATAAAATCGTCATAGAAGGAGAAGATAAATTCATAAGTATCTTTATCCTAGGTCCTATAACAAATACTGCTCAAACAAAAATAATGACTACATCTATAATAAACTCCATAAAATAATGTTTCATGTGAAACATAAAAGCCTAGCTATAGCTAGGCTTTAGTTTTATAGGTCATCTTCTATGATTGATGATTTGGAATATGCTGTTACTTTCGCTTCGAAGAAGTCTGTCTTAACTGCATTTGGATCTGAGTATTCATCTACCCATTTCATAGAATCTGGTATTTCTGTGTATCCTTCATATAAAGCTTCTAAGCCAAGGCCTTTAGCTCTTAGGTTTCCTAGATACTTGATATAATCTTCTATCATTTTCTCGCTTAGGCCTGCTATATTATCTCCTATAGCATATTTGCCCCAAGCTATCTCTTGCTCTACACCTTCTTTTAACATATCCCTATAGTATTCTTGATGTTCTTTAGTAAATAGATCCTCTCTTTCTTTTCTCAAATCATTTATAAGAGATCTAAATAGCCATAAGTGGGTGTTTTCATCTCTATTGATGTATCTAATCTCTTGAACTGTACCTGGCATTTTGCCATTTCTTCCAAGGTTATAGAAGAAGGAGAATCCTGAGTAGAAGTAAATTCCTTCTAGGATATAGTTTGCCACAAGCGCCTTCATAAACCTAAATTCGTCATCATTTTTCAAAAACTCATTATATTGTTCTCCAATAAATTCATTTCTTTTTAGAAGATGTTCGTCTTCTTTCCATAGGTAAAGAATTCTTGTTCTTTCTTCTGGAGAACAAATTGTATCAAGAATATAAGAGTAAGATTGAGAGTGGATTGATTCTTGATATGTTTGAATTGATAAGCATAGGTTTATTTCGTTTGCTGTAATGTATGTTTGTAGGTTAGGTAAATTGGCTGTTTGAATTGAATCAAGATAAGTTAGGAAAGAAAGAATCCTATCAAAGGCTCTTTTTTCATGCTCATCTAGGTTTCTATAGTCTTTTATATCTTGGTTTAGGTTGATTTCTTCTGGAATCCAGAAGTTGTTCATAGCTTGTCTATACCAATCACTAGTCCATGTGTATTTTAAGTTGTTAAAATCATTTAGGTTGGTTGTATTTCCTTGAATAATCTTTCTTTTTGCTAGATCAATATCACCATCTTCATTGAAAATACCACGCTTTTCAACTTCTTTTCTTTTGCTTTCTTCCATGTAATCCTCCTTTATAATATTGATTGAATAATAGATGCAAGTATTGCAAGTATAATGCTTGCGAAAATCATGCTAAATAAGTTGCTGTCTATATGTGCTCCATCGACAAATTTGAAGGCTAAATATAAGACGAAGGCATTTATAACCAAGTTAAATAGACCCAAGGTTAAAACTGTCACTGGGAATGATAAAAACTTTAAGATTGGTTTTACAAATGTTTCTATAATTGTAAGCGCAACTGCTGTTAAGACCAAAGCCATTGGTTTATCAAATGAAATATGAGTGATGAAGTAACTCATAAGCCAAAGAGCTATGGTGTTTGTTATAAATAATATCATAATAACTCCTTTTTCTTGTTTGTATTATTATATTAGATTAAAAAATAAGAGCAAGATAGAAAACTTTTTCCTCTAAAGTACAATATTTTAAAAAGGAGGAGTCTTATGATTTTTATTAGCGGAATTTTGTATCTACTTGCTCTTATCTTAGGATTTTTTATGAAAATTCCTACTTACATACTTATATTTCTTATGTTTTTATTTTTCATTTCTGCCCTTAGAGAGAAAAATTTAATTTATAGAGGAAAGAAGACTAGAAGAAATAAGATATTGGCGTTATTTATATTAATTTTTGCCACAATTCTTCTATCAATTATCCAAGATAAGCTAAATATTGATTTTTTTACTTTCTTAAATGATAATCAAAGATTTTATATTATTTATTTAGCCTTATCTTACATAGTCTTAAACTTTATCATTGATGGTATAACTTCCATTAATGAAAATTAAAAAGGACCTTTTTAGGTCCTTCTTATAATCTTATTTAATTTTTAACTTGCACATGAGTCACACTCTTCAACCTCTAAGGATTTTCCTCTTACATAATAGATTGATTTAACTCCAGATTCCCAAGCTGTTATATATACATTTAGGATCTGTCTCATAGTGTATTCTGTTGTTATATAAATATTTACTGATTGAGCTTGGTCGATGTGTCTTTGTCTAATACCTGCCATTCTCATAGAGATATTTTGGTCAATATCGTGGGCGTTTTCATAAAGCCAGAAAGTCTTAGTTGTAAGTCCTGGTGCAACTCTTGGTACAATCGCACCTTTTTTCTCTTCTAGGAAGTAACGACTCATAATTGGGTCTACTCCTGCTGATGTTCCGGATATAATTGATGTTGATCCTGTTGGAGCTACTGCCATTAGATATCCATTTCTAAGTCCACTGTCTCTTATTTCTTCTTTTAATTTTTCCCATCTTTCTGATTTGTAATCTCTTTGGTCGAAATAAGCTCCTGTTTGCCAGTCGCTTCCTTCAAAACAAGAATAAGATCCTTTTTCCTTGGCAATCTCCATAGATTCTTTGATCGCGTAGTAGTTTATATCTTCATATACTCTATCGACAAATTCTTCATGAGCCTTCTCATCTTGCCATCTGATATCATTTTTAACTAACATGTGGTGGTAGCCACTTGTTCCAAGTCCAATAGCCCTATATTTTTTGTTAGTTACCTTGGCATATGGAGTTGGATAGTAGTTTAAGTCTATTACATTGTCCAAAGCTCTAACGATTGTTCTTACAGTTTCTTCCAAATCTGTAGGATCATTGACATCTACCTTACCTAAAGTTAAACTCGCTAAGTTACATTCAACAAAATCTCCCGGTTTTGTCTTATTTACAATAATCGTATCGCCATTTTCATCTACTATTTCTGTAGAAATTGATTCTGATGGGCTCATGTTTTGGGCGATCTCTGTGCATAGGTTTGATGAATAAATCATTCCCTTATGTTTATTAGGATTTGCTTTATTTACAATATCTCTATTAAATATAAATGGAGTTCCTGTTTCGGTCCATGATTTTATTAGAAGCCTCACCATATCTTTGACAGACATTGTTCTTCTTGAAATATCCTTGTCAGCTACAAGCTTGTGGTAAAAATCTTCAAACTCTTCACCATAGGTATCTTCTAAGGCTTTTCCATATTTTTTCTCTACTTCATGAGGATCAAACATATGCCAATCAGCATTTATATCATCTCTAGTTAATTTCCAGAATAGATCTGGCACACAAACTCCAGGGAAGACATCGTGAGCCTTCATTCTGTCATCACCGTTGTTAGTTCTTAGTCCCAAGAATTCTGGTATATCCTTGTGCCAAATATCAAGATATACTGCCACAGCTCCTTGTCTTACTCCAAGTTGGTCAACTGCAACTGCTGTATCGTTAGCAAGTCTTATCCAACGGATTACTCCTCCTGCAACTCCTTCAAAGCCACGAATATCTGATCCATTGGCCCTTACTTTTCCAAAGTATAGACCCATTCCACCACCGTGTTTTGATACTTCCGCAAAGTTTGTTACTGAACGATAAATCCCTTTCAATGTGTCTGGAACTGTATCTATGAAACATGAGGAAAGTTGGTTAAATGGCTTTCTAGCATTGGTCATAGTTGGGGTTGCCATAGTTGCTTTTAAGTTTGACAAGATATCATAAAGTCTTTTGGCAAAGGCTACCTTGTCAGTTTCTGGTATAGCAAGATGCATGGCTATTCCCATAAACATTTCTTGAACTCTTTCTATCAAATCACCCTTGTGATTAGTAATTAGGTATCTTTTCCTAAGTAGGTCAAGTCCTGAATAGGTAAAGATATTGTTTCTAGAATAGTCCATGTATTTTTCTAACTCATCTATTTCTTCTGATGAATAGTTTTCTAAAATATAAGCTCCATACAAGCCCTTTTCTGTTAGAAACTCAATTTTTGACTTAAAATCAAAAAGTTCGTATCTTTCTTCGCTTTTTTCTATTTCAAGATCTATTTGATACATCAAAAATCTTGCCGCTATAATCTCCCAATCTGGAGATTCCTTGCTGGTAAGCTCGCTTGCTGCTCTAGTTAGAGCCTTTAGCATATCTTCTTCTGTCATGTTTGGCTTAAGGAAAGATTCAAACTTAAATAACAAAGACTCTATTGGATACCTTTGGTTGTCAAATTCTTCTTGGACTTCGGTTATTATATTAAGGACCTTCTTATCCTCTATATATCTTGAAAAATCAGCCAAAACCTTTCTATCCATATTGTGTTTAGCCCTGTATAGAATAAAGGACTTTACTTCTCTATAATAATTTTCATCAATTAAGGTAAGTTCCACTAGGTCTTGGACCTCTTCTACTGTTGGAATATGGTCTTTGGGATACTTTTGCTTAATTGTCTTTTCAATTCTATCGGACATCTTTCTTAGCTCTTCTTCTGTAATGCTACTATCAACAGAGAAAAACGCCTTGGAAATAGCTCTTTCTATCTTGATTTTCTCAAAGTCCACTTTGTTTCCGTCTCTTTTTATAATCTGCATGGGCTCTCCTTAATTAAATTAACTATATATTATAAACACTATATGTAGTGCTATTATTTCATTTGCCGCTTATTATCATACCATATATTGTGGTTTTTAAAAGTAATAGAAAATAGCACAAATTAGCTTTTTCACTAATTTTGTGCTATTTAACCAGTTTTTAAAAATATATTTAATTTTTATATAGGTGGTTAAAAATATCTTCCTTAACTACAGTTGTATCTAGGAGAACATCAAATAGTCCTTGTTTTTTAGGACTAAAACCAACTATTAAATATAATATTTTAAATTTGTTTGTTACATACCTTCCAGCAATTTCTCTTAAAAGCACTTGAGATATGCTAAGTTTATCTGAAGTTAGTGATATAGTTCTAAGTCCTAGAATCATCTTTCCCAAAGTCCTTCCATTTGTAAAAAACGTCATTAGACAAAAATAGGCAAGAGTTATTAATGTTTCTAAAATATCTCCTAGCTTAAACGATAAAATCTCTACATCTGTTGGAAGGAAGGTCTTAACTATCGTAAAAATTGCTCCTACCACTAACATATCTATGATAAAGGCAACAAGCCTTATAAAAAACCCAGCATATGCAAAAGTATAATCTCTTTCTTTAAAATCTAGGTTTACTTCAGTCATTGTATGCTCCATATAAATACATTGGCTTCATATCATTTTCTTTGATCATTTTATCCAAAATCGCAAGGTCTGATGATTCTTTCTTAAGGTCCATAGCCATTGAAAATAGTGAGTTAAATGAGCTCATCACGTCATTATTTTCTATAACCATTGGATCTTGTAGTCCATTTTCGCTTGCCATCTCTGAAATAGCTTGGTCAAGATCTCCTATCTTATCTACTAGACCTATGTCTAAGGCTTGGTTACCATCGTACACCCTACCATCAGCGATCTTTCTAACTTCTCTTTCAGAAAGTCCTCTTCCTTCAGCAACAATTTGTACAAATCTATCAAAGGCAGAATCAACTAATCCTTGGAAGTAGGCTTTTTCTTCATCATTCATGTCTCGACCGACACTTCCTGCATCTTTCATCTTTCCTGTCGTGATATTTTGCTCTTTTATTCCATATTTTTCAAACAAGCCTTGGAGAGATTTTGATTGGATGATTACACCAATTGAACCTGTCCATGTTTCATTTGACGCATATATTCTGTCAGTAGGTGCAGATATATAGTATCCACCGCTTGCCGCCATCTCTTCCATAACTGTGTATACTGGCTTTTCAGCTTCTTTCAATGCTTTTATTTGATTAGCAATTTTCTCTGATGCATAAACTGATCCACCTGGTGAATTTACTCTTAGGATTACTCCTTTTACTAGAGGATCTTCTTTGGCTTTTTTTAACTCTTCAACAACAAAGTCATTTGCATCATTTGATTGAATTACTCCATCTACATCCACAATTTTAATTTTTTCTTTTGAGTTAGTTCCCTTATAAACTTCCTCAGTATAGTTAGAGAAGCTAGTTATATCCTTGATATACTTATCTCTAATGCCTTCTTCCATCTGATCTTGTTTATCCTTGGCAAATGCAGATATCACAAATACTAACAAGGTTATACCAAGAGCTATCCATCTTTTTGCGTTGTTTTTCATATACACTCCTTTTTTTATTCTAGTAAAAGTATACCATAGATCAAAGCCCTATGTTAAGTTAAGATTAGATTGCTTTTTTTCTTTGTAATAAGTACAATATTAGTGCATTACAATTATCGTTAACACTAAGATACATTGTTTATGTATAGCTCCAATCGGAGCTATTTACATATAAACGGGGCTTATAGTCCCTTTTTTTGTTCTATATTTTCTATTAATTTTTCTATGGCTATATCTAGGAGTTCTTCTATAGTTGATTTTTCTGTAGCTACTATGTGAGTCTTGCAACAATCAAAAGGAATGAGAATCCTATAGGCACTTGACCTTCCTATAGCAACAGCCATCTTTTCACTTATTTCTCCATGGAGAGAATCAGCTATTACTATTCCTGTTGTGCCCAATATGTAGTCCGCATCTTTTGAATTAACTATTGATGCATTTTCTCCTGTTGCAATTATATCAGCTCCAGATTTTTTCATAGCCTTGCTAGCGAAATAATTTGTTCCTATCCCGTATATAGTACAGTCTATATTTTTGTTCTTAATCTTGCTAACAAGACTTGCCCCTATAGAGCCTCCTTGTCCATCTATAATAACAATTTTCATAAGTCCTCTCCTTTATATACAATCATTTTATCATATTAGACCTTAGTTGACCTCACTTTTTTAATATGTTATTATAAAAATGCTAGTATGAAGCTAGTTACTTAGTATAAGCTAAATGTGTAACCATGAGGGTATAGGTTTTTTCCTATGCCCTTTTTTATAGTTAGAATATTTAAGTTAGGAGTATTTATGGACAACTTTAATGAAAATAAAGAAAAACTGAATAATAGAATAAAAGAACTTTTAGAAGATAAGTTTGTACTTGCCTTCTCTGGAGGTGTGGACTCATCCCTAATCTTAAAGCTTGCAAGCGATTTAAGAGAGGAAGAAAAAGACGTAGTAGCTATTATGTATAACACAAATACTACACCAGATGGCGACTTGGACAATGCCCAAAACTTAGCCAATGAGATGGAAGTTAAACTTGAAGTTGTAAATATTGACGTCTTTGATAATGAGCACATCAAAAACAACACCATAGACAGATGCTATCACTGCAAGAGCTTTCTTTTCGACCAAGCTTTCAAACTAAAGGATAAATTAGGCTACAAATATGTAGTTGATGGATCAAATCTAGATGATAACAAGGTATTTAGACCAGGTGTAAAGGCTCTAAATGATAAGGGAGTTGTAAGTCCTCTAAAAGAATGCGGTTTTACCAAGGAAATGGTAAGAGCCTACGCCAAAGAGCTAGGTGTTTCAGTTTATAAAAGACCATCTGCTCCATGTCTTGCGACAAGATTTCCTTATAATGAATTGATAGATACAGAAAAGTTTGAAGCTATAAATAAGGCAGAAGGCTACCTAAAAGATTTAGGTCTTAGGAATGTTCGAGTAAGAGTTTATGGAGATAATACTAGAATAGAAGTAGACAGAGAAGATTTTGGCATAGTTTTTGAAAAAGTAGATGAAATAAATGAAAAACTTAAAAATCTCGGTTTTAAATATGTAAACCTAGATTTAGCTGGATACAGGTCAGGATCAATGGATGAAGTAGTAAGTAAGGAAGATAAGCTAAAGCTTAACCCATGGTTAGAAAATGAAAGATAGAGAATTTTTAGAGAATATAAAAAACGGTCAAATGTCAATAGAAGAAGGTCTAGATTACCTAAAAGATTTTAACTTTAAAGATATTGACATAGCTAAACTTGATTTCCAGAGAAAAAACAGGAGAGGATTTCCTGAAACAATCTTCTGCCAGGGCAAGGAGGACTTTGCCCTTGTGGAAATCTTTAAGGCCTTTGACAAAAGACAACAATCAGTTATAGGAACAAGAGCAAGCCAACACCAGTACGAGCTTGTAAGTAAGGCAATCCCAAATGCAAGTTATGATAAGACAGCGAGGATAATTTCCTTAAAATACGAAGAAATGCCACAAATTGGTAATATTGCCATTTGTACAGGAGGAACTGCTGATTTATTTGTGGCAGAAGAGGCTGCCCTTACAGCTGAGTTTTTTGGAGCTAAGGTAAATAGGTTTTATGATGTTGGAGTTTCAGGACTTCACAGAATGCTTAATAAAATCGATCAAATCAAACAAGCAAATGTAATTATAGCAATAGCAGGCATGGAAGGCGCTCTTGCTACAGTTATGGCAGGCCTTGTAGATAAGCCAATCATAGCTGTGCCTACATCTGTGGGATATGGAGCAAGTTTTAACGGCATATCTGCCCTTTTAACAATGCTATCAACTTGTGCTGAGGGAATTTCTGTTGTAAATATAGATAACGGTTATGGTGCAGCCTATACAGCCTGTCAAATAAATAAACTTATAGAGGAGAAATAAATGGACTTATATTTTGAAATGTATTCAGGAATCGCTGGAGATATGACTATCGGTGCTCTTTTAGATCTTGGTGCTAGCAAGGAAAAACTAATTGATGCAATAAAATCTCTAGGTATCGAAGGTTACGAGCTAGTCTTTGATAGAGTTAAAAAAAGTGGCATAGATGCTTATAATTTCGATGTTTTATTAAAAGATCATCACCATGACCACCACGAGGACAGCCATCACCATCATCACCATGATGAAAAAGAAAATCACACTCATAGCCATGTGCACAGAAATATCTCTGACATAGAAAAAATTATCTCAAAATCTGACATACTAAGCGAAAAGGTTAAAAAAGACTCTTTAGGTATATTTGATATCATCGCAGATGCTGAGGCTAAGGCTCATGGCATAGACAAAGGCGAAGTTCATTTCCACGAAGTAGGTGCAATAGATTCAATAATTGATATTGTCGGTGTTTGTGTCCTACTAGAAGATCTTGGCGTAGAAAATATTTACTTTTCAAAATTATACGAAGGCATTGGAAGACAAAAATGTGCCCACGGATTTATGCCAATTCCAGTTCCTGCAGTTATCAATATCCTAGAAGGATCAGATATTAGCCTAAATATAATAAATGAAGATGGCGAACACATCACTCCAACTGGAGCAGCTATTGTAAAATACTTTAATAAAAATAAAACCCTAGATGAGTTTAATATCAAAAAAGTAGGGCTTGGCGCAGGAAACAAAGATTTTGAAAAATCTACTAATGTTTTACGAGTAATGGAAGTATCAGATTCTAAAAAAAAAGATTAATTTTAGCTGAAACAAATATAGACGATTCCACTGGTGAAGTCTTAGGTTTTGTAATGGATGAATTAATGAATGTAGCAAGAGATTGTTTCTATACACCTATATATATGAAGAAAAACCGTCCAGCCTACAAACTTTCTGTCCTATGCGATTATGACAAAATAGAAGAAGTTGAAGATATTATTTTTTCTAATACAACATCTATCGGCATAAGAAAAATCCCTGTCGAAAGAACAATCCTAGATAGGGAAATGATAAATATATCTTACGATAATCTTAACTTAAAATATAAGAAAGTAAGTCACAAAAGCAATACCTATGTTTACCCAGAATATCAGTCAGCAATAGATCTTTGTAAAAAGGAAGGATTTTCTATAAAAGAATCCTTCAATAAACTAAATCAAATTTATGGAGAAAATTATGAAAAATAAGATAAGAAATATTAGCCTACTAGCAATTTTTTTGTTAATAATCACAGCTTGTGGAGCAAAAAACGAAGATGCTAAATCAAAAGAAGAAGCCAAAGGAAAAATAGAAATAGAAGATGTATTAGGTAGAAAAGTCCAATTAGATAAGCCACTAGATAAGGTAATAATCCAAGGATCAGGTTCAGGTGGTCCTTTTATGACTATGATGTATCTGGATAAGGATAACTTCTACAAGAAAATAGCTGGCATGGACGATGGAATTAGAAAAGACAGAAATGACCTTTACAAAAGATTAGTAGATAAAATTCCAGAGCTTGAAGATATAAAAAGAGTTTCAAACTTTGCCGACAATGACTTTTCTGTAGAAGAATTGTTGTCTATAGATGCCGACGGTATTATTGCTCCTGTATCTTATAAGGCTCAAATTGATGCCATAGAAGATAAGCTAGATATCCCTGTCCTTTACGTAGACTATCACAACCAAGACTTTGATGATCATATAAAATCAACTGAAATAATAGCCAAGGCGACAGGTCTTGATAAAAATCTTGATAAATTAAACGGATTTTACAAAGAAAAAATTGATAACATGAAAGAAAAACTAAAAGATGTGAAAGATAAGCCTAATGTCTACCTAGAACACGGTTATGAAGGAGAACATGCTTATGGCAACTCCTATGGAAATAATATGATGTGGGGCAAAATTATAAACGATGCAGGCGGACACAACCTAACAGGCGATGTTCTTGGAGAAAAGGAAGCTACTCCTGTATCAGAAGAATTTGTCCTATCAAACGATCCTGACCTAATTTTTCTAACAGGTGCTGAATGGGTAGAAAAGCCAGAATCTATGAAAATGGGCTTTGGTATTAGTCCAGAAGATGTAAATAAAAAGATTGAAAAGTATAAGACTAGAAATGGCTGGGAAAGTCTAAAGGCTATGAAAGATAAGGATGTCTATGTAATTGGACAAAACCTCGCCCGTGATATGAGTGATTTTTATGCTTATGAATCTCTTGCCAAAACCTTTCATCCAGATTTATTCGATGATGTAGATCCAGAGGCTGATATGAAAGACTTCTATGAAAATTTCATGCCTATAGAATATGAAGGCTGTTGGTTTACTAAATATGAGTAAGAATAAGAAGATTTCAATCCTTATTCTCATAAGTGCCTTAGTTTCTATCTTAGATTTGTTCATAGGAGTAGGAGATCTTAAGCCAGTGGACATTCTTAGTCTAAGCGATCTCCAAAGAACTATTCTTTTTAAAATAAGAATGCCAGAGATGACTACTGCCCTAATCTTAGGACTTATTTTGGGGCTTGCTGGTGCTTGTATGCAGACAATCCTTGATAACCCACTAGCATCTCCATTTACCCTTGGCGTTTCTTCTGCTGCGGGTTTTGGAGCGTCCTTCTTCCTTCTCCTAGGATTTTCTATAAATTTTATTCCTATAGGTGCAATTGGATTTGCACTTATAGCGATAATATTTGTATATTTAATATCTAGGAGAAATTTTGCCAATACAAGCTCAATGATTCTAGCAGGAATTGCAGTGAAGTTTTTCTTTGACTCGCTTACAAGTCTCATGCAATACATATCTACAGATGAGACCCTCTCATCTATTGTCTTTTGGCTCTTTGGTTCGGTCTCAAACACCAAACCAAGGGGGATTATAATTCTTCTCCTATCCTTTTTGCTCTCTTTTATAATTATCATAAAGGATAGCCACAAACTAACAACCCTAAGATTTGGTGAAGACAGAGCAAGAAGCCTTGGAGTGAATGTAAAAACTCTAAAGATTAAAACTTTTATAATAGTTTCAATCCTATGTTCAATAGGAGTTAGCTTTGCAGGTGTGATTGGCTTTATAGGAGTTATAGCACCTCATATATCAAGAAAAATCATAGGAGAGGACCAAAGATATTATCTCATATCATCAAGCCTTGTTGGAGCGATACTGCTTGTAATCTCCTCAGGATTATCAAAGCTAGTTAAACCGGGAGCAATCCTTCCTATAGGAATCATAGCAAGTTTGGTAGGACTTCCTTTAATATTTATATTCTTCTTTGGAGGAAAACATGATTGAAGTTAGAAATTTATCCATATCCTATGACAAAGAGGTAATAGATGACATTTCATTTAAGCTAGAAGAAGGCAAGGTCAATATCCTAATGGGAAGAAACGGATCAGGCAAGTCCACTATCCTAAACGCCATTAGTGGTATCAAATCATACAATGGAGATATAAAAACTTCGGGAAAAGTCTCCTACCTAAATCAAAATATAAATTCCAAAATAAGATTTACAGTTTTTGACACTATCTTGTTAGGCAAGGTAGCTAATCTTTCTCTTAAGATAAGTGACGAGGATAAAAAAGACGTAGAAAAAATATTAGATTTATTAAATTTAACTAGCTACAGGAATAGATTTATAAATGAGTTATCTGGAGGAGAAGTACAAAAGGTCTTTATAGGTCAGGCTCTAGTATCAAATCCCAAGATACTCCTATTAGATGAGCCAGTAAGCGCTCTAGACCTTAAAAACCAATACGAGATAATGAGAATAATAAAAGATTTAACCTATAAGTTAAATCTAACAACCCTAATAAGCCTCCATCAAATAGCCCTCATAGAAAAATTTGCCGATCATATAATTTTAATAAATGATAAAAAGATTTATAAAGAAGGTTCTTCTAAAGAAGTCATGGATGAAAAAATGTTTAGAGAAATATTTGATATGGAAACAGACATAAGAGATTTTGATGGAAACAGGCATATATATTTTAAATAAAAAACCAGAAGCTACAAAGCCTCTGGTTTTTTATCAAAACTTTTCTATAGGAACAATCAATTCTGTTATAAACTTTTCTTCATCAAAACTAGTCCAATAATCTAAGACAAATCTTTCTATCACTGGTCCAACAAACTTATATGAGCTCTTTTTCTGCCAATCTATTAGTTTCTTGTAAGATAAATATAAGCTATCGAAAGACCCATAGTGATATAGACATGCACAAAAGTTAGGCTCTAAATGAAAGTTTAGGTCTGAATCTATTTTCTTTACAGCCTTTTGGATGTAGTTTGCTGAAATCTTATCGTTCTTATCATCTGAGGCAATTCTTTTATTAATATCATCAAAATAAAACATTACAGGCCCTGAAATTGTGTTATTTTTCTTGTTTATGAAACTAGAAAATTCAAGGTTTAAGATAGATGATTTATAATCAAAATCAAAGACAAAAGGAAATGAAATTAGATTTTTTTCAGCCATATATCTAACATTTACATCTTCGATTTTATGAAATTCTAGCATCTTGCTTTCTTCGAGGAGATCCTTCCAGTCATTTACGATTTCTTTTCTTTGAATTATTTCTTCTATATCTATATCGCTTCTAGCAAGGATTTTATCAAACGTAGCTATCATTTTGTTTACATCTTGACTTATAAGCTGAGCTTTAATCTCCTCTAAGCTAAAGCCAATCAGCTTAAAGTATTTGATTATAGTTAATTTTAAGATGGTATCTTCTTCATAATACCTGTAGGAATTATCTCCAACAAAATCTGGCTCTATTATACCAAGCTTTTCATAATATCTTAGAGTTCTTGTAGATATCATCGCTTTTTTAGCTACATTTCCTATAGTATAAAGTTTTTTTCTCATTAGTCACCTCAAAGTATAACATTACTTCATTATACCATAAGAGGTTAAGGTTTATTTAGCTTTCTTCTTGTAGTTGATTAATAGCACTGCACAAATTGCACCGACAGCTGCAACGATTACTGTAGTTAAAAATACATACTTGTAACCTTGAGCAGGACCGTAGCTTGCTTCTATAAACTTAGCATTAATAATTGGCGCCCAAAAAATTGAGGCGTAGGCTAAAAATGAACCTACTGACATAGCTGAACCACTTATACTTTCATCTAAGTTAAGCTCTGCAATTGGTGCCATCATTACGGCCTTACCCATAAATACTCCTATAGACATAACCATAAGTAAAACTACGGAAATCCACATGCCTGATTGTTTAGGAAGGATGTAAACTAAAAGCGATCCAAGAGATGTAAGTCCTAGGGCAACAGCAAGCATCTTTGTCGAAGATTTAAATAAATAATCAGCCAAATATCCTGCCAAAGCTCCCCCAATTATTCCCATAAAACCTGTATTTATAATTCCAAATGTTCCAGATAAGGCTTCTGACGCATTAAATACAAGGGAAAGGTATGGAGCTGATGAATAAATAAGATTCATATAACACCAATAAAGGCATAGACCAGAAAGTCCCGCTAGCCAAATAGCTGGCATCTTCATAACCTTTACTAGTCCCTTAAGTGCTGCGACATTGCTAGATTCTCCTTCAACTTTTGCAATAGCATTTTTAGGAACATATTTAAGTATAGCTAGGATATTTGGAAGCATAGTCAAGGTATAGATTATACCCATAATCTTCATTATCATTTGACTCTTGTCAGGCCAAATAGCGATCATGATGATTATAACTCCATTCATGACAAATTCTAAGGTTCTTCTGATAGATTCAAGTAGTCCCATGGCAAGACCCTTGCCCTCTTTGTTAGCATCTGATGATACGAAATTTACTCCATTAGTTACGGCAGGCCAACCTATAGCATCCCACACACCCCACGATATTGCAATAGCAACGAGGATTGAAAAGGATATGTTTGGAACTAAAAATATAAATAAGCCTGTAGCCATTCTCCAAAATAGCCAAGTTACGAGGATAGATCTAATTGAAAATCTATTATTAACCCAACCACCTGGTATATATAGATATGTAGCAATACCAAGCATACTCATCATGTAAGAAAACTCCTGAAGATTTATCCCCAAGGCTTGGGTCAAAGGTAGCATAAGAGATCCCTTGAAGGCCTCAAATGATGCATAGGCAAGCTGACCTGCAAAAACTATAGAAAGAAAAGATCCAATTCTGCCAGGTCTAAGAAAGGCTGGTCTTTTTTGAGGATTTTTAAGCATGATTTCCTCCTATTAAGCCAACTGCCCTATCTGGATAGTTAGTAATAATATATAGAACTTCCTTGTCAACAAGCTTTTTCATATCATATATTTCATCTACTGTGTAAGGCAATATACCTATTCCATTTTTCTTACAATCATCAAAATCTTCATCATCCATAGCATTAAAATCTGGGTGATAATAGTCTATCCCATAAGATTTGGTATATTTGCCCGGATTTAAAAATAATGACCAAGTCAAAAATCCACACTTAATTTCTGGAACAAGTTCTTTTGCTAAAACAACATCCCTATGGTTAAAAGATGAAATAATAACCCTATCAACTAAATCATAGGCCTTAATCATTTCCATAGTCTTATTAACCATTCCTTCGTATCTAATCATAGATGATTTTAGTTCTATATTGATTAAGAAATTAGTATCCTTAAACCAATCAAAAAACTCCTCCAAGGTCGGTATCCTTGTATCATCATCTAGGGCAAATTCCTCCATACCATTTCTAAAATCAAGATCTTTAAGCTCCTTTAAGGTCATATCTTTTATATATCCCTTGCCATTCGATACTCTTGAAATCTCTTCATCATGAGTTATAACCAAGACTCCGTCCTTGGTCATTTGTACATCTGTCTCAAAACCTGCAATATCAAGTTCAGCTGCTTTCTTGAAAGCAAGCATAGTGTTTTCAGGATACTTACCTGAAAATCCCCTGTGGGCTAATATTCCTGTCATAAATTCCTCCTTATTTTAGGAAAATGATTTCTTGTTCTTATATTATATGGATTTACCTAAGGTTAATGTCAAATTAAATAAATAAATTTTTTTCTTATGTATTAACTTAATTTTAGAATAATAATGTACTAAATTTTATGATTTTTACAAATTTATAATAAAATATCCTTACCCTTAGGTCAAACTTTCGTAAATTTAAACATAAGAAAAAGCCCCGTAGGGCTAAAACTGATTTTAATTAAAAAATACTATAATAAAACCAAGGAAAAAATATGAGCTGCAAATCCTGCACATAGACCACCTATAGTGTGGGCAAGAATTGCTGAGCTTGTCATCTCTTTTGTACCTAAAGCATCCATCATAGCAATGTGAGTAGACAAATATCCTGACCAACACATACACATAGCTGTAAATACTGCTATGTCATTTCCTGTGACTAATCCACCACCTGCAAATTCTTTTACTACTCCAAGAGCTGCACCTGCAGACCCTAGGGCTGTTATTGGTACTGCGATAAAACTATCACTTGTAAAGCCAAATATAGGACTTAAGATAAAGGATAATTTTTGCCCTAGCCAAGGAAGAAAGGCAACTCCCTCGCCAATTTGACCTGTATAGCCACCTGCTGGCATTTTATTAGTAAGAAGCATTACAACTGTACAAATAGTTATTACTCCAGGAATGATTGCCATCCCCATATCAACGCCACTCTTGCCGCCGTGTAAGATTGCTTCGATTGCTCTCGATCCAAATGATCCATCTCTAATAATCCTATGTCCTTCAGGTACATCTATTACGCTTCTTACTTCGACCATATCTTCTGTACCATAGTATTTTTTAGTAAATCTTAGCATTATCCTAACTGACACAATAGAACCTACAAAAGCACCGAGATTTCCAACCAGAGATGCTTTCACAGCTCCTTCTACAGGCAGGGCAAACATAGTTGTTGTTACAATTAACCCCATACCAAACGATGTTCCTATGTTACATAAGGCTGGCATTTGAAATTTTCTAAAATATTTCTTGAAGTTATCTTCATCAGCTAGGGTTAGTATAGCAGGGTTATCTGATAAGTAGCAGTTTAATATACCCAAAGATGAGGCACCTGGAAGGTTATAAATCGGCTTCATAATCTTTGATAATAATACATCAACTAAAGCGATAAAACCAAACTCAGAAAATAAGCTCGACAAAGCTCCTGCTACTACCGATATACCCATTATGTAAAAACATGTATCCATCAGTAATCTATAAGCTGTATTCATAACTGTGGATAGCATATTGGTTGGCCCCATGATTTTTCCTATCCAGCCAAACATTCCAAAAAATACTAGAATAAATAAGAAATTTTCTATCGTTATGTTCTTTTTGTAACTACTTTTCATAATATCTCCTAATGATAAATGATTATATAAAAATTGTATAGACTCCATCGTTGTATACGTTTTCACTATTTATATATCAGCTTTTCTATAGTTGAAATTAATACGTAGAGCCTATATATTTTCTTAGATAAATCATATCGTTTTCATAATTTCAAGTCAATATAGGGGTGAATTTGTGGTAGAAATATAATTTTTTCCACAAAAAAAGTCCCAAGCCTTGGCTTGGAACTTAATTATCTTATATATCTGTATTTGAATTTTCATCTTCAATAGAATCAGAGCCCTTATCAGATAAATCTTCTGTTATTATTTTTTGTTCATCTTCATCGTTTTCTTCTTCATCGACTATTACTTCATTCTTATTTAAGATAGCCATAAACTCTTCTCCAGTGATTGTCTCTTCTTTAAGCAAGAAGTCGGATATTTCGTGAAGTTTATCTAGGTTATCTTTTAAGATTTCTATAGCTCTCATATGAGCTGCGGCAATGATTTTAGCAACTTTTTCGTCTACCTTATCTCCAGTACCATCAGAAACTATCATAGATCTTTGACCACCTAGGTATTTACCTTGGATTTGTTCTAGTTGCATGAAGTCAAAGTCCTCATCCATACCGTAAATAGTAACCATATTCCTAGCTATAGCTGTAGCTCTTTCGATATCATTTGACGCACCAGTTGTTTTGGTATTAAATATCAACTCTTCTGCAGATCTACCTCCAGCAAATGTAACTATTTCATCAAATAGCTCTTGCTTAGTCATTATATATTTTTCATCCTTGTCTACAGTCATTGTATAACCCAAAGCTCCACCAGTTCTTGGTATAATTGTAATCTTTGTTACTGGAGTCTTTTGAGTTTGTATTGCCGCAACAAGGGCATGTCCAACCTCGTGGTAGGCAATAATTTTCTTTTGATCATCACTTATAACTGCATTTTTCCTTTGTTGACCAGCTATTACTGTTTCGATTGATTCCTCTAAGTCCTCTTGGGTTAGCTTTCTTCTACCTTCCCTTACAGCTCTTAGAGCACCTTCGTTTATGATATTGGCAAGGTCAGCACCAGAAGTTCCTGCAGTTCTTTTTGCAATTTCTTCGTAGTCAATATCATCTTCTCTTTTGATATTTTTAGCGTGAACCTTTAGGATATCTTCACGTCCCTTTAGATCTGGTAGTTCAACTTGAACTTGTCTGTCAAAACGTCCTGGTCTTGTTAAAGCAGGATCTAGGATTTCTGGTCTGTTAGTTGCCGCAAGAAGGACAACTCCCTCTGTTGCATCAAAACCATCCATCTCATTTAAAAGTTGGTTTAGGGTTTGTTCACGTTCATCGTTTCCAGAATATCCAGATACATCACGTTTTTTACCTATAGCATCAATCTCGTCTATAAATACTATACATGGTGCTTTTTCTTTGGCTTGTTTAAATAAATCACGAACCTTGCTTGCACCCATACCTACGAACATCTCAACAAATTCAGAACCTGATATTGAGAAAAATGGTACGTTTGCCTCTCCTGCAACAGCTTGCGCCATCAAGGTTTTACCTGTTCCTGGAGGTCCTACTAATAAAACTCCCTTAGGAACTTTAGCTCCAATTTCCTTATATTTTCCAGGATTATGAAGGAAATCAACTATCTCACTTAGAGAATCTTTAGCCTCTTCCTGACCTGCAACGTCCTTGAAGGTCTTTCCTGTTTTATTTTCAACATATATTTTGGCGTTAGACTTACCGAAGTTCATGAAGTCCGCACCGCCACGACCACCCATAGTTTTTGTAAGTGATCTTGACGCAAACATAAATATTATCCATATGAATAATAATGGTAGTATACTTGTTAGGAATAGGGATAAATAAGGATTCATCCTTGTTTCTATCTCTTGTTTAAATACTAGTTTGTCGTTTCTCTTCTTAGCTTCTAATAGTCTTTCTGTTAAATCAGTATCTTGCCATAAACCAGTTTCATAGACTTTTTCGTCATTATCTACCTTAGCTTTGAAGGTATATTTTTGGTCATCTTTTGACACTTCAGTTACTTGATCGTTATCGATCATATCTACAAATTGTGAGTAGCTAACCTCTTTGACACTTTCATCCGTAGCTATAGGATTTAGGGCAAAGTGGACTACTAAAAATATTACAATGGCAACTAACCAATAATATAATAGAGGTTTTTTGCCTTTATTTTTGTTTGTCATTATAAACCACTCCTAGCTATATATTTATCTAAAAGCATTTCTAGGGCTTCTAGCTCATCGATAATTGTTTGTAGGTTTAAGTCTATTCCATCTTCAGGTATATCTTTTCTGATTTTTTGGAAATAGTCATCCACCATACAAGCTGCATCATTTCCCTTATCTGTCAACATAACATTTACTACACGTTCATCTTCTTCGCTTCTTACTCTATCAACAAAGCCTTGTTTTTCAAGTCTTTTACATATATTTGATATATTTCCACCTGTAATTCCTATAGCTTTTCCAAGGCTACCTATGGAAACAGGTTTTTCCCTGTTTGCGTATAGAGTTATTATCATTTTTAATTGCAAAGGTGTAATTTCTAGTTCGCTTGCTGTATCTTGCAACAAAAGATCAATTTTATGTGAAATTTCTCTAATCATCGAGAATATGGAATTATTGAATTCAAAAAAATCAATATGCTTTTTGGTCATATTTCCTCCTAGAAATAATTATACTATAATATTATCTTACATATAAGTTAAATTTTTTCAATAAAACTTATTTATATTTTACATATATTTTCCACATAATTTAAGATCCTGTGAAAGTAAGACTTAATTATGGTACTTTTATAATTATAGTCGGTCAATAGTTTAAATATTCTTTTATAATATATTGTTTTTTTTATATTTTTTACGATTTATATCTTAATATTTATGTAAGACTACCACAAAGTTTTCCTTTGTGGTTTTTATGTTTTCATTCTTTGTTTTTAAGTTTACTTAGATATTTTACTGCATTTAAACTTGCTATCTGACCTTGACCTACTGCTTTCATTATTTGATAAGGCTCGCCTGTTATATCTCCTGCTGCGTATAGTCCTCTAATATTTGTAGCCATTTTATTATCTACCAAAATATGATTTCCGTCTAATTTTACAGATGGAATCAACCTTTGAGGCTTGGATGAGTCTTTTATTATGAAAAATCCATCAGCAGAAAGTTTCTTACCAGACTTAAATTCTAATTTACTTGCCCTATCTTCTCCTATGAAGCCAAGAGGGATTTCTCCTTCTATTACATCTATACCAGAATTTAGTTTCACACCTCTTTTGTACATGTTTACATAACTTACCTTGCCTACGATTTCTGCTGTGAAGTTTGCTTCTTCTACACTTTCTTCGTTATAACCTATGACTACAACTTCTTTTCCCTTGTACAAGGCAGCATCGCATGTTGCACAATAATTTACACCATTGGCGAAGAACTTTTCTTCATTAACCAAATCTTTTTTAAGATCTATGCCTGTTGCCACTATTACAGAGCTTGCCTCTATCATAGTATTATCTTTTAAGCTTAGGGCAAAGTAATCCCCCATGGCATAGACAGTTTGAATTCTTTCCTTAGAATATTCTACATCATAACTTGTTAAGCTTTCCTTAAATTTGTCATTTAATTCGCACCCACTGATGTCAGGGAATCCTAAGTAGTTTTTTATAGATTTACTTTTAACTATCGCCTTAGAATCTTCACCGAAAATAATAACTGACTTATTTCTTATTTTTGCATTTAAAGCGGCGCTAAGTCCTGCAGGACCTGCGCCGATTATTGCCATATCATATCTCATTATTGAAATTTAGCCATTTTTTCTTCTATAGCTTCTCTTGAGTGAAAACCTACTAGAGTATCTTTTAGTACACCATCCTTAAAAATCATTAGGGAAGGAACTGCATTTACATTGTATTGACCAGCTATATCGTCTGATTCATCTACATCAATATTAAATATTTGATAGTCCACCTCAGAAGCAAGCTCTTCAAGGATAGGTCCTTGCATCTTGCATGGTCCACACCATGTTGCTGAGAAGTCTACTAGAGTAAGACCTTTACCACTTTCTACTTCTTGTCTAAATTCATTTGAGTTTAATTTTTTCATAATATCTCCTAATTATTTTGCTCTACTAGTCCTGAAACTTCGCTAACTGGTAGGGAATATATTATCCCCTTACCTTCTTTACCAAGTTCCATCTCTTCATATATTTTACCCTTAATTGTATCTTCTAATTCTTTTTTTATTAGCATAATCACTATATCTTTTTCAGGTTCTATTGCCATATTTAAAAATATTGGTGATTTAACATTTTCTGCTGATCCTCTTCCATGAACAAGGGTTGCTCCACGAGCTCCGTTTTCTTGAGCTATGTGGATGGCCTTTTGACCTTGGTGTCTATCGCAAATTACATATAGACATACATAATCCATCGTATAATCCTTTCTATCAAGCGATGTAGCAAAGGCTATGCCTGTATTTACACCTTTTAGTTTCTCCTTGATTTTGTCAAATAATATGAGTGTATTTTCTTTATCAAAAAGAGCTGTTACAATTTCTTTTTTTTGTTTATCTACATGAAATTTATTTAATATTTCATTTGGGGCAGATCCTTCTCCATAAAAACATGAAACTCCAAAAGCTCCATTGTCCTTTAGAAGTTTCATGAAGCCGCTGCCCTTTCCTCTAGGTAGAATAACTCTTATATACTGCATTAACTTCTCCCCTTAAATATACTTCCCAAAATCATAATAGTTATGACTGGCATCATAGCAACAAAAGAAATCACCCCAAAACCATCTGCGATATTGCCCGCTACTCCTTGGCAGAAAGCTAGGATAAATGTAGCAGTCATCGGTCCTGATGCAACTCCTCCCGAATCAAAGGCGATTCCAACAAATATTTGTGGCACTCTCCTTGCTAGAATTAAAGATATCAAAAATCCTGGTACTATGACCATCCAGAGGGCAAAACCTTCTATCTTTATCCTTAATATGGCAAGCATAACCGCAAAGGCAACTCCTATAGATAGGGCTCTTAGGATAAGCTTTCTTGGGATAGAACCTCCTGTTACATCTTCGACCTGTTCAGCCAAAACTGCAACGGCTGGCTCTGCTAAAACCACCAATAGTCCTAAAACAAATCCTATCAAAGGAAGAAATTTAGAATCTCTTAGTCCTTCACCCATCGCTCTTGCAAGTTCCATAAATCCACCTTCTACTGATGTTAGAAATATAATTAATCCCAAATATGTGTAGAAAAGTCCTATAGATATTTCTTTTAAAGTCTCCTTATCTATTTTAAATACTAGTAAATTCATTAGGAAAAATACTATTGTGATTGGAACAATAGCAAAAGTCGCATTTATAACACCTGTTAGAAGGATTGACTCGTGCGCTTTTTCTATAACTTCCACCCCACTTTGATTAATTGACATACTCATCAAAAGTCCAGCGAGAACTGGTCCTGTAGACGCTATTCCAACAAGTCCAAATGAATCATCTTCTGATAAATCACCCTTAAGAGATGCAACTCCTAGTCCAAGAGAAATTATAAAAGGAGTCGTCATAGCTCCAGTCGTTGCTCCTGAAGCATCAAAGGCGATAGCATGACCTATATCTTCTGCAAAAATCATCAAGATAAAAATCACAGAATAGATAATTAGCATCAAGTTTGAAATCCTTATTTCTTTAAATATCCTAAAAAGACCCACAGAAATTAATATCCCGACTCCAAGAGATATTATCATTACAATAACTTGTGGGGCAAGCCCAACAGTGCTAGTTATTTCATTTGCCAAAATCAAAAGGTCAGGCTCTGCAACTGATATTACAAATCCAATAAAGATACCAAAAATAATAACAGAAATAATTGATTTAAACCTACCCAAAAACTCTCCCATCATGGTCCCAATTTTTGAAATAGATATCTCAACACCTGTCAAAAATACAGCAAGGCCAAATATTACTCCAACGCATCCCAAAAAGAAATTTATTAAGAGCCTATTAGAAACCCCTACGAAAAAATTTAATATTACTACTAGGATAGCTATTGGAATTACTGCTTTCGCGTTATTTTTTATTTCTTCTATAAAAATAAAACCACCTCAAATTTCTTATAGAAAAAGAGGCAATCAAAAGACTGTCTCTTTTTAAATTCAAATTTTATTATGACTACTTGTTAACTGCTTGTGAAGCTGTTATTATTGCAATTTCATAAACATCTTCAGTTGTACATCCTCTTGAAAGGTCGTTAACTGGTGCATTAAGTCCTTGAAGGATTGGTCCTAGAGCCTTGTAACCGCCAAGTCTTTGTGCGATTTTGTAACCGATGTTACCTGCTTGTAGGTCTGGGAAGATAAATACATTTGCTTTTCCAGCTACTTCAGATCCTGGAGCTTTTTGAGCTGCAGTTATTGGATCGATTGCTGCGTCAAATTGAATTTCACCTTCTACTCTTAAATCTGGATCAAGTTCTAATGCTCTAGTTTTTGCCTTAGCAACTTTTGTTGCAAGATCGTGGTGAGCTGAACCGTGTGTTGAGAATGAAAGTAGGGCAACGTAAGGATCCATACCGAAAGATTCCGCACTCTTAGCTGTTTCTACAGCAACTTCTGCAAGTTCGTCTGATTCTAGGGTTATATTTACAGCTGTATCTGCAAATACTAATTGATTTCCATCAGGTCCTATCATTACCATAACTCCAGATACTCTGTTTACGCCTGGTTTTGTTCTGATAATTTGTAGAGCTGGTCTGATAGTATCTCCTGTTGTGTGCACTGCACCAGATACCATTCCGTCAGCATAACCAGCTTTCACAAGCATTACACCAAAGTAGTTTACATTAGTTTTTAGTAAGAACTCTGCCTCTTCTTTGCTTGTTTTTCCACGTCTAGCTTCAACAAATTTTTCTACTAATTCGTCGAAATGCTCAGAATATTGTGGGTTTATTATTTGTAAATCTCCTAGTTTGAGACCTTCTTTATTTGCTGTTTTTTGGATTTCCCCTTGATCACCTAAAACTATTGGTGTCAAAAGTCCTTCTTCTTTGTGTTTAAGTGCTGCAGCGAGTACTCTTGCATCGCTTCCTTCTGGAAGTACAATTTTTAGATTTTTACCTTCTATATTTTTTCTCGCATTTTCTAATATACCTTGTGTTGGCATCTATTCCTCCTTGTGGATAATATCGTTTGTCAGTTCTATTATACCCTTAAATTTTTAAAGTTAAGCATAGTTATTTTATTAACTTTTTGCTTTATTTAGAGCCTCTAACTCATTCTGAGATAAATCCTTTTCAGAAGAACCGTTTATTATTTCTTTAACATAAATTGTTGATCCATCATTAGAGTATAAATTGGTCAAGATTATTCCATTATGGAAATTATCTAACAAACAAAGACTAAATGAAAGCTCGTTAGTTTGACCATCAAATGCATCATAGTTAACTACCGCCATATTACTCACAGCTCCCATGGTTTTGTCTTTTGCATCAATTGCTCTTTGATCGATTGTCCTTATCTCTTTGTTTGATTTTTCTAGTTGGTCATTTATTGAAACCAAGACTTCTTCTAGGTTTAATTCTTGGTTGTTACCTCTAAGCAAATGATCATATCTTTGCTTTTGGCGTCTAAGTTTGTTGTTCATTGACTTAATTAGTGCGTATTCTACTATTATTAAAATAGCCATGATAGCAAGAATTATATATATTCCTGTCATTTTAACCTTCTTTCTATTATTTGTTGATTTCTTTTATGAAGTTTTTTTGCATAATCTATTTTTTCGTCATAATCATATGACTTTGATATTGGATCGAGATTTACCCTTATAGTTGGCATGGCGTCTCTTACTACTTCAAATAATAAGTTATTTGCAATTATACCATCAGATATTGCATCTAGTTTACCATCTTCTAGAATTGGTTTTATATAATCTAGGGCTTTGATACTTAATTCTACTAATTCAATTTGTGGACTAGCTGCCATTAAGAAATAATTTTCATCTACTTTCTTCCCTTTTTTATATTCTTTAACTAAGGCATTGGCATAGTCAACGTCTTCTTGGATAAGGTCTACTAGTCTATCTGTTATATTATCGAGTGTTTCATGTGAAACATTTTTCCTATCCATCATCCTAACTATATTAACTGCCATAGCAGCTATAGTTATAACTAAGGCTCCGCCACCGGGATTTGCAGTTGGCTTTTTAGCTTGATCTAGGAGCTTTCCTAGGTCCATGTCAATTATTTTCATCTTTTAGTCTCCAATATATATTTTCAATATCTTCAACTGTAAAACAATCAATTATTAATTTGTAAATCTGTCCAGTTTTATCTATCTTTACTTTTGATCCAACCTTATCCATAAATTTCTCTTCGTAATCTTCTAAGAGAATCTTGTCTATATCGCTTAGGCCATCTTTTTTCTTAGTTTTTTTTGCTTTTTTAGTTTTGTTTTTCTCGCTAAGATTTTCTGCTTGTCTTATATTAAGTTTATTACTTACAAATCCATCTAGCGCTTCTTTTCTTTTATCATCATCTTTTATAGATAAAAGTGTCCTTGCTTGAGATGAAGATATTTGTTTGTTTGTTAATGCATCTAATTCTTCATCATTTAGGTTTAATAACCTAATAGTATTTGCTATATAAGATCTAGATTTTGCCATAATCTTTGCGATTTCTTCTTGAGTCATTGAGAAATCATCTACTAATTTTTTGTAGGCTTTGGCTTCCTCAACAGGACTTAAATCTTCTCTTTGAATGTTTTCCACTAGGGATAATATATCTATATCTTTTTTAGAGTAGTCTCTGATAATAGCATCTATTTTTTCTAATCCCAAGTGTTTACTTGCTCTAAATCTTCTCTCTCCTGCCAAAATTTCATACCTATTGCCGTTTTTAGTAACTACTATTGGATTAAGTAGTCCATATTCTTTTATAGATTCTGCCAAGCCCTCTATTGCTTCCTGGTCGAAGTTTTTTCTAGGTTGGTCACTTCTAGGAACTATTAAGTTTATATCAAGACTTGTTACTTTTTCACTTTCTACAAGTTTCTCATTAGACTCAGGGATTAAGGCAGATAGCCCTCTGCCAAGGGTTTTTCTTCCTGTCATTTCTACCTACCTATCTATAATTTCTTGAGCGAGCATTTTGTAAGCTATCGCACCTTTCGATCTTTCTTCATATTCAATAACTGATTTACCATATGAAGGAGCCTCTGCCAATCTAACATTTCTAGGAATCATTGTTCTAAATACTTTTCCCTTAAAATAAGATTTAACTTCTTCTACCACTTCATAAGATAAATTCTCTCTCTTATCAAACATTGTAAGTAATACACCTTCTATATCCAAGTTTTCATTCAAGGAATCTTTGACAAGCTTATATGTATTCATTAGCTCGCTAACACCTTCTAGGGCATAATATTCTGTCTGAATCGGAATAATAATTGAATCACTTGCAACAAGGGCATTTATTGATAAAAGTCCCAAACTAGGTGGGCAATCAATTATAAAATAATCATATGAGTCATCTATTTTATCAACTATGTTCTTAAGGACTTGGGTTCTTTTTACTGGATCTAGGCTAACTAGTTCAACCTCAAGACCTGACAAAGAAGATTCAGATTTGATAAGGAAAACTCCTGATTCTGTTTCTTTTATATATTTAGAAAAGTCTATTTCAATATCTCCGCTTTCCTTTTCTTCATCATCTTTATCTAAAGATATGTTTGTTAATTCAAAATCTTCTTGATCTTCTTTTTCTATTTCTATAGATTTATCCTCTTCATTGTCAATACTATCATCCAACTCATAAAATAAACCATAAATAGAATCTTCTTCTGTATATTTATCTACACCTAAACCTGTTGTAGTATTAGCCTGAGGGTCCATATCAATAACCAACACTTTTTTCTCAAGCCTTGCCAAGGCTACAGCTATGTTTACAACACTTGTAGTCTTTCCTACTCCACCTTTTTGATTAAATATCGAAATCTTCTTCATAGTCACCTCTCATCATAGTAATCGCTAGATCTATCGCCCTGTTTTTTGCTCTAAGTCTAACTCTATTTCTATCACCATTAAATTGATACTCTTTAAGTAAATATTTTCCTTTATATAGTACGCCAACAAAAACATGGCCAAGGTGGGCATATCCAGTTGTTGCAATGCAAAGATCTGATTCCGTTACTTTTCTAACGCCTGTTAACATTTCTTGTAAAACTTCTCTACTAACTACATCGAATTTATCGATTGTTTCATGTGAAACACCTAGTATTTGTTCTTTACTTTTATTAGCATAAGTAACGAAGGATTCTTTTAATACATCACTAGAACCAGAAATATCAACAATAGAACTTGCTATCATTCCACCAGTTATAGATTCTGCAGTAGAAACAAATTCATTTCTAGATCTTAATAAGTCTATTAACACTTCTTCTTTTCTTTTGTCATCAAAGGTTATCACATATTTTCCTAGTGATTTTTTAACCTTTTCTATACCTGTATCTAGTATTTTGTCGGCTTCTATGTCATTCTTAGCCTTAGCTGTTATCCTTAATATACAACCATTGTCTGTAGCATAGGGACTTATTGTTGGATTATCTCCTGTTAGATCTACCCTACTTGCCATATCCCATTCTCCTAAGAAGGCAGTTTTCGCAGTTACAGATTTTATTATATAGGAACTTTTCAAATGTTTTTTCACTTCATTATCAAACATATAAGTCATTTCATGTGGTGGTCCTGGTAGAAGGATAAATTTTGTGTTTTTTTCTGATCTTAAGATGCATCCTGGTGCAGTTCCTTTAGGATTTTTAAGTATGGTGGCTGACTTTGGAAATATAGCTTGTTTTTTATTTATAGCTACAGCCTTATTTTTGTTATTAAAATAATATTCTAACATTTCTAAGGAGCTTTTATCAACCTCAAGTTCATTTTCCAAACCACACACTTCGACAGCTACTTCTTTTGTTATGTCATCTTCGGTAGGTCCTAAACCTCCTGTCATAAATATGTAATCGTATTGACCATCTGCTTTTTCTAGTACTTTTTTTAACCTATCTTTATTATCACCTACTGTAATCATTTTGTAGACGTCAATTCCAACATCTTTTAAATGATTTGCTAAATACTGTGAGTTAGTGTCTGTTATATTTCCTAGTAAAATTTCTGTACCAATTGATAAAATTAAAGCTTGCATATTAATCTCCTTCACCTAGTATAACATAATTTTGTTTCATATGAAACAATCAAATAAAAAAGGTTGCAGATACCTACAACCCTTTCTTGAACTCTCTTAAATACTTTATTGAAAAAATAATTGATATAAAAGCTATAGTTCCCATAATTATTGTTAAATAATAATTTACATCCATCATCATAGCAATAAGATTGTTTACCATGTGAATTGCTATTGCTTCTTTTATGTTTCTTCTATAATAATATACGTAGGATAAAACCATACCCATGAAAAATGTATTAATCCCTTGAATTATATTCATATGATAGATTGCAAAACATAAGCCATTTATTACTATTGCAGCTGTTACATTTAAATATTTTTTTGTTTCAGAAAATAGAATCCCTCTAAATAATAATTCTTCAAGTATAGGAGCAATAATTACTACACTTGTAAAAAGTACTAGGTACTCAAAAGTATTGTTGTAGTTAAGCATAGTTTCTAACGTCTCAAGTGTGGTATTTATATAATCATTATTCTCAAAAATCTTTAAGAAAATTGATAATAAGATATTACCAAAACCAGCAACTCCAAAGGCAATAGTTATTATCTTATAGAAGTCACTATCAAGGTTTTTATTTTTAATATATGTTAAACCATATTGATGATGATATTTCTTAGATCTAAATTTTAAGAAGATAAGTACTAATATCAATTTAAGAATTTGGCTTAAAATCAAAATGAATAGTGTTGGATTTTCTATGTTATATGAATTTAGTAATAAGCCTAATCCACTTCCAATCAAAAGGTCAAATGCTATGTTTACTAGTAGAAAAGTAAAAACAACTCCTAAGACTCTTAACGTTTTTCTCATGGTTATCCTTTCTTGTTTCACGTGAAACTTATAGAGGACTTTTTTTAGGTAAGTTTTTTCCTCTAGGGTATTTATTTTTGGTCTTTTTAATCTTCTGAACTACAATATTAACTCTGTCATTACCACTAAGATCTATAGACTCTGTTTTTATAACCTGTCCACCCAATATACTAATTGCATTTTGAGCATCTTCTAACTCTTCCATAGCCTTAGGTCCTTTTAGAGCAATGAATAATCCACCCACTTTTAAGAAAGGCAGGCAAT
Source organism: Anaerococcus vaginimassiliensis (assembly GCF_900626155.1). GTDB lineage: Bacteria > Bacillota > Clostridia > Tissierellales > Peptoniphilaceae > Anaerococcus > Anaerococcus vaginimassiliensis. The sequence continues at coordinate 631,044 of NZ_LR130844.1, read as the reverse complement.
ATTCTGACAAAGTTCTCATATTAGCAACAGCTCTTGAAACTACAACATCATATTTTTCTCTTTGATCTTTGGCAAAATCTTCAGCTCTAACGTGAATTGCTCTGGCATTTTCTAGATTTAATTTTTCTATAACTTCATTCATAAATTTGACCTTTTTATTAACAGAATCTATTAATGTTAAGTCAATTTCTTTTTCAATTCTTAAAGGAATTCCTGGAAACCCAGCCCCTGCTCCTATATCTAGAACTTTATCGCCTTCTTTTATATAATCTAAGACAGTCAGCGAATCTTTGAAGTGTTTGATTTCAATTTCGCTTGGATCTGTTATTGCTGTTAAGTTTGTATGACTGTTTACTTCTAATAAATAGTCCATATAAATCTTGTAGGCTTTACTTTTCTCCATTTAACTCTCCTGTCTTAAGTCTAATCAAAAGCACGTTTATATCCGCAGGTGATACTCCTGAAATCCTAGATGCTTGTCCTAGTGATTCTGGCTGTATCTCATTGAGTTTTTCTGCTGATTCTTTTTTGAGACCAGCTATTTTTGTATAATCTATATTTTTATCAAGTTCCTTGGCCTCGAGTTTTTTGAACTTGTCGATATCTGCCATTTTCTTTTTGATGTAGCCTTCATATTTTATCTCTGTTTGAGCTTGAATTTGTTGGAATTTTGGAAGATTTGGTCTTTCAAGATCAAAATCTTTTAGCTTTTCATAGTCTAACTCAGGTCTTTTAATTAGATCATATAGGCTTAGAGCATTTTTTAGAGGTGTTGATCCCAAGCTTACTAGCTTATCATTGACCTCTTCTTTTGGTGTTAGTATAACATTTTTAAGCCTTGCTATTTCATCATCAATGGCTTTTCTTTTTTCTTTCATCTTTTGATATCTATCTTCACTTACAAGTCCTATTTCGTAGCCTCTTTGTGTAAGTCTTTGGTCTGCATTGTCTTGACGCATGGTTAGTCTGTATTCACATCTTGATGTCATCATTCTATAAGGCTCGTTAGTTCCTTCTGTTACCAAGTCATCAATTAAAACTCCTATATAGGCATCAGACCTATCTAAGATTAGTGGCTCTTTACCTTTGATTTTTAGAGCAGCATTTATTCCTGCAACTATACCTTGACCTGCTGCCTCTTCATAACCACTTGATCCATTAATCTGACCTGCAAAATACAAACCCTCATAATCTTTTGATTCTAAGGTTCTATATAGGTTTCTAGTATCAATCATATCGTATTCAATAGCATAGGCAGGTCTCATGATTTTTACATCTTCAAGGCCTATTATTGTCTTGTAAAAGTCAAATTGTACCTCTTGTGGTAGAGAAGATGAAACACCTTGTACATACATTTCATCAGTACTTAGGCTTTCTGGTTCTATAAAGACTTGGTGTACATCTCTATCAGGAAATCTTACCATCTTATCTTCTATAGATGGACAATATCTAGGACCAATTCCTTTAACATGGCCACCATATATTGGAGATCTATAAAGATTTTCCATTATTATTTCTTTAGTTTCTGGACGTGTATAGGTTAGGTAGCAATTCTCTTGGTGCCTATCTGAAAAGTCTTTTCCTTCATTTATAAATGAAAAAGGAATTACTTCGCTATCGCCCTTTTGGATTTCTGTTTTTTCCAAGTGTAATGATTTTCTGTCAACTCTAGCTGGAGTTCCTGTTTTAAATCTTCTAAGTTTAAAACCCATCTCCTCTAAAGAGTCAGATAAAAATGTTGCCGCAGACAATCCATGTGGTCCTGATACTTTTTCATAATCTCCTATGAGGATTTTTCCATTTAAATAAGTTCCTGTACAAATTATTAGAGCCTTGGTATCATATATAGCACCTTGGACTGTTTCACATGAAACAATCTTTCCATCTTCATAATTTATTTTATCTACTTCTTGTTCAAATATATCTAGGTTCTCTTCATTTTCTAGAGTTTTTTTCATTTCGTCGTGGTAGAGTTTTTTATCTGCCTGTACACGCAAAGAATGAACTGCTGGTCCCTTGCTTGTGTTTAACATTCTAGATTGGATAAATGTCTTGTCGATGTTAATAGCCATTTGCCCACCCAAAGCATCAATTTCTCTAACAATATGTCCCTTACCAGTTCCACCAATGTTTGGATTGCAAGGCATATCTGCTATTGATTCAAGACTTGTAGTTAATATTAATGTTTTTAATCCAAGCCTTGCTGTTGCAAGAGCCGCTTCGCAACCTGCATGACCTGCTCCTACGACAACAACATCGTAAGTTCCTGCTTTATATTTATTTTCCAACACAAAACTCCTTAAATACTTTATCCATTATTTCATCAGATACAGATTCACCAATTATTAATCCTAAATCATCATAAGCGCCTCTTAGGTCCACCTCGCAAGCATCTAGTGGAATGCCTCTTTTTATATCAGTTAAGGATTCGTTTAGTTTTGAGCTCGCTTGTTTTAGTAGTCTCTCATGACGTGTGTTTGTTATAAGTACTGATTCTCTCTTCAAATCTTTGGTATCAAACATTTCTGTTATAGCAGCTTCTAGCAAATCAATGCCTTCTTCATTAGTCATTGATGTTTTTACAATCTTATGTTCTAATCCGAATTTGCTTTCGTCAAACTTAGGGCTTAGATCAACCTTGTTTAAAATTATTATAGCATTTTTACCATTTATTAATGCTAAAATCTTCTCATCTTCTTCGTCAAAGTCTCTAGACGTATCAAAAATTGCTATAATTAAATCGGATTTATCTACAAGTTCTATAGATTTATCTACCCCTATTTTTTCTACCAAGTCTTCTGTATCTCTAATTCCAGCCGTATCATTTACCTTCAAGGTGAAATCTCCAAAGGAAATATATTCTGTAATCAAGTCTCTAGTTGTACCTGGTATGTCTGTAACTATAGCTCGGTTTTCATTTAAAAGGTTATTTAGTAGTGAAGATTTTCCTACATTAGGTTTTCCTATGATTGTGGTATTTATTCCATCTCTTAAGATTTTACCCTTGTTAGAAGTACTAAGAAGCTTATCTATCATTAATTTTGCATCATCCATATACTTTATTATTTCATCTGGTGATAAGTCTTCCCCATCTTCTGTAAAGTTAATTGAATATTCAAGTCTAGATAGGGCCTCTAGAAGAGAATTTCTAATATCATTAATCTTTTTTCTAAGTGCTCCATTTAGCTGGTTGACACCTTCCTTTTGACTTAAATCATTTGTGGCATTTATTATATCTAAAACAGCCTCAGCTTGAGATAAATCAATCCTTCCATTTAGAAAGGCTCTTTTGGTAAATTCCCCGCCTTCTGCAAGGTCACATCCCTTATCCAAAAGAAGGTTCAATATTTTTTTGACTGATACAAAAGATCCATGACAGTTAATCTCGCATATGTCTTCCCTTGTATAGGTGTAAGGTCCTTTCATAAAACAAACCATAACTTCATCTATGATTTCACCATCGATGTCAACTATATTCCCATATCTCATTTTTCTATTATCCTTATCCCTATCAATTTTCTTTCCAACTATAGGTCTAAAGATTTCTTTTATAATTTCATATGACTTATTTCCACTCATCCTAACAATGGATATTCCACCAGTTCCGGATGGAGTAGATATCGCAGCTATTGTTCTTTCTTCCATTTTCACTCCTTGGTATGATAATATCCACTACTTTGACTAGTGGTTTGTAACATAAGAATTATAGTGGAAAATACGAATTTGTCAACATTTATCAGGCAAAGATGACTGTATGCAGTCTTAAAATATTTGAGAAAAAATTGGTGTATTTGAATTATTATGATATATTAGATGTAGTTATTATTTAAAATATATTTGGAGGGATTATGCAACTACAATCATTAGGATCTCTACAGTGGAACCTAATAGCTGGTGGACTTGCTATATTCTTGTTTGGTATTTCTCTAATGGGAGATGCCCTAACAAACTTTGCAGGCCCCAAGCTTCGCGGTTATGTAGAGAAATACACTTCCAACCCAATAATGGGAGTGTTGGTTGGTATAGTTATAACAGGTTTAATCCAATCATCTTCTGCAACCACAGTTATCGCAATAAGTTTTGTTAGAGCAGGTGTAATGAGCCTCGAGCAAGCTATTGCTGTAATTATGGGGGCAAATATTGGTACAACCGTTACTTCTATATTAATAGGTTTTGACCTTGGATACCTATCATATTTTGTCGCCTTGATAGGTGTTGCTTTCTATATGTTTGCATCCAAGAGAAAAAATAAATACATCGGCGAGATTTTGGTAGGATTCGGACTCCTATTTATAGGACTTGAAATGATGGGAGGATCTCTATCTGACCTTAAGAATCTAGATGGGTTTGATAAGATAGTGGCTAATATGGCACAAAATCCAATTATAGCAGTAATAGTTGGTGCGGGCATGACTGCTCTTATCCAATCTTCATCAGCCTTTATAGGTATAGCTCAGTCGCTTTACGCTTCAGGCGCTATCAGCTTAAATGTTGCCTTGGGTTTGATGTTTGGTGCAAATATTGGTACATGTATAACAGCTATTCTTGCATCAATAGGTGGATCACTTTCTGCAAGAAGAACTTCTACATTCCACGTTCTATTTAACGTTATAATTTCAGTAGTGTTCTTAGTATTCATTGGTCCATATGAAAATTTAGTTAAAACAGTGGCATCAGCCATTGGTGCAAACAAACTTATGACAATAGCAGTAGGACATTTCATATTTAACTTCGTTGGTATGGTTATTTTCTTACCTACTATTAAATACGTTGGAAAAATTCTTAGAAAACTTATTCCTGGTAAGGATTCAATATTCTCAGAACTTGGAAATATCGAGTTAGACGAAAGACTAATTGATACTTTCCCTGCAGCTGCTCTTGATCAAATAAGATCTGCTGTACAAAAAGAATCAAAAGTTGCTCTTGAAAACTTAAAGCAAACCAAGCAATATTTACTTGAAAATGATAAAAAATACTTAGAAACAGCTAACCAAGCAGAATCGATAGTAAATGACATGGATACAAAAATCCAAGCGTATTTATTAGCCATTGCTCAAAGTTCAGGATCATCTGACCTAGAAGCTGAAGTTCAAAATTATCTACAAATTCAAATAAATGTAGAAAGAATATCAGATCTTGCTCAAAACTTAGGTGAATATTACGAAGAAATATACGAATCTGGTGCAAGCTACAACAAAGAAGCCCTAAGCGATCTTGAAGATATCTATGATCTTGTTATAAATAACTTCGTTGGATCAATAGAAGTCTTTGAAACTAAAGATCAGGCTCTATTTTCTAGACTTAGTGAAGATGAATCAGCGCTAGATATGATGGAAACAACCCTTAGAAAAGCTCACTACAAGAGACTTGCTAATGGTGAGGATATGACTTCTATAGCTTCTTATGTATTTAACGATATCTTATCCACTATGGAAAGAATTGGTGACCATGCATACAATATTGCAAGACTTACTATGGAACCAGTTAAAGTTCATACAATAAGTCATGCCAAATTCGAAGATGACGATGATGAAATGATAGAAGCATATAATAGATTGGAAAGACATCTAGATTTATAGTTTCACGTGAAACAAAATATTAACAACTAAAAAAGCTTGTGCATTAAAGCACAAGCTTTTATTTATTCTTTAATTTTCATTCTTCAATATAATCTACAACTACATATCTTCTTGGCTCTACTCCTTCTGAGTGGCTAGAGACATTTTTATGTTTAGAGATTTCTTCATGGGCAAGTCTTCTCTCATATGAATTCATATATCTTAGATTCCAACTTTTCTTACTCTTAGCAACCTTTCTTGCAGTATCTGCTGCAAGATCAATTATTTTCTCATCTCTGCGTTTCTTGTAGTTGTTAATATCTATATTAAGTCTAACATTATTTCTTCTAGAATCAACTGCTTTTCTTACTATAAGCTCAATTGCATCTAGGGTAACTCCGCCCTTACCTATGGCAATTCCTGTATCTTTTTCATCTACTTTTGCTTCAAGTTTTATAATGTTGTCTTCAAGATTTCCTATTACACTAACATTTTCAAAATGCATAGCCTTTAGTATATTTTCGAGAAGCTCTTTTGACTCATAGAACTTGTCTATATCTGATTGTTGTTTAGCTCTGCCGTAATCTACTACTTCTTTTTTTTCTTCTATAACTTCTATTTCTTGATCTTTTTCTTCTATATCAGTCTTTAGAGTCTCTTTTTCATCTTCTTTGATTTCTACTATTTCTTCTGGAGCTTCTATATCCTTATCTGCTTCAAAATCTTCATTTTCTGTTCCAAAAGACTTTGTAGATTCAATTTCTCTTTCTAAATTAGATAGAGCTTCTTTTATATCCTCTTCGTAGCTTACTCTAACTACGGCATCTTTGTTTCCAATTAATCCTAAAAATCCACTAGATTCTTCTTCTAGTATTTCTATTTCAACTTCGTCTTTACTTTTACCAATTTCATCTAGGGCAAGCTCAATAGCTGCATCTTTTGTTTTTGCACTTTTAATTATTGACTTTTTCATCTACTAGATCCTCTTTTTTATTTCTCATAGCAAAATGCATTATTACCATTATTACAAGTCTAAATAAAGAACTTAGGGTGTAATATAGTGGCAAACCTGCTGGTAATCCTCTAAATACAAAGAAATACATCAATGGCATAAGAAGGAACATGTTATTCATTCCTCCCATAGCTCCACCTTGTTGCATTTGTGGGTTAGTTTTCATTGAGAAAAGCTGAACTGCAAATTGGGATAAACTTGTTAGTAGTGGAAGACCAAACCAGTAAGGGTCTTTATCAAGAAGGGTTGGTATCCAATAGAAGTTTGTCTTTACATTGTCCAGTCCTTCTGGGAATACATACTTTGTGGTATCACTCATCATTCTAAACAAGCCAAATAGGACTAAAATTTGAATTATCATTACTAGACAACCTGAAATACCAGGGGTTACCCCTTCTTCCTTGTAAAGTTGTTGCATTTTTTGTTGCATTATCTGTTGGTCGTAGCCATATTTCTTTTGGATTTCTTCCATCTTTGGTTTAAAAACCTTAGTTCTTTCTGCTTGTTTTTGTTGGCTTATGGTCATTGGTATAATCATAAGACTTACAAGCAAGGTCATTAATATTATTGCTATGGCATAAAAACTAATATTTGTAGGTTCTGCAAAATTTGCTGAGAGGCTATCATAAGTCCATCTCATCAGTTTACCTAAAATACTGGCTATAAAATTGAACATATAAACTCCATCTATTATTAATCTGTAGGTACTAATCTACTGGGTCATATCCACCCTTAGAAAATGGATTACATCGTAAAATTCTCCACAAAGACATAGAAAATGCCTTGAAAAATCCATACTTGTTAAAGGCCTCAAGGGCGTATTGGGAACAAGTTGGATAGTACTTGCACTTTGAATATCCTAATTGTGGAGAAATAAATCTTTGATAAAACCTTATCATCTTAATGAAAATTTTATTTAACATAAAAAATCATCTTCTTTTTAAAAGCTTTACTTAAAACGTGACCCAAAGATTTTTTTAATTTATCGTAAGTAAAATCTGTCGTATGTTTCTTAGGTATAATTACAATATCAACATTGTTTATATTAGAATAATTTAACCTAACTATGTCTCTTAGCTTTCTCTTAAGGGAATTTCTGACATTCGCCTTTCCTACCTTCTTACTTATAGTAAATCCAAAGCGTGGATGGTCTAGGTTATTTTTCTTTATAAGAATCGTAAAGTCCCTGTTGTAAAAAGCTTGGTTTTTTTTGTAAACTCTTTGAAAGTCTGTGTCTTTTCTTAAACTAATTCTTTTTTCCATTAAACACTTCTTAACTATTCTGCGGAAGTTAAAATTATATAAACAAGAGCCTTAAAAAGGCCCTCTATTTAACCTGTATATAATTGTCTAACTTAAGCAGATAATTTTTTTCTGTTTTTTCTTCTTCTAGCTTTAAGCACTCTTCTTCCACCTGGGCTTGACATTCTTTTTCTGAAGCCGTGGTCTTTAGATCTTTTTCTTCTGTTTGGTTGATAAGTTCTCTTCATGCTTACACCTCCTACTCTTTTTTTGACTCCTACTATTATATTGAAATAAAGCTAATCTGTCAAGATATTTAATAAAAAATAATCTACTTATTATAGTCTTTTGGAAGATTAAATTATTGAATAATATCTATTTTAATATTGTATATTATATCATTTTTACTAGGTTATATCGAATATAAATTCATTGTTGATAACTTTGTGTAGAAGTTTTTTGTGCACAAGTTTTTGACAGACTTTTTCAGTGAATATTTTTGTAAAATTAACTAATACTTTATTTTATCTTGTCTAATTTTAAGCTTTTTTATAAAAACTATGAAAAAACCTAAATAAATACACAGACTTATCCACATATCCACTTATTTTTCAGAAACCTATTTTGACTTTTCCCAAATTTTAAAATAAAAATGTGGATAAGTTGATTAAACAGCTTGTTTATAGTATAATTGCTTGTGTAAAAGTATATGTATAAGTGTATTTTAAAGCTAAATTTAAGTCTTTCCTGTGGATAAATTTATAGAGTTTTTATTTTTTCCTATAATTATCTTACATAATCCTTATTTTTAAGCTAATACAATTATCAACATAAAAGTTATCCACAAGTTATCCTATATCTGGGGATAAGTCTATTTTTTCTAAGTTAACTTTAGTAATTAGACATTTATATTATGTGTATAACTTTTGAAGGAAGGTAGGATGGATGACGAATCTAGAATACATTACAGATGAATTAAAAAACGAAATGAAAGTGCATGTAACGGATACCCAGCAATTTAATACATGGATTAGTATTTTAAAGCCACTAAACATGTACAATGGTGTTTTATATCTTGAGGTTCCAAAAAAAGACACACTTTTTATCTATGAAAAAATATGGACACCTCAATTACAACTTGCTTTAGATAACATAAAGGATAAGACTGGTAAAGACCTAAAGGTATCAGTAGTTGCTAAAGATGCTGAAAATTACAACAAAGTCCTAACCTTAGGTAAGGATTACGATTCAAATGGGCAAATGAGAATAAATCAAGTGACATCTTTTCCTAGGCCTCAACTTGAAGATGAAAATATCTTTGAAAACTTTGTAGAAGGTAAATCCAACCAATATGCCCTTGGGGTGAGTCAGGCAGTTGCTCAAAATATTTCCAACAAATCACAGGCGAGATTATACAATCCTCTCTTTATATATGGAGAAAGCGGTTTAGGGAAAACTCACTTAATGCAAGCTATAGCTCATGAAATCTTAGATAACAGAGATGATGCCTATGTTATGTATTTATCTAGTGAGAAATTTACCAATGAAATGATTGCAGCCCTAAGGTCTACCAAAAATGAGAAATTTAGAGAAAAATACAGGTCTGTGGATATCCTTCTTATAGATGATATCCAGTTTATAGCTGGAAAGGAAGGAACACAAGAAGAGTTCTTCCATACCTTTAACGACCTTTATAATACAGGCAAGCAAATCGTAATATCATCGGATAGACCACCAAAAGAAATAAAGCGTCTAGAAGATAGGCTCGTTTCAAGATTTTCTTGGGGAATTATAGTTGATATTGGAAAGCCAGACTTTGAAACTAGAGTCGCAATACTCCAAAAAAAGCTCGATCAGCTAGGTGCTTATATAGATAATGAAATATTATTTTATATAGCTGAAAATATCGACACAAACATAAGAGACCTTGAGGGAGCTTTATCTACAGCTATAGCCTATGCTAAATCAGACAATAGAGAAGTAGTTACCATGGAAGATGCCATAATTGGCGTTGGAACTAGAGTTCAAAATAAGAAAAAACACGTAAATATCGAAGATATTCAAAAACAAGTAGCTGATAAATATGGAGTAAAGCTAACTGATCTTAAGGGAAAATCTAGAAAGAAAGAAATTGTAAATCCAAGGCAAATTGCCATGTATCTATCAAGAGAAATCCTAAATGATTCTTTAGTAACAATTGCTAATTCTTTCGATAGAGACCATACGACAATAATTCATGGTATAGAAAAAATCCAAAAGCAAATAGAAGATGATGAAGACTTCAAAAAAGAAATAGAAAGTCTATATAAAGATCTAACAGAGTAATATTGTTTATAAGTCTGTGGATAAGTATGTTGATAAGTTTATTTGATGATCTTTAAGCTTGTATCCTGTGGATAATGTGGAAAACTAGCGACTTTGTCCTTTTTGTACCCACATCTTATCACCAAGGGTTATTGGCTAAATCAAAATGTTTAAGGAACTTATCCACATATATACACCCCCTACTAATAATACTACTAAGTATATATAATAAGTTAAGGAGCAAATATGAAATTTAGAATTAATCAGCAAGAATTGATAGATGCTATTAATATCGCTAGTAAGGCTGTCTCAAAAAGTACCAATATACAGATCCATGAATTAATATACTTTGAGTGTAAAGAAAACTCTTTATACCTAATGGCATTTGATGGAGAGATTTCTATCAAAACTTCTGTAGATGCTATAGTAGATGAAGAAGGAGAAATGGCAGTTAAAGCTAGTCTTATATCTAATATCGTTAGAAAACTGCCTAATGATTTAGTCACTATATCTAACAAAGAAGGGAAAATAAGCATTAGATGTTCATCATCTAACTTTAACCTTATAGCCTTTGACTACTTCGAAAAAAATGATATAGAAATTCCGGAAACTACACCTATAGAAATAGCTAATGACGTTCTAAAAAGATCAATAAGTCAAACTGAGTTTGCAACAACTTTAGATGAAACTAAGCTTGCCCTAACAGGGATTCTATTTGAGCTAAAAGAAGGATCTTTAAATATGGTAGCCCTTGATGGTTATAGGGTAGCTCTAAAGAAGGTGAAATTAGATTATCCGACAGATTATGAGGACAGCGAATATATCATTCCTAAAAGATCCCTTATAGAATGGTCAAGGATAATTACGGAAGATACTAAGACTAAACTTTACAAAAATGATAATGATTTAATTTTTGTAAGTGAAAACACTACAATGCAATGCAAGGTAATAGATAAAAACTTCATAGATTATAGGAATATAATAAACGATATTTCAGAAACAACTATAATCTTAGACAAAAGAGAACTTATAAATTCCCTAGACCGTGCCCAAGTATTGGCAGATCCAGGCAGAGCCAACCTAATAAAAATAGAAGTAGCGGATTCTTCCATGGTTATCAAATCAAACTCTGAGATTGGTGATGTAAAAGAAGTTATAGATGTAGAACAAAAAGGAGAAAACTTAGATATAGCCTTTAACGCAAGATATATGCAAGAAGGTGTAAAGGCATGTGATTCTACAAAGATTAAATTAAATTTCAAATCTTCTCTAAATCCATGTTTGATTTATCCAGAAAATTCAAGCTACGAAAATGAAGATTTTACTTATCTAGTTCTACCAGTAAGACTTGCAAATTGAGGAAAATATGGAAAAAATAGAATTTGAAGCAGACGTAATAGCAGCCAAAGACCTCCTAAAAGCTATAAATATAGTGCCAAGTGGAGGGATTGCTAAACATATAATAAAAGAAGAAGGAGTCCTAATAAACGGTGAGATTTCCTATCTTCCAGGCAAAAAATTATACAAAAATGATACTTTAGAATTCGATGATATTTTAATTACAATCATATAATGTGGATAAAAGATTTAAAACTTAATAATTTTAGGAATTATTTTTATCAAAGTGTAGAATTTAACGAAGATTACAATATTTTTATAGGAGATAATGCCCAAGGCAAGACAAACCTTTTGGAAAGTGTCTATTACTTGGCAAATGGAACTAGCTTTAAAAAGATTAGGGATAAGGATATTATAAGATTTTCCCAAAGTCAGATGAGGCTAAAAGGAACCATTAGAAAGGGTAGGTCTTTTAAGGAAGTTTCTATAGAAGTTAAGGATAAGGATAAGAGTATTTTTGTAAATGGAGTAAAGTATGATAGGAGAAAAGATTTAAGGTCTCTTTTTAAAATAGTCCTCTTTACTCCAGAAGACCTTGCAATAATCAAAGAAGGACCCAATCTAAGGCGTGATCTTATAGATGGAATTATAGAGGGAATTGATTTTTCCTATAAGGCCAAGAAAAGAGATTATGACAAAATTTTATACCAGAGGAATAGACTTTTAAAAAATAAGTCTTCTTCTTATTTTAATGAGCAATTAAACGCCTTCGATGAAAATTTGATGAAGCTAGGCTTTAGTATATATAAGACAAGGAAGAAATTTGTAAATATCCTAGAAAAGTTTGCTAGAGAGTTTAACTCATCCTTAACAGAAGGAAGTGAAATTTTGGAAATGAAGTATCTACCAGATATTTTGGCAGATGATTTTTCTTCTTATGTAGAAGAATTTAAAAAAGGCAGAGCAAATGACCTTAAATATTTAACTACCCAAAAGGGAATCCATAGAGACGATATAGAAATTTCTATAAATGGTAAAAATACTAAAAACTTTGCCTCCCAAGGGCAACAGAGATCTGCAATTCTAAATATAAGGCTTGCAGAGGTTAAACTAACTAAGGAAGTAACAGGCGATGAGGCTGTTATTTTGTTTGATGATGTATTTTCAGAGCTTGATGAGAAAAGATCCTTATTTTTACTAGAAAACCTAAGAGGTTATCAAACAATAATCACTGCAACTAATACAAAGAGTTTGGAATATATAGATAAAGATAAGATATCTTATATAGTGGATGGAAATATTAGAAAGGAATAGTATGCAAGAAAATAATTATGATGCTGGTAACATCAGGGTCTTAGAGGGGCTTGAGCCAGTTAGACTAAGACCTGGTATGTATATAGGATCAACCAGTGAGAGAGGGCTTCACCACCTAGTATACGAAGTAGTAGACAACTCCGTAGATGAGGCTCTAGCTGGTCGTTGTGATTACATAAAAGTTATAGTATCAAAAGATAATATAATAACAGTAGAAGATGATGGATCAGGTATTCCAGTAAAGGAACACCCAACAACCCACAAGTCAACCCTAGAGACTGTTCTTACAGTTCTTCACGCAGGTGGTAAGTTTGATGATAAGGCCTACCAATTTTCTGGAGGACTACACGGAGTTGGTGTTTCTGTAGTTAATGCGCTAAGTGAATACCTAATAGCTGAAGTTAAAAGAGATGGCCATATATACAAGATGTCTTTTTCCAGAGGCGAAGTCACAAGCGAACTTGAAGTAATAGGTGATACAAAGGAAACTGGAACCAAGATTACCTTTAAGCCAGATGAAGAAATATTTGATACAACTATTTTCGATAGGAAGACTTTAGAAAATAGATTTAGAGAAATGGCATTTCTAAACAAGGGCGTAGAGATAATCTTTGAGGATCAAAGGGAAGATTTCTCAGAAAGTTTCAAATTCGACGGTGGAATTAGCGAATTTGTAAAATATCTTAATAGAAATAAAACACCTATAATGGACGTAACTCCTCATTTTGATGGAATGCAAGAAGATATAGAAGTAGAAGTTAGCTTTCAATATACAGATGGCTATAGCGAAAATATCTTAACTTATGCTAACAACATCCATACACTAGAAGGTGGAACCCACTTATCAGGTTTTAGATCAGCTCTAACCAGAACTGTAAATGACTACGCAAGAAACTTTAAATTCATAAAAGAAAATGAAGATAACCTCCAAGGTGAGGATATCAGAGAAGGAATCACAGCTATAATTTCAGTTAAAATATCTGAACCTCAATTTGAAGGTCAAACCAAGGCAAAACTTGGAAACTCTGAAGTAAGAGGAGCTGTAGATACCTTTGTTAGCCAAAGGCTTCAAGCTTTCTTAGAAGAAAATCCAAAACCTGCCAAGTCTATCATAGAAAAAGCTCTAGCCTCAAGAAGAGCAAGAGAAGCTGCTAGAAAAGCGAGAGACTTAACTAGAAAAAGATCTATCCTAGATTCAACTACTCTTCCAGGAAAACTTGCAGATTGTCAATCAACAGACCTTGCGGAAAACGAAATATTCATAGTCGAGGGTAATTCTGCGGGAGGATCTGCCAAGGGAGGAAGAGACAATAGAATTCAAGCTATTCTACCTCTTAGAGGAAAGATAATGAATGTAGAAAAGGCAAACCTTGATAGAATCCTAAACTCAGAAGAAATAAAAGCTATGATTACAGCCTTTGGTACAGGAATAGGTAAGGAATTTGATATATCCAAACTTCGTTACGGCAAGATCATAATCATGACAGATGCAGACGTCGATGGAGCTCACATTAGAACCTTGCTTTTGACCTTCTTCTACAGATACATGAAACCTCTAATAGACGAAGGACATGTCTATGTAGCTCAACCACCACTTTATAAGATAAGTCATGGTAGAAATGAACGCTATGTATATACAGATGCTGAAAGAGATAAGGTCTTAAAAGAATTAAACGTAGAAAACTATAAAATTAACAGATATAAGGGTCTTGGTGAGATGAATGCTGACCAACTATGGGATACAACTATGGATCCTGACCACAGGGTTTTACTTAGAGTAAACGAAGACTTTGAATCAACAAGCACAGATGACACCTTCTCACTTTTAATGGGTGAAAAGGTAGAACCAAGACGTAACTTTATCCAAGAAAACGCCAAGTACGTTTCAAACATTGACGTATAGGAGGCAAAATGACAGAAGATAACAATATTATAAATGTAGACCTCGAAGAAAAAATGAAGGACTCCTATCTTGAGTACTCCATGAGTGTTATAGTATCAAGGGCCCTTCCAGATGTAAGAGATGGACTAAAGCCAGTTCACAGGAGAATCCTTTACGGAATGGAAGGACTTGGACTTGATCCTAATAAACCAACTAGAAAATCAGCCAGAGTTGTCGGAGATGTAATGGGTAAATATCACCCTCATGGTGATAGTGCAATATACTATGCCCTAGTTAGACTTGCCCAAGATTTCTCAACCAGATATCCTTTGGCCCAAGGTCAAGGTAACTTTGGATCTATAGATGGGGATGACGCAGCGGCTATGCGTTATACAGAAGTTAAGATGAGCAAGATTGCCAAGGAGATGCTAAGAGATATCAACAAGGATACAGTTGACTTCATGCCAAACTTCGATGAAGAAGAAATGGAACCAATTGTTCTTCCTTCAAGATTTCCTAACCTCTTGGTAAACGGATCTAACGGTATAGCTGTAGGTATGGCAACCAATATGGCTCCTCACAACTTAGGAGAATCCATAGATGCTTGTGTAGCCTATATGAAAAATCCAGAAATATCCATAGAAGAACTAAACAAAATTCTTCCTGGTCCAGATTTCCCAACAGGTGCTTATATTTTAGGAAAATCAGGAATAAAAGATGCTTATCAAACTGGCCGTGGCAAGGTAAAGCTTCGTGCAGTTGCTAAAATAGAACCATTTAAGAAAAATAGAGAAAGAATTATAGTCTCAGAAATCCCTTATCAAGTCAACAAATCAAGACTAATAGAAAAGATAGCAGACCTTGTAAAAGATAAGAAAATAGATGGAATATCTGACATAAGAGATGAATCTGACAGAAAGGGAATGAGAATTGTAATAGAGATTAAGAGGGACTCTAATGCAAATATAGTCCTAAATAACCTCTACAAATATACCCAACTAGAAACAACCTTTGGTATTATAAACCTAGCCTTAGTAGATGGAATACCACAAGTATTAAATCTAAAAGAACTGATAGAATATTATATAGACCACCAAAAGGAAGTTGTAACTAGAAGAACAAGCTTTGATTTATCAAAAGCTAAGGCTAGAAAACATATAGTTGAAGGTCTCATAATTGCAATAGACAATATAGATGAGATCATAAGAATAATTAGATCATCTTATGATAATGACGAGATCAAGAAGATTTTCTTTGAGAAGTTTAATTTAACTGACAAACAATCTCAAGCTATCTTAGATATGCAACTAAAGAGACTATCAGGTCTTGAAATTGACAAATTAAATGCAGAAAACAAAGAATTGGAAGAAACAATTTCTTATCTTCTTTCAATTTTGAACTCTGAAGAAAATTTGATAAAATTAATTATAAGTGAAATGGAAGAAATCAAGGATAAATTCTCTGATGATAGGAGAAGTAAAATTATCCCAGATGAGGGAGAAATAGAAATCGAAGAACTAATCGAAAAAGAAGATGTCCTTCTAACCCTAACTAATGATGGATATATCAAAAGACTTCCAATAGATACCTACAAGGTACAAAACAGAGGTGGAAAGGGTATAGCTGCTGGCAATACCAAAGAGGGAGACTTTATCAAAAAGATAAAGACAACTAACACCCATGAAGACCTCTTGTTCTTTACATCCTTGGGTAAGGTATATTCACTAAAAACCTACGAAGTACCAGAAGGTAGCCGTCAATCAAGAGGAACTGCTATAATAAATATCCTAAACTTAGAGTCTGGTGAGAGAATCACAGAGATGATGACCCTATCAGAGCTAAACGAGGATAGTCAGATAGTTCTTCAAACAAAAGACGGAACAATCAAAAAAACTGACGCAGAAAACTTCACCAATATCAGGAAAAACGGAATAATAGCTATTTCCCTAAAAGATGGTGATAAACTAATTTCTGTAAGACAAATCGACAAGGAAGAAGAACTAATCATATCAACTAAAAAAGGTATGACCATTCAGTTTAACTCTAAAGACCTTCGTTCTATGGGTAGGATTGCTCAAGGAGTTAGAGCTATAAAACTTGCCGAGGGTGATGAAGTAGTGTCAATGAATATAAAGGGAGATGAAACCTATCTATTAGTTGTTACAGAAAATGGCTTTGGTAAGAAAACTTCCTTTAACAACTTCAAAAACCAAAATAGAGGAGGCAAGGGAGTAAAGTGTCACAAGGTAACAGATAAAACTGGTAAGCTAGTAGATACACTCCCAGTTGACCTTGACAATGATATAATGATGGTATCTCTATCAGGAGATATGATTAGATTAAATGTAAGAGATATTTCTATAATGGGCAGAAACACAGTAGGTGTCAAGCTTAAAAATCTAACAGAAGATGGCGATAGAATTGTTTCAGTAACAAAATATAGCGCATTAGAAGAAGAGGAAGAAGATGTTTAAGGCAAATATTGACAAAAAAGATGATTACCTAATACTAAATCTTGCTGGCGATCTAGATGTATATTCAGAAGAAGAATTCAGAGATTTTATAGAAGATGAACTTAAAGATAAGAATAGCGACCTTGTAATAGACATAAAAGATCTTGACTATCTTGATTCAACTGGTCTTGGTATGTTTATGAAAATATACAAGATGTATGAAGAAAATGGTCAAAAGGTAAAGATAATTAATCCTAAGGAAAATATCTTGAAACTCTTTAAGATAACTGACCTAACAGATATATTTGAGATGGTGTAAGATGGAAAATATTAGTATGAAAATCCCTGCAAAAAGCCTGTATATCAAATCAATAAGGCTTTTTGCAGCAAGCCTTGCATCAGATTTAGGCTTTAATATCGAAGAAGTAGAAGATATAAGAGTAGTTGTATCTGAAGCGATAAACTATAAATTAAGCGATGGAGAAATCACTGTAAACTTTTCTTCCGAAGAAAAATATTTACAGGTGGAAGTCATAGGCAAGGACAGAGAGCTCGACAAGAAGGCCTTGGCCATGAGAAATCTAATCCTTGAAGAATTGTGTGATGAAGTAACTATTTTAGATGACAAAATAGTTTTAACTATAAGGGCAAAGTAATGTCTAAGGAAAGCAAACAAGAGCAAAAAGAGGCAATCCAAGAAAAATTTGAAGAGTATTATAAGACTCGAGATAAAAAACTAAGAGATGAGCTCATAGAAGAGCACATGTATATAGTTGATATTCTTTCAAATAAATACGTAGGCAAGGGAATCGAAAAAGATGACCTCTACCAAGTAGCAAGTCTTGGACTTATCTATGCTATAGATAGGTTTGATCCAACCAAAGGATACGCTTTCTCCTCTTTCGCAACTCCAACAATCATGGGGGAACTCAAAAGATATTTTAGGGATAAGGGCTGGGTTATAAGAGTACCAAGAAGAATTCAAAACTTGTACAAAAAAATAAATACAGCCAAGAAAATCCTACCTCAGGAGCTGCAAAGAACACCGACAGTTACAGATATTGCTGATTATCTGGGAGAAGATGAGGAAACAATCCTTGAAACAATGGAAGCAAGCAAGGTATACGCACCTCAATCTCTTGATATGAAATATCAAGTTCAAAAGGGAGAAAACGCAATAGACCTTTCTGAAATGATAGGTGAAGAAGATAAGAATTTCGATTCAATTGAGCTAAAAGACTTGATAGATAAGTCAAAAGAAAGACTAAACGACCTAGAAAAAGAAATTCTAGAATTAAGATACTACGAAGGTAGAACTCAAGTTGATATAGCCAATACCTTGGATATAAGCCAAATGACAGTATCAAGAATTGAAAAGAAAATAATTCAAAAGTTCACCCTAGAACTTGAAAAGATGAAATAGATCTCACAATGAGGTCTATTTTTTTACTCTGTAACAAATGTTACTGATTATTAATATCAAAAGTCATATAATAAAGATAATAGCGGAGGTAGTTATGAAAATTGATATAAATAAAAATGTGTACGATCTAGTTACAGAAAATAAAGATTTAAAACAAACTTTGATAAATATAGGATTTGATGCCCTAGAAAATCCATTGATGTTTAATACAATGGCTAAGAAAATGTCTATAAAAAGAGGCGCAAAAATGCTGGGGATAGAAGATGTGGATAAGAAACTAGAAGATAATGGATATGAAGTGATAGATTCATCAACAGATAAAGATGTAATCCACAGGAAAAAGTTGATAAAAGAATATATTAAGAGACTAACAGATGGAGAAAGTCTAGAGTCTGTTAGAGCTGATTTTGTAAAAAACTTCGAAAATGTATCATCTGCAGAAATAATGGATGCAGAAGAAGAACTTCTATCAAGTGGTATAGACAAAAAAGAAGTGAGAAAACTATGCGATGTTCACTCAGCCTTATTTCATGATATGACCGAAAAAGAAAAAAATGACTTAACCTATGATCACCCTTTCCTAAGATACATGGAAGAAGAAAATATTAAGATAAAAGAAATAATAAAAAAATCTCTAAGAGAAGAGGAGTTTAGCGAAGATCTAGGAAAAATAGGACCACATTATAAGAAAAAGGGTGATTTAATCTATCCAATTCTTAAGGTAAAATACAACAAACCAGGCCCATCAGATGTAATGTGGGCAGTAGATGTTGAAATAGGAAAATCTCTAAAAAAATCCATAAAGGGAAAAAATAAAACTCTTCTAATAGAAACATTAAAAAGAGCAGAGGAGATGACCTACAAGGAAGATAACATCTTGTATCCTATGGTATATGATAATCTAAGCAAGGAGGACTTAGACCTCTTGTATAAGGACTTACAAGACTATGATGGAAACTTAGTTATTGAGGAAAAAGAATCTATAAAAGATACTAAGGGAAAAGAGGAAAACTATGTTTACTTCAAAAAAGGAAAACTTAGACTAGACCAACTTGAGGCTTTGTTAGATACTATAGAAATGGAAATAACTTTTGTAGATGAAAATGATATCAACTCCTACTACAATTACAATCAAGGAGCAAAGATCTTCAAAAGACCAGAAAGCTCCCTAGGAAGAGAAGTTTACACATGTCATCCACCACATGTAGAGCCAATTGTTAGAGGACTTGTAAAAGATTTTAAAAATAATAAGAGAGATTCCTTTAAGCTTGTCAAAAAATTAGGAGATAAGGACTTTGCTATATCCTATTATGCTGTAAGAGATAAGGAAGGAAACTACAAGGGAGTCCTAGAAACAGTCCAAGACCTAAGTTTTTATAAGGATCACCTTACAAAATAAACCTAGTTTTTGTAAAATTGCAGAAAAATAAATATACAGAAGATCACCTCATAAGTTTAGTGCATAGCAAATCTTAGAGGTGATTTTTATTTTGAATTTCAGTCGATAAAAGCTAGATAAAAAAATGTTTGTTATATTAAGAAATCCTTGTGATATAATTTATATAAAATATCAGAAAATATGATAGGAGAAAAGTAAATGGAAGTCTTTAATTTATTGGAAAACTTAGAGTTTTCAAGTGATGAAGAAGTTGAAGAAATAATCTATGAAGATGAAAAAATGAGAGTACTTAGAACTATGTCTTTAGATCAAGAAACTGATTATATGACTCAAGATGAAGATGAACTGGTAATTTTAGTGGCAGGCGAAGGATCTATACAAACAAAGGATAGGATAATTAAAATGAAAGCCTCGGATTGTATCTATATTCCTTACGGTCAATCCCACAAGGTAGTTGATCAGGATAAGGCTGTATGGTTTTGTGTTTTTATTAAAAATAAATAAAAAAGTCTTATACATTAAATTCTTTTATATATTTTGGCGTGAAAAAACCCCTCCATCCAGATTCTGGATAGAGGGGTTCTGTCATATTTTAAATCAAGTATTTTCCATTTTAGTAGCCAGGATACATATCTGATGAACCAGGATACATTTTTGCTATTTCATTTATGATTAGTCCAATATCACCAAAGCCAGTTTCTTCTAGTCTTTGTTGGGCTCTAGTGTAGGCTAAATCTAGGTCGTAATTTGACATTTGATCCACTGACTCTTGACTAAATCCATAGGCATTTACTAAAGCGGCTCTAAATTCATCATAATCAGCTTGGCTTTCTCCTAGAGCTAGGAGATTATCTTCGTTGTTATTTTCGTAAGTTTCTTCTTGGACTTGAACTTCGCCGAATAAATCTTTTCCAACAGCCTTTATATAATCTAAATATAGACCTTCTTCGTTTTCTTTGTAGGCTTTTTTGAATGATTTTTCTAAGTCCTTATCAGAAATTTCATAAACTTCATCTTCGCCATAGCCTTGTTCAATTAGACTAACTCTTTCGTCTGCAAACTTGTCAGTTACTTCATCTGTACTTTCTTTCCAGTTGTAGATATCGTCAATGAAGTCATATGGGAATTTGTTTGAATAGTCAGGATAGTCTTTGGCTATTTGTTGGAATACTATGTCTTTTACATCCCAATAACCGGTTTTTTCGCAAGTGGCCTTGGCACGAAGATAGTAATCTTTGATGTCTTCGTCACTTATCTCATCAAGGACTTCTTCATCAAATTCGCCAACGCCAGTGATGTATTCTCTCCACTTTTCGTAGTCGATTTTTTCTTCTTCTTTTTTGTCTTTATCTTCTTTTTTATCCTTATTTTTGGAATCTTTTGTATCTTCTTCTTTATTATTTTTTTCCTTATCAGCTTTTTCTTCTGAGTTTAGGGCATCTTCTATAGTAGAGTCAGATACACTCGCTTTTTCACCTTGGCTAGTATTAGCACAAGAGCTTAGAGCAAGAACAAATATAAGGGATAAAAGTATTTTCTTGTTTTTCATAAATCCTCCTATTTTTAATAATATAATACCCGATTTATTTGTTTTTTATATTAAAAATCCACCAAGATAGTTAAATAATTGGTAAAGTTTTAGAAAAAACATAAAATGGTAGAAATTTGTAACCTTTTTGTTGCAATTTTGTGGTAAATGGTCTATAATATTTGTGATATACTTAAAGACAGGACAAATTGTAATTAAATTGTAATTAAAAATAACTAATTTTTGAAAGAGGTAAGGATGAAAAAGGTAAACAAAACTATCTTGCTCGCATCAACCTTGTTTGTAGCTTCAACACTTATAGGAAATACTAACGCCTATGCAGACGAAGAAAATAATGTTGATTTAAAAAATGAACAAGCAAGTGATTCTAAAGATATAGAAAGTTTAGAAGATTCTTCAATAGAGACAAATGATGAAAGAAAACTACAAAATGAGGAAGAATCTACATCTTTAGAAAATGAGAGCGGTAGTGAAGATGAAAATCTTCCAGCAGAAGAAAATTCTGTAGATAATACAGGCGATACAGAAAATATAGAAAATACAGAAGAAAATCCAGCGAAAGAAGAAGTTAAAACTGAAGTGCCTGTAAAAGAAATAGAAGAAGTAAGAACTGTAAATCTTTATTCTGCCCCAAGAAGAGCAAAAAGAGCTACCGCAAACAAGCCTGTAGTTAACTACGATAGTTCTGATTTGGATGCTATAGTAAGAGAATACAGAAAAGATAAAAAGAATAGAGAAGATGAAAAGAAAGCTAATGAAAATAACAACAAGCTTACTTGGCAAACTTCTGGATCAAATACCTACTACAAAAACAATAACGGATACTACACAAAAGGATTTAGCACGATCGAAGGCAAGAACTACTATTTTGACAATAAAGGAGTTCTTCAAAAGAACAAGAAAATCCTTATAGATAACACTTATTATGAAAGTGACAGCAAGGGAGTCTTAAATAAAAAGGTAAACACTTGGGTAAATATCCAAAACAACAGATATAGAACTGATGCAAATGGTAACTTCTACAAGGGACTAAGACAAATAGACGGCTCCTACTATAGATTTGACGATAGAGGAATTCTTCAAACTAACAAGAAAGAAATCAAGGAAAATAAATTCTACCTAACAGATAGCAAGGGAAGAATTACAAATCCATCCAATTTCTGGTTTGCTATAGATGGAACAACTTATAGAACAGGAAATGATGGGAAACTTGTAACAGGTGTTAGAAATATAGACAATTATACCTACATATTTGCAGATAATGGAAAACTTACAACTAACAACATCATCAAATATAGAGGGAAATTCCTAAAAAGTGACTACAGAGGAGTAGCAACTAGCCCTAAAAACGAATGGGTTACTTACGAAAACAGGAGCTACCACACCAACGAAAATGGATATATTCAAGAAGGTGTATGGAATATAAACGGAACAAACTATTATTTTGACTCAAATGGAATAAAAAGAAATACAACTGTAACTCAAGGTGGAGTTGAGTATAGAGTAGATCATAGAGGAGTTGCAACTCCGGTTGATAACAATATCAAGGGAGATAAGAGTATAGACAAAACTATAGAATGGATGTTTGCTGCAAGAAGAGCAGGGCTAAACTATAGCATGCACTGGAAAGAGAGAGTATCTGATGAGTATGCAGATTGTTCTTCTGCTGTGTTTAGAGCCTTGATGTATGGTGGTTTCTTAGATAAAGGAACATGGCCAGGAAGCACTGAAACCCTATTTCAAATGGGTGCAAAGGGTAAGGTAATGTATGAAATAGATGAATCTGAGATTAGATATGGAGATATCTTTGTTGCAGGATATCCAGGAGGATCTCTAGGAGCAGATGGTCATACAGGTTTTATCTTAAATAGAAAAAATGACACCATAATTCACATGAATTACAGCGCTGATGGAGTATCTATCACACCTAGAAAAGGAAGAATGGGAGATGGAAGAGGACTTCCAGTTAGATACTATAGATTAGTTGGTGCAAGCAACAGTTATTTATATGAAAATAGAAAATAAGTAATCAATGGAACTTAGCCTTAGCTAGGTTCTTTTTTTATATTATATAACATAAAAAATAAAAATATGGGTTAAAAAACAAATAAAATGATTAAATATGCAAAGGTTTCCTTAAATTGTCTTTTTAGCTTATTACTGCTTTATCACGCTTAAATTACCTGTATCTTATTTCAAGAGGTCAAGCCCAATAGCTATAACAAGACAATTTAAAGAATAAAAATTCTTAACGGTGTATAAAATAACTTATGAGTCTTGACAAAACTAATTTATTGAGTTAAAATATATAAAAATAAAAGTTACTTAATTTTTTAGGGGGAAAACCAATGAAAATGAAAAGAGTTTTTTCTTCATTAATGGCTCTAGGTCTTGCAAGTACACTAGTTGCTTGTGGTGGTGGAGAAAATAAAGACAACAAAACTGATAACAAAGACGCTGATACAAAAACTGAAGATAAAACAGAAGGCGAAGCAGCAGAAGGCACAGAAGGTGAAGACCAATCTGCAGAAGATTTCGAATCACAAACAGCTGATGATACTCTAGTAGTAGGTCTTGGCGAGCTAAATGGTGACTTCCTAGGTGGATGGACTAACAACGCAGGAGACGTTAAGGTAAGAAGATACATGGGTATCGAAGGAAACAACGGTTACCAAACTGTAGTTCAGGATGAAGGCGGCGAGTGGGTAAATAACAAAACTATCCTTGCAGAAGATCCAAAATCTGAAGAAAATGCAGATGGATCAAAAACAGTTACTTTCAAACTAAAAGACGGTCTAAAATGGTCTGATGGTGAACCTGTAACAGCAGATGACTATTTATTCGGATCACTCCTACACACTCACCCAGAATACTCAAAGCTTACAGGATCAACAACTATAGGTCATGATTCTGCTAAAGGATACGAGGCTTACAAGAAAGGTGAATCTGATGTATTTGAAGGACTTGAAAAGGTTGATGATTTAACATTTAAAGTAACAATTGACGCATCATTCCTTCCATATTATGAAGAAGCATCGCTTCTTGCCCAAGCTCCACTTCCAATGCATGCCCTAAGTGAAAACTTGGCTGTATCAAAAGAAGGTAACAAGCTAGTTGCAAAAGACGGATACACTCCAACAGAAGAAGATAAAAAAGCTTATACTGAAGGTCTTGATAAACAAATTGAAAAACAAAAAGCAGATTTTGAAGAAAACTATCCAGCTCCAGAAGCTGATGCAACAGAAGAAGATAAGGCTGAATACGAAGAAACTAAAAAAGAAAATGAAGCAGCAATTGCAGATCTTGAAGCTCGTAAAGAAGGAGATGTAGATCCAACTCAACAATTAATCGACGAAGCTATGCTTAAAGAAGTTAACGAATACAGAGTTAACCCATCAGTAGTATCAGGTCCTTATAAGTTTGATTCTTACTCAAATAACATGGTTAAATTAAGCTTAAATGAAAACTATGCTGGAAACTTCAAAGGCGAAAAAGCTACAATTCCACATGTTATCCTTCAAGTAGTAAACCAAAAGATCGCAGTAGACTTACTAGAAAACGGCGATATCGACATTTGGGAAGAAGAAGCTGACGGTGGTGCAATAGATAGAATAAGAGAAGCTGCTGATAAGGGAACAATAGGTGGATTTAACACTTATGAAAGAAATGGTTATGGAAACGTGACCTTCTTAACAGATAGAGGAACAACAAAATATAAAGAAGTTAGACAAGCTATAGCTCACTTGATGGACAGAAACAGCTTCGTTCAATCATATGCTGGTGGTTACGGTGTTGTAACAAACGGTATGTATGGTACAAGCCAATGGATGTACAAAGAAAGAGGAGCAGACCTAGAAGGTAAGCTAGTTAACTATCAAATGAACCTTGAGCAAGCTAACGAACTATTAGATAAAACTCCATTCAAATTTGAATCTGATGGTACAACTCCATGGGATAAGGCTAAAGCTGATGAAATGTTCTCATCTAACCCAGATGGATTTGACTACTATAGATACGATGAAAATGGCAAGAAACTTGTAGTAAACCAATACGGTTCTGATGAATCTCCAATTACAACATTAATTTCTAACCAAGTTCCAAACAACGCTAAACAAGTTGGTATGGAATATAACGTAACAGCAGGTTCATTCTCAACACTTCTAAACTACTACACATTCCCAGAAGAAGATCCAGAATATACAGCCTTCAACATGGGAACAGGCTTTGGTACACCATTTGATCCATGGTATCAATATCACTCTGAAGGATCTGACAACAAGACAAGGACAAATGATCCTAAGGCAGATGAAATCACAGTTAAGCTACGTAGAACAGCTCCAGACAAGAAAGAAGAATACCTAGATAATTGGGAAGAATTCGAACTTTGGTACAATGATTATCTACCAGAAATTCCACTATATGCTAACCAATATCACACAGGTTATACAAAGAGAGTTAAAGGTTTTGATATAAATACACCAGTATGGCCATCAGAATACCAAATTAACGCTATTACTTTAGAAAAATAAGTAAGTTAAAAATTGGCTCACGAGAGTGAGCCTTTTTTCTTGATATAAAAATATTGAAATTTTAGTTAAAACATAGATAAAAAATGAGTATTTTTTGAATATTGATGTATAAATATTCTGGAAATTCCGAATAAAAAATAACCTTTACATAACCTAAATTTTAGTATTTGTATGAGGGTAATGGTTGACAAAAAGCCATTAATATTATAATATGTAACTAATAAAAATTATATGTTGAGATTTTCATTCTATACTTTATAAATACATATTTATCAATAAACTTTAGTTAGATAATTAATCTCAATGGTATAGAAAAATAGGAAGGGAAGATATGTTTCGTTATATAGTTAAGAGAATTATAAATTTAATACCCGTTGCTCTGATTATATCTATTATGCTTTTTGCTTTTTCAAAAGCGATGCCAGGTGATCCGATTAAGGCGATGATGCCACAAAACACTCGTATGACTAAGCAAGAACAAGAAGATCTATACAAGACTCTTCAACAAAGATATGGACTCGATAAGTCACTTCCAGAACAATATGTTAGATGGCTAGGTAGAACTCTCAAGGGAGATTTGGGTGAATCTATCAGAGTTAGAAGACCTGTTTCTGAGTATTTGGCTGAACCGTTAAAAAACACTATATTTTTAAATATAGGTTCTATAATTTTATCATTTGTGCTTTCGGTGCTTATAGGAATAAGGAGTGCCACGCACAAGGGAGGGGCGTTTGATAAGATAAGTCAGACTCTCACCCTAGTTGGTTTATCTATTCCAGTATTTTTCATAGGACTTATATTAATATTTATATTTGCATTTAGATTAAAATGGCTTCCAGCAAACGGTATGCCAAGAGAAAACACCTTTGGAGAATGGGTGAAATACTTAGTTCTTCCAACGGCAACTCTAACTATTGGATCATTAGCATCCTTGTCAAGATATGTTAGAAACTCAATGCTAGATGCCTTAGACCAAGATTATATTAGAACTGCAAGAAGTAAGGGACTAAAGGAGAAGACAATAGTTTATTCTCACGCCTTTAGAAATGCTCTTATTCCAGTAGTTACTGCCTTAACTTGGGCTGTACTTGGAATGTTTTCAGGATCAGCTATTACAGAGAGGATTTTCTCATTTAGAGGAATTGGTAATGAATTGATTATGGCTGTTATGGCCCAAGATTACAATGTAATCCTTGCTTTATCAATGTTTTATGCAGTGCTTACTCTTCTTGGAAACTTGATAATGGATGTAGGCTATGCTCTTGTAGATCCAAGAGTTCAATTGGAGGCCTAAGATGAATAGAACTTTTAAGAAATCTTTTAAATCATATGGAAGCTTTTTGAAAGACTTGTTTCTAAGAGCCTTTACCTTTTCTAAGGGTGAAGATTTTAGTGAAAAACCTAATACACCTTATGATAACAAGGGAGAGGATGAGCTAATCCACTCTGAAAATAAAAATGTAGACAATGGACCTAGAAAAGAAGATGAGAATGACAAGCTAAAAGAAGAAGCGATTATGTCTCCAGGAAAGGTAGCTGTTAGAAACTACTTTAGAAACCCACTAGGAGTTATAGGACTTGTGCTTTTTGTAGCTATTGTTCTTGTAGTGTTTGTTGGAAGCAAGCTTCTTCCGTTTAACCAATACTATTCCCAAGGAAACTTAACTAACGTTGCTCCAGGTGGAGCTTATATGAATTATCCTTCTGATCTTGAAAAAGAAGGTGTTGAGAAAATTGTTATAGGAAATACTTTCTCAGCAGGATTAACAAAAGAAGGAAATGTTTATGTCTGGGGATCAGATAATGAAGATAAGGTTCTAGAGATACCTGAAAAAGCTAAGGAAGCTCTTGAAAACAAAAAAGTAACCGATATAGCAGCAGGTGATAGACATATAATTTTTGCAACTGAAGATAATGAAATATACGGTTGGGGTAATAAATCATTCCAACAAAACCAAGCCCCACCAATGGATGAATCAAAAATAAAAGAAGAAGGAATAGAAAAACTAGGTGCAGGTGTTCAATATTCTGCAGTCCTTACAAAAAAACATAACCTAATTGTTTGGGGTTCAACTCTAGCAAGTAGGCTAAACCTTCTTCCATCAGATATCCAAGGTAAGGTTGTAGACTTTGCTACAAATCCAATCAATATGTTAGCTTTGATGGACAATGGATCTGTTAGACTTCTTGGAGTTATGGGATCAGAACTAGATACTCAAATGCCAGAAGAACTTAAGACAGGAAAAGTAAAGGCTAAGAAGGTTGCCCTAACAAACTCTACAGCAGCTGTTATAGCTGAAGATGGCAAACTTTATGTTTGGGGTCCAGCTAGAGACAAACTAACTGGAGATAACATTCCTGAGTTTGA
Source organism: Anaerococcus vaginimassiliensis (assembly GCF_900626155.1). GTDB lineage: Bacteria > Bacillota > Clostridia > Tissierellales > Peptoniphilaceae > Anaerococcus > Anaerococcus vaginimassiliensis. Next base: position 602,673 of record NZ_LR130844.1, on the reverse strand, counting down.
AAGTCCTTTGGTTGATATAAAAGCTAGTGGATCAGTTCTTACAGCTTTAGATGAAAAAGGCAAGATGTACCAATGGGGTATTGATAACTACGGTGAGCTAGAAACTCCAGAAGGAGAATTCGATCAAATTTATTCTTCTTACTTTAACAACTATGCAGTTGATAAAGAAGGTAAGGTTCACACTTGGGGACTAAATGGATTTAGGTTTGGTTCAGATGACCAAGGACGTGATATATTTACAAGACTTATCCATGGTGGAAAGATGACTATGGTTATTTCCCTAATTTCAACTATTATCCAAATAGTTTTGGGTGTTGTTATAGGTATGGTATCAGGTTTTGTCGGTGGAAAATTAGACAATGTACTTATGAGATTTTCAGAGATAGTGGCATCATTCCCATTCTATCCAATGCTAATTTCTCTATCAGCTCTACTCCCACCAGGAGCAAGCCAGGAACAAAGGATAACAATGGTTATGATCCTTCTAGGACTACTCGGATGGACTGGTCTTGCCCGTCTTGTTCGTGGACAAATCCTAGCAGAAAGAGAACGTGACTATATAACAGCAGCTAGAGCTTTGGGAGTTAAGGATTGGTCTATTATGATCAAACACATCTTCCCAAATATTCTTTCAATAGTAATAGTAAATGCAACTATAGGATACGCAGGAAACCTACTAACAGAATCAGGTTTATCCTTCCTAGGTTTTGGTGTACAAGAACCAACTCCTTCTTGGGGTAATATGTTAACTGCAGCTCAATCATCAGACGTATTAAATACTTACTGGTGGAGATGGGTATTCCCAGCACTTGCAGTATTCTTAACATCATTTTCTGTAAACCTAATCGGTGACGCCCTAAGAGATGCCATCGACCCAAGAGCAAATGAGAGATAGGTGAAATTATGAGCTTATTAGAAATAAAAAATCTCCACACCTACTTTGAAACAAGACGTGGTCTTATAAAGGCTGTAAATGACGTATCATTTACAGTCGATGCTGGAAAGACCTTGGGTCTTGTTGGAGAAAGTGGATCTGGAAAGAGTCAAACTGCTATGAGTATCCTTCAACTATTTGAATCTAACCAAAGAATTTATGACGGTGAGATTATATTTGATGGAGAAAAAATATCAGAATATAAAACTAGTCAAATGGAACATATCAGAGGAAATGCTATCTCTATGATATTCCAAGAGCCAATGAGCTCTCTAAACCCTGTATTTACAGTCGAAAAACAAATATCAGAAGTTTTGATGCTTCATAGGGGAATGAACAAAAAAGAAGCTGCCCAAAGATGTGAGGAACTTCTTGCTTCAGTTAAAATCCCAAACCCACATGTTGTGGCTAAACAATATCCATTTGAGTTATCTGGTGGTATGAACCAAAGGGTTATGATTGCCATGGCTCTTGCTTGCGAACCAAAACTTCTTATAGCTGACGAGCCAACAACCGCCCTAGATGTTACAATCCAAGCCCAAATACTTAGGTTAATGAATGATCTAAAGGAAAAAGCTGGAACTTCAATCTTATTTATAACTCACGATTTAGGAGTTATAAATCAAATGGCAGATGAAGTAGCTGTAATGTATTGTGGGCAAATCGTAGAGCAATCTCCAGTAGAGTTTATCTTTAAACACGATATAACAGATTATAACCACCCATATACTGTTGCACTACTAAATTCAATTCCATCTATAACATCAGATAGGAATGAGAGATTAGATATAATACCAGGAAGCGTACCACACCCACTAAACTTGCCAAAAGGATGTAAGTTTGCTGATAGGTGTAAGTTTGCTACCAAAAAATGTATAGAAGAAATGCCTGATCTTGTTTCTGTAAATGAGAACCAAAAGATCAGATGCCATTATCCAAATAGAAAGGAGAGGGAAGAAAATGCAAACTAACGATGAGAAAAAAGTCTTATTTAAAATAAGAAACTTAAAAAAATATTTCCCTCTTAAGAAAAAATCCTTCTTTGACAAGGGCCCAGGAGAATACGTTCACGCTAACGAATCTATAACTTTGGATATATACCAAGGTGAAACTCTAGGACTTGTAGGAGAATCTGGTTGTGGTAAATCAACCTTTGGTAGAACTCTCCTACAAATATACGATCAAACAGAAGGAACAACTCTTTATTATGGAAAGACAATCGAGGATATGGCTCCAGCCTACATGCTCGATATGATAAAGAAAATCCCAAGTCAGTTTCCAAAGTATCACACAGAGCTTGATGAACTAAATGATATTTATAAAAATCTAGATGAGGCTGATACTGATGAGAAGAGAGCTGAACTAAATGAGAAGGCTATGTTTAAACGTCGTGAAATCGAAGAAAACTATTTAAACATGGTAAGAATCGCAGGTGGTCTTCTTTCTAGTGATGACTTGAACAAGGTATCTGGCTTGTTAAAAGAAAAGTACGATATCCTCAAACAAAGAGCAGCTATTCTAACAAGCATCGAAGAAAAAGAGCAAAAAACTCAAATGAGATCTAGATCATGGGATGAATACCATGATAGCTTGGCTAAAGATCCCAAATACAAGGATCTAATAAATCAAAGAGACGCCAAGACAAGAGAAATTGAAGAGAAAAATTCTAAGATTGAAGCCTATAGAAAAACTCTTGAAGGAAATGATAAGTTTAGGGAACTAGAAGAGCTTAGAGATGACGGAATAGACTTATCAGAGCTTAATGATGAGGAGATGAGAGGCTTACGTAAAGACCTACAGATGATCTTCCAAGACCCTTATGGATCTCTTGATACCAAGATGACTGTAGGAAATATCATAGGCGAAGGTGTTCTTGGACATGATTTGTTCAAGAGCAGAAAAGAAGAAGGGTACAACGAATATATCAAGGAAACTATGGACAAGTGTGGTCTTGCTTCATACTTCCTTCACAGATATCCTCACCAATTCTCAGGTGGACAAAGACAAAGAATAGGTATAGCCAGAGCCCTTGCCCTAAAGCCAAGCTTTATAGTTTGTGATGAGGCAGTAAGTGCTCTTGACGTATCAATCCAATCACAAATCATAAACCTTCTCCAAGACTTAAAAGATGAGAATAATCTAACATATCTATTCATAACCCACGACCTATCAGTTGTAAAATATATATCAGATAGGATAGGGGTAATGTATTTGGGAGTATTAGTAGAACTTGCTGATTCTGAAAAGATATTTGCAAATCCACTTCATCCTTATACAAAGGCTCTACTAAGAGCGATCCCAAGAACTGATGTGGACCAAGGTCAAGAGCTTCAAGTTATAGAAGGAGATATACCTTCAGCAGTTAAACCACCAAAAGGATGTAGGTTCCACACAAGATGCGAATATGCAATGGATATCTGTGCAAACTTCGAGCCGGAATTTAAAGAAAGAGAAGATGGTCACTTTGTAGCTTGTCACTTGTTAGATGTATCTGAAGAAGAAAAACAAAAAGCCTTCGAGAAAAATAAGTTAGAAAAAGCTAAAAAAGAAGAAGAATTGGAAGAAATGAGTGCAATATGAAAGCTCCCATAGATAGATTCAAAGGAAAAAGTCCTGAAGAAATCTATGAAAAAGAAAGTCTATTAGACAAGGATAACCTAGATAAACACGACCAAATGGCCATGTTTATGGCGGCAATGAAAGTATTCTTGCCTTGGGTACTGTTGATACTTTCACCTTTTATAATATTTGCTTTAATAATTTAATAAAACAGGGTTGTTTCAAAAATATGAATGTTTATTTTTAGAGGTTGTTAATGAACTCATTTAAAAGTTTTTATAACCGAGATAATATATTCAAAATGAGACGACCCTTTTTATTTATAAAATTTAGAAAGGATAAATAGAGTTTGTATAAGGTAAATACAATTAAAAAAGTATTAAATAGATACAGTTACCTTGGCATATTTTTTGCCTTAATAGAGCAGATTATAGTAGCATCTTCTATACTGATTATCAACAAAATAGCAATTAATATTAATGACGATGGTGAATTTTTAATATGGATTATAGGATATATTTTATCACTTAGTTTTGTTTATCTTCCAAGCACTTTTATGAATTACTACTTTAACAAATCTAAATACCTATCCTTTAAGAATCTAATGAATGATTTTTCTTACGAAAATTATGGGGAAGTTTTTTCTGCTTATGATAGAAAATTTCTAAATGAAAATAAGGCTTATTTTACGCACGAATCTTTTTCTATTGTAGACGAAAGTATAAACTTCTTAAGAGATTTTGTTGAGTTGTTTTTTAATATATTTTTTTCTATATTAGCTATTGCATTTACTATAAGTCCTATATTTATTATTGCTTATTTAGCATCTATTCCAATTTCGATAATGTTTATTAAATTGTTAAATAGTCGTATGGCAATTTTATCCGATGATTTTCAAAAAAGCCATAATAATCTTATGCAACACCAAAACTATGGGATGTCATCTATAATACTAGGGAATCTATATAACTTTAAGATTTGGTATAAAAATTTTAATAATAAATGCAAAGATGCGTCAGATAGTAAGGCTAAGCTTGATCTAAACATCGATGTTTTCGCTTTTGTTTTGCTTATAATATCTTCTATTCCTGTAATTTTTGCTATAGTTTCGACTTACTTTTCAAGCTATAATAACCTTGCCCTTAAAACTATAATCCTAGCTACCTTACCTAGACAATTGAGCATGCTCCAGTATTTATCTGAATTTATTAATATAATACTTAGTGGAAAAGATAAGGTTAGAAGGATGGATAATCTTATTGATAAGCTAAATATGAAAAACAAGGCTACTAAGGGAATAATTGATTTTTCTAAAATTAAAATATATCATGATAAAAAATATTTTTCTTTATCTTCTGTAAATGATATAGGGATTATAACAAATGGATTTTCCCCAGGATTGTTTACTTTGATAGGGGATAATGCTAGTGGTAAATCTAGCCTACTTGCACAATTAAAAGAAAAGTTAAAGGATAAAGCTTATTTGTTATCATCAGATAGTAATCTGTATTTTAACTTTGATAAAGAAAATTTGCAAGCATCTACTGGTCAAAGAATTATAAGCGTGTTTGATGAAATAATATTTTCTGAAGAATTTGATAATATTGAAGTTCTTCTCTTAGATGAAATTAACGCAAATTTAGATAAGAAGAATTCAAAAATAATAAGAGAAAAAATATTGGAAATTTCAAAGAATAAATGCGTAATTGAAGTTGTTCATAAAAATTGAATAAATGAATTAAAAATCTCCTCTATATATTTAAATTATTAATTAAGAGGGATTTTGTTTTGCGGAAAATTTAAAAATAGAATATAATAACAAGATGAGGTAAAAACAAAGAAGCGCCAGATCCCTAGGGGATGACGAGGAAGACAGTTATCGAAAGTTCGGCGGGAGCTGTCTGGGTTCACAGCCCTAGTATTAGACAAAACATTTGAGCAATCAAATGGACAGAGAAGATACAGTGGCCTCATAAAATTTACAATCTAATAGGAGGTTACTATGTGCGGAATAGTAGCGTATAAAGGAAAGCTAGATGCAAGAGAGGTAATCATTGATGGACTAGAAAAACTAGAATATCGTGGTTACGACTCAGCAGGGATAGCTGTGGCAAATGCTAAAGGGATAGAATTTGAGAAAAAAGCTGGAAAGCTAATCAATCTAAAGGAAGCTCTAGAAGAAAATCCTTTAAAGGGAAATGTTGGTATAGGTCATATAAGATGGGCAACTCATGGAGCAGCTACAGATACCAATAGCCACCCACATCTATCAAACAATGGTAAGATTGCTGTAGTTCACAATGGGATTATTGAAAATTATAGACAGCTTAAAAATGAGCTTGAAAAGGAAGGTTATACTTTCAAATCATCAACAGATACTGAAGTCATAGCTGTATTAATCGAAAAATATTACCAAGGTGATATCCTCAAAGCTTGTGAAATAGTCAAAGAAAAACTTGTAGGATCCTTTGCTTGTGGAATAATTACAGCAGATGAGCCAGATAGATTAATAGGTATGAGAGTAGAATCTCCACTTGTCTTTGGAGTGATGGAAGATGGATTTCTAATGGCAAGTGATATTCCATCTCTTTTAAAATACACAAGAGATGTAATATATCTTGAAAATGGAGACTTAGTCGACATAAATGGTGATAGCTACACGATTTACGATGAGAATAATAGTGAAGTTTCTAGAGAAATCAAGACCATAGAATGGTCAGTAGATGCTGCAAGTAAGGATGGCTTCGATCATTTTATGATCAAGGAAATCAATGAAGAAGGCTCTGCCATTGATGAACTTCTGAGGGTAAATGTAAAAGATAATAGGGTTGATTTTGAAGAAAACTCTTTTGATAAAGAAGAAATAGCAAATATAAACAAGATTTATATAGTAGCCTGTGGAACAGCCTACCATGCAGGTCTTGTAGGAAAATATGCTTTTGGAAAAATAGCGAAAATTCCAGTAATTTGCGATATAGCTTCAGAATTTAGGTACAATGATCCATTTATAGATGAAAACACTCTAGTAATATTGATATCTCAATCAGGAGAAACAGCTGATAGTTTGAAGGCGCTTAGACTTAGCAAAGAAAAAAATGCTAAGACATTACTTATAACAAACACTCTTGCCTCATCAATGGATAGAGAAGCTCTTAAATCTATCTATTGCTATGCAGGTCCAGAAATCGCAGTTGCAAGTACCAAGGCCTACATCACTCAAGTTGTAAACTTGTATTTACTAGCCCTAGACTTTTCTTTAAAACTAGGTAGAATTGAGCTTTCATCTTATGAAAATATCTTGAAGGAACTTAAAACACTTCCTAAGAAAGTAGAAGAACTTGTAAAGAATGATGAATCAATCAAAGAATTTGCTCACGAAATAAAGGATAGCAAGAGCTTGTTTTATATAGGAAGATCTTTGGATTATGCAACAAGCATCGAGGCTGCTTTGAAGCTAAAGGAAGTATCATACATCCATACAGAAGCCTTTGCTGCTGGAGAACTTAAACACGGAACCATATCCTTAATCGAAGAAGCTACTCCAGTAATAGCCATAATGACTCAAGGAAATCTCTTGGATAAAACTCTATCCAATGTAGAAGAAGTTAAAAGTCGTGGAGCAAAAGTATTCTCTATAACAAGTAAAGATGATTCTAGGATAAGAAAAGTTAGTGAAAAAACACTTGTCCTTCCAGAAACAATGGATATCTTGTATCCAATCCTTTCTGTAATCCCAACTCAACTTATGGCATATTACACATCAATAGCCAAAGGAATTGACGTAGACAAACCAAGAAATTTAGCTAAATCTGTAACAGTAGAATAAAAAAATCCCGCCTTTTTGGCGGGATTTTTGCTTTTATCCTTCTATTATTTCTACTTCTTCTTCCTTGTATATATCTTTAGGTATCATCTTTGTTGTAAGATAGATTAGTAGAGGAAGAATGGTTGCATCATCTAGTACTCCAAGTATTGGGATAGCATCTGGGATCATATCTGCTGGCAAAATCGCATATGCGATTGCAAGGATGCCTAAAAACTTGGCAGCTTTTGGTGTATTTTTATTTTTCATGGCCTTAAAATACATAGGTATGAAGTTTTTTATTTTCATGAGTTTATTCATAAGTCCTCCTTGAGGTTTAATATATCTAACATCTAGTTTAATTATACTCGAAATTTGTCTTTGTCAAATAATAAAAATTAATATCAATTTTAATATTATTTACAAATTTAATATGATTTATAAAATAAATGATGAAGTTTTTTGTTAAAAAAACAAACAAATTGGGTAAATGTTTAATATACCAGAAATAATAGTTCATATGTCCGTTTGCCTCGGGAATAGTTATTGATTTCCTTAGTTTAAACTAATATGATATTATAAGAGATCGTTTAAAGAAATAGGAGGAAAAAATGAGAGAAGACTTATTATTTACACCACCTAATTTTTCGGAAGAAAAATACGCTTCTGCTAAAGATGTAACTACAGCAGAAGTTACGAAAGATGGTGTAAGCCCAAAGGGTTTTTATTTAACAAGCCACATGCCAACTTATTATAAGGTTGATGGATCTTGGCAAATTCCAGAAAGAAGTTCTCAAGACTGTGTTGCAGTTGTTGAAGATGGAAAGGTTTTTGTAAGAGAGTTTAGAAATCTTAAAAAAGGTGATAAGGTAGTTATCGCAAGTGTTACTGATGGTAGTGAAGGTGTTTTAAAATATGCACAAGGTTTCTCTGAGGAAGTTTTTTCTCGTGGAGGAGATTTTGTTGAGGCATCAAATACATCAAACTACAAACTTCTTTACGAATTACTTAGAGCTGAAAAAGAATCAGAAGGAAATATTACTTGGGTTCTAGGACCTGCTGTTGTATTTGACTATGATACAAGAAATGGTCTATCAAGACTTGCAGAAAACGGATACGTTCAAGCTCTTCTTGGTGGAAATGCTATGGCTACTCACGACCTTGAAGGTGGTTATTTAAACACAGCTCTTGGTCAAGATATTTATACTCAAGAATCTGATCCACTAGGTCACTACAACCACTTGGATACACTAAATGCTATAAGAAAAGTTGGTTCTATAGATGAATTCATAAACGAAGGAAATGTTCGTGATGGATTCGTTAAAACTCTAAACAGACTTGGAGTTCCAATTACTCTAGCTGGATCTATCAGAGATGATGGACCACTTCCAGAAGTTACAGGCAATGTATACGACTCTTTGGACAATGTAAGAGTTGCTACAGATAAGTCAAATCTTATTATTTGTCTTGCTACAACCCTCCACTCAGCTTCAACTGCAGAGACAGCTACAAGCTATAGAGTAGATGAAAATGGCAATATAGTTCCAGTATTTATCTTTACAGTGGATGTTACAGAAAACGCAGTTAGAAAAGTATCTGCTGCTAGAGAAGGAATCGCTGTAAGAACTCTTGTAACAAATGTTCAAGACTTTGTAGTGAACTTAGAAAAAGAACTTGTTCCAGAAGAATACCTATCTTATGACGAAGAACACGTTTACGAAGTAGAAGAAGCAAGCAGTGAAGCTTCTATTGAAGATAAAAAGGCAATGAGCCAAGGAAGAGAGGAGTAGATGATGGACTATAAATTTGAAATGCCAAAATACTTCCCTAAAGAATTTGATGAGAAATTTGATAAATTTCCAAATGCTAAACTTGTAGAAGTAGAAGAAGACGGAATAAGCCCAGAAGGCTATCACGCTCTATCAGTTTTCCCAGAATATTTCAAGATAAATGATAAATGGGTTCTAGCCCTACAATCTAGAATGGATACTGTTGCAGTAGCAATAGATGAACCAGGAAATGAAAGAGTTGATGTTGTAGAATTTAGAAACCTTAAAAAAGGTGACAAAGTCGTTGTTGGACGTAAAGAAGACGGATCTGAAGGAATCTATGTTTATACAGAAGGTTTCGTAGATAAATCCAGCAAAGAAGAAGCTACATTTGGATTTAGAGAAGGAAGATCAAGAGAAACTGCCTTTTCTAAAGACTACGACGAACTTTATGAAATCCTAAAATATGAAAAAGAAAATAATGGCTATGTAACTTGGGTACTTGGTACAGCAACATCTCTCGATGAAGAAAGTGACGATGCCCTAGCTAGACTTGTAGAAAATGGATATGCAAATGCGATATTCTGTGGTACAGCAGCTGTTGCTTACGACCTTGAAAGAGCTAAGTTTAAGACAGTTGAAGGTCAAGAAGAATATCTAAATAGCCAAAATACAAGAGAAAACTTCTATGAAGTAATCAACAGAGTAAACGAATACGGTTCTATCAAAGAATATGTAGAAAAAGAAGGAATAGAAACGGGATTTGTTGCAGCTGCGGTTAGAAATAATGTAAATCTAGTAATAGCTGGAACAATCAGAGATAGATATACCTTTAATGACACTTACAACAATGTATACGAAGCTCAAGATGAGATGAGAAGAAACATCAAAAAATCATCAACAGTAATCATGTCATCAGCAATTCTATTTACAATTGCTACAGGTAATATGACTCCATCTTACAATGAGATCAATGGAGAAATAAGACCAGTATTCATGTATACAGTTGATATCCAAGAATTTGCTGTTAATAAACTATCAGACAGAGGAACATTAACTGCAAAAACAATGGTTACAAACTCTCAAGACTTCGTTAAAAATATTGATAGAAATTTAAATCAAAAATAAAAAGCATAGAATATAAGAAAAATCCACCTTTCAGGGGTGGATTTTTTGTATACATAAAATTTATGGTTTATTTTAAATACTTTACATAATTTCGGTTTGGTAGATTAATTTTTTCCTAAAATCGCTGGGATTTATTCCATAGATTTTCTTAAAATTTCTATTAAAAGTTTTGGTCGTATTGAAACCAACAGTATAGGCTATATCTGTTACCGTATCATCTTTTATCAGAAGGATTTTGGCTGCATTTATAATCCTTACATAAGTTAAGTAGGAATCAAAGGATTTATCTAGGTAAAAATCGAAGGAATTGTTTATCTCTGTAGGGTTTAGTCTAAATTTTATGGACAAATCCTCAAGGTTTAATTCCATATAATAGTACTTGTATAGATATGAAGTTATCTCCTCCATTTTAGCTAAGTCTATGACTTTTTTTGTATTGTTGTTAGTTTTATTTTTAAATTCACTAGTATTTATCCCAAGCTTTGCCTTAAAAAACTTGGAAAGATGTGATGGATCTTTAAATCCCAATATAACAGAAAGTTCTTCTAGGTTCATTTGTGAAAAGTTTAGATATCCCATTAGCTTAATGAGCTTCATCATAGATGCAAGCGAGCTAAAGCTTAGACCTGTAGTTTCCTTTATATACTTGCTGGTCTGAGATTGACTGAGATAGAAATTCTCAGATATATTTTTTAGATTAATATTTTCATTTAAATGAGAGTAAATATAGTGGAAAATTTGGATATCGTGCTTATTTTTTAGTTTTTTTTTACTAGAATAATCTATATTTTTCTCAAATATCACAACAAGTTCCATAAGCTTTACAAAAATCATATGGTTAGAAAACTTGTCACCTTGTTTGTATTTGGCGAGTTCATTTTTAAGCTTATCAAGGATAAAGGCTACTTCCTTTTCTTCTTCGCTAGAAAGAGTGACATAAATATTGTCAGAAACTAACTTGCTTAGGGAATAGTCTTTCATAAATAAATCATTAGTTCTTTTAAAGAGGATATTTACAAAGTCTAAATCATAAACAACTACATCCATAAGAAGATCTTCGGTTACTTCCTTTATCTGAGTGTAATACCAAGGAAGGATCCCTACCATAGATCCTTCTTTTATTTCTACATCTTCTCCTTGGATGTTAACAAGGGCAGATCCCTTTTTTATGATCCAAAACCTTGCATTTGTATGAAGGAGTGGTTCTGTCTTTTCGGTGAAAATTTCATCTCCCAAATCTATTAGGGGAAGTTTATTTTTATTTGTCTCAAAATAAGTAGACTCATCTTGGATATTTGTCTTTTTAGTTATACGAATCATCTCCTCTTTTTCTTTGTGCCTGACATTTTATATAACAATTATATCACAAAGATTAAATACCAAGGTAAATATATTTCTATTTACAAAAATAAAATATGTATTTGTCTTATATAAAAACGATTTCTTTTGTATAATAATTACAGGGTCACATATTAAACCTCTATATTATGAGTAAATGTTATAGATAGGTTTATAAGACGAGTTATCTTTCATGATAAATGAAGGATTTCTCGTATAAAGCTAGGATAGAAATAATTCCTAGATTGACTATATTATTTGAAGTTTACATCTACTTTAGATAATAAAATTAAAAAAAGATGGTGGTTTGTTGTGATTTTCAACAAGGAGTAAATTATGCTAGAAATTATAAAATCGTTTACGGAATGGCTATGGGGATGGCCACTGCTTGCCCTAGTTATGGGTGGTGGGCTAATTATTAATATTAGAACAGGCTTTATTCAATTAAAATATTTCCCATATATCATGAGACAAACTTTTGGAAAGATGTTTTCTAAAAATGAAGAAGGATCTGGTACAGTTTCTGCCTTCCAAGCCATGACCACAGCTCTTGCTTCATCAATTGGAGCAGCAAACATAGTTGTCGCTCCAACTATTATATTTGCAGCAGGTCCAGGAGCTGTATTCTGGATGTGGATAGCTGCAATAATTGGTCAAGGAACAAAGTTTGCAGAAGTTGCTCTATCTATAAAATATAGGGAGAAGAATGAAGATGGAGACTTCGTTGGTGGATGTTCTTATATGTTAAAGAACGGACTAAAGGGTGGTCTTGGTAAGGCTATGGGAGCTTTGGCAGCTTTCTTCTTTATGATTGAAATCCTTCCATCAATTACTCTTCAAACTCTATCAGCAGCAAATCCTGTTAAAAATGTATTTGCTGCAACTAACTTAAACGAAAACATTATCAAAACAATTGCTATCATAGTTATTTTTATAATTGTTTCAATTGTAGTGTTTGGTGGAGTAAAACAAATTGGTAGAGTTACAGAAAAACTAGTTCCAATAATGGCAGCTTTATATATACTTTTTGGTATAATCATAATTATTATGCACATAGGTGATGTGCCAAGAGTCCTTGGATATATTTTCAAAGGTGCCTTCAATCCAAAAGCAGTTGCTGGAGGAGTTGGTGGAGCTGCTTTATCTAAGGTAATATCTATGGGTGTTGCTCGTGGTGTTTATTCTAACGAAGCTGGTATGGGTTCTGCAGGATATGGTCATGCTGCAGCTACCACAGATCATCCAGCAAGACAAGGTTTGTGGGGAGTATTTGAAGTATTTGCAGATACAATTATAGTCTGTACAATATCAGCCCTAACAGTTCTTTTATCAGGAGTATGGCAACCAGGTCTAAGCCAAGCAGAAAGCGATCAATTAGCACCGGTAGCAGTTGAAAGAGCATTTAACACTATATTTGGTCAAGCGGGATCAATCATAATATCAATAAGCTTATTCTTATTTGTATTATCAACAATTATAGTAATAGTATTTTATTGTGAAAAACAAGCTGAATATCTATTTGGTACTAAGGTTGGTAAGATAATGAGAGTTGTAGCATCACTTATGATTCTTCTTGGAATATTTGTATCTTTCGAAAAGGCTGGAGTATTCTTAGACTTTACATTAGGACTTGTAGTAATACCTAATATGATAGGACTTATAGCTATGAGCGGAGAGATAAAAGATATTAAGAAAGAATTCTTTAATGGAGAGAATTATTATAAGCTAGATCAAAAAAATAAGAAATAAAGAAAATTTACACAAACCATCATTTTTGAGAAAGGAGCATAGATGAAGACAATAGTAGTAGCATTGGGTGGAAACGCCCTAGGAAATAGTCCAAAAGAGCAATTAGAGGCAGTAAAGGGATCTTCTAAGGCCTTGGCAGATATTATAGAAAATTATGAAAATGTAGCCATAGTTCATGGAAATGGACCACAAGTTGGTGTAATAAACCTAGGATTATCTAAGGCAAGTGAGATTGATACAAGCATACCAGAATTTCCTTTGGTAGAATGTGTTGCCTTAAGCCAAGGTTATATAGGTTATCACCTTCAACAAGCAATTGAAAATGAAGTTGAGAAAAGAAAGATCGACAAGAAGGTTGTGACAATAGTTAGCCAAGTAGAAGTTGATAAGAACGACCCAGCCTTCAAAGATCCAACTAAGCCAATAGGAACATTCTATAGCAAAGAAGAAGCAGAAAGAATCGAAAAAGAAGACGGTTATACTTTCAAAGAAGATGCAGGCAGAGGCTATAGAAGAGTAGTTGCAAGTCCAAAACCAGTTAGGTTAAAGGAAATAGAAACCCTAAAAACTTTGCTAGAAAATAATACAGCTGTAGTTACAGGTGGCGGTGGTGGAATTCCAGTATTTGATGAAGATGGTACTATTGTTGGAGTTGATGCTGTAATTGATAAAGATTTTGTTGCAAGTAAAATATCAGCAGATATAAATGCAGATAAACTTTTAATCCTAACTGCAGTTGATAGTGTATATATCAATTTTGGAAAGGAAAACCAAGAGGAACTTAGAGAAATTAGCGTAGATGAAGCCAAGAAATATATAGAAGAAGGCCAATTTGCTAAGGGATCTATGTTACCAAAAATAGAAGCTTGTCTTAAATTCTTAGAAGAAAATCCAGAAGGTGAAGCAATAATCACTTCACTAGACAAAGCTTTGGATGGATTAGAAGGAAAAGTAGGAACAAAAATAGTTAAGTAAAAGATATAAGGAGGGTCAATGAAAGATATATATTCACTAAAGGCATCAATGGCGATTAAGGAAGCCAGAAACCTCGCCCTCCTCAATAAAAATCAAGAAGTAACAGACCTTCATCTACTAAAGTCTGTAACAGATCAAGAAAATCATGTCCTAGATACAATGCTTGAGGAATTTTCTGTAGATAAAGATAACTTAGCTGATGAAATAACAAAAGCTATAGGAAAATTAAGGTCAAATGATGGACTTAGCAAGCTTTATTTTTCGAGAGATTACCAACGTGCCTTGCTAATTGCCAAAGAAAATGCCAAGAAAAGATACGCTGAGAAAATAACTACAAGCCATCTATTTCTAGCTTTCTTTGACCTAGGCAAGACTACTAGCAAACATATCCTAGAAAAAGTTGGCCTAAGGCAAGAAAAATGTGAAGAATATCTTGTAAACAAAGAAAAGGAAGTAGAAACTAGCGAACGATTTAGCGAAAAAATAGGAGATCTAATTGATAAATATGGGATAGACCTTACCAAAAGAGCTAAAGAAGGTAAAATTGATCCAGTTATAGGCATGGATTATGAAGTAGATAGATTATCTGAAATTCTAACAAGAAGGATAAAAAACAACCCTATCCTAATAGGCGAGCCTGGAGTTGGTAAATCTGCAGTTGTAGAGGGACTAGCTCTAAAGATCGCCCAAGGAGATGTGGTAGATTTTCTAAAAGATAAGATAATATTTTCACTAAATATATCAAGTGTATTGGCAGGTACTGGTCTAAGAGGTGAATTTGAATCAAGAGTTAAAGATTTGATGGACATAGTAACCTCGTTTGAAGGAAAAATCATCCTATTTATTGATGAGATTCATACAATAGTTGGAGCAGGAAGCTCTTCAGGTGGAATTGATATTTCAAATATCATAAAACCAAAGCTATCCAGAGGAGAAGTAACTATAATAGGAGCGACAACTGTTGCTGAATACAGGTCTCATATAGAAAAAGACGGAGCACTTGAACGCCGTTTCCAGAAGATTTTGATAAAAGAGCCAAGTATCGAGGAATCTTATGATATTCTTCGTGGAATAAAGACTAACTACGAGAATTTTCACAATCTTATAATAACAGATGAGGCGATAAAGGCTTGTGTAGATCTATCCGATAGATATATAACTGACAGAAAGCTACCTGATAAGGCAATAGACCTTATGGATGAGGCGGCATCAATGCTTAAAAATAAGCTTGAAAATACGCCGGATAGTCTTGATGATTTAAGAGAAGATATTCTAGAATTGGAAGAAAGCCTACAGCTTGAAGATGACGATAAGAATAAAAACAAGTTAAATGAGCTAAAGAAGCTTTACGATAAGAATCTAGAAATAAAACAAGAAGAAACAGAAAATCTAAAAGATCTAAGAAGGATAAGAAGCGATATAAGAGAGCTTGAATTTATCAAAAAAAGATTACTAAATGAATATAAATTCGAGGAATATACTAAAATTACTAAGGTAAAACTTCCGGAGCTTAGAAAAGAAGAGAAATCCTACCTAAACAAGAAATACGAATTTGTCAAAATAGAAAAACTTGAAGAAAATCATATCAAAACGCTGATATCTAGGATAACTAAGATACCAGTAGAGGATTTGAATCAAGATAGGAAGGAAAAAATCTTAAATATAGACAAGGCTCTGGGTAAAAAAGTAATAGGTCAACAAGAAGCCGTAGAAAAGATATCAAATGCAATAATAAGAACGGCTGTTGGCATGAAAAATAGGCACAAGCCAATAGGGACATTTCTTTTTACAGGAAATACAGGACTTGGTAAGACCTATTTGGCAAAGGTTCTGGCTGATACCCTCTACGAAGGGGAAGAAAGCCTAATAAGATTTGACATGAGTGAGTATATGGATTCAAATTCCACAACTAAGTTTATTGGAGCTCCTCCAGGATTTGTCGGTTATGAAGAAGGTGGCCAGCTTACTGAAAAAGTAAGAATAAATCCTTATTCGGTAATTCTATTTGATGAGATAGAAAAGGCTAACAAGCAGATTTTTGATATTCTTCTTCAAATACTCGATGAGGGAAGGCTGACTGATAATAGAGGCATAACCATAGACTTTACCAATACTATTATAATTTTGACATCTAATATATTGGCTAGGGAAGATGATAGTAATCTATATAAGCATGAACTTTACCAATACTTTAAGCCTGAATTTATAAATAGGCTTGATGCAATAGTTAAGTTTAATACCTTATCTTATGAAGATCTTATGGAAATCACAAAGATTTACCTTGCAGAAGTTAAAAATGACTTTAGGGAAATTGGAGTAAACTTTGCCTACACAAATGAAGTCATCGAAAAAATAGTAGACCTCTCAGATTATGAAGAATTTGGGGCTAGAGAGATTAGAAGAGTGGTTGATGATAAGATAGTAACCATGGTTTCTAGAAAAATCTTACAAGATGACTTGGATAGTACAAACGTGCTTACAATTATGTTAGAGGATGATAATTTTTCCTTTAGCATTATGTAAAATAAAAAAATAAGGAGATTAAAATGGGAGTTAACTTAAGAGGACGCAATTTATTAGCTATTAAAGATTTTACAGAAGATGAAGTTTTATACTTAATCAAACTATCAGAAGAGTTTAAAAACTTAAAATTAACAGGAACACCACACAACTATCTACAAGGTAAAAACATAGTATTATTATTCGAAAAAACATCAACAAGAACAAGATGCTCATTCGAAGTTGCTGGTATGGACCTTGGTATGGGAGTAACATATCTAGATCCAGGTTCAAGCCAAATGGGTAAGAAAGAATCAATAGCTGATACTGCAAAAGTTTTAGGTAGATTCTACGATGGTATCGAATATAGAGGATTTAGACAAGATTTAGTAGAAGAGTTAGCTGATAATGCAGGAGTTCCAGTATGGAATGGTCTAACAGACAAATGGCATCCAACTCAAATGATCGCTGATATGCTTACAATCAAAGAAAACTTTGGACGCCTTCGTGGTCTAAACTTTGTATATATGGGCGATTGCAGAAACAATATGGGTAACTCCCTAGCAGTAACATGTGCAAAACTTGGTATCAACTTCATCGGTTGTGGACCAAAAGACCTATGGCCAGAAGAAGATGTTCAAGAACTAGCTAGAGAATTTGCTAAAAAACACGGTTCAAAAGTTGAATTTAGCGAAGATGTAATGGCAAGCACAAAAGATGCTGATGTAATTTACACAGATATTTGGGTATCAATGGGAGAACCAGAAGAAGTTTGGGCTGATAGAATCGAACAACTTCACCCATTCCAAGTTAACCAAAAGGTAATGGACAATGCTAAAGAAGATACAATCTTCATGCACTGCCTACCATCTTTCCACGACTTAAACACAACAGTTGGTAAAGAGATCTATGATAAATTCGGCGACAAATACGAACTAAACGGTATGGAAGTTACAGAAGATGTATTTTTATCACACAAATCTAAAGTATTTGATGAAGCTGAAAACAGAATGCATACAATCAAAGCTATAATGTATGCAACACTAAAATAATAGAAAAATTAAAACTGCTGGGTATAACCTAGCAGTTTTTCTTTGCCTAAAAATATTTTTCTTATGATATAATACTTATGAAAGGATGATATTATGGGAGTTAGATTTAGAAAAAGTATAAATTTAGGTAAGGGTTTTAGGATAAATATGTCTAAGACTGGTCCTGGGTTTTCTTGGGGCGGAAAAGGCTTTAGGATAACAAAAACAGCCAAGGGAAATATCAGGGGAACGGCCTATATCCCCGGAACAGGCCTATCCTATCAGAAAGAATTCAAAAATCCCCTAAATGATTTAGGGAAAAATCATACAGAAGAAAACAAAAACAAAGAAGGAAAAATAATAAATAAAACATCAACTATTGACTTTAAAAACATCAAGTCAACTGCCCTAGAAGATGTCCTAGAAAGTAGAAAGGAAGAAAGACCCTACAAGCTTGTCGGCCTTATTCTTTCTGTTGCAGGAATATTTTTATTTTTCATAAATCCCTTACTCATAGGCCTTACAATAATAGGTGCTATTCTTTATTTCTATAAGAAAAATCCAGAACCAGTAAGCCTAGAATATGACTTCGAAGACGGATCCAAGGAAGAATACGACCTTAGCAATAAGCTTTTGGCAGGGATATTAGAAAGTGATGAAGTCTTTCTAATAAATGATCTAGAAAATGATCTAATCCTAGATAGGAGCCCCCTAAGAATAGTGAAGGGACTTCCTAATGGAATAGATACAAATGTAGAGATAATAAGCCTCAAGACGGATGATATAATGATAAGCTTCTTGCCAGATGCCCTTCTACTTCAGAAAAACAAAGACCTTAAGGCTATTGACTACAAGGATCTAAAAGTAGATCTTAGGGCAGAAGACTTTAAGGAAGAAGGGGAAATCGCCAAAGATGCAACAATCTTAGAAAAAACTTATAAACACGCCAACAAAGATGGAAGCCCCGATAAAAGATATAAGGATAATCCGGAAGTAAGCCTAGTAGAATACGGAATTCTACAAATAGAAAATTCTGATTTGAATTTAATGATTGGATTTTCAGATACTGTAATCGATGGAAAGTAAGAATTGTTTTAAAATTAGAAAACCCTCTATTCAAAATTAAATAATAAGAGTATAATTGAATCATAGTAAAGGCTTTAGGTCAAAGCTAAGGTAAAACTTTCGTTAAGATATTAAAGCCTAAAAATTTAAGGAGGAATTCATGTTAGAAAAGAAAGCATTAAGCGTTGGAGCAGGATTATTGGTAGGATTAGTTGGAGGAAAAGTTCTCAACTCAAAACTTGCCAAAAAAGCAACAGTTAACACAGTTGTTGGAGGACTAAAGGTAAAGGAATCTATCGATAAAACTATTGAATCTATCAGAGTTTCAGCAGAAGATGTCCTAGCAGAAGCTAAGGAAGTAAAGGCTAAGGAAGAAGCTGAAGAAGCAAAAAAAGAAGCTGAACAAGATATTAACAAAGTAGCTTGCGAATGCGAGTGTGGATGCGAAGAAGAAACTTCTGAGGAAGAAAATAAGTAATGAGAGCCTCTATTGCTCATAGAATCGAAGGCAGAAGCCGTTTCACCTATGAAGATTATATCAAAGAGGAAAATTTAAATAAGCTAAAATATCGCATCGAAGAAATCGAAGGCGTCAAGTCTTGTAGGGTGTCGATACTCACAAAGTCCATCACGGTAAATTACGAGGAGAGATTTATTCCTCAAATAGCTAGGGCAATCCTTGACCTAGACCTAAAGACTATTGAGGAAACCTCTATAGAAAGAGTAGACTTTGAGGCTCAATCAGAAAATGACATCTTCCATATTTTAAGAGATGCCATGTATACTAGGATATTTTTTAAATATATCCTACCTCAGCCTTTAGGAACCATAAGTCTATTCTTTAGGGCCTATCCATTTATCAAAGCTGGAGTTAAGTCTTTGATTAAGAGAAAGGTAAATGTAGAAGTCTTGGATGCGACTGCAATTTCAATCTCTCTTGCAACAAGACAGTTTGGCGATGCCGCAAACATAATGTTCCTATTGGGCCTTGGTGAAAAACTTGAAGATTACACCATGAAGAAATCCCAAGAAGACTTAGCTCATTCCCTTGCCTTAAATGTTGATAATGTGTTTGTAATCGAAAATGGTGAGAAGATTATCAAAAATATCAAGGAAGTTGAAGAAGGAGATTTAATAGAAGTTGAGATGGGTAACTTAATTCCTGTAGATGGCAAGGTCATCAAGGGTGTTGCCATGGTCAACGAATCTTCTTTTACAGGAGAGTCTAATCCTGTCAAGAAATCAGAGGGATCTATAGTCTTTGCAGGAACTGCCCTCGAAGAGGGAGCAATCATCGTTGAAACCAAGAAAAAGTACGATGAATCTAGGTTAAGCCATATTATTGAGCTTATTTCAGATAGCGAAAAGAACAAGTCTTTGGCTCAGAAAAATGCAGAGAATATGGCTGATAGCCTAGTTAAGTACTCTTTCGTAGGAGCAGGACTTACCTATCTTCTTACAAGAAACTTAGAAAAGGCCAAGTCGTTCTTGATGGTAGATTTCTCATGTGCCCTAAAACTTACTATTCCTATAGCTATAATGAAGGCGATTAGCCAAGCATCTGAAAAGAAAGTCTTGGTTAAGGGAGGAAAATACTTAGAAAACTTATCTAAGGCTAACACCATTGTCTTCGACAAGACTGGTACCCTAACTAAGTCTGAACCAAGGGTTGCTAAAGTTATTGCCCTTGATGATATCGAGGAAAATGAATGTCTAAGAATCGCCGCTTGTCTTGAAGAGCACTTCCCACACTCTATAGCAAGTGCTGTAGTAGAAGCTGCTAGGGCAAGGGATTTAAAACACGAAGAGATGCACTCCAAGCCTGAATATATAGTAGCTCATGGTATAAAGACTACTATAGTAGACAAGGTAGCTATGATTGGATCAGAACACTTTATTTTGGATGATGAGGGAGTCGAAATAGACGATGAGACTAGGGATATAATTGATAGGCTCAAAGAAGATTATTCACTTCTCTATATGGCCTTTGCCGATAGACTTATAGCAGTAATCTGTATTGAAGATCCCCTAAGGGAAGAAGCCAAGGACATGGTGGAATACCTTAGAGACTTATCTTTCGATAACATAGCCATGCTTACAGGAGATGCAGAAAATGCAGCAAGGAGTGTAGCTGAAAAGCTAGGCCTTGACTATTACAAGTCCCAAGTTCTACCGGAAGATAAACAAAAATATGTGATAGATGAGAAAGATAAGGGAAGGACTGTTGTCATGATAGGAGACGGAATAAATGATTCTGTAGCCCTATCAAGTTCAGACGTCGGCATATCAATGCACCAGGGAGCTGATATAGCCAAAGAAATCTCTGACATATCCATAGGAAGCGACAGCCTAGAAGGCCTAGTTGATGTTGTAAAACTATCAAAGGCTATGGATAAAAGGATAAAAACTGACTACAAGCAGATTGTATCCATTAACTCAAGCCTTATAATCTTAGGAGTTCTAGGAATTTTGTCAAATACAAGTTCTTCACTCCTTCACAACCTATCGACAGTTATGATTGCTGGCAAGAACATGAAAGATTATAAAATTTAATAAACAAAAAAAGACGGTGCCTAAGGTTTATAGAAAGACCCTAAGCACTGCCTTTTATTTATCAGCTATTATCACTTTTATATTTTTTTCTTCTAAATAGCTAAGCCAATCTCTACTTATATTTTTATCAGTTACAACAATATCTATATCATCAAGCTCACAAAAATGAACAGCCTTTACAGCATCGAACTTGCTTGAATCTACAAGCAAAATAACCTCTAGAGAATTTTTAATAATTAGCTTCTTAGTGGCTAACTCGTAGGAGTTGGAACAAGTTATGCCCAAATTTTTATGTACTCCGGCTGCTGATAAGAAGACTTTGTTGGCTCTTGTGTTTTCTATAACATTAAGGCTTGCTTGTGATTCGAACATCCCTGTATTCCTGTGGAAAAATCCTCCCGCAAGGATTAGGTCGATATTATCCTTATACATCAAATTCAGGAAGTTATTTGATGAGAAAACAAGACAAGTTGAAGAAATATCATTAGAGATATACTTAGAAAGCTTATCAGTAGTAGTTCCAGTATCTATTATTACAATATCTCCATCGTTAATTAAACTAGAAGCCCTTCTTCCAATCAAATCCTTTTGCCTATTGTTTAATTTCAAATTCTGATCTAAGTCATAGTCCGGCTCAGTTTGGGAGAGAGTCGGGTTATCCAAGGAAGGGTTATAAACAACAGCCCCATGGTAAACCTCTATAATGTTATTGTCTTCAAGAATCTTTATATCCCTTCTTATAGTCATCTCAGAGACTGACAGGTCGCTTGCCAATTCCTTGATGGAAGACCCGTTTTTATTCTTGACTATGCTTATTATTTTATTTAATCTTTCGTCTTTTTTAGCCATATACTCCAACCACCTTTAGCTTAATTGTACCATAAATATCTGATAAATTAAGGGCTAGAAGCTATTTTAAGAAAATAATGGTAAAATTATAACATTTTATGTTGACATATTAACATAATTGTTGTAGAATAAAAATAACAAAAGAAACGAAATGTCTAGACAATAAGGAAAACCTTTCACAAAGGGTTATAAGGAGTTATTATGGAAAATAAAGAAATTTATGCTCATATTGATCACACATTACTAAAACCTTTTTCTACATGGGAAGATATAGAAAAACTATGTGATGAGGCTGTAGAATACAAGACTGCATCTGTTTGTGTTCCTCAATCATACATCGAAAGAATTAACAAAAAATACGGTGATAAGCTAACAATCTGCACAGTAATCGGATTTCCTCTAGGATACAATCTTACAGAGTCAAAGATAGTAGAAGCTAAAAAGGCCATAGAATATGGAGCAAGCGAAATTGATATGGTTGTAAATATTTCTGATGTTAAAAATGGCGACTACGAAAAGGTTGAAGAAGAGATTAGAGCTATAAAAGAAGCTGTTGGAGAAAGAATTTTAAAGGTTATTGTTGAAACTTGTTATCTAACAGAAGAAGAGAAAATAGCCATGTGTAAGGCAGTAACTAATGCAGGTGCTGACTATATTAAAACATCTACAGGCTTTGGTACAGACGGAGCTAGGATGGAAGATGTAATCCTATTTAAAGATAACATCGGAGAAAATGTTAAAATTAAAGCAGCTGGTGGAGTTAGAACAAAAGAAGATTTGATAGCCTTCATCGAAGCAGGCTGCGATAGAATTGGAACAAGCTCTGCAATCAAGATGCTAAAGGGCGAAGAAAATAAATCAGATTATTAAGGATTTGCCATGGAAAATAAGAAGAGAGTATTTTTAATAGTTTTAGATAGTTTTGGAATAGGCGAGATGCCTGATGCAAAAAAGTATGGAGATGAAGGTAGTAGTACTTTAGCTGCAATTGTTAAAAGCGAAAAGTATGACACTCCAAACTTAGAAAAGCTTGGTCTTTTCAATATAGAAGGAGTTGATTGTAAGGAAGGCGTAGAAAATCCTCAAGCTTCTTTTGCAAGACTTGCTGAAAGTTCAAATGGGAAAGATACAACTACAGGTCATTGGGAAATGGCAGGAATAATTTCTGAAAAGCCATTCCCAACTTTCCCTAATGGATTCCCAGAAGATTTCTTGGAAGAATACTCAGAAAGAGTAGGCAGAAAAATTCTTTGCAATAAACCATACTCTGGAACAGAAGTTATAAAAGATTATGGAAAAGAACATCTAGAAACTGGGGCTTTGATAGTATATACATCTGCAGATTCAGTTTTCCAAGTAGCAGGCCATGAAGATGTAGTAAGCCTTGAAGAATTATATCGTTGTTGTGAGATTGCAAGAGAGATGCTACAAGGAGATCTTGCTGTAGGAAGAGTTATAGCAAGACCATTTGTTGGAAAAGAAGGATCTTTTGAAAGAACTAGAAACAGACATGATTACGCCCTTGATCCAACAGGTCCAATTGTAATGGATGATTTAGTGAAAAATGGTTTTGACTCAATTGGAGTAGGAAAGATCTACGATATATTTGCAGGAAAATCTGTTGAAGAAAGTTACAAGATGGAAGATAATATCGACGGAATGAACATAACTCTTGACCTATGTGATAAGGATTTCAACGGTTTGTGCTTTGTAAACTTGGTTGACTTCGATATGATTTATGGTCATAGAAATGATGTCGATGGCTATGCAAATGCAGCTAGTGAGTTTGACAAGCAATTAGGTCAAATGATGGATAAACTTAGAGAAGATGACATAGTAATTATTACAGCAGACCACGGTTGTGACCCATCAACAGAATCTACAGATCACTCCAGAGAATATGTTCCTATGATAATATTTGGTGATAAGATTAAAGCTGGTGTTGATCTAAAGACAAGAAATACTTTTGCGGATATTGGAAAGACTGTTGCCGATATATTTGGCATAGAGAGTTCAATACCAGGAACAAGTTTTTATAGAGAAGTTAGAAAATAGGAGATCTATATGAAGTTAGTGTTAAACCTTCTTGGGATAGTTGTTGTTATCGCTTTCATGTTTGCGATATCAATGAATAGGAAGGCTGTAAATGTAAAGAGAATCTTTACTACCTTACTTGCTCAGTTTATTATAGCGGGCCTTCTTGTAAAGTTGCCTCAAGGTAGGAAAGCTATAGCAGCAGTAAGTACAGGCGTTGAGAAAGTTCTATCTTATGGTAGCGAAGGTATCCAATTTGTCTTTGGATCTTTGGGAGATCCAGCTGCCCCAACCGGATTTATATTTGCCTTTCAAACTTTGACAAACATTGTATTTATCTCAGCTTTGGTAGCAGTATTATTCTACACAGGAATATTGGGATTTGTAGTATCAAAGATAGGTTGGGTTATAGGAAAGCTATTTAAGACCTCAGAAGTTGAATCATTTGTAGCAGTAGCTAATATGTTCTTAGGTCAAACAGACTCACCAATACTGGTTGCAAAATATCTTAATTTCATGACTGAAAGTGAAGTTATGCTAGTTTTAGTATCAGGTATGGGATCTATGTCAGTATCTATTATAGCTGGATATGTTGCCTTGGGAATTCCAATGGAATATTTACTAATTGCATCAACGATGGTTCCAGTAGGATCTATTTTATTATCGAAAATCGTTTGTCCACAAACTGAAAAAATCCAAGAACTTGGAGAAGTTAAGATGGATAGAAAAGGAGATAACGAAAATGTCCTAGATGCCCTAGCAAGTGGTGCCCTAGACGGAATGAATATGGCTATGGCAATTGGTGCCAGTCTTATAGCTATCATTTCCATAGTAGCTTTGATAAATGGTATACTTGGCATATTTAACATATCCCTTGAAACAATTTTATCATATGTATTTGCCCCAATGGGTTATCTAATGGGACTTGAGGGTAAAGAAGTATTAACAGCAGGAGAGCTTTTAGGGTCAAAATTAATCCTTAACGAATTCGTAGCTTTCGGAAAATTAGGACCAATGTTAGCATCAATGACAGAAAGAACAGGTATGATGCTTGCAGTTTCTCTTGCAGGATTTGCCAATGTAAGTTCTATAGGAATTTGTATATCAGGAATATCAGTATTGTGTCCAGAAAAAAGACCAGTCCTTGCAAAACTTGCCATGAGAGCAATGTTTGCAGGTTTCTGTGTTAGCGTACTATCAGCATTAATAGTTGGTATTTGGTTGTTATTCTAAAATAAGGAGAAGAAAATGAGATTTATAGATATTATTGAAAAAAAGAAAAACAAAGAAGAACTAACAGACGAAGAAATTCAATTTTTTATAGATGGAGTTACAGATGATTCCATAGAAGATTATCAAATAGCATCTTTACTTATGGCTATTAGACTAAATGGAATGACAGAGCATGAAACAGCAAAACTTGCGGAAGCAATGATGCATTCTGGAGATGTGATTGACCTATCAGATATAGAAGGAATCAAATCTGACAAGCACTCAACAGGAGGAGTAGGAGATAAAACATCAATGGCTCTAGGTGCTATGGTTGCTGCTTGCGGATTAAAACTTGCAAAAATGAGTGGTAGAGGACTAGGACACACTGGTGGAACTCTTGATAAACTAGAATCTATAGAAGGATTTAACATAGCCCTAACAGAAGAAGAATTCAAAAAACAAGTAAATGAAATAGGTCTTGCTATAATCGGTCAAACAGGAGATTTGGTTCCAGCTGACAAAAAGCTTTATGCCCTAAGAGATGTAACAGCAACAGTAGATTCTATTCCACTAATCGCATCATCAATCATGTCCAAAAAGCTTGCATCAGGATCAGATACAATCTTACTTGATGTAAAATATGGAGAAGGTGCTTTTATGCATACAGTAGAAGATGCTAGAAAGCTTGCTACAGCAATGATTTCAATAGGAAATAAACTTGGTAAAAATACTATGGCAATGATTACTGACATGAATCAACCTCTAGGAAACACTATAGGAAACGCATTAGAAGTAAGAGAAGCTATAGAAACTGTAAAAGGAGAAGGTCCAAAGGACTTTACTGAACTTTGTATGTGTGCAGGAGAAATTATGCTAATGCAAGCAGGCAAAGCAGAAACTAAAGAAGAAGCTAGAGCTATGTTAGAAGAAGCTGTTAAATCTGGCAAAGCTTATGAAAAACTTGAAAAAATGGTTGAATATCAAGGTGGAAATGTAGAACAAATTAGAAATACAGACCTATTGCCACAAGCAAAACATAAGACAGAAATGTTAGCTAGAGAAGAAGGATATATTGAAAATATTCACTCTAAGGGTCTTGGTATCCAAGCTATGAAACTTGGTGCTGGAAGAGCTAAGAAAACTGACCCAATAAACTACGCTGTTGGTCTTGAGATGAATGCTAAGAAAGGTGATTACGTCAAAAAAGGCGACTTACTTTGTACAGTATATCACGACGAAGAGCTTACAGACGAATGGATAGAAGATTTCTACAACACCCTATCATTTACAGATAAAAAGGTAGCTCCAATTCCAATAGTAGAGGAAATACTAAAATAACATATAGACATTGACCTCACTTAGATGAGGTCTTTTTCTTTAATATAATATATAAAATATGGTATATTATTACAAAGGAGAAAGAAATGGAAATTGATTTAAGAAATAGAAATCTACTAGCTATGCAAGATTTTACAGAAGAGGAGATTCTTTATTTAATAGATTTGGCAAGTGATTTTAAAAGACTAAAAAAGGAAAAAAAGCCTCACAAATTTTTGGAAGGACAAAACCTAATCCTTTTATTTGAAGAAGCTTCTACCAGAACTAGAACTTCCTTTGAAGTTGCTGCCTTTGATTTGGGTATGGGAGTGAGTTTGATAGATTCTGAGACAAGCAAACTTGGAGCTAAGGAATCTATAGAAGACAGTATAAATGTATTCGACCGTTATTATGATGGGATAGTTTATCGTGGCAACAAGCAAGATATGCTAGAAAAATTAGTAAATATGACAGAAGTTCCAATTTATAATGCTATGACAGAAAAGACCCACCCAAGTCAGATGATATCAGATATGCTAACTATAAAGGAGAAATTTGGCTATCTTCGTGGACTCAATTTAGTTTATTTGGGTTATCCTGGAGATATCATGCCAAACTCCCTAGCCATAACTTGTGCAAAGTTAGGTATTAACTTCACTGCCTGTGGACCTAAAGAATACTTTCCAAAAAAAGATTTCATAGACTTATCCAAAGATTTTGCCAAAGATAACAAGTCTTCGGTGACCTACACAGAAGATTTAGACTCAGCCATCAAAGGAGCGGATATAATCTATACTGATATGTGGATAGCTCTAACTGAGATTGATAAGGTTCCAATAGATAGGATTTACAAGCTTTATCCTTACAGAGTAGATGATAAAGTTATGGAGAAAACTAAGGACAATTCTATATTTATGCATTGCTTGCCAGCTTTTCATGATAAAAAATCAAAGCTTGCCCAAAAAGTGCTAGACCAATTACCAAATGATATGGATTTTGATGGAATGGAAGTGACTGATAAAGTATTTAGATCAGCTAAATCTATGGTATTTGACCAAACAGAAAATAGAATACCTGCAGTAAAGGCGATATTATATGCTACCTTGAGGGCTGATTAAGGTTGTTATAAAATAAGTTTTATTAATAAAAATAAATAAAAAAGCAAAAATATTTGACAAATATTTTGAAAGGTTGTATTATCTAGTTAAAGAGAAAATGTGATTACAGAAAGACAGTTTATATGACTTATTGTAGAGAATAGACGGTTGGTGCAAGTCTTATAAGGATTATTTACTTATTCCCTCTGTAGGCAGAATAGCCGAACTTAGTAAGCTATTACGGAAGCTTCCGTTATCTGAAGCAAGGAGTTGATAGACTCTTGTTAAGGTAATCTTTTTGGGTTATAAAATTAGGTGGTACCACGAATCTCACTCGTCCTATGTAGGGCGAGTTTTTTATTTCACTAAAAATTACTTCTATCTAATACATACAAGGAGAAAATTATGAAAAAAACTTTAAAGAAATTGTTAGGACTAGGACTTACTTGTTTATTATTAGCATCTTGCGAGAAAGCTTCTAATGACAAAACAGAAGCCGAACTTACTATAGGAATAGTACAAGTGGCAGATCATCCAGCCTTAGATGCTGCAAGAGAAGGATTTATCGAAAAACTTGATAGTGAAAATATAAACTACAAGTTAATTGACCAAAGGGTAAATGGAGATCTATCCCTTATCCCTCAGTTTGCAAGTGATATGAAAAACAAAAAAGCAGACTTAATCTATACCATAGGAACTCCAGCAGCCCAAGGGGTAGCTAATACAATAAAAGATAAACCAATCCTTTTTGCAGCTGTAACAGACCCTGAGGGAGCAGGGCTAACAGGTGAAAATATCACTGGCGTATCTGATTATGTTGAGGCAGGAAAACTAATAGATGATTTTTTGAAATTGTATCCAGAAACTAAAACTTTTGGAACAATGTATAATACAAACGAGCAAAATTCAAATGTCCAAGTTGAAGCTTTAGAAAAAGCCCTAATAGATAGAGGACTAAATCTTGAAAAACAAGGTGTTTCATCTATCAATGATATTCCTCAAGCCATAACTAGCTTAAAGAGTAAAATCGATGCTATGGTTACAGTAACTGATAATGTAGTTGTAAATGCAATGCCAGTTATTAGCGAAGCCTTGGCAAAAGATAAGATTCCGTCAATCGCTTATGATGAGGGAAGTGTAAGAAACGGAGCCTTGATAAGTGAGGGAGTAAATTATAAAAAACTAGGAGATCAAGCGGGAGCTATGGCAGTTGAAATACTTAAAAATAATAAAAGTATTAAAGATCTTCCATATGAAAAAGCAGATAGCCTTACAACTCTAGTAAATACAAATACAGCAAAGACCCTGGGACTTGATTTAGAAAATGAAATTATAAAAAACGCAGAGAAGATTGATTAAGGAGAGAAAATGACTGGCTTATTATCAAGTATGCTTTCTTCTATAGAAGTTGGATTGATATTTTCAATACTTGCTATGGGATACATGCTTACTTACAAATACTTAAAATATTATGATCTTTCACTAGAAGGAACGTACCCTCTTGGGGCATTTCTTGCGGCAGTTCTTATTCAACAAGGACTTAATCCGTATCTTGGAATCTTGGGAGCTATCATTTGTGGAGGACTCGCAGGATTATTGACATATTTTTTCTACAAAAAGATAAAAGTAGATCCACTTCTTTCTGGAATATTAACCTTAACCATGCTTTATTCGATCAACTTAAAAATAGGTGGAGCAAGCAATATTACCCTAGCAGGAAGAGCGGATATATTTTTTAACCTACCAAAGTGGTCATTTCTTTTGATAATTGCTATCTTGGTTAAAATAGCTATCGACTATTATCTAAAAAGTGAAGTTGGTTATCTTTTAAAAATAACTGGAAACAATAGAAAGCTTGTAAAACAACTTGGCAAGAATCCTGACACATATATAATGGTAGGTCTAGTTTTATCAAATGCTCTTATAGCTTTGAGTGGAGGACTTATGGCAAACTACCAAGGCTTTGCTGATATCCAGATGGGAACAGCAATGATAGTTACAGGACTTGCTTCTATCATAATAGGAGATACTATTATGAAATCTTCTGATAAATTAAAAGATACTTCAAGAGCCATACTTGGAGCTTTGATCTATAGACTTATATCTGGTTTAGCCATATATCTAGGTCTAAATCCAAACGACTTAAAACTTGTAACTGCACTTATAGTTATAGGATTTATTGCCTACAACAACTATTTAGGGTCTAGGAATTATAAAAGGATGGTAAAAAATGTTGGAAATTAAAAATATATCCAAAACATTTAACATAGGAACAAGTGAGGAAAATACAATATTCAATAATTTTTCGCTAAAGGTAGAAGAAAATACAGCAACAACAATTATAGGGCCAAATGGTTGTGGCAAGTCAACTTTGATGAACCTTATAAGCGGAAGCCTTCCCCTTGATTCGGGTCAAATCTTAGTAAACGGGATAGATATATCTAAGCTTAGCGAAGAAAAAAGATCAAAATATATGGGCAAGGTAAACCAAGATCCCAAAGACGGAGTTGCCACTAACCTTGATATATATGAAAATATGGCTCTCGCTCTAAAAAAGGGCGGAAAGTTTGGACTAAAATCATTAAAAAAATTAACTGATGAAAAAGAGGTAATAGAAAGACTTAAAAAACTAAAACTAGGACTTGAAAATAAACTTCACACCAAAACAGGACTCTTGTCAGGTGGACAAAGGCAATCTCTGGCACTTCTTATGGCAACAGCCAAAAAACCTGATTTACTTTTATTAGATGAACATACAGCTGCCCTAGATCCGAAAACAAGCAGAAATATAATGGACATGACGAGAAATCTCATAGATAAGGAAAAAATAACAACCCTACTAATCTCCCACAACCTAAGAGATGTAGTAAGATATTCGGATAGGATTATTATGTTAAAGAAGGGAAAAATTGTCCTAGAATTAAGAGCAAGGGACATAAGAGAAGAGGACCTAATAAAAGCCTACAAAAAAGAGCTTGGAGAATAAGACTAACTTGTTATGCAAGTTAGTAAAATTTAAGAGAATTTATAAAAAAACTACTAACCAAGTCCAGTTAGTAGTTTTTTGCTTAGGATATATTTGTTTTTAGTTTACCACCAAGTAGTTAAAGGCTCCAAGGGCTGCTGTTGCTCCTGTACCTGCGGCAATGACAATTTGTTTGAAGGCAGTTTCTGTTGCATCTCCTGCTGCAAAAACTCCCTCGATATTTGTAGATCCATCCTTGTTGGTTGGGATTTCACCAAATTTATTAAGGTCTAGGTCACTTTCCTTAAGCCATTCTGTATTTGGAACAAGACCAACCTGGATGAAACATCCGTCTATATCGATATTTTTTTCCTCTCCAGATACCCTGTCTGTAAATTCTAGGTTTTCTACCTTGCCATCTCCATAAAGGCCTGTTGTTTGGGCGTTGGTAATTATTTCGACATTTTCAAGACTTCTTAGCTTATCTTGAAGGATCTTATCTGCCTTAAGTTCTGGTAAAAACTCTAGGACTGTAACCTTACTTGCCATTGCTGCAAGGTCGATTGCAGCCTCTACTCCTGAGTTTCCTCCACCAATAACAGCTACAGGTTTATCTTTAAATAAAGGTCCGTCACAGTGGGTACAATAGGCCACTCCCTTGTTTCTAAATTCTACTTCTCCAGGAATTCCTATCAGTCTCCACCTAGCTCCAGTAGCTAAAATTACAGTCTTAGCCCTAAGAGTAATATCATTATCTAGGCTAATCTCAACTACTTTCTCATTTTCAAGCCTTTTTATATCATTTGCTAGGGCTCCTGTCATGATATCTACACCGAGGGAAGATACTTGATCTTTCATCTGAACCATAAAGTCAGGGCCTTCTGTATATTTAAAGCCAGGAATATTTTCTATAGCTAGGGTTTCATTTACCTGGCCACCAAATTCATCTGCAAGAATTCCTGTCTTTAGTCCCTTTCTTGCTGCATAAATCCCAGCTGTCGCAGCAGCAGGGCCTCCACCGATCACAAGGACATCGAAGATTCCCTTGTTTTCAAAATGACTGGTATCTTTCTCACTTCCCAAAAGATCGAGAAGGTTATCCATTGATTGCTTGCCACCTTCAAAGAAGTTGCCATCTTTAAAGATAGCTGGCACTGCAAGGACCTCACGGCTTTCGGCAAGGTCTTTAAACATTCCACCCTCTATCATGGTGTGGTTAATCTTTGGATTAATTATAGCCATAATATTTAAAGCTTGGACAACATCAGGACAATTGTGGCAGGATAGGGAAACTACAGTTTCAAAATCCATACTTTCATCAAGGGATTTTATCCTTTGGATGGTTTTATCATCTACCTTTGGGCTTATGCCTCCCACTTGAAGGAGGGCTAGGGCAAAGGAAGCAAACTCATGACCCAAAGGAAGACCAGCAAAGATAATCTCTCCATGGTCAAAGTCACCTTTTAGGTCAAAGGAAGGAGTATATTTTAACTTCTTTTCTTCCACTTTGATTTTTTCAGATAAACTAGCCACATCATCTATAAATTCTTTAACTTTCTTTGAGTTTTCGTCATTAGCAACAGAAAGCCCAATAGTGACCTCTGTTTTTAGTAAGTCAAGATATTGGGCTAACTGGTTCTTTAGATTTTGATCTAACATATTAGATTTTTCCTACAAGGTCAAGTCCTGGTGTAAGAGTAGCATCTTCTTCACTTTCCCATTTAGCTGGACAAGCTTCACCTGGGTGTTCTGCTACATATTTTGCAGCCTTAATCTTGTTAACATTTACGTTTGCCTTTCTACCGATACCGTCAGCGTTGATTTCGATAGTTTGGATCACGTTTTCTGGATCTATTACAAGAGTTGCTCTTAGGGCCTTGCCTGATTCGTCAAGTAGGTCAAGTTCTCTTGTAAGTTCTTTATTTGAGTCACCAATCATGGTGTATTCAATCTTTCCTATTGCGTCAGAAGCATCGTGCCATGCCTTGTGAACAAAGTGAGTATCTACTGATACTGAGTATACTTCTGCTCCTAAATCTTTTAGTTCTTTGTATGATTCTTGCATGTCTTCAAGCTCTGTTGGACATACGAAAGTAAAATCTGCTGGATAAAAAATAAGTACGGTCCACTTATCTTTAAGGTCCTTATCTGTTACTGTAACAAACTCATCCTTTGATGGATCGTATGCATCTAGACTAAATTCTGGTAATGTTCTTCCTATAAAAGCCATATTTTTTCTCCTTTAAAATTCTAGTAGTTCTTGGGAGTTAAAACAATTATAATAATCGTTATCACTCCGCCTATAATAATTATAATCATTCTAAGGTAAAAGTCAAATTAAATTACCTGGCTAAGGAAATGATTTGAAATTCTCTATTAAAAGTAAAGGATAAATCTTAAAGCTCTGTTAATTTATAAGAAACTATTTTAGAAATACTTAGTATGTGGATAAACAATTAACAAAAGCCTCTAGGTATTGTATAATATTCATGTAAGTTAAAAGCTATTTAGGAAAGGAAAAATGATGGATAAAGAAATATTAAAAATAAATGAAAGCCTTAAGGGCGGAGTAATAATGGATGTTGTAAATGCAGAGCAGGCAAAGATTGCTGAAGAGGCGGGTGCTGTTGCTGTGATGGCTCTTGAAAGAGTCCCTGCAGACATTAGGGCAGCTGGTGGCGTATCCAGGATGAGTGATCCAGAAATGATAGCTAAAATCCAAGAGGCGGTTTCTATCCCAGTTATGGCCAAGGTTAGGATTGGACATTTTGTAGAAGCACAAATCTTAGAGGCACTAGGAGTAGATTACATAGATGAATCAGAAGTTTTATCTCCTGCAGATGATGATAACCATGTTGATAAGACTAAATTTAAAACACCTTTTGTATGTGGGGCAAGAAACCTATCAGAGGCTTTAAGAAGAATCAAAGAGGGAGCCTCAATGATTAGAACCAAGGGAGAGGCTGGAACAGGTGATGTTGTTCAGGCTGTAAGACATTTAAGAACAATCAACTCTCAAATAGCAGAAGTATCTGCCCTAGGAGATGATGCTCTTTACACCAAGGCCAAAGATCTCGGAGTAGATTATGATCTTTTAAAATATGTAAGAGATAATAAGAAACTTCCAGTCTTAAACTTTTCAGCCGGTGGGGTTGCAACTCCAGCAGATGCTGCCTTAATGAGGCAATTAGGAGCAGAGGGAGTCTTTGTAGGATCAGGAATATTTAAATCTGGAGATCCAGAAAAAAGAGCCAAGGCCATAGTAAAGGCTGTAGAAAACTACGACGACCCTAAGGTTTTACTTGAAGTAAGCAAGAACCTAGGAGAAGCCATGGTTGGAATAAACCCAAATGAAATAGAAGAAATAATGGAATTAAGGTAAAAAAGCTGGTAGCTTATTTGAAAGTTATCCTAAATATGAGGATATTTCTTAAGCTACCAGTTTTATTTAAACTTTTTTCTTATTCAAATTTAAAATAAGTGATGCAGAAAGGACTAGTATCATTCCTAGTGCCAATCTCATTGTAAAGGATTCTCCTAGAATTATAACTGATAGGATAGACCCGAATAGTGGGATAAATAGTTTGTATATTCCAAATTCATTTGCTGAATGTAGTTGTAGGACTAGAGTCCATATACTAAATGCTGTTGCTGATATGAAGGCAGCATATACCAAAAGTATTCCAGCTTTTAAAGTAAAGTTTAGACTAGATTTAGCAAGGGTTGATCCTACTATAATTAGAATAATAGATCCTACTAAAAATTGAATTCCTGTTAGCAAGAACCCATTTTGACCCTTGCCGTATTTTCTAACTAGAACCGTGCAAAGGGCATTTATAGAAGTTGATATTAGGATGAAACCTTCACCAGTTAGCTTCATTGCCTCACCACCGACAGGTTTACCAGTATTTGTTATAATAATGCCAATGGTTCCAATAACAAGGGCTGCAATCATTTTTGAGTTAATCTTATCTTCTGGTAGAAATAGAGCAGAAAATATTACAACTATAAAAGAGTTAGCGGCTTGAATGATTGATGATTTGACACCGAAAGTGTTTGACAATCCTATATAATAGAAAAGATATTGAATGCTTGTTTGAATTAGACCTAAAACTAGGACAAATTTCCAATTAAGCTTCTTAAAATCTTTAAAGTTTCTATCAAATATCAAAAAGTATATGAGTGTTATAATACCAGCCATAAAAAATCTAATTCCAGCGACTAAGATCTTTGCTCCTGTATCAGAGCCTGCGATTCCTAGTTCGAGATAGGTAGTTTTTATAGTAGGGATGGCTGAACCCCACAAGAGCATTGCAAGTATTGAAAAAATAATTGCTATTTTTTTATTTTTTAACAAAAAAACCTCCTAAAGTAATTCATAATATTATTACTTTACTTAAAATAAGCTATTTATCAAAGCTATATAAAGTTTATGGTAAATAAGTATTTACATAAATAAAAAAAACCATTACTCGTGTAATGGTCTTTGATGGTTGCAATCTCCTAGATTGCATGAGTTAAACAGCGAAAGTTATATTCTTTCTAATCTAGTATAACAAGACTTGGCATTTCTGTAAAGTGTTTTTGTCTTAAATTAGCTAAATGTAGACAACATTTAAACGATTGCACAAGAAATTTAAGAATATTATGAAAATAATTAAAATAGATATATTAATTTTTGCTGAAATATAAAACTTTTATCATGATTTTAAATTTTATTTTGTCTAACCTATTATGATTCGGGTAAGTTGTTAGTAGAGGGTGCTTTATTAAAGAACTTATTCTTATTTGGAAGATGTTGCTTCTAATAGAAGAAAACTATTCCAAATCAGAAGATTTTCACGTGATTATTTTGTACTTTATGGAGGTTATAACATGAAAAATGATTTTAGAGAAACATTGGTTGTTATGGGAGGAATTTTCTTAATAACTTTAATATTAAATTTGTTTTCTAATAGTATTGATTTTTACAATAGAAATGCCACTATAGCGTATTTTGCTTTTGGAATTGTTTATTACTGTATAAGGCATTTTTCTAAATCTAAATAATGGAAAGTTTTAAAACAGTAAGAAGAGGGTAATACAAATGTATATTTTACATATTAATAAGTAAAGGAGCTATCGAAACAATTAGAGTTTTATTTTGGAGTGGTTTGAGAAATAATTTAAAATAGCTAACACATAATAACTAATCTAGATTTATTAGAAGATGTCTCAAACAATGATCAATTTGCTTGGTTATTTGATGCTCTTGATGGTAATACTTGGCAAGCATTAGGTGAAACTGTGGCAAACAATGCATGGAACACCGTAGGTCAAATATTATCCAAAACTCGATTTTATGATAGTAATGCGGCTGGAGCAGCTCTAAGTACATATAAATGTAGGAGGTTTTGGTAATGTTTAAAGCTATAAAATATTTCCTTATCTTTATAATAACCCAAAATAATGAAGTTAAATACGAATTTAAGTTTTCTAAATTTATTATTAATATATTGGGTATAGTGTTTAGTGCTATTTTTATAATATTGTTTTATTACTTATTAGAAAGATTTAATATAAATCAAGTATTAAAAAAAATAATATTTATTTATTTAAGCTTAGGAGCTTTGTGTAGTGTGCCAAGCGAAAATATTTATTTAGATAAAAAGGAAAATGATCTAACTGGTTTGTTAATACCGTTCGCATCTTATAAATTTGCATTTATAGCACCTATTTATCTATTTAAATATTGTTTAAAAATAAGCCAAAAAGAGGACTAAGTAAGCCCTCTTTTTTATCCTAATCTTTATCTTTCCTATTTTTATCTTCTATATCATCAATTATATTATTAACGTCTTTAGTATCTAAAAAAGTAACAAAATTCAATATGTTTGCAATAAATTTTGATAGTTTGTATGAAAAACTCTTATTGCTTTTATGCTTATTTTTATCAGCTTGGTAAGCAGCAATCACAACAAATGTTATTGTTATCAAAATGAGAATTATATCTATCATAGTATTATCCTTTTAATTACTTCTATCCTCTATAATACATCCTTCATTATGGCATTTACCCGAAAAATGATATCTAAAAATAAAATATTTTATATTTCTAAGTGATTTTTTTAACAAAAGTATTTTATATATGTCTAACTAGGGTATAGGTAAAGTGAGGAGATAAAATGAAGACATTAATAGCTATAGATACAATTAAAAATTTTGAAGATTCTGTTACTATGGGAGAAGTTTTTAAAAAAGTGCTAGATGGCAAATCTTATGCGATTCCCTTTCTTGATGGAGGCGAAGGTACTATCGAGTCTATGAAGTTTATTGCAGGTGGTACTTATAAGTATGTCAATGTTCACAATCCTTTAAATGAAGCGATTACAGCGAGATACCTTATAAATAATGATTTTGCTACTATAGAAATGGCTGAATCATCCGGCCTTTCTCTCTTGTATAAGGAAGATTTGGATGTGATGAATGCTTCTTCTCTAGGTCTTGGAGAGGTTTTCTTGGATGCTTTGGACAACGGTGCGAAGAGCTTTTACATAGGTCTTGGTGATAGTGCTTGTAACGATATGGGCATGGGCATGTTATATGCTTTGGGCGCTAGATTTTATGATAAGGAAGATAATAGTCTAAGTCCTGTTGCTAAAAATTTGGTCAAGGTCAACAGAATTGATATAGAAAAACTTGATAAAAGATTTATAAATGCTGATATTAAAATCGCTACAAGTAGTGAGATGACC
Source organism: Anaerococcus vaginimassiliensis (assembly GCF_900626155.1). GTDB lineage: Bacteria > Bacillota > Clostridia > Tissierellales > Peptoniphilaceae > Anaerococcus > Anaerococcus vaginimassiliensis. The sequence goes on along the minus strand of NZ_LR130844.1, from coordinate 565,063 downwards.
CTTTTTGGAGAGAATTCTTTCCTTGAGGATAGAGCTTATAGGAAGGGTGCTGATGATTATGATGTGGCGAGACTTTTTAGAGGCTGTGAGAATTTTATGGAAAAGACATCTGAGCTTTTGGGAATAAATCATGTAGATTTTCCTTCTCTAGGTTCTGGTGGGGGAGCTGCTTGGGCCTTATTTACTTATTTTAAGGCGAGGATTAGCGAACCTATGGATTATATTTTGGAGAAGATTGATTTTAAAAGCTTGGTCAGAGATATGGATTACATTATCTTGGGAGAAGATCTGAGTCAGTTCGATGCTTATTCTTCAATAAGTATGGCTAAACTTGCCAAGAGATATAAAAAGGAAGTAAAAATAATTTTCCTTCATGATAGCGAAGATAAGAAAATTTCTAATGATGAGTTTTTTGATTATATCTATGAATATAAAATTGAAAATCATTTGGATAGAAAGAGCCTTTTAGATGAGATTGAAAAACTTGCTCACGATGTAAATAGCAAGTACTTAAATTAAAGTAAAAAAGCGGTACAATTAATAATTATGAATATGAATATAAAAAAATTAGGAGAAACAAAAGTGACGCTAGTCTTGATGATTGTAAACATAGCAGTTTTCATTCTTATGAGTCTAACAGGAGGCAGTGAAAATATTAGTAATCTCGTTAGGTATGGTGCTATGGTCAAACCTTTAGTACATGATGGACAGTGGTGGAGGATACTAAGTGCCGCCTTTATCCATATAGGATTTTTCCATATTATGTTTAATATGTATTTTCTATATAATATAGGGCCACTATTTGAAAGGCTATATGGATCTATTAATTTCCTTATTATTTACCTTTTGGCAGGTGTTATGGGGAATTTGTTCACCTATGCCTTTGGAGATGTAAGCACGGTATCAGCGGGAGCATCTACTAGTTTATATGGGATGTTTGGACTTGCTATGGGACTTATGATCAATTACAAAGATGATGCAGTTCTAAGAGGACTTGGTGCAAGTTTTATTTCTATTATTGTAATAAACTTGATATATTCTCTTTTAGCTCCAGGAATTGGAATTCAAGGTCACTTGGGAGGTTTCTTGGCAGGAGTTCTTCTTGCAGGAATTTTCCCAGTTGTTAATAGAAACTTACCTCTTACAACGATTGTGATATCAGTCGCAGCCTTTGTGATTTTGTGTTTCTTATTTATTAGAATCGGAAACAAGAGCCTAGCTATTTATTAGCTTAGATTAGGAGATAACATGGAAAGAAAAGATATAGATAAGAGATTGAAGTGGGATACCACATCAATTTATGAAAAAGACGAAGATTTTTATGAAGATATTGAAAGTATAAAAAGTCTAGCTGAGGAATTGAAAGATTTTGAAGGGAAAATCACCCAAGATCTTGATACTTTTAAAAGTTTTTTAAAGTTAGATGAGAAATTCTCTAGAAAAATGGAAAAGGCATATGTATTTTCCTCATTAAAATCTGACGAAGATACAAGAGTAACCAAGTATCAAGAGATGAAGCAAATCGCTACAAATACTTATGTATCAACAAGCGAAGCCCTATCCTTCATAAGACCAGAACTATTAGCTACAGACTACGATTTAATAAAAGAATATTTGAAAGATCCAGAAATCAAAAACCTAGACCATTATTTTGAAGATATTTACAGATACAAAGACTATACTTTAGACCCAAAGAGTGAACAGATTATAGCGAGTTTTGGAAAAACTGCCCAAAATCCAAGCTCAACATATATGATTTTTGAAAATGCTGACCTAAGTTTTCCAAGTGTAGAAAAAGATGGAGAAGAGATTCAAATTACTGGTGCAAATTTCGTAAACCTAGAGCAAGATAAGGATAGAGACTTTAGACGTGAAGTGTATGAAAAATACTATGAAACCTATAGACAATTCGCAAACACTTTAGCTAGTACCTTGGACGGAGATTATTCTGCCCACAATACAGAAGCTAAACTTAGAAACTTTGATTCAGCTAGACAAATGAGTTTGTTTGCGAACAATCTCCCAGAAGAAATTTATGATAACCTTCTTGAAGTGGTTCATGAAAATGTGGATATCCACAGGGACTATACAAGTCTAAGAAAAGAGTTCTTGGGTGTAGATGATTTAGGTTTTCATGATATTTATGTTCCTTTGGTAAAAGATTATGATAGAAAGATAGAGTTTGACGAGGCAAAAGAGATAGTTCTTGAAGCAATCAAACCTCTAGGAGAAGATTATGTAAGAGTTGCAAGAGAGGGATTTGAAAATGGCTGGTTTGATGTTTGTCCTAACAAGGGCAAGAGAGGTGGAGCTTATTCATCAGGATCTTATGACACCCAACCATTTATCTTACTAAACTACACAGACACAATTGATGATGTATTTACAGTTATCCATGAGTTGGGTCACTCCATGCATTCTTACTACACAAGGAATACTCAAGACTACCATTATGGATCTTATTCAATATTTTTGGCAGAGATTGCATCAACTACTAATGAACTATTATTACTTGATTATATGCTCAAAAACTCCAAGTCTGAAGAAGAGACAGCTTATCTATTGAACTATTTTGTAAATCAATTCAAATCTACAGTATTTAGGCAAGCTATGTTTGCGGAATTTGAACACAAGGTAAACAAATTAGTAGAAAATGGTGAGCCAATCCCAGCGGAAAGACTCCACCAAATATACAAAGAGCTAAATGAAGATTTATTTGGTGAGGACATAGAAGTAGATGAGTATATATCAGCAGAATGGGCAAGGATTCCACACTTCTATATGTTCTACTATGTATTCCAATATGCGACAGGATTTATGAGTGCGGTTGCCCTAAGTCAAAATATCTTAAATGGAACTGATGATCAAAGAGGGGCTTACTTAGACTTTCTAAAAGCAGGAGAGAGTGAATATCCATTAGAAGTTCTCAAAAAAGCAGGCGTTGATATGACTAACAAGACAGCCATGCGAAAGGCTATGGATGTAGCAAGAGATGCTCTAAAAGATTTAAGACAAGCTATTTTATAAACTTAAAAGCCCTAATCCAAAATATGGATTGAGGGCTTTTCTTATATCCTATTTATTTTCCTTAAAAATTATAGATAAAAGTTCTTCCTTTCGTTTATCATATTTCTTTTCTGTTTCAATTCTTTCGCTAGATTCTTTTTCGATAAGAGATTTCCTGTCTTCACTCAGCCTATCTTCTGCAAATTTGTAGACTGTTGTATTTTCCTTTTCTACATGCTTTCTCAAGAGATTTACATAAGCCATAGCATTTGCTATGATTTGGAGGAGATTTTTATCGTTTGGACTATCTTTGTAGGAAGATATAGCTATTTCTAAATCATATACATATCCTCTAGCCAGTTGATGTTCAACTAACATTCCTCCTTTTATTACCTTTTCTCCCAACATTCCCAAATCACTTATCATATACTTAAATAGGATATCTTCTTCCTTTTTGTGGTGGATACCATCCGCATATTCTCTTATGAAGGAAATACTTGCTCTAAAAAAATTAAAATCTACAGTCTTTTCGTTTATAACTTCTATACATTTTTCTTCTAATCTGTCTAAAAAGTTAGATATTTGTTCGTGTTCTTCTATTAAATAATCTATTGCATACATATTATCACCTACTTATATTATATACTTTAACATTAACAAAATATGTAACAAATGTTACTCGTGCAAAGATTTGTAGGACTTGTATAGTTATTTTAGGAGGATATATGCATTATACAGGAGAAGTTTATAGACCGCCTTTGGAGGCTAGGACAGTTTTATTAGAAGTAACTAGGGGTTGTTCTCATAACGAATGTGCTTTTTGTGTTATGTACAAGAGGACTCCTTTTTCTATAGCACCTATGGAAAATATAATAAGTGATTTGGAGGAAGTTAGGACATACGCACCTAATATTGACAGAATCTATCTTTTAAATGGAGATCCTTTTGTCTTATCTTTTGATAAATTGTACGAAATAGGAGGGCTCATAAATCATTATTTGCCAAATGTAAAGACAATCACATCTTACGCATCGTTTTATAATCTTAAAAATAAGAGCGTAGATGAATTGAAAAAACTAAAGGCTCTTGGATATGATGAACTTTATATAGGAGTCGAAACTGCCTACGAGAAGGCTCTACTAAATATAAATAAAGGTTGCAATCTAAATGAATATAAAGAAGGGCTGGAAAAACTAAAAAGCGCAGGTATGTCCTACCATGCAATACTTATGATGGGGGTTGCTGGAGCGGGTAATGGTGAGGTAAATGCCAAGGCTACAGCAGAGTTTCTAAACATTTACCCTCCAAAGTCAGTTTTTCCTATGACGACTTCAGTTCAATATGGATCAAAATTATATGAGATGAGACAAAGAGGAGATTTCGTAGAGGCAAGCCTTGGTGAGATTATAAAAGAGCAAATAATTTTAGTAGAAAACCTAGATCTTCCTGAGGATACTTTATTTTCTTCAGGACACATGGTAAATCTAGTAAATGTAACTCACAGGTGGAAACACAAGGATCAAATTTTAGATAAACTAAATTATGCCTTAGATAATTTAAGTCAAGACATTTTAAACTCAACTAACGAAAGAGAAGCGAGATAGCAAAATTGGAAGCTAGACGCTTCCTCAGAGCGTAGACAAAATCAAAAAACGCTTATCCAACTACAGAAATTTAGAAATTCTAAATCTCATAATACTGTAAATCGCAAACTCGCTAATGCTCAAACAGTGCGATTTACGGGCGTATTATTTCGATTTGAATTTCTTGAAATTTCTTCCGAATGGAACGCTTACTTTTGGATTTTGTCACTTTGTCAACAATCTGTGGAAGCTAGACGCTTCCTTTTTATTTACAAAAAAACCGCCCTATCGGGGCGATTTTTAGTCTTCTGTATAAGATTTGAAAGGTTGATTTTTCTTAGGGAGTCTGTCTGGAGTTATAGAAAGACCCATCTGATCCTTTTCGTGGTTTAACTCTTTTAAGAGAGAAACCATCATAAAAATGATGACTATAGAAAATGGTAGGGCTACAATTATTAGAGTGTTTTGTAAAGCATCAAGTCCACCAGAGAATAATAAGGAAATTGCTATTATAGAAAGAAGGATTCCCCAAGTGAGTTTTTTCTTATTTGATGGATTTAGCTCTCCCTTTTCTGATAGCATAGCAAGGACAAAAGTAGCTGAATCTGCTGATGTTACGAAAAAGGATATTATAAGAATCAATGCTACGATGGACATTATATTTCCTAGATTATAATTGGAAAATGTAGCAAAGAGGACTTCCTCTGTAGCAAATCCCGTAAGATCAACTCCTGATGCTTGAACGCTTGTGGACAAGGTTCCGAAAGTAGTAAACCATAATAGGCTTAACATAGTTGGAACTAGAAGTACAACGGTAAGAAACTCTCTTATAGTTCTTCCCTTAGATATTCTCGCTATAAAAACTCCAACAAATGGAGACCAAGATATCCACCACGCCCAATAAAATATTGTCCACATATTGATCCAACCACGATTTTCTGGGTCAAAAGATGAAGATCTAAAGCTCATTTGCAAGAAATTTTGTAAATAATTACCTATAGAGTCTGTCAAATTGTCAAAAATCCTAACTGATGGTCCTATAACTATAGCCAAAGCTAATAGGAAAACTGCAAGAATTAAATTTAGGTTGGATAAAATCTTAACTCCTTTTCCAAGACCTGACATAGCACTTAGGATAAAAAGCATGGTAGTAATAATTATAATGACTGTTTGAACCTTAAAATTGTTGGCTATACCAAAAAGGTAGGGCAGACCTCCGTTTATTTGGCTTGCTCCAAATCCCAAGGTAGTTGCAACTCCTATAACAGTAGCAACAATTGTAATTATATCTATGGCTTTTCCCAAAAATCCTTCGGATTTATCTGCTAATAAAGGTTTAAAAGTGGCAGATAGTAGATACTTCTCTTGTTTTCTGAAAACGAAATATGCAAGAGCGAGACCTACTACAGCATACACTCCCCAAGCGTGGATTCCCCAATGGAAAAATGTGTATTGAAAAGCATCTGATATAGCTTCTTTATTTCCTTCATTATGAATTGGGGTGTTAATAGCATAGTGGCTTAGAGGTTCTGCTGCTCCGTAAAATACTAATCCTATTCCCATACCAGCAGAAAACATCATAGCTATCCAAGAAGGTGTAGAATGATCCGGTGAGGAATTAGGATTTCCTAGTTTAATTTGTCCGATAGGACTTACTATTAGATAAAATAGAAAAAACAAAATTCCTGTAACTAACAAAAGGTAAAACCAGCCGAAGTTAGTTGTTATTCTTGAAGTTAGATTTTCAGTAACATTTCCAAAAGATGTAGGGATAAATATTCCCATAAATACTAATAATAGCAAAACGGCTAATGATAAGCTAAAAACCTTATTATTTTTATATAAGATGATTTTTCTTTCATTTAAACTCCTTTCTCTTTTATAAGTAATATATTTATAAGTAATATAAATTAATGAATACTAGCTTATGGTATGGGTTTATATTTCATTTGTCAATTATGATGTGATAGATATATGCTTAATAAAAAAACTTCAAACCATGATTAGATTTGAAGTTTATATCCTTATATATATTTTTTGAAAAAATCTTTCCACTTATTATCGAAAGTCCATGAGTAATCACCTAATCTGTTATTTTCCCTAAGAAAATCAAAATCTTTTATCAACTTGTAGAAAACATTAGCCATAATGACAAGAGAAATTATATTTGGAATAGCCATTAAGGCATTTGCAGTATCAGCTACATTCCATGCAAATTTTAATCCGCCGATAGCTCCTAAATAGCAAAATCCAATATACAAATACTTAAAAGCTGCAGTGATTTTTCTTGACTTGGTTAGATAAAATATGGATCTTTCCCCATAATAACACCAAGAAACCGCAGTGGTAAACGCAAAAAGTATCAAGCTTACACTTACTATATATCTACCAAAAGGGAAACTCTTAGAAAAAGCAGCGGCAGTAAGGCTAGCTCCAGATAGGTTTGGATCTTGCCACAATCCAGAAGTTATGATAACAAGAGCTGTCATTGTACAAATCACAATAGAAGAAATAAATACTTCCATTGCACCCCACATACCTTGTCTAACAGGATGGTCGGTATTACTTGAAGCGTGTGCCATAGGGGCAGTTCCAAGACCAGCCTCATTTGAAAAAATCCCCCTTGCAAGTCCCCATCTAACCCCTAGCATTACTCCTGATCCAGAAGCACCACCAACTAACGACTCACTAGAAAAAGCATCGCTAACGATTAATCTGAAGGCATCAGCTAGATGATTTCTCTGAAGAAATATTATAAAAACAGAACCTAAAACATAGAAAAGAGCCATAAAGGGAACAATTTTTTCAGCGAAAGCTCCTATTCTTTTGATACCGCCAACTAAAACTAAAAATAAAAGGACGATTATAACAAGTCCTAATATATTTAAAGGCAAACCACTTAAATCTTTAATAGATTCAGATATGGAATTTGATTGGACTAAAGCGCCAGTACCTAAAATAGCGATTATAGAAAAGCCAGCGAAAACTTTAGCTAAGACTGGCTTCTTAGCACCTTCAGAAATGTAATACATAGGGCCGCCAACGAACTTACCATCAAGGTCAACTCTTCTAGTAGCAACAGCGAAACAAACTTCTGCCATCTTTGTAGACATACAGACTATAGCGGCAAGCCACATCCAAAATATAGATCCAGGTCCACCAAATTCAATAGCAGTAGAAACACCGATTATAGAGCCTGCTCCAATTGTACCAGCAAGAGCTGTCGAAACCGCTTGAAAAGGAGAAATGGAAGATTCGTTAGTATCCTTGTTAGAAGAAATCTTGCCAAAAGTTTGAGAAAAAATATAAAAGAAGTTCTTATAAACCCAGAACCTAGACTTATAGACAAGGTATATACCACCAAAGAATAAGCTAGTGATCATAGGATATCCCCACAAAAAGTCACTCACTTCACTATTTAACTTAATAAAACTATCAAACATATAAAACCATCCTACTTATAATATAATAATTAACTATAGACTTATTTTATTAATTTGTAAATAAAAATTAATAAAAAATAATAGTAATAGATAAAAAGGGAATATTAATACCTATATATAGTAGGAAACATAATAGGAAAATATAGGAAAATAATATTTGACAAAAAAATAATAGCAAGTATTATAATAAGGCACGTCGAAATGCAGATCAAATATTTAAAAATAAATAATATTTGACAAAAAGCATATGATGGTGTATCATATAATTAATGCGACATAAGTTTTTAAAGCAAAAAACTTTAAAAATCACAAAAAAATGATAAAAAAAGTTGACAAGCTAAAAATTATGTGGTATTATGTAATAGTCGTTGAGAGATACGACGTTGAACCAAGGTTAACATCTACGGATGATAATCATACAATTATATAGAATATAACAACAACCAAAGTTAATACTTTGAGTACAATGATTCTTATTTATAAAATAAGGACAAATTTAAATCACGCATCAGACGAATGTCAGATGTAAATGAAAGAGTCAGAATTAGCCTGTCCGGCTCCTAGAGGACCCTCCACGGAGTGGTCGAGGACGAAGGACGAGGGAAGATTCTCATAACAAACTATATATGAGAGTTTGATCCTGGCTCAGGATAAACGCTGGCGGCGTGCATAACACATGCAAGTCGAACGATGAAGATTAAAAGATTTCTTCGGAATGAACTTAATTGGATTAGTGGCGGACGGGTGAGTAACGCGTGAGTAACCTGCCTTGTACAAGGGGATAGCCGTTGGAAACGACGAATAATACCCTATAACATCAAATAATCGCATGATAATTTGATCAAAGATTTATCGGTATAAGATGGACTCGCGTCTGATTAGCTAGTTGGTGGGGTAACTGCCCACCAAGGCAACGATCAGTAGCCGGCTTGAGAGAGTGTACGGCCACATTGGGACTGAGACACGGCCCAGACTCCTACGGGAGGCAGCAGTGGGGAATTTTGCACAATGGGGGAAACCCTGATGCAGCGACGCCGCGTGATTTAGAAGGCCTTCGGGTTGTAAAAATCTTTTGTATGGGAAGAAAATGACAGTACCATACGAATAAGGACCGGCTAATTACGTGCCAGCAGCCGCGGTAATACGTAAGGTCCGAGCGTTGTCCGGAATCATTGGGCGTAAAGGGTACGTAGGCGGATAAGCAAGTTAGAAGTTAAATCCTATAGCTCAACTATAGCAAGCTTTTAAAACTGCTCATCTTGAGGTATGGAAGGGAAAGTGGAATTCCTAGTGTAGCGGTGAAATGCGCAGATATTAGGAGGAATACCGGTGGCGAAGGCGACTTTCTGGCCATAAACTGACGCTGAGGTACGAAAGCGTGGGTAGCAAACAGGATTAGATACCCTGGTAGTCCACGCCGTAAACGATGAGTGTTAGGTGTCTGGAATAATCTGGGTGCCGCAGCTAACGCATTAAACACTCCGCCTGGGGAGTACGCACGCAAGTGTGAAACTCAAAGGAATTGACGGGGACCCGCACAAGCAGCGGAGCATGTGGTTTAATTCGACGCAACGCGAAGAACCTTACCAAGTCTTGACATAATACGGAAGCTTTTAGAGATAAGAGCCTACATCTTCGGATGACTGTATTACAGGTGGTGCATGGTTGTCGTCAGCTCGTGTCGTGAGATGTTGGGTTAAGTCCCATAACGAGCGCAACCCCTATTGTTAGTTACCATCATTAAGTTGGGGACTCTAGCAATACTGCCGGTGATAAACCGGAGGAAGGTGGGGATGACGTCAAATCATCATGCCCTTTATGACTTGGGCTACACACGTGCTACAATGGCAGGTACAGAGGGTTGCGAAACTGTGAAGTCAAGCGAAACTCAAAAAGCCTGTCCCAGTTCGGATTGCACTCTGCAACTCGAGTGCATGAAGTTGGAGTTGCTAGTAATCGTGGATCAGAATGCCGCGGTGAATGCGTTCCCGGGTCTTGTACACACCGCCCGTCACACCATGGAAGTTGGCAATACCCGAAGCCTGTGAGCTAACCTTTTAGGAAGCAGCAGTCGAAGGTAGGGTCAGTAACTGGGGTGAAGTCGTAACAAGGTAGCCGTATCGGAAGGTGCGGCTGGATCACCTCCTTTCTAAGGATGAGAAGCTGGTACGCTAGCTTCTCACACAGAAAAGAAAATAAAGATCGTTGGTATTAAAATATTAAGGTATTTTTAACCTAAAAACAAATAAATATCATTAAACATGGGGATATAGCTCAGCTGGGAGAGCACCTGCCTTGCACGCAGGGGGTCAAGAGTTCGAATCTCTTTATCTCCACCATGAGCAAGTCCGTCCGGCTTTGAGAGGACCCACCACGGAGTGGATTCAAACGCTGAGTATATTAATACGAAGAGACGGTAAGCTCAAAATCGAACCAGCCTAAAGAAGTGAAAAAGTTATTAGTAAGTAACGTTATTTTATCATTTGACGCTAAAGCGACAAATTCTAAAATAATTCGAAATCAAAGATTTCGAACCCACTCAGCTTAGGCATAAAACTAAATAGCAAAAAATATTTCCAGTCAAGAAACAAAGGGCGCAAGGTGGATGCCTTGGCACATGAAGGCGACGAAGGACGTAAGTGAACGAAAACTAGGGAAAGCTCACAAAAAGCACTAACCCCTAGGTCTCCGAATGGGGAAACCCGGCTGTGGAAGACACAGTCATCACAAGATGAATACATAGTCTTGTGAAGCAAGACCCTGTGAACTGAAACATCTAAGTAACAGGAGGAAAAGAAAGAAAACTCGATTTTCCAAGTAGCGGCGAGCGAACAGAAAAGAGCCTAATCCAATAGTGGAATATTTAAGAAGTTGAATCATCTGGGAAGATGAACCAAAGAAAGTGACAGTCTTGTAAACGAATCTTAAATAAACCTAGGAGGAAAGTAGCACCGGACACGAGGAATCCGTTGCGAAGATAGGGGGACCATCCCCTAAGGCTAAATACTAACATGTGACCGATAGCGAACAAGTACCGTGAGGGAAAGGTGAAAAGAACCCCGAAAGGGGAGTGAAATAGAACCTGAAACCTAGCGCCTACAAGCAGACAGAGCACTAAAGTGTGATGTCGTACCTTTTGTAGAATGGGCCAGCGAGTTATTGTATTAAGCAAGGTTAAATCTTTAAGAGATGAAGCCATAGCGAAAGCGAGTCTTAATAGGGCAAATAAGTTTAATGCAATAGACCCGAAACCGGGTGATCTATCCATGACCAGAGTGAAGGTGAAGTAAAATTCACTGGAGGCTCGAACCGGGTACGGTTTAAAACGTATCGGATGAGTTGTGGTTAGGGGTGAAAAGCCAAACGAACTCGGATATAGCTGGTTCTCCTCGAAATAGCTTTAGGGCTAGCCTTTGACGAAAGATTTTAGGAGGTAGAGCACTGAATGGTCTAGGGCGGCTTACCGTACCGAAACCTATCAAACTCCGAATGCCAAAAAATCAAGTCAAGGAGTCAGACTTAGAGGGATAAGCTTCTAAGTCGAAAGGGAAACAGCCCAGACCGACAGCTAAGGTCCCTAAATCTGGATTAAGTGGAAAAGGATGTGAATCTACTAAGACAACCAGGACGTTGGCTTAGAAGCAGCCATGCATTTAAAGAATGCGTAATAGCTCACTGGTCAAGTGGGTTTGCGCCGAAAATGAACGGGGCTAAAATCCAGTACCGAAGCTTCGGATTGATAGAGGAATTAAATCTACGAAATAAAGAAAGAAATACTTGAACTAGGAAATATTAAAACAATCAAGATAAACGAGTAAAAAACATCAAATTACGTAAACCAAAAGGTAAGTTGTAAATAAAAAAATACTCAATTATCACCGAACAGTTATATAAGATTAAAAAATATAACCTGGTAAAAAAACGTCAAACAAGTATTCCAAACTTTATGTCTAGATTTAATACCTCTATCAGTGGTAGAGGAGCATTGTATAAGCGAAGAAGCCAAAGCGAAAGCAACAGTGGAGCGAATACAAGAGAGAATGCTGGCATGAGTAGCGAGAAGGGATGTGAGAATCATCCCCGTCGAAACCCTAAGGATTCCTGAGCAAGGCTCGTCCCCTCAGGGTAAGTCGGGACCTAAGCCGAGGCCGAAAGGCGTAGGCGATGGATAACAGGTTTAGATTCCTGTACCGCTTAAAGTCGCTATAGAGAAGTGATGACGCAAAAGGATAAGCTAAGCTAGCTGATGGAATAGCTAGTCTAAAGATAAAGGCTTGTGTGTAGGCAAATCCGCACACTTTAAGGCTAAAATCTGATAGGTATCGAAAACATGAGTAGAGAAGTAGCTGACTCCATATTGCCAAGAAAAGTCACTATCAAGACCAAAGCGCCCGTACCAAAACCGACACAGGTAGGGAGGTAGAGAATACCAAGACGCGCGGAAGAACCTTTGTTAAGGAACTCGGCAAAATGTCCCCGTAACTTCGGGAGAAGGGGAGCCAGAGCGATCTGGCCACAGAAACCAGGCCCAAGCGACTGTTTACCAAAAACACAAGTTTCTGCAAAATCGAAAGATGAAGTATAGGAGCTGACACCTGCCCGGTGCTGGAAGGTTAAGGGGAAGGCTTAGCGAATGCGAAGGCTAGAACTTAAGCCCCAGTAAACGGCGGCCGTAACTATAACGGTCCTAAGGTAGCGAAATTCCTTGTCGGGTAAGTTCCGACCCGCACGAAAGGTGTAACGATTTGGGCACTGTCTCAACAAAGGATCCGGTGAAATTGTAGTAGTCGTGAAGATGCGACTTACCCACGCTAGGACGGAAAGACCCCGTGGAGCTTTACTGTAGGCTGATATTGGACTTTGAGATTAGACGTACAGGATAGTTGGGAGACTAAGAAACTTGCACGCCAGTGTAGGTGGAGTCATCCTTGGGATACCAACCCTCTAATATTAAAGTTCTAACTTTGACCCTTGAATCAGGGCAAAGGACATTGTCAGTTGGGCAGTTTGACTGGGGCGGTCGCCTCCCAAAAAGTAACGGAGGCGTTCAAAGGTTCGCTCAGAATGGACGGAAACCATTCGCAGAGTACAAAGGCAGAAGCGAGCTTAACTGCAAAACCTACAAGTTGCGCAGAGTAGAAATACGGACTTAGTGATCCGGTGGCACCGCATGGAAGGGCCATCGCTCAACGGATAAAAGCTACCCCGGGGATAACAGGCTTATCTCCCCCAAGAGTCCACATCGACGGGGAGGTTTGGCACCTCGATGTCGGCTCGTCTCATCCTGGGGCTGAAGTAGGTCCCAAGGGTTGGGCTGTTCGCCCATTAAAGAGGCACGCGAGCTGGGTTCAGAACGTCGTGAGACAGTTCGGTCCCTATCCAGCGTGGGCGTAAGAAATTTGAGAGGATCTGTCCTTAGTACGAGAGGACCGGGATGGACATACCGCTGGTGTACCAGTTGTTCCGCCAGGAGCATAGCTGGGTAGCTACGTATGGAATTGATAAGTACTGAAAGCATCTAAGTACGAAGCAGGCCTCAAGATAAGATTTCTAAGAGTAGGTAAAGAAAATACCTTTGATAGGTCCAAGGTGTAAGTGCAGTAATGTATTAAGCTAATGGATACTAAACTTTAAATCTTGACTGGAAATATTTTTTGCTGATTTAGAAGGTTCAACCTAACAAAACTGGCTAGTAAGTCGGCTCCGTTAGCCAAATCAAAGATTTGGACTTCGCGACATCTGACCTACCAGCAAAAACAAGTTTTTGGGTTAGGTCATTATATGGTGATGATGGCATAAGAGATACACCTGTTCCCATACCGAACACAGAAGTTAAGCCTTATAACGCCGATGGTACTCGGAGGGCAACCTCCCGGGAGACTAGGTAGTCGCCAAACGAAACAGACTGGATATATTCCAGTCTTTTTTTGATATATAAAGATAGATAATCTCGTAAAAGCTGTTTCATATATTGACATATCATATTAAAATAGTGTTTAATTAAAAGTGTATATATTATTGGGATATGGCCAAGTCGGTAAGGCACCAGATTCTGACTCTGGAGAGCGCAGGTTCAAGTCCTGCTATCCCAGCCAGATGCTACAGGTTTTCTATAGTTTTTTATTTATGGGAGAAGTTATGGATATCAATTTCAAAAGCCAAATATTAAATGATTTTTCAATAACTAAAGAAGAATTTGATTTGGGGAAAAATATATTTACTGTAAATGACGTACACGAGTCATTTCTTTTCTATAACAAGTATTCTTTTTCAATTATTATTTTATCCAATAGAGTTTTTGTAAGATCTAATAATAGTGATCTTATTAATAGTTTAAAAAATGACTACAGTGATTATCCGGCCCAGTGGTTTACAGAATTTGAAAATATTAAGAAGTTAGAAATTATATTAAGAAACTATAATATAAAGATTGACAATTTCTTTCCACTTATGACTTTTTCTGATAGGTATGTGAAAACAAAGAACTTTAAGTTCAATAGGATTGATAAAAAAGATATACTATCATATAAAGGAATAAGCAAGATGCCTTTTGCCTTTGATGAAGATGATAGAATTGGTCTTTCTTTCTATGATAATAATAAGCTAGTTGCTCTTTGTGGAGCATCTACTATAGGAAAATATCTGTGGAGTATTGGAGTTGAAAAGTTTTATTTTGATAAAAAGTATGAAGGATTATCCTCTGCTATTGTTAGAAGTTTAGCTCTAATAATTAAAAAAGAATACCCCGAGGTTAGTCCAATATATACGACCCAATTTTCACATACGGCATCTATAAATACAGCGATAAGAGCCGGATTTGATATGAATGTTTGTATTTGTGGGAATAAAATTAAATAATTTCTTATTTTAGAATATACTTTACCCTCTTTGCTGGAGTAGCTAGCATAGAGGGCATTTTTTATTTCTGTAAAAAATGTTTTGAAAACGCTTGACAAATGTTTGTTTGTAATGTAATATGAAGATAAATAAACAAAAAAGATAAATAAAAAACATAAACAAACAGAATATAGAAAGGAGCAATGGTGAAAAATTATTTTCCTAAAGATTTCTTACTTGGATCTGCAGCGGCAGCCTACCATAATGAAGGAGCCTTTAACCAAGATGGAAAAGGAGCGCAAGTAGCTGATGTATTGCCTCATTCTCCTAATGATCCTAGGACTGAGAAACCAGAAGAAGGAAATCTTAAACATTTAGGAGTTGATTTTTATAATAGATATAAAGAAGATATTTCTCTGTTTGGAGAATTAGGTATCAAAGCCTATAGAACTTCTATATCTTGGGCAAGGATTTTTCCTAAAGGGATTGAAGATGTGCCTAATGAAAAGGGCTTGAAGCATTATGATGATATGTTTGATGAGCTTATTAAACATGGCATTGAACCAGTTATTACAATAACACATACAGGGGAAACGCCTCTATACTTGGCGGATAACTATGGTGGATTTTTAAATAAAGAAGTAATAGATTTCTACCTTAAATATGTCGACACTATTGTAAAAAGATATAAAGATAAAGTAAAACATTGGATTACTTTCAATGAAATAAATATTGCTGATAGACAGCCGTTTTTTCACCTGGGAGTAGATACTAGAAAGATAAAGTATGATGATCAGGCGAAAGAACAGCTAAATTATAATATGTTCTTAGCAAACGCTAGAGCAATAAAAATCATAAAAGAAATTAATCCTATGGCTAAAGTAGCTTGTTCTACTGCCCTCGGTCCAAGTTATCCATACTCTATGAATCCTCTTGATAACTTGCAAGCTTATTTCGACAATAGAAATGGCTTGTTCCACACAGATGTTCATGTTTTTGGAGGGTATCCAAAGTGGAAAATAAAACAATTGGAGTCAAAGGGAATTAAATTAGATACAAACGAAGCTGAAATAAAAGATATAAGAGAAAATACAGTTGATTATCTGGCGTTTTCATATTATGTCAGTGGAATATCTAAGTTCAACGAAGAAGAGTTTGATAGCACATATAGCAATCAAATTAGTGAGCTAAAAAATCCAGAACTTGAATATACAGAGTGGGATTGGCCAGTTGATCATGTTGGACTTAGGATTTTGTGTAATGTCTTGTGGGACAGGTATGATAGGCCGCTGTTCATTTGTGAAAATGGCTTTGCCAAGATAGAAAAACTCGAAGAAGATAAAAATGGAAATCTTACAGTAAATGACGATTATAGAATAAGAGTTTTGAGAAATCACCTCTTGGAGCTAAATAAAGCATTGGCAGATGGAGTAGAGGTTATAGGTTATACTAATTGGGCTGTAGAAGACTTTGTAAGTGGAACCACAGGAACTATGAGAAAAAGATGGGGTTTCATCTATATTGATAGAAATGATGACGGCTCTGGTAGTCTAAATAGATATAAGAAAAAAAGTTTTTATTGGTATAAAAAGTTAAATGAAACTGGCTTAGATTACTTATTTTCAGATGATTATTTAAGTGAGTAAATAAATTTATGAAAGTTAATGCATGTGCATTGATATAAAAAAAGAAAGGTGGGTTTTATGAAGGTATATATTTCTTCAGACATGGATGCTCTAGGATTGAAGGATGCTTTAATCGAAGAGCTAGAGAATTTATCATTTGAATACGAAGATTTGACAGAAGAAGGTTTTGATTTTGTCGATAGTTCAAATGCAGTTTGTGAAAAACTATTAGAAGTAGATGGAATCTTGACAACAGGTTCTGATGACGCATCAGTAGGGATTGTTATTGATAGATATGGAGCAGGAAGCTACATGGCATGTTCTAAACACAAGGGAATGGTTGCTGCAGAAGTATCAGATGAAAGAAGTGCTCTAATGACAAAAAGACACAACGGTGCAAGAATTCTAGTTATGGGATCAGGAATAGTTGGAGAAGATTTAGCAAAATCTTGCCTAAGAAACTTCCTAAGCCATGGATATGACGGAGGTCGTCACCAAATTAGAATTGATATGTTAAATAAGATGATGTAGGAGGTAGGAATGAAAATAGCATTAGGATGTGACCATATAGTTACAAGTTTAAAAATGGAAGTTTCAGACCATCTCAAAAGTCTTGGTCATGAAGTGGTAGACGTTGGAACTTACGATAATACAAGAACACACTATCCTATTTTTGGTAAAAAGGTAGGAGAGCTTGTAGCGAGTGGAGATTGTGATCTAGGAGTTGTACTTTGCGGAACAGGGGTTGGAATATCAACATCTGTAAACAAAGCTTTTGGTACACGTTGCGCTCTTGTTAGAGATTGTGCGACAGCAATCCATGCAAAAAGAGACCTAAACGCAAACGTAATATCCTTTGGTGGAATGATTGTCGGAAGAGACCTTGCTTTTGAAATAGTTGATTCATTCATCAATACAGAATATGAACCAACAGAAGAAAAAGATAAGATAATTGAAAAACTAATGGCAATCGAAGAAAAATACAAAGACGATGAAAAAGACCAAGTGTCTAACGAAAAATTCTTTGATGAATTCATCGAGAAATGGGATAGGGGAGAATATCACGATTAAGTGATTTATAAATTTAAAATATAAGGAGGAAATTATGTCAGATAAGGAAATGTCAAGAAGAGATATTGGTATGCTAGGTTTTGAAATTGTTGCATACTCTGGAGATGCAAGGAGCAGCTTGCTTGAAGCATTAAAAGATGCAAGAAACGGCAAGTTTGATGGATTAGAAGAAAAAATTCAAGCTGCTCAAGAAAACCTTAACTTAGCTCATGCTAAACAAACAGAAATGTTAGCTTTAGATGCACAAGGTAAGGATTTAGACATTGGAATCATCATGATCCATGCCCAAGACCACTTGATGACAACAATCTTACTAAAAGATATCATTTATGATTTAATCAATATTTATAAAAAGTAGGTCAGCTTATCGGAGGAGCTTATGGATGCGATACTAAAAGGGATTGAAAAAATAACACCGTTTTTTGAAAAACTTTCAAGAAATAAATACATGGTTGCTATAAAAGATGGTTTCATGGAAACTATGCCTATAGTAATCTTCTCATCATTGTTTCTATTAGTGGCTTATATTCCAAATATTTTTGGATTTTATTGGTCAGAAAATATGGAGGCAATTCTAACTAAACCTTACAACCTATCAATGGGACTATTGGGTTTGGTTATGTCAATTACAACAGCAAAACACTTTACCGGTGCTTTAAATAGAGAGATGCCAGTAGATAATCAAATAAATGCAACTTCTGTTATGTTTGCATCACTAGTTGGATTTATGTTCTTATCTGTTGACTTTATTGAAGGTGGAATAACTAATTCTTACCTAGGTTCAACAGGACTTATAGCTGCATTTATCTCAACATTTATAGCTGGTAATATTTACAAGGCTAGTATAAAGAGGAATCTAACAATAAAAATGCCTAAGGAAGTACCACCAAATATTTCTCAAGCATTTAAAGATATTATTCCTTTCGGTCTATCTCTATTATGTTTCTGGATTATAGATATGATAATCAGAAAATTTGTAGGAACAAGTTTAGCAGAAGCTATAATAGTTCTTATCCAACCACTATTCTCAGCTGCAGATAGCTGGGGAGGAACAGCTTTGATATACGGAGCTATGGCATTTTTCTGGTTTATAGGAATCCACGGACCATCAATAGTAAACCCAGCAATAAATGCTATTGCTTATATTAACCAAGCAAACAATATCGCAGCTTTTCAAGCTGGTCAACACGCAACGGCAATAGTTACTCCAAATACAGGAGAGTTTATAGCAACTCTTGGAGGTACAGGAGCAACTTTCGTAGTACCATTTATGTTCATGTGGTTAGCTAAATCAAAACAAAACAAAGCAGTAGGTAGAGCTGCAGTAGTACCAACATCATTTGGTGTAAATGAGCCAATCTTATTCGGTGGTCCATTGATTCTAAACCCAGTGTTCATGATACCATTTATCGTGGCTCCAATACTTAATGTTTGGATATTTAAATTTTTCGTAGAAGTTTTGGGAATGAACTCAATGGTAGCACAAATGCCTTGGACAACACCAGGACCAATTGGTGCTTTCATATCAACAGGTTTTGCTCCATTATCATTGTTGATGATGGCAATAATTATAGCAGTTGACGTATTAATATACTATCCATTCTTCAAAGTTTATGATAAACAAATCCTTGAAAAAGAAAAAGAAGAGGAAGAGTTACTAGAATTAGAAGAAGAAGCAGAAGGAATAGACGAAAACCTACTCGAAAAGAGTAAGGCAAGTGAGAAAATCACAAACGTCTTAGTATTATGTGCTGGTGGTGGAACAAGCGGTCTATTAGCAAATGCACTAAATGAAGGTGCAGAAGAATCTGGAGCGAAAGTTCATGCAGCAGCAGGAAGCTATGGTTCTCACCACGATATATTACCAAAATTTGATGTAGTAGTTTTGGCACCACAAGTTGCAAACTATTACGAAGATATAAAACAAGATACAGATAGAATAGGAAACAAGTTAGTTAAGACAGGCGGAAAAGAATATATTGATTTGACTAGAGATCCAGACGGAGCAGTCAAGTTTATTCTAAGCAAAATGGATGAATAGGAGTAATTATGAGATTTTCTGATGATTTTGTATTTGGAGGAGCTACAGCAGCTTACCAATGCGAAGGAGCTACTAAGGAAGATGGAAAAGGCCTAGTTTGTTGGGATGTATATTATGATGAAACAAATGGATATAACCCAGATCCAGCCAGTGACTTTTATCATAAGTACAAGGAAGATATAGATAATTGCGTAAAATTCGGCATAAACGGAATAAGAATATCTATAGCTTGGACAAGAATATTCCCTAAAGGATATGGAGAAGTTAATAAACAAGGTGTAGATCACTATCATGAGCTTTTCAAATATGCGATTGACAATGGTGTTGAACCTTATGTAACACTTCACCATTTTGATACTCCATACCTATTTAACAAAGACGGAGATTTTTCTAACAAAGAAGTAGAAGATTATTTTGTGGAATATGCTAAGTTCTGCTTAGATGAATTTACAGAAGTCAAAAAATGGGCAACATTTAATGAAATATGGCCTTGGTCAGTTAACCAATTTGTTACAGGAACATTTCCTCCAGGAGAAAAATACCAATTTAACAAAACTGTTTCAAATATTCACGGTATGCTCACAGCACACGCAAGAGTATTAAACCACTTCAAAGATAGCGGCAAAGAAGGAGAAATGGGAGTAATCCATTCCCTAGAAACTTACTATTCAATAGATGATAATGAAGAAAATATAGAAGCTGCCAAAAGATATGATGCAATAGCAAATGGCTTGGCTATAGAATCAGTATTACTTGGTGAATATACTAAAGAAACCTTGGATAGAGTTAACTATATATTGAAAGTCAATGGATTTGATGAATTTAAACCAGGTGAAAAAGATTTGGAAGAAATGAAAAAAGCAGCTCCAAAAATCGACTTCTTGGGTATTAACTCTTACCAAGCTCACTGGATGAAAGAATACAAGGGTGAAAATGTTCACCACCACAACGGTACTGGTGATAAAGGAACCTTTGAAAGCCGTCTAAAAGGAATGGGCGAAGAAGTAAAAAGAGATGATATACCAAAGACCGATTGGGATTGGTCAATATATCCTAAGGGTCTATATGATATGATCATGAGAGTTTCTCAATACGAAAATTGTAGGAAAATATATATCACAGAAAACGGTATAGGTATTAAGGAAGAACTTAACGAAAATAATACCGTAGAAGATGATGCAAGAATTGACTATGTATCTAAACACTTAGAAGCTGTATTGAAAGCCAACGAAAATGGCGCTAACGTAAAAGGCTACTTCTTATGGAGTCTGATGGATATGTTTAGTTGGTCAAACGGTTATAATAAGAGATACGGTTTCTTCTTTGTAGATTTCAAAACACAAAAGAGATATCCAAAGAAGAGTGCTTACTGGTGGAAGGAATTATCAGAAAGTAAAGAACTAAAGTAGTTAATTCGAGTATAATAAAGGTAGCGTCTCAATGACGCTATTTTTATTAAAGGAAATAGCTATGTTAAAAGAAGAACGACACGAAATAATACTAGACAAATTAGAAAAAGACGGAATAATTCAAGTTTCGACTCTTACAAATATTCTAAATGTAACAGATATGACTATAAGACGTGATCTAAAGGAGCTTGAGGATCAAAACCTCCTTCTTAGAGTTCACGGTGGGGCAAAGAGCTTGGATAAGGCTTTGCCTAGAGAATTTTCCAATGAAGAAAAAATTTATAAAAACAAAGAAAAGAAAGAGTATATAGCTCAAATTATAGCATCTCTTATTGATAGTGATGAAAATATATTCCTAGGTGCAGGGACGACTATAGAATATGTTAGCACCTACTTGTCTAACAAAAAGTGTAATATTTACACAAACTCCTTGTACTTATTTGAAAAGCTTAAAAACTTAAGGGCAGTAAGAGTATTTCTAATAGGAGGAGAATTTAGGGAGATTACAGGAGCCTTTGTTGGAAGCCTCGCAATAGATGTTATTGAAAAGCTCAAGTTCTCTATGGCCTTTATCGGTGTAAATGGCATTCACGATGGTCTTGCCTATACTTACAGTGTGGATGAAGGCATACTTCAGGCTAAGATATTAGATAATTCGAACAGGGCATATCTAATTGCCGATTCATCTAAGATTGGCGTTGAGGATTTCTATGGGTTTTATAAGATAGAAAATGCTGATGTAATAAGTGATGATGAGATAAGTAACAAGGGCAAAAAAGATATTGAAAAATTTACTAACTTAATTTATAAAATCTAAGAGAACATTAGAATCTGTAGTTGACTAAGGAAAATGAAAGAATATAATGGAAGTGGTAGTTACCAGTTGGAGGTTCAAATGTTTTTAGATTTAGATTATATTAATAAAAATGATGCTATAAATACTTATAGCGAAATTTTACAACAAGCTAATATTTGGGAGCTTGTTTATGACTTGTACGAAAAAAGAAAAGAAGATATTAGTAAATTCTTAGAAAAGGTTAAAGATAGCAAGGTTATATTTACAGGTGCTGGCACAAGCGAGTATGTTGGAAATATAGCCAAGGAATATTTGAAAGCTAATGGAGATTTTGAGTTTGAGTCAATCGCAACTACAGATCTTGTCTCTGCTCCTTACCTTCATTTTAAAAAGGACGAGAAGGTCTTGCTAGTTTCTTTTGCTAGAAGTGGAAATTCACCAGAGTCTCTAGCTGCAGTAGAGCTTATGGAAGATTTGGTAGATGATTGCTACAATCTAGCTATAACTTGTGCTGAGGATGGCAAGCTTGCCCAAAAGCTTTATGATGATGAAAACGCCTATGTCTTTATCGAACCAGACGGTACAAATGACAAGGGATTTGCAATGACAAGCTCTTTTACATCCATGCTTTTGACAAGTTTACTTATATTTGATAAGACAAATTCTAATAAAAAAGAAATTGTAAGTAAGATTTCTGATGCAGGGAGAAAAATCCTAGAAGATAGAGAAAATATTGAAAACTTAGTAGATTTTGATTTTGATAGAATTATTTATCTTGGAAGTGGACCTTTGTATAAGCTAACTAACGAGGCTAGACTAAAGGTGTTGGAGCTTACTGCAGGAAGTGTTTCTAGCATGTATGAATCAAGCATGGGCTTTAGACATGGTCCAAAATCTTTCATAGATAAAAACACACTGGTAGTATCCTTTATCTCAAACAATCCTTACACTAGAAAATACGATACTGATATTTTAGATGAGATATACCTAGACGGGATAGCAAAAAAGGTAATAGCTGTAGCAAACGAGGAAGTTAGCGGATCTTATGAAAAACTCATCTACGATATAGATGGTGTCGATGATGGATACCTAGCAGTTTTATATGCGATAGTAGCGCAACTTATAAGTTTAATTACAGCCCTTAGAGTGGGAAATACTCCGGATAACCCATCTAAGTCACAAACTGTAAACAGGGTTGTAAAGGGTGTAAGTATCCACGAATATAACAAGTAGGGTATTATGAGTCTTTATTCAGAAATAGTTAAGGATATTACTGAAAAAATATCTACTATGGAAAAAGGAGACAAGATTCCTTCGGAAAGGCAACTTTGCAAAGACTATGGCGTAAGTAGAACTACTATAAGAAACGCTATAGGTCAGTTGGTCAACGACGGACTAATTTTTCAGATTCAAGGAAAGGGAAGTTTTGTTACTGGCAAGGATGATTTAAAGGATAACCTATCAAATTATTATTCTTTTACTCAAAGAACAAAGCTTAGGGGCATGAGCCCAACATCTAAGATAATTGATTTTAGAGTGAAAAAGGCAAGTAAGGATTTAGCTAAGACTATGGGTATAAACAAAATGGACTTGGTTATAGAAATCATCAGACTTAGGCTTGCTGATGATGAGCCAATGATGTATGAGACAAGCTTTATCCCATATGAAAGATTTAGAAATATATCCAAAGAATTAGTAGCAAAAAAACCTCTGTACGAGATATTTGAAGAGGCAAACGCAAAGATATTTACAGTAAAGGAAAGATTTTCAGTGGCAAATCTTACAAAGAAAATTGCCGATTTCTTAGATCAGAGAATAGACTCACCCAGTCTTAAGGTTATTAGAAAAAGCTATGATTTTGATGACAATTTGATAGAATATACTATCTCTTATGCCAGAGGAGATAGGTTCTATTATGAAACAAGTTATAATCCGAGATAAACTAAGGAGATAAAATGCATTATTTTGCAAAGTATATAGTATTAGAAGATAGGATTTTAGAAAACTGTTACATGGAAGTAGAAGATGGCAAGATTAAATCATTTTCCAAAAAGGAAGTAGAAGAATACGAAGACTTGGGAGAAATTATCGCTCCAGGCCTTGTTGATACTCACATTCATGGTTATGGTGGCAAGGATATAATGGATTGTAAAAAAGGCTACTTAGATGAAATATCCAAAGGTATTTTGGAGTGTGGAGTTACAAGCTTTTTGCCAACAACCCTAACAGATTCAACAGAAAAGCTAAATGAAGCTTGCAAGGTGATTGGTGACGAATATAAATCAGTTACAGGTGCCAAGGTTAGGGGAATATTCTTGGAAGGACCATTCTTCACAGAAAAATACAAGGGTGCTCAAAACGCATCATATATGTCAGATCCTGATATAGAGAAACTTAAAAAATGGAAAGAGCTATCAGATGGCTTAGTAAATAAAATTGCCATAGCTCCAGAAAGAGAAGGAGCAATTGACTTTATAAAAGAAGCAAATGCTATGGGAGTAAGAGTTGCCTTGGGACATTCAGATGCAAGCTTTGATGAGGCTGTAGACGCAGTTGATGCAGGAGCTAATATCTTTGTCCATGTTTATAATGGTATGAGCGGACTTCATCATAGAAATCCTGGTATGGTTGGAGCTGCCATGAGTACAGATTCATATGGAGAGCTAATTTGTGATGGCCACCATGTAAATCCAAATGCAGCAAATATCCTTATGAATGCCAAGGGTAGAGATAGAATTGCACTTATTACAGATTGTATGTCAGCAGGTGGCATGCCTGAAGGAGATTATAAGCTTGGAGAGTTCCCTGTAATTGTAAAAGACGGCACAGCAAGACTAAAAGATAGCGGTAACCTTGCAGGATCAATTCTAAGATTAAAAGAAGCAGTTAAAAATGTCGTAGAGTGGGAGATAGCAGATGTATTTGAAGCTATTCAAATGGCAAGTCTTGTGCCAGCAAAATCTCTTGGTATAGATAATGTTTGCGGTAAACTTCACGAAGGATACGACGCTGATTTTATAGTTTTAGATGAGAATTTAGATCTTAAGGCAACATTTTTAAATGGGAAGAGAGTTTTTGGATGATATTAACAATTACAGCAAATCCTTCTGTAGATGTAGCTTATCAGCTGGATAAACTAAATATAGACGATGTTACAAGAACATCTGACGTTAACAAACACGCAGGAGGCAAGGGCATCCATGTTGGATATGTCCTAAAAGAGTTGGGAGCAAGTCCGGTTCATTCTGGATTTGTCGGCGGTAAACTCGGAGAATATATAGAAGAAGACCTTGAAAAAAGAGGTCATCAAGCAAGATTTGTAAAAGTTGATGGCGAAACAAGAAATTGTATAGCAATCATTCATGAAGGAAAGCAAACTGAAATTTTGGAAGCAGGTCCTAGTATAAGTGCCAAAGAAGAAGAGAAATTCTTAGATAGTCTTTCAAAAATTAGTGAAGGCTGCTCTGTGATAAATATCTCTGGATCTTTGCCAAAGGGACTTACTAGTGAATTTTACAAGAAAATAATAAAGTTTGCCAAGGACAATAACAAGTTTGTATCAGTAGATACATCTGGACAAACCCTAAAAGATATGATTAATGCAGATGTAAAGCCTGACTTAATCAAACCTAACGAGACAGAAATAGGAGATGTTCTTGGAAGGAAGATAGAAAAAAGTGAACTTAAAGATATTCTATTAGAAGAACCTTTCAAGGATATTAAGTATATAATTGTATCAATGGGAAAAGATGGAGCCATAGTAAAGGTAGATGATAGAATCTACAATGCGATTGTTCCAAAGGTTGATGCAATTAATCCTGTAGGAAGTGGAGATTCTTCCCTTGCTGGAGCTTTATTTGCTATAGATAAGAACGAAGAAGATGTAGATGCTATAAAAACATCAATGACATGTGGACTTTTGAATGTTTTAACAGAAGAGATTGCCCACATTGAAATGGATAAGTTTGACGAATATTTTGAGAAAATAAAAGTAGAGGAATACAAATGAAAATTTCACAAGAAAAACTAGAAAACCTTAAACAATTAGTAAACGAAGATGGAGCTATAGCAGCTCTTGCAATAGATCAAAGAGGATCTATGGAAAAAATGATGGATAAGGCTAACCCTGACCTAAACAATGTAGAAGGAATTGGAGCTTACAAGGAGTTAGTTTCTAAAGAACTTACACCATATGCTTCATCAATCCTACTTGACCCAATTTATGGAGAAAAAGGAATTACAGCTAAGGCAAAAAATGTTGGACTTATCCTAAGCTATGAGCAAACAGGATATGACGAATATGACGAAGGCAGACTTCCACGTCTAATCGACTTTATGAGTGTGTTAAGAGCTAAAGAAATGGGAGCTAACGCAATTAAAACACTTCTTTATTATGATTGCGACGATGATGAAAAAACAAACGACATCAAGAGAGCTTGGGTAGAAAGAGTTGGCTATGAATGTGAAGGATTAGGTTTACCACATTTCTTAGAAATCATCACTTACGATAGAAATATGGATTCTGAAAAGGGAGAAGAATACGCTAAGGTTAGACCAAACAAGGTAAACACAGCTATGAAAGAATTCTCTGATCCTAGATACAAGGTAGATGTTCTAAAGGTAGAAACACCAACAAACATGAACTTTGTAGAAGGAATTGGCAAAGAAAATCCAGTTTATACAAGAGATGAAGCTATAGGATACTTCAAAGAACAATCTGAATCAACAAACTTGCCATTTATATTCTTATCAGGTGGAGTAAGTGCAGAAATCTTCCAAGAAACTCTAAGACTTGCTAAAGAAGCTGATTCAAACTTCAACGGAGTTTTATGTGGTAGAGCTACATGGAAAGATTCAGTAGATATATTCGGTAAAGACCAAGACGAAGCTAAAAAATGGCTAGAATCAACAGGAAAAGAAAACATAGAAAAATTAAATGAAGTTCTAAAAGAAACAGCACACTCTGTTTTTGAAAAAATAGAAGACTAAGACAAATAAAAAGACGGGAACGAGTTAAATTGTTTCCGTCTTTTAGCTTTTTAAATTATGAGGCTATGCTTGCGCTTTTAACTACACCATTTTCCACGATTATAATTAGTCCTAGACCAGAGTCTTTCACATCATTTGCGATATTGTTAAACTCTTCTATCGTATAAGGATGTGGCTCATTTATACCCCCAGTGCTTCTTAGAATAGAATTTTCATCTAGCTTAAAAGTATAGGTTGAATTATCCATTTGAGTGGATCCTTCTAAAAAGTCACGGTCATCTATATCTTCATTATAATTTAAAGATCCCTTTACTATAAGAGTATTAGTTTCGCCATCTACATAAAACTCATAGGTGCTAGCATATCCTAAATCATTAAAATCACCATTTTGACTTGCTATAATAGAAGTTAGATACTTGCCGTCTTTATCAAGGGAAGAATTATCCTTGTCATTATTTTCAGTATTTTCTAAACTTTCAATATTCTTTATATCACCCTCAGGATTTTCCTGTGTAGGATTGTTAGAAATATTTGATTCCTCTTTGGTATCGGAGCTTTCGTTATCTTCGTTTTCTAAATCTTTTTTATCCTTACCAGAAGTTTCTTTTTTATTATCTTTATTTATTTTTACTTCAACCTTCTTATCTTCCTTATCCTCACTTTCTTTATTTTGTGAACAAGCACTTAGGGCTAAGGCAACTAAAACAAGGGCAAATACTTTTTTAAAATTGTTTTTCATATATCTCTCCTTTGATATATATTCTACCCCAAAGTATATTCTATCATCTAGTATAATTATTTAATTTTAGTTATTTATTTTATAAAGTTGGGTAAATATATGATTAGGAAAAGCTTTTTCAAAAAGTTTTCTAAGAATCTAATTAAATGTATGAAAATAAAGAAAAATAGCAAGCAATTTCATTAAATTTTTAGGTATATTAGTAAAAATTTTATAAATATTGTGACAGGTAAATATATTTGACAAAAATTTTTATTCGGTTTACAATTTAATTAGATGACAATTATTAAAGGAGGATTTTATGCTTTTTAAGACAACAGATCAACATGAGGCCCTACGTAAAAAAGTTAGAGCTTTTGCTGAAGAAAAGGTAAAACCAATAGCTTTCGACTTAGATCAAAAGAATGAATTCCCAGATGATATAGTGAAAGAAATGGGAGAATTGGGCTTTCTAGGAATACCTTATCCTAAAGAATATGGTGGCCAAGGTCTTGATGTTATTTCTTATGCAATCGTTGTAGAAGAACTATCTAGAGTAGACGGTGGAGTTGGTGTAATATGCTCAGCTCATACATCACTTGGTTCATGGCCAATATTTGCATTCGGTACAGAAGAACAAAAGAAAAAATACCTAACACCACTTGCTAAGGGTGAAAAATTAGGCGGCTTTGGACTTACAGAAGAAAACGCAGGTTCAGATGCAGGTGGAACAGAAACAACTGCTGAACTTGATGGCGATAATTATATCTTAAATGGTAAGAAGATATTTATAACTAACGCTCCAAAAGCTGATACATATGTTGTATTTGCTGTAACTACACCAGGTATTGGAACACACGGTATATCTGCCTTCATCGTAGAAAAAGATTTTGAAGGATTTACATTCTCAGACCACTATGACAAACTAGGTATTAGATCATCATCTACTGCTGAACTTCATTTTGATAATGTTAAAGTTCCAAAAGAAAACCTACTCGGTAAAGAAGGTCAAGGATTTAAGATTGCTATGGCAACACTTGACGGTGGTAGAATTGGTATAGCTTCACAAGCTCTTGGTATTGGACAAGGTGCTTATGAATCTGCTCTTGCTTATGCTAAAGAACGTGAACAATTTGGTCTTCCAATAGCTCACTTACAAGCAAATACATTTAAACTTGCTGATATGGCAACTCACCTACACGGTGCAAGACTTATGATTTACCATGCAGCAGAACTTAAAGAAAATCACGAAAGATATTCTGCAGAAGCTGCTATGGCTAAACAAGTTGCATCAGATCTTGCTATGAAGATTGCTACAGAAGCTGTACAAGTTTACGGCGGTTCTGGATTTATCAAGGGTGTTGATGTTGAAAGATTCTTCAGAGACGCTAAGATTACACAAATCTATGAAGGTACTAACGAAATCATGAGAGTTGTAGTTGGTGCAAACACTGTAGGACGTGCTCCAAAAATGAAAAGAGCAGGAGGTAAAGGCAAAGGTGCTGGTCCCATCGCAGGAGTTCGTAAAAAAGAAATCTACGAAGGAGACCCTAAAGAAGCTGTTAAAAAGCTTGTTCAATCACTAAAGAAAGACGGATATGACTTTACAGTAGGTATCGATCCAAATACACCAATTCCTGAAGCACAAAGAGTAGTTGTTGCAGGACGTGGTATAGGTGAAAAGAAAAACATGAAACTAATAGAAGAACTTGCTTACCAAGCAGGTGCAGCTATTTCTTCATCTAGACCAGTTGCTGAAACATTAAAGTATATTCCGTTAGATAGATACATCGGTATGAGTGGTCAATCATTCAAGGGTAACCTATATATTGGTGTCGGCGTATCAGGCGCAGGACAACACCTAAAGGGAATGAAAGACGCATCAACAATCGTTGCAATTAACAACAGCAAAAATGCTCCAATGTTTAATAACTGTGACTACGGTATCGTAGGAGATGCTATGGAAGTTCTTCCACTTCTTATCAAAGAACTTGATAATGGAGAAGAAAAGAAACCAGCTCCACCTATGAAAAAAATCAAAAGATCTAAACCAAGAAAGATGGCTCCCAAAGAAGATATTTACGTGGATTTGGGATCTGGTTACGAATATGACCCAGAAGTAGGCGATCCAACTCAAGGAATCGAACCAGGCACACCATTTGACAAGTTGCCAGACGAATGGGTAAGTCCAGTTTCTGGAGAAGCTAAAGAAGAATTCGTAAAAGTAGAATTCCCAGATGATAGAAAATAGTAGGAGGATTTAATGTATACAGTTAGAAAAGTAACAGACGATTTATATTATGTAGGTGGGGACGATAGAAGACTTGCCTTATTTGAGAATATATTTCCTATTCCTGAAGGAGTTTCTTACAACTCATACCTACTAATGGACGAAAAAACAGTACTAGTCGACTCAATAGATTGGGCAGTAACAAGAGAATATATGGTAAACATAGCAAGAGTTCTAGATGGTCGTGACCTAGACTATATGATAGTTCACCACATGGAACCAGACCACTGCTCAGCTATAGAACTAATGCTACAAAGATATCCAAACATGAAGATAATCTCTTCTGAAAAGGGAGTAATGTTCATGAGACAATTTGGTTATCATGTAGATGATAGATATATCGAAGTAAAAGAAGGCGATACAATTAGCTTTGGTAAACACGAATTTACTTTTGTTGAAGCTCCAATGGTTCACTGGCCAGAAGTTCTAATGAGCTATGATAGCACAGACAAAGTTTTATTCTCAGCTGACGCTTTCGGTTCATTTATCGCAAACAACGGTAGACTATTTGCTGACGAAGTTGATTGGGATAGAGATTATCTTGATGAAGGACGTAGATATTACACAAATATAGTTGGTAAGTACGGTACATTTGTACAAAAAGCCCTAGAAAAAGCTGGCGGACTTGACATAAAATATATTTGCCCACTTCACGGACTAGTTTGGAGAGATAACCTTGGTTATATCATCGACAAATATGTACACTGGGCAACCTATGAACCTGAAAAAGAAGGTGTATTAATTGTATATGCATCAATGTATGGTAATACAGAATTTGCAGCTCAAGCTCTTGCAAGCAAACTTTGTGAAGCAGGTATTACAGATATATCCCTAAGAGACGTATCAAACACAGATGTTTCTACATTAATAGCTGAAACATTTAAATACTCTAACTTAGTTTTAGCATCTGTAACCTACAACCTAGGTATCTATCCAAAGATGAAAGACTTCCTAAACGATATGGCTGCTCTAAACTTACAAAATAGAGCTGTATCAATCATCGGAAATGGTACATGGGCACCACAAGCAGCAGAAAAAATGGAAAAATTCCTTGACGAAGAGATGAGACTAATGGATGTTCTTCCAGAAGGACTAGACATAGTATCAAGTCTGAAATCACAAAAAGAAGGTGACATGGACGCTATAGTTGAAGGAATCAAAGACTCTATGAAAAAACGTAGAGAAGAAAAAGAAAAAGCTGCTTCACAAAAGAAATAATAATAGTATCATAGATATACTGTTTAACTTAGAAAACCTCCCAAATGGGAGGTTTTTGCTTTTATAAATTTATTAAGATATAAGAAAGTTTTATTAAAATATATAGCCCTCTACATTATAAATAAACCTACTATCTTATCATTAATTATATATGATAACTTAGGTTAAATAGATAAGCTGTAATATTAAAATAAGCCAATAAAAAATCAGCAAGCCTTAACTTGCTGATCTTTATTCTAGACTAGTTTAACGAATTCGTCATAGACTGCTTGAACTTGTGGGCCTATGATTACTTGAACAGCCTTAGGGCCTGGTTTCATAACACCAGCAACTCCAGCTGATTTTATCATATCATCGTTAACCTTTTCTGAATCTTTGACTGTTAGTCTAAGTCTAGTTGTACAATAACCTGTTGTATCTATATTTTCTGCTCCGCCAAGACCAGCCAAGATTTTTCTAGCTGTTTCTTCGTAAGAGTTAGAAATTGTAAGTTTTTCTTCTCTTTCTTCTTCAGCTTGTGATTTATCAGTTGCGCCAACTTTTCCCATATCTTTTGTATTTCTACCTGGAGTAGCGATATCTAATTTCTCAATCAAAGTACTAAATACAAAGTAATATAAGCAGAAATAAACAAGTCCCATTACTACAAGGATAAGAATATTTGCGTGCATTGGGTTTTTAATTGAAAGAACGAAATCAACAAGTCCTGCTGAGAATCCAAACCCTGCGTAGGCCTTTAGTGTTGCTGCAAGAAATGCAGAAATTCCTGTGAAAGCCGCATGGATTAGATAAAGTTGTGGTGCAGCAAACATGAATGAGAACTCGAGTGGTTCTGTAACTCCTGTTGCAAAAGATGCAAGAGCGCCTGCAAGCATGATTGCCTTTGTAGCTTTTTTATTCTTCTCGTCAGCTTTTTTTGCAATAGCAAGAGCGGCGCCTGGTAGACCGAACATCATAATTGGGAAGAATCCTGCTTGGTACATACCTGGGTGGTATACATTTGTGATTGATTCTTGAACATTACCCAAGAAGTTTGGAATATCGTTAATTCCAACAAGGTTAAACCAAAATACTTGGTTTAAAGCGTGGTGAAGACCTGTTGGTATTAGAAGTCTGTTAAAGAAGGCGTATATACCAGCTCCTATTGGACCTAATCCTAATAAGAATTGACCAAAGTTAACTAAACCAACATAGATGATTGGCCAAACGATAAATAAAATTCCTGAAGATACCATAGCCATAAATGATGCCATGATTGGAACGAGTCTTCTACCAGAGAAGAAAGCCAAGAAGTCAGGAAGTTTTGTTGAGTAGAACTTATCATAGGCAAATCCACCTATAATACCTGATAAGATTCCGACAAAAACATTTCCGTTGCCCATAGTTCCAAAAGCTGTTGCCCTAAATTCATCGGCAGCAGTCCATGCTTCAAGCTCCATTCCAGAAAGCATTGCCACTGTAGCAGGGCTTAGTAACTTGATAATTGTTAGAAATGACACAAGACCAGCAAGTGCAGACGCACCGTGGTTGTCGCGAGCCATTCCAAATGCAATACCTACAGCAAAGATTATACCAAGGTTATCAAGAACTGATCCACCAGCAGATATTAAAAATGCTGCGATAGGTGATCCAGCTCCCCATAACTCAGGGTCAATTGCATAGCCTATACCTAAAAGTAAGGCTGCTAGAGGCATTACAGCGACTGGTTGCATTAGGGATTGCCCCAATCTTTGTAGTTTTTCTTTCATAACTACCTCCTATAATTTCATAAAACGTTTACAGCTTTATTTTAACACATTATCAAGATACAAAGCAAGCATTTGCGATAAAAAGATTACATTTTCAAACATTAATAGAAATTATTTAAGAAATATAAATTTACTTTTAAACAAACAAAAAAGCAGGAATAAAATCCTGCCCTTTTGCGTAATTATATTGTAATTTGAAAGATAGTACTAGTCAGCTAGGATATCTCCTGTAAGAGCGTCAACTTCTTTGTCATCACCATTATCTATATCGAATTCATATTTTGTTTTACCGTCATCTGTAGATAGGCTCCATCCAAGAACTTTTGCATCTTCTTGACCTGTTAGAGCTTTATCCATTGCTTCATCTAGGCTGATGATTGATGCAAAGTCGATTGCTTCTATAGGTTCGTTATCGCTATCTTCCTCTTCTTTTTGTTCTTTGATATCACCTGTGTTTGCATCTAAAACAAGTTTGTATTCAGTATTTTCTTTCTTTCCGTCGATTTCGTATTCATATTCTCCGTTTTCAAGCTCAAGAGATATATCTTCGATTTCGATTCCTTCGTCGCCGAAAGTTTCTTTGAATTTAGCTATAGCTCCATCTAGGTCGATTTTTACTTCGTTAATGTCAGAAGTTGCAGTTTTTACAGCAGTTTCTGCATTATCTTTTGCGTCTTTTGCGTCATCTTTTACTTCTTTGGCGCTATCTTTAGCATCTTCTACTTTTTCTTCTACCTTTGTATCTGTACTTGCTGTATCATCTGTTTTGTTTTCTGTTGAGTTGCCACATCCTGCAAGAACGATTCCTGCTGAAAGAGCAACAGCTAATAATTTTTTGTTCATAAAATCTCCTTTTTCATTTCGATTTCACATATATTATAACTCTTATTTAAGAAATGTAAAGTTTATATTAAGAAAATTAATAAAAAGACAACATAAAATTAATAAATAAAAAGAGCTGGCATATACCAGCTCTAAGTTTAGTTTAATTATTTGTTTTCGTCAGCTTTATCTTCTTCTACTGCGTTTTTAGCATCGTCAGCTTTTTGATCTACAGAATCTTTTGTATCTTCAGCTTTTTCGTCTACTGATTCTTTAGCATCTTCAGCTTTTTGATCAATATCTTCTTTAGCATCTTCAGCTTTTTCGTCTGTAGTAGCTTTAGCGTCGTCTGCTTTTTCTTCTACTTTTGTTTCTGCAGATGTATCTGCTGGTTTTGTTGTGTCAGCGTTGTTTCCACAACCTGCAAGTGCGAATGATGCAACTAGTAATAGTGCTGCAATTTTATTTGTTTTCATTTTAATCTCTCCTTTATATTTAACAAGTTTCTTGTTACGTATTAATTATATACCCAAATCATAATTTGTAAAACATTTTTAATAAAAAAGGCTAGTTTTTCCTATATTTATAAGAATTTAATACATTTATGATATAATTTTTTAATAATAGGAGGATAAAATGAAGGTACTTATAGTTGAAGATGAGAGAAAGCTTCTAAGGCTTTTAAAAGAAGGGCTTGATTTATTAGGTTATGTGACAGATGTAGCTAAAGATGGAGAAGAGGCTT
Organism: Anaerococcus vaginimassiliensis; assembly: GCF_900626155.1. GTDB lineage: Bacteria > Bacillota > Clostridia > Tissierellales > Peptoniphilaceae > Anaerococcus > Anaerococcus vaginimassiliensis. The sequence goes on along the minus strand of NZ_LR130844.1, from coordinate 530,722 downwards.
TGGACTTTGCCTATGTCGAAGCTTATGACATTATTATTTTGGATATAAACTTGCCTAAAAAAGATGGTTTTGAAGTTTTAAGAGATATTAGACAGTTTAATAAAGAAGTAAATATCATAATGCTAACTGCTAGATCTGATATAGATGATAGGGTTAAGGGATTAGATTACGGTGCAAATGATTATATGACTAAACCCTTTGACCTTAAAGAGCTAGATGCGAGAATGAGATCTCTCTTAAGGAGAAAATCTATTCAAGAAGAAACAGAAATAACCATAAATGGCATAACTTTTGATACAGTTAAAAGGATAGCTACATTTAAAGGGGAAGATTTGGGACTAACTGCAAAGGAAACTGGTATTATAGAATATCTTTTCTTAAATAGAGATAGGTATGTAAGCGTAGAAGAGCTAATGGATCATGTGTGGGATTCAAATGCGGATGATTTTTCAAATACTGTTAGGGTTCACATGTCATCTCTAAGAAAAAAGATTAAAAAGGTAACGGGTGAAAATTATATAGAAAATGCAATAGGTAAAGGCTACAAGATTTATGAAGAATAAAAAATCTTACGATTCCATAGTTACAAGGCTAATCATATCGGTAGTTATAATTTTCTTATTAATGATTGTAGTTTCAAATTATCTTATAAATAGAAAACAAATTATGGTAATGGAAACTGTTTTTGAGAGATTTTCTGAAAGACTTCCAGCAAATAACAAGGCAATGGTGCTTTTAGTAGATAGCACTCAGGTTCAATCGACTAGTGATTTTAGAATATATTCTGGAATGGTTATGGCAGGAGCTTTGCTGTTTGGTTCCTTGACCTTTGCCTACATTATAAATAGAACACTAAAACCTTTAAAGGATCTTGAAGAGAAAATATCTGAAGTAGATATAGAAAATCCAGCCACCTTTGAAGAGAGTTTTCTAATGGAAGAAGGTCCTAGCGAAATAAAAGAATTGGCTGAGAAATTTGATGATTTGATCCAAAGAATCTATAAAGATTATAGGAAACAAAAAGACTTTTCATCAAATGTAGCTCACGAGCTTAGAACCCCGATAGCTATAATGCAAGCTCAGGTTGATGTTTTTAGGAGAAAAAAATTAGACTCAAATTATGAAGAATTCCTGGATACTATGGATTCGAATCTTAAGAGACTTAAAAAACTTATAGATTCCGTTCTTCTTTTGAGCAAGAAAAATAAACTCGATATTACTAAAATAAGTCTCGATGATATGATTGATGAGATTATCTTTGACTTGGAAGATAGGGCTAGTGAAAAAAATATAGCTATAAATTATTCCTATAATAATATAGACATAAACTCAGATGATGTGCTTGTCCAAAGGCTAATATTTAATATTGTTGAAAATGCAATTAAATACAATAAAGAAAATGGAAGTGTAGATATCAGTGTTAATAAAGATAAAAATGATGTTGTTGTGAAAGTAGCTGATACCGGTATTGGCATAAGTGATGAGAAAAAGGAAGAAATATTTGACCTGTTCTACCAAGTAGATGACTCAAGATCTAAAGAAGGATTTGGTATTGGCTTATCCTTATCAAAGGATATAGCAGAAAATCTCGGTGCAAAGATTGAAGTTTACGACAACAATCCTTGCGGATCTATATTTGTGATTAAATTTAGAAATATTTAACATAAATTTAACAAGCACAATGTTAATATATAATCGAGGTAAGGATATGATATATGAAAAAAGAAGAAATGTTGGAAAGTTACTTTTACTAATCTCCATTGCCTTCATAATATATGGAGCGATGAGAGGAGAGATGGATACAGTCTTAGCTAAGGCTGTCAAATTATGTTTGGAGTGTATTGGCATTGGATAAGATAAAGAAAATAAATCGTACTGCGATTCAAGCACTTGCGACTCTTTTTACTAATATCCATATACCAAACTTCTTTACAGGAAAAATATACACGGGCCCTACCAAAAGAGCTTGTGTACCGGGGCTTAATTGCTATTCATGTCCAGGAGCGGCAGGATCTTGTCCCATAGGATCTATGCAGGCTGTAATGGGCGCCAAAAAATACAAGTTCTCATATTATGTTATAGGAACAATGATGTTTTTTGGAGTTGTATTTGCAAGGCTTATCTGTGGTTTTCTTTGTCCTTTCGGATTTTTCCAAGATCTGTTGGCAAAGATTCCCTCCAAAAAATTAAGTACAAAAAAACTAAAGCCTTTAAGATACATAAAATATGTGATACTATTTGGGCTAATGCTTGCGATGACTCTCGTACTAGGCGATAAGTACGAAGTGGTTCCTCCCATATTTTGCAAGTACATATGCCCACAAGGAATCCTAGAAGGAGCAATCCCTCTTGCTATCAAGAATCCATCTTTGAGATTAGGACTTGGAAGCTTATTTAACTTAAAACTTACGATATTAATCATAACAATTATCCTATCTATAATATTCTACAGACCTTTCTGCAAGTGGATTTGTCCACTGGGGGCATTTTATTCTTTGTTTAACAAGTACTCCCTCTACCAAATGAAGGTAGACGAGAATAAATGCATAAACTGTGGCAAATGCGCTAGGGTTTGTAGGATGGATGTAGATATAAGAAAAAATGCTTGCGATTTAGAATGTATTAGATGTAATGATTGTAAGAAGGCTTGTCCAACTAAAGCCATATCTTCCTCATTCAGACAAAAGGAGAGTTTATGAAAAACAAAATACTTATAGCTATGTTATTTGCCTTAACCCTAACAGCTTGTGGCAATACAAAAGATGAAGCGAAAGTTGAAGAAAAACCAGAAACTAAACAAGAAGAAGTTAAAAAGGATGAAGCAAACAAAGAAGAAGGCAAGAAAGATGAATCTAAAGAAGCTGAATCACAAGAAATGAAAAAAGAAGAAACTGAATCAGTGGACGCTTCAAAGGCAGGATCTAAGATGCTACCAGACTTCAAAGCAACTGACCAAGAAGGAAATGGCTATAGCAAAGAAGATATAGCTAAAAATGACGCTACAGTAATCAACCTTTGGTTTACAGGATGTTCTGCATGTATAGAAGAAATGGAAGCCTTAAATGACCTAGCAACAGAAATCAAAGGTCAAGAAGGCGTAGACTTTGTATCTATGTGTACAGACAAAGACTATGATGACTCAACTAAAGAAGCTTACGAAAGAATAATGAAAGAGAAAAAGCCAACATATCAAGCTTTAGGAGTTGAATATGAGGGAGCTATGAAAGAATTCCTAGAAAACATATTTGTTTATCCAACAACAATAGTTGTAGACAAAAATGGAAACGTAATAGGAGATCCTATCGAAGGAGCGCTAACAATCCCTGAACAACAAGAAAAACTACAAGAAAATATCAACAAAGCCATAGAAAGCTCTAAGGCATCCAAATAGATTAAACAAATAAGCTGGTAAAGGAAGGTTTTTCGATTAAATTGTAAACCTAATTTCTCTACAATACTTTATTTACAATGATCCATTTATCTAAAACCTTCCCTTAACCATAAACCTTTACAAATTTTACAAATATTTAAGCACCTTTAGGGTGCTTTTTAATTGTTTTTAAAAGGAGAAATATACAATCAATAAGAAGAAAATAATGTATTAATTATAAAGTAAATACTATTAGTCTGACCAAAGGAAGATAATACCAGTAGATGTTATATATAATCTAGCGTCTTTTTTATGCGTTAAAATCTGAATAGTATTCAAAAAAACCTTTGCTTGGGTTATAATAGAAGTAAGGAGGATATTATGGAAAATATTAGAATAGAAAGAGACTCTCTGGGAGAGATTGAGGTAAAAAAGGACGCTTATTATGGTGCTAATTCCCAAAGAGCCCTTGATAACTTCCACATTACAGGAAAGGATATGGATCCATTTTTGGTAGAGGCTATAGTTGAGGTAAAAAAAGCTTGTGCTATAGAAAATAATAAGGTAGGAATATTATCAGACAAGAAAAAGGATGCCATAGTTAGTGCCTGTGACAAGATTCTAGCTGGAGAATTCTTGGATAATTTTGTGGTTGATCCAATCCAAGGGGGAGCTGGAACTTCGTTTAATATGAATGTAAATGAAGTTATAGCTAATATTGCCAATGAAAGTTTGGGTGGTGGACTTGGAACTTATGAACATATTCATCCAAATGATCATGTAAACAAGGGTCAATCTACTAACGACGTAATTCCTTCAGCAGGAAAAATAGCTATAATTAGGTATATAAATGAGCTTAAGATAGAAGTTAAAAACTTAATAGCATCTTTCGATAAAAAAGCAAAAGAATTTGATTCTTATGTAAAAATGGGTAGAACTCAACTTCAAGACGCAGTTCCAATCAAACTTGGTCAAGAATTCACAGCTTATTCAAAAGTTATTTCAAGAGATTATGAAAGGCTTGATGCTGCCATAAAACAACTTTCTTATCTAAACCTTGGAGGAACAGCAATAGGTACAGGTCTAAATGCAGATGGTAGTTACATAAAGGAAGTTGTTCCAACCCTAAAGGAGATTTGTGATCTTGATTTAAGCCAAGCAGATGACTTGGTAGATGCAACTCAAAACCTTGATTGTTTCCTATTTGCATCTTCAGTTCTAAAGACTCTTGCAAGCAACCTTTCAAAGATAGCCAACGACCTAAGGCTCTTATCATCAGGACCTACTACAGGAATTAGCGATTACAATCTTCCAGCCAAGCAAGCAGGATCATCAATCATGCCTGGCAAGGTAAATCCTGTAATTCCAGAAGTAGTAAACCAAGTTGCTTTTTTAGTTATTGGAAATGATATGACTGTAACTATGGCAGTTGAAGGCGGGCAACTTGAACTAAACGCATTTGAGCCGATAATCTTCTATAGCATATTTGAATCAATTAAGAGTTTGAAGGGAGCTATAAATACTCTTTATACAAATTGTATAGATGGAATTACAAGTGATAAGGAAAAACTTGAAAAAAGAGTGGAAAATTCTATCGCCATCATCACACCATTTGCTCCACATATAGGTTACGATAAGTCAAGCAGGGTAGCCAAAGAATCTCTTAGAACAGGAACCCCTATAAGAGAAATCCTAATTCGTGATGGAATAATGACAACAGAAGAGATAGATAAAATCCTAAATTACGAAAAGATGACCAAGCCAGGCATACTGGATGAAGATCATATAAACAAGGACTAATTATGACAATGAGAATAGAAAAAGATTCTTTAGGAGAAATAGAAGTTCCAGAGGAGAAATATTGGGGTGCACAAACTCAAAGATCCTACCAAAATTTCCCAAAGGGTTTAGATCAAATGCCTAAAGAGCAAATTCATGCTCTAGTTTTGATAAAGAAAGCAGCAGCTCTTGTAAATAATAAGTTGGGTAAAATTGACGACAATAGAAAAGATCTCATAGTATATGCTGCAGATAGAATTTTGGCAGGGGATTTTGCTGACAATTTTCCTCTAACAGTTTGGCAAACAGGTTCGGGAACTCAATCAAACATGAACGTAAACGAAGTCATAGCTCATATTGCGAATGAGAAAGCAGGAGAAAATCTAATTCACCCAAATGATCATGTAAATAAATCCCAAAGTTCAAATGACACATTCCCAACAGCGATTCATCTAGCAAGTTTAGGATTAATTTGCGAAGACCTCCTTCCAGAGATAGATAGGTTTATCGAAGCAATAGATAAAAAAGCAAAGGAGTTTGAAGGAGTAATCAAAACCGGAAGGACTCACTTGCAAGATGCGACTCCTCTATATTTATCAGATGAAATAAAAACTTATGCCGAGCTTGTTAGAAGAGATAAGGCTTATTTAGAAAATTTAATAGAAGATTTGCGTTTTATTCCAATAGGAGGAACGGCAGTTGGTTCTGGTCTAAATGCACCAGAAGGTTATGACAAACTTATGGTTGAAAAGCTAAGTGAGCTTACTGGTTTGAAACTTGTATCTGATAGCAATAAATTTGTAGGGCTTTCTTCTAAACAAGCGGTTGCCAGAAGTCACTCAGCTCTTAAAGTCTTGGCAGAAGATTTAAATAAAATCGGAAATGACCTAAGATTTTTATCATGTGGGCCAAGAACTGGAATTGGAGAATTGATTCTACCAGCTAACGAGCCTGGATCATCTATAATGCCGGGCAAGGTAAATCCGACCCAAGTTGAAATGCTAACTATGGTAGCTATCCAAGTCATGGCAAATGACACAGCTATAAGCCTCGCTAATGCTAGTGGACAGCTAGAACTTAACACCTACATGCCACTAATAATCTATAATATGGTAAAATCAATCAAACTTCTAACAAAGGCTATGAAATCATTTAGGATTCACTTGATAGAAGATTTGCGTATAAATGATGAAAAGATAGAAGAAAATCTCGAAAAATCCCTCATGCTTGTAACATCTCTAAGTCCACACATAGGATATGATAAAGCAGCAGAACTTGCAAAATATGCCCACAAAAATGGACTTAGCCTAAGAGATGCCAACAAGGAATTAGAATTTGTTAAAGATAGCGACTTTGAAAAAATAGTAGACCCAAGAAAGATGGTCTAATATAAAAAATGAAGACTTATATTAAGAAATTGGCCTGGGAGGATAGAAACTTCCAGGCTATTAATAAACTAATAGAAAAGCATGGAAAGGATAGCAAGACTTATAACAAAAACTACAAACCTTTTGCTGTTTTTGATTGGGATAATACATCTATAATAGGAGATGTCGAAGAAGCTCTTTTATACTATATGGTTACGAATGTAACCTTTAAGATGAATCCAGATGAGTTTTATGATTTGATTAGGAAAAATGTTGATAAGAAAGACTACGACAGTAGATTTAACAATATTTGCAATCAAAGAGTTAATATAGATCTTATTTCCGAAGATATAAAATCGTCTTATGAAAAACTTTATAACAATCTCAATACTTTTGAAGGTAAGATGAGCTTAGATAAAATCAAAGATACGGATTATTACAAGGAATTTGTGACAAAGATGCTTTATAGGTACAGGGCAAGTGTCTATGATAAAAATGCAGAAGATCCTTATTGTTGGATGAGTTTTTTATTAAAAAACTATAAAAGCGAGGAAGTTTATTCTCTTTGTAAGAGAGCCTTCACATTTATGAAAAAGGAAAAAATAAGAGTAGAAGAACTCATATCGCCAGATATCAAATCCAAGGCAGGGAGAGTAGCTATAAAATATTTTGTAGGGATAAGAGTTTTGGATGAAATGGTTGATCTATACAAGAGCTTTGAGGAAAATGGTATAGATTGTTACATAGCTTCAGCTTCTTTTATAGATATAGTGAGAGCCTTTGCTACAGATAAAGACAATAACTATAGGATGGATAAGAAAAAAGTTTTAGGACTAAGACTTATGAAAGATGACGAGGGGAGAATCCTTCCTAAGTTTGATAGGAATTTCCCTATAACTATCAGAGAAGGCAAAGTTCAAACTATAAATGAATTTATCAAAAATGACAGGAACTATGGACCTATAATGGTTGGAGGAGATAGCGACGGCGACTTTGAAATGCTTACTTTTTTTGATGAAACAGAAATTTCTCTCATAATTAATAGAAAAAATTCTGGATCTATCGAGAGTTTAAGGAAAAAAGCTTTACAAGGGTCAAGTAAGTATTTCTTGCAAGGAAGAAATGTAAACGAGGGGAGATTTGTTTCCTTAGAAAAATCATAAGAAAATATTTTGTAATGTTTATAATCTCGCGAGAGAATCTTGCGAGATTTTTTCTATTTGGGGTAATAAATAAGCAGGAGGATATATGTTTTTTGAAGATTATGAAATTGGACAAGTTTTTGATGAAGAAATAGAAGATGTAATATTTACAGAAGAAGAGATTATAGAAGTATCTAAGAAGTATGACCCTAGGGATATCCATGTCGACAAAAAATTAGCTAGTGAAAGTAGATTTGGCGAGATAATTGCACCAGGAGCTTACGCTAACTTAGTCTTGTGGGGAGCTTGGGTTAGGACAGGAATAGATAGAGATGGGATTATAGCAGGAATTGCTGTAGTTTCTTGTAAGTGGATTAAACCTGTTTTGGCTAATACTAAATATAAGGTCAAAGTGGAAATAGTAGCTAAGAAAGAAAGAGTCCCTGGAAAAGACGGCTTGGTTGATTTTAAAATGACAGCATCTAATCCAGAAGGCGAGATTGTAACAGAATATACTGCCCAAGGCTTGGTAAAATTTAGGTCCTAATTTTTGGGAAAATGCTTCGATAAAAAATCAAATATGTTTATTTTGCTTTGTACATTATAAGGATAAAATCTTAAATAAAGGTAAGTTCAAGAAATACTAAACAAACATTGTATTTTAGCTAACAAAGAAAACGTTTTAAAAAATGTTTGACAATAATATAATTTACTTGTATAATATGAAACTGAAGGTGCAATTTATGAATAGTATTTCTTGAAGATAATTTAAGGAAATATTTAGGACATATCATAAGACATTATTACATAGCACTTTCTTATAAACTTGCAAAGGTTTACAAAAAAATAAAATAAAAGGAGTTTAAATGCAAGCGATTAAGAAAATAGGACTAATACCTAGAATGATTTTAGGTATTCTAGTCGGTATATTGGTAGGACTTTACTTACCAGATTGGTTTGTTAGAATTACAATTACATTCTCGTCTATATTTGGAGCATTTCTAAATTTCATAATCCCACTTATGATTTTAGCATTTGTTACTAAAGGTATAGCAGATTTAGGTGAGGGTGCAGGAAGGCTTTTGGGAGTTACAGTAGGTCTTGCTTACATGTCTACTCTTATTGGTGGATCTTTGTCATACTTCATGGCAAATGCAATTTTCCCTGGATTTATTTCTCCAGAACAAGTTGCAGCTATCCAAGATTCAGAAGGACTAACCCTTGAACCATATTTTGAAGTTCCAATAACACCATTCTTTGATGTTACTAGTGCTATTATATTTGCTTTTATGCTTGGTATTTCAATATCTTGGTTAAGAAAAACTAAACAAGGCGAAGTTTTATATCATGCTGTTAGCGAATTTAATATAGTTATTACAAAGGTTTTGGGAACAGCTATAGTTCCATTGCTTCCATTCTTTATCTTAGGTAACTTTGCAAAAATGGCAAAATCAGGTTCCGTATTTGCAGTATTATCAATATTCTGGAAGATATTCCTATGTGTAATAGCTCTACACTTATTATATGTATCTGTGCTATTTATCATATCAGGATCATATACAGGCAAGAATCCATTTACAATGATCAAAAATCAAGTAAGAGGTTATTTGACAGCAGTTGGTACACAATCATCAGCAGCAACTATTCCAGTTAACTTACAATGTGCTGAAAATAACGGAGTAAGCCGTGAGATTGGAGATTTTGTTATTCCTTTGGGAGCAACAGTTCATATGCCAGGATCAATGATTACAATTACAGCTTGTACATTTACAATCTTGACAATGTACGATATGCCTCACTCATACGGTCTTATCCTAAGACTAATAGCAATTCTTGGTATTGCAATGGTTGCAGCACCAGGAGCTCCAGGTGGAGCAGTTATGAGTGCCCTACCATTCCTACCAGTTGTAGGAATTTCACCAGAATCTACAATGGCAAGTTTGTTGATTACCTTATATCTAACTCAAGATTCATTTGGTACAGCTGCCAATATTTCTGGAGACACTGCACTTGCAGTTGCAGTAGATAAAATCTATAATAAAAATATATTAGGTAAAAAAGACTGGCAACCAGCGCCAGTTAAGGATGCGAAAGCTTAAAAAGTTTTCTTACCTTTGCAAAAAATAAGGGCGACAGTTTTTGTACGCCCTTATGTAAATTAAGGAGGAATTATGACAGTTAATGTTTCTACATTTGATATAATTGGGCCAAACATGGTCGGTCCATCAAGCTCACACACAGCTGGAGCTTGCAAGATAGCGCACACAGCTAGACGCATGGTAGATAGAAATTTCAATGAAGTTATCTTCTATCTACATGGTTCCTTTGCTAAAACTTATAAGGGTCATGGAACAAATAGGGCTCTAGTTGGTGGTGTATTGGGCTTTGACCCAGAAGATGAAAGAATTATCAATTCTTTCGAGTATGCTGATAAAGAAGGTATAAAATATACCTTTGTTGAAACTGATTTGGGAGACGTTCACCCAAATACAGTAAAAATTGTTTTCAAATATCCAGATAGAAGCGACCTTTCTGTTCAAGGTTCTTCAATAGGTGGAGGAGCGATAGTAATTACAAATATCAATGGAAATCCTATAGAATTTAAGGCAAATAAGCCAACCTTATTTATGGCTTATGGTGAGCAAAAGGGAGTAATCGCTTTTGTATCAGGAATACTTTTCGATAATGGGTATAACATTAATACAATGAAAACAATTAAAGAAGATAATAATGTGATGCTAGTTTGCGAACTCGACGAACCTCTAAGGGACGACGTTTTGCAAAAGATTAGAGAAGGTAAAGACTTTACCTTTATTAAATATATAGGTGTATAATATGTTAACAACAATGAAATTATTAAAGGAAAGATGCAAAGAAGAAAATAAAGAACTTTGGCAACTTGCTTTAGAAGACGAAATAGAAATTTCTGGAAAAAGCGAAGAAGAGATTTGGGATAGACTTCAAAGAACTCTAGACGTTATGAAAAAATCTGCTCAAGCTGCTCTTGAGACAGAAGTAACTTCAGTAACAGGAATGACTGGTGGAAACGCCAAGTCAATGCATGATTACTTCCTAAAGGGAGAATCAGTTCTTGGAGAAACTCCAGCTTTAGCTATGGCTATGGCTCTATCGACATCCGAAATCAACGCAGCTATGGGAATAATAGCAGCTGCTCCAACAGCAGGATCTTCAGGTATTCTTCCAGCAACTCTTATGACTATGTATCACAAATATGGATACAGTGATGAAGAGCTTAAAAAAGCGCTTCTAGTTACTAGTGAAATAGGTCAAGTTATATTTGATAATGCAACATTTGCAGGAGCAGAGGGTGGATGTCAAGCAGAGACAGGTTCTGCAGCAGCAATGGCGGCAGCAGCAGTATGTTTCCTAAGAGGATACGACATTCAAATCCAAGAAAATGCAGCTACAGCAGCAATTCTAAATATCTTAGGCCTTGTTTGTGACCCAATAGGAGGAATGGTAGAATTCCCATGTAACCTTAGAAATGCAAACGGAGTTATGAATGCTCTAGCAAGTGCAGATATGGCTATGGCTAATGTAAAAATGATAGTAACATTTGATGAAGCTGTACATGCCCTAAAGAATGTTGGAGATGTACTTCCTTCTAAACTAAGAGAAACTGGAGATGGTGGTATAGCAGTTTGTCCATCAGCTCTAAAACTTAAAGCTAAATATATAGATGGTGAATAAAAGAAGAAAAAGGCAAGACTAATTTGTGTCTTGCCTTTTTTTGTGTAAAATTTTATAAGTAAAAAACCGGATTTTGACTTGAACTTCAAAATCCGGTTTTACTTTATTTCCAATAATCTAAATTTTCTGTCATGCCTATATTCTTTGAGATAAATACAGGGTCTTTTCCATCTTTAATTTGTTTTTTGTAATCTTTTAGGCAAGCTATCAGCTTATTTGATAGGATAACTATAGTTGGCAAGTTTATAAGTGCCATGATTCCCATAAACAGGTCTGCTAGGTTCCAAACGAAGGATTGTTCTTGGATAGCACCAAGAAAGATCAAAAGTACTGCAATTACTCTATAAGGAATTCTTTGTTTTTCTTCCAATTCTTTTCCTAAAAGATAATCAAAGTTTGAATCTATATAATATAGGTTTCCTATAAAGGTTGTAAATCCAAATAAAACTAGAGAAGCAGTTATAAAGTAAAAACCAAAGTTACCAAATACACTTGCCAAGGCTTCTTGAATAAAAGGAGAACCATCTAGTTCGGGACTAGGAACAACACCAGAGCTTAGTCCCATAAAGGCTGTTGATGAACAAATAATAAGAGTATCTATAAATACAGAAATCATTTGTACAAGTCCTTGTTTTACTGGATGGCTAACTTTAGCTGCAGCTGCAGCATTTGGAGCAGAACCAATACCAGCTTCGTTTGAGTACAGACCTCTTTTCATACCTAAAATCATGGATGAACCTGCAAGACCGGAAAATATAGCCTTGAAGTTGAAGGCATCTTCTATAATTTTTCTAAAAACTTCTGGTATTCTTGTAATATTAATACCGATCATGATTAAAGAAACTAAAACAAATATTATCCCCATAAAAGGAACTAAACTTTGAGTAATCTTTATTATTCTCTTTCCACCACCGAGGATTACAATAGCCACAGCTACTGCAAATATTAATCCTATAATTTTTGGAGTAATATTAGGGTTATAAATAGAATAACTGTTAAAAGATTGTTGGAGGTTGTAGCTTGCAAGCATATTAAATCCAACAGCATAACAAACTATAAGAGCTATAGAAAATATTACGCCGAGCTTTCTACTTTTAAGTCCTTCCTCTATGTAATATGAAGGTCCACCATAAGAACTGTGTTTTCCTTTTTTCTTATACATTTGAGCGAGAGTTGATTCTGCAAAGGCAGATGCTGATCCAATTATAGCAACTAGCCACATCCAAAAGACTGCACCGTAGCCGCCCAGACATATAGCAGAAGATACACCGACAATATTACCTGTACCAACCCTAGATGCTGTTGAAATCATCAGAGCTTGAAAGCTTGATACATCTGACTTATCATCTGGTTTTTCCTTGATTACCTTAAAGGCCTCTTTAAGAAGGCTCACTTGGATAAAACCTGTCCTTATTGTAAAGTAGAGACCAACTGCTATTAATAAAATAACTAGAATAGGAAAGTATAAGACCGAGTTTATACCTCCTATAATATTGTTCAATTTTTCCATTATTTTCTCCTTTTCTACTCAGGATTAAGGGATATAATCCTTTACACGCTAACTTTAATTAGCTAATATAATAGTAAACTATACTACAAATAATCAAATTTGAAAAGTGATAATATCTATCATAAATGTAAAATTATTAATATAAATCACAAAATCTAGTATATTCAAAGATTTTAATCAATAAATTTTATAAAAATTAGTTTCTAAAAGTCTATTCCGAAACTAAGTCAGGGTACGAATCGCAGAAGTCGTTTAGTTTCTTCATCCAGTAATCACGATCTTTTTTATCTATCTTTCTATAGACCTTACAAGGGTTGCCAAAAGCTATTACTCCACTTGGGATATTTTTCGTTACAACTGATCCTGCTCCTATTATTGATCCTTTGCCAATTGTAACTCCAGATGTTATAACTGAATGACCTCCAATCCACACGTCATCTTCTACTATTATTTTTCTAGCAAATTCTACTCCTACTTTTCTAACGTAAGGATCAATAGGATGCTCTGCTGTATAAAATCCACAATCGGGCCCTAACAAGACATTATCGCCAATTCTAATTTCTGCTACATCTACTAAGGAAGTGTTGTAATTAAAATAGGAATTGTCACCTATATAGATATTTGACCCATAATCGCACCTAAAGGGAGGTGTGATTGAGGAATCTCCGAATTTAGCGAAAAGTTCTCTTGCAATTTCTTGGATTTCTTCTCTAGTGATAGCTTTATTTAACTTTTGAAGGATTCTTCTTGCCCTATAAAGTCTTTCTTTTAGGTCATCATCTACCATATAAAGTTTTTCTTCTAACATATTTTCTCTTTGTGTTTTCATAAAATACACTATACTATTTATAAAAGTATGAGAAAAGCATAAAAATATGGCAAAAGACTTTGACAAGTAGGGAAAATAGTTGTTCAATAGTTAGATATTATGAAATTTGTATGAAATATAGATAAATGGAAAGGAGGGTTTATGAACCAGAAATTAGATTTAACTAAGGGAGATATTTGGCAAACTTTGGTCAAACTTTCTATACCCCTTGCTTTGACTGCTTTTATTCAAATAGCTTATGGATTTGTAGATACGATTTGGATAGCAAAACTTGGAACAGATGCAGTTGCTGGAGTAGGAATTGCAGGATTTGTATTTTGGATTGCTAATTCTTTGGGACTTATTTCTAAAGTTGGTACTGGAGTATATGCATCTCAATCTTTTGGTCAGGGGAATGAGAAGGAAACGGTTAGAGTTATAAATAACGGCATGATCCAAGCGCTTATTATAGGTTTTGTATTTACTATTTTTGTACTTTTGATTAGAAATATATTCATAGAAGCCTACAAGCTAGGAGAAGCTGCTGAAGTTTTTGCCAAAGAGTATTTATTTATCGTAGGATGCGGGATGATCTTTTTCTTTATAAATCCAATGTTCTCCCAATCTTTTACAGCTCTTGGAGATTCTCTAACACCTTTTAAGATAAATGCTATTGGTCTTGTCGCTAATATGGTGCTAGATCCTTTGCTTATCTTCGGTTTTGGGATAATGCCTGCCCTTGGCATAAAGGGAGCTGCGATAGCTACTATCCTAAGTCAAATCCTTGTTACAATTGCTTTTTTACTTGTAACATTAAGTAAGGATGGTCTGATAAAAAAGGCTATTACAAGAATTGACTATAGGGAAAATTGGCAAATTGAAATATTTAAGTTGGGTCTACCAGCAGGAGTTCTAAGTGGTTTTCATGCAGCTATATCTATGATTCTTAATAGATTTATGGCAAGTTTTGGACCTGTACCGGTTGCTGTTGCATCTATTGGAGCGCAACTAGAATCAATCTCATGGAATACAACTGAGGGTATCCAAGTTGGAATCCAAGCCTTGGTTGGGCAAAACTACGGAGCAAAGAAGTTTAAGAGAGTTATAGAAGTCATAAAAGTTAGTTTAAAACTTGTAATGGGTATAGGTCTTGTAGCAAGTTTATTTTTATTTGTCTTTAGACATGGACTATTTACAATCTTTACACCAGAAGATAGCGAGGCAATTAAGCTTGGCTCAGACTATCTATTAATTCTTTCCCTAAGTCAGCTCATGATGGCTACAGAAATAGGACTTGCAGGAGCCTTCAATGGACTATCAGATACCAAGACTCCAGCAATCATTGGTCTTGTTATGAATACATCCAGGATTCCAATATCCCTTATTCTAATGCCGATATTAGGGGTTCACGGCGTATGGATATCTATGAGCTTGACATCAAATTTCAAGGGAATCTTAAGCCTTATTCTGTTAAGAAAAAAGGTCAAAAAGCTCGAAGAAAAAACTTCGGACTAATAGCTAAAATTACATTACAAGAGAAAAATCCTAACCCTTTAATTTGGGCTAGGATTTTTTTGACTTATAAATTTTCTATATCATCTATACTAATATCTTTTATCTTATCAGTGAATATATCGGCTTCATTTTTTATATGCTCCCACTCATTTTCATTCCAAGGGAAATCTTTAACTCCAATTGTCTTTATACCTGATTTCTTGGATGCCTTAATTGCGTATAAAGCATCATCAAATAAGACTATATCTTCTGGATTTTTCTTGTGTTTATCAATAGAATACTTCCAATAACTATCATCTGATTTTTTCATTTTTGTAATATCAGGCGTTGCAAAAAAGTCGAAACAGTCATATATTCCGATTCGCTTTAGAGCAGGTTCCAAGTAGACATAATCAGTAGATGATGCCACAGAAATCTTGTAACCAGCTTTTTTTAAATCTTTTATAAAATCTACCGCACCATCTTTTGGAAGAAGGTCGTTTCTATAGGCATTTTCCAAATTGTCTACGAAATATTTAATAACCTCATCCTTACTCATATCATAAGCTACATTTTTCGCTATAAACTCACACATGGCTTCGAATGGAAGAGCCTCAATCTCACCTTTTTTCTCTTTAGGCAAGTCGTTTAATTTAAAATTATATTTTGCAAAAATCTTATCCATTGGCTCTATCCATATGTGCATGGAGTCAAGCACTGTTCCATCTATATCAAATATTAGGGATTTCATTTCATTCCTTTCTATTTTATCTACTTATTAGAAACTATTGTTAGCTCCATTATACCATAGGAGGATCCTCCTTTTCCTAAAGTACGTTTTATTATATAATTAGGATTAAGGAGTACATATGAATAAACTATTAGAACTTTATTTAACTTTTGCTAAACTGGGTCTTTTCACCTTTGGTGGAGGATATGCTATGTTACCTCTTTTGGAAAGAGAGGTTGTGGAAGATAAGAAACGGGCAACTCATGAAGAAATTCTAGATTATTATGCTATCGGTCAATCTACTCCAGGCATCATTGCCATAAATACATCTACATTTTGTGGATACAAGGTTTGTGGTAATATTGGAGGCATAGTTGCAAGTCTCGGATTTATTACACCATCTATAATTATTATTAATATAATTGCCAAATTTTTAAAAAGCTTTAGCCACCTTGTCATAATTCAGCACGCCTTTGTTGGAATTAGGGTTGCAGTTTGTGCTTTGGTCTTTTATTCTGTTATAAATATGGTCAAAAAAAATGCCAATACCAAGATAAAGTTTATGATTTTTCTTTTGACTTCTATAGCTATCGCTTTCTTGTCTATTTCTCCAATAATAATCGTAATAAGTGTGGCTATCTTTGGAATACTACTAGGAAGGAGAAATATTAATGCTTAGATTAGTATGGGAGTTTTTTAAGGTTGGGATATTTGCGGTAGGAGGAGGGATGGCGACAATTCCTTTCTTGTATGAGCTAGGGGAGAAGTTTGGATATTTTTCTAGTGAAGAGCTTTTGGATATGATAGCTGTATCTGAATCAACACCTGGCGCTATCGGAATAAACATGTCAACCTATGCCGGAATCAACGCTTATGGATTTTGGGGGGGCATCTTAGCCACAATATCATTAATAACAGGCCCTGTTATTATCATTTTATTAATAGCGAGAGCCATGGATAAATTTAAGTCATCACAAATTGTAAAAGATGCCTTTGTTACTCTAAGGCCTGCAACTGCGGGACTAATCTTAGGAGCAATGAGCTCTGTTTTACTTGCGACCTTATTTAATATAGAAGCCTTTAGGGCTAGTATGAATATATTTTCTCTCATAAAACCAATACCTATGATTATATTTGCAGTATTTTTGACTGTTTTACTAAAATTTAAGAAAATAAATCCTATTTTTATAATTATCGCAGGAGCGGTACTTGGGATTGTCCTAGGACTTTGAAAAATCTCACTTTCTGGGTATAAACTAAGAGTAGAAACTTTTAGAAATACAAAGGAGATTATATGTTAGTTTATATAGCAGGAAGTGGAGCTATGGGCTCTACCATTGGTTATCATATACAAAAAAATACAGACAGCGAGGTAATACTTTTAGACTACTGGGATGATCATATTAGAAAAATCAACGAAAATGGTCTCAAAGTCTCTGGCAAAGTAGAAGATACAATAAAAATAAAAGCGATGAAGCCAGAAGAAGCAGATAAAAAGGCTGACCTAGTCGTAGTCATGACCAAGTCAATGGCCCTAGAATCCATGATGGAATCTATCGAAGGAATAATAGGAAAAGATACCCAAATTCTTTGCCTACTAAATGGAATGGGGCATGAAAGAATCTTAGAAAAATTTGTAGATAAAAATAAAATTAACATGGGAGTTACAATTTGGGCGGCTGGTCTAAATGCACCAGGAGAAATAGAAATCACAGGCAAGGGAACAATAGATGTTCAAAATATCGGCGGTGATGAAGAAAACGGAAAGAAAATTGCAGATCTTTTAGACAAGGCAGGATTAGGTGCCAAATACGATGAAGATGTAATGTTTGCCATCTGGAGAAAAGTAATGGTAAATGGAACAATGAACTCCATGACATCTCTTATGGAATGCACTATAGGAGAATTCTTCGAATCAGAAGAATCTAAAGAAATCGTAGGTGAATTAGTAAAAGAATTTACAGAAGTAGGAAGGGCAGAAGGAATAAAGCTTGACTATGAAGAAATGATGGCTTACATTTTAAAATCAGCCGAAGAAGCCAAAGACCACTACCCATCAATGTATCAAGACCTAATCAAAAGAAATAGAAAAACAGAAATAGACTTTATAAACGGAGCAGTAGTAGAAAAAGGCAAAAATCACAATATAGCTACTCCGTATAACAAGATAGTAACCCAACTAATCCACGCCAAGGAAGATATTAGGGGAGCAAAATAAGAAATACAAAAGCCCGAGCTTAGCTCGGGTTTTTGTATTATATATAAAGATTGGGGTTTTATTTGTTTTTCTTTGTAAATAAATATCCACCAACAGCGGCTACAAATACACCAACAACTCCAGAAAGTCCAGTAATACCAGTTTTTACGTTAGATGATTTTTTTATTTCGCTAACTTTTACTGGCTTAATTTCTTTTTCTTTAGATTTAGTTTGATCCTCTTCCTTGCTAGTTTTGTTAGCAACTTTATTATCGCTTATTTTCTTATCTTTTCTAGATAATTCATAATAATATTTACCGTCATCTGTTTTTTTGATGGTATAAGAATCAAAATCCTTACTATCTACAAGATACTCTTCAGCAGCTTTCCTTGCCTCAGACTCAGTAGCAAAAATTGGGAAATCGAAATTAGAATTTTCTTTTTTGTTATCATTGTTTTTGTTATCTTCATCTTCTTTGCCAATATCAACTTTAACAAGATTTTTCCTAGATTCTTTTAGTTCTTCTAATGCCTTGTCTATTTCTTCTTGTTTGACATCTTTTTTGTTTAAAAGATCTTTAGCTGATGCTAGCAAGGCTTTATAATTTTGGTAACTTTCTTCTGTAAACTCATTAGGATTTATATTAGTTTCTTCGGAAATTTCTTTCTCAAGACCTTTTTTATCTAGAACTTCTTCTGTATCAGGGTCTTGTTTACTACTATCAACTATATTTATTACAATTGTTTTAGTTAACTCTTCCTCTTGACCTTGAGCATTCCAGTAAGTGAATTTGACGTCAAGATTTTGTTTGCCTAATTTATTAGTATCGATAGAATCAGGGTCCCAACTATAATTTACTCTTGGACCTTCTTTTAAGAAGTTAAACTCTACAAGTTTCTTTAAGTGAGGAAGCTTATTCCCTACTTCTAGATCAGCGTTGTATATATTTATTTCAGCAAAATCTTCTATACTTACCTTTTCATTTAAGCTTTCGTTTTTGTAGTCATATTGAGGTAAAAGATTTAGTTTATTCATAATTGCATATGCGAAGTTCTTCTGAGCTATAATTCCTTCACCGAAAGGATTACCACTAGGGTATTTTTCTTCAAATTCTTCTCTACTTAGAGGTTCTGTTATTTGACCAGAATTATAGTTATAAGATTTTATATATTTTTGAGATTCTTCATCGTACTTATGCATATCTTCTTTGAAAGTGTTTTGAAATTCTTTACCAGATTTTATATAATTTTGATAGGATTCGTAGTCTTTGTCTAGTTCTTCTTTAGGTTTCTTATAATCTTCATTTCTGTCATAGTATGATAAACTATAGCTGTATTTATTTCCGTCTTTGAAGATGGTGTAATTATTGAAATCACTACTTGAGTTAATAGCTTCTTTAGCAGCATCTTTGGCTTCCTCAACACTATTATACATAATCCTGTCATTGCCGTCATTAACTACTCTAATTCTAATGAAGTTTTCTACAATGTCACCAATTGATGCAGTAGCGTTAATTGAATCGTTAGAATAGTAAGACATAACTCTAGCTTTTATTTCATAATCTCCAACTTTGCTTGGATCAAAGTTCTCGTCATCAAAACTGATTGAGAAGTGCCTTTTATTATTAACATCATCTAAATGATCTTGTTCATTTTTATAATTAAACTTAATAAAATCATTTAGAAGTCCTGATGAATTTTTCGCAATTACTCCATCACCAAATCCGATATCCAGATTTTCGTCAAATTTCTCTACTCTCTTGTTTTCTTCTATTTCTTTGATGTTTTGAATTTTGTTGTATGGATTATTTTTTTGATATTCTTCTGATTTTTCATAAGCCTTAGCTTCGTTGTAGCTTTCTTCTTCAAAAATTATCTTATCATCATTAAATTGATCTCTATATTTATAGCGGTATTCATCTATTCTACTATAATTTTCGTCATAGTCTGATTCTGTATAAACCTTACCATTTGATTCTTCTGATTTAGGTTCAGTTGATTCATTTTTTTGATCAATATCTTCGGTTTCTTCATCTTCTTCAGTATTTTCTACAGTAACATCTTCTTTTAACTCTTCATTAGGAGCTTCTATAAGATTTTCATTATTTTCTTCGTTTGTTTCGACTTCATTAGTTTCAACATTTTTTAGTGGATCTTCTTCTGCATAAGAAATACTATTTGCTATAGTACTAAATGATAGAGCTAGTATTAAAGCAGATCCAACTACAATTTTTCTTGAATTTTTCATAATTTCTCCTTAAAATATATTTATTATATGAATTAAATATATCATTACCAATCAAATTTTTCAGAGTATTAAATTACCCTTATCTAGGGGTGCTTTTACTTGTAATTGGTGCTTGTGTTTATATATTTTGGTCTTTGAAGACTTTTAATTTAAATAATCAAAATATTTAGAGTAATAGAATACCCGTATTTTTCTGATTGATATTGTATAATTATAATATAGATTTACTTAGGAGGGGCTATGAATTATGAGCTTTTAAAAAAAGAATTTTCGCACTTGTCTTCATTTTTGATTTGGAATGATGAAAGGGTTAATAATGGTCTGCCTCCTTGTTTTGATGATAAAAAATATAGGGAGGAGAATTTTAAAACCTCTTATATATATTTAGCGATGAATCTTAGAACTGATGATGAGGATTTTTATAGATTGTATAAGAACTTTAGAGGAAATGTCTACGATATTTTTGAGAGGTCTGAGCTTATTCCTTGGTGGGTTTTCCATAATTTAGAAGAGGGGATTTTTTCTAAGGCTGATCCTGCGATAACAAGGTTCAATAATCTTTTTTCTAATACGATGCTTGAAGGAGCTTATGTTACAGATTTTTTCAAAACTTCTCCTGATGGAGAGTTTTTGGATGGATTTGTAACTAGAGATGGACAAGAAGTTTTTTCTTTCCTAAGATCTCTTGATGAGCTTTCTTATGAAACCTATATAAAAACTCAGCTAAGGGCACTTGATAGGGAGATTGAGCTTTTGGAAGTGTCTGATCCAAAATTTCTTGTTATAAATAGTATTTACGATTTGGTTAAGGAATCTTTTGATAAATTTTTGAATGAAAAAGACTTTCCTCATTTATATAGGGCAGAGATTGTTGATGTACCTCCTCCATATGGAGCAGCGATTAGAAAAGATGTTAGTAGTCTCATTTCTTTATTGTTAAAGAATATAGATAAAAATTTATACCCTAATTTTATTATAGATAGCATTTGTAAAAATTATTATGTTATTGAAAATCTTAGAGAAATTACAAATCCAGCCCACACTATGGCAATTTTATATCTTTCATTAGAACCTAACGTCAATTTATCAAGCGCTACTAGGTCCTATCTGGAAAAGATAAAGTTAGCCTACCCAAGACATATAAAAATGCTTAATTATTGTTTTTCTAAGGATATTATTCTTGAGATTATTAAAAATTTTCCTTATATATTTTCTAAAATTAATTTAAGTGAAGGGGAATTAAGTTTTTATAAGGAAGTTCTAAAGGCTGGGAGAAATTGTCTTATAATTTTAGATGATGATATTAAGAAGCTTTCTTTGATCTTAAAGCAGAATTTATTAGTTGATTCATCGTTTTTAGTAGGGGATTATGATGAGTTTATCCTTCTAAGTCTCATGAAAAAGGCTTTGGCTGTGCCGGGTTTTGTTTTTATGAGGGATGATTTTAGTATAAAAAATCTTAATTTTGATAGGATAATTGATTTATCAGGGGATGTATCTCTTTGTGAAAAAGTTCTTGATGAAAATAGCTTTTCTGAAGCTCTCTTAGTTATGACCTATGAGGATTTCATGAGAGAAAGAAACCTTAGTTTTAGGAAATCAATAGAGGATAAATTTCCATTATTTTCTCTTACTAACTTTGATAACAAAAAGGTTTTTCTAAAGGTTGGAAGAAGGGAAGATAGACTTCTTTATAGGTATTTTGATAGAAACTATAGTTTGTTTAAGGAAGGATATTTTGACGCTTCACTAGTTAGCGAAGATCCTTTTGGTGAGATAAATATCATAAAAGACAATACTAGAATTTATATGCTAAAAGATTTTATAGTTCAAGCAAGGAGAGGGTATTCTGTATCTGAACTACTTAATTTAGGACTTAGTTATGACTGCGATGGATTTTCATATCTATCAAATTCAAATATTGCCAAGGGATTCGTTAGCGGACCTTATTCGAGTTTTGCTGGAGATGTTAGTTCTTTGTTTTACGCAAGTGAGGGAGATTTAATTATATCCAAAACATTTCCCTACAATACAGCTATAGTAGACGATGGGAATAAATATTTGGTTAATGATAATTTGTTTGTTTTAAGAATAGATAAGAACAAGGCTGATCCTTATTATATCTTGGCATTTCTTAAATCTAAAAAGACCAAAGACCTAATAAAATCAGAGCTTAAAAATTCTAATAATCTGTCTATGAAAGTCCTAAAAAATCTGGAAGTGGCTTTGTATTCAATGGAAAAGAGAGAAGATATAAAAAATAATATCATGGACAATCTAGCAAAAACAAAAAAGGCATATAAAAATATATCTGAATTTGAAAAGGAATTGAGAAATATATTCTAAAGATAGCGTAGTTTTGATATTTTCCATCCTTATTCATATAGTTATTATATTATTAGTAAAGATATAAAATTTCCTGAATGTTTAGGAGGGAAGATGGAATTTATTTACAAGTTTGATACGGATAATGGTTTTGAGATAGTAGATAGGTCTAGCTTTTATGATGTTTTAGAAGATGATGATTTTTATCTGATGTATTTGGGTAGGGATAGCTTTCTAGATTTTGCTAGGACCTATAAGTTAGATCACGCTATTATTGATCTTTTGTCAACAGACAATTCTAAGAAGTCCTATGTGGCAGTCGAAGATACTTATACTTTTGCAATCCTTGAGATATTTGATATAATGGGTAACCTTGAAACTTCAGATCTTATAGGATTTTATATAGAAAATAATAGACTTATAATAGTAGATATGTACGATAGAGACTTATCTACCAAAGAGGCTTTTAGGAAGATGCTCAAGAAGAAGTTCTATGCAAGATCTCCTGGTAGGATTTTAAAATATTTTATTACAGCCCTTATAGAAAACCATAATAGTATTTTTGATCAAATAAAAACATCTACAGCAAATGTTGAGGATGCTATTATAAAAAATAGAAAGCCAAGCAATAGTATAGAAATAATATCTGATAATAGACACAAGGTTTTAAATATGTATGCATCTTATGAGAGACTTTTAGATACTTTAGAGATTCTTATGGAAAATGATAATGATATTTTCGATGACGATGATATAAAACATCTAAAGTCGATTGCTTTTAGGGTGGAAAGATATTCTTCCAATATATCCTACTTGAGTGATTATATAACAAATGTAAAGGATTCATACGCATCTAAAATGGATTTGTCTATGAATAACACTATGAAGATACTTACTGTTATCACAGCTATATTTACGCCTATTACTATTATAACTGGTTGGTATGGGATGAACTTTACTAATATGCCAGAATTAAACTGGAACTTTGGTTATATGTATGTTATAGGTCTTTCTATTATTAGTTTAATTGTAGGATATTTTTTCTTCAGAAGATATGAAAAATAAAATTTAGTAAGTAAAAAGGAGAAGTGTTAGACTTCTCCTTTTTGTTTTTCTACAAATTATTGTTATTTTCTTCTAATAACCTTAGATACTTCTCCTAATATTAGTGGAATTAGAGCAAGAAGAAGTACTGGTATCCATTCCCAAGTTAGAGATACAACTTCAAATAAGTCTCTCAGGACTGGGACATACATTACAATTAGTAATAGGGCAAATGATAGAAGTGTTGCCTTTATTAGTTGTGGGTTTGATCCAAATCCTAATTCTTTTAGAGTGAACTTGTTTGACCTAATTGAGAAGGCTCTTAGTAGTTCGCTTGTTATAAGTGTTGCAAATACCATTGTATGAGCACCTTCTATTGAGTTAGGGAAGATAAACTTAAGCCCAACTATATAAGAGGCAAGAACTGCAACTGTTATAAATATTGATTGAGCTATAAGGTCTGTTCTTGTCCTACCTGAAATGATAGATGAGTTTGGATCTCTAGGATCTTCTTCCATAATACCTGGCTCTGCTGGTTCAACACCTAAAGCTAAAGCTGGGAAGGCATCTGTTACAAGGTTTAACCATAGAAGCTGGATTGGTGTAAGTGGACTAGGGAGCCCAAATAGGATTGATAAGAATACTATCAATACTTCGGCTATGTTACATGATAGGAGGAAGGATACGAATTTCTTGATATTTGAAAATATTACTCTTCCTTCTTCTACTGCATTTACAATTGTTGCAAAGTTGTCATCTACAAGGATCATATCTGCAGTATCTTTTGCAACGTCAGTTCCTGTTATACCCATTGATATACCAATGTCAGCATTTTTAATAGCTGGAGCATCGTTTACTCCATCACCTGTCATGGCTACTATTTCTCCGTTTTGTTGGAGGGCCTTTACAAGTTGAACTTTATTTTCTGGGGAAACTCTAGCAAAAATTCTCTTAGTTTTAACTATTTCACGAATTTCTGCTTCGGTTTTGTCATTTAGGTCGCTTCCCTGCATAGCTTGGTCACGACTTGTAGCTATGCCTAATTCTTTGGCGATAGCTAGAGCTGTTTCAAAATAGTCTCCTGTTATCATTACAACATCAATACCTGATGCGTGACATTCTTTGACAGCAGCTTTTGCTTCTGGTCTTGGTGGATCGATCATTCCAGTTAGACCAACAAAGACCATATCATGTTCGATATTTTCACTAGTTATTTCTGTATCAAGTGTTTCCATTTGTTTAAAGGAATATGCCATAACACGAAGAGCTTGGCTTGCAAGGCTTGTATTAACTTCTAGTGCTTTTTTCTTTAGATCATCTGTAAAGTTTACTATTTCTCCATTTACAAGAGTTTTTGAACATTTGTTTATTACAACGTCTGGAGCACCTTTTGTATATCCGTAATTTTTGCCATCCATTTCGTGGAAGGTTGTCATCATTTTCCTTGTAGAATCGAATGGGATTTCTTCAAGTCTTGGATGTTTTTCGTTTAGATTTTCTTGGTTGATGTTCCATTTCTCAGAAAATGTTAGCATTGCCCCTTCTGTAGGGTCACCTGTTATCTTGTAGGTATCATTTTCTCTAATTAGGTTGGCATCGTTACATAAACTAGCTATGGTCATTAGAAGTTTTATTTGATCGTGATCATTAATAACTTCTCCCTTAGAGTCTCTAATATCTCCTTTTGGTTCATAGCCAGATCCTTCTACTTCAAACTCATCTCCATTAGTATAAACTTTTGTTATAGTCATTTCGTTTTGAGTTAGAGTTCCTGTTTTATCTGAGCAGATTACTGTAGTAGAACCAAGAGTTTCTACTGAAAGAAGGTTTTTAACAATGGCTTTTCTTTCTGCCATTCTGTTCATACCGATTGATAGAACTATTGTTACAACAGCTGTCAAACCTTCTGGTATAGCTGCAACTGCAAGAGATACTGCAACCATAAAGTTTTCTAGCATATCCATATTAGATCTAAAGTATCCTACAACAAATACTAGGATACATACTATTACAACAAGGATTGCCAATAGTTTGGATAGTTTTTTGAGTTGTTTTTGTAAAGGAGTATCTTTAGCCTCTACACTTTCAAGACTTGTTGCAATTTTACCGATTTCAGTTTCGCTTCCAGTTGCTGTTACAAGTCCCTTACCATGGCCGTAGGTTACTATTGATGAAGAAAAGGCAAAGTTGTCTCTATCTCCAATTCCTACTTCACTATCGAATTCTACACTGGAATCTTTCTCTACAGCGACTGATTCTCCTGTTAGGGAAGACTCATCAATTTGTAGGTTGCTTGATTCTAAGAGTCTCATATCAGCAGGGATAATATCTCCTGTTTCTATGATTACAATATCTCCAGGTACAAGTTCTTCTGCCTTTACCTTTTTTCTTCCTCCATCTCTAATGATGGTTGCTTCGGGCGAGCTCATTTTTTGAAGGGCAGCTACAGAATCTTCTGCACGACCTTCTTGAATAATTGACATAATAGCATTAATTACTACTATTGCAATAATTATAACGGCTTCTACAGTATCTCCAGTAAAGGCTGATACAATAGATGCTAGTACCAAAAGGATAACCATAGGGTCTGCTATTTGTTCGATGATTTTCTTAGCTAAAGATTTTTTGTTTGAAGACTCGATCACGTTTGGACCGAACTTCTCAAGTCTTTGTTTAGCTTCATCGGAAGTAAGACCACGGTTTGGGTCACTATTATGTTTTTTGATTACTTCGTTTAAACTTCCTTTATAGTCCATAATTCCTCCATTAATATTTGCAAAAGATATAAAAAAAACTTTTGGCAAATACATGCCAAAAGTCTTGCCACCTTTTAGGGTTTATTTAACCGGGAAATCTTCCGTTCTGACGATTAAATAATTGGGCTACTCCCTTTTGCTTACCTATATTATATAACAAATTTGATTAATTACAAGATAAAGCTAGGAGATGATATTTATTTTTGAACAAAGTTAAATAACAAATTATATAGTCCCATAAGTCCTAATTCATGAGTTCTTTCGTAGCCATGACTTGCAGCGACACCACTTCCTACAAGGGCATGACGGAAGTCGTTGTCACTTGCAATAGCTGCAGATGCATCTGATCCATAGAAAGGATAAATATCAAGTGCGTAGTTTATGTTAAGTTTTATGGCTAAATCTACAAGTTCATTTGTCAAATCATAGTTATAAGGACCGGTTGAATCCTTGGCACAAATAGAAACCATAGTTTCATCACAAGTTAAATCGTCGTAAACAACGCCCATATCAACTGCAACCATGTCAGTAATTCCCTTTGGGTGACCGCTTGCTGCACCATGACCGACTTCTTCATAGATTGTAAACTCCATGTATAAAGGTCTGTTGATTTTGATATTTTTTTCTTTAATTTCCTTAGCAAGGGCCAAAAGAACACCTGCAGATGCCTTATCATCTAAGTGTCTTGATTTGATGAAGCCATTTGCTTGTATAAATCTAGGATCTAGGGAAATAAAGTCACCGTTACTTATTCCTAAAGCTTTGGTTTCTTCATCACTTCTAGTTATCTCATCTAGGACAACTTCCATTGTTTCGTCGTCTCTTTTAGATTCTTGTGGATCTCTTGAGCCGTGAACAGCAGGTTCGTTAAGTCTAAATACTCCGCTAAATTCTTTGCCAAATCTAGTATGGATTGTCACATTTTCTCCCTCTGCATAGGAAAATGGATAGCCACCAAGACCTGTAACTTTAAGTCTACCATTTTCTTTGATACTTCTAACCATTAGACCAAGTGTATCTATGTGAGCAGATAATAAAAGTCCATTTTCATTTCCTTCGACTATTGGGACAACGACATTTCCTTTGTTTGTTTGGTAAGGTTCATAGCCTAGGTTTTTAAATTCGTCCATCAAGTATTTTTCGCAAAGTTTAGTGTAGCCAGTAGGTGATGGGGTTTCTATCAAGTTTTTGATGTAGTTAGTTATTGTTGTAATTTCCATATTTTCTCCTTTAATCATTGTTCCTAGAAGATTCTAGCTCCATATCTTTGATGTTGTTTAGGCATATACAAAGGCTGATGAGCTCAAGGGTATAATTTTCATCATAAACTGTAAGCTCGTATTGGTCGGTCATTGATAAAATCTTTTTCGTAACTTCACCTATTGTTTCACCTTTATATCGTATCTTAAACTCATAATCGAAGAAATTTCCACTAAGATTAATCCTGTCATTATCCATTATAACATCAATTGACTTTCTAAAGATACTTAGATTTGCCTTTATTTTCATAGAGGCTTTATTTTTATCAGCAAAATCTACCTTATATGTGGGTAAGAATGGTTTAAATGCTCTATCTATAGAGAAAATCTCATCATGATTCTCATCAGATACTCTTACCTTGTAGCCGATTAATTTGAGTTTTTGGTCTACATAAAAGGCTTTTTTGCCATTTTCATCTAAGATTGGATAGTGGTCTACTATCTTAAAAAACTTTTCTTTGAAATAATACTTTTTCATAAAACGTCCTTTTATTTTTATTATACCCAAAGCTATATTTTATATGATTATATGATTTATCTTAGAAAATAGATCTTTATAAAGCTATGTCTTTACTATAAGATTAACTTTCTTACTATTGAATCTGTTTATTATTATAGGGGGTACTAATATTTTGAATCATTGAAGAAATTTTTGAATTAAAGTACAATTTTATCGAAAATGAACTAAGGATGAATTTTGTGGATAAACTAAAAAAATTGATCACTGGATTTTTGGTTTTTGCTATAATGCTTTCAATTATTCCGTCAAATGCGTTAGCAAAAGACTGGGTTGAAAAGCATGTGAAAAAAGCTGTAGTAAATAAATTAACAGCTATAGGGCTAGGGGCATTCGGTATTTTTGCTGGAAATATAGTTAAAGGAATCATCGATGCATATATAGATCCAGGTCAATGGTTAGCTGAAAGAATTGATGGAAATGATAGAATACCAAATAATGGATATATAGAAGTATGATGAGCATATTGAATTTTTTAAAATCTAAATATATGTATATTCTAATTTTTTTCGGTATTTATATTTTAGCATATTCTATATTATCTTCAGATGGAGAAAACAAAAAAATGTTGAAAAAAATACTTGGTTGTTTACTGATTATTATTGGATGTATAAGTATGTATATCAAAAGTTAAATCATGGTATATAATATGAACAAATATCTTATTATTGTTTACATGAAATAAAAGCATCTACAAAAGTAGATGCTTTTCTTATACTCAATTTAAGAGGCGATAATATAAATGTTTTAAACTTAATATTCACCCATAAGGGCACAGGTGAGCAAAGAGATAAATTAAAGACGGGGGAGAAGATTATCTTCATCATCTATTTATTTAGAGAAATACCATCAGGAAGGAACATCAACGAATTTACTGCTATGAAATTTATAGCCGTGTGTTCCTGTGTGATAGCTCTTGCCTAAACCTTATTCGGACATCAGCTGCATTTATAAAAATACGTTTATTAATTAAAGTAGTTATAATTATATAGATTAAAAATTAATTTACCTATTTCCTTATGTGAGTCTTTTGAAAAACATTCTGCCTTATCTGCAGCTTTAGGAATAACAGAACCCGCGATTTTCGGCATTAACCTAAGATTTGTAAAGCCTTTTGTTATGGCAATGATTGGAGGAGCAGCTGGAGGATTCTTTGCATCAATCTTTAAACTAGCCGGAACAGGAATGGCAGTTACTGTGATTCCAGGAACACTCTTGTACCTTGATAATATATTTATGTATTTGTTGATGCTAGTTATAGCAGCAGGAGTAGCCTTTATTTTAACTTATCTATTTGGCTATTCTGATGATATGCTAGAAAAGAAATAAGAAAAAATTGGAGCTAATTGCTCCAATTTTTGTTTTCTTATATTTTAGCGACCGCCACCGCCGCCACCTCCAAAGCTTCCACCTCCACCGGAAAATGAAGTTGTTCCTCCTCCACCAGCAGAAGAAAAGCCCGTTGCGTTTGAGTAGGAAGTAGAAGTTTTCTTAGAAAAGGACCTAGAGTTTGCTATCATATACGGAGCAAAGTAAGTTCTTGTGTAAAATTCTGGGTAGGTATTTTCAAACTTAGCAAAAACTTTTTCGCTTATGCCAAAGATTGCTGCATATATTATGAACATATCCCAAGTGTCAATTTCATTTGGGTTTCTTTCTTCTACATTTTCATAGTCCAACAGATAGTTTTTAAATTTAATCAAATTTTCATATAGATTTATCCCCTTATCTGTAACTTCAAGCTCTGTCCCAGATTTTTTGGTATTTAGGAATTGCTTTTGGTAGCTTATCTCTTTTAGATATCCATTTTCTATGAGAGCGTTCTTTGAAGAATCAATAAAGTTATCATAGAAATCTTCTACTTCTTCCTTATTTTTTCTAAAGTATTTGGCTATATTTTTCTCGCTTACTAGTCCGTCTTTGGAATATTCCCTAGACTCCTCAACTATATCAAAAAATTCTTCTTCAACTTGACCCATGTTTTTTGGTCTTGAGATTATTTCTATTTTGGGATGTTTATCTTCTGTGAGATTAATATTTTTATCATAGATCCATTTTAAGATGAAAGCATCTATGAAATTTTCAGGACTGACTTCATAAGGATAAGCTCTATTTAAAAGAAAGTATAGGTCTTCTATATTTCCTTCATAAGGAATGCGAGATTCAAATTCATTTTTGTAGGATTTTGCTTTTTTAAGTCTATTATCATTAATTATGTTATTTTCATCAAAGTTAAGCTTATACCCCCTAATTCCTGCAAATATTCCGGAAAGTACAGCTATAGGAAGGATTGCAAGTATAACTTTTACAAAAAGAGGGATTGGCTCTGTATCTACACTGCCTTCTTTTTCTTCCCACTTAGAATCGACTACCGCCTTGTCTGCGTAATCTTTGAAAGATTTATCTTCTCTGTAGGAGGTGTTAAAGTATCCTTTAGGAAATTTGAGCATTATAGTTGTGTAATCGACTTCTCCCTTTGACTTTAAAACTATTGTTCCATTTTCATTGTTTATTTCTCCAACTAATCCAAATCCCCACATTTTTATATCTTCAGGAAACTTCTCATAGCCATTTATTTTTATCGAAACATTTTCTGGCTTAGGATCAAAATTGCTACCTACAAATTGGAAAAACACCATGTCTGCATCATTTAGTCCAACAACCAGAGGATTTATCTTGTATTTTAATGTGTATGTATTTTCTGTATAAGAGCTTATTCCCCAACAAAGTTCTACTTCGTCATTTCTATTAATCATTCCGTACTTGTAGGACTTTTCTTCAAAGTTTTTATCAGTATCCCAAGGCTCAATTCTTTCAAAATCTTTGCCATTAGCTGATAGAGAAAAATCTTCGATCTTTAATCCTTTTAGGTTTTCTATTAGTTTATATCTTTCTGTATAATCTTTGTTGTCTTCATCTATATTCCATGTTTCACTTACACTTGCTATTCCATCTTTATCAATGGAAATGTCCATATCAATTGATTTAAAATCATCTGCAAAGGATGTTTTTGGTATAAGTATCAAGCCTATAACAAAGATTGTCTTCATTATAGTTTTATAAATCCTTTTCATATTACCTCCAAATTATTAGAAAATTTGATATTAATCTTATCATATAATTTATACCCCATAGATTATTTATTAAATCGTTGACAATAATTGTCACAAGATGTAAAATTCTCTTAAGTTAGGGGAGGGCGTTTTAATTTTGCCAGCCCCTTTGATTGTGTAAGGAAGGTATTTATGCAGAAAAATATTGTCAAAAGAACATTCGACAAGGCAACAGAAAATCCTGCTTTTATCTTGTCGATGGGCTTTCTTATTTTAATAAGTTTGGGAGGACTGATATTATCAACTCCTTTTGTAACCCAAACAGGAACTAGAACGGGAATTATAGATTCGTTCTTTGTTGCGGCAAGTGCATCTTGCGTTACAGGATTATCTCCTGTAAATACTGGTCATTATTGGAATACACTTGGACAAGTTGTGATTATTATTCTAATTCAAATAGGTGGACTTGGGATAATGACTATAGCATCTCTTATTCCACTTCTTCTAAGAAAGAAAATAGGAATAAAATCAAGGCAAATTCTAAAGGAACAGTTAAATGTTGAAAGCATGGCGGGCATGGTAAAACTATTTAAATATGTCTTAGTTTTTACTCTCGTTGCTGAGGGCCTTGGAGCCTTATTGTTATCTTTTAGATTTGTGCCAAGCTATGGACTTGGAAAAGGGATTTGGTATTCAGTATT
Organism: Anaerococcus vaginimassiliensis; assembly: GCF_900626155.1. Lineage (GTDB taxonomy): Bacteria > Bacillota > Clostridia > Tissierellales > Peptoniphilaceae > Anaerococcus > Anaerococcus vaginimassiliensis. Next base: position 498,711 of record NZ_LR130844.1, on the reverse strand, counting down.
TCATTCAATATCAGCTTTTTGTAATGCTGGTTTTGACATCTTAGGAGATTCTATTTATCCGCTTAGAAAAGACCTTTTGGTCAACATAACTATAATGGCTCTTATTGTTACTGGTGGATTAGGATTTATGGTAACAAGCGAAATATTTTATAAGAGAGATATAAAGAAGATTTCAACCCACTCAAAACTCGTTTTAGTGATAAATCTTGCCTTGATATTAGTTGGAGCTATCGGATTTTTCATACTTGAATCAATCCAAGGTGGAGTTTTAGTAGGCGAAGGAGCATTAGGCTCTGTTACAGAATCATTCTTTCAATCAATCTCGGCAAGAACTGCTGGATTTTATTCAGTAAATCTTTCAAACATAAAAGATTCTACATCTTTGCTGTTGATGGGACTTATGTTTATAGGTGGCTCCCCTGGATCAACCGCTGGAGGTATCAAGACAACTACCTTCGGTGTTTTAGTTTTGGCAACTTATTCTATAATCAAAAATCAAAAAGAACCAGTAGTGTTCAAGAAACATATCAGCGATGAGTCAATCAAAAAAGCTCTATCTATATTTATGATTTCATTTGCTATAGTTCTTTTGGTAACTTTTATAATAACTATCACAGATGATTTTGACCTCATAGATACTTTATATGAAACAGTATCTGCACTTGCAACAGTAGGAGCAAGTAGAGGAATAACAGGAGAGTTATCAAAGATAGCCAAAATTCTCATAGGTTTTTGTATGTATTTGGGTAGGATTGGTCCTATGACTATGGCCTTTGCCTTTGGTTTAGAAACAGATGATAAATTAATTAGATATCCAGAAAGTTTTATTAGTTTAGGTTAGGAGATATTATGGAAAAAAATGTTATTGTATTAGGACTAGGAAGATTTGGATCAGCAGTTGCAACCAAACTTTTTGAAAAAGGTGTTTATGTCACTGCTGTAGATTCAAACTACAGAAAAGTAGAAAAAATTGCAAACTTCGTATCAAATGCAGCTCAGGGGGATATGACAGAAGAGCTAGCGATGAAATCCCTTGGTATAAATAACTATGATATTGCAATAATAGCTACAGGAACAGATATAGAAGCATCAATTGAGGCTACCTTGATATGTAAAGATAGTGGCGTAGAGAAAGTTATAGCAAAAGCAACTAGTCAATCTCACGCAAGAATTTTAAAGAAAATTGGAGCAGATCAAATTGTTTATCCAGAGCTTGACACAGGAGAAAGACTAGCGAGAGCTCTTGCTGGGTCAAATCTATTAGAGCTTGTTCAGTTTTCAAATGATTTTTCACTAATAGAGATTAAAGCTCATAAAAATTGGGTGGGCAAGACTTTGATAGAACTTGATTTTAGAAAATCATACAAGATGAATGTCGTAGCCTTTGAAAGAGATGGAAAGATGATGATGGACATCGACCCAAATATAAAAATAGAAGAAGATGATGTTTTAGTCCTCATTGGAGATAATGAAAACGCTAAAGAACTTGAGGAAAACTCATAACAAGGAAAACGTGGTAAAGTCTAAAACGTTGATAAAAATTAAACAAAACAACGGATAAGAAAAAGTTTGCACAAATCATAAAATGGTGTTATAATAAAATCAGCTATTAAATAGCTAGGTTTTTCATTATTAATTCCTTATAGTTTTCCCTTTAGAAAACTAGGACTAACTTATTCTTTTCTATAAAGGAGAAGGGCCTGAGGGCCCTTTTTCTGTGTCCATTTTTAAAGTATGGGTATAATATAAAAAAGAAATAGAAAGAGAGAATAAAAATGTATAACCCAAATTATTTTGGATATATGTTCTATGACAAGACTTATATACTTGTTATGTTAGGTCTTGTTATAAGTATGTTAGCTCAAGCAAATATCCAAAAAGCTTTTAATAAATACAAGAAAGTAAAATCTCAAAAAGGAATAACTGGCTATGAAGCAGCCAAATATATCCTAGATACTAACTCATATAAAGATATTTCTATAAAAAAGATTGGTGGAAGCTTATCCGACTATTTTAATCCTGCGACTAAGGAGGTTGCTCTATCAAATGAATCTTTTACAGATACGTCAATAGCATCTATAGCAGTTGCTTGCCACGAATGTGGGCACGTTATTCAATATAAGGAAGGATATCTTCCACTAAGAATTAAGGCTTGGTTGGTACCTGCAGTTAATTTCGGGTCAAAACTATCCTTTCCTATGATTCTTCTAGGTTTGTTTTTATCAAAACAAAGCCTGTTAGATATAGGGCTTATACTTTTTTCTTTAGTTTTGATTTTTCAGATAATAACTCTTCCAGTAGAGTTTGATGCATCAAGACGAGCTATAAGAGTTATTGAAGAAAGTGGCATGCTTGTAAATGATGAAGTAAATTCAGCAAGGTCTATGCTAAAAGCTGCAGCCCTAACATATGTTGCAGCAACTTTATCGACAGCCCTTCAATTCTTGAGGTTGTTTATCCTTTATGGAAATAGAAACAATAGGAGAGACTAAATAGTCTTTCCTAAATTTCTTGAATTCAATTTGCTATATAGTACAATTTTACTAGGAATCATTTATGGTTCTTATTTTTAACAGAAGAAGGTCAGAGATAGTCAATGAAAATTGGCTTTTAAATATAGAAAGTTAGGTGGAATATGGCGGGTCTTACTTCGGAGATTGAAAAGTTTCTTAAAATGATGTTAGAGGATTCCGTTGACGGAATGCTTGAAATCGGTAGAAATGACTTGGCAACACGTTTTGACTGTGCTCCAAGTCAGATAAATTATGTTTTATCAACAAGATTTACCCCATACAATGGTTACTTGATTGAAAGTAAGCGTGGAGGTAATGGCTTTATAAAGATAATTACAGTTGTTGATGAAGATTCATATATTTCCTATCTTATAAAAAACTTAAAAAAAGATATGAGCGAAAACAATGCGGACAGTTTGTTTAAAGATCTTGTAAGAAGGGAATACTTTACAGAAAATGAATATATAATGGCAAGATATGTCACAAGCGATAAGGCCCTAGCAGGAATATGCGATGTAAAGAAAAGAAACGCCATTCGTTCTGATATCATTAAAAATATCTTGCTGAGCCTAATGGCAAGGAGTAATTAATATGAAATGTGATAAATGTGATAAGGAAGCTACGGTAACAGTCAAGGCTATAATTAATGGTAAACAAACAGATTTTCACCTATGTAACGACTGCGTAAAGAAATTTACAGATATAGGCGTAGATGAAGATGGAAATGTAAAGCCGGGAGTTACAAGCCTTGATAGTAAAAATATAGAAAATCTTATTGGTCAATTTATGCCAAGCCTTGAAGAAGTGATTGATTCATATTATGAATATAAATTTAATCAGGTAAACTTCTCCTATGACATGATAGGAAGACTTGGAGATGAAGCTTGTCCAACTTGTGGCAACCTCGTTTCAAATATAAACAATGGTGTTTTTGGATGCCCAGATTGCTACAAGCTAGACAAAAAACTTACAAGTAAGATTCTTAGGACCTATAATAATTATAGTAAATACGAGGGGAAATTCCCTAGAAAAGAGCGTGAGGTAAAAGACCTTGCGGCAAGGATTAAAAATCTTCAAGATAAATTACAAATTTCAGTTGAGATAGAAGATTACGAGAGAGCAGCAACTATCAAAGAAGAAATAGAAGAGTTAACTGGCAAGGTGGGAAATTAATGGACTATAGCAAAAATATAATCCTAGAATCAAACCTATCTATCAGAAGAAACATCGAAGGATATGATTTTCCTGCGACAATGACACTTGAGGCAAGCGAGAAAATCATAGAAATGTTTAGAGATATATATGCTGATAAGCTTGTTTTATTGGAAGATCTTGACGAAAATACAAAAAATGAGCTTATAAATTCCTTTGTATTAAGCGAAGAAGCTGATAAAAAACTTGCCCAGATTGGACTGGTTATAGAAGATGATTACATCTTGACAATAAATGATAGAGATCATCTGGCAATAAATGTCAGAAATTTCGACCTTGATTGTAAAAAAGCTTATAGAAAGGCTTTGGATGTAGAAGAAAAGTTAGATGAAATCCTAGATTTTTCTTTTTCATCAGATCTTGGCTATTACACTCAAGATGCGAGAAATACAGGCTCAGGTCTTGAGATTTTTGTAAAAACATTCTTGTTTGCTATGGTTGATGATGAAAAAGCCTACTATGGATTAAAACAGAGTTTACTTAGGGAAGGAATGTATCTTACAAGATTTACTCCGAAGTACAACAATGCATACTCAGATGATGTTTATCTCATAAAAAACATTGGAAATTACAGGAAAGATATAGAATCATATGTAGATAAATTTGACCACAGCCTAGATATTCTCCTAAGAAATGAGAGAAGATTTAGAAGAGATTATATGCACATAAACAAGGTCAAGAGCGAAGAGATAGAAGATAGAATAAATATTAGTTTGACAAATCTTAAGGAAGGTCTTGTAAAGACCTTAGATCTTATGATAGAAAACTTGTATATATTAAAAAAATACAGGATTTTAGGATTTGATACTGATTTTACAGATGAAGAAATAGATTATTTAATATTTAATTTGACAAAGAATAAGTATAAGGGAAATAGAGATGAGGATAGATACCTCTTTCTAAGAGAATATATTAAGGAGAGATAATGGAAAATACAGGACTAAACAAACTTACCTCCCAAGCCAGAAGAGAGTCTTATTCCCTAAACCATGATTATATAGGAAGCGAGCACTTGTTACTAGCCCTTATGAAAACAGGCTCACTTGCAAGTGAGGCTTTAAAAATAAGCGGAGCAAATTATGATCTTTTTAGATCTATTGTTATAAATAATATAGGAAGGGGCAACTCTCAAAGGCCTGCTACTGAGTTTTCTAAAAAACTTAGACAAATCTTTGAAGAGGCAAGAAATATAGCTTTAAATAAGAAACTTCCTGCTCCTCGTGAAGAAGATGTTCTAATGGCGATAATTGATGATGATGACTCCTTTACAAACCTCATGTTTTTATTGTCAGGTTTGGATAAGGAAAATATAAGAGCTAATCTAAATGATTTGATGGGGAAAAATCCTAACAAGCAAATGACTAACTCTAGTTTATCTGAAAATGTAACTAACTTTGCCAGAGATTTAAACGAAATTGCCAAAAGTGGAAAGATAGATCCAGTAATTGGTAGAGATGAAGAAATCCAAAGATTGGTGCAAATCCTTATGAGAAGGAGAAAAAATAATCCTATCTTGATAGGGGCACCTGGTGTGGGAAAAACTGCCATAGCAGAAGGTCTTGCCCAAAGGATTGTTGAAGGAAATGTTCCTGAGATTATTAAGGGTAAAACCATACTAAGCCTAGACCTTGCAAGCCTAATTGCAGGAAGCAAGTACAGGGGAGATTTCGAAGATAGGCTAAAGAAATTATTTGAAGAAATCGAAAAGAGGGATGACATCATACTCTTTATAGATGAGTTTCACATGGTGCTTGGGGCTGGAGCCTCTGAAGGATCTATGGATGCAGCAAATATCCTAAAACCAATCCTTGCCAAGGGTGACGTCCAAATCATGGGAGCTACAACTATAGAAGAATATAGAAAACATGTGGAGAAAGATTCTGCCCTAAGTCGTCGCATGCAGCCAATCCAAGTAGACGAACCAAGTCTTGAAGATGCTAGAGAAATAATAAGAGGACTTAAGGATAAGTACGAAGACCACCACGGGGTAAAAATCACAGATGAGGCTATAAATGCAGCTGTAGAATTATCTGACAGATACATCACTGATAGGTATCTTCCCGATAAGGCGATAGATCTTATAGATGAAGCAAGCTCTAAAATAAGAATTGCAGCCTTCCAAAAATCTGACAAAGATAATTCTTTTGAAGAAAATTTGGAAAGACTTACTAGAGAAAAAGAAAACGCTGTAAGAGATCAAGACTTCGAAAGAGCAGCAGAGCTTAGGGATAAAATTAACCAAGCTAAATTTGATCTAGAAGCACAAAAAGATAAGGAAAATAAAAACAAAGATGAACTTTTCATATCCTATGATGACCTAGCAAGTATAGTTGCAAGCTGGTCAAAGGTTCCTGTTGAAAAATTAACAGAAGATGAAAAGGAAAAATATGCTAACTTGGATAGTGATCTTAAACTAAGTGTAATAGGTCAACAAGAAGCCATCGACTCAGTAGCAAGATCTATCAAAAGAGCAAGGGTCGGTCTAAAAGATCCTAAAAAGCCTATCGGATCCTTTATATTCGTTGGACCAACAGGAGTAGGTAAGACCTATCTTGCCAAAACCTTGGCTAGAGACTTGTTTGGATCAGAGGATAAACTAATAAGGATGGATATGAGTGAGTATATGGAAAAATTCGCCGTATCAAGACTTGTTGGTTCTCCTCCAGGATATGTCGGCTACGAAGAGGGAGGACAACTAACAGAAGCGGTAAGAACAAATCCTTATTCTGTAGTATTGTTTGACGAGATAGAAAAAGCCCACCCAGATGTATTTAACATGCTCCTTCAAATCTTAGATGATGGAAGGCTAACTGATGGTCAAGGTAGGACAGTTGACTTTAAAAACACAATCATAATCATGACCAGCAATGTCGGTGTAAGAAGCCTAAGCCAAAGTAAAACAATAGGTTTCGAGCTTGGAGATGAGAAAAAAATAGAAGAAGAAAGAACAGCTGACCTTATAGAAAAGGCGGTCAAAGATTCTTTCGCTCCAGAATTTATCAATAGACTTGATCAGGTAATAATGTTTAAGCCTTTAGGTGAAAAGGAGATTGAGGAAATATCTGGTCTAATGCTTGAAAAAACCAAGGCTCGACTAAACGAGATTGACCTTGATATAAAATATGATCAAAAGGTTGTAAAACTTCTAGCAAAAGAAGGATTTGACCCTGAATATGGGGCAAGACCACTCGAACGTCACATAACAAAGATGATTGACGATAGACTAGCCGAAGATATCCTAGATGGCAAACTCGATAGAGATGAAACCATAAGGATATCTGTTAGAAAAGATAGCCTAGTCTTTAGAAATATAAGCAAGGAAAAAAAGAAAAGACAAGCTAACAAAGAACTTGTAGAAGCTAAAAACTAAAAAAGAATAAATCAATTAAACTCTTTCTAAGGATTTTGGGAAGAGTTTTTTATTGGGGAAAATTGTAATGAAATAACCACTCATCACATAATTTGTGAAATTTCACAAGAAAATTATAAAACCGGAATATGAAACGATTTCCCTAAATTTATGTTCAAATATTATGAAATATTTATTTATATTAATTAAATATGGAGTTAAAATCCATGATAAAAAATTAAAGCAAAAGACTTAAAATTAGCTTAAATTTTAAGAAGTGTCTGGGAAATAAGTAAAATCAATGGATATACAAAGAAGTTTATATAGGAATAAGGACTAAATAATATTAAAAGTTGGAGATTGTGCTAAGTTTTTTAAGAAGGTTTAGGAGAGATGCTGGAGTTTCAAGGGAAAATATTTGTATAAATAATAACAATCTGAGGGAATTTTCACAATAAACCTCTTCCATTTAATTTAGATCTAATGTATAATATATATTACAGAATCAAATAACGTTTTCAAAGAAAACGAAAGGGAGGATTTATATGAAAAAACAAATTTAAAGCCTTGATGGCTTTATCTCTTGCAGCAGTGCTTACAGCTTGTGGAGGAAAAGGAGCTGATAAGGCTAGTGAGAATGAAGCTAGTGAGCCAGGAGATGTATCTGGCAAAATCACTGTTCAAGTTGAAGAAGAATGGCAAGACCATTATGAAAAGGCAGCAGAAAGAGTTAAGGAAAAATATCCTAATGCAGAAATCGAATTTAAAACATTAGGTGCTTTCGATCACTTAGATATAATTGATCAAACAGATGCTAACAACGAAGACGTAGCAGATCTTTTTGCACTTCCTGCAGATAGACTTGTTGGTCTTGTTGGAAATGACATCCTTGGAGCAGTTGATTCTAAGAAACTTGCCGAAGAAATCGGTGGTTGGGATGATTTTGACAAGGGAATTGGCGGAAACTTCAACATAGATGGAGAATATTTCGCATTTCCTTATAACATTGAAACATTGATTACTTATGTTAATACTAAAAATGCTGAGGCAAGTGGAATCGACGCAACAAAACCAATAGAACTTGACGAAATCAAAGAACCTTCAACAGTCTTATTACCAATATTTGATGCTTGGTACGGAGTTGCTGCAACAAACTCATCAAATATCGAACTTCTAGGTATGAATGAAGATGGCAGCTTATTTTCAGATCTCACAAAAGAATGGAAAGACCTTGAACCTGAAAAACAAGCAACTATAAAATCACTTTATGAATATTGGAAAAAACACAACGAAAAGGGAACAAGCCTATTTGACCCAGATGCAGGTTGGGGCTATATCGACGAAGAATTTAAATCTGGCAAAGGCGGAGTAGCTAGACTTGGTGGAGCTTGGGATGCAGCTTCAATATCTGAACAAGCAGGCGAAGGTAACCTTGAGATTTATCCAATAGACCACTTAACTGTAGCTGGTAAACCACTAACACACTGGCAAGGTGGTTGGGGTCTTGGAATCAATGCAAGAATTGAAGAAGACGCTAACAAAAAAGCTATAGCAGAAGAAATGATCAAAGAGATTGTAAATCCAGAATTCGCAGTAGATCTTTACAAATCAACAGGTAAGGTTCTTGAAAATGTTAAGAATGAAACTTACCAATCTTCTGACCTACCAGAATCTGATAAGAAGATAATAGATGCTACAATCAAATCATATGAAATAGCACCAGCTAGACCTCTATTCAAAGAATGGGGAGACGTTTGGGATACTTACAAGAATGCAATACTTTCTTGGAACTCAGTTAAACCTGCAAATGAAGAGGAAGCTTACAAAGAGCTAAAGGCATCATTTGATTCAATGATGGCAAACTTTAACAAATAGTTAATAGAAGGTAGGAAAGGTCAGTTTCTGGCCTTTCTTTCACTATTATGACAAATTTACCAATAGAAAAGAAAAGAGAAAAGTTCCTTATTAAAATTTTGATAATTTCAGCTCTCATCATCTTATTTTTATCTATAGAAGCAATGATGATGGCAAAAGATTACGAAATATACAGGAGGGCTTTAGAAAAAAATCCAGGGCTAAGCTTTAATGATTATATTAATTCAGTTATTTTTAGTTTATTTATTAGAGCATTGAGCCCTGTGGTTATTTCCCTTTATACATTTTTCACAGTTAAAAAATATGGAATCAATTTTTCCTACAAGGTATTCTTTGGTGGAATGACCTTGATTGAAATTATAAACCTTATTTTGCAGTTTAGAACTGGATCTATATTTTATTATTTGGTGATAGTTTTAAACGTTATTTTATTATTTATTATAGGAAGGGAAGAAAGGATGTAGGCTATGACATATGAAAAGTACCTGATAGATGATATTGGCGAAAAAAGACCTAGAAAAAACCAATATATTATAGATTCTATCAAGGCAGATGAAACTGGCAAGAAAATTGATGCCAAAAACCATCCTTATAATCAACAAATTGAATCTTACAAAAAACAAAAGAAAGACCTTCTAGAAAAAGCAGATGCTATGGCAAAGAAAGACCCTAATTATTCCTTAGATCAAAAATATCTAAGAGATTTATACTATAGGAAGTTCATGGCAAATGCAATGCTAGGCTTCTATGAAGAAAACAAGGATCTTTCTTATGATAGCGAGCTTGATTATAAGTTGTGCAAACTCGAATACGAACAGATTCCAAAAATTATAGAAAATGACCTTTTTATCAAAAGTAACCTCGAAAGAGCGAGTAATAGACTAGAAAAACTAACTAGTGAGGAAGTAGAAGAAAGCAAAAAGCTAATAGAAGAAGATAGAAAAGTTCTTTCAGAAAAGTTTGATGCTGATAATAAATCTCTAAAGAAAGCCTATAGTGAAGGTCATATTTCTAAAAAAGCTTTCAAATCTGAAAAAGAACAGATAAAACAAAAGTTCAAAGACCAAAACAAAAGACTTGATTACAGAAACCCAGAGGTTTCACTCAAAGAAGAAATCGAATCACTAAAATATAAGATCGATAAAGACTACAAGAAAGAGATAAAAATCCTAGAAGCAGATAAGGCAGAGGCTAGAAGAAGAACACCAGTAGAAGTTGAAAAAACTTCTGCCTACAGGTCTATTTTAACAGCTCCTCTTCCAGGTCTAGGTCAAATTTTAAATGGCCAATGGCAAAAGGGACTTATGTTTCTACTAGGATCACTTTTTATCTATTTCATTGCCATTCCTTATGCTCTAGGTTTTGGTAACTATCAAGGAGAAGGTGTAGCGGGCCTTATAAGTCTTGCCCAAGGTGGGAAAAGATTAGATAGGTCAATCCTATTTATGATAGAAGGAATAATTTCCTTAGTTTTTGTATTTCTAGCAGCTTTGATTTATATATTTTCTTTCAAAGATGTTAGAAAGGTAGAGAAAAAAGAAATGGCAGGCATTAGACCTAACAATTTCTTTGAAACTAAGAAGATGCTAAGGACAGATGGCTTCCCATTCTTGATAACGGCACCTGCCCTTTTAGTTATAATCTTTATAGTTATAGTTCCAATTGTAACTGCTATTATGATTTCATTTACAAATATGGATCCTCAAAACCAGAACAAGTTTACATGGATTGGGCTAAACAACTATATAACAATTGCTAAGGGTCAAGGAATTGCTGGACAAGCCTTCTGGCATATATTTGGCTGGACTGTTGTTTGGACACTCCTTGCTTCAACTCTTGCCATAGTATTAGGATTTGTCTTTGCGCTTCTAGTAAATAACGAGAGAGTTAGAGGCAAAAAGTTCTTTAGAACTGTTTATCTATTGCCATGGGCAATCCCTGCCTTTATTACGATTATGTTCTTTTCAATAATGACAAGTCGTGGTGGAATCATACCAGAGGCTCTAAACTCTTTGTTTAATGTAAATTTGGATATAAAAAACAATACCTTCCAAACGAGAGCTATGTTAATCTTACTTCAAGGTTGGCTGGGCCATTCTTATATATTCTTACTTACTACAGGAGTACTCCAAGCTATTCCAAAAGATTTATATGAGGCGGCAAGTATTGATGGAGCGACAGGTTTCCAAAGGACTCTAAAGATTACAATTCCACTTGTACTCTTTCAAATAGCACCAATGCTAATTAACCAATACACCTTTAACTTTAACAACTTCTCCATAATTTACCTCTACAACCAAGGTGGGCCATTTAACCCACAAGTTTATGGTAACCTTGCAGGTAGTTCTGATATCCTTATATCATACATCTACAAGCTAACTATGGAGAGCCAATACCAAGCCATAGGTGCAGCCGTTACAGTATTTATATCTATAATTTTGATTATCATATCTTACTTTGGATATAAAAACTCTTCAGCGTTTAAGGAGTACTAATATGTTTAAGAAAAAGAAAAATAAAGACTTATACCTATCAGACCTTCAACCCTTATCTGCTGGAGGAAAAACACTTTTAGCTATAACATATATAATATTACTTGTATGGGCAGCTTTTATCCTTGTTCCTCTTGCTATAATGGTTATTTCATCATTTAATGGCAACCAAGGTCAGTATATATCTATGTCAGGAGATTTTGTGTTCTCCCTAGATAATTTTAAGTATCTATTTGAGAAAACACAATTTCTAAGATGGGTTCTAAATACATTAAAAATTGCAGCGGCAACTACAATATTAACGCTAATCTTTGTATCCTTTACAGGTTATGCTTATTCAAGATTTAGGTTTAAGGGTAAAAGAGCAAGTCTTATTACTATAATGCTAGTTCAAATTATCCCTGCCTTTGCTGGAATTACAGCTTACTATGCAATTCATTCCATAGTTTCTGGAATAATTCCTGTATTTTCAAGGTCAGCTATGCTTATCTTAATTTATTCTGGTGGAGCTATAGCAACTAACACCTTTATTTTGAAAGGATATCTTGATAGTATTTCACCAGAATTAGATGAGGCAGCAAAGATCGATGGTTGTTCTAACCTTCAAGTTTATAGGATAATAATAATGCCTTTAGCTCGTCCGATGCTAGCTATAATTGCCCTCCAATGTTTTATTGGACCATTTTTAGACTATATGATGCCAAAAATACTTTTAACAAATCCATCTGAATATACATTGGCGACAGGACTATTTACCCTTATTTCAGATGTTAGGAATATGAATCAGCCTGCTTTCGCTGCGGGAGGATTTTTATCAGCAGTTCCTGTAATGCTACTTTTCCTAGTATTACAAGATGAGTTAGTAAGTGGCCTTTCATCAGGTGCAGTTAAGGGATAGGAGTTAATAATGAGAGTAACATTAGATAATGTAGGTAAAAAATACGAGGGACGTGAAAATTTCACCATAAGACATATAAACCTCGATATAGACGATAATGATTTTTGTGTAATACTTGGCCCATCTGGTTGCGGTAAGTCAACTCTTCTTAGAATGATTGCAGGACTTAACTCAATTACAGAAGGAACTTTGAAGTTTAATGACAAAATCATGAACACAGTTGAGCCAAAAGATAGGGATATAGCTATGGTTTTCCAATCATACGCCTTATATCCACATATGACAGTTTATGATAATATGGCATTTTCCTTGAATATGAAAAAGGAAAGAAAAGAAGTAATAGACCAAAGAATCCAAGATGTAGCAAAGATTCTTCAGCTAGAAGATTACCTTTACTCTAGACCATCAGATATTTCTGGTGGACAAAGACAAAGGGTTGCCTTGGGTCGTGCTATTGCAAGAAACCCAGAAGTTTTCCTTATGGATGAGCCTTTAAGTAACCTTGACGCCAAGCTTCGTGAGCACATGAGAGTTGAGATTGTAAGAATCCACAACCAACTTGATACAACAAGTATTTATGTAACTCACGACCAGACAGAGGCTATGACTATGGCAACCAAGATTGTTCTTTTGGATAAGGGAGTCATCCAACAAGTAGGTCCTCCAAATGAATTCTACCAAAGACCAAACAACCTCTTTGTGGCAGGATTTATCGGATCACCTACTATGAATATCATCAAAGGAAAAATCGAAAATGGTCTTTTTGTAAATGATTCAGGAGAAGTTAGGGTTAGACCAGCTGACAAAGACCTTGAAAAAATAAAGGCCTACGAAGGAAAAGTAGTCCACCTAGGAATTAGGTCAGAAAGATTTATTGCAGAAAAAAGAGACTACAACTGTGTAAATGCCAACATCGAAGTAATAGAATCTTTAGGTAAGGAACAACTTTTATATACAAGACTTAAAGATGGCACACAACTTACTGTAAGCCAACCTGGATATTTTGAATATGCAGTAGGAGAAGATCACAACTTTACCCTAGATCCAGAAGCGCTTCACTTCTTTGATGGTGAAACAACAGAAAGAATTAATTAATTTTTACAAAGTTAAGACCCTGCATGATGCAGGGTTTTTCTATGTCAATTTTTATACTCAGCTTCTTCTATATCTAGTAAAAATCTTTTGATGGTCGTTCCATAGGCGAAATATCCAATCCTTCCATCGTTTTTTATTATCCTATGGCAGGGATAGATTATTAAGAAAGGATTTTTCCCAATAGCAGTTCCTACTGCTCTAAGGGCTTTAGGATTGTTTATTTTTGCGGCGATATCTTTATAACTTGCAGTTTTGCCGTAAGGGACATCTCTTAGTGCTTTAATCACAGATTGTTTGAAGTTGCTTCCCTTTATTTCTAGTAAATCATACACTGAAAATTCCCTCCTAGAACCTTCAAGATATTCGCAAATCTCCTTATAAACTGAATCTGTCATCTCACTTTTTGTATCATTTTGTATTTTATTATCCACTAACTTTATTGAACGAATTTTATCTAAATATGTTATTTCGATTGTTCCTATTTTAGTGTTGTAATATGCGTATTTCATACAGGTATTATATAGGCTTGGTAGAAATATTCCATAAGGCGTATAGTGTAGGCAGAAGTAAAGAAGAGGAAAATTATGGAATACAAAGAAAAAATACAAAAAATAATTAATTATATAAAAAGCGGAGAGAAAGACTCAGAAGATTTTGCTATAGGTTTTGAATCTGAACATTTTGTTGTAGATGAAAATACTTTAAATACAGTTTCTTATTATGGAGAAAACGGAATAGCAGAATCCATGGAAGAAATCTCAAAACTAGGTTATGACAAGCATTTAGAAGATGGTAATATCCTAGGACTTAGCAAGGACAGGTTTGATATATCAGTAGAACCAGCAAGTCAGTTTGAGCTTGCCCTAGCGTCAAGGAAAAATATAAATGACTTGTACGAGGATTATAAAGTAGCTATGGGCGAAATTGTCCCAGTCTTTGAAAAAAAGGGTCAAGTTTTAGCTATGACAGGATATCATCCAAGGACTAAAATTGACGATATTAAAATAATCCCTAAGAAAAGATATGACTACATGTACGAGTATTTTAGGGTAAATGGAGCAGCCTACGCTCACAATATGATGAAAGGAACAGCAAGTCTTCAAGCTGCCATAGATTATTCTAGCGAAGAAGATTTTAAGAAGAAATATCTTGTAGCTAGTGCCATGGGTCCATTTTTATATTCTATGTTTGATAATGCCTATATTTTTGAGGGAGAAGTCTACAAGAAGAGAAATCTCCGTCAGATGATATGGGATAATTGCGATAGGACAAGGACAGGAACTTATGAATTTGCCTTTGACAAGGACCTATCTTACGAAAAATATGCGGCAAAGATTTTAGATACAGATATTATATTTGTCCATGAAGACGGCGAGGATAAGTACAAGGGTAGCGTAAAATTTTCAGAGATAATGGATCAAGATAGTAGCGATGAGATGATTTTTCACGCCCTATCAATAGTATTTCCAGATGTTAGAGCAAAGAAATATATAGAAATAAGGATGCCAGATGAAGTTCCTTATCCATATAACTTTGCCTGTTTGGCCTTGATTAAGGGAATCTTCTATGATGAAGAGAACTTAAATAAAATGTATGAGACTTTTTCTGATATGGACTTTTGGAAGTTTACCAACCTAAAAAGTAGGGCAGAAAGATACGGTCTTTTGGCAAAATACGAAGATAAAGAAGTCTATAAATGGGGATTGGATTTTGTAGCTATGGCGAAAAAATCACTAGATAACGAAGCACACTTCCTAGATCCACTAGAAGAAATACTAAAAGAAGGAAAAAGTCCTAGAGATATCTATGAAAATCTCTATAAAGAAGATCCTAAGAAAGCAATAAGAGAATTTTCCGCTGACTCATCTCTAAGGAGAATGTAATGGCGAAAGTCAAAAAAGCCTACGAATGTGTAGAATGTGGTCACACCCAAGGAGTGTGGGCGGGCCAATGTCCTCAGTGCAAAAAATGGGGGACTATGCACGAAGTAGTAGTTGAAAAAACATCTGCTAGTAAATCTATTGTGGTAGAAGATAAAACATCTAAAAAACTAAAATCCATAAGCCTTGATGCCTCTGAGAGGATAAAATCATCTTATGCTGAGTTTGATAGAGCAGTCGGCGGTGGACTAGTAAGAGATTCTGTTTCGATACTTACTGCAAGACCTGGAGCAGGAAAGTCTACTCTTCTTTTGCAACTATCAAAATCATATGCTGATTTGGGACTAAAGGTGATTTATATATCTGGAGAAGAGAGTGAAAGTCAGATAAAATCGAGGGCAGATAGGATTATGAATGATTCTTTGCCTGAAAATGTCTGGATACTTTCTACAAACTCCATGGACCTTGCAATAAAGGAAATCAAAAAAATAGATGCGGATATTGTCTTTTTAGATTCCATCCAAACCTTTAGCCTAGCTGAGTTTGATAGCAAGGCAGGAAGTCCTACTCAAACAATAGAAGTAAGTAACAAAGCGGTAGAAATAGCCAAAGATTTTAATAGAAAAAGAGCTGTGATAATGATTGGCCACATGACCAAAAAGGGAGAGATGGCAGGACTTAGGACCTTGGAGCACTTGGTAGATACGGTTTTAATCTTAGATGGAGAAAGCGAAGAGGACCTAAGAGTTTTAACATCAAGCAAAAATAGGTTTGGTAGAACAGGAGAAATCGGACTATTTTCCATGGATGAAGATGGTCTAAATGAAATTAGTAATCCTAGCCAGTATTTTATTACAGAAAGAAGTGAAGAAATCGAAGGATCAGCTATTTCTGTAACTAAAGAAGGTTCTAGACTATTAGAAGTCGAGATTGAATCTTTGGTATCTAAATCATTTATGCCCTATCCACAGAGGATAGGAGATAGCCTAAGAAGAGATGACCTAAATACGCTAATATCAATCCTACAAGAAAGAGCAGGTCTTAATCTTTTCGACTACAATGTTATAATAAAGACAACAGGTGGGCTTAAGCTAAGCGAACCTTCAGTCAACCTTGCTATAATGATATCAATTGCATCTTCCCTAATGAAAAAACCAGTTTCTGATAAGTATGTATTTATAGCAGAAGTTGGTCTGACAGGAGAGCTTAAGAAAGTCCCTCAAATCAAACAAAGACTAAAAGAAATCGAAAGACTCGGTTACAAGAAAGCTTTTGTAGCGAGAAACTCAGTTGATGATAAAGACTTTAAAGATTTAGAAGTTATTCAATACGCAAATATCAGCCAAGTTATAAAAGATGTATTGAATTGAAGCTAAAAGATACCAGTTTGAAAATAGAAAACGTATGTAGTATAATTATCTGACACTACTAATATAAAGGAGATAATATATGAAAAATATAAAATCATATGCAGCAGTTGCATTACTTGCACTTGCTTTAACAGCTTGTGGAAACAAAGCTGATACAACAACAGACACAGATACAGCTAAAACTGAAACAGCAGAAACTGGCGAAAAAGTCGGTGAAGCTACAGCAGCAGGTTACAATGGAGATATCAAAGTTAAAGTAACTATGGATGGTGAAACAATCAAAGATATCCAAGTTGACCACACAGAAACAGAAGGCGTAGGCGCTGATGCTGTTCCAACATTAGTTGAAGATATCAAAAAGAACAATGGAACAGAAGGTGTTGACAATGTTTCAGGAGCAACTGTAACAAGTGAAGCTCTTAAGACAGCTGTTGACGAAGCTATTAAAGCTGCAAAATAATATAATTTATTAAAGCTCCAGAGGAGATTCCTTTGGAGCTTTTTTAAAAGCTTTGATATAAAGGAGGAAATATGAAAGCTAAAAATTTATTCGCTGGTCTAGCCCTAGCTCTTGCTCTTACTTCTTGTGGATCAAATCCAACAGACACAAAAGAAGAAACAAAAGAAGAGGCTAAGACAGAACAACCATCTAAGGCTAAGGATGCTAGTGAAGTTTCAGGTACATATGAAGGAAAAGCAACAGGATACGGTGGAGACATAAATGTAAAAGTAACCCTTGATAAGGGAGTGATTACAGACATAGAAACAGAAGAAAATGAAACTGTATCCGTTGGTTCACAAGGAATCGAGAGGGTAAAAGACGAAGTCATAGCGAGAAATTCTACAGATGTTGATAGAGCTACAGGAGCTACAATATCATCAGCAGCATTTTTGTCAGCTGTAAATGAAGCTCTACTTACAGCAGGAGTTGATGCTGAAAATCTAGAGGCAAAAGATGTAGAAGATGACTTTAAAACACCTGTAGATACAGAAGTAGTCGTAGTCGGTGCTGGCGGAGCTGGTTTATCTGCTGCTATCCAACTTGCCCAAGACGGAAAAGAAGTAACAGTTGTAGAAAAAGCAAGCATAACTGGTGGTAACTCTTCCCTTGCTTCAGGTGGAATGAATGCATCAGAGACAAAGCTTCAAGAAAAAGAAGGAATAGCTGACACTAACGACCTATTTTTCGAAGATACAATGAAGGGTGGCCATGATATTAACAACCCTGACCTAGTTAGAAAAATGGTAGAATCATCATCAGATGCTATCGACTGGCTAGAAGAACTCGGTGCTCCATTAACTCAACTTAAATTTTCTGGTGGACAAACAGAGATGAGAACTCACGCTCCAGTAAATGAAGAAGGAAAATCAATTCCAGTTGGTTCTTACTTAGTAGATAAACTTACTAAAAAAGCCAAAGAACTTGGAGTAAACTTCATCTACGATGCAAGAGTAAACGAAATAATTATGGAAGATGGAGTAGCTAAGGGTGTAGTTTGCGAGACAAAAAAAGGTGACCTTACAGTAAATGCTGATGCAGTTATTGTAGCAAGCGGTGGTTTTGGTTCAAACATGGATATGGTTGTAAAATACAAACCAGAGCTTGAAGGTTATGTTTCAACAAATGCTAAATCAATAACAGGAGATGCTGTAGACTTCCTTGAAAAAGCTGGAGCAGACTTTATTGATATGGATCAAATTCAAATCCATCCAACAGTTGTTCAAAAAGACGGATCTCTAATCTCTGAAGGGCTTAGAGGAGAAGGAGCAATTCTTTTAAATCAAAAGGGTGAAAGATTTGTTGATGAACTTCAAACAAGAGATTTCGTATCAAAAACAATCCTAGACCAAGAAGGAAAGGCAGCTTATCTTGTAGTTGACCAAAAGATGATGGATGAATCAGCTACAATCAAAAAATATTTTGACAAAGGTCTATTAGAAAAGGCAGATGACGTTAAAAAACTTGCTGAAATAATGGAAGCAGACGAAGAAACTGTTAAAAACTCTATAGAAAAGTGGAAGGAAATCTGTGCCAATAACGAAGATCCAGACTTTGGTAGAAAGGGAATGGATAAGTCTAAATCAGATCTTTCCAAGGCACCTTACTATGTAGTAAAAATAGCTCCAGGAATCCACCACACCATGGGAGGAGTTAAGGTAAATACAAACTCTGAAGTGATCTCAAAAGATGAAAATGTAATCCCAGGTCTATATGCAGCTGGAGAAGTTACAGGAGGTATCCACGGAGGAAATAGACTAGGTGGAAATGCTGTGACAGATACAGTGGTATTCGGTAGAAACGCCGCAAAATCAGCAGAAGAATATATTTCAGAAAAATAAAATTTAAGGACAGGATAAAGGCCTGTCCTTTTTTGGTAAATTTTTATTGATATAAAATGAGTATATTACATTTTTAGGTATGTAAAAAAGGCAAGCTTGAACTTGCCTTTTTCCTATCTTCCTTTTGCTTCCAGTATCAAATTTTGTTTTAAGTTCCACAACTCTTGGGATAGATCTACATAGTAGTTGTGAGGTTGGTCGAATCTTTTAACCTCTTCCCAAAGACTATCAACTTCTTTTTTAGAGTAGTTTGCTATCTCTTCAAGACTTGGGTTTTCGTATACATATTTTCCATCTTTAAAGATTTGCTCTTTCATAGGTCTTGCCTTGTAGTTTTCCATTCTCTTCATCTTCCAAGTAAAGAGTGGATCAAATATTACAAGTGGCTCAGAGCTATCTATTTTTTCGTTTTCCAAAGCTATATAATCTGCTTCTGCCTTGCCCGTTTTTAGGTCATATAGTCTATAGACTCTTTTTTCTCCTGGAGTTGTAATCTTTTCTACATTTTCTGAAACTTTGATTTTAGCTTCGATTTTTCCGTTATTTTCGATTCCAACTAGCTTATACACTCCACCAAAAACTGGATCTGATTTAGCTGTGATTAGCCTTTCTCCAATACCGAAAGAATCAATCTTTGCTCCTTGGGATAGGAGAGATTCTATTGTAAATTCGTCTAGGGAGTTACTTGCGACTATTTTTGCATCAGTAAAGCCATTTTCATCAAGGATTTTTCTTATTTCTTTTGATAGATAGGCCAAATCGCCTGAATCAATCCTTACTCCACCTGATAGGCCCTTTGGTTTAAGTTCTTCTTCAAATACTCTCATCGCATTTGGAAGACCTGATCTTAGAGTATCGTAGGTATCTATTAACAAAATACAATTGTCTGGGTAGGATTTGGCATATGTTTTAAAGGCCTCATATTCACTTGGGAAAGCTTGAATCCATGAGTGAGCCATAGTTCCGCTTGCCTTAAAATTATATTTTTGTGCTGAGTAAGTGTTACTTGTAATTGGAGCACCACCGATATAGGCTGCCCTTGCACCATTTATAGAGGCGTCTGCTCCTTGGGCACGCCTTGCACCAAATTCCATTACGAGTCTATCGCCAGCAGATCTAACTATTCTATTTGTCTTAGTTGCTACTAGAGAATTGAAGTTCATAGATAAAAGCAGATAAGTCTCTACTATGGAACATTCTATGATTGGAGCTTTTACTGTAATGATTGGCTCATTAGGAAACATAACTGATCCTTCAGGAAAGGCCCATATATCTCCAGTAAATTTAAAATCTCTTAGATAATCTAAGAATCCTTCGCTAAAATTGGCGTTTTTCCTGAAAAATTCTATGTCTTCTTCATCAAAATGGAGGTTTTTAACATATTCAATTATGTCATGTAAACCAGCAAATATTGAAAATCCACCCTCATCAGGGTTTTTTCTGTAATAGGCATCAAAGACTGCGACTGTATCTTTCATACCGTTGTTGAAATACGCATTAGCCATGCTAAATTCATAGAAGTCGCTTAACATGGTTAGGTTTCTCTTATCGTTCATTATTTTCCTCTTTTTCTTTTATACTTCCTATTATTATACCCTAATAAAGTGCTTTTTATTATTTTTTTAACAAATAGGGTAGAATACAAGTAGAAAGACTAGTAAGGAGGTCATATGTATATATTTGATATAGACGGTACCTTGTTAAACACAATAGATTCAATTAATTATCACATAAATAAGACTATGAAAAAATATGATTTGGACCCTGTACCTAAAGAAAAAGTTAGAGAATTTGTGGGAAATGGTCCGGTTGTCCTAATAGAAAAATCTTTAGATTATGTAAAGGCAGATTCTGATCCGGTTTATAGGAAAGAAATTTTAGATTTTTATAATAAAAGTTATGATGACGATCCAAGCTATTTATTAAAAGCCTACGACGGGATAAAGGAGAGCTTGGATATTATAAAACAAAGAGGTGAGATTATAACTTGCTTTTCCAACAAACCAGATTCAACCTCTAACAAGGTGATAACAGAAGTTTTTGGCGAAGGCTATTTTGACTATATCCTAGGATATAAGGAAAGCTATGAGAGAAAGCCATCTCCTGAAGGAATAATTATCATAAGGGAAAGGTTTGGTGTAGATTTTTCAGATATAATTTACTTTGGCGATAGCGAAGTTGATATGAAATGCGGGAAAAACGCCGGCATATTTACTGTGGGTTGCTCTTGGGGATTTAGGTCTAGGGATATTTTAGAAAAAGGAAATCCTGACCTCATTATAGATGATCCTAGGGAAATTAAAGATATTAGGAGGGCATAATGGGAGAGATAAAACTTGTAAGAATCGATTCGAGATTGTCTCATGGAAAGGTCGTTAAAGTTTGGACTAAAGAGCTTGGAGTAGATACTGTTGTAATTGCCAATGATAAGGTAAGTAGTGATGATTTTAGGAAAAAAGTCATGGATCTTACAATTCCTGATAATATTAATAGGCATTATCTACCTGTAAAAGAAGTAGGAGAATTTGTTAAAAAGCTTGATAAAGATATATTTCTGATAGTAGAAAATGCAAGGGATCTAGAAATAATCGCATCTGAAGGATTAGATATACCTACAATAAATATTGGGATAATTCACATGAGTGAAGGGAAGAAATCCTTGACCGAAGAGGTTGCGGTTGATGAAGATGACCTAAGGATATTTAAAGATTTTATGACTAAGGGATCGGAAGTTTATCTTAGACTCAGTCCTTATGCTCAAAAGATCGACCTAACATCAATGTTTAAAAAAGAAAATGACTAACAGCGAAAAGATCTCCCTAATATTGGGAGATCTTTATATTTTAATAAGTTAAGAAACTATTTATCTTTTAGATTGAATTTCTTCCTTAGTCTAAATTTAACTATAGCAAATAGAAAAATAAAATATAAGACAACTAAGAGGCAAATAAGCCCAGCAAGATAGTTTCTATTTGTTCCGAAATAAAGGGATATAGGATAGATAAGGGCAAAAAATATTATCCCAAGTCCTATAGCAAGCTTTCCAGCTAACTTATTTCCATAATCCCAAGTTTCTTTAGAATAACAAACCTCCCATATGTGAAAGCCAACCAGCATTTCCGGATAAGGGGAGTAAAATTTAATCAAAAATATTCCTATATAAATACTAAATACCAATAGTAGGGTATCAGCTACAATCAAAGGTCCCATAATTCACCTCACTTTCTAGTATTATACTCATATATGGATAAAGAACTAACTTTAAAGTTTCGCCTATTTGTGTTATCCTAAAAGTAAATATAGAAAGAGAGAAATATATGAAATCGGTAGTGAAATTATTAAGCTTCATGCTTGTTGCAATCCTAATTCCAACCCTTGTGATGAGCCTAGTTAGCCTCTTTGGTGGAAATGAAACTGTAGTCATAATTGCTCAGTTTTTTATAATGCTATTAATGATTATTGCTTTTACTAGAGTTTTTTCACTTATGAGAAGGTATGAGATAAAAACAGAAGAACTTATAAAGGAAAATAAGAATCCAGATGCCCTTAGAAAACTTAGAGATGAGAGGATTACCTACAAGTCAAAATCTAAGATAACAAATGAGCTTATAAATATAGATTATTCGGAAGATGAGCTTAAAAATCTTAGAAAATACACTGACTCAACAGAAGATATGAAACACTATTACTCAGCTCTAATTTCTAATAGTCAAGGAAAGAAGAGAGAAGAAGCTAAGATAAAAAGAGATAATTTCAACAAGAAATACCAACACAAAACAAGGATTTACCCTGATTTTAAGGAAAACCTAAAGACTAGTATAAAATGGCTAGTTTTGTTTTTTGCTTTTATAATTGGAGTTGGTTTACTAAAAAAGGGGATATTTGGAAATACTTCCTTTGCCTTTATGCTTTATATAATTGGTCTTATAATGACCTTTGTCCTAATGATAAACTCCATAATTTGGATAGTTAGAACTGTAAACTCATATTGGGATAGAAAATTTATCTAAAAATATTAATTAGTCCACACGAAAAGTGGACTTTTAATTTGCAAAAATAAAAAGAGTCAATATAATAATCCATATATTAAATAAATTGATATAAAAAACTTAAATAATTAAAATAACTATTTACAAATATGAAAGATATAGTATAATTTTATCAAAAGGGGAGGTTCTATGATTAATAAATGTCCAAATTGCGGTGATGAGATGGTAATCACATCATATAGATGCAATTCATGTTATACAGAAGTTTCAGGTGAGTTTGAAATAGATAAGTTCCAAAGATTAGATGATGAAGATAAGGAATTTATAGAATTATTTTTACAAAAAAGAGGATCTATAAAGGATGTTGGGGAAGAAATCGGAATATCTTATCCAACTGTTAGAAATAGAATCGATAGAATTGTTGGAAAACTTGGCGGAACAGTCGACAAGAAAGCAGGCAGGATTGATATTTTAAATATGCTTGATAATGGCGAAATCACTGCTGAAAAAGCTAAGACTTTGTTAGAGGAGCTAAAAGATGAATGATGAAAAACAAATTATTTTAAAGATGCTTAAGGAAGGCAAGATTAGCGTAGAAGAAGCAAGCGACCTTCTTTCAGCTTGTTCAGAAAATAAAAGTAAAACTGATAAATTGACCCAAAAAATAACTGGTGCTGTAGATAGCATCATCAAAAAAGCTACAGATACAATCCAAGGGTTTGATATAGACCAAGCAATGGATTTTGGTCAATATAACGTTAAAGGTGAATATAATACTCACAAAGACCTTAGGATAGAAGATGATATCAATGAGATAAACATAGATATCGTTAGCGGAACAATAGAGATTGAAAAGTCTGATGAAGAAGGAATTTATGTAAAATCAGATGTTTGGGCTAAGAAACCTGACCTAAATGATTTTATAGATTGTGAAATAGAAGAAGATAAATTGTCTATTTTTGTAAATGATGCTTACAACAATGTTCAAGCGACATCAGATATCGTCTTAAGTCTAGGAAAAGATCTTTACGATAAAATCCAAATCAACCAAGTAAACGGTAAGGTGGAAATATCAGATATAGACTTTGCTGACCTTGGAATTGATACAGTAAACGGCAAGATTCAACTTATAAACCTTAGCGCAAACACAAGAATAAAAAACACCAATGGAAAAATTGATGTCAAAAATGTAAGAGGTGCCCTAAGCATAGATAACATAAATGGTCCTATTTATTTAAATAATATCGAAGGTGAAGAAGCTGAAATTTACAATATAAATGGGAACATTAGAATTGATGGCTTAGCTTCTAAAAACTTGGATGCTAGTTCAAATGCAGGTACTATTAGAATATTTAACATTGAAAATACAGAGGATATCAAACTTAAATCAGGATATGGCAACATAGTTGTAGATACTACAGATTTCAGTGGAGATATTAGAGCAAATGTTGAAAGTAAAGCTATAAATATAACAGAAAAGTTTGCCCACAAGATTCAAGATGCAAAAGGCTATGAGATTAGCACTGCTGTTGACAATAGTGATTTAAACATCAACATCAAGTCAGGATTCGGCAAGGTTTCTTTAAGATAGATAAAAAATATTATTAGACCGTCCACAAAAATGGACGGTTTTTTCTTGTTTTTAACTTATATAGATTTAAATTCTAGTAATTAAGAAAATTCATGTTATAATATAAGTTAGAAGATAGGGCGAATTTTTAAAGTGATGCGCCTATATTAGAACAATAAATAAAACGAAGAGGAAAAAATGAAGGTAATTACTACAAAACAAATATTTAAGGCTATAAAAAGAAATATTTTGCTTATAATAGTGCCTGCTATTCTAGCTTTTGCCTTAGCCTTGTCCCAAACCATGCTTAAGGAAGGCAAATCTTTCGATGCAAGCTCAATTCTTATGGTTACAGGGGCAGAAAAGGATAAGCAAATATCTTATAATAATCTGTTGTTAAATGAGAAGCTATCTAATATCTACGGTCAATTTCTTGAATCAAACGACCTTTTTAAGGAAGTTTCTGACAAAATTGGCGGTGATATAGAACCTGCTGATATCAAGGATAATTTAAATTATGAAGTAAATCCGCAAGGTGGAGTTATTACTTTTACTTACAATGATACCAACAAGGATAGGGCTGTTGATACCCTAACCTATATAACTGAAGATTTTAGATCTTATGTTAAAAACTATCTTGATATGGATAATATCGCCTATGTACAAAAACCATCAGTAGAAGAAGAGTCAAAGTCTAAGGCTCTTAGAATTTCTGTGGCAGCTTTTTTAGTTGGTGCCATGCTTGGGGTTATTTTAGCGATATATAGAGAAATCTTATCTGATGAAATAAGAGATTCTGATGATCTAAAAGAGATGGGAGTGAGAGTTTTGGGAGATTTATCTAGTGATGAAAATCTAGCTCTCTACACTAGTAAAACTGCCATAAACAACCTAACTGACAATTCTGTTATCGGTATAACTTCTATGGGAGATGATAAATCAACTTATGATTTTTCTGAAAAACTAGCCCTTGCTATGTCAACTTCTCTAGGGGTTTGCCTAGTAGATTCTCTCTCAGAAAATACTAATGTAGAAAAGAAATACCGATCTGTGCCAGAAGATATCAAGGTTTTAAGATACAAGGGAGTCGATTTTATTAAACTAGTTGAAAAACCTGAGAAGATGCTTGATTCTTTCGAGTTTGAAGAAAAAATCTATGAGCTTAAAGATACTTACAACTATGTCTTGATAAATGAAGCAAACCTTACAAGTATCTCTCCTATAATCAGCCTAAGGTATGAAGATTATAAGATTATAGTTATCAACTCCAAGGCAAAAAGAGAAGAGCTTCTTGAAAAAATCAACCAAATCGAAGAGATGGGCACTAGAGTTTTAGGGGTGATTTACAATAACTAAGAAAATAATTATAGGAATCCTTGCTGTTTTTTTAGCATCTTGCTCCAACGAAGAAGTTTCTTATGAGAAGAAAGATATAGAAATTAGACCTAGGACCTACAAGGAAGAATCATCAGAAGAAATAAGCCCGAACTTATCTTATTTGATAAAAGAGGACACATCTTTATTTGCAAATCCAGATGACAAAGACCCAGTTGACAAACTAGAAAAAGGCTCTGTTGTAAGAGCTATAGATACAAGTGATTATAGCTTTATCCTAATTAACTACAACGGCAATATGGGATATGTGAGACGTGATTTGCTTGAGGATTTTTAGATTTGAAAAACTAATAAAATATAATATGATATAAGTACACTAGGGGTGCCTAAAAATCGGCTGAGAATATACCCTTAACCTGATCCAGGTAATGCTGGCGGAGGTAAGTGCCAATACCTCCCAGTTATGTGTAAAGGAGGTATTTTTTAATGAAGAAAAATTGGACAGTAAAAATGCTAGTAGAAGGTGGACTTTGTATAGCTCTTTCCTTCGTACTAGGTTATATTAAATTGTTTTCTATGCCTCAAGGAGGCTCTGTAACTGCAGGAGAGATGATTCCTATAATTATCTTTGCTCTAAGACATGGTAGCCTACCAGGTATAGTTGTCGGTGCTTTGTATGGTTTTGTACAAATGCTTTTCGGTGGATCAATTTTTCACCCAGTTCAAGCTATCTTGGATTACCCAGTAGCTTTTGGTGTCTTGGGTCTTGCTGGTTTATTTTCAAGTGAATTTGAAAAAACAAAAAGCATAGGACCAGTTATAAAGGGAGCATCTTTAGGAATTGTCCTAAGAATGATTGCTCACACTTTGACAGGAGCTATATTTTTTGCAAGCTACGCACCAGAAGGACAAAATCCTTGGGCATATTCAATAATTTATAATGCAAGCTACTTGGTAGTAGAATTTGCTATTACAATTGTTATAATTTATCTACTAAGAAATGTTATAAATAAAGATTTACAAAGAGTTTAAAAAAAGCGGTGATTTATCACCGCCTTTTTTAAATTGTAAGTTCTATTATATTTTCTTCAAAGGCGAGGATTGCACTTTCGTAATAGCCGTCACCTGTAATTCTAGGACCAGATATTACTTTATAGCCATCATTTTCCAATCTTTTTGTAAGTTCATTTACCTTATCTTTACTTCCGAGACTAAAGGCTAGGTGGGCAAGGCCTGTTCTCTTTTGATCTTTTTTTTGATCTATCATATCTGGACTTGTCATAATTTCAAGCCTTGTATCATCATCAAAGGACAAGAAGTAAGACTTAAAATCACTTGTCTTGTTGTGATAAAGATCTCCTGATCTAGCCTTAAAATATTTTTCAAAGAAGCTCTTAGCTTCTTCCAAATCTCTTACATACATTGCTATATGTTCTATTTTCATAATATAATCCTTTCTTCTTAATATCTAACCTTGAAGGTCTTATGGGACAATTTGTAGATTAGAATCTGACTTACAATTATAAAACCTATGATAAAGGCTGATATCACAATAACAAATGTAGCTTCTGAAGTTAAATCACCTAGCCTTGGCAAGATAAAAAACACCGCTGCATACACAAGCCAATCTATCAAGTTGGCAAGTTTTCCTACCTTTTTTCCCTCTTGGTCTAAAGGTTGAAGTAAGTAGTATTCCATCAAGGGGAGATTTACGAAAAACAAACCCAAAAGCCCGATGTAGATTACATTTAGAATTTTGTCGTATAGGTCTATAGATTTGTCAAAATAAGTAAGTCCAAGGTAAGAAATTATAATAGCGAAACTAGGTAGAGCTATTATTTTAAGCAGAGACTTAAATCTTTCCTTATACATCAAAAGGACATTTTTATTTTCCCTGTAAAAACCATAAGGCATGAGTCCCTTATCGCAGTTTAGATATATTGACCTAAGTATATTGTCTTGTTTTAGGAGAATATACATGATAAGAGGTATGAGGAAGGTCGAAATCTTTCCTGTACTTTCGCCGTGATATCCATTGAGATATAGGTAAATACCTAGGGCAAGACTTATAGCAAGAACTATTGATGTCTTTATGATAATTGGTTTTCTAATAACTCGCCTGTGTCTTATAAAGAAAAGTTTGTTTAATTTCTTAAAGCCTGTACCGACTACTTTTTCCCTACCTAGATTTTTCTCCTTGATTTTAATTTGATTTTCGCTTGTTACACTTATTCCCTCTATGGCAAGTTCGTATTTCCTGCTAGATTTTTCGATTATCTCTGCATAAGAGTCAAAGTTTTTCATGTAAATAAAGGCAAAGACAAACAAAACTATAGCTATAGACAGAGTTGTTAAACTAAAAATACTAGCTGGTATAGCAAGGTAGAAACTAGCTATATGCATAGCCAAGGACAAGGTGATTATTATAATAAACTGAACAAAGCCATTGTCCATGATTGACTTTTCACGCTTCAAATAAAAATCCATCCAAAAGACTGATGCAGCAAGTTCTACTAACAAGATAGCAAGGCTTATCGCTAGGCTATAAAATATGCTGACTTTGCCAATAACCTTAAATAAAACCATAAATATTATGCTTCTTCCTATAAATCTTTGGATTGGAAGGTAATATAAGTGTGCCTTGCCAATATTTTCAGGGTCGAATCCAAAGTTGGTGTAAAGCTCGTGGATAGAACTGCCATTATCTACAATCATGTTTCTAAAAATACCAATAGCGAGGTAAAGAAAGCTAGGGACCAAAAGGCTTATTGAGTAATCATTTAAAGTCATGCCATGTAAGGAGTCTTCTATAAGTTTGTCTACGCCAAATATACCAACTAAAACGTTATTGACATTAGTCATAAGGGTTACAGCTATGGAAAGGGCTATAGCTGATTTTATTAGCTGCCAGATAAGGGAAAAGAGTGGATGGAGGAAGAATACGATTTGTTTTAGTTCGTAGAACCTATACTTATCTCCTAAGAATTTCCCTAGAATTGGAATTTTTCTAAAAAACCAAACTATGCCGTTTATAGATTTGGCAAGGTCGATTTTTTGCATGAGTGAAAAAGTTCTTAGACTTTTATTCATAGTTTTCTCCCGTGTATTCAAGATTTTCTTCTATCTTTTTGATCTCTTCTGCCTCTGCTTTTCCTGATAGGAGGTTTATTATAGTATCCTCAAAGGCCGGATCATCTTTTATCAGACTATCCACAGGATTTAGGGATTTATCGTGAAGGAGAACTATCCTATCGCAGATGTCCTTGGCTAGTTGGAGGATATGAGTTGAGAAAATAATGATATGGTTCTTGTGGATTTCTCTTATAATCTTTTTCATCTGAAGTTGGATAACAACATCTAGACTTGTGAGTGGCTCATCCATAAGGATAACCCTAGGTCTTAGAATAAGAAACATCAGCATTTGAAGTTTATTTTTCATACCTGTGGAATAATCTTGGATTAGTCTGTTTGAATCGTAGGTATCTAGGTCTACCAGCGAAAAATAAGAATCAAGGTCTTTTGTATCTTTAATATTTTCCTTATTTGCTTCTATGAAAAAACTTATAAATTCTCTTCCTGTTAGAAACTTAGGTAATTCCGGCTCGCTTACCATAAAGAACACATCTTTAAAATCTAAAGGTGATGTCTTGCCGTCTACTTCTAAGAGAACTTCTCCGCTATCTTTGACTATAGAATCTGTGATTAGCTTAAATAAAGTTGTCTTTCCTGAGCCGTTTCTACCCAAAAGAGCATAGACTTCTCCTTGGTCAAAGGTGTAGCTTGCATTTTTTAAGACTTCTTTTTTGCCAAAAGTTTTGCTTAGGTTTTTAACTATTAATTTCATAAATCCTCCTTTTAGGCTATTATATCAAAAATAGGTCTGTATAAAAAATCTCAAGAAATATTTGCAAGGAAATTATAAAGGTGGTATTATTGTATTAAGATAATAATACAATAATACAAAAACGAAAGGAGCTAAGGATGGAATTTGATAGCAATAGACCCATCTACCTCCAACTACTAGAAGACTTTAGGATAAAAATATCTGTAGGTGAATGGGAGGCCGGAGGAAAGATTCTCCCTGTAAGAGATCTCGCCAAAACTTACGAGGTAAATCCAAACACAGTCCAAAGGGCTCTCCAAGAGCTAGAAAGAGAAGGTCTTTGTGAAAGCAGGAGAACAGCTGGAAGATTTGTTACAAATGATAAGAAAAAGATAAAAAGTTTAACAGGAAAGACCTTTGAAACATTGGCATATGATTTCGTAGAGGGATCCATAAATTTAAACTTAGAAAAAGATGAGGCTTTAGGATTGTTAAAAAACTATTGGGAGGAAAACTATGATAACAATTAGAAACTTGACTATGAAATATGGCGGAAGACCTGTTATCGATGGACTAAACTTAGACTTAGAAAAAGGTCAGATAGTTGGTCTACTTGGTGAGAATGGATCAGGAAAGACAACTCTACTTAGGATACTTACAGGTCTTGAGAGAAATTATAAGGGAGACGTTAAAATAAACGGAAAAAACCCAGGAAGTTTTACAAATAGAGATATTTCCTATCAACCAGACCATTTGCCTGTAGATTCTAGTCTAAAGATTAGGAAAGTAGGAAAGATCTATAAAAATTTCTTCGCTGACTTTGATGAAGGGAAGTTTCTAAATCTGATTGAGGGATTTGGTATTGATAAGGATTTAAAAATCAAGGAATGCTCTAAGGGAATGGAAGATAAAGTTCAAATAGCCCTTAGCCTATCAAGGAAAAGTCCCGTTTACATCCTAGATGAGCCAATGAGTGGTATTGATCCAAAATCAAGAAAGATTATCCTTCAAACTATCATAGATAATTTTGATTATGAAGGGATTCTGATAATCTCAACCCACCTTATTGGAGAAATAGAGAAAGTTTTGGATAGGGCGATTTTCATAGATAAGGGAAAGATCCTTGTAAATGAACCAGTCGACGACATAAGACAAAAGCAAAATATGGGTGTTGAAGAATACTTTACGGAGGTAGTATAGATGAAAAATTTACTTAAACAATTATTAAAAGAAGATATCCTTGGAATTCTCCCTTGGTTATTTATTCCGTTGATTGGTGCTTTTGCAGGACTTTATCTGAGAAGTCTTACAGGAATAGTCGGATTTGATATGTTAGCATTTATCTCTGCAGGAGTCTTATTCATGGGTCCTTTAATAGCTTTGGTAATCATTGTTGGAAATGATCACAATAGGTTTTATGGAAAATATGCAGCTTTATACGATACTTATCCATTAAGCTCTGGTAAAATAACCTTGGCAAGACTTTTAAACTATGCTATATTAGGAATCTTTACTGCTTTTACATTTCTATTTAATATGTCTTTGGTTCTACCATCTGAATTTGACATAGTAGACTTTTTTAGAGAGTTATTTAGACTTTTAGGCGAGCTTAGCCCTGAGCAATATTGGGAGTTATTTAAGATACTTCTAACACTTATAGGACTTGGTCTAATGCTTGCTTTAACCTTTATGGCGGCCAATAGTATCGGAAACTCCTACTACTTAAAAAAACTTGGAAAGCTCGGACCAGTGCTTGTTGGAGTAATCTTATTTGCATTAGAAAATTACATCCAAATAAAAATGATCGCAAGTTATTCTGTAGATAAAGTTATAGTAGATAATCCAAATGTAAGATTGACATTCTTTGAGACTAATTATCTATTTGTAGCTATATTTATCTTAGAAATAGTAATCTTATATGTAGCGACAAACTACTTTCACAAAAAAACCCTATCTGTTGCATAGACAATTATCCCTGTCAAATGACAGGGATTTTTTGTGATAAATTTTTACTTAGAATTTGTTTTGTATTAGCCTTTTAAATAGGAAAAATTAAAGTAAGATTATCCCATGAATACATGTGTATATGGAGTTATTATGAAAGATATTTTGTTTATTTATAATCCTAATAGCGGTCAACAAATGATTGGCGATTATATGAATTGGATAATTAATTATTTATCATCTGAAGGATATCTAGGAAGTTTTTATGCTACACAAGAAAGTGGAGATGCTAGGAAAATAGTAGAAAAAATCGGGAAAAATTTCGAGAAAATCATGGTATCAGGCGGAGATGGAACCCTAGATGAAGTTATATCAGGAGCCTTGAAGGCAGAAATTTCACCTGAAATATCCTATGTGCCAACAGGATCTACCAATGACTTTGCAAAGAGCTTAAACATTAGCTCTGATATAAAAGAAGCTACCAAAATGGCTGTTAATGCTAAAAGTAGGCTTGTAGATGTAGGAAAAATTGACGATAAATATTTTGTCTATGTTGCAGCCTTTGGCACAATATCTGAGGTTTCCTTTAACACTGACCAAGACCTTAAAAATATCTTTGGAAGAAGTGCTTATGTTTTTGAAGGACTTAGGAAAGCTCTTCCTCTACAGACTATGGATTCCTACCACGCTGAGGTTTTCTTTGATGATGAAAAGATCGAGGGCGACTTTGTTCATTTTATGGTAACAAATTCATTTTCAGTTGGAGGTTTTACCAATATCTTAGGCAACAACGTAGGGCTTGATGATGGAATATTTGAGCTAACAATTATAAAAAAGCCAAAAAGTTTAACGGATATTAATAAAATTGTAACAGCTCTTACTAACAAAAAGGAAAATGATATGGTTATTCTAAGGCAAGCATCAAGTTTTAGAGTAAAAACCGATAGAGAAGTATCTTGGTCTTTGGACGGTGAATATGGTGGATCAAGTATTGATGCAAAGATAGATATCCTTAAAAAAAGAATATCAATAAAAACAGGCTTAGATGATTGAAAGTCCCCAAAAATGGGATATAATATTCAGTCTGCGTTTACTAAAACCTCCAAATAGGATATAATATAATAGAGGACCTAGGAGGTAAAAATGTTTAAAATCGGCGATAAGATCGTATATCCAATGCATGGTGCGGGTACTATAGATTCAATTGAAAAAAAGGAGTTTTTGGGAGAAGTAAAGGATTATTTTATCCTAAAGATGCCTATTGGAGATATGGATATATCTATTCCCACCAGCAAAATTAATGATATGAATATAAGGGATGTCATCACAAAAGAAGAAGGCGACAAAGTACTAAAGATTCTAGATGAAGATCCAAGCGATATGAGCGAAAATTGGACAACAAGATACAGACAAAACCAAGAAATTCTTAAGACGGGAGATGTCTACGAGATAGCTAAAATGGTTAGAAATTTAGCTATTTTAGATAAGGACAAAGGTCTTTCTACAACTGAGAAGAAACTATTAAATAGGTCAAGAAGAATTCTTGCGAGTGAATTAGTAATGGCAGGTTCTCTAGATAAAGAAGAAGCAGAAGCGATGATAGATGAGTCTATTGGACTCTAAGGAGAAGTAAATGAAAAGAATAATTCGATTAGTGCTTTCAATAATCGGAGCTGTTCTTGGTATTGTGCTTTTAAGATTAGTTAATGCCGGCACGGAGTTTTTACCAAAAGCCGGCTTTTTGCCAATCTTAGCACACATAGCAGCAGCTTTATTGGGAGCATTAGTTTTTTATGTGCTTACCGACAAACTTTCAGGTAGATTTTCGGCAGGCTTTAGTTTGTTTGAGGATAACCTCAAAGAACTACCGGCAAACAAGCTAATTGTTGGTATAGTTGGTGCTATTTTAGGATTTTTGATAGCAGCTTTGGTAACAAGACCCCTAACCCAATTAACCATTCCTTATGTGGGAAATTTAATTTTTGTGCTATTATCTATTTTATTATATATTGGATTGGGTTATCTCGGTTGGAGAGTTGCATCAAACAATGCTGATGATATACTAGGTATTTTTGTTAAGAAAGATAATAAAGAAGCTAAGGATAAGGAAAACAAGAGTTTTATATTTGACAGGTCTAAACATACTGCAAGTCCTAAGATCCTTGATACTTCTGTGATTATCGATGGCAGAATCTTAGATATCATAGAAACAGACTTTATAGAAGGAGAACTTGTTGTAAGCGAGTTTGTCCTAGAGGAGCTCCAACACATAGCTGATTCCCCAGATGATCTTAAGAGAGAAAGGGGAAGACGTGGTCTTGATATAATAAATAAAATTAAAGAAAATGATAAGATCAAACTAAAGATAACTAACAAGGACTACAAGGATATAAAAGAAGTTGATTCTAAACTTCTAAAACTTGCCATAGACTTAAATGGAAAGGTATTTACTAACGACTACAACCTAAATAAGGTAGCTGATGTCCAAGGCATTCCAATTTTAAATATAAATGACCTTGCCAATGCGCTAAAACCTGTAGTAATCCCAGGGGAAATGATGAGAATTGACGTCATCAAAGAAGGTAAGGGCAAAAATCAAGGTGTAGGTTACCTAGACGATGGAACAATGGTAGTTGTAGAAGATGGAGTTAAGTATATCGACCAAACCATTGATGCAACTGTAACATCAGTTCTACAAACATCTGCAGGTCGAATGATATTTGTAAGGCATAAGAATGATTGATGGAAAATATTTATCCTGCATAGTAACTGCTGCAGGATCAGGTCTCAGGATGAAATCTAAGGTTAACAAACCCTACATAGAAGTAGGAGGAAGAAAGATTTTAGAGATAACCCTAGATACGATAACAACAATAAAAGAAATTGACGAGATAATCCTAGTTATAAGAGAAGATGATGAGTCTTTCGTTAAAAATATAATTAGTAAGTATGATAGAGATATAAAATATGTTTACGGCAAAACCACTAGAGAGCTTTCTACCTTTGAAGGACTAAAAGCCTTGAGTGAAAAAAGCGATTTGGTCTTAACCCACGACGGGGTAAGACCTTTTGCAAGTAGAGAACTTTTTCTAAAAACTATAGAAGGACTTAGGGATAACAAGGCTGTAATAACAGCTACCAAATCAAAGGATACTGTAAAGATAGTGGATGATAATATGTATGTAGACTTTACACCAAATAGGGATTATGTTTATAACATTCAAACTCCCCAAGCCTTTGATAAAAGACTTATATTTGAAATGTATAAAGACTATATACAAAGTGAATTTAAGGTAACAGATGACTCCCAGCTATTCGAGTTTTTCGATAGAAGTGAACCTGTCAAAGTAGTTCATGGTGAGTATTCAAACATCAAGATAACAACTCAAGAAGATATTATTTTTGCTAAAGCATTTCTTGATAGAAAAAAGGACGTATAATGAGAATTGGAATTGGATATGATGTTCACAAATTAGTAGAAGGTAGAGACTTAGTTCTTGGAGGACTAAAGGTTGACTATAAGCTTGGTCTTTTGGGTCATTCTGACGCAGATGTCCTTACCCATGCGATAATGGATGCTATCCTTGGAGCGATTTGTAAGCCTGATATAGGAAACTTATTTCCAGATACAGATCCAGCCTACAAGGATATTTATTCGATTGACCTTTTAGATAGGGTAGTAGCTCTTATGGAAGAAGAAGGCTATAAAATCACTAATATTGACAGTGTAATAATTTGTGAAATGCCAAAGATTGCTCCTATCAAAGATGATATAAGAAAAATCTTGGCAGAGCATCTTAAAACAAATATAGAAAATGTAAGCGTAAAGGCCTCCACCAGCGAAAAGCTTGGCTTTACTGGCAGGGGCGAAGGAATAGAAGCAAGAGCGGTTGTGCTTTTGGAGGAGAATAGATAATGAAAAAACTTATTACAAGTGAATCTGTAACAGAAGGACATCCAGATAAGGTTTGCGATCAAATTTCTGATGCAATCCTTGATGAATGTCTAAAACAAGATAAAAATGCGAGAGTAGCCTGTGAAACTGTAACAACAACAGGTCTTGTATTAGTAGTAGGAGAAATCTCAACTACAGCCTATGCACCAATAGAAAAAATAGTCAGAGAAACAATAAAAGAAATTGGATATGACGACCCATCTTTGGGATTTGACCATTCAAATGTAGCTGTCCTAACATCTCTTATTGAACAATCTGCCGATATAGCTCAAGGTGTCGATGCATCTCAAGATTATCAAACAAGCCACGAAGATTATGATAAAATCGGTGCTGGAGACCAAGGTATGGTATTTGGCTATGCAGACAATGAAAGCGAAGAATATCTACCATTATCAGTAGTATATGCCCAAAAGCTTTCTCAAAGACTAAGCCAAGTAAGAAGAGAAGGAATACTCTCTTACCTAAGACCAGACGGAAAAACTCAAGTAACTGTAGAATATGATGATGATAAACTAGTAAGAATTGATTCAATAGTAATATCAGCTCAACATAGCCCTGATGTATCTTTAGACAAAATAAGAGAAGATATTATAAAAGAAGTAATAGATTATGTTATAGATGAATCCTTGATGGATGAAAATACCAAAATCTATGTAAACCCAACAGGTAAATTCGTAATCGGTGGTCCTAAGGGAGACAGCGGACTAACAGGTAGAAAAATTATAGTAGATACTTATGGTGGATACTCAAAATCAGGTGGTGGAGCATTCTCAGGAAAAGACCCAACAAAGGTTGATAGATCAGCAGCTTATATGGCAAGATATGCAGCTAAAAACATGGTTGCAGCAGGCCTTTGTGATAGAATGGAAATAGGGTTATCCTATGCGATAGGTGTTGCAAGACCTCTATCTATATATGTTGATAGCTTTGGCACAGGAAAATATGATGATGAGAAACTACTTGAAATCGTAAAAGAAAACTTTGACTTTAGACCACAAGCTATAATAGATAAACTAGACCTACAAAGACCAATCTTTAAGAAAACAGCAGCCTTTGGACACTTTGGTAGAAGTGATTCACTATTTAGCTGGGAAGCTTTAGATAAAGTAGAAGATTTGAAGAAATATTAGGAGAGATAATGGCAAGCTTAAGAAAAACTATAGCAATAGATTTGGGTACTGCCCAAGTTTTGGTCTATGTTACAGGAAGGGGCATAGTCCTTGAAGAACCATCAGTAATTGCAGTAGATGTTTTAACAGATGATATCCTTGCTGTAGGTAGCGAGGCCAAAAAACTTATAGGAAGAACTCCAGGAAACATAAAGGCAATCATGCCTATGAAAGATGGAGTTATAGCAGACTTTAAGGCGACAGAAAGAATGCTAAAATACTTCCTAGATAAGTCTGTCAAGAAGTCACTCTTTAAACCAAATCTTTTAATCTGTGTTCCATCAAGAGCAACCCAAGTAGAAAAAAGAGCTGTGCTTCAAGCAGCTGATAATGCAGGGGCTCACAGAGTTTACCTAATGGAAGAACCACTTGCTGCAGCTCTTGGAGCAGGAGTTGATATAACTGATGCTGGAGGAAATCTGGTAATTGATGTCGGAGGCGGAACAAGTGATATAGCTGTTGTTTCTATGGGTCAAATCGTAGCAAGTAGATCAGTAGATGTGGCAGGACTTTCCCTAGATAAAAAAATAAAAGACTACATTAGGAAAAGATATGGTATATTAATAGGGGATCAAAAAGCAGAAGATATAAAAATCGAAGCAGGTCTTGCTGGCTTTGAGCAATCTCTTGAAGTAAGTGGTAGGGCAATAACAAGCGGACTTCCACAAAAAATATTCGTTCCAGTAGCTGAGATATACGATTGTCTAAGAGATGAAATAGATAGTCTAATCTTAGGTATCAAGAAAGTGTTAGAAGTAACTCCTCCAGAACTTGCCTCAGATATCTATGAAAGAGAAATAATTCTTACAGGTGGAGGAGCAAATACCTTAGGACTTGCAAAAAGAATTTATGAAAAACTTCAAATTCCAGTAAAAATCGCCCAAGATCCTAACGAATGTGTTATAATTGGAACTTCCAAAGCACTAAACTGGATGGAATCCCTAGATGAAGAGAAGAATGACGCTATAAAAGGCAAGCAAAAAGAGTTGGAAAGAGACGAGAAATTAAGGAGAAGATAATGACAAAGAAATTAGTTCTAGTAAGACACGGACAAAGTGAGTGGAACCTTGCAAACAAATTTACAGGTTGGGTTGATGTAAACCTATCTGAAAAAGGGGAAGAAGAAGCTAAAGAAGCTGGAAGAAAGATCAAAGAAGCAGGAATTATGTTTGATCATGCTCACACATCAGTTCTAACAAGAGCGATAAAAACTTGTAACTTTGCCCTAGAATACTCAGGACAAATGTATGTTCCAGTTGAAAAATCTTGGAGATTAAACGAAAGACACTACGGTGCCCTACAAGGATTAAACAAAGCTGAAACAGCAGAAAAATATGGTGATGAGCAAGTTCACATTTGGAGAAGATCATACGATACACTTCCACCAGAATTAAGCGAAGAAGAAGCTAAAAAACAAGCAGAACTTCCAATGTTCAAACACCTACCAGCTGATGTAATTCCAACAGCAGAAAACCTAAAAGTAACTCTTGATAGAGTACTTCCTTACTACTTTGACCACATTGCTCCACAACTACTAGATGGAGAGACGGTTTTAGTAGCAGCTCACGGTAACAGCCTTAGAGCTCTTGCAAAACACTTAGAGAAAATTTCAGATGATGATATAATGGGACTTGAAATACCAACAGGTCAACCACTTGTTTATGAACTAGATGACAATCTAAACGTAATCAAGAAATATTACCTATAAACTTAGATAATTAATAAAAATACCAAAACCTAGGAAAATTCACCTAGGTTTTTTGTATTTTTTAAGTATCTTAAAGTATTGCCTAATCTTATAAGCAAGGTAAAATAATAAAGATGGGCAAGTTTGCCTACTAATAATAAAAAAACGTATTCAAGAGATTGGAGGAAACATGAGGATTCTATCAGTAGAAAATGAAAATGGGGTATCCTCACTAATCAACTCTCGATTTGATAAGAAAGAAGTTTTGGTAGATGAAATCGACTCAATCGATGAACTTTTATTTAAAGATTTGAGTATTTATGATTTGATTCTTGTAGATATGAGCCATAACAAGTGCCTACAAGTAATTCAATTTATCAAGCAAAAAACTAAGATACCTGTAATTTACCTTACAGAGAGATATAAAAAGAATCCCTTTGAACAAGAAATTGACGATAAAGACTTCGTAATTCACTCCCTAACTAGAGAAGAGTTCATAGAAGATGTTTTTAGAAAAGTGGAAGAGCTTAGAGAAGCAAATATCATAAGTCTTGGTATCTGCAGCCTAGAAGAGGACAATGGTATCTTTAGGATAGGAAATGATATACTAGATTTGACTAAAAGTGAGATTTCTATCTGTTCAATTCTCATATCAAATATGGGAAGGGTCTTATCAAGAGAAGAAATAGTAGAGAAGATGGCCGAAAAAGGCATAAATACAACCGAAAGATCGGTTAGAGAGTACATAAGAAAAATAAGATCACAATTTAAGAAGGCTAAGATTAATCCTATAAAAACTGTATCTAAACAAGGGTACAAATGGATATTAGACAAGTGTGAAAACGAATAGCAAATTAGCTTGCTATTTTTCTTAACTTGTGGTATTATGAGTATAAGAAATAAACTAAATTTAATCAAAAATGATTATCTTCAGGGAAAGGTGAAATTCCTTAACCGGCAGTAGAGTCTGCGAGTCCTACGGGATTGAATTGGTGTGATTCCAATACCGACAGTATAGTCTGGATGAAAGAAGATTTATATATAAAATCTCTTTTTTCTGCCCTGATATTGGGCATTTTTTATTGCCTAGAAGGAGGAAATATGAATAGAAGTAAAACATTTAGTTTAAATTCAGTAGTTAAAGTTGGAATCCTTGCAGCATTTTCTTACATTTTGATGTTTATCCAAATGCCAATTCCAATTGCCCCACCATTTATGAAAGTAGACTTGGCAGACGTACCTGCTTTAATAGGTGGATTTGCTATGGGTCCTTGGTATGGTGTTTTGATTCAGCTTATAAAGAACTTATTGAACCTATCAAAGACAACTACAGGTGGAGTTGGAGAATTGTCTAACTTTATAGTTGGTGCAATTTTTGTATATGTATCAGCTAGTATATATAAGAATAGAAAAACCAAAAAAACTGCTCTATTTGCCCTATCTATGGGAGTTATAGCTATGACTGCAGTTGCTACATTATCTAACGCCTTTGTTGTATTCCCAACTTATGCTAAGGTTATGGGTATAGATCTAAATGCTTTTGTAGGAATGACTAGTAAGACTAACGGACTTGTAAAAAGCTATTTTAGTTTGATGGTTTTATCTATCGCACCATTTAACATAGTAAAGGGCGCTGTCGCATCCATAGTAACCGACTTAATTTACAAGAGGGTTTCACCAATAATTAAATATAGATAAATACTAAGGATTTGCCTAATCAACAGGATTAGGCTTTTTTTATTGGTTCGTCTTTAGTATAATATAATGAAAGAGGAATTATGATTATTAGAAACTTAAATGAATTAAAAGATTTTGCGGAAAAATTCGCCTCACTTTTAAGAGAAGGCGATGTTATAAACTTAGTTGGTGAGATGGGTGCAGGAAAAACAACCTTTACAGGAAAAGTTTGTGAGTACTTTTCTGCCTATGACTCATCTTCTCCAACTTTCGCCATAGTTAATATCTATGAGGCGGATAAGAAAATATATCACTTGGATTTATATAGGTTTGATGATCCAGATGATATTTTGGATATTGATTTTGAAGAATATTTCTACCCAGGAGATGCTATTACCTTTTTGGAATGGGGAGAAAATGTAGAAGGCTACCTTCCAGATGAAATGATTAGCCTTAAATTTGACAAGGTAGATGAAAATACCAGGGAAATTACTATCCTAGATGATAGCGAAAGGGGAAGAGAGATAAATGAATATTTTAGCCATTGATACATCTACCATGATTTCTACTGTAACTATCTCAGATGGTGTGGAGATCTTGGGAGATTTTAATGTAAACCAACAAAAGACTCACAGCGAATCATTGGTGCCTATGATTGAAAATCTCCTTAAGCTTTTGGGTATGGAAGTAGCTGATATAGATAAGTTTGTCATAGCTGAGGGTCCAGGTTCATTTACAGGTCTTAGGATAGGAATGACTGTAGCAAAGACCCTAGCCCAAGCAAGTAAAAAAGAGCTTGTTCCAGTATCAACCCTCCTAGCTCTTGCCAACAATTCCTCATCAGATAGGCTTAAAGTGCCAATGATAGATGCTAGAGGCAATAGGATTTATGGGGCGGTTTATGACAAAGATTTTAAGGAGATTATAAAAGAAGATCTTTACACTATTGATGTTTTTAAAGATCTTGTCAATGATCTTGATAGCGAGGTTGAGCTTATTGGAACTATGAATGAAAAATATGGGGATAAGTTTAAAAATGCTGTTAAACTTCCGCTTAATTTCAACAATTCCATAGGTAGATCTCTAATTAAGATTGCTTTATTAGATGATTATGAGCCAGTTGATCTTTATAAAATAAGACCAAACTACCTGAGAGCAAGTCAGGCGGAAAGGGAGCTTTTAAAAAATGATAAGAAAGATGGAAGTAAAGGACGTAGATAGAGTTTACGAAATAGAAAATAGTTCTTTTTTTGAGCCTTGGTCCAAAAAGCATCTACTAAAAGAATTGACTTCAAACACTCTCCTAGACCATTATGTGTATGAATTAGATGGAGAAGTTGTGGGGTTTTATATAGCAAGTAGGGTGCTTGATTTAGTTGAAATATTCACTATTGCTGTAGATGAAAACTACAGGAGGA
This sequence comes from Anaerococcus vaginimassiliensis, assembly GCF_900626155.1. Classification (GTDB taxonomy): domain Bacteria; phylum Bacillota; class Clostridia; order Tissierellales; family Peptoniphilaceae; genus Anaerococcus; species Anaerococcus vaginimassiliensis. Next base: position 457,120 of record NZ_LR130844.1, on the reverse strand, counting down.
GAGGAATAGGAGAAGCGCTTCTAAGTCATTTAATAGATTTAGGCAAGAAAAACAAGGCCAGCGAAATTTGGCTAGAAGTTTCTGTTAAAAATACCAACGCTATCAATCTTTATGAGAAATTTGGCTTTAAAAAAGACGGCATCAGGAAAAATTACTACCAAAAGTTGGGAGTAGATGCCTACAATATGAAAAGGAAATTATATGAGTGATTTTTATACAATGGGAATTGAGACAAGCTGTGATGATAGCTCTGTAGCAATTCTTAAAAATGAAAGAGAGGTATTGGTAAATCTAATATCTTCTCAAATAGATATCCATACTTTGTTTGGGGGAGTTGTACCAGAAATTGCCAGCAGAAAACATTTAGAAGCTATAAATCCTTTGATAGAAAAAGCTTTAAATGATGCAAATCTTACTTATGATGATATAGACCTAATTTCTGTAACCAAGGGGCCAGGACTAATGGGCTCTCTTTTGGTTGGAATATCTGCCGCTAAGGGCTTGTCTCTTGCAACTAAAACTCCTATGATTGGAGCAAACCACATGCAAGGACATATTTGTGCAAATTATTTGTCAAACCCAGATCTTAAACCACCCTTTATTAGTTTAGTTGTATCTGGAGGTCATACCTACCTTTGCAAGGTAAATTCCTATACTGACTATGAGGTAGTAGGTAGGACTTTGGATGATGCAGCTGGAGAATCTTTTGATAAGGTTGCAAGAAAAATTGGCCTAGGATATCCTGGCGGACCAAAGATAGATAAACTTGCCAAAGAAGGAAACAAGGATGCGATAGATTTTCCTAGGGTAATGCTTAAGAAAGGATCTTACGATTTTTCTTTCTCAGGACTAAAGACTGCGGTTTTAAATTATCATCATAATATGATACAAAAGGGTGAAGAGATTAACGAGGCTGATCTTGCAGCGAGTTTCGAGGAAGCTGTAGTAGACGTTTTAGTTGATAAATCAATGATGCTTGTAAGAGAAACAGGCATGAAAGCTCTTTGTGTAAGCGGCGGAGTTGCAGCAAATTCAAGACTTAGAGAAAGGCTTGAGGAAGAATGTGCTAAGGAGAATATAAAATTTTATCATCCATCTACCATTCTTTGCACAGACAATGCAGCTATGATTGCCATGGCAGGATATCTAAATTATCAAAATGGATCTTCTGATGACACTTACATGAAAGTTTATCCTAATTTGGAATTATGATATGGGCAAGAGACGAAATAGAAAAGAAAGAAATGTAATCAAAAGATACAATAGTTTGACTAAGTTTAGCTCAGGTCTTTGGTTTCTAGCAGGAGCAGCTGTTTTAGCTTTTGGTATATACTTTAGAGAAATATTTGAGATAGTTTTTGGCGTTTTTGGGATGATTTACAGCATAGCAAATCTCAAAAATAAAAACTATAGCCAATCTTCTATAAAAAGAGTAGAGATGAACAAACTTTCTTTTATAGTAGTTTTTATAGTAGTTTATTCCTTAGTTAATCCTATTGGCAATATCCCTCTTTTATTTGATCTTTATAAGAGAGACTTAATCCTAAATGGAGGGCTTATCGATGATTAAAAAATTAAGGTCACTTCTAGTATTACTTCTTATATTTTTGATAAGTACATCTTGTGCCCAAAGAAGACTTGCTAAACTTCAAACAAAAAGAGCTATGAGAACCTACGATGAGGATGGGATTATCTTATCAGATGGAAGCTTTTATCCAGATAAGATTACAGACTTTAGTGTAGATGAGTATTTGAAATGGTATAAGAATTTATCAGCTCCCCTAAAACTCCAGCTTCCCTCTTACTCCAAGGCGAAGACTTTGACTAATGAAGAAAGAGTTGAGGATTTCAATTATCTATTCAATGAACTTAAAAATAATTACCCTTTTTTTGGAGTATTGAAGAGAGAAGATAAGATTGATTTTTTAAAAAACTATGACAAATACCTGAAAAAGGTCGAAGCTTGTAAGGATGATGAGGAATTTAAAATCGTCTTAGATGAAATAATGGCAGACCTTAAGAACAATCACGCAAGGATTGCTGACAAAGACTATGTAGAAGCAACCATGAGATATTTTTCTAAAAACTGGAAGTCACCTTCGATTTATTATGAATTTTTAAATTTAAATAGACAAGTTGTTAGAAATAGATATTCTCTAGCGGGTATGCAGTCAGATACGGATGATAATTTTCAAAAAGATAGGAAAAAGTCTTTGTTTACCGAAGACTCTTCTAGAAACTTAACCTTAAAAGAAGTTGGAGATGATATGGTCCTTCTAAGGATAAATCAAATGGCTGGCAGCGAAAAATACACTGAAGATCTAAAGGTATTAAAGGAATTTCTTAGAAATAAACACCTTTACAAGGCTCTAATTATAGATATTAGGGGAAATTCTGGAGGCAATATGGAATATTGGCAAAATTTCTTTCTACCTAAGATAATAACCAGTCAAAAAACTGTAACTAACAACTTATTTTTCAAGGAATCTAACCAAGCTAAGCTTATGTTTGCTGATGATAGTCTAAATGTAGAAAGAGTTAGAAATGTGGATATTTCAGGGATAAAGCTTGACAATGCAGAAGATTTGGATCACTTTGATTTTTATATGAAGGATATAATTACCATAAACCCTGACCAATCAGACAAGGACTATGGCTATCAAGGGTCGATTTACCTATTAGTTGATGAGGGAGTATTTTCTGCTGCAGAAGGTTTTGCTAACTTTATGAAATATTCAAATACAGCAACTCTTATCGGACAAAGCACAGGTGGAGATGGCGTAACCCTTGGTGTGATTAATTCTGTATTGCCAAATTCTGGTTATGTTTTTACCTACACAAACACTTTGGGTTATGATCCTGCTGGAAAGATAAACGAAGAAAATCCCACAACACCCGATATTTTATCCAAATCATACAAGGATTCTTTAATTACAATAGATAAACTTATGGGAGTTAAGAAAAATTAGCTGGTCGGTGACCAGTTATTTTTTAGAATAGATATAATTGACGATTCCTTCAAAAATACGTATTATAATTTTATAAATAAGTAATGAAAGGCATAATATGAGCGAAAAATTAGATATATTAGAAGCGACTAGGTCTTGGTACAAATTAGCTTGTGATAAGCTAAATCTTGATCCTAGTGTTTATGAATTATTAAAAGATGCAGAAAGAATAATTGAAGTTTCTATTCCTGTAAAAATGGATGACGGAAGCACAAAGGTATTTAAAGGCTATAGGTCAGCTCATTCATCAGCCCTTGGCCCATCTAAGGGTGGAGTTAGATTTGATAAGAACGTAACAAGAGATGAGGTCCTTGCCCTATCAATGATGATGAGTATCAAGGTAGCTCTTCTTGGCTTACCTCTAGGAGGAGGCAAGGGAGGAATTGCAGTAGATCCAAACAATCTTTCTGAAAGAGAACTTGAAACTTTATCTAGGGGATTTGTTCGTGCTATAAATAACTATTTGGGACCTAGAATTGATATTCCTGCCCCAGATGTCAATACAAATGCCAAAATCATGGGATATTTTACAGATGAATATATAAATTTAAACTCTAAGAGAGAAGAAATTGCGACCTTTACAGGTAAACCTCTGGTTCTTGGGGGATCGTTTGCCAGAGATCAAGCTACAGGCTATGGCGTAGCTCTTGCTGTAAAATACGCTTACGAAAGAAAAAATGAAAGCCTTGAAGGAAAGACTTTCATCATCCAAGGCTTTGGAAATGTAGGATATTTTGCGGCAAAATACATGCATGAATTTGGTGCTAGATTAGTAAGTGTAAATGCCAGCGATAAAGAGCTTGGATCAGCTGCTATATATCGTGAGGAAGGCTTTGACCCAGAAGTCTTGCACGAGCTAAAGGAAAATGGCAAATCTGTCCTAAGCTTTGAAAAAGAAGGGGTAGAAAAAATCACAAATGAAGAGTTCTTTGCCCTTGATGTTGATATAATCCTTCCATGTGCTTTAGAAAATGTAATCACAGAAGAAATTGCTAAAACAATAAAGGCGAAGGTAATTTCCGAAGGGGCAAATGGTCCGACAACACCAGCTGCTATGAAGGTTCTAGAAGATAAAGATATCCTTGTGATTCCTGATATTTTAGCCAATTCTGGTGGGGTTTTAGTCAGCCACTATGAATGGATACAAAACCAAATTGGCTATTATTTCTCCTATGACCAAGTTAAAAATAAGGAAAAAGAAGATTTGACCAAGGCCTTTGACAAAATATTTGAAATGGCTGATAGAGAGAATACAAACCTTAAAGAAGCTTCATTTATGGTTGCAGTTAAGTCTATGGCGGAAGCCTTAAAATATAGGGGAAGATATTAAGAAAATTTAGCATATAATAGTAAGTGAAGTAATTAAAAATAATTTTGGAAACAATAAAAAAGTATTTAAAAGTATGCTAAAAAATTAGATAAGGAATAACAAATGAAATTAAAAAGATTTTTAGCTGTGTTTTTGGTAGCGGTCCTTTCCTATTTTGGATCAACTGTCATCCTAAACCAGCTAGAAGCTAAGGAAATGAGAGCTATTAATGGAGACTCATTTGACGATGATTCAGCAAATACCAATGAACATGAACATTTGATTCTTTTGGTTGGGGTTGATGAGAATCCAGATGGAGAAAATGAGGACTTTACTAGAACTGATACTATAATGCTAATTAAGGCAAATAGCGAAACTGGAAAAGTCGATATCCTCTCCGTTCCGAGAGATACTAGAGTAAAGATTAGGGATACTTTTGATAAGGTAAACCACGCTCATGCTTTTGGTGGAATTGACCTAACTATGCAAACCCTAAGAAACTTCTTGGGATTAGACATAGATTATTATGTTCAGGTTAACTTTAAGGCAGTGGAAAATATAATTGACGCACTTGGAGGAGTTGATTTCGATGTACCGAAAGGATTCAATGTAAAAACTCATGGCGTAACCATAAAAGAGGGCAAGAATCATTTTAACGGCAAAGAAGCACTTTGGTATGTCAGAACTAGAAGCGTCTATAACAATGGAGATATAGGTAGGGTTGAGGCTCAACAAGGTTTCATGAAGGCTATGGTAGATGAGATAGTGAAAAAATCTGAAAATATCGACCTTACAACCTTTGTAACCAACTATCTAAAATATGTAAAGACTAATGTTCCTATGGGAACTATTCTAGACCTTACAAATAACATAAAAAACTTCTCATCAGATAAGGTTAAAACTCACTTAGTACCTGGCCATGAACAAACAATATATGGAACTAGTTACTATTTACCAGATTTTGACAAAACTTTGGATATAGTTGACAAAAACTTTGAGACCTTTAAACTTAAAAATTGGACTAGAGACAAGGCTGGCTTTGATAGCGAAATAGAAGAAGAGACTAATGAAGAAGATGAGTATTATGAACCAGTAGCTCCACAAGAGATAGAATACACTGAGCCATCTTATTCTAATAATTATGTAGAAGAAGAGTACGTGCCAGATACGTCTTATACTCCACAAAGACCAGATACATCTTACACTCATCCAGCCCATGAAGAGGTAGAGGAAACTCCTGAAGAGCCAGAAGAGCCTGATGAACCCGAGGAAGTAGAAGAGGAAAGTGGATCAGAAACTGATAGTTCAGATGTAAGAGTAATTAGTCCGGAAAATAACGACTAATAGGATAAAAAAGTAGGTGATTATGATAGAAAAAAGAAGAGAAAGAAAAGATCAACACATAGAAAATTACCTAAAAAGTCAAAGTTTAACTAATAATTTGCTAGAAGATATCTATATCGAGCACAAGGCTCTATCTGACATAGCGATAGATGAAATTGATACTTCTATAGAATTTCTAGGAAGAAAAATAGCTATGCCAATTATGGTAAATGCTATGACAGGCGGAGGCGAAGCGGGAGCTGATATAAATGAGGACTTATCTTCTATATGTGAGAGCTTAAACATACCTATGGCTGTTGGTAGTGAGGCTATAGCTATAGATGATGAAGAAAGCAGAGAGTCTTTTACTCTCCTTAAAGATAAGGATTTGATTAAAGTTGGAAATCTAGGATCAGAAAGATCTATAGAAGATTTTACCTTTGCGGCTGACCTTATCGGAGCTGATATAATGCAAGTGCATTTAAACATGGCTCAAGAGCTAGTGATGCCAGAGGGTGATAAGGATTTTAGAGGTATTAGAGATAACATCAAAAATTTAAGTGAAAATTTTGCTACACCAATAATAGTAAAGGAAACTGGAGCTGGAATATCTAAGGAAGTTGCCAAAGATTTAATCGATCTTGGTGTAAAATATATAGACGTTTCAGGAAAAGGCGGAACTAATTTTATAGAAATAGAAGATCTAAGAGATATGGATACAGATTTCTCAGAACTATATAATTGGGGAATCCCAACTGCCAAGGCCATTATAGATGTAAGGAGTATATCGAGGGATGTATTTATAATTGCATCTGGAGGTCTTAGAAACGCGATGGATGTTGTAAAGTCAATAATTATTGGTGCAGATATGGCAGCTGTTAGTGGAGAGGTTTTAAAATATCTCCTCCACGGTGGATATATGGCTTGCGAATCTTATCTAAAGGATTTAAATGACAAGATTAAAATCATAATGTGCCTATTAGGTGTTAAAAACATAGAAGAGCTAAAAAAAGTAGACTACAAAATAGTAGGAAGACTAAAAGAACTTATAGATTAACCTATAGAAGCCAGAGTGGATGCTCTGGTTTTTATTTTTGTAAAAATTGGCATAGAAAAAGCTGGTGGAAATCACCAGCTAATATTATCCTTGGAGACCTTCTGCTTGTCTTTGCATATTTTCAATAACTACGTCATGGATTTCGCCAAGGCTTTGGGCATATTCTAAAACTTCCCAAGGTTTGTTAGAGTGAAAGTGAATCTTTATAAGATCTTCATCACCTACAGCAAGAAGGCTATCTCCTTCTAGGTTTTCTGTTATATAATCGAAGATTTCATCTTCATCTAAGCCTTCTCCAGCTATTAACATTTGACAATCAAACTTAAATTCTAATTTATCTGCCATACAATCTCCTTATCTATTCAAATTTCTTTTTAGTTCTTCTTCTAGGCTTTTGATCTCAGCTTTGGCGAGGTCTCTGTTTTTCTTTCCTTCTATTTGAATATTTCTAACCTCTTCTATAGTTGAAATTAAAGCTTCGTTAGTGTGTTTTATTGTATCTAGGTCAATTATACCGCGTTCTGTGGCTTTTGCTGTTTCTACGGTATTTTGTTTTAGAATATCAGCATTTTTTCTTAGTAGATCATTGGTTAAATCTGTGACTCTTTGTTGGGTCTTGATTGCTTGCTGGGTGTGGTTCATACCAAGGGCAAGAACCATTTGATTTTTCCAAAGAGGAATAGTGTTTACTATTGTAGTTTGGATCTTTTCTGCCATGATTGAATTTGATGATTGAACCATCCTTATTTGGGGAGCCATTTGAATAGACACCATCCTAGTTAGATCTAGGTCGTGGAGTTTCTTTTCAAAACGGTTGGCCTGACTTTTTACATCATTTACCTTTTGAGCATCTAAAGGAAGATTTGAACTTCTTGCCTTATCTTCAAGGGCTGGTATATCAACTCCGTAAGTTTCTTTAAGCTTTCTATTTCCAGCTTCTATATACATAGAGATTTCTTTGTAGTAGTCTTCATTTAGCTCATACATTTGATCGAGCATTGATATATCTTTCATTAGAGTTATCTGATGATTTTCCAAGGTCTTTGTAATATTGTCGATATTTTTTTCGGCTGATTGGTATTTAGCCTTCATCGTATCTAATTTATTGACTTGTTTTTTGAAAAATCCAAGTGGACCAGAACTTTCTTCAGCCTCCATTGATTTGATATCGCCAACTAGCTTATCAAGTAATCCACCAATTTCGCCTAGATCTTTGTTTCTTACTGTATCTAGAGTTTTTTCAGAGAAGTTTGATATCTTCTTTTGAGCACCAGATCCATATTGGAGGATTATATTTGTATCTTCTAGGTCGATTTTCTTGGAAAAATCATCTATCATTTTCTCCTCTTCTTTGGAGAAAGTAATTTTATTTTCGATAAGATCAGGTTCTTTATTTATTTTTTCTAAATCGTTATCGTTATCTTGTCCATCAAGAGTTAATTTTATATTGCTCATTGTTCACTCCAATCATCTTCAGCAAGGCCTTCTTGTTTCAACAAGAGGTTAATTGTATCAATTTCAGTTTTGACATCCATAGCCCTATCATCTAAAAGGTCTATTTTCATCTTGTTGAAAGCCTCTGATATAGTCCTAATGGATTCGTCTATTTCTACCATGGATTTTAAGATTCGACTATCATTTGAGCTTACTAATTCGAAGTCCTTGTAGGATTCGACAAGTTTTAAGCTAGTTGGTAAATAATAAGTAGAAAATTTACCTATATAGCTAGCCTTATCTGGATATTTTTCTATAATTTTTAGAATATCTTCTGAATTTTTTAGTAAAAGATCTACATCTTCTTTGAAGGTATCATCCTTTATATCGTTTTTAGTTTCAGATATTTTATCAAGTGATACGATAGATTCCTTTATAATCTCATTAGCTTTTTGCCTATTAATGTCTTCTGGAGAAAGACTTTCATCCATAGGACTAGTATCAGAAGTGAGATTTTCTCTATAAGAAGGTAATTTATCTAGTTTTTCCTTATATAATTTAAATGTCGGGATATCTAGGATAAATATCTTTCCATTTTCTACTATCCTTGCTTGTTTGAAATAATTTTTCTTCATCATATACAAGATGTCTTTTCTTGTTTGCTCTTCACTTTGGGCTACCCCACTTGCTAAATCTTTAATAGAAATAACTGTATTATCCCCAAGCTCTCTTAGAAATCTTACATAGTTATTGGATAATCTCTTGTACTTATCAGCTACTTTCCACAAGATATAGGGGGAAGCAAGTGTTAGTAGACCAGAGATAATAGTAGCAAAGATCATAGCAAATCCGCCACTCCGGTGAAATTCAGAGTAGGAGCCAATAGTCATGCCGAAAAATACCATGGCCGATATTATTGCTGCTATCCTTGATAAAATACTGATGACCTTGCCTGGTGGCTCTTGCTCACAAACTTTGGGATTTCTAGTTTGAGGAAGTTTCTTCTTACTAGAAGAAGAAAAACCTCTAATAGCTCCGTTTATTGAATTTTTTATTCTATCTCCGATTTCTGCAAAAGGAATATCGTCAAAGGAGAAATTCTCCACATCTTCTGCAAAATCGGTAAATGATTTTTTGTATTTTTTATTTAACATAAGCCTTCCTTTTGTTTTCTTAATTATATCATACTACAAATGAATATATTATTAAAGATACTTAAACATATTAGAAGTAAACGTTCAAAATATTAATCATTTAGGTCGATTATTCTATCAAATAAGTCTTTGTTCTCGAGGATTTTATCTCTGTTTCCGAAAACACATATATTATTTACTGCCAGTGCCTTAGAAAATTGATCTTCGAGTTGTTTTATATCTTCTAACTTGGCTTCTTTTATTTCTTTTAAGATTTCTTCTTCGGTTTTAGCTGATTTTTTCTTATAATATAAGAAGTCAGAATCCGCCTTTTGGGCTGGTGTTTTAGGTTTTAGGAAGTTACCCATAGTTGAGATTTGTTGATTTTCAAAGTCTCTTTCATTCATATTTATATTTTGACATATCTCTGGGATTTTGTCATAGTTATCTAAAGTTAGTTTTATATTTGGATCTCTGTAAGAATAAGTTCCAAATAGTCCTGACCTATCAACTAACATTCCTGCTCCATAGGCTCCACCCTTAGCTCTAATTAGTTCATAGAGGTATGGGTTTGATATAATTGAGCTCGCTAGAGAAAATTTGCCGTCATAGCGTAGATCAAATTCTTTAAGATCAGCTGATTTTGACACATAGTTTACATTTGCATCTGATAGGATAGCCTCTTTTATAGGTTTTTTCTCAAAAGCTATTTCCTTCTTTTCTAATGGATCTATTAGGAAATCAAAATTATTTTCAATCTCATCTTTTAGTAGATAGAAATCATCTTCTGCAGAAGTTATGTTAAATTCTACATTTTTTGTAAATAACTTCTTGTAAATATCTTCTATTTTTTTCTTGAAACTTTCAAAATCTTCAGTCGCCTCATTTATAGAATCTTTTATAAACAAATAGTAGTCGATACCTGAAAGTTTTTCTTTAATGAAAGTAAGTTTATCTATATGAGAATTGCTCCTATTTAGGGCGATTAGGTGACCTGAATCATACATACCAGATTCGAAGATAGATTTTCTTATTCTAAGAAGTTCTACTATTCTCTTTTGATTATCAAAGATTGTATTTGTCAAGAAATCCTTTATTATCTCTGTGGATTTTCTTATATTTTCCTTAGTTGTCTTGAAGGTGACTTTGATGTTATTTTCAATGTTTTTATCATCTAGTCTTATGTTTGATATGGTGAAGTTTAGTCCTGTTAGATATTGCCAAATCACATCATCAATTTGTCTATAAGATATATTTTTAGTATCAACTGATCCCAAGAATTCATTTATAAGCTGTGCATATTGCATTTCTTCTAGGCTAAGGTGGTCTATATTAAAGTACATATTTGTATAAATCATGCCACTTGTTTCTAAATTGTGGTAGATATATTTATTGGCAATCACTTCTCTTGGAGTTTTAGGAAGGGTAGTAGGCACATCTTTTATATCTAATCTTGGAATTGTAGCTTTTTCTTCTGGTGTGTTTTCCCTATTTTGATAAGAGTTAAGCTTTTCTAGGTCGTTTTTTATTTTTTCTAAACTTTCTTCGTCCATATTTTCATTTATAGCCTTGATTTTATTATTAAAAGTTTCCTCTTTCTTTTCGGCATAACTTGTATCTGGTCTTGCAATATGGATTAGGCGAGTTTTATTTTCTAGGAAATATTTTTTGATGAAATCTTCATAGTAGTCTGTTCCTATGAGACTTCTTAGCTCATCTAGGATATCAACTAGTTTGAATACAGAGAAAGGATCTGCATCAAAGCTCATCATGAGGTAATAAGAAAGTCCGCGATTTACATCATTTAGATTTTCTCTTTGAGCAAAATCAAAGATAGAAAAGGCTGACTTTAGGCTTTCTTCTGAGATTTTTTCGCTTGCATTTTTGATCCCTGTTTCTATTATATCTACAAATTCTTCTATCTTTTCACCATCTACCTTTTGAGCTTGGATTAGGACAGAGGATCTATTGCCGTAGCCTGGCCTTGCGTAGAAGTATTCTGGATTAAGTTTTTCAGCTATTTCTGTTCTGATCTTTGACGAATCCATATTAAAAATCGTATTAACTATGATTGATAAAGTTAGGTATTCTTTGGCATCTAAGGCAGAGCTTGCAAGAAAAGCATAGGATAGATAGTCGGAATTTTCTTCTACTTTACTTGCAGGATAAGATCCTTCTATAATATCAGGATAGGAATTTTCCTTTACTTTTATCTTAGTGTTTATATCCTTGTAATCGTATTTGCTAAGGTATTCTTTATCCAAATTCTCTAAGAGAGGTTTTATATCCATATCCCCATAGAAGTAAATAAAAGAATTAGATGGATGGTAGTGGTTTTTATAAAAATCTAAAAACTCATCATAGGTTAGATCACCAATAAAATCAGGATTGCCACCAGATTCGTATTCATAGCAAGAACCCTTGTATAAAAGCTCTTTGATATCGTTATAGATAAGGCTTTCTGGGTCAGACAGGGCACCTTTCATCTCGTTATAAACAACACCAGAAATTCCAGTAACTTTGTCATCTTCTAATTCATAGTGCCAGCCTTCTTGATCTAAGATCTCTTTTTTTTCAAGAACTAGGGGATTAAAAACAGCATCCAAGTAAACATCTACAAGGTTGTTAAAGTCCTTTTCATTTTCGCTAGATACTGGATATACAGTTTTATCTGGATAGGTCATAGCATTTAGGAAAGTTTGTAGGCTGGATGATGCCATATCCATGAAAGGATCTTTGGTTTTGTATTTTTTAGATCCATTTAAAACTGAGTGCTCCATTATGTGAGCTTTGCCCTTAGAATCTACTGGCGGTGTCTTAAAGCCAATACCGAAAGTTTTATTTGTGTCGTTTGCGTTTACATATATTACATTTGCCTTGGTTTTCTCATGTTCATAGAGAAAAACTTCAAGACCCAATTTATCAAATTTTTCTTTTTTAATTAAATTATAAGTCATATAACCTCCATATTTTTATCATTATACTACTTTAAATTTTCTTTAAGACTTATGATACATAAATAAATAAGCTCGTTAAATTCTTGATATAGAGAGCTTTAAGAGAAAGTTTGTGAAAACATTTTCTAATTAGTGGATAAATTTTTAGATTTGCTATATAATTATAGTATAAATATTAAAAAAGAACATTTTATTATACAAAGGAATAAATGTTTTCACAAAGGAGTAAATATGAAAAATTATGACACATCTAAAATCAGAAACTTAGCTTTAGTCGGTCACTCAAAAGCAGGTAAGACTTCTTTGACAGAATCACTACTATTTAAAACTGGCGTGATCGACAAAAAAGGAAAAGTTGAAGAAGGATCAACAGTTTCAGACTATGAAGCTCAAGAAAAAAAGAGAAATATTTCTCTTCAAACTTCAATTGTTCCAATAGAATACAATGATTTTAAGATCAATTTTATAGATTCTCCTGGATTTTTTGACTTTGAAGGTGAAGTTCTCCAAGCCCTTAGGGCAGCAGAGTCTGCACTTTTTGTTGTAGATGGAGAAAATGGAATAGAAGTAGGAACAGAAAAATACTGGAAATACACCCAAGAGATTAACCTTCCATCTATATTTTTTGTAAATAAACTAGATAAAGAAAATGCTAATTTTAATAAAGTAGTATCTGACCTTCACATACAATTTGGTAAAAAAATCATCCCTCTAACTTTGATGCTAGGAGAAGGGGATAACTTTGAAGGAATTATCGATGTAATCGAGAAAAAAGCCTACACCTATGAAGATGATGAGAAAAAAGAAGTAGAAATCCCAGAAATAAGACTTGCAGAGGTAGACGAAGTTTATAACCAAGTTATAGAGGCTGTAGCTGAGTCTGACGATAGTCTAATGGAAAAATTCTTTGAGGGAGAAGAATTCTCTGAAGAAGAATTCATGAAGGGACTTTCTAAGGCAATCCTTCAAGGGGATGTAGTTCCATTAATAGCAGGTTCAAGTGAAAAACAAATCGGACTTACATCTTTACTTGATACAATTATAAAATATATGCCTTCTATAGATGATGAAGCCGCAAATATTGGTTATAGAGTAAAAGAAGATTATAAAGCTTTCGACCCTAAGGAAGATTCACCTTTCTCTGCAGTTGTATTTAAAACAATCGCCGATCCATTTGTTGGAAAGATTTCAATCTTTAAGGTTCTATCCGGTGCTATCAAAAAAGATGATAAAGTCTACAATGTAAGTAAGGGCGTGGACGAAAAGGTAGCCAATCTATTTGTCCTAAGAGGAAAAGAACAAATTAAGGTAGACAAACTTGTAGCTGGAGATATAGGAGCTTTCTCTAAGGTAGAATCTGCTTCAACAGGAGATACCTTTGCTACAAAGGATAATCCAATCGAGTATAAGAGAATAAAATATCCAAAACCAGTTTTATTCTATGCTATAAAGGCTCTAAGCAAAAACGATGAGGATAAAATTTCTGAAGCACTTCAAAAACTTGCCGAAGAAGATCCAACTTTCAAAGAAGAAAGAAACCAAGAAACAAGCCAATCAATCCTATCTGGTCTTGGAAATGTCCAACTAGAAGTATTGATGGATAAATTAAAATATAATTATTCTGTAAATACAGAAATAGTAGAATACAAGATTCCTTATAGAGAAACTATCAAATCAAAATCAGATGTTCAAGGTAAACACAAGAAACAATCTGGTGGAGCTGGTCAATATGGTGATGTATTTATAAGATTTGAACCAGTAGAAGAAGATTTCGTATTTGATGAAGAAGTATTTGGTGGAGCAGTTCCTAAAAACTACTTCCCTGCTGTAGAAAAAGGTCTAGTAGAATCTTTGGCAGAAGGACCACTAGGTGGGTATAAAGTTACTGGAATAAAGGCGACATTATATGATGGTTCTTACCATCCAGTTGATTCAAACGAACAAGCCTTCAAAACTGCTGCAAAAATAGCCTTCAAAAAAGGTATCGAAGAGGCAGATCCAATTCTTCTAGAACCTGTAATGAAACTTGAGATAAATGTTCCAGATGCTAACATGGGGGATGTTATGGGAGATATGAACAAGAGACGTGGCAGAATCTTGGGTATGGAACCTCAAGCTGACGGTAGCCAAGTAATCCTTGCAGAAGCACCTTTGGCTGAAGTTCTAACTTATGCAATAGACCTTAGAAGCCAAACATCAGCTCGTGGATCATTCTCAATGGAATTTGTAAGATATGAAGAAGTTCCAAAAGAAATCACAAATAAGGTTTTAGGAAAATAAACTATAGAAAAATAGAAAAGAAAGATTAGATAAGGAGAGTGCAATGGCAAAGTGGAAGATATTAGATATAGATCCTTGGCTAAAGGACTATGAAAATGACATCAATTTGAGGATGGATCGCTACAAGGAGCAAAAAAATAGACTCTTAGGAGAAGATGGGAAATTAATTGATTTTGCCAATGCATACAAGTATTACGGTTTTCACAAAACGAAAACAGGCTGGATATATAGGGAGTGGGCGCCAAACGCCGACGGACTTTATCTAATAGGAGATTTCAATGGATGGGATAGGCACGCCCATCCAATGAAGAAAATAAATGACGAAGATTGGGAGATTGAAATCAAAGGAATCAGAAATCTCCCACACAAGTCCAGAGTAAAGGTCTTGGTAGATGCTAATGGAAAAATTAGCGATAGGATACCACTTTTTGCAACGAGAGTTGAGAGAAACGAAGACCTTGACTATGCTGGTGTAATAGAAAACCCTAGGAAGAAGTTTGTTTGGGAAGATGAAAATTTCGTAACAAAAAAAGATGACCTTCTTATATATGAGACCCATATAGGTATGGCAGGAGAAGAGGGAAAAGTTTCTTCATATAAGGAATTTCGCGACCATGTCCTACCTAGAGTTGTAAAAGATGGATATAATACAATCCAGCTGATGGCTATTGCTGAGCATCCTTATTATGGATCTTTTGGTTATCAGGTTTCTAACTTCTATGCTCCAAGCTCATGGTATGGAGAAAATGATGACTTGAAATCTTTGATAAATGCTTGCCACAAGGAAGGCATAAACGTAATAATGGATCTTGTTCATTCCCACGCTGTAAAAAACACAGCTGAAGGAATAAATGAGTTTGATGGAACAGTTTATCAATTCTTCCATGAGGGAGACGAAGGAAATCATCCTGATTGGGATTCTAAATTATTTGATTATAAAAAACCAGGCGTGTGCCATTTTCTTCTTTCAAATATTAAATATTGGCTAGAAGAATTCCACTTCGACGGCTTTAGGTTTGACGGAGTCACATCAATGATTTATAAAGATCACGGTAGAGGTGAAGCCTTTGATTCATACAAGAAATACTTTTCTATGAATACAGATATAGAAGCAATCAACTACCTCCAACTAGCTAACGAACTTATTAGAGAAGTCAAAAAAGACGCTATAACTATAGCTGAAGATATGAGCGGTATGCCTGGAATGTGCCTACCAATCGAAGATGGTGGAATTGGATTTGACTATAGACTTGCTATGGGTATGCCAGATTTTTGGGAAAAAGCTCTAATGAAAAGAGACGAAGACTGGGATTTGGCAAGAATGTGGTACGAACTTTCAACTCATAGACCAGAGGAGAAGAGAATTTCTTATGTAGAAAGTCACGACCAAGCTTTGGTTGGATCCAAAACAACTATATTTAGGTTAGCTGATCAAGAAATGTACTGGAACATGAGAAAAGACGACCACAATATGATAATTGATAGGGCAATTGCTCTTCACAAGATGCTAAGGTGGATTACTCTTTCCATGGGAGCTGACGCTTACCTAAACTTCATGGGCAATGAATTTGGTCATCCAGAGTGGATAGATTTTCCTAGAGAAGGAAACGGATATTCCTACCATTATGCGAGACGCCAATGGTCTTTGGCAGATGATCCTAACCTAAAATACCAATATCTCAACAATTTTGACAATGCTATGCTTGAGTTTTCCAAGAAATACAAGCAATTATCCAACGAAACATACAGACTTTGGATAGATAACGACAGGAAAATCATAGCCTTTAGAAACGACGATATTGTCTATATATTTAATTTCCACCCAGAAAATTCTTATGAATCTTTCCATCTACCAATCCACGATATTGGAGAATTTGAAGTGGTAATGGATACAGACCAAGGTGAATTTGGGGGATTTGATAGAATTAGCCACGAATATAAATATCAAACAGAAAGGTTAGCAGGAACAGACTACGACGGAATCAGAATCTATATTCCATCAAGGACAGGACTTGCTCTAAAGAAAATTCAATGAAGATAATATGTCTAGGAGATTCTTTCACAGAAGGTTACCTAGTTTATGACAAAAATTATACCCGCTTTCTAGAGAAGGCGGGCTTTGTTGTTAGAAACCTCGGTGTAAATGGGTCGGTTACAGAAGAAATGCTAAATAGGTACAAAAGATTTATGGAAGAAGAGAAAGACGATGTATTAGTTGTCTTTGGTGGGAGCAATGATTTTTTAAATGGAGTAAGCGTCGAGTTTGCCTACCAAAATCTTAAAAGTATATTAGATATATCGAAAGCCACTAGGAAAATAGTGATTTTACCTCCATATGTAGAGGAAGAAGAAATCTATAGTTTCTATAAAGAAGCAAATAAGAAAGTGGACTATCTATATGAGAAGTTAATTACTCTTAAAGATAGTTACAATTTTTCTCTAATAGATGCTAGAAAAATTTCTGGTAGGTATATAGATGGGATTCATCTAGATAGTGACTTTCATAAGAAGCTTGCAGAAAAAATAATAAGGGAGATCGATGATTGAACAAATAGAAAACCAAGAAATGATAAGAGAGCTTATGAAAAACAAACTAATATATGGAGCAATTTCTATAATATTAGTAGTGCTCGTTTCAAAAATAATACTAAATCTTCTGAGAAAACTAATTGATAAATTCTTAGGAGGAAGGGTTGTAAAGAAATCAGATGTAAACAAAAACAAAATCAGCACCATATCAAAAGCCCTTTACTCAGTGATACGAGTTGTAATTATATTTATAGCGATTACAATGATCCTTGATATATTTGGGATAAATACATCAACTCTAATAGCGACAGCTGGAGTAGGCGGTGTTGCCATAGCCCTTGGTACTCAAACTCTCATTGCGGATTTTATCAAAGGAATTTTTATAATCCTTGATGATAAGATAAGAGTTGGAGAGTGGATTATGGCTGCTGGAGTAGAAGGAGAAGTAGAAGCTTTAGACTTTAGAGTTACAAAAGTAAGAGACTTTGATGGATCGCTTCATATAATACCTAACTCAGAAATAACCACAGTTAGAAACTTCAATAGAGGATTTATGGCATCAGAAGCAACCTTCAGTGTATCCTATGACACAAGTCTGGAAGAAGTAAAAGATATGGTAGCAAAAGTTTCTAACGAACTTAGTCAAATGGAAGAATATAAGAAAGTATTCAAAGAAAAATTTGAGATATTTGAAATAAAAGATTTAAATGAATTCTCTTATAAGGTTAGAATCATAGCACGAGTAAGAGCGGGCTTGCAATGGGAAATATCTAGAAAAGCGAGAATTCTAATAAAAAAAGAAATGGAAGAAAGAAATATAAAAAGCTCATTAGTGGAGTATGGCAAAAATGAAGAAATATAAAATAAACGACATAGTAAGCTTAAAGAAAGGCCATCCATGTGGAGAAAACCTCTGGCAAATAACTAGGCTAGGCGCAGACATTAAACTAAAATGTCTAGGCTGTGAAAAAAACATATGGATGAAAAGGCTGGACTTTGACAAAAAAATAAGAAAAATAAAAAATAAAGAAGGCAAAATGGTTTCGATAGTAAACTATGAGCCAGAAGAATAAGTTAAAATCACCAATAGATAATATTGGTGATTTTTTTATAAAAAAATTTGACAAAAGAAAAGTAAGGGTGTAATATATAAATTGTCATTGCGAAAGCAGTCGAGCTAAAAACAAAGAATTAATAAAAAAATTCAAAAAAAGCTTGACAAACAAAAAATACTGTGGTACTATGTAATAGTCAACGCGGTAAGCGAATGACATGAACCTTAACAAATTAATATCAACGATCTATATAACTATTAAGTTATATAAGATATAAACGAAAACAACTAATAACCTTTAGTTAATTTCTTTATATAACAATGATTCTTATTTATAAAATAAGGACAAATTTAAATCACGCATCAGACAAAAGTCAGATGTAAATGAATAAGCCAAGATTAAAAACGGCTCATACTATATATGAGAGTTTGATCCTGGCTCAGGATAAACGCTGGCGGCGTGCATAACACATGCAAGTCGAACGATGAAGATTAAAAGATTTCTTCGGAATGAACTTAATTGGATTAGTGGCGGACGGGTGAGTAACGCGTGAGTAACCTGCCTTGTACAAGGGGATAGCCGTTGGAAACGACGAATAATACCCTATGACATCAAATAATCGCATGATAATTTGATCAAAGATTTATCGGTATAAGATGGACTCGCGTCTGATTAGCTAGTTGGTGGGGTAACTGCTCACCAAGGCAACGATCAGTAGCCGGCTTGAGAGAGTGTACGGCCACATTGGGACTGAGACACGGCCCAGACTCCTACGGGAGGCAGCAGTGGGGAATTTTGCACAATGGGGGAAACCCTGATGCAGCGACGCCGCGTGATTTAGAAGGCCTTCGGGTTGTAAAAATCTTTTGTATGGGAAGAAAATGACAGTACCATACGAATAAGGACCGGCTAATTACGTGCCAGCAGCCGCGGTAATACGTAAGGTCCGAGCGTTGTCCGGAATCATTGGGCGTAAAGGGTACGTAGGCGGATAAGCAAGTTAGAAGTTAAATCCTATAGCTCAACTATAGCAAGCTTTTAAAACTGCTCATCTTGAGGTATGGAAGGGAAAGTGGAATTCCTAGTGTAGCGGTGAAATGCGCAGATATTAGGAGGAATACCGGTGGCGAAGGCGACTTTCTGGCCATAAACTGACGCTGAGGTACGAAAGCGTGGGTAGCAAACAGGATTAGATACCCTGGTAGTCCACGCCGTAAACGATGAGTGTTAGGTGTCTGGAATAATCTGGGTGCCGCAGCTAACGCATTAAACACTCCGCCTGGGGAGTACGCACGCAAGTGTGAAACTCAAAGGAATTGACGGGGACCCGCACAAGCAGCGGAGCATGTGGTTTAATTCGACGCAACGCGAAGAACCTTACCAAGTCTTGACATAATACGGAAGCTTTTAGAGATAAGAGCCTACATCTTCGGATGACTGTATTACAGGTGGTGCATGGTTGTCGTCAGCTCGTGTCGTGAGATGTTGGGTTAAGTCCCATAACGAGCGCAACCCCTATTGTTAGTTACCATCATTAAGTTGGGGACTCTAGCAATACTGCCGGTGATAAACCGGAGGAAGGTGGGGATGACGTCAAATCATCATGCCCTTTATGACTTGGGCTACACACGTGCTACAATGGCAGGTACACAGGGATGCGAAACTGCGAAGTCAAGCGAAACTCAAAAAGCCTGTCCCAGTTCGGATTGCACTCTGCAACTCGAGTGCATGAAGTTGGAGTTGCTAGTAATCGTGGATCAGAATGCCGCGGTGAATGCGTTCCCGGGTCTTGTACACACCGCCCGTCACACCATGGAAGTTGGCAATACCCGAAGCCTGTGAGCTAACCTTTTAGGAAGCAGCAGTCGAAGGTAGGGTCAGTAACTGGGGTGAAGTCGTAACAAGGTAGCCGTATCGGAAGGTGCGGCTGGATCACCTCCTTTCTAAGGATGAGAAGCTGGTACGCTAGCTTCTCACACAGAAAAGAAAATAAAGATCGTTGGTATTAAAATATTAAGGTATTTTTAACCTAAAAACAAATAAATATCATTAAACATGGGGATATAGCTCAGCTGGGAGAGCACCTGCCTTGCACGCAGGGGGTCAAGAGTTCGAATCTCTTTATCTCCACCATGAGCAAGTCCGTCCGGCTTTGAGAGGACCCACCACGGAGTGGATTCAAACGCTGAGTATATTAATACGAAGAGACGGTAAGCTCAAAATCGAACCAGCCTAAAGAAGTGAAAAAGTTATTAGTAAGTAACGTTATTTTATCATTTGACGCTAAAGCGACAAATTCTAAAATAATTCGAAATCAAAGATTTCGAACCCACTCAGCTTAGGCATAAAACTAAATAGCAAAAAATATTTCCAGTCAAGAAACAAAGGGCGCAAGGTGGATGCCTTGGCACATGAAGGCGACGAAGGACGTAAGTGAACGAAAACTAGGGAAAGCTCACAAAAAGCACTAACCCCTAGGTCTCCGAATGGGGAAACCCGGCTGTGGAAGACACAGTCATCACAAGATGAATACATAGTCTTGTGAAGCAAGACCCTGTGAACTGAAACATCTAAGTAACAGGAGGAAAAGAAAGAAAACTCGATTTTCCAAGTAGCGGCGAGCGAACAGAAAAGAGCCTAATCCAATAGTGGAATATTTAAGAAGTTGAATCATCTGGGAAGATGAACCAAAGAAAGTGACAGTCTTGTAAACGAATCTTAAATAAACCTAGGAGGAAAGTAGCACCGGACACGAGGAATCCGTTGTGAAGATAGGGGGACCATCCCCTAAGGCTAAATACTAACATGTGACCGATAGCGAACAAGTACCGTGAGGGAAAGGTGAAAAGAACCCCGAAAGGGGAGTGAAATAGAACCTGAAACCTAGCGCCTACAAGCAGACAGAGCACTAAAGTGTGATGTCGTACCTTTTGTAGAATGGGCCAGCGAGTTATTGTATTAAGCAAGGTTAAATCTTTAAGAGATGAAGCCATAGCGAAAGCGAGTCTTAATAGGGCAAATAAGTTTAATGCAATAGACCCGAAACCGGGTGATCTATCCATGACCAGAGTGAAGGTGAAGTAAAATTCACTGGAGGCTCGAACCGGGTACGGTTTAAAACGTATCGGATGAGTTGTGGTTAGGGGTGAAAAGCCAAACGAACTCGGATATAGCTGGTTCTCCTCGAAATAGCTTTAGGGCTAGCCTTTGACGAAAGATTTTAGGAGGTAGAGCACTGAATGGTCTAGGGCGGCTTACCGTACCGAAACCTATCAAACTCCGAATGCCAAAAAATCAAGTCAAGGAGTCAGACTTAGAGGGATAAGCTTCTAAGTCGAAAGGGAAACAGCCCAGACCGACAGCTAAGGTCCCCAAATCTGGATTAAGTGGAAAAGGATGTGAATCTACTAAGACAACCAGGACGTTGGCTTAGAAGCAGCCATGCATTTAAAGAATGCGTAATAGCTCACTGGTCAAGTGGGTTTGCGCCGAAAATGAACGGGGCTAAAATCCAGTACCGAAGCTTCGGATTGATAGAGGAATTAAATCTACGAAATAAAGAAAGAAATACTTGAACTAGGAAATATTAAAACAATCAAGATAAACGAGTAAAAAACATCAAATTACGTAAACCAAAAGGTAAGTTGTAAATAAAAAAATACTCAATTATCACCGAACAGTTATATAAGATTAAAAAATATAACCTGGTAAAAAAACGTCAAACAAGTATTCCAAACTTTATGTCTAGATTTAATACCTCTATCAGTGGTAGAGGAGCATTGTATAAGCGAAGAAGCCAAAGCGAAAGCAACAGTGGAGCGAATACAAGAGAGAATGCTGGCATGAGTAGCGAGAAGGGATGTGAGAATCATCCCCGTCGAAACCCTAAGGATTCCTGAGCAAGGCTCGTCCCCTCAGGGTAAGTCGGGACCTAAGCCGAGGCCGAAAGGCGTAGGCGATGGATAACAGGTTTAGATTCCTGTACCGCTTAAAGTCGCTATAGAGAAGTGATGACGCAAAAGGATAAGCTAAGCTAGCTGATGGAATAGCTAGTCTAAAGATAAAGGCTTGTGTGTAGGCAAATCCGCACACTTTAAGGCTAAAATCTGATAGGTATCGAAAACATGAGTAGAGAAGTAGCTGACTCCATATTGCCAAGAAAAGTCACTATCAAGACCAAAGCGCCCGTACCAAAACCGACACAGGTAGGGAGGTAGAGAATACCAAGACGCGCGGAAGAACCTTTGTTAAGGAACTCGGCAAAATGTCCCCGTAACTTCGGGAGAAGGGGAGCCAGAGCGATCTGGCCACAGAAACCAGGCCCAAGCGACTGTTTACCAAAAACACAAGTTTCTGCAAAATCGAAAGATGAAGTATAGGAGCTGACACCTGCCCGGTGCTGGAAGGTTAAGGGGAAGGCTTAGCGAATGCGAAGGCTAGAACTTAAGCCCCAGTAAACGGCGGCCGTAACTATAACGGTCCTAAGGTAGCGAAATTCCTTGTCGGGTAAGTTCCGACCCGCACGAAAGGTGTAACGATTTGGGCACTGTCTCAACAAAGGATCCGGTGAAATTGTAGTAGTCGTGAAGATGCGACTTACCCACGCTAGGACGGAAAGACCCCGTGGAGCTTTACTGTAGGCTGATATTGGACTTTGAGATTAGACGTACAGGATAGTTGGGAGACTAAGAAACTTGCACGCCAGTGTAGGTGGAGTCATCCTTGGGATACCAACCCTCTAATATTAAAGTTCTAACTTTGACCCTTGAATCAGGGCAAAGGATATTGTCAGTTGGGCAGTTTGACTGGGGCGGTCGCCTCCCAAAAAGTAACGGAGGCGTTCAAAGGTTCGCTCAGAATGGACGGAAACCATTCGCAGAGTACAAAGGCAGAAGCGAGCTTAACTGCAAAACCTACAAGTTGCGCAGAGTAGAAATACGGACTTAGTGATCCGGTGGCACCGCATGGAAGGGCCATCGCTCAACGGATAAAAGCTACCCCGGGGATAACAGGCTTATCTCCCCCAAGAGTCCACATCGACGGGGAGGTTTGGCACCTCGATGTCGGCTCGTCTCATCCTGGGGCTGAAGTAGGTCCCAAGGGTTGGGCTGTTCGCCCATTAAAGAGGCACGCGAGCTGGGTTCAGAACGTCGTGAGACAGTTCGGTCCCTATCCAGCGTGGGCGTAAGAAATTTGAGAGGATCTGTCCTTAGTACGAGAGGACCGGGATGGACATACCGCTGGTGTACCAGTTGTTCCGCCAGGAGCATAGCTGGGTAGCTACGTATGGAATTGATAAGTACTGAAAGCATCTAAGTACGAAGCAGGCCTCAAGATAAGATTTCTAAGAGTAGGTAAAGAAAATACCTTTGATAGGTCCAAGGTGTAAGTGCAGTAATGTATTAAGCTAATGGATACTAAACTTTAAATCTTGACTGGAAATATTTTTGCTTGTCCCTAACCCGATTTGCAAAGCAAATCGATGGTAGGTCAGCCGTCAGGCTTTCCCAAGAGCACGAAGTGCGATTGGTAAGAAAGCTACGACGTAGCTAGTAGGGATGAGGTCTAGTAAAAATACTAGACGCTATTTAGAAGGTTCATAAATATGGTGATGATGGCATAAGGGATACACCTGTTCCCATACCGAACACAGAAGTTAAGCCTTATAACGCCGATGGTACTCGGAGGGCAACCTCCCGGGAGACTAGGTAGTCGCCAAACAATATAGTTACGATAGCATGAGGGATACACCTGTTCCCATACCGAACACAGAAGTTAAGCCTCATAACGCCGATGGTACTCGGAGGGCAGCCTCCCGGGAGACTAGGTAGTAGCTAAACAAAAATATCTAAGCAATTTAGATAAAAAACTTGACAGCGATATAAAATACATGTTATAATATTATCGTTGTAGTGCTTAGGTAGCTCAATGGTGGAGCACCCGGCTGTTAACCGGTAGGTTGTGGGTTCGAGTCCCACCCTGAGCGCCAAATATTGTCTGCGCCGGGGTGGCGGAACTGGCAGACGCACAGGACTTAAAATCCTGCGGTGGTTAAACACCGTATCGGTTCGATTCCGATTCTCGGCACCATAACCCTACTACTCTAACTAATATCGCGGGATGGAGCAGTTTGGTAGCTCGTCGGGCTCATAACCCGAAGGTCGTAGGTTCAAATCCTACTCCCGCAACCAATAATTTTTAGGCCCTATGGTCAAGCGGTTAAGACACCACCCTTTCACGGTGGTATCCCGGGTTCGAATCCCGGTAGGGTCACCAATATTTAACTAATATATTTATAAACTAATATATTTATAAAAGAACATCTTCGTATGACGGGGATACCACCGTAACGGTGCTAAGTTCTTTGGACTCGCCAGAGCTCGTCTCAAAGATTTCAAATGTAAACATTTGAAACCCTGAAAGGGACTGGGTTGCAAATCCTGGTAGGGTCACCAATATGGAAGTATAGCTCAGTTGGGAGAGCATCTGCCTTACAAGCAGGGGGTCACAGGTTCGAGCCCTGTTACTTCCACCAATAATACCTATATAATCGCTTTAAAAGCGAATATGGCTCGGTAGTTCAGCTGGTTAGAATGCCGCCCTGTCACGGCGGAGGTCGTGGGTTCGAATCCCATCCGAGTCGCCATTTGGATTGCAATAGTGATCCAATGTGCTGATGTAGCTCAATTGGTAGAGCAATTGATTTGTAATCAATAGGTTGTAGGTTCAAGTCCTATCATCAGCTCCAATAATATTTTGGAAATTAAATATATGGGGATGTTCCAGAGTTGGCCAAATGGGACGGACTGTAAATCCGTTAGCTTAGCTTTCAGTGGTTCGAATCCGCTCATCCCCACCAATTTTTTAACACCTATGCGGGTGTAGCTCAGTGGTAGAGCCCCAGCCTTCCAAGCTGGTTGCGAGGGTTCGATTCCCTTCACCCGCTCCATATGCACCCTTAGCTCAGCTGGATAGAGCATCGGACTTCTAATCCGTGTGTCCCAGGTTCGAATCCTGGAGGGTGCGCCATGACAATTTCTAAAGTAAGACTGGAACTTATAAAAACGAAAAAAAGCTTGACAGCTTAAATCGTTTATGATATAATTATACCGTACTTTGAACGTTGGGATATAGCCAAGTCGGTAAGGCACCAGACTTTGACTCTGGTATGCGTAGGTTCGAGTCCTGCTATCCCAGCCAATATGATCCATTAGCTCAGCCGGTAGAGCACCTGACTTTTAATCAGGGTGTCCGGAGTTCGAATCTCCGATGGGTCACCAAAAAACAATATCCATCCTGTCTATCAGGGTGGAATTGGAAATTCGTCGACTATAGTATCGACGATTTAATTTTATGGATATGTTTAAAATCTAAGCCATTTGATTACTTATCATTATATTTTAATATTTGGAGAGGTACCGAAGCGGTCATAACGGGGCGGTCTTGAAAACCGTTAGAGTCATTGGCTCACAAGGGTTCGAATCCCTTCCTCTCCGCCAAAAGCAAGCTTAATATAAAGCGAAGCTATAAGCTTTATAGCTTATGGAGAAGTACTCAAGTGGCTGAAGAGGCTCCCCTGCTAAGGGAGTAGATCCTGTCAATAGGGATGCGAGGGTTCAAATCCCTCCTTCTCCGCCATAACTTGCCCAGATAGCTCAGTCGGTAGAGCAGGGGACTGAAAATCCCCGTGTCGGTGGTTCGATTCCGCCTCTGGGCACCAATTTTTTTGGATAGATAGGTTTATCTTACAACCGGTTAATATTACTATCAATCTTAATATAGGGGAGTAGTTCAGCTGGCAGAACGTCGGTCTCCAAAACCAGATGTCGCGGGTTCAAATCCTGTCTCCCCTGCCACATATGGACCTGTAGCTCAGGTGGTTAGAGCGCACGCCTGATAAGCGTGAGGTCGGTAGTTCGAGTCTACTCAGGTCCACCATAAAATTAAGTAACAATTAACTTTTGTTTTTGTGGGCCTCTAGCTCAGTCGGTTAGAGCGCCCGGCTCATAACCGGTAGGTCCAGGGTTCGAGTCCCTGGAGGCCCACCAAACATCTCATCTATGAGGTGTTTTTTTTTGCCCAACAACCGGTTATGAGCACACTCATAACTGTTCTCTGGGCTCATTTCATTCGCCTCAGAGATTTAAAATGCTAACGCATTTAAAACCCTGCAAGGGACAAGGCCACAGGGTTCGAGTCCCAAAAGGCCCACCAAACATCTCATCTATGAGGTGTTTTTTTTTGCCCAACAACCGGTTATGAGCACACTCATAACTGTTCTCTGGGCTCATTTCATTCGCCTCAGAGATATTAAATGCTAACTTATTTAAAACCCTGCAAGGGACAAGGCCACAGGGTTCGAGTCCTTAAAGACCCAGCAAACATCTCAGCTATGAGGTGTTTTTTTTGCCAACAAACCGGTTATGAGCACACTCATAACTGTTCTCTGGGCTCATTTCATTCGCCTAAGAGATTTTAAATGCTAACTTATTTAAAACCCTGCAAGGGACAAGGCCACAGGGTTCGAAGTCCCTAAAGGCCCACCAAACATCTCATCTACGAGGTGTTTTTTGCCTAATATGCTGGTTATGAGACTTCTTGTAAAACTTTCTTATGTAGTGAGATTATTGAATACTCGATTGTTATGAATATTTTAGGGAGAACTCACTATACCTTCTGCCTTAATATTCAATCATTGGCTATTTAAGTTCACTAAGTGCTTATTTTTCAGGGTTAATATTCCTAAATAGTGGAATTTTATAAGATCCATTATTCAAATCCCTAAATAGTTGCAAACATCTCTACTATTTTCTAGGACTATTTCTTTCTGCTTAGAGATTTTAATATTGCTATATTCATTTTTCTTTAAGTTTTAGCTAAGTTATAATTGTTTATCATAGTTTATATTTGTCTACAGTTCTTAAAGGTATACATATGTTTTTGATTTAATTACGTAAATTGTTATTTATTATCTTTTTATATTTTAATTATATATAAATATATACATATCTAGTATAATAGCTAGTATAGGAGGACATATGGATAAGAAGCTTAGTGAAGAGTATAAGATTGTTTGTGATATGATTGATTTGTACCATAGGAAGAATGATAAATTTTCTGATAGTGAGATTGGTGAGCTTAAGGCCTATGTCAAAAAGAAACTTTCTTCTTGTCCTCATGGGGCTAATAAGCCTTTTTGTTCGTATTGTAAAATTCATTGCTATAAGCCAAAGATGCGTGATAAGATTCGTGAGATTATGAGATTTTCAGGACCACGTTTTATATTCTATAGACCAGGAAAAGCTATAAAGCATCTTTTATATAAATCTAGTTTTATAAGAAAGTGTGCAAGTAAAAAGACCTACGGAAAATAATATTTTCTGTAGGCCTTTTATTTATTCGATATCTAAGTCTATTGGTTCATCTATCGTTTCTGATACATATTTGCCGTCTTTTTTTCTTTGTTTTACACATTCTGTGAGTAGGTATTCTATTTGTCCATTTATAGATCTAAAATCATCCTCGGCCCATTGGGCAATTTGATTGTAGAGTTTCTCAGATACCCTTAGGGGTATTTGTTTTTTTGCCATTAATATAAGCTTCCTGTGTTGACTATTGGGTTTGCTTCATGGTTACCACAAAGAACAACGAGGAGATTTGATACCATAGCGGCTTTTCTTTCTTCGTCTAGATCTACTACTCCATTTTCTTCAAGTTTATCAAGGGCCATTTCTACCATGCCTACTGCTCCATCTACTAGCATTGCTCTCGCATCGATTAGGGCAGATGCTTGTTGTCTTTGTAGCATTGCTGCGGCAATTTCAGATGAGTAAGATAGGTGGGTGATTCTTGCTTCTATTATCTCAAGACCTGCAAATTCTACTCTTTTTTGTATTTCTTCTTTGATTCTCCTAGCAACTATTTCGCTAGAGCCTCTAAGAGATCCGTCATCTGGTTCACCATCACCTGTTGTGTCGATTTGATAATGTGGGTTAACATCGTAAGGATATTGACGAACTATATTTCTTAGAGCTGTATCTGTTTGAAGAGATAGATATTCCTTGTAATTGTCTACATTAAATACTGCCTTGGCAGTGTCATTTACCTTCCACATTACTGCTATACCGATTTCTACAGGGTTTCCTAAATAATCGTTGATTTTTTGTTTGCTGTTATTTAGGGTCATTACCTTTAGTGAAATCTTCTTATTGGTAGATTGGTAGGAATTTGACTTATCAAAAATCTTTAAGCCGTCACTTACATCACCAGATTGACCTAGCTTGGTGTTGGCAGCAGGATTTACTGCAGAAACGAAAGGATTTACATAATAGAAGCCTTCGCCCTTTATAGTTCCAATGTATTTTCCAAAAAGTGTTAGGACTAGTGACTCTTGAGGTTTTAGAAGTTTAAGACCCAAAAGCATAATCCAACCTAAGAGAACGTAGGCTATAGCTATTACTAGAAATACAACATTCAAGCTAGTGTATGTTCCGCTATCTATTGTGTTTCCGTTGACTACTATAGTCAAAATAGCTCCGGCTAGGAGGACTAGGTAGATCATTAGTACAAGTATGCCGTTCTTTTTTGCCTTTAGAATTTTCTCTTCGACATTATCAGAGTTTTCTAGTTTCTTTTCCAATTTGTCCATATTTTTCTCCTTATATTTATTTGATATCATTATGATATCACTATAATTTCACTTAGTCAATAGGCCTAGATAGATTTTATAGAGTTTTTAAATAATTTTATTATGAGAGTGGGATAAATATATTGAAATATCAGTTAGAATTGTGAAGATAATAAGGATAATTTCCTAGAAGTGGCAGAAGTCTTTAATAGAAAAATCCATGAACATCTTATAAGATAAGTTCATGGACCTGTAATATATAGAAATATAAAATACCTGTCATAAGTTAAGAGAAAATATTTAGAATTTCTTCTCTATTATGACTATGTATGGGGCGATTGTACCTTTGTTTGGGTATGAAATTTTCATTATTGCGTATTTATTATTGGGAAGGCTTGCTATAAAGTCTTCTATTTTGGCGGCTTCTATTCTTCCTTGGTCGTGACCTGTATATATTGTCATATAAACTTTGGCGTTTTTTCTTAAAAGGTGGAGGAGCTTTCTTAGACTTTCTAGGGTTGATTCATAAGTAGTTGCTATAGCCTTATCTCCCTTTGGGAGATAGCCTAGGTTATATACTGCAAGGTCGATTTTCTCTTTGATATATTGATCTATGTTTGCGTGGCTGTCTAAGATAAAGAGGAAGTTCTCCCTTTCTCCTAAGAGATTTTTAGTAGCCTCTTCTGCTTCCTTTTGGATATCGAAGGCGACTAGCCTTTTTGCTTTGATTTCGTCTAATATAAACAAGCTATCGTTGCCATTTCCTGCTGTCATATCTACGGCAAGGTCTATATCCTTTTCATTAATCATCAAGGTTTTTACTAAATCAGTTACTCTTTCTATCATTTTTTCTCCTATAAAAAGATTTCACCATCAAGAGGGGGATCTTAGTAATTGTATTCGTTTGAAGTGTCAATGTCTCTAAAAAACGTAGATTCGGATGGGGTTTCACTTCTTATAGGCATGCCCATCCTGTGCATTTCGTTTAGCTTAAATATCATTAGATTGACATTTACATCATACATAGCTGCCAGTTGATTGTAGGTGTAGCCTTCTCTGATATCGTCCATTAACAAATCTTCGTCAAGGAGAAGGTGGGCTGCAAATATATTAGCTTCAAGTTCCATCTCTGAAGTTATATCAAATAGCTCGTATTCTATAAGATCTTCTGTTGCTTGGTCTTTGTGAAACATATCATGGCCTAGCTCATGAGCGAAGACCATATTTTGAATCCTCTCATCTACAAAAGGATTGTAGAATACAAAGCTAATTCCTTTGATGATCTTATACATTCCCAAAAGCTTGGTGTTTTTCTTAAAGGCTATGAGATGGACATTCCTTTCTTCTAAAATCTGCCTTGGATCTCTAGTTTTGTGGCATTTTATAAGCTCTAGAGTCTCATTGTAAATGTGATTGTAGGATAGTCCCATTATCTGTCCTTGTTATCATTTTCTGATCTAGCTATGTAGTAAGCTTCTGTGATGGCATCTAGGATTGTTCTTTTATCTTCATCTGGAATTTGTCCACCAGCCATGAGTCCTATAACGCCATTTATCATATCTTCAGCATCTTTTGCGCCTTCTTTGCCGAAATTCTCCCTTGCCTTTAGGATAAATTCATCCTCATCTGTAACTAGATAGTCGTGGGTTGTATCTAGGTGTTTTGCTAGAAGGTCGTAAGTTTTTCTGTATCTCGGTTTTGATTGGCCTAGTTCATACCTAGAAATTGTCTTTGTAGATACTTGGCAGAGTTTAGCCAAGTCTTCTTGGCTTAGTTTCTTGATTTCTCTTAGTTCTTTGAGTTTATTTGCAAATCCCATATTTTCTC
The DNA here is from genome assembly GCF_900626155.1 of Anaerococcus vaginimassiliensis. GTDB lineage: Bacteria > Bacillota > Clostridia > Tissierellales > Peptoniphilaceae > Anaerococcus > Anaerococcus vaginimassiliensis. The sequence continues at coordinate 426,581 of NZ_LR130844.1, read as the reverse complement.
CTTTTAGTCATTGATAGACTTATATTTGTTGTTTGTAGTTGACAAAAGACATTAGAAGTCTTATAATTTAATTAAGTCATTTATTGTCTAATTATACATTAATAGTCTAAATAATTCAAGGAGATGTTATGAAAAGAGTTATACTACATTCAGATATGAACGCTTGTTATGCTTCTATAGAAGCGAAATTAAATCCGGAGCTTAGAGGAATGGCCATGGCTGTTGCTGGCAATCCTAAGAACAGGCATGGGATAATACTTGCTAAAAGCCAGAAAGCAAAAGAAATGGGAGTTAAAACTGGCGAAACAATCTTGGAAGCTAAGACTAAGTGTCCAAATCTAGTTATAGTCCCACCTCACTATGAAGAGTATCTAAAACATTCTAAGCTTGCTAGAAAACTTTACTATGAATATACCAACCAAGTAGAACCCTTTGGATTAGATGAATGTTTCCTAGATGTTACGGGATCAACTCATCTTTTTGGAAGTGGAGAGGAGATTGCAAACGAGATTAGAGAGAGAATGAAAAAGGAACTCGGGATAACAGTCAGTGTCGGGGTAAGTTTTTGTAAGATTTTCGCCAAACTAGGAAGTGATATGAAAAAACCTGATGCTGTTACTACAATAAGCGAAGAAAACTTTAGAGACAAGGTTTGGCCTCTTCCTGTAAGAGAGATGGTTGGCATAGGTAGGGCAACTGAGAGAAAGCTAAACAGAATTGGAATATTTAGCCTAGGAGAGCTTGCTAATAGTGATCCAGATCTTATAAGAAATCTCTTGGGGATCAATGGTCTTTATCTTTGGGAGTATGCTAATGGACTAGATATTCGCCCAGTAAGGGATAGGGATGACACTGAGCCAATAAAATCTATAGGCAATTCTTCTACTTGTAGGAAGGACCTTTTAAACGATAATGAGGTCTTTAATGTCCTTCAGGAACTTTCTTTTTCTGTATCAAGGAGGCTAAGAGAAGCAGAACTAGAAGCGAATGGTGTTGAGATTTTTGTTAGAAATAACAAGCTTCAATCCTTCCACTATCAAAGCCCAATCAATCTTGCTAGTCAATCGTCTATAGTTCTAGCAAGGTCTGGATTTGAACTTTTCAAAGAAAAATATAGCTGGGATTTTCCAGTAAGGGCCGTTGGCATTAGAGCTATCAGGCTTAGAAAAGCAGGAGGCGGAAGTCAGATGGATGTTTTTTCTGACTATAAAAAATTTATTAAGGATGAAAAATGTGATGAAGCCATGTATAAGATTAGGAAAAAATACGGAAAAAAATCAATTAGTTTTCTAGCCTTGACTAGGGATATAAAACTTCCAGAGGAGCTAAATGAGATAGTTACTCTACCTATGAGCCATTATAATTCTTAAACTTGACCTGCTATTTAGCAGGTTTTTTATTTACAAGATGATTTAGTTGTTATATAATAAGTATAACAAAGAAAGGAGGTCTTATGTTTTTAGCAATTGATTTTTCTTCGGAAATTCCTATATATGAACAGATCAGAAGAGAAATTATCAAGGCTCTGGCTCAAGGAGACTTAGGTTTTGGTCAAAGCCTTCCGTCTGTTAGACAGCTCGGATCGGATATTGGAGTCAACCTTCACACTGTAAATAAGGCCTACAAGCTCCTAGAAGAAGATGGAATAATAACAATGGATAGGAGATATGGCTCTAGGATAGTAGATGAAACTTTAGAAATAAATACAAGACAGGAAGAAAAAATAGCAGAAGAACTCGAATTTATAACAGCTCTTGCCAAGGTTAAGGGTCTAGGAAAAGATGAGTTTCTAGGAGATGTAGATAAGTTATGGGAGAAATACGATGAGTGAAAACACAAAACTTGCTATCTTTTATGCTGGAGTAATAATTTTACTTACAATACTACAAGCCTTTGTTGATTCTTATTCTAAGAGAGGCTATATATTTGGAGTTAGAATGTCTAGCAGTCTATCAGAAAGTAAAAAGGCAAAAGAAATAATAAAAAATTATAAGATGCAGATAATTCTATTGGGAATATCCTTGGCGATATTTGTAGTTCTTATAAGTTATGCTATAGATAATTTTGCAGTTCTAAACATAATATATTTCCTAGCTATAATCCTTTTGTATCTTCCACTAATAGTGGCTAACAAGAAGTTAAAAGGTTTAGCCAAGACGGAAAAGATGGATAAGAAAAAGATTGTTAGCATAGAATATTCAAAGAATAAAATTTTTAACAAAAAAGAACTCTATACTTTATATCTTGGGCTTTTAGCTCTCGTTATAATATTTGCTATAAAAATCCACCTTGACTATGAAAGCTATCCAGACACTTTGATTATGCAAATGAATATGGATGGCGAAGTAAGTAAAGTGGCAGAGAAGACGTATTTTGATGTTCAAAGTCCAAGTCTAATAAGCCTAGTGATGCTAGCTCTAACATTTTTCTCAAATATTTCAATTGTCTTATCAAAAAAGAGAATAAGTCCTGATATGCCAGAAGAATCTCTAGCTAATGTTTTGAAAACTAGGAGAATTTGGACATATTATTGTGCTATGCTCGCCTTTTTGTTGATAATCTTGTTTCAAGTTGGGATATCATCTTTTATGAAAAGTGGTGATACCTTACTTGTAAAAATATTAGCTATAATCACTATTGTATTGTCAATTGGAGGGGGAATTATCATAGGGAAATTAAGATCTGTTGACGGATCTGCCCTAAATAAAACTAAAAATTATGGTTACGAAGAAGAGGACTATAGGTGGATTTTGGGCGGTTCGATATATTACAATCCTGACGATCCAGCTTTGTTTGTAGAAAAAAGGATAGGTGTCGGCACTACTATAAATGTTGGCAATAAATGGGGAAAGATATTCATGGCTTTAGGGCTTGGAATTCCTTTGACTGTCTTAATAGTTGACCTTGTTTTTTCTTAAGGAGGTTTTATGTTAGAAATAAAAAATGTATCTAAATCTTTTGGCAAGGTAAAAGCCTTAGACCATGTAAGTTTCAATGTTGAAAAAGGAGATTTGTTTGGTCTAATCGGACAGAATGGAGCAGGAAAATCTACTCTTTTTAGGTGTATAATGGATTTTTTCGACGAATATGAAGGAGAAATCCTCTATGATGGAAATCTTATGAAAAGCCTTCCTTTGGAAAAGATTGGATTTTTGCCAGAAGAAAGGTCGCTTTCACCTAAAAAAACAATAGAAGAAGAGATAAGGTATTTTGCAAGGTTAAACTTGATGAAGGGTCTTGATAAGAAAACTCTCCAAAAATATTTCGACAAATTTGAAATAAAGGGCAAGCTAAATGATAAAATAAAAGATCTATCAAAGGGTAACCAGCAAAAAGTACAACTTCTGGCAAGTCTTATCTACAAACCTGATTTTCTAATCTTAGATGAGCCGTTTTCTGGTCTTGATCCTTACAATATTAGATTATTGCAAGACATAATCAAAGAAGTTAATGAATTAGGTACGACAATCATATTTTCATCTCACAATATGGAAAATATTGAAGATATGTGTAACAAACTTGTCATGCTCAAAGATGGGCAAGTAGTCCTAGAAGGATCACCAAAAGAGATTAGAAATTCTTATCCAAAAGATAAACTTCTAATCGAATGTGAAGGAGATATTTCTGATATATTAAACGATTTTGTAATTACTTATGGGAAAGACTCTAACACTTACAAGATAAAGTTAAACGACCCAACCGATGGAAGGAAAATATATGAAAGACTTAGAGAAAAGTTTGATTATATTCCAGTGTTTGCTCAAACACCTCCGAGTCTAAATGAAATATTTACAAGAAAGGTAGAAGAAGATGTCTAGATTTTTGACAGTTGCCATAGATTCGTGGAAAAAACAAATTAAATCACTAGCCTTTTGGATAATGGTTCTGATGCCTGTAATCATGATGCTAGCAAGTACTGCGGTTAGCTATTTCTCAAATGATACAAAAAGCCAAGAAACATATATAGTTTGTGATGAAAAGCTAGGAGAATATTTCAAAGATATAGAAGGATTTAAAATATCTAATAAAAATGAAGCCAAAGAAAAAATGGATGATAAAAAAATAGGAAGCTTTGCAGAAATAACAGAAGAATCTGGCATACTAGTTGCAAAATACCACACTAGAAACCTCGATTCTAATGAAATAGCTTCCTTTAATCTAAAACTTAAGGAGGCACAAAATTCTTTAAATATAAAAAACGCTCAAATAAGAAAAGATAAATTTGAAATTTTAGAAAGACAGGCTTCATTTAATATTGTTGAAGATGAGGGTGGACAGTCGTTCATAATGTATGGCGCCTACTTTGCCCTAATATTTTATATGTATTTGATGTTAGTGATGTATTCTAATGTATTGGTTGTAGAGATTGCGACAGAAAAAGGATCAAAGATGATTGAATTTATCTTCTCTTCAATAAAGGCAGGAACGTATTTTGCAGGAAAAATCTTGGGCAATTTCCTGGCTATCATAAGTCAAACTCTTATATATGGCATTCTAGGTGGCATAGGCTTTTATTTGGTAAAAAGCTATGGAATATTGGATAAACTAAATATAGATATACGAGCCTACCTAGGCGGAATAAATATTTTAATGTTAGTAGAAATTGGAGTCTTGGTTATCCTAAGCCTACTTATATTTATGATAGTAGCTGCAATGCTCGGGTCTCTTGCTCAGAAGCAAGAAGACGCTGGAAAAGTTGCAACTCCAATGATGCTTGTAATCATGTTTGCCTTTTTCACATCTATGGTATTTATGGGTAAGGATGAAAATCTTTTAGTAAAAGTTTTATCATATTTACCTTTTACATCAGTTTTCTTTATGCCTCTTAGAATGATAAAATCGAGTACAGGACTAGGATCAGGATTAATATCTATCATTATACTAATGATTTCCATAGTAGGTGTTTACAAAATATCTAGCAAAATCTACAAGAAAAATATTTTAAACTACTCATCAAGATCTTTTATCAGAAGGTCCTTTAGAAAATCTTAACAATTATTTTAAATCTCCCTTACAGGTTAAGGGAGATTTTCTTTTAGAATTTACCATGTTTTAAAAAATCGTTTTCTGTGTTAAAATTAAAGTATAAAGGTAAAGGAGTTTTGTATGAACGTATATGAAAAAGCTTTAGAAAAACACGAACAATGGCAAGGAAAAGTTGCAACAGAAGTAAAGGCCAGAGTTAACAATGCAGAAGATTTGACCTACGCTTACACTCCTGGAGTTGCTGAACCTTGCAGAGAAATTGCCAAGGATGAGAAGAAAGCCTATACATACACATCAAAGGCTAACACAATAGCAGTTGTAAGTGATGGTTCTGCTGTTTTGGGACTTGGAAATATTGGACCTAAGGCTGCGATGCCCGTTATGGAAGGAAAATCAGTATTATTCAAAGAATTCGGTGATGTAAATGCTGTTCCAATAGTATTAGATACTCAAGATGCAGAAGAAATCATAGAAACAGTTAAAAATATTGCCCCAGGTTTTGGTGGAATAAATCTCGAAGATATATCCTCTCCAAGATGTGTCTATATAGAAGAAAAACTAAAGGAAATGCTTGATATACCAGTATTTCATGATGACCAACACGGAACAGCCATAGTAACTCTTGCAGCTTTGATAAATGCTCTAAAAATCGTAGGGAAAAATAAAGAAGATATCAAAGTTGTTATATCTGGAGCTGGAGCAGCAGGCTATTCCATAGCAAAACTTTTAAGAGATTACGGAGTAAAACACATCATAGCTTGTGATTCGAGAGGATCAATTAACAAGGGCCACCTAAAAGGAGATAACCCAGTAAAGGCGAGAATTGCTGAGTTTACTAACGAAGAAGACTTCAAGGGAAGTCTAAAAGAAGCTATGGTAGATAGCGATGTTTTTATAGGAGTATCAGCTCCAAATATTATTGATGGAGAAGATATTAAAAACATGAATGATGATGCGATAGTCTTTGCCATGGCAAATCCTGTTCCGGAAATCGACTATGACGAAGCTAAAAAAGCAGGAGCAAGAATCCTTGCAACAGGTAGAAGTGACTATCCGAACCAAATTAACAATGTCCTTGCCTTCCCAGGAATATTTAGAGGAGCACTAAATGCTCATGCAAGTGCTATAACAGATGAGATGAAACTAGAAGCATCCAAAGCCTTAGCAGCTATGGTAACAGATGATAAATTAAACGAAGAATATATAATACCAGGTGCTTTTGAAGAAAATGTAGCCCAAAAGGTTGCAAGAGCTGTAGAAGACTTGGCTAAATAAGATAAAGCTTCCACCTTACAGGTGGGAGTTTTTTTATTAAAAATAAATAATAAACAATTAAAATTAATCAAATAAAATACTTAAAGAAAAAAATAATTTTCTTGACAAAGGTTTTCTGGGGTGTTATATTATAATTAATTAAAACGTTTTAATGGAGTTTAATATGGCAACTATCAAAGATGTCGCAAAGCTTGCTGGAGTATCTATAACTACAGTTTCTATGGTGCTAAACAAGACTAACGACAAAATCTCAGATAAAACTAAAGAAAAAGTTTTTCTAGCGGCAAAAGAGCTGGGCTACAATCCAAACAAGTACGCCAAGGCGCTTGCCAGCAAGAAGAGCAACATAATTATGGCGATAATTCCAGATATAGCCAATCCATTTTTTTCTTTGTTGGTAAAGTATTTGACAAATTATTCCTTAAAACACGATTATTTCTTATATATCCATAATACAAACAACAAGAAAATAAAAAAAGAAGAGTTTGAAAATCTTCTAAAGAGTAACTATGCAGCGGCGTGTCTAGTAGTTGATAGAAATATTAATAAAATCAGCCAAAAAATTATAGAAGACTACAACGTGATATTTTTAGATGAAGTTAACTTTACAGATAACAAAACTCACCTAGTGACTGGCAATAACGAAATCGGCGGAATGATGGCTATGAATTATCTATTGGATAGGGGCTTTAGAAATATAGGAATATTGATTGGACCAAGGTCTACTGCCAACTCATCAAGAAGGTTATCCGGAGCAATAAAAGCAGCTATGAACCGTAATATTTACATAGATTCAAAAAATATTATCCACGGAGATTATTCCTACGAAGGCGGCTATAAGGCAGGTAAGTTTTTTCTAGATAGAGGGGTAGATGCTATATTTTCTTTTGCAGATATGTCTTCTTACGGTTTGCTAAATTATTTTTCTGAAAATAGTATAAGAGTTCCCGAAGATATTTCTTTGATAAGCTATGATAATTTGTACCTAAATAAGATTATAAGTCCAAGACTTACATCAATTGACCAAAACCTTGAAGATTTGGCTAGAAGATCCATAGAAATGGCGGATGATTTGATTAATAAAAAAGAAACGCTAGATAGGATTATGATAAAACCTCATCTAGTAGAAGGAGAAAGTGTAGGTAGGAAGAATGAAAATAATTAATTTTGGTTCTGTCAATATCGATATATTCTTTGCAGTAGAGCACATTGTTAGACCTGGTGAAACCATCAGTGCAAGGGATATAGAAAGAAGAGCTGGAGGTAAGGGACTCAATCAATCAGTAGCTCTTGCGAAAAATTCTGATGAAGTTTACCATGTTGGAAATATTGGAAGTGATGGAGAATTTCTTGCTGATTATCTAGTTAGCCAAGGAATAAATACTGATTTTCTAAGAAAAAGCGACAATCTAACTGGAAATGCCCTAATCCAAGTAGACGATGCTGGAGAAAACTGCATAGTCCTCTACAAGGGAGCGAATTTTGACAATGATAAAGATTTTGTAGATGAAGTTTTCTCTCACTTTGAAAAAGGAGATATCCTAGTTTTACAAAATGAAATCAACATGATGGATTACATAATAGATAGAGCCTATGAAAAGGGACTAAAGATTGTCCTAAATCCATCTCCAATAACAGAAGAAGTTAAGAAATTTGACTATGAAAAGATCGACCTTCTTTTAGTAAATGAACACGAAGCGAGAGCCATAAGTGGTTTTAGTGATATTGAAGAAAATATCGAATATTTTAGAAAGACCTATCCTAAATTAAAGCTTGTAATCACCTTGGGCAGCAAGGGATCAATATATATTAGCGAAAATGACCTAATAAGACAAGATGCTTACAAGGTAGAGGCTATTGATAGTACTGGAGCAGGTGATACCTTTACAGGGTATTTTGTAGCAAACTTCTACAAGGGTGTTGATGTAGATAAATGTTTGGATCTTGCAACCAAGGCATCAGCACTTTCAGTAACTAAAAAAGGAGCTAGCGGTTCGATACCAAACCAAGAAGAAGTTATTAATTTTGAAAAGGAGCTTATATGAAACTTAAGGGAATCTTAAATAGTGATATAGCTAAGGGCCTAGCTGATTTAGGTCATACAGATTTGATAGCTATAGGAGATTGTGGTCTGCCAATTGATCCAGAGAAGAAAATTGACCTTTCCTTAAAACTTGGAGAGCCAAAGTTTATAGATGTACTTGAGGTATTGTTGGAAGATTTTTCTGTAGAATATTATTATTTAGCTGAAGAAATAAAAGAAAACAATCCAGACCAAGAAAAAAACATAGAAAAATTATTGGAAGGTGTGGAATGTGAGTACATCAGCCACGAAGATTTTAAGGAAAAACTAGCTGATGTAAAATTTGTCATAAGAACTGGAGAAACAACCCCATATTCTAATATAATTCTTCAATCTAAAAATATTTTTTAGGAGCAAGTCATGAAAGTAGAAATGAAAAACATATACAAGTCCTTCGGGAAAAATGATGTTTTGATGGGAGTAGACTTTATAGTAGGTGAGGGAGAAATTCACGCCTTAGTTGGAGAAAATGGTGCCGGTAAATCAACCCTTATGAATATCTTATCTGGTGTATTAGCTAAGGATAAGGGAGATATATTAGTTGACGGCAAAAAGGTAGACATAACCGATACCAATGTTGCCAAGGACTTGGGGATTAGTTTTATCCACCAAGAGCTATCCGACTGGCCAGAGCTTAGCGTAATGGATAATATTTTCATGAACAATGAGCTTAGGAAAGGCCTTTTCTTAGATAGAAATACCATGAGAAAAAGATGCAAGGAGCTTTTGGCAAACTTTGATTTGGATATTGATCCAGATATGAAGGTAGCAAAGCTTTCCGTAGGACAAAGGCAAATGATGGAAATAGCCAAGGCAAACCTAAACAAGGTCAACCTCTTAATCTTAGATGAGCCTACAAGTGCCCTTACAAATAATGAGATAGACAAACTTTTTAAACTTATAAAAAGACTTAGAGATCAAAATGTTTCTATGATTTATATTTCCCATAGGATGGAGGAAATATTTGCCCTAACTAACAAGATCACAGTCATGAGAGACGGCAAGAGTGTGGCAGTCCTTGATACTAACGAAACTAATGAAAAAGAAGTGGTAAGCCACATGGTTGGTAGAGATATTGGAGATTTCTATCCAGAGATGGATGCAGATATTTCTAATACAAAAATTGAACTTAAAAACTTTAGCAGAAAAGGATATTATGAAGATATCAATATCCACGCCAAAAAAGGCGAGGTCCTTGGTATATCTGGTCTAATGGGAGCAGGTAGAACTGAAATTATGAGATCTCTATTTGGTCTTGATCCAAAGGATTCGGGCGAAGTTTTCATAGACGGAAAAAAGGTGGAGATTAAAAATCCAATAGACGCCATCAAAAACAAGATTGGCTTTGTAACAGAAAACAGGCAAGAAGAAGGACTTGTTTTAGATGAATCTATAAGAGAGAATATTTCTGTTCTAAATTTTGATAAGTTTTCTAAAAATTCTTTTATAGATAGAAAAGATGAAAACAAATTATCAGATGGTTTGGTAGATAGCTTTAGGGTTAAGACTCAATCTAGTGAAACTAAGGTAAAAGATTTGTCTGGAGGTAACCAACAAAAGGTAGTATTTGCCAAATGGTATGCCATAGGCCCAGAAATCCTAATCCTAGATGAGCCAACCAAGGGAGTAGACGTTGGTGCCAAAAGAGAAATCTACGATTTAATCAAAGACCTTACAGAAAAAGGTGTTTGTGTAATATTGATTTCAAGCGATTTGCCAGAACTTTTAAGCCTATCTAACAGGATATATGTAATATGTGAAGGAAAAGTACAAGGAGAGATTTTAAGCGAGGATGCAGATCAAGAAAAGATTATGACCCTTGCAACAGGAGGAAGATTATGAATAGTATAAAAAAACAATTCAAAGAAAATCAAAATCTAGGCACTATAGCCGCCTTGATTATTCTTATAGTTTTTGTAAGTGTTTTAAATCCTGCATTCTTGCAAGTAAACAACTTACTAAACCTTATGCGTCAACTAATAATAAATGGATTCATAGCGCTTGGTATGACCTTTGTAATCCTAACTGGGGGTATAGACTTATCAGTAGGATCAACCCTGGCTTTTACCTCAGCTATCTTTGCAGGACTCTTGCAAAATGGTATGAACACAGGCCTTGCTATTCTAATTACTTTAGCTCTTGGACTTTGTTTAGGTTTAATAAATGGGCTTTTGATTACTAAAGGAAAACTTGCACCATTTATTGTAACTCTAGCAACCATGACTATATTTAGAGGACTAACCTTAGTTTACATGGATGGTCGTCCAATCTCAGGACCAAAAGATAACTTTGCCTTCCAATTTTTAGGCAAAGGACAAGTTTTTGGCATACCTTTCCAAGTAATACTATTTTTAATAGTTTATATAGTCCTATCCACCTTATTAAACAAAACATCCCACGGTAGGAAAATATTCGCAGTAGGTGGCAATGAAAAGGCAAGCTTTATATCAGGTATCAAAATTGACAAGGTAAAAGTACTTGTTTATGTAATATCAGCACTAATGGCTGTAGTATCAGGTCTAGTTCTAACATCAAGACTAAACTCAGCTCAACCAACAGCAGGATCAGCATACGAAATGGATGCCATAGCAGCAGTTGTACTTGGAGGAACAAGCATGACTGGAGGAAGTGGTTCTCTAACAGGAACCTTAATTGGTATTCTAATATTAGGAGTATTAAACAACGGGTTAAACTTATTAGGGGTATCAAGTTTTTACCAACAAATCGTAAAAGGTGTTGTAATCTTAATCGCTGTACTAATTGACAGAAAGAGAAACAAATAGGAGATATTTATGAAAAAACTAAGAAGATTATTATCAGTAATGCTAGTAGCCTTATTTGTAATAACAGGATGTAGCATAGAAGGACAAAACAAAGACGCTGACAAAAAAGAAGTTAGCCAAGAAGAAAAAGCAAAAGATGGAGATATCAAAATCGGTGTTTCCTTATCAACTCTAAACAACCCATTCTTCGTATCAATCAGAGAAGGTGTTGAAGAAGTAGCACAAAATGAAAACGTAGAAACAGTAATAACAGATGCTCAAAACGATTCATCAACTCAAAACAACCAAGTTGAAGACCTTATCACCCAAGGAGTTGATCTCATAGTAATCAACCCAGTAGACTCAACTGCAATCTCAACATCTGTACAAAAAGCTAATGAAGCAAACATTCCTGTAATCTGTGTTGATAGAAAATCAGACGAAGGAGAACTAGTAAGCTTCATAGCAAGTAACAACGTAGAAGGTGGAAAGCTTGCAGGAGAATATATCCTAGAAAAAGTAGGAGAAAACGCTGAAGTAATTCAACTAGAAGGAATCCCAGGAGCAAGCTCAACTCGTGAAAGAGGAGAAGGATTTACTGAAGCAACTGATGGAAAAATTAATCTATTAGCAAGCCAAACAGCAAACTTCGATAGGGCAGAAGGAATGACAGTAATGGAAAATCTCCTTCAAGCTCACCCAGATGTAAAAGCAGTATTCTGTCAAAACGATGAAATGGCACTAGGAGCTAGCGAAGCAGTAAAAGCAAGCGGCAAAGACGTTACAATAGTTGGATTTGACGGAAATGACGATGCAATAAAGGCAGTAGAAGAAGGAATGCTATCAGCAACTGTTGCCCAAAAACCACAAGAAATGGGAAAACTCGCAATCGAAACAGCTCTAAAATATCTAAAAGGTGAACAAGTAGAAGAACAAGTAGACTCACCACTTGAGTTAATCAAGAAATAACAAAATCTTCCCCTAATAAAACCTAAAGTAAGATAAGACTTATAAAGAGCTTGAAATGAATGTTTCAAGCTCTCTTTTGTAGAAATATTCAATAAAGGAGTAAAAATGAAATTTTTCTTAGACACAGCAAACATAGATGAAATAAAAAGAATAAATGACCTAGGACTTTGTGATGGAGTAACAACCAACCCATCCATAATAAAAAAAGAAGGCAAAGACTTTGAAACAGTAGTAAAAGAAATAGCAAGTATAGTAGATGGTCCCGTATCAGCAGAAGTAACAAGTTACACCTATCACGAAATGGTAGAAGAAGCAA